>NZ_LT629703.1:2408750-3613125 GCF_900103365.1 Afipia sp. GAS231
CGCGTTGGTTGAATGGTCGATGGTGCTGCTGCAAGGCATGTTTCACCTCCTCAAAAGGAGCGAAACAACGCTTGGCTGCGGGAGCTGATCGGGCGGTTGTCAATGGCCCGAGTGATCACCCTACCACAACCACCCTTCGTGCTCAAGCGACAGCAAGCGTATCAACTCATGAAGTCGCCATGCGGCTTGCCGCGCTTGACCATCTCGCGGCAGTAAGCATAGAGCGCGTCATAGACGATCCACGCTGCTGCAT
The DNA here is from genome assembly GCF_900103365.1 of Afipia sp. GAS231. Lineage (NCBI taxonomy): Bacteria > Pseudomonadati > Pseudomonadota > Alphaproteobacteria > Hyphomicrobiales > Nitrobacteraceae > Afipia > Afipia sp. GAS231. The sequence goes on from NZ_LT629703.1 coordinate 2,409,004, forward strand.
TGTGTTCGTGGTCGTCCTTGAAGCCGAGATGCCGAAAGCCTTCGGCGACGGCTTCGAGGCCCGGCCCCTCCGGCTGATGGTACAACGTATTGTCGGTATCGGCGCCGTTGACGATCCGCCCCAGCAGCATCAACGCGGGATCGCCGGTCAGCTTGTACTTTTTCAGGATGGCCTCGAACGAACATTCCTTGCCGTGATGGCCGAGCTCGACGTCCTTGACGTCATAGGGAATGGCGTCGAGGCGCTTCGCCTCCGCCATCACCTTCTCTCCCGGCACGAACACGAACTCGGCTTCCTGATCGACGAACTTCTTGATCAGCCATGGGCATGCAACGCGGTCGACCTTGACCTTTTCGCGGGTGATCCATTTCATTTTCAAGTCTCCTGTTCAGCTTAGATCGGCGGACGTCAGGCGTCCGAGAGGACGAGAATTCCGCCATGCGCGGGTGAAATCACGTAGAGCTGGTCCGGCGCCACCAGCGCCGTGGTATGCGCGCCCGCGCCGGTCACGGTGCGCGTGGTATTTCCGTTGCGCGGGTCGATTGAATCGACGAGCCCGGGCTCCCCGATGGCAACATGCACCAGACCGCTTGCGGGGTTGAAGAACGTGACATCGGGCGGGCCGCCGATCGGCCAGACGTTGGTGACGTCGCCCGAGGTGCTGTTCATCTCGACCAGCGTTGAATCGTCACAGGCAACATACAGCCGGCCTCGGGAATGATCGATGTCGAGACCATGCGCGCCCGACGACGGGATTTTCCAGTGCGTCACCACGCCAAGATCGGGTAGACGCGCGACCAGCACCATCGAGGGCTCGCGGATGGCGAGGAAGATCCGCCCAGCGTCGGCGTCGGTGACGCACCAGCGCGGTCGCCCCGGCAGGTCGATCGATACGTGTTTTTGGTCGCGCAATCCAAAGAGCTGCAGCGTCGGCTTTTCCGTGTCATTGCCGATACAGGCTGCGATCCCGAGTCCGGCTCGGGCGACGATCACGGCGCCGTTCGGTCGCGCGCCGGTCTTGAACACGGCACGGGTTTCGAGGGTGCCGGCATCCAGCCAGGCGATGCTGGCGCTGCCGCGGTTGGTTGCCAGAATCTGTCCGTCGTCGGCGACGGCCCCGGCCACGCCGGAAAATCCCGGCAGCGTCGCAAAGTGGCGGCCAGCGTCGTGATCGATCACCTCGATACAATCGCGCGCGGTGTGTGCAATGAAGACGCGCCGGCTCTTCGCATCGAAGGCGGCGTGATCAAACTCGCTGCCAACCGCATTTGGCATGGTGATGGTTCCGATTATTTTCAATGGCATAATGACCTCACGATGCCCCGGGTGCGGGAGCGATCAATGCCGGCACGACCAGTGACAGGCCGGCAAACAGCAGGAGCACCAAAACCGCTTTGCGGAATGTCTCGTCACTGATCGTTCCGTAGAGTTTGAATCCGGCCCAGAGCCCGGCGAGCATGAACGGGAAGCCCAGTCCATACAGTTTGAGGGTTTCGGGCGTGACGGCACCGGTGACAACCATCGAAATGCAGATCACCACAAAGGCCGCGAACAGCACCGGCTGGAACACCGCGCGTTGCACATCTCTGGTCCAGCCCCGCCATTGGCAGGAGATCGTGGATACGATGCCACCAAGTCCGGTCAGTCCACCCACCAGTCCATTAACAACACCAATGGCAATGTCGGACCCTGTTCCAATTTTCATCGGCCTGAATGCCGGCCGTGCCAGGCCGTAGACCGTATAGAGCACGAGCAATACACCGACGCCCGACCGCAGATGGACCGGGTTGATGTGGTTCAGCAGGATCACTCCGATCGGGACGCCGATCGTCGTGCCCAGTACCAGCGGCCAGATACTTTGCCAGTTCAATGCCTGGCGCAGTTTCAGGATGCCGTAACCCTGCGTGAGCAGACCGTAGCCGGCGATCAGTGCTGCGGTTTGTACAGGGGTAATGATGTGCAGCCATACACCCGACACCACCAGACCCATTGCGAAACCGGAAAAGCCGCTGACGAAACCGCCGGCAAAGGCCGCAAGAGCAAAAAGAGTGAGAATCCATCCATCCATAAGTCGCTCCCCCAAAACGGGTAACGAGCACTTGGATGGATATCCATCTGGTGGGGAGGCTCAGGATCCCCGCAGTCTTCAGGCTACCGGCTCGATCGAACTCCTCCAACTCTAGCTTTTCGTGCTCGCCGTTTTGTCGAGTGCGGCGCGAAGGCCGCGGGCCAATTTCAACGCATCATCATTGGCCCAGAAATGAAGGAAAAACAGCCGCGGCTGTTCGTCCAGCATATGGCTGTGGACGGCGGTGACGTCGATGCCGTTCGTTCGCAAGGCTCTGATCACCGGATTCACCTCGTCGCCGGACAGAACGAAATCCCCGGTGATCGCTGCCTTGCCGCCACCGGTCGGCTGAAAGCCGATCGCGATCGCGACGCCCATCGGCCCGACCGGACTCATCTGCATGCCATTTTCTGTGACCGGATCACGGCGCGGCACCGCAAATTGATAGACGCCGCCGTTCGCCTGCCCTTTGACGCCGATGATCTGATCAAGCTGTGCGGTGTCGAGATCGACGGCTGGCGGTGGCGCCGCAGCGGGCGCCGCGAGCGGGGTCTTGCTCGCCGCCAGCGCATCGCGAATAACGGTCGCCATCTTCGCGGGATCGCCGTGGCCTCCGACATGCATGTAGAACGTGGCGGGGCTGGCGCGCAGCAGGTGATTGTGCACGGCGGTGATCTCAAGCCCGCCTTCGATCATCTTGAGCATGACCGGATTGATTTCGGTCTCAAGCAGAACGAGGTCACCCATCACCATGGCCTCGCCGTGCATCGGCTTGAACGCGACCCAGCCACCGAGCGCCAGCGCCGGCTTGATGGTAACGCCATCAAGGGTCACGGCAAGATCGGTGCGGGGGAAACCGTAGCGGTGCACGTCGCCCGAAACCGCAGGCTTCCTGCCGAAGGCGTCATCGACTTTCTGCCAGTCGATTTCCTGCGCGTTCGCGACGGTCGTGAATGAGGCGACAAGGATCGTGGCTACATGCCAAAGTTTGAAGCCCATTTAACTGTCCTCCGGGTCTGGGGTGGCATCAGACTGCGCCATATCCGATGGCGGCATGCCGGCCTCGAATCCCATTGCGCGCAACGCAATGACAAAGCCTTCGCTGATCCGCTGTGCACTACCGGAATAAGTGATCGACGAGGTCTCGCGAACAGCATCGATCGGCGCCGCCTCGGCGTCGATTTGTCCACAACGGGTAATTGGCGAGATTGAGAGCCTTCGGCCGTCCATGCGCAATCCTCTCGACAAAATCGAGCGTTGCGCAGAGCTTGGACGGGAACCGTCTGATGGGGAGTCTGCGTTTCCCCGAGGCCTTTTTTAATCAGAGTGCGCTGCACACGCAATAGGCGGATCGGGGACATCGTTACGTTCCGACGTCACGAGGCTGTGTGCAGAGTCAGATCGCACCACCAAGCCACTGAACAGGATCGGTTATGGACAACAAACGCATCGTACATCTGGCGGCAGGTCTCGCTCTGCTGATTTCGACTCCGTGCCGCGCACAGGAATCGCTCGTGACCTACAAGTCTCTGAGTCCGGCAATTGCCCTCGAACTGGCCCAGGCCGCGCTCCTGAACTGTCAGCAACGCGGATATCAAGCGGCAGTCGCCGTGGTCGATCGGTTCGGCGTGATCCAGGTCATCCTGCGCGATCGTTATGCGGGACCTCACACCCCCGCCACCGCTTCGGGCAAGGCATGGACCGCGGCGACCTTCCGCAGCAGCACGAGCAACCTGTTCAGCATCAGCCAGCCGGGCATGATGCAGGCAGGCATTCGCAATCTTCCGGGCGCGGTCGTCATTGCCGGCGGACTCGTGGTCGAAGCGAGCGGTTCGCTGGTTGGCGCGATCGGCGTCTCGGGAGCCCCCGGAGGCGATGCCGACGAAGCCTGCGCCAAGGCTGGAATGGATGCGATTCAATCCAAACTGGACTTTTAACGATGTGGTCGAACCCACGAACCATGCGAGGCAGGAGATCGACATGGATGATCGAACCGTGCGAGCCGCGCTCGATCGCCATTGGAACGCTTCCGATGCGAGTGATTTCGAGGCCGAACATGACATCTACCGCGAGGATGCCGTGCTCGATTATCCGCAATCGAGCGAGCGCATCCGCGGCCGGCGCAACATTCAGGAGAGCCGGCGCGTCCAGCCGAACACGAAGCGCTTTACGGTCCGGCGAATGATCGGCCGCGGCGATCTCTGGTCACCGAATTCGTGCTCAGCTATGACGGCGTACCGTCCTATACCGTGAGCATCATGGAATTCCGCGACGGACTGGTGGCCCACGAAACCCAATATTTCGCCGACCGGTTCGACCCGTCACCGTCGCGGGCGCACCTTGTCGAACGGTCTGACCCGTAACATTGCCGCGCGGATGTCGCGCTGATGACCCGTAATCGGCATTCCGTACTGTCAGAGCGGCGATGTGTGCCACCCGAAACCTCTCACCCAGGGACGCTTCCCAACACATCCCGCGACCCAGCCGCCGAAGCATCCGCTAACGATCAATCCCCCTGCGGCCTGCCAGTCACTCGGCTTCATAGAGCCGAAATCTCTCCACCTGAAGGTCCAAATACCATCCTCTGCGTTTGGAAGAGTCATAAACACGAAGAGACCGCACAAACCACCCAAAACGAGCAACGGCCAACGCCCGCGGTAACGGAACGCATGGATCACAACCCAAATCAACAGAAACGGAATCATCACGCGCAGAGGAATGACCATCAAGGAAAATACCAACAAGACGATGAAGCCACTCGCGAACTGCTCGAACTTCCAGGCGCCAAATGTCATGGTGAGCAAGGCGACGGCGACACACATGGCAAGCACTTGTGCGAGATAGGCTGCAAAAAGCCGTCCCATGCCGACTAACATACTTGCGGCCTTCCTCGAAGCTGGCGGATGCAGGCGCATTATCCCTCGGACTATTCCTCAAAAATCGCCAACACATAAAAATAGATCAGGCTTAGACAGAACGGTATCCCGAAAACAGATAAACAAACCGCGAAAGTAAACAGCCACGGATGATCGAAGTACGAGATCATCACATTTGGACGAAAACGATTGGCCCATTCAATCTGACCCGTACGAAAAACCACGAGAATATTGTTGCTGAAAACACATAATCCGCCGATTCCCAAGACTGGCACAAACGGATTGTCCCTTAGCTTGCGAAGGGCAGCTTTCTGGCTCTCGGTACGCAAGAATATCGACGGCATAGCCTTCCCCCGGAATGGGGCGACCATACGAGCAAGATGATAATGATCCAGTCTGCGCGATAGATAAAGTTGAACTCAAATGCGATCCAGGACCGCGCATGAGTCGCCCCTGGCGCGCAAGGACGATGTTGATCGCGCGCGTGCGACAAACTGGCACGACGGGCAAATCACCAAAAGTCTGTCCAGCCCTTCGGATAAAAATATTTCCGTTGAGCCGTCGGGCAAATCAGATCTAGGACTCCCGCCATCCTGTCCCACCAGAGCAACTGTGCTGAAGTAAACCGGCGATCGGCCGGGCCTCAAGGCTGGTGCGGGGCGCGCCCCGCCTTCGGCGGCTTACGGCCTTGACCCCGTCCGCTCTCCGGTCTGTTGGCTTGGCATGCGCTCGGTCGATGACCGAGCGCGGTGAGGTGCGCTCGCTCAGTTCAGTGCGTAACGGCTGGGATCCCATTTCTGCCGTCGTGCGATCATGATGTTGAGGATGACGATGAGCTTGCGCATGCAGGCGACAAGCACCACTTTCGGCTTCTTTCCCTTGGCAATCAGGCGGTCGTAGAAGGCCTTGAGCACCGGGTTGTTCTGCGTGGCTGCGCCGAGGCAGGGCATGTAGATGGCGTTGCGGACCCAGCGGCGGCCACCCTTGATATGACGCTCACCGCGCCGATGGCCGCTATCGTCGTCGTACGGGGCGGCGCCTAATAACGCACCGGCGATCTTGTTGCTCACCTGCCCAAGCTCCGGCATCCCCGCAATGAGGTTGGCGGAGGTCGTTTCGGCGAGGCCCGGCACGCTCTCGATGATCTCGGCACGCTCGGCAAGGTGTGGCGAGGCCTTGATCTTGGCCGCAATTGCCGCCTCGAGCTTGGCAATTTCACTGACCAGATTCTTCAAGACGCGGGCATGCGTTTTCTGAACCAGTCCTGGTGCAGCATGCTCGTTTTGGCTTTGCAAGCGCGTCTTGAGATCACCCAGACCGATGCGCGCTTTCACCAGCGCCAGCAACTCCTCGCGTGCGGCATCGTGGGTCTGGCTCGGCGCCTCGGTAAATATCTCGGCGAACCAGGCGATCATCTCCGCGTCGATCACATCGTTCTTTGCCAGCCGGCCGGCCGATAGCGCGAAGCTGCGGACGCGTTTGGGGTCGACGATCCGCACCTCGACACCGGCCTGGCGCAGTAGCTTGGCCCAGTCACGCTCGTAACCGCCGCTCGCCTCCATCACAGCCCTGGTTGCCTTGTACTTGCGAAGCCAGGCCACCAGCTTGCGGTGGCCTTGTCCCGTGTTCGGACAGACCTGACGCAATGACAGCGAGCGAATGCACGCATCCACCTTGTCCTTTGCCACATCGATGCCCACGACAATGCGATCATCTTGTGCCATCATCCACTCCCTTCCTTGCTCGGTACGGGCTCGAAGCCCTTGCAACTGTTCGGGTTGAGGAAGACGCCGGAGCTGTCCCTCGCTCTGGTACAGGCTCTGTCGCCTTTGGGGCGTACGGGCTCAGTTCCAGCAACGGGCGGTTGGTCCGCAACCGCCCGTTCGCTCATTCTGCCAAATTTTTTGGACACAAGGGGCGTCGGCCATCGTCGCAAACGAGGGGCAGGGAGCGGTGGACGCGGCGGCACGCGAGACGAACGGGCTGCAGCGTACGGTGAAATCGTTTGGGTCCGACGCCCCGATGCCGGCGTCAAGTTCGAAGGCAGCCAACGCTGCCCAAGAGCGATGGTGTCACAAAAAGCAGGGTCACCAGGACGATCTCGTATAAGCCGTAAAGCCATTGCGCAGGGAAGGCCGGAGGCTTCCGCCAAACCTGTATGCTCGTGCGCAAATCTTGTTGCAACTATCGCGTACGAGACCGCGGGTGCGGCGCGCACCCGGTCTTCCCTGCGCCCTCTGATTTCGAGGGCAAGGTTTCGAGCAAAACTCCGGGCGCATCGCGCCGCGAGAAGGTGAAGTCGCGTTTGTAGGGTGGGTTAGCCGAAGGCGTAACCCACCGATGTCCGTAACGAAAGTTGGTGGGTTACGCTTCGCTAACCCACCCTACAAGATGGATTGCTCCGCTCGCAATGACATCGAGAATCTTCACCTCCCACCGTCCCCGCCAGCACGCGCCACCTGAACAGCGGCGAGTCCGGCGGTGGCGAGAGATCGGGGGTCCAGCCGGTGATTTTTTCCAACGCGTAGGTATCCATCACGATGCCGCGCCAGCTTCGTTCGACCCGTTCGAGCGGCTGCCGCTTCGCGGTCGTCAGACCCCACAGCGGCAACTGATCGTCCGGTTCGCGCGCGACATAGAGGCCGGTATGGTCCTTGATGTCTGCCATGCCGGGATCGCGAAAATCCTGGAACCGGCCGCGCTCGTTGATCTGGACGACGGGCACGCCGCTGCCGTTGAAATACCAGCGCAGCATCGCATAGGTGCGATAATCCGTGGTTGCGATCCAGGTCGCGCCGGTCTTCTGCAACTGGTCGCGCGCGCGCGTCACGACCTGTTCAAAGCCCGCCTCGCCGCCGACCGGGTCGGCCCGACCGATGAAATTCCAGGGAGCCGCGACGTAATAGAAGAACACGGCGACGACAAAGGCGATGCCGGAAATGACGGCCAGCCTCGCCCACCCAAACGAGGACTTCACCATCCAGTCCGGCCAGCCCTCGCGGGACAGCATGAAGAGGTTGATCGCGGTCGCGGCAAAGCCGGCCGGCCACAGGAACATCGGCCAGGTGTCGCCGACCCGCAACGTCAGCGACTTCCAGAAGAAATACAGGAACGGCACCAGCACCGCGGTCGACAGCAGGATCGCGACCGGCTCGCGGCTGCGATAGCCGCGCCACGCCGTCAGCGTCATGCCCGACAACACCACCGGCAGCAGCACGAACCCGACCAGGCCGAACTGCAGACCGAAGAAGTCGCCGACGGTGCGGAACGACAATTCATGGTCCGCTACCGCACGCACGAACTGAAAGCGGAACGAGGCCCAGTCGTGCTCTGCGTTCCAGATCAGCACCGGCAGGAACACGATCACCGCGATCAGCGCCGCCAGCCACGGATAGGGGCTGAGCAGCCAGCGCCGCCGCCAGTCCGGCACCAGCGCAAACGCCAGCACCGCCGGCGCCAGCATCACGGCGGTGAATTTCGACAGCAGCGCCAGGCCGGCGAACAGGCCCGCGGCGAGCCACCAGCGCGGGTGGTCGCTCTCCTTCAGCCGCACCAGCGCCCACAACATCGCGACCGCACACGGGATCATCGCCGTATCGGGCGCCACCTTCGCCATCAGCAGGCCGTAGTAAAGTGCCGCCTCCGGCATCAGCACCGCGAACACGACGGCGCGAAAATCATGGGTCACGCGCCGGACGATATCGGCCAGCAGCACCTGCGTGACCAGCATCGCCACGATGCCGCCGAACCGAACCCCGAGATTGGTGTCGCCGAAGAGTGTCGTGCCGAACCGGATCATCCAGGCGATGCCGGGCGGGTGATCGAGGAAGGAAAGCGCGCTCTCCTTGGACCAGGTCCAGTAATAGGCCTCGTCGGTGCGCAGCTCCATGACGCCGGCGTAAACCATCCGCATCGCGGTCAGCACGGCGATCAGCGCCACCACGCCAAACCATCTCGTACCAAGCCATCTCGTACCAAGCCATCTCGCACCAAGCCATGGCGGCATGGCCGAATGGGCCGGTCTCACCGGGCTGGTATCGGGCGGGGCAATCTTCACGGCGCTTTCTCGACGACTCCCCGGGGAGTGTCAACGTGACACGGCGGGAAAAGCCAATTGTCGTCCCTGCCTAGTGCGCAATTGCACACGGGCGCAGGGACCCATAACCACCGGCCATGGTATGGAGAACGGCTCGGGCCACAGCCTGGACCGATGGGCCGCGGCGTATGGGTCCCTGGGTTCGCAGGGACGACGTAAACAGTATGTAATGGAATTTCGAGCTGTTATCGGCGATATCTAACCTATGGCTCATATGACCGCCCCGACCCGCGAACAGCTTACGACCTTCATCCGCGGCATCAGCCTGCGGCAGGTCCGCCTTGTCAGCGGCGTCATCCTGCTGGCTTATCTGGTCAGCCATTTTCTCAACCACGCGCTCGGCAACATCTCGATGAAGGCGCTCGCTGTCGGCGTCTATTTCCACATGCTGTTCTGGCAATTCCTCCCTGTCGCGATCCTGTTTTATACCGCCTGCTTCGTGCACACCGGGCTCGGCATCTGGGCGCTGTACGAGCGCCGGCAGTACCGCTGGAAGGCGATCGAGCCGATCCAGCTCGTGCTCGGCCTCAGCATCCCGGCGATGGTGGTCGCGCATATAATCGGGGTGCGGCTCGGCCAGACGCTGTACGGCCACGAAAAACTCTACCCGCAGGTATTCTTCGCCTACTGGATCTCGACGCCCTACAAGGCCTGGCTCTTGAGCGCCGTCATGATCGTCTCGTGGGCTCACGGCTGCATCGGCCTGCATTTCTGGCTGCGGATGAAGCCATTCTACGCAAAGGCGGCGCCGTTTCTGCTCGCCATCGCCGTGCTGATTCCGACGCTGGCATTGCTCGGCGTCTATCACGGCGGACAAGACGTCATGGACAGCGACAGCCTCGAATGGCGGCAGGAAAATGTGACGCGACGCGCGATGGGCACGCGGGCGGAATCGCAAGTGCTCGAACGCGTCACGGATTATTTCCTGATCGGTTATCTCGGCCTGATCGGACTCGTGCTGCTGGGCAAGGGTGCCCGCGCCCTCTACGAACGCCGCGGCGGCATGATCAGCCTGTCCTACGGCAATGGCCGGACGGTGCGGGTACCGAAGGGTCTGAGCGTGCTCGAAGCCAGCCTGCGCAACAACGTCCCCCATGCCAGCGTATGCGGCGGCCGCGCCCGCTGCTCGACCTGCCGCATCCGGATCATCGGCGACTGCAGCGCCCTGCCCGAACCGTCGCAGCGCGAGGCGTTCGTGCTCGGGCGGGTCGGCAGCACGGATCCATCGATCCGCCTCGCCTGCCAATTGCGGCCGGCGACCGATCTTTCCTTCTTCCAGCTGTTCCTGCCGCACGCGACGTCGGCCAATTCGCATGCGTCCAGCCCTGCACGGATCGGCCAGGAACGCTATCTCGTCAGCATGTTCGTCGACATGCGCGGTTCGACCAAACTGGCGGAGAAGCGCCTGCCGTTCGACACCGTGTTCATCGTCAACCGCTTCCTCGGCGCGGTGTCGCAGGCGGTGATCGAAAGCGGCGGCAGACCGAACCAGTTCGTCGGCGACGGCATGCTGGCGCTGTTCGGGCTTTCCGCGAGCCGTCAGGAGGCCTGCCGCCAGGCCTTGAAGGCAGCGGCCTTGATCGCCGCCAATGTCGACGAACTGAACAAGTTTCTCGAGCACGACCTGCGCGAGCCGATCCGCTTCGGCATCGGCATTCACGGCGGCGAGGTGATCGTCGGTGACATCGGCTACCGCGACCACATGGTATTCACCGCGCTCGGCGATGCCGTCAATGTCGCAGCAAGGCTGCAGGACATGACCAAGGGTCTTGCCTGCGAAGCCGTCATCTCCGACGAGGTCCGCGCCACCGCGGGAGTAGCTGCCGACGCGCTGCCGCAGCAGCAAGTCGAAATCCGCGGACGCAACGAGGCGATGATCGTGCGCACCGTCGCTGAAACGCGGACGCTGGCGGCGCTGGTGAGCGGCGAACACAGCGTCGCGGCGTAACATCGTTGCGTCAGGCGTGGCGAGAAGCCAACGTGATCTTTCTCACACCTGAACGGATATTCAGAAAATTGTCAGCGAATTCAATGGCGTTTCCTCGAACCCGGTTTCCGGCGCGTACGACTGATGGGCGATGGGTAAGACTGAAAACTGAACCCGCGCCGAGACAAAACGATCAACGCGCACATCGAAGGAGAACGACCATGCTTCGCAAAGTAACTCTCGCACTCGTTGCCGCCGCTTCCCTCAGCGCCATGGCGCTGGCTCCCACTGCTGCTTCCGCCCACCCGTGGGGTGGCGGATGGGGTGGTGGTGGCTGGGGTGGCCATCACCACCACTGGGGCCACGGCTACGGCTTTGGTGTCGGCTACATCGGTGGCGGCGACGACGGCTGCTACGTGACCCGCCCGGTGATGACGCCGTTCGGCTATCGCTACCGCACCGTCAACGTCTGCGGCTACTGATACAGACACGCTTGGTAGCCCCGGTCGCTCACGCGGCCGGGGCTTTCCGTTGCATCATGCTGCAACGCAAATGTGAGAGGCTCGCTCCGAAAGCATCAATTGACTCCGCCTCCTCGGATGCGACAACTTCGCCCACATGAGTCTGGTGATGACCGGCTCAGCAGAAGAAGCTTCGGAGGAAGCACGATGCTCGATAGACGAGAATTGATGAAACGCGCCGGTATGGCGGCGCTGGTGACCGGTCTGGGTTCGCAGCGCGCGTTCGCGCTCGATACCGTGACGCTGCCATTCGACAATGGCGAACGGCCGCTGGTGCGCTATCCGCAGAAGCGCCCGATGATCGGCCTGACGGAACGGCCGCCGCAGCTCGAAACCCCGTTCGCGATCTTCAACGACGGCGCGATCACGCCCAACAACGCGTTTTTCGTCCGCTACCATCTGGCCGATGTGCCCTACGACATCGATCCGGACAAGTTCACGCTGGAGATCAAGGGCAAGGTCGACAAGCCGCTGAAGCTTTCATTGAGAGACATCAAGAAGCTGAAGGCCGTCGAACTGGTCGCGGTCAACCAGTGCTCCGGCAACAGCCGCGGCTTCTCGACGCCGCGGGTCGCCGGCGGGCAACTCGGCAACGGCGCCATGGGCAATGCGCGCTGGCGCGGCGTGCCGCTGAAGGCCGTGCTCGATATGGCCGGCGTGCAGGCCGGCGCGAAGCAGGTCACGTTCAACGGCATGGACGGACCGGTCAGCGACAAGACGCCGGATTTCGTCAAGGCGCTCGACATCGACCACGCCCGCGATGGCGAGGTGATGCTGGCCTACGGCATGAACGGCGACGACCTGCCGCTCCTGAACGGCTTTCCGCTGCGCCTCGTGGTGCCCGGCTATTACGGCACCTACTGGGTCAAGCATCTCAACGAAATCACCGTGATCGACAATGTGTTCGAGGGCTTCTGGATGAAATCCGCCTACCGGATTCCGGATACGCCCAACAACAGCGTCGAGCCCGGCACGGCGCCGAAGGCGACGATTCCGATCAACCGCCTCACGGTGCGCTCGTTCATCACCAACGTCACCGACGGCGCCAAACTGAAGCCGGGCTCGACCACGCTGAAGGGCATCGCCTTCGACGGCGGCAAGGGCATCAAGGAGGTCGCAGTCTCTACCGACGGCGGCAAGACCTGGACGCCGGCAAAACTCGGCCGTGATCTCGGCAAATATTCGTTCCGCGAATGGAAGCTGCCGGTCAAGCTCGCGGCCGGCGCCTACGAACTCAAGGTGCGCGCCACCGGCAATGGCGGCGACGTGCAGCCGATGACGCCGTTCTGGAATCCGGCCGGCTATCTGCGCAATGTCGTCGAAACCGTTCGCGTCACGGCGGCATGAGGGGAATGATCATGCGATACCGGATTCTCTCCACCCTCATCGTCACCGCCAGCCTCGGCTTCGCCGCCGCCTACGCAGCCCCCGTCGGTTACAAGCTTCCCGAGGAAACCGCCGCCTTCAAGCCCGGCGCGGGTCTCGAGGTGGTGCAGGGCAACTGCACCGCCTGTCATTCCGCCGATTACATCAAGACCCAGCCGCGCGGCGAAAAATTCAAGAAGGATTTCTGGGCCGCCGAAGTCACCAAGATGATCAAGGTCTACGGCGCGCCGATCGATGAGGCGGACGTCGGCAAGATCGTCGATTATCTCGCCGCGAATTACTGAGGCGACGGGGCCTGGAGCGCGCGGCGGTTTCGCGGAAATCACCGGCCTCGACGGTCAGGTTGTAGAGCGGCCGCACCCCTACCCCGCCCTCTGCGGGTCGCAACGGACGGGCTCGCCTGCCGCGATTTTGCCGCGTCAAATGACCGCGAATCCGGCAAAAAGGCGAAAATGCGGTGCAATATGCCGCTTTTTTGCCGAAACGACGATATCGTTTGCGCTACCCAGTCCGCCACAACCCGCGTATCCTGACGCCTCGGGCAGGCCGGTATGTGCGGGGACCGGTGGCTCGTTTATTTTTTTGATTCCGCGGAGACGACGTGAATGGCTAAAGGTACGGTGAAGTGGTTCAACCCGACCAAGGGTTATGGGTTCATCCAACCCAGCAGTGGCGGCAAGGACGTTTTCGTTCATATTTCGGCAGTTGAGAAAGCTGGTCTTTCGACGCTCAATGAAGGGCAGACGGTCGAGTACGAAGAGATCGCCAACCGCGGCAAGACCTCGGCCGAGAACCTCAAGGTTTAGCGCCAGCAGCGCGTTCGGCAACGGCAAACTCTCGGACGCGATCCGGGAGTTGGGCTGACAAGGTTCTCCAGAAAAAACTGTGAGCGTTCGGCGGAGCGGGCACCGCTTTGACGCGCACTCCGATAGGCCGCCATGCCATTCCGTTCTGATCGCATCGGGACGGATTTTTTTTAGGCGGCACACGTCGAACGAAGCCCACGGCGCTCAGTCCTCCGTCACCCATTTCTGGACTGTCATGACATCGGGCGGCTGCAGATAGCCGCGCGGCCAGAGGTCGACGACCCATTCGATTTTGGTGGCGCGATCGACCAGCACCGCGGTGTTGTGCGGCGTCTGCAGCACCAGCGTATTGCCGCGATAATGCGGGTCGCCGACGGTGTGGAACTTGAGCAGGCGCCACTCCTGCAGCACCAGCAACAGGCTGGTGGTGTTGCGGGTGGTGTCCCAGCAATCGTAATTGTGCTTGTCGTCGAAGTAGCGGAAATCCGCTTTCGCCACCCGCTTGTTGGTGCCGATGATCGGCCCCATGCGGCGGTCGAGCCAGACCACCGCCTTCTGCGCCGCCGCGCGTTCGGCCGCGGCCGACGCGTGCCCTGCATTCAGTATCTGCGTCAGCGCAGCGCGATCGCCCGGCGTGAAATTGAGGATCTCGCGGCGCCGGCAGACGAAGCCGTAGCAGACCGTCATCGATGTCGCTGACGGCGGATAGATCGACACCGTGCTGTAGAGCGCGGCGACTTCGCGGCTCATCTCGGTCGCCTGCGCCTGTGGCGCAGCGAACATCAACGCGATGAAAACGCCGAACACGGCGGTAAGCCGCGTTCGCGTTTCCGATCCGGATAGATAGCTGTCTGTCATTGGCTTCCGCACTTCCAGGCGACGGCGTGGCCGAGAATTAGCGCGTCGCTGCCAATATGCAAGTCCATCGCCTGTGGATCACGTCCCGGTGTCCCCAGGTGCAGCCCGGGCATCCCTGGGTTCAGGTTCGTCGCTGACGCCTAGCCCCGGAATCACGCTGAAACCCCCGTTGCACCACCCACCCAAGATGGGTCAAATGGCGTTTGAACCGGATCGCTCATCGCGATAATCCAACAAAACCAACAAACGTCACGGGAGCGGCGCCGCCATGGAAAAAGGTATTTTTGAAGGCCTCAAGGTTCTGGACTGCGCCAGCTTTATCGCAGCCCCCGCGGCCGCCACGGTGCTGTCGGATTTCGGCGCCGACGTCATCAAGATCGAACCGCCCGGCGCCGGCGACCCCTATCGCAACCTGCCGAATTTGCCGGGCTATCCGCACAGCGAGCATAATTTCGCGTGGATGCTGGAAGCCCGCAACAAGCGCAGCCTCGCGCTCGACCTCTCGAAGCCCGAGGGCCAGGCCGTGCTGCACAAGCTCGCCGCCGAGGCCGACGTCTTCATCACCAATTATCCGCCGCAGGTACGCGAACGGCTCGGCATTACCCACGCCCATCTGGCGCCGACCAACGAACGGCTGATCTACGCTTCCTTCACCGGCTACGGCGAAAAAGGCGAGGAAGCCAACAAGCCCGGCTTCGATAGCAACGCCTATTGGGCGCGTTCGGGCCTGATGGACCTGGTGCGCGCCGACGAACACACCACGCCGGCACGGTCGATCGCCGGCATGGGCGACCACCCCTGCGCGATGGCGTTTTACGGCGCGATCGTGACCGCGCTCTACAAGCGCGAGCGCACCGGCAAGGGTTCGCATGTCTCCTCGAACCTGATGGCGAACGGCGTCTGGGCAGCTTCCGTGCTGGCGCAGGCCAAGCTGGTCGGCGCAAAATTCGGCGAACGGCGTCCGCGCGAGCGCGCGCTCAATGCGGTCACCAACCACTACCAGTGCAAGGACGGCCGCTGGCTCATTCTGTCGCTGCTCAACGAGGACAAGCAATGGCCGACGCTGGCGCGCATCCTGGGGCGCGAGGATCTCGTCAATGATCCCCGCTTCGAGACCAAGAAGGAACGTCATGCGCGGTCGCTGGAGCTGATCAAGATTTTTGACGAAACCTTTGCGACCAAGGACCTCGCCGAATGGCGCAAGCTGCTCGACGGCAACGGGCTGGTGTTCGGCGTCGTCGGCATCCTCGACGATATTCCGCACGACAAGCAGATGATCGAGAACGAGGTGCTGGTGCCGTTCGAGAACGACACCATGCTGACCATCAGCAGCCCGATCTGGGTCGACGGAGCCAAGAAGGTCCAGCCGCGCAAGCCGCCCGGCCTCGGCGAACACAGCGACGAGATCCTGCGCAACGCCGGTTATGACGAGGCCGCGATCAAGAAGTTGCGGGCGACCGGCGCGGTGGCCTGATCATGCACAGCTATCGCCTGCATTATTTCCCGGAGTCGGGGAACAGCTACAAGCTTGCTCTGATGCTGACGCTGTGCGGCGGCTGACGCATGATACGAAGGAGCAACTTTTGTTCTGACGCGTTTTCTTGACGCGACCCGGTTCTCACCCCCCGATCAAGTCCCAGGGCATGCTTTCGCTCGAAAACGCTACGGTCAGCGGTTGAGCCACATCCAGACGATACCGAACACGATCACGCCGGCAATGACGGTGACCGCGATCGCCCAGGTGCTGACGCGGACGCTGCTGACCGCTTCACGCTGGGCTTCGTTCGCCGCGATCTCGCGATTGCGGTCCTTGTTCTCCTGGTCGGAAGAGCTCATCGCCAGTCCCCGCTCAAGTGCTGGTCGTCGCAGGCCGCATTGTAGCATCAATCGATGACGGTTGGTCGGCGCTTTTTCCACCGCTCATGCCGGCCAGCCGGCTGAGCGAGAACGCCGCCAGCGAAGCGCACATCGCGGCCGTTGCCGCCGCCAGGAAGACTGATCCGGTGCTCCACTTCGCCGTCAACAGCACCCCGCCGACCAGGGGACCTACGATCGAACCGACGCGACCGATACCGAGCGCCCAACCGACACCGGTCGCCCTGACAGAGGTGGGATAGAATCCCGCCGCCAACGCATTGGCGGCAATTTGGCCGCCGACGATGCAAAATCCGGCGGCGAAGATCGCCATGCTAACGAAAATCACGGAGTGCCCGAGCTGGCCGATCGCACCGACCGCGAACACGGCAATGAAATACACCAGCGCCAGCGCCCGAAATGAAAAGCGATCGATGACGCTGCCAAGCGCAAAAGTTCCAACCACGCCGCCGACCTGCAGCATCGATCCGATCACGGCTGCAACCGATACCGAGGCGCCGAGATCGTTGAGAACGGTGGGAAGCCAGTTCGCCAGGAAATAGATATCGAGCAGGCTCATGAAGAATACCACCCACAGCAACAGGGTGACGAGCGTCCGCCCGTCCCTGAAAAGATGCTGAACCGGAATTCCAGGGAGCGCCGGTTCATTGACGACGAACTGTGTTCCGGGGGCGAAGCTGGCAGTCGGGCTGATGAGACCAAGCAATTGCGCCACGCGTGCGTGCGCCCGCCCGGTGAGCGCGAGGAAGCGCACGGATTCCGGCAACTGGAACGCCAGGATCGACACCAGCAACAGCGGAGCAGCGCCGCCGACGACGAATACCGAGCGCCAGCCGAACTGCGGAATCAACGCCGCCGCCAGCAAGCCGCCAAGCGCGGCGCCCAGCGAAAACCCGCAGAACATGATCATCACCATGGTGGCGCGGCGGCGGTGCGGACTGAACTCGGACGTCATCGCCACCGTATTCGGCATCGCGCCGCCAAGGCCTAGACCGGTCAGAAAGCGGATCACCAGCAGTGTGTTGACATCCTGCACGAGCGCTGTCGCCAGCGTCCCGATGCCGAACGCAAGCGTGCTGAAAATAATGATCTTCTTGCGTCCGACACGGTCGGCCAACGGACCGAACAGCAGCGCGCCGATCATCAGCCCGAACAGGCCGGCGCTGAACACCGGACCCAGCGCGCTCTTGGTCAGGCTCCATTCCTTGGCGAGCGATGGTGCGACAAAGCCAATCGCCGTGGTGTCGAAGCCGTCGAGAAACAGCACCGAAGCGCAGATCAGTAACAGCTTGATCTGGAAACCACCGACCGGCTGCTGGTCTATAAAGCCGGCGACATCGACGAGCGATGCGCCGGCGACATCGATCGCGACGCTGCCTTGCGCCTGAGAATCCGCCATGTTGTTGCCTCCCCCAAAATGCCGGACCGCGGTTCTTGCCGACCGCCTTGCCCGAACCTAGCGCGAATTCAATCACCGCGGCAGGAACTTTCAGCCGCGCAGTGCTTCCTTCGAATAGCCCGCAATCCGCTTGTAGCCCTCGGACAGGCCCACCAGTTCCTTGCGGCTGATGACGTCGTCGATCGTCTTGAACGGCCGGTCCCCGGTGCGCTCGAACACTTCGCGCAGGATCGCATCCGGCGGATTGGTGCGGTTGGTGAGCACGATCCGCGTGGTGGCTTCCAGCCGCTGGTCTTCGTAAGCCGCAAGGGCCGCAACCGGATCGGCATGCTCGCGCAGCGCTGTCGTGAGCGCGCGCGCATCGAGGATGGCCTGGCCGGCGCCGTTGGAACCGCGCGGCACCATCGGATGCGCCGCGTCGCCGAGCAGCGTGATGCGGTCAAAGCTCCAGCGCGGCAGCGGATCCTGATCGACCATCGGGAATTCCAGCACATGATCGGCGGCGCGGATCAAGGCCGGCACATCGAGCCACTCGAAATGCCAATCGGAAAAGGCGCCGATGAAATCGTCGAGCGAGCCGGACCGGTTCCAGTCGCGCTTGCGATAGACAGGCGTTTCGATCTCGGCGACCCAGTTGATCAATTGCTTGCCGTCCGCATCGGCGGGGCGGATCGGATAGATCACCATCTTGCCATGCGACATCCAGCCGGCGCGCACCAGGCTGGCGCCCGACAGCATCGGTTTCCAGCGGGTCACGCCGCGCCACATGTTGATGCCGGAATAGCGCGGCTCGCCTTCCTCGGGATAGAACTGCTTGCGAACCGCGGAATTGATTCCGTCGCAAGCGATCGCCACGCGGCCGCGCACGGTGGAGCGGTGTGAGCCGCCCGCTGCATCGGAGAACGTCACGGCGACGCCGGCCGCGTCCTGCTCGACACCGACGCAATGCCGGCTGGTCAGCAACCGGTCGGCTCCTGCACGCGCGATGAAAGCATCGAGCAGGACACGCTGCAGGTCGCCGCGGTGGATGGAGAATTGCGGATGATCGTAACCTGCCGCGCGGCCAAGCGGCTCCTGGTAGATCAACTGGCCGAAACGGTTGAAGAAGGTTGCATCGGTGGTCGCGATCGCGACTTTGGCCAGCGCGCTCTCGAGGTCGAGCGCGGCCAATTCCTTGGTCGCATGCGGCAGCAGGTTGATGCCGACGCCCACCGCCTTGATCTCGGCGGCGGACTCGAAGATGCGGCAGGGAATTCCGGCCTCATGCAACGCAAGCCCGAGCGTCAAGCCGCCGATGCCGGCGCCGACGATAATGACCTCGCCCATATTTCCTTCCCGCCAGTAATTGTTGGGCAGGATGAAACATGATTAGTAAGCCTACTGTCAATTGTGGCCAGGCCGCAAAATAGCCGTTTCTAACGGCTTTTGACGAAGCACATGCCCATGCGCGAGGTCTTGCCGCCGGGCTGGCAGGCCAGCCCCTCGGCGCAGCTCCAGGAACTGAAGCTGCGGTCGTTGTCGGCGGTTTTTGGGCTTCGGACGTAGCAATGCGCGCCCCAGCCATCGCCATATTCGGTGCCGGCGAGTTCCATGTTGCCGCGCAGTTGCGGGCGGCTGGCGAAGCCGCGGGAATAGTCCGGCGCTCTGCCGTCGCGCATTGCTGTGAGGATATCGCGACGCCGAACTTGGTCGCCGAAGAAATGCGGTGACGCCGGCACCACGGTCGAGTTCGACGGCTTTGCCGCCATCCAGTCAACGCCCGGGAAATGGAATCCGCCGATACCGCGCGTCTGGTGACAGCCGGAACAGGTGACGTCGTTCAGCCGCCGCTCAAAACCTCCGACCGAGCGGATGTTTTGCAACGTCACGCCGTCAGCCGACGCCTTCCTCAGCGCTGCAACGACGTCGGCTTCGGCGAATACGGGATTGGTTGCGCCCTCGCCTTGCACCAGACCGAATTCCGGCTGCAATTCCGATGGATCGAACCCGGCCGGAGTCGGCGCGATTGCGCCGTTGGCAAGGAATTTTTCCGGGATCAGCGCCGTGCCGCGATCGAACTCGGCGAAATGTTTGGGATCGAGCAGCCACGCCTTGAACTCGCGTCTCAGGCCGTCATCGGCCAGAATGCGATCGCGGTCGATCTGGTTTTCCATCGGCGCTTGCTGAAACAGACGCGCCTGCGGATCGTAGCGAAACACCTTCAGCAGATAGTCGGTGCGGAAATCGCGCACCGCCGACTTCGGCGCATGCGCGATCTGAAGATTGGTTTCGATGCGATCGATATTGGCGTAACCGATCAGGTCGAGCGGACCATCCTTTGCCGTGAGCTTTGCTGCGAGCTCCGCACCCGTCAGGGTCAGATCGCCTGCGGCCAACCAGCGCCGTGCGATGTCGGAACATGCGATCGCCTGACCTTCAACCCTGGCTTTTTCAGACTTGGCCTTGAGCACGAGGTTCAGCGTCATCGGCAGCCGCGGCGATACGGCATTGTCGCCGACGTCAGGCTCGTTCATTCGTGTCAACCGATAGATCAGCCGGATCTCGCCGCAGTCCGCTTCCGAGACATAGGTACGGTCCATCCGGTTGACGATTCCCGCCAGCACGAACCGCGTATCGGGGGAATCGAGCAAGGCGCGGTCGAACAACTGGAAAGCAAAGCCGTCGCCGACGCCGATGGTCTCATTCGGCAGGCTTGCCTTGTGCCTCGCCACGTAACGTTCGAACTCGCCGTCGAGGGCCTGCCGGACCGGCAGCATTGACGGCAGGGAAAAAAGCTGACTGTCGGCGAGCGGTATATTCGCCGACCGCTCCGGCTGCAGCATGCGGCCGATGGCAAATTGGCCACGATCGAGTTCGCGCAATGCCGCGGGATCGATGATGGCGGTGCCGCGCTCGAGCGCCGCGGCGGAAGCCGTGCGCGCAGGCAGAGCGCCCGCAAGCAGAAGCAGAGCAATGATAGCGTAGCGCGCGCGCAAGGCAGGTCCTGACCAATGCCGCCGTCCCGCGCCGCCGCGAGCGGGCGTCGTTGGCGACGTGTTGCGTTCAGGAAATTACCCGACAGCACCCCGGCTGTCTCGCGACAATCGGGATGCAATTTTACGTGAGAGTGGGGGAATATTTTTGATCGGGCGAATCCTCAGGCCGCGCCCGAGGACGCCGCGGATCACGCGTTAGCGCGAGATCAGGCCCCTGCTGGTCACGACCACCCATTTGCCATCCTGCTTGCGGATGGCATCGACGCGGCCGAGACCGGGAACGGGATCGCCGGCATAGACTTCAAAGACGCCCTGGCGGCCTTCGATCAGCGCGCCGCCATTGGCGACGTCACGCAGCACCCAGCCTTCCACCCTCGGCAACCTGGCGACATCGGGCTTGGACGGAGCGGCCGCGGGCGCGGCGGCGGCAACCGTAGCCGGCTGCGGCACCGAACCCGTGACTTCCCGCGCAGCCGCCGGCGTGGCGGCGGCAACCGTGGCCGGCGCCGGCACGGTGCGGAGCTTGTCGACGGCTTCGCTGAGCTTAGCGAGTTTCGCGGCAGGCTCAATCTGGGCCTTTTCGACCTTGTCGAGGCGATCGCTGGTCTTGTTGAACTGGCCGGTCGCGACCTTCGAGGTGTGCTCGACACCGGCTTTCAGCGCGACGATATCGGCATCGATCCGCGCAATGGAAGCTTCCAGCGCGCTGGTATTTGCGGCCGCCGATGCTGTCTCTCCGCTCAGCATATGCCCGAAACCGGTGGTCGCCAGCGCGCCACCCAGGGCACCCGCAACCGTCGCCAGCGCCACCACGGCGGCCATGGCCGAGATCCGGCGCTTGCCGGACGATCCTTCGCCCGAGGCCGCTTCCACCTTCGCGTCGGCGCCGACGCGTTCGCCGGGCGACATGATCATCATCTTGCTTGTCGGGCGCGGCGCCTCGGGCTTGGCAGCATCGACCTTCGGAACTTCCACCTTGGGCGCGTCGACTTTGATCGCCTCGACCTTGGGGGCGTCAACCTGGAAAGGCTCGACCTTGGGCATTTCGGCCTTGGGCGTATCAGCCTTGGGCGAAGTCTCTTCCTGTTCGGGCGCGAGCATCGGGGACTCGACCTCGGCCGCCGCCGTCACCGGCGCGGACATATCGGAAGCAGCCACCCCGGCGCCAACGGTTCCGGTTTCAGTGCTGGTCGGCTCGGACTTGAGATCGCTCACATCAAATACTCCAGGATTGGTTGACCTTTTGGTAACTTTTATTGCTTGCGAAATCGTTACCGGCCGCGGGCTTACCGAAATTTTAGGAAGTCATCCGGGCCGGTTTTGTGGCAGTACGGCGGCAGCCGCGCGGCCGGTGCGCGGCCGCCGCGGCCGAACCCCTTGTCATGCTGCTCTGCGGCAATCCCCGGCAGCGCCGTTTGCGCCGGTTGGTTTACCGACTAACATGCCGCCACCAACCAGCCAGAAGGCAGGGGCGCCATGACGATCGAGAAATGCATCAACGAGTTTGACGTCAATGACGTCATTTTCGAGGAGGGCTCGACCGGGCGTGAACTGTTCGTGGTGCTCGAGGGCCAGGTCGAGATCGCCAAGATCGGCAACACCGGCAAAACCGTCATCGTCACGCTCGGCAAGGGCGAGTTCTTCGGCGAAATGGCCGTGATCGACGGCTCGTCGCGCTCGGCGACCGCGATCGCCGCGGCCCCCCACACCCGCGTGATGCGGATCAACCACGCCCGCTTCGTCTATCTGGTCAGCCAGCAGCCGGCGTTTGCGCTGATGATCATGGATGCGCTTTCGAAGCGGCTGCGGGCCTCGAATGCCGTCACCTTCAGAGCCGCGGCCAACCCATGAGCGAGCGTAGACCGAGCCCGTTCAAAACCCTGCTCGACAACGAGGTCTGCACGCTGATCGAGGCGGCTGAGGACGTCTACCAGATCCGTTTCAAAAACCGCGCGGCGAACGCCTATCTGGTGCGCGGCAGCGCGCGCACCATCATGATCGATGTCGGACTGTCGTCGAACTATCCGCATCTGCTGACCTGCCTCAACCATATCGGTTGTCCGCCCGAGAAAATCGACATGGTGGTGCTGAGCCACGAACATCTCGATCACATCGGCGCGGCCTTTCATTTTACCGGCCGCACCTTCATCGCCGCGCACCGGCTGGCCGCCAACAAGATCATGCTGCGCGACGATTTTTCGATGCTTCGAAAAATGTTCAACGAGCCGAACGTACCGATCAACGTCGATATCTGGCTCGAGGAAGGCAATCTGATCGACCTCGGCAACTTCCGCCTCAACGTGATGCACACACCCGGCCACACCTCGGCCTGCATCACACTGTTCGACCAGGACAAGGGATTGCTGTTTGCCGCCGACACGTTGATGCCCGGCGGCGTGATGGGCGGCGTGTTCGGCTCCGGCAGCATCGCCGACTACATCCAGTCGCTGGAGCGGCTCAAGGGCCTGAACTCGAAAATCCTGCTGTCGGGTCATGGCAGGCTGTCGGATACGCCGCAGGACGACGTCCGGATCGCGATCCAGCGTTCGCACACGCTGCTGTCGGATACCGCGCAACTGTTCGACGCGCTGGATGCGCGCTCGAATTTCGAACCGATCATGCAGTCGGTGCGTGACCTCAACAAGCTCGACGACGGCTAGCGACGATCTCGACTTTCCGGATTTATTCCCGGCCGGCGCTGATTTTTCGCGTGATGCTGAATCACATTTCACAAAGCGAAATGTGTGACCGACCCATTTGACAAATGTCGCGGCGGCCTGTTCAAAAGCGGCCAAGAAACGCCGCCATCAAAACCCAACGGGAGAGAATGCACCATGAAGCTCTACGACTCGGTCGGACCGAACCCACACGTGGTCCGCATGTTCATGGCGGAAAAGGGCATTGAGATGCCGAAGCAGCCGGTCGACCTGCGCAAGGGCGAGAACCGCGAAGCCGAGCATTTGAAGCGCAATCCGCACGGCCAGATGCCGACGCTCGAACTCGACGACGGACATTATGTCTCCGAAATCACCGCGATCTGCGAATACCTCGAAGAGAAACACCCGAAGCCGGCGATGATCGGAGCAACGGCGGAAGAGCGCGCCGAGTGCCGGATGTGGACGCGCCGCGTCGATCTCAACATCTGCGAGCATATGGGCAACGGTTTCCGGTTCGGCGAAGGCCTGAAATTCTTCCAGAGCCGCATCCCCTGCGCGCCGGAAGCGTCGCCCGGCCTCAAGATGATCGCCGCCAACCGCCTGCAATGGCTCGACGGCCAGATGTCCGACGGCCGGAAATATCTCTGCGGCGAGCGTTTTACGATGGCGGACATTTTGCTCTATTGCTGGCTCGCTTTCGCAGGCCAGGTCGGGCAACCCTTGGATACCACCAACGCCAATATCGCGGCGTGGATGGCGCGTGTCGGGGAACGGCCCTCGGCGAAGGCGTAGGCGTCTCTCCATCCGTCATTGCGAGGAGCGAAGCGACGAAGCAATCCAGCCTTGCTTGCGGCTCTGGATTGCTCCGTTTGCGCTCGCAACGACGTGGAGAGTAAAGCGAGCTAAATCACCACTGGCGCGTCCGGCAATTCGTTTGGCCCGCCGCCGCTTCCCGGAAAATGCACCGCCATTTCGCGCGACACCGCGGCGATCCCCTTGATCGCGCCGGCTTCGAAATTCTTCGCCCGGAAATCGGCTTCCATCTCGGCGCAGATTTTCTTCCAGCCGGCGGTGCCGACCTTGGCGTCGATGCCGCGGTCGGCGACGATCTCGACATCGCGGTCGGCGAGCAGGAGATAGATCAGCACGCCGTTATTATGGGCTGTGTCCCAGATCCGCAATTGACCGAAGATATCGAGCGCCCGCTCCCGCGCCGACTGGCCGCGGAACAGCGGTGCACCGTCAAGCGCGCCTTCCACCACGAAACGCACCTGGCCGGAATGCGTGGCTTCGCCCGCTTTGATCGCGGCTTCGATCGCGGCCAGCACTCTTGGCGGAAAATACCGCTTCTTCCACCAGTGGTGGTGCAGCAGATGCTTGCCGATCCGCGCTATGCTCATTCTACCAGCTCCCCGACGCGCCGCCGCCGCCGAAGCTGCCGCCGCCACCGCCGCTATCGCTTGAACTGCTGGAGCTGCTCGACCAGTCGCTGCTGCCGGACGAGCTACCGCCCGACCAACTCCCGCCGCGGCCGCCCGGCGATCCCGCGGTAATCGAGTCGCTGAACATCACGAGGAGCGACGCAACGATACCCGAGAGGAGCGCCGCGACCAGCGAGCCGAAGAAAAACCAGGCGATCAGCGCCACCAGACCTCCGGTTACACCCGATCCGATCAGACGGCCCAGCACGCTGCGTAGCCCACCACCGAACAACAACACCGGAATGATCAGAAACGGATTGAACAGATCGCCGGGGTCGAACGAGCGGGTCGACGGCTGCCAGTGCGGCGGCTCCGGCGCCGGCAATTTTTCGCCATCGATGATCCGGATCATGCGGTCGACGCCGGCGGAAATGCCGCCGGTGAAATCACCGGCCTTGAATTTCGGCGTGATGTCTTCGTCGATGATGCGCTTGGACGTGATGTCGGTCAGCGCGCCTTCGAGGCCGTAGCCGACCTCAATCCGCAGATGACGATCGTTCTTGGCGATGACGAGCAACGCGCCGTCGTCGATCTTCTTGCGGCCGATCTTCCAGGCTTCCGCAACCCGCAGCGAAAATGCCTCGATCGCCTCGCCGTCCGTCGTCGGGACGATCAGCACAGCGAGCTGGCTGCCCTTCCGGGTCTCGAAGGCCCGGATGGTCTGGTTCAGGCTGCTGACGTCGTTGGTGGACAGTGTGCCGGTCTGGTCGACCACGCGCCCGACCAGCGGCGGCACCGCGACGTCGGCGTGCGCCGGAAGGACCCAGCCCAGCAGCAGCGCAAGAAACAGCGCTCTCGCAGCGTTCATCACGGCCAATCTTTGTTGCCAGTTATTTGGTGGGCGCCGCCGGTGCCGGTGCCGGATTGAAGTCTACTTTCGGCGCCGTTGAAATTTCCTTCTCGTTCTCGACCGAGAAGTTCGGCTTATCCTTGTAGCCGAAAACCATCGCCGTCAGATTGTTCGGGAAGGTGCGGATACCGACATTATAGTCCTGCACCGATTTGATATAGCGGTTGCGCGCCACGGTGATGCGGTTCTCGGTGCCTTCGAGCTGCGCCATCAGGTCGCGAAACAACGTATCGGATTTGAGCTGCGGATAGTTTTCGGTCACGACCAATAGTCGCGACAGTGCGCCGGAAAGTTCACCCTGGGCGGCCTGGAATTTCTGGAACGCGGCCGGGTCGTTCAGCACTTCCGGCGTCGCCTGGATGCTGCCGACCTTGGCGCGGGCGTTGGTAACGCCGAGCAGCACATCCTTTTCCTGCTGGGCAAAGCCCTTCACCGAATTGACGAGGTTGGGCACCAGATCGGCGCGGCGCTGGTACTGGTTGACCACCTCCGACCAGTTCGCCTTGACCTGCTCGTCATTGGTCTGGATCGCGTTGTAACCGCAATTGGTCAGGCTCAAGGTCGCCAGCGCCGCCAGCACGGTCCATAATCTGCGCATCGAAATTCTCCCGGTAAATCTGTCGTCAACATATCAGAATGGTTGCGTTCGGTATGCAGGCCTGGGCCTGCTTCCAGTCTATTTTGCGACCCAATGGCACTTGCCTATCATTCGCCGAAACCACAACATGGCCAGATAACAATACAATAGAGGGAGGGCCGATTGACCGCTTTCGAGACCATCGTCGTCGAGCGGCCGGAGCCTGGTATCGCGCGCGTAGTGATGAACCGGCCCGAGGCGCGCAACGCACAAAACCTGCAAATGACCTACGATCTCAACGCCGCCTTCGACGAGGCGGTGCAGGACGATGCGGTCAAGGTCATCATTCTCGCCGGCAACGGGCCGCATTTCTCGGCCGGGCACGATTTGCGCCCGGGCGGCAAAAATGCAGCCGGTGTTGATTTTCCGCCGGTCGGAAATTGGGGCGGCTTTGCCGAGCCCAACGCCCATGGCCGCTTCGCCCGCGAGCAGGAAATCTATCTGCAAATCACCCGCCGCTGGCGCAACCTGGCCAAGCCGACAATCGCCGAAGTGCACGGCAAGTGTATCGCCGGCGGCCTGATGCTGGCCTGGGCCTGCGACCTCATCGTCGCCAGTGCCGATGCCGAGTTCTGCGATCCCGTGGTCACGATGGGCGTCTGCGGCGTCGAATGGTTCGTTCATCCCTGGGAACTCGGCCCGCGCAAGGCCAAGGAATTGCTGTTCACCGCCGACGTCTGGAACGCCGAGGAAGCGCACCGGCTCGGCATGGTCAACCACGTCGTGCCGCGGCCTGAGCTTTCTTCCTTCGTATTGGCGCTGGCGCGAAGGATCGCGGCAAAACCTTCGTTTGCGCTGAAACTGACCAAGGAAGCGGTCAATCGCTCGGTCGACGTCATGGGCCAGCCCGCAGCGATCGAACAGGCGTTCGCGCTGCACCAGCTCTGCCACGCGCATAATTTGCAGGAATTCGGAATGGTGGTGGATCCCGCGGGGCTGCATCCTTCCGTCAGGAAACCGGCGCAGGCCAAGTAACAAAAGCAAAGTAGATCAGATGGACCTCACCCTGAGCGACGAGCAGCGGATGCTACGCGAAAGCGCCGACCGCTTTGTCACCGAAACCTACAATGCCGATCATCGCAAGCGGTCGGCGAACGACCCGCGCGGCTTCAGCGCCGACATCTGGAAGCAATTCGCCGATCTGGGTTGGCTCGCGCTGCCAATCAAGGAGGACCACGGCGGGCTTGGCGGCGGCGCCATCGAGATCGGCATCCTGATGGAAGCGTTCGGCCGCGGCCTCGTCTCCGAGCCTTATTTGTCGACCATCGTGATCGGCGCGGCGCTGATCGCCGAATGCGGCACTGAGGCGCAGAAGCAGGCGTTGCTGCCGCAGATCGCCGACGGTTCGCTCTACCTCGCCTTCGCGCATTCGGAGCGGCAGGCCCGCTTCGATCTGGCGGACGTGAAAGCCACGGCAAAGAAAACGCCGGATGGCTGGCGTCTCGATGGCCACAAGACCGCCGTGCTCGACGGCAACGCCGCCGGACAGATCATCGTCTCCGCCCGCGTCGATGACGGCAAGCTGTGCCTGTTCCTGGTGCCACAAGGCGCGTCCGGCCTCGCCTCGCGCGATTTCCCGCGGCTTGGCGGCGGCCGCGCCTGCAATCTCGAACTCAGGGATGTCCGCCTGCCCGCCGACGCTTTGCTCGGCGATGGCAGCGACGCATTGCCGGCGATCGAAAGCGTGGTCGATCGCGCCATGGCCGCCATCGGCGCCGAAGCGGTCGGCATCATGCAGACCCTGCTCGACCAGACGCTTGAATATACCAAGATCCGAAAACAGTTCGGACGGCCGCTGTCGGCCAACCAGGTGATCCGCCACCGGCTGGCCGACATGGCGATGCAATGCGACGAAGCCCGCTCGATGGCGTTGCGCGCGGCACTGATGGCCGACGCCGAACCGATGGCACGTGCGCGCGCCGCTTCCGGCGCCAAGGCCAAGATCGGCAAGTGCGCGCGGTTCGTCGCAGAACAATCGGTACAGCTTCACGGCGCCATGGGCGTCACCGAAGAGCTCGACATCGGCTCTTACTTCAAGCGGCTGCTTGCCTTCGACACCTTGTTCGGAGGCAGCGCCCATCATTATCGCCGTTACGCCGCCTTGGGCGGCCGTGCCATTCAAGCCTGAACGGAGCGCATCATGGATCTCACCTTCAACGCCGAAGAGCGCGCCTTCGAGCAGGAAGTCCGCGACTTCATTGCGGCCAACCTGACGCCGGAGATGAAGCGCGCGACCGCGCTGACGCCTTCGGTATTTTCCGACCCCGATATCGGCATGGCCTGGCAGCGCGCGCTGCACAGGAAAGGCTGGGGCGCACCGGGCTGGCCCGTGGAGCATGGCGGACCGGACTGGACCCCGGCGCAACGCTGGATCTTCGAGGCCGAATCCGCCCGCGCCGGCGTCCCCAATGTGAACGTCATGGGCGTCAAGATGGTCGGCCCCGTCATCATCGGCTTCGGCTCGCCCGAGCAGAAGAATTTCTATTTGCCCAAAATTCTCTCCGGCGAGGACTACTGGTGCCAGGGCTATTCCGAACCCGGCTCGGGCTCGGATCTATCCTCGCTGAAGACCCGCGCGGTGCGCGATGGCGACGATTACATCATCAACGGCACCAAGATCTGGACCACGCATGCCCACCACGCCAACCGCATGTTCGCGCTGGTGCGCACCAACGACACCGAGCGGCAGCAGGACGGCATCAGCTTCATCCTGATCGACATGAAGAGCAAGGGCATCACGACGCGGCCGATCCTGACCATCGGCGGCGACCACGAGGTCAACCAGGTGTTCTTCGACGACGTCCGCGTTCCCGTCGCCAACCGCGTCGGCGACGAAGGCAAGGGCTGGACCTACGGAAAATATCTGCTCGAGTTCGAGCGCGGCTCCGGCATCGCCTCGGCCAAACTGCGCGAAGCGCTGAAGATGGTCTCCGATCTCGCGGAATCCGAGACCACCGGGCGCGCCATCGACGATCCCGATATCGCGGTACGGATGTCCGAGATCGAGGTCGATATCGACACGCTGGAAATGACCGAACTGCGGGTGCTGTCGGCGCTGCAGACCGGACAGAATCCGGGCGCGGTGTCGTCGCTGCTGAAACTACGGGTCAGCGAAATCCGCCAGGCGGTGACCCGGCTCGGCGTCGAGGTAATCGGCAATGACGGCCTCTATGTCGAGCCGATCCGTCCACTCTACCGGCTCAACGAAGCGCCGGGCATTCCGGAAGAGCTGCTGCCGGTGGTGCCGGAATTTCTCAACACCCGGGCCTACACGATCTTCGGCGGCTCGTCGGAGATCCAGCGCGAGATCGTGGCGAAGATGGTGCTGGGGCTTTAACTACCGTCGTTCCGGGGCGATGCGATAGCATCGAACCCGGAACCTAGAGGTTATCTTGCACGATCGAGATTCCCCGATGCGCAATTGCGCATCTGAGGTTCATCGCTCCGCGATGCCCCGGAATGACGGGAGCTACACCCCCACCTTCGCATCCCTGATCGCCTGCCAGATCTTGGCCGGCGTCAGCGGCGTGTTGAGCTGCTTGATGCCGAGTTCGCTGAGCGCATCCATCACGCCGTTGGTGACGCACGGCGGCCCGCCGATGGCGCCGGATTCGCCGCAGCCTTTGGCGCCGAGCGGATTGGTGCGGCAGGGCGCGGAATCGTCGAGCGTGACAGCGATCGGCGGGATGTCGTCGGCGCGCGGCACGCAGTAATCCTGATAGCTCGCGGTCAGCAACTGACCCTCTTCACTGTACGAGACGCCCTCATACAGCGCCTGGCCGATGCCCTGCGCGACGCCGCCATGGACCTGGCCGGTCACCAGCATCGGATTGACGGCGATGCCGACGTCATCGACCGTGGTGTAACGCACCACCTTGCTGACGCCGGTTTCCGGATCGATCTCGACTTCGCAGATATGGGTGCCGTTCGGCCAGCTCGGACCGTCGACTTCGCCTTCGCTATCGACCGAGAGTTTGGCGCCGTCTTCCTTCTTGGCGATCTCGAACAGGCTGATGCGCTTGTCGGTGCCGACCACCGTCAGCCAGCCGTCGCGGTATTCGATATCCTCGGCCGAGGTCTCCAGCACATTCGAGGCTTTCCCGCGCGCCTTCGTCATCAAGTCGTTGGTGGAAACCGCAACCGCGGTGCCGCCGACGAACAGCGAGCGCGAACCGACGCTGCCGAAACCGGTGGCCAGATCCGTATCGCCCTGCACCACGTCGATCTTGTCCATGGCGATGCCGAGCGACTCGGACACCATCTGGGTGTAGGTGGTCTGCAGCCCCTGCCCCATTGCCATGGTGCCGGAGTGCAGGATGATACGGCCTTCCGCCGTTGCATGCAGCGAGACCTTTTCGGTGTGCGCTCGACCGCCGGTCCATTCGATGTAGCTGGTCAGGCCGCGGCCGTAGAGCAGGCCCTTCTTCTTCGCCGCCTTCTTGCGCGCGGCAAAGCCGTTCCAGTCAGCGAGATCCGACGCGCGCTCCAGCATGTGCGCGAACGCGCCGGAGTCGTAAACTTGCCCGACGGCGTTGGTGTAGGGCAGTTGCGCCGGCTTGATGTAGTTCACCTTGCGGATGGCACGCGGATCCATGCCGATTTGGCGCGCGGCCGCATCCATCAACCGCTCGACGATGAACACCGCTTCCGGCCGCCCCGCGCCGCGATAGGCGCCGACCGGCGCGGTGTTGGTCATGACGGACTTCACTTCGAAATGCACCAGCGGCAGATCGTAGACGCCGGTCTGCACGAACGGCCCGAGCACCAGCGGGATGATATTGCCCGCACCCGAGGAATAAGCCCCGGTGCCGCCGACCGAGCGCACGCGATAGGCCTGCACGCGTCCCTTGGCGTCGAGTGCGAATTCGCCGGTCGAGGTCAGATCGCGGCCATGGGTGCCGCCGACGAATTCGTCGGTGCGGTCCCCGCGCCAGCGGATCTTGCGTTCCAGTTTGGTCGCGGCATAGGCGACGATGCCGTCTTCCGGATAGAGGCTGGTCTTCTGGCCGAAACCGCCGCCGATATCGCCGACCAGCACGCGGACGCTTTCCTTCGGCCGCTTCAGCACGGACTCGGCGAGCAGATCGCGGGTCGAACCCGGCGTCTGCGATTGCACATGCAGAATCAGCCGGCCGGTCTTCTTTTCGATTTCGGCGATCGTCGAGCGCGGCTCCATCGCCGACGGAATCAGCCGCTGGCTGACCAGATCGAGCGAGATTTTATGCGCGGCGTTTGCAAATGCTTCTTCCACCTTGGCCGCGTCACCATAGCTCATGGCGGCAACGATGTTGTCCGGCGCTTCAGGCCACACCACCGGCGCGCCGGGCTTGATCGCCTCGATGGGATCGACCACCGACGGCAGCACGTCGTATTCGACCGCGATCGCCTCGGCCGCGGTCTGCGCCAGCACCCGCGACGTCGCCACCACGGCCGCCACCGCCTCGCCGGCGAAGCGCACGACCTCATGCGCGAGCAGCCGCCGCGGCGGCACCGTCATCGGTTTGCCGTCCGGCCGCTTGAAGATCGAAAGCGTCGGGATGGTGCCGACATCGTCCTTGACCAGGTCAGCGCCGGTATAGACCGCCTCGACGCCGGGCATCTCGGTCGCCGGCCTGACGTCGATGGAAACGACTTTGGCGTGGGCGTGCGGCGAGCGCAGCAGGTAAAGCCACAGTGCGCCGTCCTCGGGCTTGTCGTCGATGAACTGCCCCTTCCCGGTGAGCAGTCGCTGGTCTTCCAAACGCTTGACCGGCTTGCCCGCACCAAAACGCATATTGCCGGGAAGAATATTCATCAGTTTGTCCTTCGAGCTTCTTGCAAAAATTGAGCGAGTTTGGGCGGGTTTTAGCGGGTTTTGCGGACGAAACAACTCACCGCTGTCATTCCGGGATGGTCCGAAGGACCAGACCTCAGGGGTGCAATTGCACCCCCGGGGAATCTCGAGATTCCGGGTTCGATGCTTCGCATCGCCCCGGAATGACGAGATAAGAGGCCTTATGCAACTCGCAAGCCAGTTACCCGACGTCCCGCAGGGCTTGCTCGACCACCTTGCGCTGCTCCGCCGTCAAGGCCGCCTGCGGCGGCACGGGGTCGCCGACCGCATAGCCCTGGATGTCGAGCCCGGCCTTGATGCAGGCTGCCAGGTTGAAGCGCGCAAAGGCTTCGTTGATACGCCACAGCTTGCGCTGAAGTACCATCGCCTCCTCCCAGCGGGCCGAGCTGCAGAGGTTGTAAAGTTCGACGCTTTGCCGCGGAATGATGCAGGCCGGTCCGGCCATCCAGCCGTAGCCGCCGATCAGCATCACCGCCGCCGGGATATGGGCGGAGGCCGAGAACACTTTGATGCTGTCGCCGCAGCGATTGATGATCGACAGCAGCCGGCCGGTATTGGTGGAGGCGTCCTTGATGTAGCCGATGCGCGGATGGGTCGCGAGCCGGGCAATCACATCCAGCGTCAGATCGGAGCGCTGGAATTGCGGGTTGGTGTAGATCACCACGGGAATATCGACAGCGTCGGCGATAGCGCGGAAATAGGATTCGATCTGCGCGTCGGCGACAGGAAAATACGCTTCCAGGATCGCGAGAATGCCGCTGGCGCCGAGCTTCTGGTACGCCTTCGCCTGCGCCACCGCGTCGGCCGTCGAGGTCGAGGCGACGCCGGCAATCACGGGCACGCGGCCTTTCGCGGCCTCGATCGCGGTTTGCACGACGCTGGTGCGCTGCGCCTGGTTGAGGTAGGCGAACTCGCCGGTCGAGCCGAGCGGCGTCAACCCGTGCACGCCTGACTTGATCAGGTCGTCGCACAGCCGTCCCAGCACCTCGGTGCGGATGTTGCCTGTGGGGTCAATGGGGGACACGAGATAGGGAAAAACGCCGTGGAAATCAGCCATGGTAGGGATCGTGCCTCAGCCTTAAAAAATCTGGCCGCCATCGCTACCCGGAATGCCGGGGCAAGGCAACGATCGCAGGGTAGCGAGAACCTCGCCAGTTCAGCCGATCGAGCGAGACTTCATGCCGAAAGGCGAAGCGTCGCGACCGGATCAATTTCGCTGCCTGATCCAGGCATCGACTGCCGGTAGCGCCCTCGCCTTGAGATCCGCGGAGATCGCGATCGTCTCCGTGGCTCGCGCGACCATCACACGTCCGCCCGAGGTCGCCTGCGCGGGTGCAAAGGCGGTGAGTTCGGCGGCATGGCCGTCGTCGCTGAAATTGGTCATGAAGTTTGCGATGAACTGGTCGCGGAATTGCGGTCCCTGTTTTGCGAGCAGCGTATCGTAGTTCTTCTGCAGAAAATCCCAGGCGAGATCAGGCTGTTCGCCTGAGGCGGCGACCGAATTGATCAGGCCGGTGACGATGGTACCCGGCACCTCGTCGGTCAAAGACAGCGCCAGCGAGGCGCGCGCCAGCGACACGTCGCGTGCGGCGGCGGCGGCGAAATAATAACGCAGACGCTCGTTGGTCACGGTGCTCTTGCGCGCCAGCGCCAGCAGCGTGTCGTAGGTGGCGCGGTCGGCCGTGATGCCGACGAGATGCGTGACCGCATCGCGCAGCGCGGCGGGGAGCGATTTCGGATCCTGCAGGAAGCCCGCGAAGCGTCGCTTCGCCTCGCCGATGATCTCCTCGTCGCCGAATTCGCCGAGCACCCGGATCAGGCTGGCGCGCAGCAGCGTGTCGTCGTCATCGCCCGAACCGCTGCCCTCCCAGCCCAATCGATCGAACACCGGGCGCAACGTTGCGCGGGCATAACGCTGCACCGCCGGACGTTCGGCGCGGTCACGCGACAGACGGTTGAGCGAGGTGAATACGCCGATCACCTGATCCCAGACCGGACGGCGATCGTCGGCGGCGACAGTCTCGACCAGCGCAAGATAGGACGGTGGCCCGGCGCGGCCGGCCGCCACCATCGCCCAGCTGTCGCTGAGGAAGTTGACACGATCCGCGGCCGACATCTGCGACAGCGATTTCGCCAGCGCCGCCCGGCTGACCGGCCCGTATTCGACCCGGTAATAGCCGATATCGCCAAGGTTCACCTTGAACGGCTCGCCGCAGGAGCGCGCCGGGATTTCCATGGAGCCTTGCAGCAGCACGACATCGGGCGACGACGTCGCGCGTAGCGTCCCGATCGCAACCGGAACCTGCCAGTTGCGCGGTGGCAACGCCGCGACGCCCGTGCGCGGCGGCGCGATCACGAAGCGATCCTGCCGCAATGTCAGATGCTGATCGTCGCCGCGGCAACTGGTCTCGGCTGTGATCAGCGGCACCCCATCCTGTTCGGTGAAGGAAGCCGCGATGCCGGTCACCGGTTTGTGGGCGACGCTCTCCAGCGCCTGCCAGAGATCGGCGGTGGTGGTGTTGCCATAGGCATGTGCGGCCATGTAGGCGCGGATGCCGTCGCGGAACGCGGTCTCGCCGAGATAGTTTTCCAGCATGCGGATCAGCGCCTGACCCTTGTTGTAGGTGATGGCGTCGAACGCGACCATCGCCTCGCTCTCGTCGGCAATCGGCTGCTGGATCGGGTGCGAGGTACGCCGCGCGTCGAGCGCCAGGGCAAATTGCTTCTGGGCGTAACCGTTCAGCCAGCTCTGCCACTGCGGGTAAAACTGCTCCGAGGCCTTGGTCGCCATCCAGGTCGCAAAACCTTCGTTGAGCCAGAGATTGTCCCACCAAGCCATGGTGACGAGATCGCCGAACCATTGATGCGCCATCTCATGGGCGATGATGCCGAAGATGCCGCGCCGCGCGCTGTCCGGATTGGTCGCGGGATCGAACAGCAGCCGGCTCTCGAAGAAGGTGATGCCGCCCCAGTTCTCCATCGCGCCGCCGAAGCCGCCGGGCACCGCGATCAGGTCGAGCTTGGGCAACGGGTATTTGACGCCGAAATAATCGTTGAACCAGGACAGCAGCTTGACCCCGCTGTCGAGCGCAAACCGTCCCTTCGCGGACTTGCCGGCGGTGGCGACGACGCCGACCGTGACGCCGTCCACCTCCGCCGTGATCCGCTCCAGCTCGCCCACCGTCAGCACGAACAAATAGGTCGACATTTTCGGCGTGGTCGCGAAAGCGACCTGTTTCAGGTTCGGCTCCAGCGGCTCTTCGCGCACAACCGGCATGTTGCCGACCGCAAGGAAATCCCGCGGCACCGTGACCGTCAACGCGAAACTCGCCTTGAAGGCGGGCTCGTCCCAGCACGGAAATATCCGCCGCGCGTCCGACGGTTCGAGCTTGCTGGTGAGCAGGCGCTTCGTGCCGTTATCGGTCGGATAATCGACGAAGAAGAAGCCGCGATCGAATTTGTTGATCTGCGCCGCAAACTCGATACGAAGCCGATGCGCGCCCATCGCAAGCGGTTGCGCGAAGGTGAACGTGGCGGTCTCTGCACCGGCATCGAGCGCGACGTCGGCGCGCGCCGTGTCGTCGTCGACGGTAACGGCCGCGAACGTCGTGTTGACGGCGTTGAGCGTCAGCCGCGCGGTGCGTGCGCGCACCTCGATGTCGACGATTTCCACGCCTGATAGCGCCAGACTCGCGATGTCGGGCTTGAGCTCGATCGCATAGTGGATGGGAACGACCGTCTTCGGCAATTTTCCCGGCGTGCCCTCGAAGGAAAAAACCGGCTCGGCACACGCGACGGCGCTGATCGAGCAGGCGACGCCGGATATCGAGAATGTCAGCGCGAGCGCTGCAGCGATCCGTCGCAGTACCTGCGATATCGCGATCGGGTTCACGCCAAACTCCTTCAACATTCTGCGCGCCAGGGGCGCCGCATCATAATCGCGTCCGTCGTTCCGCCATAGGCAAAAGTGCCCGCAGCCGCTTCAAAAGCTTCATCCGGAAAGAATCGTGACATTCGTCATGTCGCCGCCAGAAAGCCGGCGCGCAATGCCCTCGCTAACCGCGCGCGGCAAGAGATGTCCACAGATGTCCACAACCTCTAACGATTTAGCTCACGATAATTTCACGACCTGCTCAGCAGTGTCCCGGCCCGGACCAACGGGCGAGAACCTGTCGATGGCGGTACAGAAGGTCGCTGAAGCTTCCACTCTCCAGACTTCTGGAACTGAAGCGCGCGACGCTGTGCAGCCTGCAGCCGCTCCCGGCTTTCGTCATTTCCTGCATACACCACTGCCGTCGCAGCGGTTTCGCGCCTTCGGGATGGACCCGCTGGAATCTCCCGTGCTCCAGCCACGGCTGCGCGGACTGATGCACCGCCTGTCGCGGCGGATGGATGCCGAAATTGCCTGGCCGTGGCCCGACGACGACGAAGCGGTCAAGCGTTGGGAAAACCCAGGCATCCCCTCAGGTTACACCTACCTGCTGCAATTGGTTGCGCACGACCTGGTTCATTCGGCGATCCCGCTTTCGGTGGCCGGAACGCTCGGCGCCGGCACTGCCAATGCGCGTCGCGCGCCGCTTCGGCTCGAAACCCTGTTCGGCAGCGGCCCGGTCGGATCGCCGCATATCTATGCGCTCGACGCCCCGAATGACGATCGGCGCACGAAGCTGCGGCTTGGGCGGATGCGCTGGAAAGAGAATGAGCCCGCAACCGGCTGTCCGTTCCGCGACATCGCGCGGACGGGAGCCGAGAACGTGACCGGGATCGACCGCAGCATTGCGGGCATGCGGGTTGCGCTCACCGAGGCGCTGGTCGCCGATCCGCGCAACGACGACCACGCCGTGATGTCGCAACTGACGGCGCTGTTCGCGCTGCTTCACAACAGCCTGATCGATCACGTTCGCCGCCAGGAAAGAAGCCTTGGACCGAACGCCCGCTTTGGCGCCGCCTACAAGCGGTTCCTGTGCGCTCGCGAGGC
This sequence comes from Afipia sp. GAS231, assembly GCF_900103365.1. NCBI lineage: Bacteria > Pseudomonadati > Pseudomonadota > Alphaproteobacteria > Hyphomicrobiales > Nitrobacteraceae > Afipia > Afipia sp. GAS231. Next base: position 2,446,227 of record NZ_LT629703.1, read on the forward strand.
CGTTACCGCGATCTATCACAACATTCTGCGCAAGGATCTGATGCAGAAGGTAACCCATCCGACGATCTACGCGGCCTATAGCGGACCAGCCCCGAACTTCATCGATCGGCCCGATCAATCCGCCGGGGATTTCCTGACCGGCGATTGGCAAATTCCGTTCGAGTTCTCGCACGGCGCGTTTCGGTTCGGCCACGCCATGGTGCGCCCCGAATACAACATCAACGACCTGTCGAACCAGGATCTCTACAACACCCTCGAAAAGACCTCCGCGAACGATCCGGTCAACATGCCGCTCGACGAGACATGGATGATCCGGTGGTCGCATTTCTTCCGGATCAATGGCTCGAAGCCGAATTTCAGCCGGCGCATCGGACCCTATCTCAGCGACGGATTGGGCAACGACCAGATCTTCCCGGCGTTCGACGAAACCGAACGGGTCGGCTTGCTGTATCGCGACCTGCTCGGCGCCGGGCTCGCCGGCATGTGGTCGGTGGACGCGCTGATCGCAGAGATCGCCGCGCGCAGGCCGCACTTCATCGCGCTGTCGCGCCTGCTGTTCGATCGCGACTATCGCGTCAGCCAGCTCCGCGAATGGCTCGCCGCAGCACCTGCCTATGGCAAGCTGACGGACGAGGACATCGAAACACTTTCGAACGATCCGCCGCTGCCGTTCTTCATCCTGTTCGAAGCCATGCGGCAGCCCGGCGCGGAAGGACTGCGCCTGGGACCGCTCGGCTCGATCATGGTGTCGGAAGTTATTTTCGGCGCACTCGCCGGCGATCTGCGCTCGTCCAGCGGCGATTCACTGACCGATCAGCTGGCCGATTTGTCCCTCGAACATTACCCGGCGAATTTTTTCCAGGACATTCCCGATATTTCGAGCATGGCGCAGCTGGTGGAATTCACCGCTGACATTGCTGAGCTGAAGCAAGCCGTGCCCGCATTTCTGTGAGCGGAATTACCTGTCTCACGCAACCAGGAGGAGTAGGACCATGCAGCGCATTGAAAGGCTACAGGTGACCAACCACGAACGTTGGGGCAAGCTGGTGAAGACCTGGGCGACCGGCCAGAACTACATGGACGACGACAACACCTATCCGTTGCCGGAGACCATGGACGAGTTCAAGGAACAGCTCGCCAAGGCCCAGGTGTTCGCGACCGTGCCGGAGCGCTTCAAGCAGATTCAGTTCGTGTCTTCGGACCAGGAGACCATCCTCGTGCGCTTGCCGCCGAAAGTGATGATCGAAGACTCCGAGGCCCTGCTCAACCAGCCGGGATCGACCTATCCGCTGCCGCCGTTCTACAAGCGCCTGTTCAACGGCATCGATCCCGTAATCTCGGAAGAAGACAAGTTCCGGGTGCACGCCGAGCGCATCGGCGATTACACGATCAGCATCTGCGCCTGAGGTCGAACTTAGAGCCGAGTGATGCCTTCAACAGGAAGCCCTGCGCCACCCAAGGCGGAGCGCAGGGCTTCCCACCTCGAATTTATGTTGATGGGATGAGCCTGCAGAAGCCAGCGCGTGACGGCCTCGTCGGTGGGCGCGGCCGAGCCGACCCAGAACGAACGTATTCCGTTTAGAAACCGCTGGGCCTCCTCGCGTGCGGTCTCGATATCTCCAAGTTCATACAGCGCGGCGGCCCGCCAGGCGGGCAGAGTCTTGATGACGCCATGCGCCCGCCCGCTGGCTTCCATGGCACCGGCATAGTCACCGCACAAAAAGGCGATGATGCTCTGGTACCCCCATTCGAGGCCGGACGGGGCCAGCGAAAGCGCGTGCGCTTGACGGGCGCGCAATTCGGCTTGCTCGGTCGAACCGCAGAACGCGCAGTAGGCCGCAAAAGACAGCAAGGTCCACGGATCGTTGTCATTCAGTTCACACGCCAGTTCCATATGTGGCGCCGCTTCGGCGTCACGTCCCACCATCACGTGGGACCAGCCGCAGCACAGATGCGCCCTGGAATCGACAGGGTCGAGCTGAATGGCAGTCTTTGCCAGTTCGAGAGTCGTCCGTGCTTTTTCGAAATCATGAAACAGGCCGGGATGCACAAAATGCTCAATGTTGTTCATTTGCACCAGGCTGCTGTAGCAAGGCGAAAAAGTCGGGTTTTCGCGGATCGCGTCGCGAAAGATCGTGACGGCCCGCTGCCAGCTCTCCGGGTCAAACTTGGTGATGAGGTTCTGACCGCGAAGCCAGCGATCGTGCAGATCGAGCGAGACGTCGGGTTCGCCCGCGAGCCGCATCAGCCGCTCGGTCGACAATTGAACGTTCAGCGAAGTCGCGATCCGCCGTATGATACGCTGCTGTGTTTCGAACCAGTTGCTAAGACCTAAGCGGAAGCTTTCACTCCACACATAGATTCCGGTCGTATCGTCCCGCAACACCATCACGATGTTGATTTCGGCGCCTGCCTGGTAGGCGGTGGTTTCGATACAGTATTGCGGCGTGGCACCAGGTTCTAAAAGCAGGTCGGCGGCCGGAATGCGATCGACAACACTCCATTCGCGAAAGCGAACGAGACATGCGGCCAAGTGCTGAGAGAAGCCCAGCACCAGATGGCCATGGTCTTCGTCGATGCCATGCATTGCGAACGGCCGAAGCACCAGGAGCGTCTTGACCGGCGCGTTTGATAGAATTGGGGGAACGGACCGGAGACCGGATCCATTGACGGCCCGGGCCGCCAAAACGCCATTCTTCGCATGGGCGCCGCGATCGGCCGGCGGCGGCTCGAAAACGCCAAGCTTGATACTCGCGACCAGTTCCTCGGTCGCCGGCGACGGCTCCATGCCGTAATCGCGATCCAGAAGGTCCCACAACGATTTGTAGATGCGTAATGCGCCGGCAATATCGCCTTCCTCGGTATGCGCCAGCATCAGGTAGCGACAGGCATGTTCATGGGTGGGATCGAGGTTGACGATCGCCGCGGCGATTTTCTTCTTGGTGTCGCGCGGTACGTTTGCGCCGATCAAACCGGCTTCGAGGCTTCGCATCAGCCGTTCGTGGACGGTTTGACGCTTGGCCAGCACCCAGACCCGAAAAGACGGATCGAGATCGTCCATGCCTTCGAGCAACCGCTCGTCAAGCTGTGGCGCATCGAGCAGCAGGGAATGGACCCGTTCGTTCTCGGCCTGCTGAAGCACACTCTCGATATCGACTTCTATTTGCCCGATGTCGACGCCGATCATCAATCGCTCGGCGATGAAGCCGCCAAATCCAGCCTCCTCCAGCACCGAGCGCAATTCACGAACGACTTGGCGCAACGAGGCGCGCGCCTTTTCCTCGTCCGACCGGCTCCACAGCAGGCCAACCAGCCGTTCCCGGCTTTCATGTTTGGTATCCGATAACGCAAGATAGCCAAGGACCGCGGCCGCCTTGCGGGTTCGCAGCTCGATCGGCCGGCCATTGAGCCGCAGGCCGAAGCGCCCAACCAGCGACACCGACAGTCGCGGGGCGCTTTCGCGTGCCACCGCGGCTTCGTCTGCTGACATGGCGCTTGCGCTGCCCCGCATCCAATGATTTCCGTGCCTGGCTGAAATTACCGCCAGTCTATATCAAAGCGACGCCCTCGGTATAGGTTGCGCCGCCGCCGGTTCTTGCAGTGGCACGCCGCAATCTCGCCGTGACGACCTCGGACGGCTCAAGCTGCAGGTCGGGCGCGATGACGCGCACCACAGGAACGGCAAAGCGCTGGCGCGTCAAGTCGATGCAGTAGGTCTCGATGCCCGGTTCCTCCAAACGCCTAGCGTTCAACTTGAATATGACGCTCGCTTCAGTTGTGACGATGGCGAGATGCGTGGCTGGGCCGGCGACCGGTTGCAGCAGCTCACATTGATCGGCCTCGATCATCGCGCGGCGCGGATGCGATCCTGAGCGTTGAGCGCGGCATCTCCGCGCTCGCTGCGTTTGGTTGAGATGACGGCGTCCGCCGGTTCGAGCTGGCGCATCGATGCGCGTCGGGCGCAGCCAGTTCGAACACGCGCGCAAATCGTGAGACAGCCATCAACAGGCGAGCGCCGTTCACGATTTCGGGAGACCCCGCGCTGCGGAGTCCGGGACAGTCGTCAAGCGCCCGCAGCATCTATTGGCATCGTGATCGCCGTCACTTCCGACCGCTCGCCCAGCGACAATTTAGCTGCGGACAGAAACAAATTTGCCGTCGAATGGTCCGTGCCGCTCACGGTGACCTCACGCCTGACCAGCAAACTTTGGACGTGAGGCCAGCCCCGCCCTCGCCCTGGAGGAACTTATGCTCGCGAAAGCCTTAGTCATAGCCATGGCAGCCGATATTGCCCGGTCGGATTATGCAAAGCCAACCCTGATTCGCAGCCGGAGCCGCGAGTGGCTGATCGCGTGCCGGTGGGGACCGGACGGCGAGTATATTTCAATTGCGACAGCAGGCCCACTTGCGGAACCTCTTGCGCAGGTCGCGCCGCAGGCGATCAAGCCGATCCACAGCCTGTTCGGCGTGCTGATTTCCGAATCGCAGAGGGAGTCCACCAGCACGTTCCTGCTGGTGCGTCAGTTGCCTGGCGGGATCGAACTTGCCGGCACGTTCTTTCCCGCCGACGGATACGTCCTCATGCAGCAACATGAGGACATCCATCTCGTCTGCAAGGCGCGCTACTCGCATAGTTGCGGCTGGCTCGACGGCAAGGAGGTTCGCAAGGACATTCCCGATCCGGCGCCTTCCTCGGCCGAAGCGATGTCCTGGCATATCGAGGCGTCGCGGCGTAACTGGATCGGCGAATTCATTCCGGGAACAATGCCGCCAGAGCGGATCCCGATTCGCGCCACCGGCTGACGCGGCGGAGGCTGACGCGATGGATATCCGCGGCGCAGCGTTGCCGATCGAAACTAGGGCCGCGCGCGCGAGCTTCTGCGCTCGCCATGCGGAGCCACGTCGAGGCGGGCCACCGAAGTCTTGGTCACTGATTTCTGAACCGCGGATTTCTGAACCGCGGATTTCTGAACGACGGACTTCTGAACGATCGGCTTCTGATCGGCGATGCTTTCCACCAGCTTCGCGATTGCCAGCCGCACACGTTCATTGGTTCGCAGATAGGCCTTGAGAACGCGCAATGCGCCGGGCTCGGCGAGCAGGTGAACCGGTGAACTCGAAGCTCCGATTTTGTCCTGCGAAGATTCGAACAACTCGCCGACCGTAATCCCGAGCACGGAAGCAATCTGCGACAGCCGGCTGGCGCCGACCCGATTTGCGCCCTTCTCGTATTTCTGGACCTGCTGAAAGGATACGCCGACCCGTTCGGCGAGCACCGTTTGGCTCATTCCGCGATTGATCCGGAACATGCGAATCTTGGCGCCCACCATTGCGTCAAGTGGACCAGACTTCCTAACGGTCATTGTCAGGCTCCCCGATTTTCCGAGTTGGGGAAGCCTAACACAACCTCAGGGCGTTGCGGGCGCTAATTTTGCGACCCGCTAGTTGGCAATTCCCGGCAGGATCTTCACCGGATGCTCGACATTGACGTGGTCGAGCAACAGCCGGCCTCTCAGGTCGATAGCCGCCCTCACGGCTGGAGGATGACCGGTCTCGAGATAGCGCTGCAGCACCGAACGGCTCTCGTCTGAGAGCGCAAACAGCGCCCGCATCAGCTCAAAAAACCCAGGTTCTTCCGCCACATAGAGCAATTCACGGAGCTCTGCCCCGGTAAAGCGCCCCAACGCCGTCACAAGCCATTCGGTTTGGTCATTGGGATCGCTCTCGGGCACGCGATTAAGATAATAAACGACCGATTCCGCACTCATGTCTTCCCCCGATCCTCGCGATAGCCCACGAGTTCCCCTCCCCGGGAAGGGTTTCCTGGCAGCTAACACCGATCGTGAGAGTGCGTGGCCTCTCGTGATTTCAGCGTGATTGGGGCGGAGGCACCCGGCCAATATAGTTGGCATGTGCCGAATTGACGCACCCCCGCGCGCGGATCGAGACCATCGTCGCCGGTCCGGTGACATCCCCAAGACGTCAGGAGCCTTGTCGGCTCAGAACGCCTTGCCAGTCTAGAAAGCCTTGTCAGTTTAGAAGGCCTTTGTCAGTTTAGAAAGCCTTGGCGATGGCGCGCTGGGCGTCCCCTTGAATCAGCTTCAGATGGTTCTGGTCGCGAAAGCTTTCCGCGTAGATCTTGTAGACGTCTTCAGTACCCGACGGCCGGGCGGCGAACCAGCCCATCGCGGTCTCGACCTTGATGCCGCCGAAGGATTGGTCGTTACCCGGCGCCTTGATCCTGACGGCGGTGACCGGCTCACCGGCAAGTTCGCGCATGTCGAGCTGCTCGGGCCCCAGGGCCTTCAGCGCATTCTTCTGCTTCGGCGTCGCCGGCACGTCGATCCGCTCGTAGTAGGGCACGCCGAGTTCGGCCGTGAGCCCTGCGAACAACTGGCTGGGATCGCGGCCGGTCCGCCCGAGGATTTCGGCTGCCAATAGCCCCATCACCATGCCGTCCTTGTCGGTCGTCCATACCGACCCGTCCTGTTTGAGGAAGGACGCGCCGGCGCTTTCCTCGCCGGCAAAACCAAACGCGCCGGTGCCGAGGCCCTCGACGAACCATTTGAAGCCGACCGGGGTCTCGACCAGGTTACGGTTCAGCTTCTTCGCGACGCGGTCGATGATCGAACTCGAGACGATGGTCTTGCCGATCGCGGCCTGCGGGCTCCATTGCGGCCGGTGCTCGAACAGATAGGCGATCGCGGCCGCCAGAAAATGGTTGGGGTTCATCAGGCCGTTGGAGCGCGTCACGATGCCATGCCGGTCGGCGTCGGTATCGTTGGCAAAGGCGACGTCGAATTTGTCGCGCATCTGGATCAGGCTCGCCATCGCAAACGGCGAGGAACAGTCCATCCGGATCTTGCCGTCCCAATCGGCGGTCATGAACCGGAACGTCGGATCGACAGCCTTGTTCACGACAGCGGCATCGATCCCGTAACGCTCGATGATCGGCTGCCAGTAATGCACAGCAGCGCCGCCCAGCGGATCGATCCCGATCTTGACGCCCGCCGACTTGATCAGCGCCATATCGACGGCATTGCCGAGATCGACGACGTAGGGACGGATGTAGTCATGCAGATGCGTCGAGGGCTCCTTGCGGGCGCGCTCATACGGCACCCGCGCAACGCCGCTCATGCCGGCGGCCAAATAGGCGTTCGCAGCCTTCTCGACCTTGGACGTCACATCGGTATCGGCAGGACCGCCATGCGGCGGATTGTATTTGTAGCCGCCGTCTTCCGGCGGGTTATGCGAGGGTGTGATGACGATGCCGTCGGCGAGGCCGCTGCTTCGTCCCTTGTTGTAGCTCAGGATCGCATGCGAGATCACCGGCGTCGGCGTGTAGCCGCCGCGCTCGTCGATCATGATGTCGACGCCGTTGCCGGCAAACACTTCCACCGCGCTCGCCAGCGCCGGCTCCGCCAGCGCATGGGTATCGATACCGATGAACAAAGGCCCGGTGAGACCAGTCTCGCGCCGATGGTCGCAGATCGCCTGCGTCGTCGCCAGGATATGATTTTCGTTGAACGAGTTCTTCAGCGACGACCCGCGATGCCCCGAGGTGCCGAACGCGACGCGTTGGGCAGGATCGGCCGGGTCGGGTTTTCCGGAAAAATAGGCCGTGACCAGCCGCGGTACATTGACGAGGGAAGCGGGATCGACCGGTTTGCCGGCGGCGGGATTTTGGGCAGTCACGTGACCTCACAGGACAGATAGCGTGTTCGGAGATATATACGAGGAAGGCGTTAGCTGGGCCAATAATAACAACGAGGAAGCGTTCCATGCAGCCGTTCGGCCGCCGTTCGATCCTGATTGCCTGCGGAATCGCGATGTTCGCAGGCAGCGCCTTGATAAGTGCTGGCGGCGCCTTGGCCGAGAATTATCCATCCCGTCCGGTCAAGATCGTGGTGCCGTTCCCGGCCGGCGGCTCCAATGACATCGTCGCCCGCGTCATCGCGCAAAAGCTGTCGGAGCGTAACAACGGACAGACAGTTTTTGTCGAGAATCGCGGCGGCGCCGGCGGCAATATCGGCGCCGAAGCGGTCGCGAATTCGGATCCGGACGGCTACACGCTGCTGCTGACGGCGCCTCCGCCGCTCACCATCAATGCAGCATTGTACCGCGACCTGCGATACGATCCGTCAACCGCATTTGCACCGGTCGGGCTGATCGCCTCGGTACCGATCGTTCTCGCTGTGCATCCATCGACTGGAATCAAGAACGTGCGCGAGTTGGTCGCGCTCGCCAAGGCAAAACCAGGCACCTTGTTTTTCGGATCGTCCGGCAACGGGTCGACCAACCATCTTGCCGGCGAATTGCTCAAGAGCATGACCGGCATCGATATCGTGCACGTCCCTTACAAGGGCGCGGCGCCGGCGATGAACGATCTCGTTGCAGGCCACATCCCTGTCATGTTCGACAACATCCCCGCCGTGCTGCCGCAGGTCAGGGCTAAGAACATCAACGCGATCGCGGTCGCAGGTTCGAAACGTGCGGGCGCCCTGCCCGACGTGCCGACCGTCTCCGAATCCGGCGTGCCCGGCTTCGAAGCCTCGGCCTGGTTCGGACTGGTGGCGCTGGCGAAGACACCCGCGCCGGTCCTTGCGAAGCTGGAAGGCGACATCGACGCCATCCTGAAAATGCCCGATGTGCAGAAGCGCTTCGACGAACTCGGCGCCGAACCCGGTACTATTTCAGGCGCGGCGTTCGGAAAATTCCTCGCCGACGAAACGGCGAAATGGACGAAGATCATCCGGGAGTCCGGCGCGAAGGTGGACTAACGCATGATGGGTTGGAGCTGAATCGATTTGCCGTCAGCGCCGGCACATCCGGGGCTCTGGGAGTCCAGACACAAAATCGCGAAAACAACCCCATGCAAAGTAGAATGGCGCGCAAAAAAGGCCCGGCGGCGCGACCCAACCTAATCTCATCCCGCTCTAGGTCGTGTGGACTCTTAGGATTCCCTTTTAAGAGCAAATCAGATTCAAGTCTCCCTTTCTACCAAAACCACGCTATGTAAGATCCATGGCCCGTCCCCGCACCTTCGATCCCGACACCGTGCTTGATGCCGCGCTTCAAGTGTTCTGGAGCAAGGGCTTTCACGGCACGTCGTTCGATGACATCACAGCAGTGAGCGGCCTGACCAAACCCAGCCTCTATGCGGCGTTCGGTGACAAGAACGCATTGTTTCGCAAGGCGCTGGATCGCTATCACGGCTTTCTGCTCAAGCGCACCAAAACGCAGCTGGCGAAGGGCGTAACCGCGCGCGAGGCGATCGCGGCGTGGCTCGCCGACTATATCCCCCTGTGCACGGGCAGCCGCGGCGCCCGGGGCTGTTTCTCCATCAACACGCTGACCGATAGCGCGCTCGACGACGCCGAGATTACCGGAAGCGCCGTCCGCTTCTATCGCGATCTCGAAGCGATGGTCGCCGCGCGATTGACACAAGGTGCGAGCGAATTCCCCGACGATTTCAACGCGGCTGCAACGGCCCGCACTATGATCGCGGCGTATGCCGGACTGATGGTGCTCGCGAAGGACGCGCCCTCCGCCGCCGAGACCAAGGCGGTGGCCGCACAATTGCTGCGGTTGCTCGATACCCCCTCTTGACAGCGGCATTCTGTTATATACCGTATAGTATATAATCTGGCAACAGCCGGGCAACGCGTCGTCATCTGACCTTTGAAACGGGTCGGCTTCGCTCGGAGATGTCCGAATGGAAAACGATGACGGCTGCGCCAACCACAGTAATCCGGAGAATTCCCATGAAAGCCGTTCAGATTGTCGCGTTCGGAAAACCAACCGAAGTGTTGCAAGTCGCCGATGTGCCGGATGTCGGCGCGCCCGGCCCAAACGAAGTCGTGATCGCGCTGGAAGCATCACCGATCAATCCCAGCGATCTATTCATGTTTACAGGAAACTACGGCTACCGTCCGCCGCTGCCGTCGATCGTCGGAGCGGAGGGCGCCGGCCGCGTGGTGGCGGTCGGCTCGAACGTCAAGCACCTCAAGGAGGGCGACCACTCCATCGTTCCGTTCGGATCGCCGACCTGGGCCGAACGCATCAAGGTCGACGCCACCTGGTTGCGCCCGTTGCCCGCCGGCGACATCAAGCAATTCGCGATGCTTGGCGTCAATCCGGCGACCGCCTACCTGCTGTTGACCGATTTCGTGGCGCCGCAGCCGGGCCAGTGGGTAATTCAGAACGGTGCCAACTCCGGCGTCGGCCGCGCGGTGATCCCGATCGCAAAATCGCTGGGATTGAAAACTGTCAATGTGGTCCGCCGCGCCGAACTGGTCGACGAGATCAAGGCGCTCGGCGGCAATATCGTGCTGCTCGACGGAGCGGATCTGCCGAAGCGCGTGGCGGAGGCCACCGGTAACGCACCGATCACGCTGGCCCTCGATGTGGTCGGCGACACCGGAACCACGGGCCTGCTGGGCAGCCTCGCGCAGCGCGGCACGCTGGTCTCCTACGGCGCTATGAGCCGCAAGGCCATGGTGGCGCCGCCGCAACCGCTGATTTTCAAGGACATCACGATTCGCGGATTCTGGCTGGTGACCTGGTTGCAGAAAGCCACGCCGAAGATGGTCGCCGAGATGTACGACCGCCTGGTGCCGATGGTGGCCTCCGGCTCCATCGCCACCCCGATCGCCGCAACGTTCCCGTTCGAACAGGTGACAAAGGCGATCGAAACGGCGATCGCAGGACAGGGCAAGGTGCTGCTGACGCCGTGACGCGCAAGGCGAAAAGTCGAAACACAAAAACGTAGGGCGGAGGCGTAACCCACCGCTCGCCAGCACAGTGATCGTGAATGGCGGATTACGCTGCTCTAGCGGCCGTTAGAACGCGCAAATCAGGGCCGTACCTCGCCGATCGACCAAGGCAATGCTTCATCGCCGCGAAACACCACGATGTCGCCGCCGTCAACGGCGATCGAAGCCGGCATCGCTACATGGCGTCGCTTCAGTTCGATGGTGCCGGTGTTGACCGGCAGACCGTAGAAATTCGCGCCATTCAGCGAGGCAAATTTTTCCAGTCGATCGAGGGCGCCCTCCTCGTCAAACACCTGCGCGTAGGTCTGCAGCGCGGTGGCGCCGACGAAGACGCCGGCACAGCCACAGGCGGCCTCCTTGAGGCTGGCGAGATGCGGCGCCGTGTCGGTGCCAATGAAGAAGCACGAATCGCCTGAGGTAACGGCTTTGCGCAGCGCGAGGCGATGATGTTCGCGCTTGGCGACCGGCAGGCAATAATAATGCGGCCGCAAGCCGCCCTGGAACAGCGAGGTGCGGTTGATGATCAGATGATGCGGCGTGACGGTTCCACCGACGCGCGGCGCATGGGCGCGAACGATGTCGAGCGTTTCCGCCGTGGTCACGTGCTCGACGACGACCTTCAGGCCCTGATGGTCGCGCAGCAGCGGCAACAGGCTCTGCTCCATGAACACGGCCTCGCGATCGAAAATGTCGACGGCGGGATCGGTGGCTTCGCCGTGAATCAAGACCGGCATACCGATCCGCTCCATCCGCTCCAGAACCGGACGCAGCGCCCTGATATTGGTGACGCCATGATGCGCGTTGGTGGTGGCGCCGGCCGGATAAAGTTTGGCGGCGGTCCACACCTTTTCGGAGTGGCCCTTCTCGATCTCGTCGGGCGACGTCGTGTCGGTCAGATAGCACGTCATCAGCGGTTCGAAATCGCTGCCGGCCGGACGAACCGCAAGGATGCGGGAACGATAAGCAATGGCGGCATCGACCGTGGTCACGGGCGGCACCAGGTTCGGCATGATGATGCCGCGGGCGAACTGTCCTGCCGTGAACGGAAGCACCGTGCGCAACATCTCGCCGTCGCGCAAATGAACGTGCCAGTCGTCGGGACGCCGGATCGTAATGCCGTCGACCGCTTTACCGCGCGAGGCCGCAGAGGCGTTGAAAAGTGTATCCAGATTCATGGCTCGGCCTCTCAATTCGCACAGCGTAGCGGCCAGGAACGGTGCGATCGCGGGAATCGCACAAATTTTCCCGTCCACCAGAGCCAATAGAACATTTGGCTCCGGATACCAACCGCCGCAGCCAGGACGACGCAGGCGTTGGACCGCAATTTTACGTCGCGTCCTCGAATAGTTCCAACCAAACGGCGGCGTCCCAACATTGCAGGTGGTACGGTCTCCCTGACCACTGTCCGTCCTGAAGCAGTAGCGGTCATCGCCGCTGGAAACGCCCCGCGAGGCAGCGCTAGTGGCCGCCGGCCACCACCTTGAGATCGGCGGCCCTCAGTGCTGCGATCGTCGCATCGAGATGGGCCCGGTCCCTGGTCTCGACCACGATTTCCAGATGCACCGCCTTGGCCGGCAGATCCGTAAAGATGCGCTGATGCGATACTTCGACGATGTTGGCGCCGCATCGGCTCAGCACAGCGACCACCTCGCCGAGCTGCCCCGGCCGGTCCACGATGTCGAACCTGAGCTGCGAAAGCCGGCCTTCCCTCGCGAGTTGACGGGTCAGCACGCCCGACAAAAGCCGGGTGTCGATATTTCCGCCACTCAGCACCAGACCCAACTTGCGGCCCTTGAATCGCTTGGAATCGGCCAGCACGGCGGCGAGGCCGGCGGCTCCGGCGCCTTCGGTCACCGACTTCTCGATGGTGAGAAGAAGACTCAGCGCCTGCTCGACATCCTGCTCCGTCACCAGCACGATGTCGTCGACGAGTTCGCGCACGATCTCGGACGTGATCCGGCCGGGGGCCTTGACGGCAATGCCTTCCGCCAGCGTGTCGCCGCGCATCGGAAGCGATTGTTGCTTGATCAGGTTGTACATCGAAGGATAGAGGGCGGCCTGCACGCCGATCACCTCGATATCCGGCTTCAGTGTCTTGGCGGCGACAGCGATGCCGGAAATAAGGCCGCCGCCGCCGATCGGTACGATCAGAACCTCGAGGTCGGCCACCGCAGCCAGCATCTCGAGCGCGATGGTGCCCTGACCGGCAATGATCAGGGGGTCATCGTAGGGGTGGATGAACGTCAGCCCTTCGTTTCGGCCATGTGCCGTGGCCAATGCGGCGGCCTCTTCCAGCGTCGCTCCGCCTTCGATCACGGTCGCGCCATGCCGGCGCGTGTTCTCGATCTTCACCGTCGGGGTTCCGACCGGCACGTAGATGGTGGCCGGTATTGAAAGCCGTGCCGCGTGATAGGCCACGCCCTGTGCGTGATTGCCGGCGGACGCCGCGATCACACCGCGCTGGCGCTGATCGGCCGACAGGGCCGCGAGCCGATTGAGCGCGCCGCGCTCCTTGAAGGTTGCCGTGAACTGCAGGTTTTCGAACTTGAGCCACACACTTGCGCCGGTGATCTCGGACAATGTCCGGCTGCGGTCGAAGTTCGTGCATTTGACCAGGCCGGCGAGCGTCGCTGCGGCGGCCTCGATGTCGCCGAGTGTCACCGGCAGTTGCGCCAGGGATGCCGTTGCCGTTTGAACCGTCATGGTCGAATCTCCGATGGCAGCATTCAGGATACTTGATACCTGCTGCTGCGGGACAAGCTTCGCGTATGGATGAAAAGGCTGCCTTAGCTGCGCGGCGATTGCCGAGGGCTCTGGAAGGCGACAGCCTCTTTCACCTACCGCATCTCAGGTCGCGGATGCGATCAATCCGACCCTCATGTCCTTGGCGACATATACGCAGGTGTCGTCGGCAAACACGCTGCCATTTGCAACGCCAACAGCCAGTTTGCCGCGCCTGACGAGACGCATGTTCACCGCGTAGCGCACGCGCCTGGTGTCCGGCGTTATCTGTCCGCGAAACTCGACCTCGCCGACGCCGACAGCGCGGCCCTTGCCCGGCGAGCCGGACCAGCCGAGCCAATAGCCGATGATCTGCCACATGGCGTCCAGGCCCAGAGATGCGGGCATGACGGGGTCGCCGGGAAAATTACAGTCGAAGAACCAGAGACCCGGCCTGATATCCAGTTCACCGACGACATGGCCCTTGCCGAACTCGCCGCCGTCCACACTGATCTCGGTGATGCGGTCCATCATCAGCATCGGCGGTGCCGGCAGTTGGGCATTGCCCGGGCCGAAATAGCCGCCTTCGCTCGATTTGATCAGATCTTCCCTGCTGTAGGACGATTGCGGCGCGTGAAAGTCACGTGGGTCGGGCAAGGACGATATCCTCCGGCGTTGGGCTGGCGGTCGCGAAACGTCAGGCGACGTTACCGCGATCGTTTCGATGCCTGCGCCAGCCGTCAGGGCCAAAGCATCCACCGCGTGTTGAGCGGAGCAATGCTTGCGCAACCGGCGAGCCACCTGCATGTCCTTGTACAGGTACCACAAAATGAAAAACCTCCGGCAGGGCATTGCCGGAGGTTTCGGAGGTTTATCATAAAGTAGAAAAGGTCTCCTCTGATCGAGCTGCAGCCAAACAATTCGGTGGCTGCTCCCGATCATACATACAAGACCAAAATACCTTAGTCAATAATATATTTTAATTTTGTATGTGCGGTCCATCCACAAACGAAAAGTCCCGGCGGTTCACGCCGGGACTCTCCAGATTTTCAGCCAGCGACAGATCAAAAGTTTCGCTGGGCCCTGAGATTGAACGAAGCCGTCTGCTGGTCCTTGAACGTATAGGTGGTGGCCAGGAACGGCGGGTTGACGCCGAACTGCGAACGCGTGGTGCCACTCCAGTTCTGGTCAAGATAGGACCAGAACACTTCGCCGCTGAACGTCAGACCCTTGACGGGCGTCCATCCGGTCCGGAAGCCAACCTGATACACGTTGAAGTCCGGGTTGCAGGTCGAAGTGGGATTCGGACCTCTGTTGCCCCAGCCGAACAACGGATTGCCGGAGACCGAGCCGCAATAGGCGTTCTTGGCGACGTCATTGTAACGCACCGCTGAAGCGCTTCCGAACAGGCTGCTCTGCCAGTTCGCATCCCAGTTGTGGATGTAGCCGCCGCGGAATCCGAAGGCATTGGTCAACTGGATGCCGTTGGTGACCGAGTTGTTCCCGTTCAGGGAGTTGCCATTGCCGAACACGCCGTCCGAGACGTAGCCATATCCGACGGTCGGATTGCCGCCGGTGTTGTTGAACATCGCGAAGGACGGCGAAGCACCGCTGGTCGAAATTACCGCCTTGGTGTCGCCCTTGGCGAAGGTAGCGTCGACGTTCAGGGTATCGCCAACTCCGGTCGGCAGGTTCTTGAGCTGGAGACCGGCAGTGACGGCGCCACCCCACTTGCTGTCAGGGTGACCGGAAGACAACGAGCTACAAGGCTGTCCGGCTACCGTGTTGATGATGCCGTTCGCCGGGCAGACGATGTAGGCACCGGCGCCGAACGGGGTTGAGAAGCCCTGCGAGCCGGCGTCGGTCGACGAGTCGAGGAAGTTGTACGACGCGTTGACATAGTGAGCGATCGCCGAAATCTGGAAGATACCCCAGGCCTGATCGACCCGGATGTTGCCCGCGATGTCAGGCGCGAACTGTCCGCCATAGGCGTTGGCGGGCCCACCGGTCGAACGGTTGACCGCCGAACCAGCGGCCGCTCCCAGGCCGAAGCCGCCCTGGAACAGGGTCGTCGGCGTCTGCACGCCGTTGGTGGGGAAGATCGCCGGCAGCGTGAACACGTCGAAGTTTCCGAGCTGGGTGCGATTGAACACCTTGCCTTCATCTAGACCGATGCTGGCCGACACGCCGTTGCCGAACTGTGCGGTGTACTGGATGTTGTTCACACCGGTGACGTAATCGGGACCGCCGATCAGGAACGACGTGTTGTTGTTGCCGCCGTAACCGTTCCACGGCAGGGCATAGGCCGAAGCGGATTTACCGAACGTGAAGCCGGCGAACTGGATGAACACCATTTCGACAGCGACCTGGCCGTTGCCGGGCGTGTCGTTGTTCAGTGAGCCCAGCAGAGCAGCGCCGTTCAGCGATTGGTTGGAGGCGGTGCCGCCATAGGTGCTGAACTGGAAGTCGCCCTGGCCGAAAGTACGGACGACGCCGTATTCGGTGGCGGTGCGCGTATCGAGCGTCAAAGCCATACGGGAACGAACGTTGATTCGGTCGGTAAAGCGGTTGCCCTGGCCGGACTCGTAGCCACCGTCACCGCTCCAGAATGGAGCGCCGTAGACGCCGCCGCCATAGGTGGAGTCGACGCGCAGATAGCCACCCATCTTGACGCAGGTGTCGGTGCCCGGAATGTAGTAGAAACCGGCGCCGTACAGGGAGCAGATCCTCACGTACTCGACCGCTTTGGCCTTGACGGGAAGATCAGCTGCCTGCGCCCCGCTCAGGGCGGCGAGACCCGCCGCCGAGCCGAGGATAAGGCTCTTAATCATTTTCATGTGTAACCTCCAAGTTGTTCTCTCTCGAGGCTCCGTACCCACTGAGGAATTTTCCTCAGGGCTGGCTCCCCCCAACAACCGCTCGATGGTTTCGCTCTCGTGCCCCCGTGCGAGGGAGGGACTTGCGCGAGCACCCAGCGGGACGATCCGGAACCCCCAGCCGTCAGGAAGGACTATGAATGTAGAACTTTGGTAATTGAAATACCTTATTTACTCATCTATTTGCTTTTGGACGGCCTGTGCCTTTCTTGCAACTGCTGGCAGATTCCAACGCTAACCGCTAATTTATAGGATTAATATCTTATGTAACCTAACGGGTTACCGATAATACAGGATATTTTCACTTGTTTTGGAAATGAAATCGACCAAGATAGATGCAGGGCCGAGCAAAGCAGGCAGGTTGCAGACGCCCTCCATGCACGCGAGGAATGTCGATTGGCCGAAACGGCTCCAAAGAACCAGGACACCATCCGGCGCTTCGCCTGGGTTATCAATTCTGTCGGCGTTCACCTGGAGGAGCTGCGCTACTTCTGGGCCAAGGCGCTCGGAATCAGCGGCCCGCAGTGGATGATCCTGATGGCGCTCGCGGATCTCGACGACAAGGACGGCGTTCCCGTCAATGTCGTCTCCAAGAAGCTTCATGTCGACCCGTCGTTCGTTACGACACAATCGAAATTGCTGGAGAAGAAGGGCTTCCTTCGCCGGAAGCCATCGACCGAAGACGCCAGAATCGTGCTGATGTCGCTGACCGACAAAACCTACAAGCAGATGGCGGGGCTTGCTGCCCAGCAGGAAGCGCTTAACGAATTCATTTTTGCCGAACTCAGCAACAAGCAGCTCGATGAGTTGATCGATACACTCAGCGGCCTGAGAAACCGCCTGGAAAAGGGACGCTTGAAGGTCGTTGCGGATGCATGACGCTGCCGCGGCTGGAGCGACCCGCCCGGCGCGATAAGACCGACAACTTTCAAATACCAAGACCTTTCAAATACCGAGCCGCGAAGCGATCCAATCGAAAATATACTCGTTGGCGAGAGTCGGGTTGTCGACATGCGCCTGCATCGCCGCCGTCTCGGCGACGGCGAAAATTTTAAGCGTGACGTCACGCCCGTCTTCCTTGATCTGCGTGAAAAGCTCCCGCACGCGCTCGGCCCTCAACCAGCCGCGCTCGCCGGTAGCGATCAGCACCGGACATTGGATGTTGCGTGCGACCCGGCCGAAATCACGATCCGGACGCGAGAAGGTCGGCTGAAACGGCGCACGCGCGGCAAGGAAGGCGCGCTCATGCAGGTCCCAGATGCCGCCGTCACACACGGCCGCCGCAAAGCGATCGTCAAATGCGATGCCGCGGGCCACGAACGACGATCCCCATCCGTCGGCCAAAATGGCGATCCGGCCGGCATCGACATCTTTCCGCTCGACGAGATAGTCCACGACGTATCCGAGGGCGGTTTCGAGGTCGGGACGGCCGACGATCTCGTCGAACTCCGAACCCGTCCCGGCCCCCAGCAAATCGACAGCGAGCAACGACATCCCACGCTCACGCGCATAGCGCGCCACCTTGTGGAGAAGCTCTTCCTTGCGCTGGCCGGGTTCCCCCATGCAAACGACGACAGGCGCGGGGCGCACCGATTGCGGCGCCGGCAGGAAATAGGCCTCGAGCGGATATCCTTCGAGCCACGGGATTCGCACCACCTCGCCGCGCGGGCTGCAGCAGTCGAGATAGTCGCGCGCGCATTGCCGCATGTTTGATGTCGCGAACCAGTAGTGACGGTCCTCGCGATCGAATGGCAGCGCCGCCGACTGATAGTAATTGATGGCGCGCAGCCAGTTGCTCTTTGCGGTCAGCAGATGGCCGTCGCGCAGCGCGGCGTTGCCGCGCTGGTAGTTCACATCGGCAACGCTCATCCATTCGGTGTACCAGGAATGATCGTTCGACGGATCTATCCGGCTGGCAGTGACACGGCACTCGGCGGCGGTTGCCCCTCCCTCCTGCGCAGATCCCATCAGCCTCAGGAATTCAATCGACAGATCTCCGCGCTCAGGCCACAAGGTCCAGCCCAGATCGGGTTCGGTTTCGCCGCAATCGATGCTCACGCCTCCCCCTTCCAGCTCCATTGTTGAGCGACAACATGAACCTTGCAGCGAACCGTGCATTGACGTCTCCGTTGCCCTCGACCCGAGACGATCAACAGTCCGGGCATGTTTTGCCGGCCGGACGATTGCGCGCGCCGGAATATTCGGGCGCCCGCCTCCGTTAGATATTTCCGCCCTTTGAGTGCCAGATCGAGCAGCGAAAGCGTTTATTCCCGGTTCACGGGCAGTTTACCGAGAAGGATACGGCTGCTTCTCCGGCCTGCGCCGCATGCTCGTCGAGCGAGCTCGTTTGTCGTCACTGGAACGCCGACGAGGTGCGCAGTGAATCTTACGCCGCGCCGCTATCCGCTTCGGCTAATGTGAGTGCAAGCTTTTTTGACAGGGCCCGGTGCAGGCCTTCCGGCGGCACGCCGAGTTGCAAGAGGACCTGACCGAAATCCAGATACTCGCGATAGCTGGCGATTCTGCCGTCGCGGAATTCGAACAGGCCCATGGCGAATAGGCGAACCCGCTTGCCAGCGCTTTGCGGCACCGCATCGGTGATTTGCGAGTCGATGGTCCATTCAATGGCGACGCGCAGTGCATCGGTTACCCAGGTGTGAACTTTCCAGCAGGCATCAGCTTCGAGAAACATCCGATCGAGCATCTTCTTCAACTCGCCATGACCGCTGTGCGTGCCGTACGTCACGTCCTGATAGACAGCGTCGTCGGTGAAACAGGCTAATGCACCCGGAATGTCCTTGCGATTGTATGCGGCAATGAATTCTTCGACCCGGGATTGCATGACATGGCTCCTTTCGGTTGACTTCTCGGTCTCCACTCTTTCAGAAGAGAAACATCATGGCGAGCTTCGAACTCGATGCATCAGCGCAGCGGATGCGAGATGCCGGTTCGGAGAAAATGGTCAAGCCTGTTGACGGCGATCTCGAACGTTTCGCCGGTAGATGGCCAGTAAACCACGAATCGTCAGGTCGGGATCGAAGTGATCGATCGCCGTGGTTGCGCCGTGGAACAACGATGCGACGCCGCCGGTGGCGACGACTGCCATCGCTTCGTTCCGCTCGGCCTTGATGCGAGCAATCATTCCCTCGATGAGCGCAACGTGACCCCAGAAAATTCCGGACTGCATGGCGCTAACCGTGTCGTCGCCCACCACACGCCGAGGCTTTTGCAGCGCGATCCTGGGAAGCTTCGCAGCCGCTGCATGCAGCGCCTCCATGGACAGGTGGACGCCGGGCGCAATGACGCCTCCCTCGAAAGCGCCATCACCGCCGATCACGTCGAGCGTGATGGCAGTGCCGCTGTCGACAATGATCAAAGGTCCGGAATAGAGTTCGATCGCGCCGAGCGCATTGACCAGACGGTCCGATCCAACCTCCGAGGGCTTGAGGGTGCGCACCTGAATGCCGAGCTCGGTATTCTCGCCGATGATCAGCGGTTCGACGCCCAGGTATCGACGCGACAAGTTTCGAAGGTTGAAAATCGACTGCGGCACGACACTCGAGATTACACAGGCGTTCAACAGGCCGAGATCCAATTTGTGCATCGCCATCAGCTGCGACAGCCACACGACGTATTCATCGGCGGTACGGCTAGGCTCGGTGGCCGTGCGCCATTGGGCAACCCAATGGTCGCCGTCATGAACCGCGAACAGACTGTTGGTGTTGCCCTGCTCGATTGCCAGTAGCATCGGTTCATCCCATGCGATTCAGGTCCAACGCGTCAGTATCTCGCCACCCTAGGAGAGCGAATGGGGACGACGGAATCAAGAAGTGCCGATTCATTCATAAGAAAAACATTTTCCTATTGAATTTATTGAACTATTCTCCTGTGGAGCAACCGTTATCGGTTGATCATCGGTGCGCGAGCAGGACACCATGGAGACCAGACGGCTCCAATACTTCATCGAAGTCTGCAAGGCCGGCAGCATGACGCGGGCGGCGGCGCGCCTCGAATTGAGCCAGGCCGCCCTCAGTCAGCAGATCGCTATTCTGGAGACGGAATTCAAAACCCGGCTTCTTGATCGAAATCGCACAGGCGTAAGGGCGACGCCCGCTGGCGAGATGTTGCTGCGCGAGGCTCAGATCATCTTGCGGCAGGTCGATCAGGCCAGAGGCGCCGTCACCGCCCAATCGGGCCAGATCTCCGGCACCGTCTCTATCGGTTTTACTGCCGGGGCCGGCGCGTTGTTTGCGGTTCCGCTGATACAACAGATCCGGCGTCTCTACCCGCAGATTCGTCTTCACGTCCTCGAAGGAATGACGGGTGAACTCACGGAACGCATCATCAATGGTCAGCTCGACCTTGCGACCCTGCTCCGCAATGAAGACCGAGCGGGGGTGCTCTCAAAGCCGATGTTCAAGGAAGAATTGTTTCTGATTAGCCCCGCGAGTTTTGGTCTGGCGGAAGGCGTGCAGCTGGTTGAACTCGAAGCGCTTCGAATGTTGTTGCCGAGTTCACGACATACGCTGCGCGCATTGTATGATGCCGTATTTCGGCAGGCCGAGATCACGCCAAATATTGTTGCTGAAATCGACTCGGTATCGATGATCCGAACTGCGGTGCTTGCCGGAATCGGAGCCACCATCAATCCGCGCTCCTCCTGGACGGACGAGCTGGAAGATGGACTCGTGCGCGCGAGCCGGGTCACAGATTTCTCTATGCATTTGAGTTACTGGCTTAGCCGCTCGCCGTCTCCTTCCACCACGGCAGCCAAGGCCGTTTGTTCGGTATTGGAGAAGATTGTCGCGGAAAACGTGCCAGTTCAGGCTACGTCTGCTTTGCCCGCAGGAAAAGACATTCAGTTTATGTAATTGAAATTGCGATACAAATATCCGTCCTGACAACCTGGACAGGCGCAGCGCCGGCCCGCATTGTTGGCTTCCAGGTTTCATCCGGCATCGATGTGAAATCAGGCAATCTCCTGCTAGATTGGGCGCAACGAAGTTCCAGCCCTTTTCGGGATAGGTGGAGCGTGGGACGGGCCGCATCGGTGATTCCATCACCATCTGCATTCGGTAATTGTTGAAGGGCCATGCGCAATCCCATGACCGACCGCCAGTCCATTGTCAGCGATCCCGAGAGCGTCCGCGCCCGGGCCATGGAAACGCTGTTCGAGCGGCTGGAGAGCCTGTGCGAGGGCGCCATTGCGATCGATCGTTCCGGTCGCGTGGTCTACGTCAATGAAAAGTATCTGCACTCGCTTCACCTCAACCACGTCTCGGAAGCGATCGGGCGTCCGATCGAGGAGATCATCCCCAACAGCCTGATGCGCCGTGTCGCCGAGACCGGCGAGCCGATCCTGCTCGATATCATGGAATTGGGCGGCGAGCCGCTGGTCGTCACCCGGATGCCGATCGAGGACGAGAACCGGAATGTCATCGGCGCGATCGGCTTCGTGCTGTCGGATCATCTCGACAACCTCAAGCCGCTGATCGCGCGGATGGGGCAGCTCGAACGCGACCTGCGGCTGGCGAAGCGGCAATTGTCCCAGGCGCGCACCGCGCGCTTTACCTTCGACGATTATGTCGGCGAAACCGCAGGCATTGCGCGGGCCAAGGAACTGTCTGCCCGCGCCGCGCGGCAAAGCGTGACGGTATTGCTGTCAGGGGAAACCGGTACCGGCAAGGAACTGCTGGCCCAGGCCATTCACAACGCGTCGTCGCGTGCCGACAAACCCTTTGTCAGCGTCAATGTTGCGGCCATTCCCGATACGCTGATCGAATCCGAATTCTTCGGGACGGTGCCGGGCGCCTATACCGGCGCCGACCGCAAGGGCCGCGACGGCAAGTTCCGGAGCGCCGATGGCGGCACCTTGTTCCTCGATGAGATCGGCGAGATGCCGCTGCAGTTGCAGGCCAAGCTGCTGCGGGCGCTGCAGGAGCGGGAAATCGAGCCGGTCGGTTCCGACAAGGTGACCAAGGTCGACGTCCGCGTCATCGCCGCGAGCAATGTCGACCTCAAGAAGCGCGTCACCGACGGTGCTTTCCGCCCCGACCTCTATTACCGGCTCAACGTGCTCTCGATCGAGCTGCCGCCGTTGCGCGATTGCGCCGACGATCTTCCCGAGATCTGCGGCAGATTGCTCGACGACATCGTGCAATCGGGCGATTACCTCAACGCCAAGCTCACACCCTCGGGGCTCGCGGCGCTGGCGCGCTACGACTGGCCCGGCAATGTCCGCGAGCTGCGCAACGTGCTGGAGCGCGCCCTGATCCTGAGCGACTCGGGCCGGCTCACCGGCGACGATTTTGCACGCATCCTGCCTGCCGATCCCGCGGTCGGCATCGCGCTGCTGCCGGTGACGGCGGATGCGGTCGTTCCCTATGCCCAGGCCGAGGCCGAGTTCGAGAAGCGGACGCTGGAAGGCGCACTCGAGGCCGCAGGCGGGCAGATTTCGGAAGCCGCGAGGATGCTGCGGATCTCGCGGGCGACGTTCTACAAGAAGCTCGCCAAATTCGGGCTGGCGATGTCGGATTCCCCGACTGTCTGACTTTCGAGACTCAAAGTGTCCGGAGTCTCAGAAAGTTGACGACGTCAGCCGGGCGTCATGTCGCCCGCAGCCCTCCAAAGTGGCGGCATATCAGGCATTTTGCATCATCGCGAGGCAACTGGCGCGGACCTTGCTATGCTCCCGGGATAACGCATGAAAAATGCGCAAGATAGCCCGGGAGGAATTGATGAGTTTTCTGGTCGCGCTGGCCGCCCTCGTTTTCCTGATGTTCGTCGCCTATCGCGGCTTCAGCGTCATCCTGTTTGCGCCGGTCGCAGCCCTTGGCGCGGTGCTGCTGACCGATCCCGGCGCGGTGCCGGCCGCCTTCACCGGCCTCTTCATGGACAAGATGGTCGGCTTTGCGAAACTGTATTTCCCGGTGTTCCTGCTCGGCGCGGTTTTCGGCAAGGTGATCGAGCTCTCCGGTTTCTCCAAATCGATCGTGGCCGCGGTGATCGGCCTGGTCGGCAGCCAGCGCGCGATGCTGGCGATCGTGCTGGTCTGCGCGGTGCTCACGTACGGCGGCGTCTCGCTGTTCGTCGTGGTGTTCGCCGCCTATCCCTTCGCTGCCGAAATGTTCCGCGCCGGCAATATTCCAAAGCGCCTGATCCCCGGCACCATCGCGCTCGGCGCCTTTTCCTTCACCATGGATTCGCTGCCCTTCAGTCCGCAAATCCAGAACATCATTCCCACCACCTATTTCAAGACCACCAATGGCGCGGCGCCGATCCTCGGCATCACGGGCGCGATCTTCATCTTCGTGTTCGGGATGCTCTATCTGGAATGGCGCCGCCGCCAGGCGGCGGTTGCGGGCGAAGGCTATGGCGAGGGCCATAGCAACGAGCCACCGCCGGTCGATACCAAGGAGCTGGCGCCGGCGTTCATCGCCTTTCTGCCGTTGATCGTGGTGTTCCTGGTCAATCTGCTGCTCGGCGGCTTTCCCGGCGTGTTCGGCGGCCTGATCGATCGTGCCTATGGCGCGAACTACGATCTGACGCTGGCACTCGATCATTCGATCGCGACCCCGATAGCCGGCATCAAGGCGATCTGGGCGGTGGAAGGCGCGCTGATCGCGGGCATTGTCACGGTATTCGTGTTCGCGTTTCCAAAATTGAAAAAGACCTTCGCAGAAGGCAGCAAGGCCGCGGTCGGCGGCGCGTTGCTGGCGGCGATGAACACCGCGTCGGAATATGGCTTTGGCGGCGTCATCGCGGCTCTGCCCGGCTTTATCGTCATCAAGGATGCATTGAAAACCATCCCCAATCCGCTGGTCAACGAGGCCATCACCGTCACCTCGCTTGCCGGCATCACCGGCTCGGCGTCGGGCGGCATGTCGATTGCGCTGGCCGCCATGGCCAAGGATTTCATCGCCATGGCCGAGGCGGCCCACATTCCACCCGAAGTCCTGCACCGCGTCGCATCGATGGCGAGCGGCGGCATGGATACCTTGCCGCACAACGGCGCGGTCATCACCCTGCTCGCCGTGACCGGGCTGACGCACCGGCAATCCTACAAGGACATTTTCGCCGTGACCTGCCTGAAGACGCTGGCGGTGTTTTTCGTGATCGCCGTCTACTACGTCACCGGGCTGGTCTGACAACCGACAAAAGATCGGGAAAGCCGAGCCGGATCGAACAATTTCGGAGGAACTCGAATGAGCCAGCATCCGGCTTTGCCCTATTTGCGCAGCGCGGAGAAGGGCAAGATCGTCACTGCGGCCGAAGCCGTACGCCTGATCCGCGACGGCGACACGGTAGCGACCGGCGGTTTTGTCGGCATCGGCTTTGCAGAAGAGATCGCGCTGGCGCTGGAGGAGCTTTATCTCTCCAGCGAGACCGATGCGCCCTACATGCAGGGCAAGCCGCGCAATCTGACGCTGGTCTATGCGGCTGGGCAAGGCGACGGCAAGCATCGCGGCCTCAACCATTTCGCGCATGATGGGCTGGTGAAACGCGTCATCGGCGGCCATTGGGGGCTGGCGCCGAAACTGCAGCAGCTTGCGATATCAAATCAGATTGAAGCCTATAATCTGCCGCAAGGCGTCATCACCCATTTGTTTCGCGATATCGCAGCACGGCGGCCCGGCCACATCTCGCAAGTCGGTATCGGCACCTTCGTCGATCCGCGCCACGGCGGCGGCAAGCTCAACGCCTGCACCACCGAGGACATGGTCGAACTGGTCACGCTCGGCGGCAAGGAATGCCTGTTCTACAAGACGTTTCCGATCGACGTTGGCATCATCCGCGCCACCACCGGCGATCCCGACGGCAACCTCACCATGGAGAAGGAGGCGTTGACGCTGGAGGCGCTGGCGATCGCGATGGCGGCGCATAATTCCGGCGGCATCGTCATCGCCCAGGTCGAGCGCGTGGCCGAAAGCGGCAGCCTCGATCCGCGCCAGGTCAAGGTCCCCGGCATTCTCGTCGACTGCGTCGTGGTGGCGAAGCCGGAAAACCACTGGCAAACCTTCGGCACCCAATACAATCCCGCTTATTCCAGCGAGATCAGGGTGCGTGCGGGGGCGCTGCCGCCGATGCCGATGAGCGAGCGCAAGATCATCGCGCGTCGCGCGGCGTTCGAGTTGAAGGCCAACAGCGTCGTCAATCTCGGAATCGGCATGCCCGAAGGCATCGCCGGCGTTGCCAACGAAGAGCGCATCATCGACCTCATCACGCTGACGGCGGAGCCCGGCGTGATCGGCGGCATCCCCGCCAGCGGTATAGATTTTGGTGCCGCGATCAATACGCAAGCCGTGATCGACCAGCCCTATCAGTTCGATTTCTACGATGGCGGCGGCCTCGATGCGGCCTTCCTCGGCCTGGCGCAGGTCGATCGCTCCGGCAACCTCAACGTCAGCAAGTTCGGCCCAAAGCTTGCCGGCGCCGGCGGCTTCATCAACATCAGCCAGAGCGCCAAGGAGGTGGTGTTCGTCGGCACCTTTGGCGCGGGCCGCCAGCGCGTCGCCGTCGCCGACGGCAGGCTGGTCATCACGGAAGAAGCCAAGGCACGCAAATTCGTCGAAGCGGTGGAGCACGTGACGTTCTCCGGCGCCTTCGCGGGGAAACGCGGGCAACGCGTGCTCTACGTCACCGAGCGCTGCGTGTTCGCGCTGACCGAAGGCAGCCTTGAACTGACCGAAGTCGCGCCCGGCATCGACATCGAACGGGACGTCCTGGCGCTGATGGATTTCAGGCCACTGCTTCGTCGCGATCCCATTCTGATGGATCCGCGGATCTTTCGCGAGGGTCCGATGGACCTGCGCAACGATCTTCTGACCATTCCGCTCGACCAGCGCTTCACGCTCGACGAGCAGCAGAATCTGTTTTTCGTCAACCTGGAGCGCTTCGCATTGCGCAGCGGCGCCGACATCGATGCGATCGCGCGCGCGGTCGAGGCGAAGCTCGGTGGCCTCAACCGCCGCGTCTACGCGATCGCCAATTACGACAATTTCTCGATTCTGCCGGAACTGCTCGACGAATATTCGGCCATGGTGCGCAGCCTGACCGAGCGCTTCTATTCCGGCGTCTCCCGCTACACCACGTCGGGCTTCCTGCGCATCAAGCTCGGCGAAGCGCTGGAAAAACGCGGCGTCGCCGCGCATATCTTCGAAAGCGCCGAGGAGGCGCAGTCGGACTGGCGGAATGTCGAGGGCGCGGCGGCGGCATCCTGACCGCGATCTCCGTCCCGGGTAAGCGAACGTGCGTGTTCCCAAAATATCGAAAACAACCCCATGCAAAGTAGCTGGCGGCCGGCATGGAGGCTTCGAAAGCAAGTTGACACGTCGGGCAAATCACGGGCATTCTTTCATCATCCCGCAATCTCGTAAACACCCGTCGCCCCGCCAGTAGCGGGCTGTCAGAAATGCTCTCCCACAATTAAAATTGCTACCGGCTCGCGGCGGCGAACGATCGCCCGGCGTGATTGCCCGCTCCTGTCACCGTGATTCCTCAGAGCTTTGCCGTTCCTTCTTTTTCTGCTTTTGTTCGTCGAGCTTCTGCTTTTGCTCTTCGAGCTTCACCTTTTCATCGGGAAGCTCATTGCGGCGGCCAAAGAGCGGCGAATTGGTGCGGCCGTTTCCTCGCGGATAGAACGCATCTGTCGATTCGAGGCAGGTGACTTCGGGTGGATCAAGCCGGAGATTCTTGAGATCGTCCTCGCGGCTCCTCGCCTCGACGACGCAAAGTGCATAGGCTGCGCGCCACTGGGCGTTCAGCTCGTAGCCGCCTGCCACGTCCTTCAGCACTTCATCGACCTTCTGCTTTTGGGTTTTTTGCGTGGCTCTCGCCCTCGGGAAGGCCATGCTGATTTTGACCTTGTGCAAGTCCAGGCGGGATCCGGTGAGATTCGCAGTGGCGTTCACCAGCCGGAATTCCTTCGGAACCGGCGCGAGCGTTACGGCCCCGCCAACGTTTCCATTGAACGTCGTGGTGAAGGTGAGTTCGTCGGTGAAGGTGTCCAGTGCACCTTCCTGAACCGATATCTTCAAGAACGACGTCACGGCGCGCGCCAATCCGATCGAGCCGGTGATCGGGTACACAAAGCGCTCGGGTTGAGGCACGAATGGCGGACCGTCCGTCGGGGTGTTTTGAAAGTGTTCGACGGAGCGGTTAATGTCATTGCAGAACTTCCACTTCTTATCCGTCAGAAGATCCCGGAACGTATCCTGGTTCTTGAACGTGCGTTTGGCCTGTCTGGACGCGTTGGCATTGCCGCCGGCGTTGAGGTCGAAGGTGCCGACCGGGTTGAGGACAGGCAGCCTGAAACCGACGCCGGCATCGGCATGATTGGTTTCCGTGATGTCGAAGGTCCATTCATAGGCAATCGCAATATCCATGTATTGCTGCCAATCGCCTTCCAGGTCGACCTTGGGGAAGAGCTTCTTCATCAGCTTCAAATTCGCCGGATCACCAATGGTGTTCGGGTCAAATCCCGTCACCGGCGGGACTTCGTCCGCAAACCAGACCTCGACCTGGTGAACCAGGCCGAGTCTCAACTCGCAACGGGCCGCCGCCACGATCGCTTCCGTCGGGATCGGGGACACGTCGTCCACCAGCGGATGTATCGCGCAGCCTGTCAGCGCGGCCAGGGCGAAAGCCGTGCAGATGCCACGCACACCGCCTGATGGTCCGGGACGGCGGGCGGCCGCTGATTTCGCCGGCCGCGCATCGAAGTTGCGACCACGTCCCAATTGACGGATCGACTCGATGATACCTGTACGCATGACGCCCCACTTGCTGCTCAAGACACAACACGCTGAAAAAACACCAGCCTGGGCGAGCGGAGCGACCTCGCTCCGTTGCCGGGTCAGGGCCGCGCAAGCCGGCATCGTTGATCCATCGGCCACGCACGATCGAGCCCCACGACGCACCATTCGAGTTCAACGCCCGGGTCGTTCGCAATAATCGCGTAGTAGATCGGGTAGTAGCTCGGGTGGAAGCTCGGACGCTCAACGCCGCTCGGCGGTGTGATGCTCCCTTCGCAAAAGCGCCGCGGCATGTCAGCCAGCGGCCAGTACTTCCGACGAATGGTCTCACGCCCGCGAATGCCGACAGCCGTGACGTCCGCGGCCCAATGTCTACCGCGGTATTCAGCATCGATCTGGGCGAACACCGCGGGATCATCGCAGCGGGGCAGGAGATAATACGCCTCCGGCACCGGGCTGGCCCTCGCTGCCTTGTCAGCAGACCAGGCGGGCGACGCGCACAACGCGCTTGCGACCAGGAAGCTCAGTGCTTTGGCTCGAGCAGTCCAAACGGCATTCATCCATCCGTTGCACCCCTTGGCGGCCGGGGGCAGGGCGATAGCCGGCAGAAAAGCTGTCGAAGGAAGCGATCCAATCTGCCTGAAAGCCAGCCATGCGACCGCGACAGACTTCGTCTGATGTGAAGTTGTCGCCCGAAGCCGACGCGTAGCCCCCATGTCCGCCCCCGCAGAACAGCGATATGATGTTGCGACACACAGCTATAGGTTGTCAAGCGGTCTCGGGGCACGCTTTGTCACAGTGACGGTGCATTTAATCCCGTTCTCAAACGGGTCTGCGCGACCGTTGCAACTCGCCCTCGGGTGCGTACTCCCAAACTATCGAAACAACCCGCCGGTGTCCGATAAAGCCGTTAGACGCGTCGGGCAAATCAGGGGCGCCCTTTCATTATTCCGAAATCCCGTATGCGCCCGTCGCCCAGGCCCGCCCGGTGATAGCGCTCGGCAGCAAGCGGAACCCAACGCTTGCTTGCAGACGGCTGCACGTACGGATCATGCGATAGCCATGAGGGAAGCGTTCCCGCCCGATGCAGCGGTGTTCGTCGATACGGATACCTCGTGAACCAACCCGTCGAGGCGGTAGTCATCCGCACCCTCGTCGTCCACAGACCTGCTTTGCACCGGGACCAATGGGCCCGGTCGAGATGCGATCTGCTTCATCGTGTTGAACGTTGTTGCCGCTTACCGCTTAGATCGTGCAACGTCGCGGACTAGTCGGCGAAGCCAGCTATTGGCCGGGTCGGTTTCGGTCCGCTGGTGCCAGCGCATCGACACCTCGAAGCCGTTCATCGGGAACGGCATCGGACTGACCTCCAATCCGGCAAAGATGGCGCAATTCCGTGCGAGCCGGCGCGGCACGGCGGCCACCGCGGCAAGCCCCCGCAGGAGAAACGGAATGGTCAGGAAATGCGGCGTCGTCAGGACGACGAAACGATCCAATGCCCGCTGAGTGAGCGCCGCGTCGATGCCGACCGTCAATTCCTCGCAAAGCGACATAACGATGTGAGGCAGCTTCAAATAGGTCGCGAGGGACAGCGGCGCGGTTACTCCGCATGCGTTAGCGTCATACAGGCAGTCGAACTCCTCGTGAAACAGCACTTCACCGCGATGCGCATCGCCTGGCCCCGGAAAGTAGCCTATTGCCACATCGATCGTGCCGCTCTCCAGCATCGTCGTCACCCGATCGTCTCCGATCGCGGTGACGACCAGGCGCACGTTCGGCGCAACCGATCGCACCAGAGCAAGAACATCCGGAAGTACGGCAACCTCGGCGTAGTCGGTCGCTCCCATGTGAAACACCGTTTCGGCGATTTCCGGCCGAAAGGTACGATCTGCCCATATGCTGCTTCGTATGTCGGCGAGAATGCCGCCGATCGGCCCGGCAAGCTCAAGCGCCCTTGGCGTCGGCTGCATCGTACCCGAGGCGCGCATGAAGAGCTCGTCCCCGAACAGGTCACGCAGGCGAGACAAGGCGTAGCTCATGGCCGGCTGCCCGATACGGATACGTTGCGCCGCGCGCGTGACATTCCGCTCGGTCATCAGCGCATCGAAGGCAACCAGCAGGTTCAGGTCGAACAGACGCAAATCGGTCATCGCATCGCAATTGGGCGAATAGCGTTACGCACCCAACAATGCCTGGGGCATCGCCGAAACGTCGTAACGAAATCCCAGACCCGATCGAATGGCTGGGTCGCCTGCGGCAAGCGCCCGGGCCGCGCCTTCGTCGGCAACACGAACGATGGCAACACCCCACGTGCCCTTTGGATCGTCGACCGGTCCATAGACGATGGCCGTCCCTGCTTGCGATAGCTTCGTCCAATGTGCGAAGTGCTCCTGCATCACCGCAAGCTCCTGAGCCGTCGCGTCCTTCGGGAAGGCGGGCCTGGGCGGATTGAGGCGAAACAGGAAAAACCGCGACGAGGCGACTGCGGGTTCGGGCGCAAAGTGCCGTTCGAGCCATTGCAGCACGAGGCGCCATCCCTCCGCATACGACCGACAGGAATCGGCGCGCCCCTGAAAACCTTCGTGGCGCAGGGTTACGCGCGTTCCTCCTTCCGTCGCCTCAAGCCGATATGTAAGCGTTGTGGGTTTGCCTTCGTCCCAGTCCGCCTTCCATGTCTGCGCTATTTTTCGCGGCGCATCGATCGCGAGGAACTCGCCCTCCACGCTAAAGGCTGTACCATCCGTCTGACGTCCATCGGCTCGCCAATGGCCGTTGACGCGCAGGTCTGCAACCCAGGCCGTCGTGCGGTATACGTCATCCGAGCCCCACCACCGAACAACTTCGTCGGACGCGGTAAGCGCACGGAACACGCGTTCCGGCGATGCTGAAATATCGGCTGTCGCAAGAATTAATCCCGCCACGACATCAGCGACCGATTGAACTGCGCTCCTGGTATTCATGCGGACTCTCTCCAGCCGGCGCCCTCACCGCTATGTAAGCCTCGTAAAGCCATCGGCGCTCCACGCCTCGCTGCCGACGCCGTGATGGACGAAGAACAGGCCGTCCGGGTCGTACTTCTTCTTGATGGCAAGCAGCCTCGGATAGTGCGGGCCCCAATAGGAATTCTGCCACTCGCTCTCGAAAAAACTGCTTTCTGCTACGTATGAACCTGCATCAGGCACGATTTTCCTGAGCTCGTTGATCGCTTTGCCGATCTTGCTTGCGTTTCGGCGAGCATCGGCAAGATCGGGCTCGTGGCCGCGCAGGCCGGGGTAGGCCGGCGGCGCTTCGCTCGCGACGATCGCGAGCGCGAAGGCGGTAACGACAGCGGGATTTGTCGCGGTGTCCGTTGCAGCCGCGATGACCTCCGCAGTCGCTCCGCCGAGCCCTTTCTGAAAATGGATTTCGACGGTCGAGTGCTGGGCGGCAGCCAGCAGCGCTTCCACCAGTTGCGGTCGCCCGTCCGCTCCCAGCAATGAAGCCGGCAGCCACAAGGATTCGAAACCGTGGATGAAATGTCCGGCTTCGCTGAGGTTGGCCGCCCAGAAAACGTTGTCCGCCGGAGCCCCCGGCCGGTCATCGGAGAGAATTGCAGATGGCGCACGTGCCTTGATCGCGGCCGGGTCCCAGCGGGACGCGGCGGGGCCGACGCGGATCGCCGGTGCATGCGTGAACGTGAAGTCGCCGGCAGCCTCGGTCACCCAGCGAATGAACGGCTGCCAGAGAACGTCAATTTGCTGCCTGTCGAGACCCTGACACGACAACTGGATATCGAGCTTGTTGCCAGGCCGGACGTTGACGATTTCGCCCCAATGCGGGTTGTGAAGGCTTTCGGCATAGAATTCGACGAATCGCCGCAACAGCCTGCCAAATGCGGCGCTCGACGAGGCCTCGATCGTCATCGAGACAAAGCCGAAGAAATTCGGCAATTGATGGGTGCGAAGCGTCACCCGTGTGACCACGCCGAAGGTGCCGCCACCGCCGCCCTTCAGAGCCCAGAACAGATCGGGGTTGGTGAAGGCGTTGGCGATCCGGACGACGCCGTCGGCGGTGACGATCTCCGCTTCCAGCAGACTTGCCGCAGCGGTGCCGTAGTTCTTCGAATAGCTGCCGAAGCCGCCGCCCTGGACAAGACCAGCGACGCCAACCGTCCCGCAACCGCCGCCTTGAACGTAACGGCCGCCCTTGGTGGTCACCTGGTTGTAGGTGTGCATCCAGATCGCGCCGGCGCCAACCGTGACCGCCGGTCGAGGCTGTTCGTCGGATCCCTGGACGACAAATCCGTCATGTAGCGTGACGTCGTCCATGAAGCGCGTCCAGATCAAAAGGGAATCGGGTGCGTTTGAAGTTCCGAGGTAGCTGTGACCGCCGCCTTTGATGACGAGGCGCAGGTTGTTCTCCCGGGCGAAATTCACGGCGGCAACGACGTCGCCGGTCTGCCTGGCGGCGACAGCGTAGACGCTGGGGGTGGACGTCCATGCGTCGACCCAGCCGGTGGTCTGGGTCAGCGCGACGTCGTCGCGAATGTAGTACGGGTTCTTCAACTCCCTGAAAACGTCGCGGCAGGAATCGCCGGACGGCCCGTCCTGACAGACTTTCAACGGCGACTGCACCGCGATAAGGCGCCCTCCCGTCTGGCGGTCAAGCCGGTTCCAGCTCGCTGCCGAAGGCCAATCGGGATCCGAGGGACGCGCCCGCCGGATCGGTGCACCGCGAGAAGCTTCGGCTGCTCGCGAAGAACACGCGAAATCCGGTCCGATCAATCGCGCGAACGGTGCCAAGGCCGCGCCGACAAGCAAACTTCGCCGGTTCATCGATCGCTCACAACTTGGTGAAATGCGCGCAGCCCGCGCCGCAACGCCCGATTGCACCAGTCACATATGAGACGGCGCATGCATCTGTGTGATAGAAATCCGGCGGCCGAAGCGACCCCACGGCAATTGAAACCGGCTTTGGGCGCCTCCGATAGGTGACGATCTCTCGCACGGATTTTTCCGATATTCCGATGAACCAGTCCAACGGCCGCATAGAACCCCACCCACACAACGGCGTCGAGCGGGCATGGGACGACCGAGCCCGGTTTGGGGACGAGCGGTCGAACGACGTGACGGACGGAAGCCAGAAAAGGACGACGAGCAGATCGATAACCGCTTACGGCTGGGTCGCTCTCTTGATCGTGGCCGCCGGCATTGTGAACGTATTGTCGATGGCGAAGGACGTAACGCTCTCCGGCGGAGCGGGTTTGCTCAGGCCGCTTTTACTCGAGGTAACAAGCGCCACGGCCTGGATCGCGTACCTGCCGCTTGTTCGTTATGGCGTCGCACAATTTCGTTGGAACCGAAATCGGCCGACGGCCTTGGCGGTCGCGCTGGTCGCAACCCTGCTTTATGCGTTTCTGCACCTGGTTACGATGGTGCTGCTGCGCGAGCTCGTCTTCGGACTGGTCGCGGGCGGTTACGCGTTTCGTTGGGTGGTTGAGTTTCCGTACGAATTTCGAAAGGACGTCATTTCCACCCTCATGATCGCCGTGCTCTTCTGGCTGATGGAGCGCAGGGCGTCGACCAGCGCCGGGACGCCTGCCGCGAATTCAGTCGAACCCTCCTCCACTGCCCTGAAGCAGGGACTGTGGCTCCGGGATGGTCCAACAAGCTTTCATATAGATCCACAAGACATTATCTCGGTGACATCCGCGGGAAACTACGTCGAGTTCAACCTTTCGGTAGGGCGCCGCCTCATCCGCGGAACACTCGCCGCTGAAGAGACGCGGCTCAAGCCGTTCGGGCTTATTCGCGTCCATCGCACCAGGCTCGCGAACCTCAATCATGTTGTGGCCGTAGAGATGCGTGCGGCGGGCGATTTCCTGCTTCGGATGGACAACGGAGACACGATCGCGGGAAGCAGGCGGTATCGGGAAGCAGCGATGTTGATCAAGAACCACGCGGCATCGCTCGACAGCGCGTCGATAGACCACAATATTTCTCACCCACCTTCAGGACGAAGCGGCTGACGTGCCGCCTTGCCGTGGATCGACCGGACGTCCGAAGCGGACGAACCTGCGATGGAAATCCGACGCGGCTTTCACGGTCTCCGGAACCTCGCGGACCAGTTCGATCCGACTGCTCTTTGACAACTTTTTGGCGCAATTGATACAACCACGCGGGGTAGTCGGAACACCTCCCGCTGGTCACAGCCAAGATCACGGAACCGGCCGCGATCCTGATACATCCAGCGGCTTCCCGCAGTATGCCGGCGCGGTTCCCCTCCCAAATCCGTTGGGAATTTGCGCCAAGATTCACGTCGACTGAAAAATTATTCCGACAAGGGAGAAAACACAGTGAGAGCAATGAGTCGCCGCAACTTCCTCGCAGATATCTTGCCTGGCTCGGTAGCAGCCGTTGCCGGTTTTACAACGATCGGCTGGGGTATCACGCCTGGAATAGCCGAGGCGACGCAGACGGCGCAAACCGTAATGATCCGCCCGCATCGCCACATGCGTAGCCGTCACCGTCGTTGGGGTTGCTGGTGGCAGAGGGGGCGTCGCTGGTGGCACTGGGGACATCGTGTCTGTGGTTGGCGCTAGCCGACGCGCTTTCGGGCGATGGCCGGCCATGACACGGGGAGGCCCGCCGGTGTGTGTCTGCCTTTTTGGCTTTGGGTCGGCTCGCGCAGCCGCACTCTTGTTCTCAGT
The DNA here is from genome assembly GCF_900103365.1 of Afipia sp. GAS231. Taxonomy (NCBI): domain Bacteria; kingdom Pseudomonadati; phylum Pseudomonadota; class Alphaproteobacteria; order Hyphomicrobiales; family Nitrobacteraceae; genus Afipia; species Afipia sp. GAS231. The sequence goes on from NZ_LT629703.1 coordinate 2,481,040, forward strand.
GGGCTTTAGTGATCGAATTTAGCATTCCGACAGAATGCAGGAGATAGCCATGCCCGCAAAGTCTATCGGCGCCGTCGCAGCTGTTGCAACTGCCTGTGTGATCACATGGAGCGGAAATGCGCGTGCAGAAATATTTATCACGACTGCCGCCATAACGCGCGGCGAGTTAGTGATCGTCGGAAGGATTAGACGACCGCGCGAGCACAGCGTGCGTCTTAAAATCGGCCCAAGCAAAACAGTGCAAGTCGAGAGCAGTTCGACTGGAGGGTTTCGTTGGATTGGACCTGAGTTCCCCTCCACTTGCATAGTCGAAATTACCTCCGGGGAGGATAAGCGAGAAGTGGTGATAGAAAACTGCGGCCTTCCCGGACCGCCCGGGCCGGCAGGTCCTCCGGGGCCAGCAGGACCCGCGGGCCCATTGGGTCCGGCCGGCCCCAAGGGAGACGCCGGCGAAGCCACTAAACAATAGATCAGACCACAACCGCGGAGGCCGCGCCCAGGTGGCGGCCTCTTTGAATTGCGGCCCCGGCCTGTACACATCCACGGTCCCTCCGCGCGGCGTGCGCGCGAGCTGGAAGTCCGTTTCATGCCCAACCGCGGTCATTAAGCAACATGGCGTTGGCCCGGCCTGCTTCTGTTCAAGCAGAAAGGCCTTCCTTTCGTCCGCAGCACCGACTCGTCCTCGTTGCGTGCGCGTAGTCGTGACCGCCATCGGCGCGAGCTTCTTTCGGTAGTTCCGCAGCATCGCCTTGTGGGGCTCAGGGATTTCTGTTCGGGGAACTAACTTCCGCAGCTTTCACCGGCCCGCCAAGCATATCTGCGATAAATCGACTGCCCGGGTGGTAGCTACAAAGTGTCAGGATGGCGATGACGATCGGAACCCCGATGAAGGCGCCGAACAATCCCCACATGAAGGTCCAGAAGAAGACGGCAAACAGCACGACGAAGGGTGAAATAGACAACACGTCCCCGGACACACGTGGCTCGATGTAGCTACCGACGACAAACTGAATCAAGTTCAGGCCAAGAAATATTCCCAATACCGCCTGCCAGGTGGAAAACTGCGTCATCTCAAGCAGGGTTGGAAACAGCGTCGCGATGAGAGGGCCGATAAAGGGAATGTAGTTGAGCACGAACGTGATGATTCCCCACTCGGCCGCAAACTGAAGCCCGGTGATCCAGGCAAGCGCCCAAATGAGCAAGCCCGTCACGACGCTCATCTGCGTTCTGACCAGCATGTATTTTCGAAACTTGACCGCGATCGCGGCAGTCGCATCAATCAGAATGCGCGCGGCGTCCTGGTTGCCAAGCGCCTGGACTTTTCGTCGAGCATCGTCGACTTCAAGCAACCCAAGCATGACATACACCAATGTTACCAGCCAGAAGGTCAGCGTCGTGTTGACGCGTCCGGTGACCTGCCGCGCGGCACGCAACAGCCATCCGGTATTGAAATGCTCAGCCCACAAACCGGCGACTGAGATTCCCCGATCTTCGAGCCAAGCCACCGCCATCTCGTAAAGCGCTTGATAGCGCGACGCGTCGGCGACCAGCGAACGGCCGACCCGACCAAAAGCCAAGGCGGCCAGTGATGCAAAGCCAAGGCACACCACGGCAGTAACAATGATCGTGATGGCAAGGGCTACCAGCGCCGGCAAACGCAATTGCAGCCGCTGCTGCAACGGCCAGACGATGGCGATGATAAAGAAAGCGAGCGTCAATGGCGCAAGGACTTCGGTGCCGTAGTAGACCACTACCAGGAGCAGCACGGCGGCAGCGATGCCAGCCGAAATCCTCGGTGCGCCATCGGCCTTCATTCGGGAGCCTCGGAAATGGGAGTCTCTGTTTCGTCGAGAATAGATCAGTTCCGGTGCCGCATCAGCGGAAATGCTTCCATTTTCTGTCTCCAGGTCACGCTCGCAGGAATGCAGATCTGGTCTCAGCGGCGCGCCTTGCAAACCTTTCGACATCGATCAAAATGAACCGAGCCCGGACCCCAGCCCGATTATGGCGGCAAGCGAGATGATCGGGCCGACAATCGCGGTCATGACGATATCGCGATAGCTTTCGCCGTGCCTCGATCCACAAACGGCAAGCAGCGTGACCACCGCATCGCTGTGCGGCAAGCTGTCGAGTGTGCCCGCGCCGAAGCCGACCAAGTTTGCCACACTGATGATCAGACATACGCTCGGTCCAGCCATTGCTCGACGTCTTCGGTCGGGAAACTATCGCCCGTCGGCGCCGAGTTCGCAAAGCTATTGTACGACCTTGGCGGCTACAAAAATACGGCTACGGCACTACCAACACCGGCACGCTTCCGTTCACGAGGACCTCAGATGTTTGGCTCCCTAAAAATAGCTTCCTGAGGCCGCGACGCCCATGAGTGGCCATGACGATCAAGTCGCAGCCTCTGGACTTTGCCGTTTCCACAATGGCAGTCGCCGGGTGCATATTCGTGACATGCAAAAATTCTGCAGCAATCCCGATCTGTGCCGCCATAGCTCGTGCCCCATCGAGCACTTTGCCCGCACTGGCCTTGCTGGCCGCCTCATAATTATCAACCTCTTCCTGCGAGGGAATATGTCCACCGGCGTGTCCGCCGCCATAGTCGATGTAGATCGGTTCCGTCACGGTGATGACTGCCACTTTGGCGTTCAATGCCTTTGCTAAGGCAATCCCTTGCTTAACGCCTTTTCTCGCGACATCCGATCCGTCCGTGCTCAAGAGAATATTGGCGTACATTCGGTGACTCCCTTGCTCGTTGCCTCCCCCAGCCCGCTCTCAGCACTCCGCTACCAGCGCATCGAGATCGGAGCTCGACTTGCTGCCGAGATCCGCGCTGTGCTTGGTTAGAAAATCGGCGGCGCTCTTTCGGCCCTCCCCCTTGAGCATCTCGAGGAATTCCCATTCGGCGTTGAGCTTTGACGACGCGCCGAATTCAACCAGTCTGTCGGTCATGATCCGGTGAGTTCGCATGCCCGCCCAGCGCGCCCCTTCGCCATGTCCGGGATCGGCGGCCTGGCGTAGCAGCGCAATCATGCGCAGTTCCTTCAAGAGCGGCGCGTTGAAGGATATTTCGTTGAGGCGGTCCAGGATATCGCCCGCTGTTTTCGGTGTGTTCCGGCGCTCCCTCGGATTGATCTGAACCAGGATGGTATCATGCGCGTCGCTCTCGCGGACAAGAGGCGTGATAGTGGGATTCCCGGCGAACCCGCCGTCCCAATAGGGTTCACCGTCAATCTCGACAGCCCGGAACATCGTGGGAAGGCACGCGGAGGCCAAGAGCACCTCCGGCGTGATCTGGCCGTTGCGAAAGATTCGTCCACGGCCGGTGTGCACGTTTGTAGCGGTGATAAACAGCTTGATCGGAGATGTTGCCAGCCGCTCGAAATCGATACTTTCGGCCAGCACCTGGCGAAGCGGGTTGAAGCCCATGGGATTAAGGTCGTAGGGCGAGAATACACGCGACATCAGATCCATGGCGAGATAGACAGGTGACGCATCGAGCGTCCAGCGGCCCATCATCCGTTCCAGGGGGGAGCGCTGCAGAGGGCTGAAGGCGGCGGCACGGGAAACACGGCGCCAGTATGCGTCAAGTGCGGCCCGCGCACCGTCGGCGCCGCCCATTGACCATCCATCCGCCAACACCGCCGCATTCATGGCTCCGGCGGAAGTTCCCGAGATCGCCTCGATTCTGATCCACGGCTCTTCGAGCAGCCGGTCGAGCACACCCCAGGTGAATGCGCCGTGCGAGCCGCCGCCCTGCAAGGCGAGGTCGACAAGAACCGGTTGGCGCACCGCCATCGTTGTCTCGTCGATCGCCGAACTCATCTCACCAACTCCGGAATGGATATGGACTTCGGCGATCTTCCTCGGTGGGCAACTGCATCGCGTACTCCAGCCGGCTTTCGTTGTCGGCACAATCCGGCGTCGAACGGACTCCAAGCATCCCATCGATTCGAAGCTGGCCTCAACCGCCAAGTGTGTTCTTGTAGACCTTGCCGTCCTTCATGATGACCTTGAAGTTCTTGGCGGGATCGGCAATCAGGTTGATATTCTCCAGCGGATTGCCATCGACTAGCAACAGATCGGCAAGTGCGCCCGGCTCCACGACGCCGAGCTTGCCAGCATACGGACTGCGTTTGCCTGACAATGCTAGCAGTTCGGCGTTGGTCCCGGTCGCCATGGCGAGCGCTTCGGCGGGACTGTACCAACGGACAAGCGAGGCAAGAATTGCTCCCTGTTGCTGCGCCAGCGCTTGGGAGAACAGGACATCGGTGCCCCACGCTGTCTTAATCTTGTATTTCTTCGCCATCTCGTATGTCCGGGCTATTCCGGGCCAGACTTCATCAGCCTTGGCTCGTTGGACTGAGCCCGCCGGAAAGCCCAGTCTCAAATCCTCGGGGAGAGGCTGCAGACTTAACCACACGCCCTTTTCGGCAATCAGCTTGGCGGTTGCCTCGTCCATCAGGAAGCCGTGTTCAATACATTTCACGCCAACGGCAATGGCTTGCTGAATAGCCGCCGGCGTAAAGGCGTGCACGGTGACATACGTACCCCAATTCTCGGCCGCTTCGACAGCCGCCCGAAGTTCCGCGTCGGTGAAAGTCACCACGTCGATCGGGCTGAACGGCGAGGAAACCCCACCGCCGGCCGTCAGTTTGATCTGGGAGGCGCCCTGCATAAGTTGCTCGCGGACGCGGACGCGGACCTCGTCGGGGCTGTCGGCGACCATACTGCCGCCAAGCTGCTCCATGCGGCTGAGCATGCCGCCGATCGTACGCGGCAGCTCGGACAGCTGGCGGAAATCCCCGTGCCCGCTGGTTACCGTGATTACAGCCCCTGAGGGGTAAATACGGGGACCCGGGACAATCCCTGAGTCAATAGCGCTCTTCAGTCCGAATATGGGACCACCCACGTCACGGATCGTAGTGAAGCCGCGCATCAGCGTGTCCGTCGCCTCAGCGCCCGCCGCGATATTGTTGTATCCCACGTCACCGTTGATCGACTGAACTGGAGTGGGCCGTATCAACATCGCATGCCAGTGTGCGTCGATCAGGCCGGGCATCAGCGTTCGGCCATTGCCGGCGATCACGACCACGCCTGGCTCGTTAGCGATAGGCGTCGTCGAGATGCGTTCAATGATGTTGCCCTTGACGAGCACACTGGACGGCGCGGAGAGCGAACCGCTCTTGCCATCGAAGATGCGGACATTCTGGAACAGCGTTGCGCTGGCATTCGCTGGCGGGTTGCCTTGCGCGCGAACGGAGGAGGCCAGTCCGACGGCCATGAGCGGAAGAAGCGTTGCGACGAACATCCGTCGGGACATGGAAGTCATGGGGACACTTCCTGGATCATAAGTTGTATTAAATATACAATGCACGCACTCGCCGGATCGTCGACTCGACGCCGATACTTTCGAACTAGCGGACCCATACTACTGATGCAAGCTGAAGCTTAAGGACTAACATCTCGAATGGACCACCCCCCGGAGGGCTCGGTCAGAAAGATCTTCGGGATCGTTCGCAATAGACTCTTCTTTTGCGAAAAATGATCTTTTGGGCGCGATCTCGATCACCCCGGCGCGGAAGATGTAGGGAGACTAGTCGCCTTACAAGACGCCTTGGATTGGTCGACGGGTCTGAAAAAGTCGGAGAATTGCGAACCCGGCGGAAGCTGCAGCGAGATGCTTGAGCGTATGTCCACTCAAAATCGAGCCAACCGAATAGATCTTCTCGTCAAGGAATTCCAGCAGCTTGGCCAACGCATAGAGGGCCGCGGCAGTAATCCAATAGGATGTGCCGGTATATTTCGGCGAGAAGAGCCGAAGAATCAGGACCAATGCCAGAAAAGGAAAAAATTGCGCCCAGGCATAGAGCCGCAAATCATCGGTCCAACGCCACAGCAGCAGACTAAAAATGCCGATTGCCAGCAGTGGCCGCAGCAACATCGCTCCCGCTCTCGCATCCACGCGCTCCTCGACGACGGCGGCAAGGATTGCGGCGAAGCACAACGTCATGGGCAGCCGATCCCAAAACAAGGTGCTGTCATTCGGATTCAAGTGGTAATATGACGAACCGAAGCCGGTCAGAAACAGCCCCGTAAACAGCACTATGGTTGTTGCGTCGCGACGAACCTGCAACAGGCCTACAATTCCGACCGCGATGAAAGGCAGGTTCGAGACCACATTCCAGAAATTCGGTATGCCGAACAATTCACGCTGGTCGGCGAACTGATGGTAGCTCTGATCCTGCAACAATGGCGGAAGCGGCAGCAACGCCGCGAGTGAGACAATCATCAGACCATACAGAACCGGGACAGGCCGATCTCGGATGGTGCTGCTGATTGTCATCGAGTTATACGCCGTTGATCGAATGATACGTATCCGACGATTATCCTGAACGGCCGGCGACGCCGGCGCCGGGCAATACCGACATGGCACCACAGCAGGCCGAGCAAACGCGAAACCACTGCGCAGCCGGAATGCCTTGTGGCAAATCTCACCGCGCTCATCGATGTCAGGGACTTGAAACGAAGTGAGGAAGCCAGAAAGCATTCTACCAGAGCGGGCTTAACAAGTGAAGTCCGGTCGGTGTACGCTCCCCTGCGGTCCTCTGGCCGCGAAATGACGCTTGCCTTTTCGGCCTTGCCAACGGCAGCGCCGATATGCAGTCCGCAGAATGAAACAGCGGAGAAGCCAATGAATTCGCTTCGCAGCTTCTTGTTCAGGCCCCTCGGCTGGCTCGTCGCGATCATCATCTCTCTGTGCTGGGCCATACCGATCCTGTGGGCCACACTGGCCATCTACTATTCGAATCTGCCATGGGCCGGGATGCGTTTGGCGCTGGCGGCAGCCTTTGCAGCGTTCACAATCTGGGCCATCTGGTTCTCGCGTCGGCGACGCATGTCGGCAACGGCGATCGTGTTGTTTCTCGGCGTGGTCGCATGGTGGATTTCCATCCAACCCTCACATGATCGCAACTGGCGACCGGAAGTCGCGGTGATGCCGCGAGCCGTCATCGACGGCGACCGCGTGCGCCTGACCGGTGTCCGCAACTTCGACTACCGTACCCGGAATGATTTCACGGTGCGCTATGAAGAGCGGGAGGTGTTGTTGTCGCACTTGATCGCCCTCGACTTCTATGTATCCTACTTCACCGAAGGGCCGGTCGGGCATACGTTCGTGAGCTTCATTTTCGACAATGCGCCGCCGTTGAGTATCTCCATCGAGACCCGGCCGGAGGTCGGCGAGGGTTTCGCGCCTGTCGCCTCGCTGTTCAAGCAATTCGAGTTGATCTACGTGGTAGGCGACGAGCGCGACCTCGTGCGCGTGCGCACCAACTATCGAGGGGAGCCAGTGTACCTCTATCGCCTCAATACCTCGGCCGACGATGCGCGCCGGCTGCTCCTGATCTACCTTGGCCGGATCAACCAACTTGCCGATCGCCCCGAATTCTATCACCTGCTGACCAACAGTTGCACGATTAACATCGTGCGATACGCGAACGCCGCGGGAAGGCGCGGCGGATTTGACATCCGTCATATCCTCAACGGCCTGGTCGACGGCTACCTCTATTACTCGGGCCGGATGGACAAGACGCTGCCGTTCGACGAACTGCGCCGACGCTCTCGGATTAACGAGGCGGCACTGGCGGCCGATGGCGCAGCGGATTTTTCGGAGCGAATTAGGGCATCCCTGCCGACGATGTCCCGCTGAGATGGCTCGCTCTGCGGTGCCGCAGCCAGTTTCCATTGCAGGGCAGCTCGGCGCCAATCCTGCGGCAGGAGTTGCCGGCCTTATCCTGCGGTTCGTCCGCTAGATGCAGACCTAAGCGGTTTGATCCGATCGATCACTTTTCTTTCCGGCTTGACCAAAAAGTTATGCCAAGGCCGACCACGAAGGCTCCAGCGAGGATGACGAAGAGCATGGATTGTTTGACCCACGAGACTGCCGGAACGGTGAGAGCCAAAACCAGCCCAAGAAAGCACAATTCGAGCGAAGCAAGATTGAGTCCGGCCAGAAAAGAGCCCAGCGCCAGTAACATCAGAAGGACCAGACTGGTGGCCGGCGCGGGCAGCAGTTGCTGAACACCGGACAGCAACATGATGTTCATGGCAACGAGGACAGCAGTCCAATGTACAGCCTGGGTCCAAACCAGCCTGACACGCGCCCCTTTGTCTTCGGCCTTTCCCCATTCGGTGAAAATACACACCCCACCGGATATCAGGGCAAGCAACTCCCAATAGCCGGCAAGAGACTTTTGCGACATGTTCGCGTAAGCAACGCCGGCAAGAGCCAGTGCCAAAACCAGGAGATAGGGTAGATGCCGGCGCCAGGAATCAGCGCTGCCGGAATGGTTCGGGCCAGCCTCAGCGGGGATATTGTCTTCACTCATGATCAACCCCCTAAGGTTCGCGGGCTTCAGATCCTCATTTCGTAGTCTTGCCGGCGCCCACTTCCACTTGATGTTTCACGACGCCATAATATGTCGACATTTCACGCTTGGCGACGGAGGCGATCCACTCGGCACGGAATTTCCTGGGCGGACAGTGATCCAATCACCGTGGTCGCGAGACATGGCACAAATCCGCCAGATTGCGACTCGGCGCGGCTTCCCCTGCCGCGGCAGCGCCCTCTCACAAACTAACATGCATCGTGGACCACCTGACCACGAGCAGCGTTGACTGAAGCGATATTGTCGTTGCATTCAATATCCGCGCAAACAGGACTGCCGGCCGCTTCGCAAGAAGTGGAGAACAACGGCAACCATTATGCTGAATCTCGTTTTCGTCCTGCCAGGAATGCGGCGCGCAACCGTAAGAAATCAAACGCTTTGAGGAGTGCCCGATGCATCGGATTCTATCGTTGTTGTTTTTCCTGGTGCTGGCAACAACCATCCCGTTGGCAGATTCGTTCGCACAAAGCTCGGCGGGACGCGGCGCGGTGAACGGCGCAATCATCGGCGGCGCGATCGGCGGTCGTCGAGGAGCGGCCGTCGGGGCGGTCGCAGGTGCGGCCGCGGGGAGTCGGCGGCATGTGCGTAGCCACTACTACTGGCGCCATGGTCGTTGTTGGGTCCGCACGCACCGCGGATCGCATCGGGTAGCGTCTCGATATTGCCGCTGATATCTGTTCGCCGACCGCGGTGCATTCCGCCCCAACTCCGGATCGCGCCTGTCGTGTGGTCGCATCTGTGGGTCTAATCGGACAAACGCTCCAGTTGCCTTTGGTGTGCGCCGTCAATTCTATATTCTGGTCCGGCGTGTAGTCATTGAGGATCACAGCGCCGACTCGCTTCCCACCGCTTTCAACGATCAGACCGATGCACGGATCGCCGACATGGTTTCGTAAGAGTATTCAATAGGGAGGTTATCCCTCCCTCCAAAGCCTGGCCGCATTTTTTTGGGCCTGAGCTACCGCCGTCGGGAGGATTGGCGGATCCACATACGGCGCAAAGCGCGCCAAATTCTCTTGAGCAAAACCCAGCGCGGTCTGGCGTTCTCCGCATTGATCCGCTCCCAATCGTCTCTGGACGGATAGCCATATCCGGGAGGGAATTTCATTTCAGACTCCGATGCCGCGCGCAAAACAGAACACGCAAAACCCGCGTTTGCATCGAACCTCGCCAGCCAGTCGCCGTTGTAGTCGAGCGCTTTCCCGGTTCATGTGCGGAGAGAACCCGCGCCGTGCGGCAATGCTGCACGACCACACGCCTTGGCCCCAGCTCGGCGCGCGTCAGCTTGCGTTTGCGGCTGACGGCGCCGGTTGGGTGGTGCCCGCTTTGGCGAGGGCTTCACGCAGTGCGCTTTCCTTCGCATCATCGAGGGACGTCTTCAGCACGGTACCGCCAGCACCCTGGATTTCCTTGAGCACCTTGTCAGCGGTCATATTCTGGATCAGCACAAACAGAGCCGCGTCGCCGGGCTTAAGATTGGCCGCGAGCTCCTTCATGAATGCATCGTTGATACCATAGTCCGTAAGCGCCCCGCTAAGCGCGCCTGACGCTGCGCCCAAGGCGACGCCGATCAACGGATTCAGAAAAAGGACTCCTATCAAAAGTCCCCAGAAACTGCCTGAAGCCGCCCCGGCGGCCGTCATATTGACCAGCTGGTTCAGCTTGACCGGGCCAGCGTCAGTTTTGACGGCGATAACCGCATCGCTGAACTCAATAAGATACTGTTTCCTCAAATCGAACAGACGCTGACGGACCTCCTCGGCTTTCGCTTCGGACGTATAAACGATAGCAACAAGATCTGACATGAGATTTTCCTGACGAATTGTAAGGAACCGTGTAGATGGCTTGCCGGCGAGCATTGTATCTTGGGCAGCCAAGCGCGTAAATGAACCGGCCAGGCGGCTTCAACCAAGTGGTCCGTTCAAAACGTAAGTCGTGCTGGAACCGATCGAGCAAGGCTGAGGGCCCAATCAATGCGCCTGGAGTTTTTCGATCCCGGTTTGAACGTTTATCAGGCGATGATTGATTGATTTTAACTCTTCAAGCGAAGCATCGACTTCAAATGATGGGATCGCGGCGCTCAGAAAAATCACGCCGGACAGGACTAACAGATCGAAATGCTTGCTGTCGTAACGCAGAAGCGAGACAGCAGCTCCGATAGCGCAGGCGACGCTCAGTACGCTCAGAAATATCGCCAATTGCCTTCCCCTCGTCCGACCTCAATGAAGCCGGACCGCCGGCTTTCATCGCGGCCCAAGCCATCCGCCGTTTATCGCAGCGTCAGCCGCGCCACCCCCACTGCCAGATTGACACCAAACTGGCCTTCGACCGACAGCGGCTGCAGGGAAATCGTGCGGTGGGATCCGCCAACAAGTACGTTGGCCCCCAGGCCAAGACCAAACGACGCATTGCCGCTTGCGCCCACGTAGGTTCCCCTCAGCACCCCATATCCGACATGCGAGGTCGGTGCGAACACTCCCCAGAACAATCGACCTCCGCCGGTGATACCGACATCGAGGCCGATCCGTCTTATCGTGCCGGCGTAGCTGTATTGCTGCCCCGTTGCATTCGACCGAAAGACGCACCGCAGGTTCTGCCGCGAGCCAACCACCAATCCCACGCGCGGCGCGGCATCACAGGTCAACCCTCCGACTCGAACAGGTTGAGCTTGCGCGAACGCCGGCCCCGTGAGAGCAGCCATAGACGCACACAGCACCGCCAAACGGCAGATTTTCGACATCCATCATTACTCCAACAGTCTTCGATTATGGCTTCAGCGACCTGGCGGTGCATTCATGTCAGCGTCGTCCCTGCAAGCCTCGAACATTTCAGCCACGGCTTCCACGACCCTGCTTTGAGATCACGGATGAAATCCGCCGACGTCAACCAGACTTCGTTCGTCGAGTACTTCGACTGCGAGAACCACTCCGTTACTGAGCGGAGCAGTGCACTGCAATAGCCAAAGCGGTACCTGGCGCCCCGAGTGGTCCGGTTCGAACGTTAGTCTGAAGGCGTTTGGTCAGCAGCTCTTTGTCACCACCGGAGCGGCAACGCTGGTGAAAAATGCCGGCTGGCAATTCCAGCGAGCAAGGCAACGCGGTCGGGCGCAATCTGCTGACGAAGCTCCGCCCGCTGTCGCGTGGTCGCCCCCAACAGATCCGCGACATGCCAGATGATATTGTGCTCGAGTTCATTCACTCTACCGTCGGCGTACACAACTTCCCACTTCATCCGAACGAGCTGGCGGTGACTTTCGCCGTTCACAACCTGATTTTGAGCTGGCGGGTGAAATGGTAGAGATCGACGGCGGTCCGGTCGACCGCAGCAGATTCCTCGAGCAGCCTGGCGGTGGCCAGATCGTCCAGATCAAAATGCGATCAAAGAACAGCGTGAAGTTTCGCCCGCCTCGCCTGCGACATTTCGATGTGAACGGTCGCTACCCGCGCGAACAATGCTGCGGTCGCAAGCTGGAGCTTGCTGACCGCGGGGTGACGCTGCAGTCTCTCACGCCGTTAAATAGGAACGACTAGACCAGGTTATTTTGACTTGCTCACCATCCAGGATGGAGATGATGCGACCATCCTCGGTGCTGCGAGTGTCGACGACGCCGGTGATGCCGATTGGCCCGCTTGACCTCAGTTGTCGTTTGCTCGGCAGCAGTCGCATTCGAATTCAGCAGCGATCGGGCTTCAATACCTTGGGGCGGACCGACCAGAACAATAAACCCGCCGATAACGAGGACGCTGAGCATTATCTTGATGTTCATCGTAGCTCGCCTCCTCTAGGGTTATCGGGGCACAGAAGCGCTCTCGATACATAGGCGCGGCGAAGGTCTGCCATGGCGGTGACTTTAAGACCGACGCCTCGTCGAATAAGCAAAACTCATCGACGACACGCCGACGAACGACACGCCACGAGGTGCTGGACCCTTCTGAAAACGATCATGCTTCACCGCCGGTTGCCCGCCAGGCGCAACATGAGCATGAACAGGTTTATGAAGTTGAGATACAGCGACAGCGCCCCCATCACGACCTTGCGGCCCGCGGAAGCGGCATCGTCGCTACGATCATACATCGCCTTGATCCGCTGGGTATCGTAGGCGGTGAGACCCGCGAAGACCCCGACGCCGACGATAGAGATTATCCAGTCGAGTCCGCTCGACCTTAAGAACATGTTGACCAAACTCGCAATCACGATGCCGATCACGCCCATAAACAGGAACACGCCGAATCCCGACAGGTCGCGCCGGGTTGTGTAACCCCAGATGCTGAGCGCCCCAAAGGTCGCGGCTGAAATGAAGAACACGCGCGTGATGGAGGCGCCGGTATAGACGTGGAAGATTGTCGAAAGCGACAATCCCACCAACGCCGCATAGACGAAGAATAGCAGTCGCGCCGTTTCCGCCGACAGCTTGTTGATACGAGCGCTTATAAAGAACACCAGCGCAAACGGCGCCAACATGAACACCCACATCAGCGGACTTTGCAGCAGCTCGGGACCGGTGAACTGATAGGTCAGCATCGCGACGAGGCCGGTTAGGCCAACGCCAGTGGCCATGTAGTTATATACCCGGAGCATGTGGGCGCGCAGGCCCGCATCAGCTGCGAACGTCTGACCGACGGGGGCGCCGGGGATGACCACGTTGCGATCGTAATTCGGCATGACTCGTATCCTTTCATCCGCAGAACACTTTGCCCGCAGTACGCCGCGAAACTCACCGCAAGACGGGCGTCGGGATCCCTCGCGCTAACCGGCCAGACTTATTGCACCGGTGGACGTGCCGAAGCCTGGATCGGTATCGGCACGCTCGCGTCGCGCGGATCCTGTGCGCCACGCCCCGTGCTGTCCCGCGGCGTCGGCCGACGATCGGGCGGGTTCGTCGAGAGCGAACTCACATTTGCCGAATGGCATTGGGTCGCCGGTGCCGCTTCCAACGAAAGGCGCGCCCGTATCTTGCGTTGAGTCGATCGATGTTGCCCAAGCGCCTGGCAAGCGCGCCTTTCGGAGATGCCAAACGCTGCCCTGGCGTGAAGCACGTAAGTCGCACGAAGCTCCGGGCTGAGATCCTCCGTCGTCGCCTCCACCAAGATGAGCTTTTCCAGTGTCAGATCCGATACCAGCCGGCGCAGCCGGGTGATCTCGGCCTCAAGCTCGGTCAAATACTCGGCCAGATCGCTCTCGAGGCCTCCGTACCTATTTCGCCACCGATAGTAAGTTACTTCGGTAACGCCAATTACCCGCGCACACTCCGAAATCCGTCTGCCGGTGGCGGCCAATCTTTCGACATGTCTCAGCTTTGCAACGATTTCCTCGGTTTTATGTCTTCTCATCACCGACCCTTTCTTTAAGGAATCGCATTGTCATCGCCCGCGGCGCTCGCTCTTGCTAGTCACCTCTCACTTCCAGTATCCCGCGGACGATCGCTATTCCGTCGATGGCGTCGGCGGACGAGCCCTCAACGGATCATAAAGACGCCACCGAGAATCTTCATCGACTGAGACTCCCACGCCTATGCGGCGCGTCTCAAGAATACGCCATCGCTTGCTATTGGAAGTTTGGATGCTTCACTTGCCGCTCGCGCCACACACAACTGATCGTTACGGCCGCAAGTGATGTTGCCGAGATCGTCCTGCGCCCGGACTTCCTTCGGCAGCAACGGATTCGCGGCGATCTTGGCAAGTGAGTTAAATGAAAGCCCGGTGGCGTCCGCGCTGAGTTTCGCTCGCGCTTCCTTGGAGCCGATCGTCTCGCAGATCAGCGCAAACAAGAACGGCTTCGACACGCTCGTGATAGAGAATTCGTAGTCCACGTCTCCGGCACCGCAAATGCGTCCACTGGTTTCGACGACACAGACACCGAGCAGCCCGCTCGGGACTCGGGCGATTGCCGGGTAGGCCCGGCAGTTTTTGCCGTCATTGTTCGACTTAGAGCGGCGGTGCGTATCTTGCACGAGCGACTGCACCATCTCAGGGGCCAGCAAATGATCGGCCGAAATGTAATGCCGTTCCAGCGACGCCATAGCACCACTCCGTCGACGGGGGCCATTCGGCTCCATTCTAGAAACTCGACGCGGCTTCAGAACTAACGCTCACGTATATGAGGTGTCAACTTGCAATCGGCACAACAGCCGGCAGCTCAGCCATCCAATCTAGGAGGGACGTAGATCGCCGAACTTGCTGCTCTCACGACTTCAGCACCATTCAACTGGGTAAGCTAGACTGACGCAATCGTGCTCGTGCGTAATTGAGTCAAAGGGTCATTAACAGAGGTCGAGCGACGAGAGATTCGGAACATAAGCGAGTGTACGATTGGGTTCTGCGCGACTAAACTACCGCCCTACCCGAGCGAAACCGACGACGAGAACCGGTGGATATGGTGCAATCTTGTGAAAGAGTGAGGCTTAGTCATGGTGGCGAGCGCGCGTGAAGGACACGTTCTCCTGGTAAAGAAGCTAGGCGGGCTTATCTCAGTTATCATCGGATGCCTACTGACAGCGGTTGGCGTGACGTTCGAATCCACCAGTACAATTGTTGTCGGTGTTCTATTTCTTGCGCTTGGTGCTGTCCTGCTCACGCTTAAGATCATAAGACGAAATCAAAGGAGCCCGCTTGGATAGGGCGTCGAGCCGGACTTGCGGCGACTGATCAATTAGAACGGGTTACCGGCCAAGAAGACTCGCATTGGCATAGCAGAGACAGTGCTGCGAACCGACTGGAGGTCGTAGGCTTATCGGGAGCCAGTGGCGAGAGGACTGCTTATGACGCTTTGGTAACCGGTGTTGCGTCTGGCAGCCGTTCCTTGTCCGGCCCGCAACAGCGCATCCTGCATTCGCTGTCGACCTGGAAACAGATCGGCGGGCGATCGCCGAGCAACGCCCAGGTGGCGTGGCTCGCGGTCCATGGCCCTTCGTCGACGTCGCACACCAATCAGCGGAGCGCGTTGAAAACGGTGGGCTTGCTTGAGTATCCTCGCCCAGCACGATCGACTCGCGATTGAATCGGTGGACCCGCACGTTTTCCAAGATCTGCCGGCATACCTCGAGCACGGCAGCCTTACCGCGGCGCGCGCCGAGAACGGTATAAGGGATCACACAGTGTCGCCATGACCACGCGCTCGCTCGACAAGACGCTCTGAACCGCGAAGATGAGCTGTCCATTCTCCACCCGAAATAGCAACGCCGTCATGGCATGGCCGACTCCTTCATGAAGCCCGGTATTCAAAGATACGGTGGCCGTTCTCGTCCAATACGAATATGAAACTTGACCGGCAGAACTCGCCCGCCTTCCTCAATTCGGCCGCAAGGAACTTGGCCTGATTTATGGCCTCTTCCGGACTCGAAAGCCGCTCTCCCACTTCATCGGGAAAGACTTTCGGGCCGTCGCAGATATGAAAAAAGTATCGCATGGTAGCGTTAGCGGGGCTGGAACGAGACGCGTTCTAGCCTCTGGGAGGCTCTCACTTCCTGAACGTAACTGCGGACGGCGTACCGGGCGAGACGTCTCCAGCGCCGCGCGATCTGCCATGCCTCAAACGATTCCAGCCATTCCTTGGCCTGCGAGTACCTCCCATATGTCCAAGCGAATGCTGGTATCGAGATGAGCTTCTCGCGACTTACGCTAAAGAGGCGTTCCACGAGCACAAGCTTTAGAACTTCACCTACGACAAGGACAGTCATGCCCATCGCGATGTGGCCCGTACCGGCCAAATAAGCGGCAACCGGCTTGACCGGTTCAAGAACGATTAGAGGCACAGCAAACAAGGCCAAGGTGGGATAGGGGCGCAGCGAAACTATCCGGATGCGAAGGCTTTCGAATATCCGGTGCGCGGCAATCCAGTTGGCGAATGGTCGGGCAACAGTCAGGAAGACTGCATCCACTAAGAAGTAGATGGTCGCCAGCATGAATATTACGGATTTCCAAATTCGGTTCACGTAGAATCTCCAGACAACCACCCGTGAATAAGTTGCGGGTTCGAACGCTTGCTGGAGATAGGTTCCGGCGTATTACACCAGGCTGGCTAGTGAATTAATCTCCTGTAACAATCGTGGTTTCAGCCATGGAAAACGAAAACCCTGAGAGACAAAACGCCGCATTGAACTTGCCGGCGCGGCGCGTAAACGGATGACGCCGTTGCGGCGATGGTAGCGGGAGAGTGCATCGTAATAAAACGGCTGTCGTCGCTACCGCTGCTATCGAGATTACCGGCAACACCAAAGCGCGATGAGGCCCAGTGTTAGCAACGGCGTCGCGCGGTCTGTTTGCCAGCCGCTTGTTCCGCTGCTCGTCCGGCACGCCGTCCGCAGTTCCGTTCAGGAAGTGAGAGCGGATCTCCTTACGGCCATCGACCACGCATACAGCGCGCGTAGGCGTTGCCGAAGAGGGTAGACTGGGCGCGGGACCTATTGGCGGCCAACGCGCTAGCGGCGGCGCGCCGCCCCCCGACGTTGAAATTCAACGTCGACCAAGGCGACGAGTAGCGAAGAGAGTAATCCTCAGCGTAGGCACGACAGTCTACCGATGATTGGGCGAAAGAGGTTGTGATCACCAGCACGGATCCAAGCGTCGCTAAGCCAGCCGTGACAACCAACTTTCGCCACCCCGCCAATAAGTTGTCATGTTTCATTTTAGGGCCACTTCAATGTTTAGTAGGCTAGGCCAACTTATATTTACAGCTGCTTCTGGGATTGCAAAATCAAAGTCGAGGCGGACCGTCTTAGTTTCTTGTCGAATCATCTGAAACCTCGTGGCCCACGGACAACATTTGAGTCCACTTTGCGATGTTGCTGAGTTGCCAACTCACGCCGGCAACGGCCAGAATTATTGTGACCAATGGCGGCAACACGCCGCCGGCGGCGCGGTCGAAAAATCCGACACCTGGGAGAATGTGGTTTGCGCCTGTCATCACCATGGCTGCACCACTGACGGCAGATGCACCGATAACAAATAAGTCGAAGAATCGCGGCACAAGCAAGCCTCCGACCGCGCCGCAGACTAACGCCAGCACTCTGCCGAAGAAGCCTCCAAACCAGCCATCGAGCCCGAGAGCGGCGGCCACAGAAAGGCCGAACAGGATGCCGCCGGAAACGCCGAGCAAAACGCGCCGATAGGGCTCAAGAATATAAGACGCGGCACCAAGAATAAAGGCACCGGCAATTCCGAGGACAATCGCAGTTGTGCCAACATCCCCAGTGAACGCCCGACCCAGCAGAAGGCCGACGTCGAAACCAATCAAGGCATAGAGTAGTGGAAGCCACGCATAGAACATGAAAAGGCCGAATGCCATGATGGCGAGCCCAGTCAATATCATCAGCAATCCAATCGCGAGCGACATGAATACTTGCCCCCCTCAGCTCAATCAATCGATCAACAGCGAGAGACAGAGACTGCTGCGCTCCAACCTCGAATACCTGGCATGCACTGTTACAGTCCAAACTGAACTATCGATGGAAATCAATCGTAGCACGGGAAAATATGACAAACTTAACCCAATTGGCCGACCCCCATTTAGGTGGTCCAGCGTAGATGTTAGTTCAGGATTGGCCTTGGCGCTGGCTGGCGAAGCTGGCCCAGTTTTTCAATTTGAAGCCCTCATCCTAGTTCATCGGAAGTCTCGAAGCAGGGATTCACCGTCCATCCTGGTTTGAGCCGCAGTGGCCTTATTTAATTTCGCAATCGCCTATTTTGAGCGGTTCTGCTTTCGAAACAAAGTTCGTGTAAGAAGCGACAATCCGAGAATAAATGTCAGCGATCCAAAAACGGCGACGAAAAAGGAGTCTCGATTCAGCCCCTGTTGGCCGGTCATGTACACAACCGCCCCACCGACGATCGACAGGACTGCAAATATGAAAACCGCCCATTTTAGCTTGTCCATGTCAGCGTTCCCTAATATTGGGCCGCCCCAGTTGGCGGCTCGTTGTGTCGTTGACACGCTGCGAACTGCAAAACGGATGACCATCCGGCAAATATATGCCCTGCAGCGCTGATTTGCCAGATTCGCCCCGACCTATTCCTTCGCGCACCGAAGGATGTGCCTCATGAATATCCCCTCTCGCGATAGAAAAGATCGACGTCATTGCCGCACTCTGTGAGCGCACAACGCACCTGAGTGGCGTCAGCCGTAGCGACGGCGGCGCCAATGTCTGAGATTGACGCCTTGCTTGAAGAGCTAAAATCGATCACCCAGCGCTTGCGCAGTGTTCAAACGACCCACGTCTCGTGTTGGCAACTTGTTCGTCATCACCGCGATGCTGGGCCTGTTCATCTCAAATACGGCCACAGCCGTGCTGATTGCGCCGGTGGCGATGACCATCGCCAAGGACCTCGGAGACTCTCCCTAACCGTTTGCGATGACCGTCGCGCTGGCCGCGTCCGCGGCTTTCCTGACGCCTATTTCCCTCACCGATGAACACGCTGGTGGTGGGACCCGGGCCATATAGTCTCGGCGATTTTGTGAGGGTGGGTGTGCCCTTCACCATCATCGTAGCGATCGTGAGCGCGCTGCTGGTTCCGATTTTCCTGCCGTTCCAATAGGAGACCCGTCACCGGCCGGCAGATTCCAGCACCGCGCTCCACGTAGTGGTCCGAACGAAATGTCAGTTCGTTCAATCACCATCGTCCGGGATCCCCAAGCGGGCTTTCTTAAATCGGTGGAGTAAACATATATTGGAACGTCGCGTTTGCGGCCGGCGTTAGCCGCATCGAGATTATCATGCAACTTTCGATCTGCCGGCGGCGGCTGCCACGGGTTTTCGACGGGGACCCGCTCAGTATCTGTCGGTCCTTAATGGAGGTGGCTCATGCTAAAGAGCAAGGTAGCTGTCGTTACCGGTTCGACGAGCGGCATCGGACTCGGGATCGCTCGCACGCTTGCCGCTGCAGGGGCGGATCTCATGATCAACGGCTTCAGCGAGGCCGCGGCGATCGAGAGGCTCTGCCGGGAAATTGCCGCGGCCCACGGCGTACGCGTGGCCTTTAGCGGCGCCGATCTGTCCAAGCCAGCCGATGCCACGGGGCTGATCGAGCATGCGACGCGCGAGTTGGGACGCGTCGACATACTCGTCAACAACGCGGGCATCCAGCATGTTGCACCGGTGCACGAATTTCCGCTCGAGCGCTGGGATGCAGTGATCGCAATCAATCTGACCGCAGTATTTTTGACCACTCGTGCGGCGCTTCCACAAATGCTCGCGCGGGACTGGGGTCGGATCATCAACATTGCATCAGTACACGGGTTGGTCGCGTCGATAGACAAGTCCGCGTACGTGGCGTCCAAGCATGGCGTCGTCGGCTTTACCAAAGGTGTGGCGCTGGAGACGGCGACGACCGGCATCACCTGCAATGCGATCTGTCCCGGCTGGGTGCTCACGCCACTGGTACAAAAGCAAATCGACGCTCTTGCTACCCGCGAGAAGCTGGATCCCGAGCAAGCGAGGGTGAAGTTGCTCGGCGAGAAACAGCCTTCGCTTGAGTTCACCACCCCGGAGGAACTCGGGGCGCTGGCCGTATTCCTCTGCTCGGACGCCGCGGCGCAGCTTAGCGGAGTGGCGTTACCTGTCGACGGTGGCTGGCTCGCGCGATGACATGAAGCGCAAGGCGGGGAAGGCAGTGTTCAAAATGCCCCGAATAACTTCCCCAGCGCAATGACGGCAGTCAGTGCGATCAACGGCCCCACGAGTCCCACCATCATGATCTCGCGATAGCTCCCTCGTTGGGTGGCCCCGCAGATTGCGAGCAGGGTAACGACAGCACCATTGTGGGGCAGCATAGCCAGCGCACCAGAGCTGATGGCGGCCACGCGATGCATCAACTCAGGGTGAATGCCCATGCTCGCGGCCAGTTGGGCATAGGTTTCACCCAACGAGTTTAACGTAATGGCCAATCCGCCTGATGCTGAGCCAGTGATACCACCCATCACGTTGGCGGCGACGGCAATCGACACGAGCGGCCCGCCGGGCACCGCAAGGAAACCGTCACGGACCACAGCGAACGCCGGCAACGCCGCGACGACAGCGCCGAAGCCCACCAAGCTGGCCGTATTGAGCACCGGCAGCACCGAGGCGTTGGCGCCGGCGTCGAGGGTCTTGCGCAACTCCGGTAGGCGCTTGTGATGGATCACTGCCAGAATCAGCGAGGCGATTGCGAGCGCCGTCACGACAGACCAGGCTCCGCTCACTGCGGAGAGCGAGGTTCCGCCGAACCGCGGCTCGGCGAGATACCCGGTGTACGCGCGTGGTAGCACGAACAAACTCATGAGGAGGTTGACCACGAGCACGATCAGAATGGGCGCCACCGAGAGCGCAAAGGACGGCAATTCCTCGCTGCGATGGCCGTGCGGCAGTTCGGCGATGTCGAAATTGTCGGCGTTCGCAGCGCGCTCACGCACGAGTTGATCATCGGCTGTTGCGGGCTTCTCGGTGCTGTAACCCTCGCCGGCGCGACGCGCGCGCGCCTCGATCAGGCGCAGCCACCACAGGCCAAAGCCCAGGATGCTCGCAGATGCTATGACGCCGAGAACCGGCGCCGCAAACAGCGTGGTGCCGAAATATGCCATCGGGATGGCATTCTGAATGGCCGGGGTGCCCGGCAGGGCCGTCATCGTGAAAGTGAAGGCGCCAAGCGCGATCGCCGGCGGGATCAGCCGATGCGGAACCCCTGCCTGCCGAAACAACGCGGCCGCCACGGGAAACACGGCGAAAGCCACGACGAAGAGGCTGACGCCACCATAAGTGAGCAGGGAACAGGCCAACACCACCGCCATGACGGCTCGCTTCTCTCCCAGACGCTCGGTCATGCTGCGGGCGACGGAAAGCGCTGCACCGCTGTCATCCATGAGCTTGCCAAATACGCCTCCGAGCAGAAAGAGCGGGAAGAAATTTGTGATGAAACGCCCCGTAGCCTGCATGAAGGTCAGCGTCCATTTGGCGAGGAGCGGCTCTCCAGAGAATGCGGCGGCCACGATCGCCGCCGCCGGTGCCGCCAACAGCAGCGTGTAGCCTCGAAAGGCGAGGAAGATGAGCAGACCGAGAGCGATCAGGATGCCGAGCAGTTCAACGATGTAAGCACTCATGACGCCCCTTCTCAGGATTCGGCGAGATTTGGCAGTAGCTCCGCAAGTCAATGCCTTCAGTGGCCGCCGGCCTGGCGGTGATCGTGGTCGGTCAGGGTCGCATTTCTCTCGCTACCCGGCCACGCGAGAGAGCGCGAATAGGATCGACATCAAGATCACAATTACCCCTGTGGCGAAGGCCAGTCTGTCAGCAAACACGCGGCGCATCGGCAGCCCTCCCTAGACGAAGCTATAGCGTTCAGAATGGTACTTCGACATCGGGACGCCCATCTCGGCGAGGGCCCTTTCAATTGCATCCATCATGACACCGGGCCCGCAGATGAAGTACTCATGATCGGAAAAAGGTGGCGGCAGATGACGCTTCAACATCTCGGCGTTGATGAACCCTTGTTCCCCGGCCCAGCCGGCCGGCGGGTTCGCCAGCACATGCACGACCGTCACGTCGAGCCGCGCTTCCAGCAGCTCCAACTCCTCGCGGAAGGTAATCGATTCCCAGTCCTTGCTGCCGTAGAGCAGAATCACGGGCCGCTTGTCGCCGCGGTCAGCGAGCGTGCGGATCATACTCATCATCGGCGTGACACCGACACCACCGGCGATCAATACGTGCATGTCCGCCGGGTTGCCGATCGTGAACGCACCGTACGGTCCATCGAGGTAGACGCGCTTGCCCACCGGCACTCTCGGTATCTCTTTGGTGAAGTCACCCAGATTCCTGATCGACATCTCGACGCAGCCCCCCTTCGCAGCTGCGCTGGACGAGAATGAGAACGGATGCGCGGTGATCTTGAAGGGACTCCCCCAGACCATCAACCAACCGAACTGACCTGGGCTGAAGTGAAATCCCGGGTGGCCATCCGGCTGCATCACCAACGTGGTCGTTTCGCCGCGTTCTTGACGCGTCTCCGAGACGCGGTACGGACGGCGAAGCATGAACAGCGGCTTGACGATGCGCACGTAGAGCAGCAGTCCGATCCAGAAGATCGTCAAGCCTATCCACAGAGACTGTTTCCATGGATCAACCAGATAGAAACTTGATCCCACCATGTGCACGACTCCCGCGGTGATAGCGACAACCGCGAGCACGATATGGATGAGATGCCATGTTTCGTACTTCAGCTTCAACGCCACGCGCCAAAGGGCTGTCACCACGAGTGCGATCACTGAGAAAATCGACAGGATAGCGAGGTAGGCACTCAATGGCGCTTCACGCATGTTGGACAGCGCGAATAATTCCGGCTGAACGACGGCCAGAATGACCGGATGGGCTACGACCAAGCCGACGGCTACGAGCGAAATCTGACGGTGAAAATGGTAAATGACGTCTTCGCCCCATGGCTCGGTGACGTACCGGAAGCGCGCGGTGAGACCGAACTGCAGACCCATCATCGCAAGGCCGGAGTAGCCGAGGGCAACAGAAAACTCTGTCCAGAAATCGCGCGTCGGCGCATGCGAACCAGCCAGGAGCGCGAACAAGGGAGCGAGAATGAACAGCAGGTAGACGAGAATCCAAACGGTCCCGCGCAAACTATAAAGCAGCTGCATAAGCTGATCCTTTTACCGTGATCATGGTCGAACTTCCGTCATCACGATACGGTACTGTGGCGCGGCGGCGCAGTATCGCAAACTATAAGGCCCTCCAAAAAGTTTTACACCCATGACATCTCGGTTGCGAATTCGCGGGCAAATAGAGTGGCCCATAAGAATTGTTAGACTTGAGTAATCGGTCAGTTCGCCCCGCGTTGCAGCGTAGCTCTGTTTAACCGCTGCTATTCTTCCCACTTTTTCCAGTCTACTATCCGGCGTCTGATTGAAGAAAAGCTGGCGGAGCCGAAGACCGGGAGAGCCGCATCATGACGAATTCCATGATCGCCTATTGCGGCCCCGCCGCCGTCCCGGACGACCTTTGGACCCGCTGGAATGTCGATCCGCTGCTGATTGCAATACTCGCGGCCTTGGCGCTTGCGGTTGCCCGCAGCCGACCCTCCGACACCCGAGCAGGCTGGGGTGCGATCGTGCTGATGCTCGTTATCTTCGTCTCGCCGCTTTGTGCGTTGTCGTCGGCGTTGTTTTCGGTGCGGGTATTGCACCACGTCTTGTTGATCGCCGCCGTAGCCCCTCTTTTGGCACTGGCGTTTCCGCAACGACGCGCGGGAACGCCGTCACTCGCCATGCTTGTTGCGGCACATGCGGTCATCCTTTGGCTATGGCACACACCGGGACCTTATGCTTGGGGCCTCGCCAGCTTGCCGGCCTATTGGCTGATGCAGGCTTCGCTCCTTGGAAGCGCTTGGCTGTTGTGGCGCGCGATCCTGGTGCCGGCGCAGTCCGGCTCGGCGCTGGTTGCACTCGCTGCAACGATTGGGCAGATGGGCCTTCTCGGCGCGTTGATCGTGTTCGCGTCCAGGCCACTCTATCCCGTGCATTTCGCAAGTACGGCAGCTTGGGGGCTCGCGCCGCTCGCTGATCAGCAACTTGCTGGTTTGCTGATGTGGGTACCGGCGATGCTACCTTATCTAGGCGCGGGGGTCTGGATCGCGTGGTCCAACTTGCGATCGAGCGAACCAGCGCTATGACGACCTCCTTGAAGTTCGTCCATCTTGCCGCGATCGCGCTCTGGTCGGGCGGGTTGATCGTCTTGCCGTTTCTTTTCTGGCAACGGAGGAAACTCGAGGCGGGTTTGGATCTCGACCGACTGCACCGGGTAGCTCGGTTCGTCTACGTGGAGATGACTTCCCCCGCCGCCTTCGTCGCCATCGCCAGCGGAACGGCACTCATCTTTTTGCAGACCACCTTTGTGGAATGGTTCTCCCTGAAAATGCTGCTGGTGGGAGCCATGGCGATGCTGCACGTTGTCGCCGGCCTTATTCTCCCGAGCTTGTTCTCGCCTAAGGGCCAGTTCGGTCGATTTTCCTACGTGGCGCTGACGAGCGCCTATATCGTATTGATCACCGCAATTATCTGGGTGGTGCTGGCCAAGCCGCACATTGATTCGAACAAATTCGCTGCACATTTGTTCGAGCCCGGCGGACTCGGGCGTTGGCTGCATCAGTCCTTCGGCGAAATCAGAATCCCCACGCCATGATCAAACACAAGCTTGCCCCCGTGCCAGCCGGCGAAGCCCACCATCACCGACGCGAGGGCCGAGAGGGCGAGGCCGTGCGGCAAGATCGCCGCGGTATCGATCAGGCGCAGACCCCAGTTGGCTCCCCCGATCGCAACCAGCGTCATCGCCGCCACGGCATGAGACCAGCTTGCTTCAAGAAGCCGGATCCCGCGTACAAGCAACAGTTCACCAGTGCCGACGATACTTGCGGCCACGCCGCTCCAGAAAGCCATGCCGGCCGACCAGAGTCCGACCCGCACCCAGAAGGCGTCTCCCGACCACCAGTACAATATATCGACGCCGAGGGTCGCGATCACGAATGCGACCGGGAAATGCACCATCATCACGTGAATCGGGTGCCCAACAAGGGCCACCGCCGAACCGACATCGAGTCGAAGCAGTTCCAGCTGGACCTCACTCCGGGGCTGAGGCTTGGGATCGCCTTGCTTTACCATCGTCCTCCTCCATCGCGTCAGCCGCAACATCCTTCAGGTAGACATCGTAGTCTCTTGTACGGGGTGATCCAAGTCGGAATGCTCGCAGTGCTTCCCGGCTGCAATGGGCCATTATCGACGCTAGATCCCTCGGGGCCGGCCGGGGCTTCGATCGCCACGCTGTGGTGGTTGATGCTGGCTGGTGCGGGAATTCTCTTCGCGCTGGTGATGGTGCTGTTCGCGATGGTGATCCGGCGTCCGGGCTGGGGCTCGAACGTGTCGCCCGGACGCTGGATCGTGCTCGGCGGGTTGGCTCTGCCGGCCGTCGTCCTGCTGCCACTTGTCGCCTATGCGTTGATTGCCG
The DNA here is from genome assembly GCF_900103365.1 of Afipia sp. GAS231. Classification (NCBI taxonomy): domain Bacteria; kingdom Pseudomonadati; phylum Pseudomonadota; class Alphaproteobacteria; order Hyphomicrobiales; family Nitrobacteraceae; genus Afipia; species Afipia sp. GAS231. The sequence goes on from NZ_LT629703.1 coordinate 2,506,459, forward strand.
GTGAGAGGCTCCTGCCGCTGCCTGGACTCGCGCCGCCGCGGATCGAGGCAGTGGGTCGGCAATGGGTCTGGACCTTCCGCTACCCCGATCATGACGGGGTGGAGACTCGAAACGTCTTGCACCTGCCCGCAGGCACTCCGGTCGACATCCTTGTCACCAGCCAGGACGTCATCCACGCCTTCTGGATACCCCGCTTCGCCGGCAAAATCGATGCGGTGCCCGGGCATGTGAACCGCTTGCGCATTCAGGCCGATCAACCGGGCCGCTACGCAGGCCAATGCAACGAATTTTGCGGTCTCGGTCACGCAGGGATGCGGTTCGATGTCATCGTCCATCGCCCGGAGGAATTCTCCGCTGCGCTTGCGCGGGCGGCCGCATCAGGGGAGTCGGAGAGAAAATGAGTGAACCCGTCGAGCCGCTGTCGCAGGGTACTCCGGCGCTGCGGTTGCACCGCGAACTCGCCGCGATCTGGGCCACCGGACCGGGGTTACAACGCCTCGCGGCGGTCAACCATTCCGTGATCGGGATGCGCATGATGATCACGTCCTTCACGTTCTTCGCCATCGCCGGTGTGCTCGGCATGCTGACCCGCGTTCAGCTCGCGACGCCCAACGCCGCCTTCATGGATCCGGAGACCTACAACCAGGTCTTCACCATGCACGGGTCGATGATGTTGTTCCTTTTCGCCATCCCGATGGTGGAAAGTTTTGCGGTCTATTTGACCCCGAAGATTCTCGGCACGCGCGATTTCGCCTTTCCCAGGCTCACCGCCTATGGCTACTGGTGCTATCTGTTCGGCGGCACGATCCTGACCGTGTCCTTGATCGCGGGGGTTGCGCCCAATAGCGGATGGTTCATGTACACGCCGCTGAGCTCCAATGTGTATACCCCGGGTATTAACGCCGACGTCTGGCTTCTCGGCGTGACCTTCGTCGAGATATCGGCGCTGTCGCTGGCCATGGAGATCGTCGTCTCGATCCTGAAGGTACGTGCGCCCGGCATGTCGCTCGACCGGATGCCGATCTTCGGCTGGTACATCCTGGTCACCGCGCTGATGATGGTGGTGGCTTTTCCGCCGCTCATCCTCGGCTCAATCCTGCTTGAGATCGAGCGTGCTTTCGGCCTGCCGTTCTTCGACCCCACCCGAGGCGGCGACCCTCTGCTCTGGCAGCACTTGTTCTGGCTGTTCGGTCATCCGGACGTTTACATCATCTTCCTGCCTATGGCCGGCGCTCTGTCGACGATCATTCCGGTATTCGCCGGTCGTCCGCTTGTCGGCTACCGGGCGATCGTCGTCGCGATTGTGGCACTCGCATTCCTGAGTTTCGGCATTTGGGTGCACCACATGTTTACCGTGGGTATCCCGCATCTTGCGCTCGCCTTCTTCTCCGCAGGCTCGGCGATCGTTGCCGTACCGACGGCAGTACAGATATTCGCCTGGCTTGCCACGCTGGCACACGGCAAGCCACGCTGGAGCGTGCCGATGCTTTACGTTTTCGGCTTCTTCTTCATCTTCGTGATGGGCGGACTGACTGGCGTCATGCTCGCCATGGTGCCGTTCGATTGGCAGGCCCATGACACCTATTTTGTCGTTGCCCACATGCACTATGTGGTGGCTGGCGCCCTCGCTTTCCCTATGCTGGCGGCATTCTACTACTGGCTGCCATTGTTGACAGGGCGCACCGCCGTGCACCAGCTGTCGGTACCGGCCTTCTGGCTGGTCTTCGTCGGCTTTAACCTTACTTTCTTCATGATGCACCTGACCGGTCTGCTCGGCATGCCCCGCCGTATCTATACCTATCAGGGCAATGAAGGCTGGAACTGGCTCAACCTGCTATCCTCGATTGGCGGTTTCGTCATGACGATTGGTTTCGCGCTGGTGGTGATCGACCTTTTCGTGCAACTCCGTTACGGGCGACGTGTCGGGCGCAATCCTTGGGGCGCGGCGACACTGGAATGGGCGATGTCGATCCCGCCTGCACCGTATGCCTTCGCCTCGATCACGCATCTAACACGGTCCGACGCGATCACTCCCGGCAATCTTGCACTGTCACTCGCGCGAGGCGAAGGCTATCTCGGCTTCACGCGTAACGGCTGGCAGGAGACGCTGGGCGTAAACATGACGACCGGCGAGCCCGAACAACTGATCGTGCTGCCGCAACCGACGTACCTGCCGCTCATTACCGCGCTCGCGACCGCGGCGACGGTCCTGACGCTTTTGTTTAAATTCTACCTGCTGGCTCTTGTCGCGGCGCTAGTGACCGCCGCCATGTTCGTGTTCTCCGGGCACCGTGCCGGTCTCGCGCGCGACTTTGGTCCTATACCGGTCGGTCAAGGCGTCAACTTGCCGCCTCATACCGAGGTTGCCGAAGCGCCGGCGTGGCTGGCTCTCATCTGCACGCTGGTCGCCGACGGCACTCTGTTCACGTCGTTGCTGTTCGGAGCCTTCTATCTTTGGATCGCAGCGCCGAATTGGCCCGCGGCGATCACACCCGAACCGAGCCGCATGCTCGCCCTTCTCGCCGTCGCGACTCTTGCCGTAGCTGCCGCGGCGGCACGCGGATCTCTGCGAGCGGTCACCACCGGTGGCAGGGCGCCTGGCTGGATTGGTCTCGCCGTGCTGGCGCTTCTTGCGGCCATCGCCGCCACCCTCGGGTTAATTGTCGATGTCGCGCCGCATCCGCGCGAGCATGCGCTCGGCGCGACCGCGGCGGCACTGCTCGGCTATGTGGCTCTCCACGCCGGTATCGGCCTCCTCTTTCTCCTGAGCAACTTCCTGCGCATCGGTACCGGCTTCATTGCGCCCCGGCGGGTACTGGATCTGCGCCTCACGCGATTATGGCTCGACTACACGCTGGTCACGGGAGTCATTGCAATGGGCCTTGTTCTGGCTCTGCCCGCGCTCGTGATGATGCTGGGGGCTCGGCCGTGAGTGAGCGTGCGATACCAGCAAGGCGGCTAGGGTGGCTCGCGGCGGGCTTCGCCGTCTGGTGCAGTGCGCTGGTCGCTCTCTACGCTCTCCACGCCATCGGCTGCGCTTTTGCCTGGTCGTCCGGCTCGCTGCGGTCGGGGCTCGCCATGGTACTCTTCGCCCATCTCATCGTGATCAGCTGGATGTGGCGCAACATCACTCGAGCTGGCTCTGACCGCAATTTCGGTCCAACTGGAACGTTTCTGCATTGGACCGTCAAATGGACCCTTATAACTGCTCTCGCCGCGACAGGCATTACCTTCGGTCCATCGCTGCTCCTCGCCACATGCATCTAGTTCGTCAGGATTAACCCTTAACGAGCCCGCTGATGCGCAGCTCGGACGTTTTCGCGTTGTTCGCCAAGGTACATACTTTGAACGTTATCTGGGAGCCCTGCACGCCACCAGTGCCACTGCGTCAATTTTGGTGGATGGGCTTATTCGGCCATTGATCGGTTGAGACGCTGCGGGACGAACGCTGAGCGGTTTAAACTAACGCTGGCGCGGCGCTGGACGATGAGGCGCTCCCTGCATCTTATTCAGGACGTTCGGCGTGCGGCTAAGGTGCTGAACGATCCTTCGCCGCCTCGGCTACGGCCCGAGTTAACTGGGCTAAGAGATCGTCCGCGGCCGGGAGGCTCAGTTGCACGTAAATCTGCTCTAAGTCCGCATGCCCCGGCAACGCCACGTACATTGTTAAATCTACGTTTTCACCGTGGGCTAGTGCTGAGATATGATCGACGTGCGGAAGCAAATATGGTGAAGCGCCTTCAATTTTAATTAAAGTCGGCATTTGCGCTCTCGCTACTCGTAGATGACTACTATGGCACCAAACGGGTTTCCATATCCACTGGCCGTCGAACGGTTACCCGCGCAGGCCAAGGGATTCAACCTAGGTCACCGCAATATGACTACGAAATGTTATGTGCTGACATCGCGCAGAAGCAGTTCATTCCGCTGCTGACTCGTCTGCGCGCGCACGACGTTACGGAATTCCCCGCATTGTTGTTGCATCAGGGCGAGGAGTGTCTGCCGGCGCGTACCAAAATGGTGACCACTCTGATCGCGCAGATGTCCGATTTGCTCGCCCCAGTATCCAAATCTACGACGCGCACGTAGTCGACCTGTACCAATGGGTCGGTGCGCGGTATCTCGTTGGTGTGAAGGGTGCAGAAACAAAGGCAGGCAAAGCGCATTCAACGAACGCGGCTGATAGCTACCTAAGTGCCTGAGTTTGTTGGCGCTCCCTAGGGGAATCGAACCCCTGTTTCAGCCTTGAGAGGGCCGCGTCCTAACCGCTAGACGAAGGGAGCGTACGAGGGAGGGAATAGCCTCGAAATCGGCCTGCTGCAAGCCGCCCGCCCTCAGGGTTCGCTGACAAATTTCAGCTTTCCGGCCGGTTTCAGCGTTTTGGCATCAAACGTGCGGATTTCGGTCACGCCGGCTATATCCAGGGTCACCACCAACCGCTCGCCGGCCACCCCGGTCGAGACGATGCGGGCGCCCTTCGGCAGGGTCGCGGTGACGTCGGTGGTGGCTACCGTCGCGGAGCTTCCCTCGCCGCGATAAAGGCGGTAACCGACAGCGATCAGGACGATGCAGACGGCCAGCGCCGAGGTCAGGCCGGCAATCACCATCATCCGCCGCACGCGCGCAAACAGCGCGGCCTGCTCGGGGGTCGGTTCGGGCGCAACGGCGTCGGTCATACGGGACTCTTCATAAGGACAAGGCTTTGGATCACGACACTTCAACGGGCGGACATTCAACGGGTGCACAGCGGCTGGAGGTCACCGTCGGCGGTGACGAGGGCTCGACCCGTCTCGACCGTGTGCTCGCGGTGCTCCGCCCGGAACTGTCGCGCTCGCGGCTGAAGGCGCTGATCCTGGCCGGTTCCGTCACCGCCAGGGGCACCCCCGTCCGCGACCCCGCTTATCATGTCACCACAGGCGATACGATCACAATCGACGTCCCGGAGGCGGTGGCGCCGGAGCCGAAGGGCGAGGATATCGCGCTCGATATCGTCTACGAGGACGACGACATCATCGTCATCGACAAGCCCAAGGGTCTGGTCGTGCACCCGGCCGCCGGCCATGAGAGCGGCACGCTGGTGAACGCGCTGATTGCCCATTGCGGCGCAAGCCTCTCGGGGATTGGCGGTGTCCGCCGCCCCGGCATCGTGCACCGGCTGGACAAGGACACCACCGGGCTGATGGTGGTCGCCAAGAACGACCACGCCCACCAATCGCTGACGGCGCAGTTCGCCGACCATGGCCGCACCGGGCCGATGCAGCGCGGCTACATGGCCTTCATCTGGGGCGCGCCCGGCCGCCCGCACGGCACGGTCAACGCGCCGATCGACCGCCACCCCTATGCCCGCGAAAAGATGGCGGTGCGCGAGGGTGGGCGCGAAGCGGTGACCCATTGGGAATTGCAGGCCAGTTATCATGGCCGCGACGGCAAACCGGTCGCCTCGCTGCTGGCCTGCCAGCTCGAAACCGGGCGGACCCACCAGATCCGGGTGCATCTGTCCCATATCGACCACCCCCTGATGGGCGATGCCGTCTACGGCTCCCACTTCAAGACCAAGGCCGGCCACCTCGGCCTCAAGGCCCAGGCCGCGCTCTCTGCCTTGGGCCGGCAGGCCCTGCACGCCTATCTGCTGGCTTTGGAGCACCCCCGGACCGGGGAACTTTTGCACTGGGAAGCGGCTTTGCCGGAGGATTTGCTTCTCCTGAGGAGCGCTTTGGAAGCGGCGCTATGACGCAGGCCTTTTGGAAAAGCGATGCTATGCCAACAGGTTATGGCTGCCACACGGGGACGTGACGTCAGCAATCCTTCCCTAAATGCCCCGATTTGGTGTATGTTGCACCTGCGCTGAATATCCAGCGCGGAACATCGCAGCCTGGCCGGCTTTGACAAAGCGGCCGTCTGCCGGGCCCGCCGCTATCGGGGGCCTGAACCACTGGAGGGCGCTACAATGGCCCGTACAGCTACGTTACCGGTTCTCAATGGAGAACACGGTCTTTCCCGTTACCTCGCCGAGATCCGCAAGTTTCCGATGCTGGAACCCCAGCAGGAATACATGTTCGCCAAGCGTTGGCGCGAACACGACGATCGCGACGCGGCACATCACCTTGTTACCAGCCATCTCCGGCTCGTCGCCAAGATCGCCATGGGCTATCGCGGCTACGGCTTGCCGATTTCCGAGGTCGTCTCGGAAGGCAACGTCGGCCTGATGCAGGCGGTCAAGCGGTTCGAACCCGAAAAGGGCTTCCGACTCGCTACCTACGCCATGTGGTGGATCAAGGCGTCGATACAAGAGTACATCCTGCGTTCCTGGTCGCTCGTGAAAATGGGCACCACCGCGAACCAGAAGAAGCTGTTCTTCAACCTGCGCAAGGCGAAGAGCAAGATCTCGGCTTTGGACGAAGGCGATCTCCGCCCCGACCAGGTCAAGATCATTGCCAAGCGCCTCGGCGTCACGGCCCAGGACGTGATCGACATGAACCGCCGCCTCGGTGGCGACGCGTCGCTCAACGCACCGATCCGCGACGACGGCGAGGCTGGCGAATGGCAGGACTGGCTGGTCGATAACTCGCCCAACCAGGAAGCCGTGATGGCCGAGCACGAAGAGTTCGATCACCGCCGGCAGGCGCTGAACGGCGCCATCGGTGTCCTCAACCCGCGCGAACGCCGCATCTTCGAAGCGCGGCGTCTGGCGGAAGACCCGATGACGCTGGAAGATCTCGCCGCCGAATTCGGCGTCAGCCGCGAACGCGTGCGGCAGATCGAGGTGCGGGCTTTCGAGAAGGTGCAGTCGGCCGTCAAGGGCACGATCGCGAAGGCGGAAGCCGCCGTGCTGGAAGCCGCGCTCTAACCGCGCGGTCGCCGCGCAACGGCGCGGCTGAGGTAACGAATGACGAAAGCCGGCGGCAACGCCGGCTTTTTGTTTTTGGGGGGGCCGGCTTTTTGTTTGGAGGCACCTCGCCTCAACAACCACCGCTGTCGTCCTCCGCGAAAGCGGGGAACCCAGTATTCCAGAGGCGTCTGGTGATTGAATCGATAAGCCGCGGCGTACTGGGTCGCCCGGTCAAGTGTATGGACCGGGGACATAGGTAACGGGTGTTCGGGGACATAGGTAACGGTTTCATTGAACACCAAATCGCATATTGATGCATGCGATTTGGTGGGCTCCGAAGAAGACGCCGAACTCTCCATCCTTGTTGAGCGATCTGATGGCCAGTAGTTCGCCGCGGAATGCGTCGGGCATGTGCCAACGCCTGTTACCAAAACTGATGTTGGCCTTGACTGAGCCGGCTCTGCGCAGGATCGCTCCTTCTTCGTATTCCGGCTCGCGCAGCTTGCTCGGCAGTGAGCGAGGGCTCGGCCGGTAGCGACTTGCTGGCACTTCCTGGCCGAGGGAATGGTGCGGTCGTTGGTTGTTATAGACGTGGCGCCAATGGTCGAAGGCCTTCTGCAGCTCTCTCGATGTTCTAAAGGTTCGCATCGATAGGACTTCGGCCTTCAGCGTGCGATGGAACCGCTCGTTCTTGCCTTTTGTCTGTGGGTGATGGGGACGTGCATAGATGACGTTGACGCCGAGCTTGAGCAACCAGACGCGAAGTCTGGTCCACCGGACTTCGGAACAGGTACCCCACGGAACGCCGTTATCTACCAAAAAAGCGCTTGGAAGTCCGTAGCGGCGGAAGGTGCGTTCGAGGTGCTGCTGGACCGTCTCCGCCTGTTCGTTGGTGCAAGCCTGCAGGCACAGAGCATAGCGCGAATGGTCGTCGATCATAGTGAGCGGATGACACATCTGCCTATCGCCGAGTGGGAAGCGTCCTTTGAAGTCCATCTGCCAGACGTCGTTCGGCGCGGGATGCTCGAAGCGATTGTATTGGGGCGGCTGCGCAGGCGAAGGGACGCGGCCGTGCCGTGCCAGGATTGCGTGAACCGTCGAAGCTGCGGGGACATTCTTGTGCTGGTCTTCCAGACAACGCCGGATCTTGCGAGCACCCCAGACCGGGTGGGCTTCGCGTATCTCCAAGACTGCCGTCTCGATCTTGGCCGTACTTCGACGAGGCGATATCCGAGGCCGCCGGGATCGGTCTTGCGCCCAATCCTTGTTCTCAACCCCGGCCCGCGCCAGCCATTTATAGGCCGTCTTCGGGCTGATACCGAACCGTCGGCAAAGCTCCCTCCGGTTCACATCCGGCTGCTGAAACAACCCGACGAACTCCTGTCTCTGATCCATGAACGACACCTCGCGCCACGGCATGCTGGCCTCCTAAGCCCTGTCCATGCCGTCGATGTGTTACCCATGTCTCCGAACGATGTTACCCATGTCTCCGGGCCGTATATCAAGCCGGGCGATGACAGCCGCGCTAACTCACGCTCAATAATACGTCTGCAAATAATCCGCGATGCTGGTGGGCTGGTTGAGCGAGGTCCAGTCGTAGGGATCGCCGTACAGCAGCGCGCTGGCCTGGGTCTGGTAGTCCGGCGCGACGTTGTCGGGTTGATCGACCGGTTTGGCGAGGATGTCGCGATAATTCTCGTAGGCCGCCTGGGTACCGATGAAGATACAAACGCAATGCAGCGGCTCGGCATAGAGATAACGCACGTCGTTGCCGGTGCGGTGAACGACGAAGCGATGCGGTGGCAACGCGTGCAGCGCCTGCCTGCCCACGGCATCGTTGGCGACCTGCACCTTGAAGCCGGACGACGACAGATAGAAACTGTTCTTGTCGAGGAACGGCTTGCTCGGTGCTTCCAGTGCGGCCAGCAACGTGGCGCCAAGCAACAGCGCGATAACAGGCACCAGGCCGAGCCACGGTTTCTTCGCCCACGCGCGAGACGGCGGGATCGCTGCCATCGATGTCATCGTTGAATTCCTTTCAGCCCACTGCCAGAGCCTTTTCGGTTCTGATTGAATCAGAACCGGGCTCTACTCTTTTGACGCGTTTTCTTTACGCGAACCGGCGTCCACTTCGCTCGAAAACGCTATGGACAAGATTGCCGAAGCCGCGGGGACGGTCAACCGACCCTACTCGCCCCACTCCCGCGCCAGTTTTGCCAGTGCGCAGCCCTCGCAATAGCGGGCGTCCTTGAAGTCGATCCAGTTGTGCGCATAGACCCGTTCGAGCGGAATGCCGTAACGCGCCCGCAGCACCTTCACCAGGATCCGCCACGCCGCGACCTGCGCCTCGGTGGCGCCGCGCGTCACGTCGGGATAGTTGCCGGCGAATTCGACGCCGATCGAGGTGTCCTTGTTGACCTGATGATAGGTCTTGCTGTTGTCGATATATTTGTTGTCGTTGCGGTCGGCGCCGTCGGTATGGGTCGGGACCAGATTTTCCGCCACCGCCCAGTACACCGTGCCGTCGGTTTCGACCCAGACCATGACGCCGCGCCGGGTCGGGTTTTTGTTTTGCTCCTGCGCGCCGCCGCGGGCGGAGCCGCTTGGGCCTTCGGTCTCGTGGACGATGATGTTGCGCCAGGGATGGGATTTGGCCACGTCGCCCCATGGCGCCAGCCAGACCACTTTCAGGCCGGGAATGTCGGGTGTGCCCGACGCGCGCGCGATGGTTGCGAGGTCGGGCGTTTGGGCGGAAGCCGGAACGACGAATGCCAAGGAGAACGTGAAGGCGCCAACAAGCGCCGCGGCGGCGAGACGAAGGTTCATGATCTCAGTCCAGTGGTCCCACTGGCGGTATCACGCGCGCTTGCGCTCGGCCATATCCGAAACGGCCGATGGGTCGAGTTCGGGCACCAGCGGCGGCGCCGGGTCGTAGGTCGCAAACCGATTCCGGCCGCCCTTCTTGGCCTCGTACAAGGCGTGGTCGGCGGCCGCGATCAAACGGTCGGGGAAGCCGCCCATCTCCGCCGTCCATTGCGCGACGCCGATCGAGACCGCGATCGGAATATCGGCGCCCGCGCATTGTTCGGCGTCGGCGCGGCAGACTTCCAGCACGCGGCGGGCGATCATGGCGCCCTCGCGCAGCGTCGAGGACGGCAGCACGATGCAGAATTCGTCGCCGCCGGAACGCGCCAGCATGTCGCCGGGCCGCAAGCGGGTTTGCGCCATCAGGGTGAAATGCTGCAGGCAGGCATCTCCCGCGGCGTGGCCGTGGGTGTCGTTGATGGCCTTGAAGCCGTCGAGGTCGATCACCAGCAGCGTGAACGGCTGGCCAGAGCGCTCCGATCGCGCGCATTCCTCGGAAAGACGCTGCACCAGATGGCGCCGGTTGCCGACGCCGGTGAGGTCGTCGAGCAGCGCCAGATCGGCGACCTCGTTGCGCAGGCGGTCCATCGCCATCAGCAGGAAGCCGAAGTTCAGCGCCATCGACAGGAACACCAGCACCAGGATGAACGCCGACTGCAACGGGGTGAAATTCATGTAGGAGAAACCGCCGCCGATGCCGCTCAGTCCGAAAAACAGCCGGAAACCGAAGATGGCGATGATGAGCGTCGCGACGATGCCGGCCAGCCGGGCGCCCGGATTGACGCGCCCCTCATGCGGAAGCAGCAGCAGTTTCAGGTTGAGCGCCAACGGCAAGGTCTGGGCAATCGTGAACACGGTGAGCCGCGCCGGTATGAGTTCGTAGCCGTAGGTGAAGAAGCAAATGCCGGCGCAGCCGAGGCCGGTGATCAGCAAGGTACCGCGCCACGACGCCGGCCGATCGAAGAATGTCCGGACCCCCATCGACGCCAGGCAGATCGCCAATACCAGCGCGGTACCGGCGACAATCAGCGGAATGGTCAAGTCCGTCATGAAGACGCGAACCATCGCCACCGCGGCCCCCGCCGCCGCCACGAACGACGAGCCGGTCCAGAACCGCGCCGGCGCGAACGCCGGATAGCTGCGCATCACGTAGGCCCAGATCAGGCCGAGCGCGAGAAAGTTGATGACGAACACCGTCCATAGCGTCGGAACGCTCAGCATCGCTGACACCCAAGGCCTGCGCGGCCCCGTCTCCCTTGTTGTCCTCCGGAAGCTTGCGCCCCCGGGGCATTCCCCCACGACAATCCCCGTTGCCTTGCGAAACAAGGTGCATCGGCGCCGCTTAATGGACTCTCACCGTGGCCTTCGAATGCAAATGGTGGTTTTAAATTGATGAAGACGGTGCGCGTTTGCCCGTCGTTAAGCATGACGCGCGCGACGCAAACGGGCGTGACGAGCGGCGTTTCGATGAAAAATCGCCTCGAAACGCATAATGGCTGTGGATAACGCGATGACGACCGCATGACAGCACGCGGAATCGCGCCGCGAATCTGTTGGGATTGTGATTGAGGATGTTGTGAGGCTGGCCCTCCGCCAAGCATGCCTCGGAGTCGCGTTTCAATCCATTAAAACCTTGAGAGGATACTATGGCTAAGAAAGCGAAGAAGGCGAAAAAGGCGAAGAAGGCGAAGAAGGCCAAGAAGTCCAAGAAGTGAATTTTCGCCCGGGTGGAGCGCTCAGTTCCGCCCGGGCATCCAACTGGCGCAAGTCGGCAAAGATGGCGGGCCCTTAGGTCCGCCTTTTTGATTCTGGGGGTGCGGCTCCCTCCCCGTCATTGCGAGGAGCGATAGCGACGAAGCAATCCAGACTTTTCTTCGTGCCGCAAGATGGATTGCTTCGCTTCGCTCGCAATGACGGCGGGGGTGAGCCCTACCGCTCCGCGAACGCCAGCTTGGCGCCGAGCGCGGCGAAGCCGGCCGCAAAGCTGCGGCGCAGCCAGGCCATTACCTTCGGCCGCGAGATGACGCGGTCGCGGACCGAAGCCGCGAACAGGCCGTAGACGGCGAACACCGCAAACGTCATCGCCATGAAGGTGCCGCTCAATTCCAACATCCGCGCCAGCGGATGGGCCTCGTCGGCGGCGATGAACTGCGGCAGGAAGGCCAAAAAGAAGATCGACAGTTTTGGATTGAGGATGTTGATCAGAACAGCCGTCACGATCACGCGCCGGCTGGAGCGCTCGCCGGCGGCGGGAGCGGTGTCGATCGAAAGCGCCCCGGTCTCGCGCAGCGCCTGCCAGGACATGTACAGCAGATAGACCACGCCGCACCATTTCAGCGCGGCAAACGCCAGCGCGCTGGTATGCAGCACCGCGGCCAAGCCCAGCATCGCCGCCAGCATCTGCGGCACGATGCCGAGCGTGCAGCCGAAGGCGGCGGCGATACTCGGCCGCGCGCCCTGGGTCAGCGCCACCGCCAGCGTATAGAGCACACCGGTGCCGGGCGAGGCGACCACGATCAGCGAGGTCAGGAGAAAGGAGAGTGTCATTGATGTCGATTACCACGGCGGCATCGGCCGTGGTAGCTCTTGACATGACAGTGAAGAGAGCCGGCGCAAGCGCGGCCGGCGCGATCACGAAGTCCGGCGCTGTCGGCCCTGCTCATCGCGGCTCCAGGCATAGGCCATCCGTTCCGCCTCCCGGATCACGTCGAGCGGCGCCCATGGCTTGGACCAGAACTGTGCGCCCTCGGGCAGTTCCTGGGGCAAGGGCCGGCCCGAGGTAACGATCACCCCGATGCCGGGATTGCATTTCCGGGCAATGTGCGCGAGCTCGACGCCGTTCATGTTGCCGGCGAGTTGTACGTCGGTCAGCATCAGCACCACGCTGCCGCCGACCCTTTCCAGCACCAGTTCGGCGGCCTCCGCGCTTTCGCACTCGATGACGTCGACATCGCTTTCCTCCAGCAACAGGCAGATCATTTCCCGCTGCATCGGGTCGTCCTCGACGATCAGTGCGGTCGCGCGCAAGGGCTTTGATTGTCCCATTTGGTCGCCTCCGTTGTGGTGTTACCCCGGCACAGTCCGGGTTAAGTGCCGAAACCGCTTTATGGTTCGGTTCCAATTTGCCAAAGTCGCGGGAATTGCAATTTTTCGCGTTTCATTGCCCGTTTCCGACATTATGGAGCCAAAATGACTGCAATATCCGGGAGTGCCGCCGCCGTGACCGGCGCCGCCAGTGGCATCGGCCGCGCGCTGGCGCTGGAATTGGCCGCGCGCGGCTGCGATCTCGCGCTCGCCGACCGCGACGAGGCCGGGTTGATCGAGCTCGCCGCCGAGATCGGCCGCAATGGCGCACGCAAGGTCAGCGTGCACCGGGTCGATGTCGGCGAGCCCGACCAGATCCGGGATTTTGCGACGGCCGCCATCGCGGCGCATCCCCAGCTCAATATCCTCATCAACAATGCCGGCGTCGCCCTGCTCGGCACCTTCGCCGAGGTCGAGCAGGCGCAGATGGAGTGGCTGATCAACATCAATTTCTGGGGCGTGGTGCACGGCACCCGCGCGTTCCTCCCGCATCTTTCCAATCAACGCGCGGCGCATATCGTCAACGTGTCCTCGATCTTCGGCATCATCGCCCCGCCCGGCCAGACCGCCTATTGCGCGTCGAAATTCGCGGTGCGCGGATTTTCCGAAAGCCTGCGCCATGAATTGGCGATGGCGAACAGCCCGGTGCAGTTGTCGGTGGTGCATCCCGGCGGCGTTTCGACCAACATCGCCCGCAACGCGCCCTCCGGCCGCGGCACCGACAATGCGCGCCGCGCGGAAACGATCGACCGCTTCGATGCGATGGCCAAGAAATCGCCGGCCGCCGCCGCGGCGCGCATCATCGAAGGCATCGAGAAGAACCAGCCCCGCATCCTGATCGGCAGCGACGCCCGCTTCATGGATTTGCTGCAACGGTTTCGTCCCGTGCATTATTGGGCGATGCTGGCAAAGCGACTGGAGAAGATGGCGGCGCAAGTGGGGAAGTGACAGAGGCATGGAGCGCTGCTGCCGTAGGGTGGGCAAAGCGCAGCGTGCCCACCTTCGGTATCTCCGCGTGAAGATGGTGGGCACGACGCAACCGCGCCTTTGCCCACCCTACGAAGCTACGAAGCTAGTATGCCGCTCCCTCAACGTCATTCCGGGGCGTGCGAAAGCACGAACCCGGAATCTCGAGATTCCGGGTCTGGTCCTTCGGACCATCCCGGAATGACGGGGTCTACCGCCCGCCCAGCTGATCGGCAAAATATCCGATCGTCTTGCGATAGATCGTGGCCCGGTTCCACTCGCGCATCGCCTCGAAATTGGCGGTGCCTTCGCCATACGGCGCGCCCATCTTGAAGCCCGAAGTGTGCAGCAGGTTGGCAGTGGAGGCGAGCACGTCGGGCACGCTGTGGCGAAGATCGACATGGCCGTCACCGTCGAAATCGACGCCGTACTTGATGTAGGACGACGGCAGGAATTGCGTCTGGCCGATCTCGCCGGCATAGGCGCCGATCATGTCGTTGAGACGAAGATCGCCGCGCTGCACGATCTTGAGCGCCGCCAGCAATTCGCCCTGGAACAGTTCGGTGCGGCGGCAGTCATGCGCCATGGTCGAGAGCACGCGAAACACCGGCAGCTTGCCCATGTCGCCCTTGCCGAAATCGGTTTCCAGCCCCCAGATCGCGACCAGGATCTGCCGCGGCACGCCGAACTTCTGCTCGATGCTTGAGAGCAGCGCCGCATGCCGCTGCAGCATCGCGCGGCCGGCATTGATGCGGCCGGCGCCGACGCGGGTCGAGACATATTGCTCGAACGTCTTGTTGAAGGTGCCGCGCTGACGGCGGTCGAACGCCAGCACGCCGCCATCCTGCTGCACCCCGCCGAGCGCCTGCGAGATCACGCCTTGCGAAATGCCTGACGCGGCCGCTTCCTGCGACATCGCCGCCACGAAGGTGTTGAAATCGCCGCCGCAGCGAGCGGCGTAGGAGGGGGTGGCGAGGATGAGCGTGGCGAGCACAGAGGCGCAGAAGGCAAAGAAGGTGCGGAAATGCATGGGGAGCCGTTTTCTGAGAGGGCGGACAATTGGATCGGCTTCTACCATATCTGCCGCTGCTGTTCGAGAATAGCAGCCCTCACCAATGCCCCTTCCATCTGTTCCAGGCAAACAGGACATCCGCGAACCTGTCATAAGCGAAGCGTGTCAGCGGCAGCATCAGGCGGTTGCCGAACAACGACGCCAGCCAGCCTTCGCCCGGCGTCGCCTGCCACATCGCAATCGCAACGTCGGCGCCGACGATCAGGCGGCCGGTCTCGTCGGTCGCATGCAGGCGGCGGCGGATGTCGTCGAGCGATGCGCCGAAAGCGGCGAGTGCGTCGGGCTGTTCGTTGATGTCGCGGAAGGAAATGTCGCCGGCGCGGACGGCTGTGAGAAGCTTGTTGCGCTGCCAGTCGATGCCGGCATCGCAGACGGGGCAGCGCGTGTTGTACCAGACAACGAGGCGGCGGCCGGTCATGGCGGGTTCCTTCGGCTGGGCTTCCCGTAGGGTATCAAGTCCCGGCCTTTCCCGCCATCGGCCGGGCCGACAGACACGGTCCAGCCATCACGGAAGCAATAATTGACACCAGCCGCCTTATCGGAGACAAGCCCGCTTATGGCGAAGAAACCCGGCACCAATCCCAAAGGCGAATTCGCCTTTTTCAACGTGGTTTATGAAGACGGCTCCCAGCGGTCGAACCGGCGCGTGCCTGCCGAACTGCTCGGCGGCCTCGACGGCGACGAGCCGGCGCGCGGCTATATCCTGGAGCAGGACCGCGAAATCGCCGAAAAGTCCGGCCGCGCCACGCTGGCGATCAAGAGCCTCGAGCGGGTCGGCGCGAAGAAGAAGTAAGCGTTATCTCGAACCCGTCATCCTGAGGAGCGCGAAGCGCGTCTCGAAGGACGACGGCCCGGCTCTCAACCACTCATCCTTCGAGGCTCGCTACGCTCGCACCTCAGGATGACGGGGAGAGAGGTTTGGCTGCTAAGCGAACCCAGCCACCACCGGACACGTTCTGGTCGGCCTGATTGCGATAGTTGCGATAGGCCCAGATGCGGGCGAGCGATGTTGCGCCTGCCATGACGATCTCCCTCGGTGTACCCAGTGATTTGCCGGATGCCGGCGCACCCGATTATCTTGCGGAAGAGATGGTGGAGACCGAGGTCTTAGCTTTGGCCCGGCTGAGGCAGCCGTTATGTGACGATGAAATCACTCTGCGGGCTGTCGTCCGCCGCGCTTATAAGGTGGCACGTCGAGCCCAAACAT
The DNA here is from genome assembly GCF_900103365.1 of Afipia sp. GAS231. Taxonomy (NCBI): domain Bacteria; kingdom Pseudomonadati; phylum Pseudomonadota; class Alphaproteobacteria; order Hyphomicrobiales; family Nitrobacteraceae; genus Afipia; species Afipia sp. GAS231. The sequence continues at coordinate 2,522,482 of NZ_LT629703.1, forward strand.
CAGGACCAACTGAAGCTTCAGCTTTACGATATCGGATATTATCGAGCTCATTCGGACATGTGGAAATGTTTCGGAAACAATCTCGCTAGGTGTATCAGGCTTAACTCTGAGAGACATTGATGCTGGAGGGCCATTATCATGCCGCCCCCAGCTACCATGAACGATCAGATTTCGGTCTTCGCGACGAATGTCAATCTTGTCGCATATCGTCGAAAGCAGGTGATACTTTTCCTCTGGGAGTGAAATCTGTCCTAAATCCCTCATGGTCCGTATAAGCGACGTGGCGTCCATCCTGGCTGTTATCGTGCGGCCTTTCTCAAAACTGACACCCAGAAGCTCGTGGATAGAATCGCCCATGCAAGCTTCTAGTTTTGCTCATTCGATAACTGCGCGGCCTATCAGTTTCTCCTGTATGAGGCCTACGGTTGGATCTACGTCCGCGTTGGGGTTGCTAGGCCTAATAGGCGACTTTTGCGGGCGCGGGGTTTTTGGAGGCTTTGCCATGGGTATATAATCGCCGATGGATCTGCAGGACGAAACAAAAAACGGCGGGCTTTGGGCCCGCCGTTCTTGTTTTCAGATGGATTGCCGGGTCATCCCTGATCAAGTCAGGGGACAGGCGCCAGGCTGACAGCTTGAATCAATTATCCAAAAAGCTCCGCAGCTTCCTTGACCGTGACGGATGCTTCAGCTTGCGCAGCGCCTTGGCTTCGATCTGACGGATACGCTCTCTGGTCACCGAGAACTGCTGGCCGACTTCTTCCAGCGTGTGGTCGGTGTTCATGCCGATGCCGAAGCGCATGCGGAGCACGCGTTCTTCGCGGGGGGTGAGCGAGGCCAGCACGCGCGTCGTCGTCTCGCGCAGGTTGGACTGGATCGCCGCATCGATCGGCAGGATCGCGTTCTTGTCCTCGATGAAATCGCCGAGATGCGAGTCTTCCTCGTCGCCGACCGGGGTTTCCAGCGACAGCGGCTCTTTCGCGATCTTGAGAACTTTCCGGACCTTCTCCAGGGGCATGCCGAGCTTTTCGGCCAGCTCTTCCGGGGTCGGCTCGCGGCCGATCTCGTTGAGCATCTGGCGCGAGGTGCGCACGATCTTGTTGATGGTCTCGATCATGTGCACGGGAATGCGGATGGTGCGCGCCTGGTCGGCGATCGAGCGCGTGATCGCCTGCCGGATCCACCACGTCGCATAGGTCGAGAACTTGTAGCCGCGGCGGTATTCGAACTTATCGACCGCCTTCATCAGGCCGATATTGCCTTCCTGGATCAGGTCGAGGAACTGCAGGCCGCGGTTGGTGTACTTCTTGGCGATCGAAATCACGAGGCGCAGGTTGGCCTCGACCATTTCCTTCTTGGCCTGGCGCGCCTCGCGCTCGCCCTTCTGCACGCCGTGCACGATCTTGCGGAATTCGCCGATCTCGAGACCGGTCAGCGCCGCGAGCTGCTGCACTTCGCCGCGCAGTTCCTTGATGCGGTCCTTTTCGTGATGGACGAAATTCTTCCAGCCCTTGGCGGAGAGTTTCGAGACACGGTTGAGCCAGCGCGGATCGAGTTCCGAGCCCTGGTAGTTGCGCAGGAAATCCTCGCGCGCGACGCCGTGGCTGTCGCCGAGGCGCAGCAGGCGGCCCTCGAACGAGACCAGCTTCTTGTTGATGTCGTAGAGCTGCTCGACCAGCGAATCGATACGGGCCTGGTTCAGCCGCAGCGACTTCACCTCGACGATGATTTCGTCCTTCAGCTTCTTGTACTTGCGCTCCTGCGAGGGCGACAGCGTCTCGCTCTGCAGCTGGTTGGCGATATCCTGTTCCTGCAGGCGGCGCAGCTTCTTGTACTCGGACGCGATCTTGTCGAAGGTCTCGACCACCTTCGGCTTCAGCTCGGCCTCGATGGCGGCGAGCGACATCTGGTTTTCGAACTCGTCGTCGTCCATATCGCCGTCGGCGGCGGACTCGGCCGGATCCTTTTCCACGGTCTCGCCACCGGCCGCGGGCGCGGCGGCTGCGGCGCGGAACGGAGTCGGTGACGGCGGGGCGGCGGGCGGAGCTACATGCGCGGGCGCGGCGCCGGCGGCGGCCGCCAGCGGCTGGCCGTCAGGACCGACGGGCGCTGCGATCAGCGCCGGGTTCATGTTGTTCTTGGCGTCGGGGCCGGCATAGGTGGCTTCGAGGTCGATGATGTCGCGAAGGAAGATCTTTCCTTCGTTCAATTCGTCGCGCCAGATGATGATGGCCTGGAAGGTCAGCGGGCTTTCGCAGAGGCCCGCGATCATCGCCTCGCGGCCGGCCTCGATGCGCTTGGCGATCGCGATTTCGCCCTCGCGCGACAGCAGCTCGACCGTGCCCATCTCGCGCAGATACATGCGGACGGGATCGTCGGTGCGCTCGCCGGGCTCGGATTTCTTGACCTCGGTGACGGCCTTCTGCGTGACCTCGACAAGCTCGTTGTCGGTGTCGTCGTCGGCCTCTTCCTTTTCTTCCTCGCTATCGGCCTCTTCGGCTTCCGACACGTTGATGCCCATGTCGGACAGCATCGACATGATGTCTTCGATCTGTTCGGGCGAGGTGGTGTCGGAGGGCAGCACTTCGTTGAGCTGATCGAAGGTCACGAAGCCGCGCTTCTTGGCCTGCTTGATCATCTTCTTGACAGCGGCATCCGACAGGTCGAGCAACGGCGACGGCGCGTCCGGCGAATCCTTCTCAGGGGCGTCCGCTGCCTTGTCGTCTTTTTCCTTGTCTTTAACCTGCAGCGTCTTTGCCTTGGTGGCCATTCATCAAGCTCCCGAAACGCGCTCATGCATGACAACGTCAACCGTTGCCTGCCTTGAATTACTGGAGACAACTTCCGTTCGAGAAGCCGCCTCGCTAGAATCTTCCTCGAGCATGATCCTCATGCTCATGACGCGGAAAGGGCGGCGCAAACCGTCGCCACCCCCTAACCCCTCATCACCGGTGTTATGCCAATAGCCGCCAGACGCTTAAGTACCCTTGGGACGCTTAAGTACCTTGGGGCTATTAAGTTTCGCTTAACCCTGTTTTTGCAGCCAAACCATGGGTTTGGCGAGTCTTTTAACGGCTCCGGCCACGGCCGTCCGCATGAATTTTTCATCAGACGCTTTTTCGGAACCGGCCCGAAAGTTCGCCAAAACCCTCGATCAGGGCATCGGTGCCGTCCAGCGACTCCAGCCGGGCGCTGACGTCCCGCAGCCAACCCATATTGGCCTCACTGGGATCCTCGCCCAACGCCAGCTCGGCGTCCTTCTTCTCCCTAAGTAAGGCGTGGGTTTTCTGATGCAAGACAACGAGTTGCTGCCAGGTCGCTAAAACATCTTCCCGGGCCGCACCGGGCTTAGAGCCCCACACCGCCGAGGTCGTGATCGCCCGCTCAACCCTTTGAAGAATCTCACCTAATCCGCGCGCATCGAGATCGGCCCGCATCTTCTCGGCCTGCTCTTCCGGCTCCGGAGAATGGTGATGATCGTTGGCAAAGGCCGCGATAACGCCGGCGCGGAGCTTATTGGCCTCCGGATGGGCCAGTTCCAGCGCCGCCACCTCCTCCAGATGGTCGTGCAATAACCAGGGGTGGTTGATCAGGGCTTCCAGAATCAGCGCCTCGCGGCGGGAGATCGCCGAGCGCTGGCCGCGCATGATCGGGCTGTTGGCGAGCTGGGGGCTGGCCGCCTGGTAGGGGCCGCGGTTGATGGTCTGGCCGGTGGACGGCCCCTGCCCGCGGCCGCCGCCAGGGGCGAATCGGCCCGCCGGACCCGGGGTGAACGAGCCGCGGGGGGCAAAACGACGGCCTGATTCGCCGCCTCCGCCGCGGTTGAAATTGCCTCGCCCGTAGCCGCCGCGCCCGCCTTCCGGCGCGAAAGTCCGCTGCAGCCGCTCGGCCAGATCCTGGCGATAATAGCGCCGCACCACCTCGTCGCGGATACCGTTACTGAGTTCGCCGATCCGCGCTTCCAGCGCCGCGCGCCGCTCCGGCGTCGCAAAGCTGCCGCCCTCGATCTCGCGCGACCACAGCATGTCGGCCAGGCCACGCGCAGCACCGATGACTTCCTCGATCGCACCGCGTCCGCCGGAGCGCGCGAGATCGTCGGGGTCCTGCCCTTCGGGCAGCAGTGCGAAGCGCAAACTTTTTCCGGGCTTGAGATGCGGCAACGCGAGGTCGGCGGCACGGTACGCCGCCTTCTGTCCGGCGCGGTCGCCGTCGAAACACAGGATCGGCTCGTCCGCCATCTTCCAGATCAGCGCGAGCTGGTTTTCGGTCAACGCCGTACCGAGTGGCGCGACGGCGCCGCCGAAGCCCGAGGTGACCATGGCGATGACGTCGACATAGCCTTCGACCACGATCAGGGCCGCGCCGTTATGCGTCGCCTGACGCGCGGGTGCGAAGTTGTAGAGGTTGTCGCCCTTGTGAAACAGCGGGGTTTCCGGCGAGTTCAGGTACTTTGCCGGAACATCCTTTTCCAGCGCGCGACCGCCGAAGGCGATGACGCGGTTGCGGATATCGGTGATCGGAAACATCACGCGATCACGAAAGCGATCGTAGGGCACCGGGATGTCGTCGCCGCCGATCAGGAGCCCGGCTTCGACCATGTCGTCGGTCGGAATGCCCTGCGCGCCCAGATATTCCTTCAGCGCAAAGCGCTCGCCCGGGCCGCCCGGGGCATAGCCGATGCGGAATTGCAGTTGCGTCGCCGGCGTAATGGCACGGTCGGCGAGATAGCCGCGCGCCTTGGCGCCGAAGCGCGAGGCCAGCGTGTCGCAGAAGAACTTTGCGGCGAGGTCCATCACGTCATACAGCGTCTTGCGGCGCTGATCCTGCCTGGCCGCATCCGGCGTCACGGCGGGCAGCGCCATGCCGGCCATCGACGCCAGCCGCTCGACCGCTTCGGTAAAGCCGACGCCTTCGGTCTCCATCAGGAACGAGATGATGTCGCCGTGCTTGCCGGAGGAGAAGTCGTGGTAAAATCCCTTCTGGTCGTTGACCGTGAAGGAAGGCGACTTTTCCTGTTGAAAGGGCGACAGCCCCTTAAATTCGCGCCCCGCCTTCTTCAACTTCACGCGCCGGCCCACGACTTCCGAAACCGGAAGCCGGGCGCGCAGTTCGTCGAGGAATTGGGGCGTGAAGCGCATGGGGTTGAGTTTGTGCCTGAGCATCGGGCGGCATGATGCCCAACCGATGAATACAGCATTATGTGAGATTGATCTCACATCTTGCCACTATTCACAGGGGCAAAGCGACGATCCCTCCCTCGTCATGGCCGGGCTTGACCCGGCCATCCACGTTCTTTGGCCGCCACCAGCAAGAAAGACGTGGATGCCCGGGTCAAGCCCGGGCATGACGGCGGTGGGTGGGGCTCACTTCGCTTGAATCACATCGGGTTCCACGCTTCCATGGCGCCATGTTCACGGTGTTCAGGGGCGCGCAAAGCGGGGCGTGGCGGGTGAAGCGGCTGGCGGCGGTGAAGGGCGAGAGCCTGGCGCCGACGCCGGCGCTGTCGGTCACCCATTCCGACTCGATCGCGCTGCCGATCCTGCCCTCGCAGATCGGCTGGCGCCTCGTCGGCACCCCCAGCCATGTCCGCTATGTCGAGCGCGCCGAGAAGGACCAGCTCACGGCCGTGCAGGCCGGGCTCGGCCGGCCCGAGGCCAAACTCGCGGCGCTGATCCCGATCCGGAAGTCGGCGGCGTGGTGGGAGCTTACCCAGGAAGAGCGGCGAAAAATCTTCGAGGACAAGTCGCACCACATCGCCTCCAGCCTGAGATTCCTGCCGGCGATCGCGCGGCAGCTCTACCACTGCCGCGACCTCGGCGGCGCGTTCGACTTCCTGACCTGGTTCGAATACCGCCTCGCCCATGAATCGCTGTTCGAGGAACTGGTCGGCATGCTGCGCGAGACCGAAGAGTGGACCTATGTCGAGCGCGAGGTGGACATCCGCGTCGAGCGCGAAAGGCTGGATGCGGTTTGAAGGCATCTCGTGCCCCGGACGCGGCGCGTCACCATAAGCGCGTTCACGCGCGTCTTCGACGCACTATGGTGGTGCGCCGCTGAGCCGGGGCCTATCGTGGGTCCCGGCTCTGCGGAGCGGCATTACATGCCGCGCCGCGTCCGGGACACGGACTTGCCTCACGCCTCCAGAAATTTCCCCGAAGCGATGTGCGGCAGCCCCGCCACGGGCCAGTTGTAGATATAGGTCCACGCCTCGCTCGCGGTGCCGTCGTCCTGCGTCACCTGCAGCATCTTTCTCAAATATTCGGTCGGCTCCGGAAAGCCTTCGCCGCAGGCTTCATACATGTCGAATTCGCCGAGCAGCGCGTCGCGGTCGCGCAGCCGATAGAGTTCGCCGAACACGATGTCGGCGGGATCATCCGACAGCAGCAGCCCCGGATAATGCTTGATCAGATAGAGCCGGCCGCGGCAGGTGGCCGCGCCGAGATAATCCGCGCTGCGCGACAACAGCGTCGCCATCGGATGGTCGAAGCCGCGCATCAGGGTGCCGTAGACGAACAGACGATCTGAAATCATGGCGGTTTCTTACACGTCATTGCGAGCGAAGCGAAGCAATCCATCTTACCGCGCAAAGAAAGAGTGGATTGCTTCGCTTCGCTCGCAATGACGGTGTGGCTGCAGCTAGCTAAGCCACCACCTCGTCCGTCACCACCACGAACTTGACGAGGTCCATGCGGCCGAAGCTCGTGGTCAGCGCGACGTCGGCGGCGTCGCGGCCGGTGCCCATCAGGATGCGGCCGATGCGCGGGTGGTTGTGGCGGGCGTCGAAGGTGTACCACTCGCCCGACAGATAAACCTGAAACCAGCCGGAGAAATCCATCGGCGCCGGATCGCGGGGCACGCCGATATCGCCGAGATAGCCGGTGCAGTAGCGTGCCGGGATGTTCATGCAGCGGCAGAAGGTCAGCGCCAGATGCGCAAAGTCGCGGCAGACGCCGGTGCGCTGCTCATGGACGTCATGCGCCGACTTCATGTGATGGGCATGCTCGTAGCCGAAGGTGACGTGGTCGTGGACGAAATCGACGATCGCCTGCACCCGCGCCCAGCCGGGTTGGGTCGCTGAAAACAGCGACCAGGCGATATCGATCAGCTTGTCGGTCTCGCAATAGCGGCTCGGCATCAGATATTGCAGCACGTCGTCGGGCAGCCGGTCGATCGGCACTTGCTGCGCCGCCGGCGCCACCGCATCGGGCAAGCCGGAATCGCGCACGCGTGCGCGGCCCTTCAAGGTCACGCCACCGGCGGGCGCGACCAGCCGGCCGCAGATGTTGCCAAAGCTGTCGCGGTAGAAACCGATCGGCACACTGGGTTCGGCGACGATGCTTTCCTGGCCGATGATGTCTGACATGCGCGACGGGTGGATCGAGAGCATCATCACCATCGGCGTCGGCGCCACCGCCGCGTAGGAAATCTCGAAGCCGACGTCGATCTCCATGATCAGGCTTCTTCCTTTGATTCTTCAGGCTGCTCCCGAGGTTTTCCTTCGAATTGTTGCTGGGATTGGAACTGCGCCTGAAGCGGCTCTTCGAGCTGCGCGCGTTGTTCCTCAGTCCGCGCTTCGTCATCGCCCACCGACACGACGTTGATGCCGATCTCCATGCCGACATAGGCGTCGGCCGAACCGAGGTAACAGCCGTGCAGCGGGATCGCCTGGCGCGGGTCGCGCGCGACCGCGACGCGGATCAGGTCGCGGGTGCCGACGATGCCGTTGGTCGGATCGAACTCGATCCAGCCGGCGCTCGGCAGATAGACCTGCACCCAGGCATGCGTCGAGCCGCCGCCGACATAACCATGCGCGCTGTCGCCGGGAATGAACAGATAGCCCGAGACGAAGCGCGCGGCGATGCCGAGCCGGCGCAGCGCCTCGATCATGAACATCGCATAGTCGCGGCAGGTGCCCGAGCCGGTCTGCAGCGTATCGAGCGGATGCTGGGTGCCGTGCTCATGGCGCTTGCGGTAGGTGAAGGCCTCGCGGATGCCATGCGTCATGCCTGAGAGAATGTTGAAGGTCGGCGTCGGCCCGTCCGCGTCGAGAAATTGCCGCGCCCACGCCGACAATTCGCCGTTCGGATCGCCGTATTGCGGCACGATGAACTGCTGCAGGTCGGGAAATTCCTCGCGGTCATAAATGAACGGATAGAAATAGGCGGTGTCATCAGGGGTCAGCGCGAACTCTTCCGCCGGATTGTGCTCGACGGTCGCCATCGAGGTGAACGACAGCGTTTCCGAACGCTCGTCGAAGGTCGCGATCGCGACGCTGTTGCCGAACACGTCGTGGATCCAGCGCAGCGACATCGGCTCGGGCGAAATCTCGAGGCTGGACGACAGCACGCGCAGGTCATGGCCGTCGCGCGGGCGCAGCATGATTCGATGCTCGCCAAACGCCACCGGGCGGTTGTAGCGATATACGGTCTTGTGGTGGATGGTCAGGAGCGGCATCGTTCAACAATCATCGATTCTGGGTGTTCTAATCTAGTCCGAACCTTGCTCATTTGCATGTCGTATGCCGCTTGAATAGGCATCCATCAGGGGAAAACGCTTTTGACGCACGCGGACGACACAGATTTACTTCTGGGAACCGAAGATGTTCCCCCGGTCCGCGAGTTCAATGCCGCGGGACGATCGCCGTTCTTTCTCACCTGCGATCACTACGGCAGGCTGATTCCGCGCGTGCTCGGCGATCTCGGGCTGCCCGAGAGCGAACTCAAGCGGCACATCGCCTGGGACATCGGCATTGCCGGCGTCGCGGAGTCCCTATCGAAACAGCTCGACGCGCATCTGATCGTGCAGCGCTACTCGCGGCTCGTCATCGACTGCAACCGCCCGCCGCACGTCGCGAGTTCAATCCCGCGCATCAGCGAGGCCACCACCATTCCCGGCAACGAGGGCATCTCAAACGAGGCCGCCGCGACACGGCGCGCGCAAATCTTCGATTCCTATCACCGCCGCATCGACGAGATCATCGATGCGCGCCGAAATGCCGGCCTACCGACGGTGCTGGTGTCGCTGCACAGCTTTACACCCGTCTATGCCGGGATCGCGCGGCCATGGCACATCGGCACGCTCTATCACCGCGACACCCATCTGCCGCCGCTGGTGTTGAGGGGCTTGCGCGCCGAGGGCGATCTCGTGGTCGGCGACAACGAGCCCTATGCCGTGAGCGACGACACCGACTACACCATTCCCGTGCACGCCGAAGCGCGCGGCCTGATCAATACCGGTATCGAAATCCGTCAGGACCTGATCTCCGATCCGGCCGGCGAGAAATCCTGGGCGGATCGGCTGGCGCGGATTTTTGGCGAGATCGAGCCGTTGTTGCGGGCGCAGGGATTGCTTGCCGCCTAGCCGTGAAGGGCGGTGTAGTAGGTGACGCCCGCAAACGCCGCCGAGAGCAGCCACAACACCCAGGCGAAACCGATGCGCGGGTTCAGCGTCGCTTCCGACGGATTGAGCGGATTGACGTAGACCTTGACGACGGCGCCGTCCTGATAGGCGGTCATGAACTTGCGCATCAGCCAGCCCGACGTCGAGTTGCGGCCGGTGGCGAAGCGGGCTTCGACGCCGGTGTAATCGACATCGTTGAAGCGGTAGCTGTACGACACCTGCCGCTGGTACATCAGCGCGCCGCGCGATCCCTGCTCGCTCGGCGCCGCCCGGTATTGTTCGACATCCGACATCTGGATGGTGCCTGACACGACAGGCCATTTCATCGCCAATCGCATCTGCTTCTGCATCACCAGCGCGAACAGCGCGATGACGACGGCGAAAGCGCCGAACGCCATGACCAGCGGCGACACTTTTGGATCGGCCAGCCGCGCCGACAGGAATTCGGACAAACGATTGAGCCCGAATACGCCGCCGAACACGATCACCAGCACCACCGCGGTGCCGATGCCGAGACAGCCCCACAGGCCCTTCGGCAGGTCGCGTTCCAGCACGGCTTCGTTCGGGTGCAGCGGGTTATAGAAAACGGTGACGGCCATGCCGGCCGGATATTTCGCGATGGTCTCGGCGACTTCGAAATTGCCGCGGTCCTCGCCGATGCTGACGCGGTTGTTGCGCAGCACCACGCCCCTGACCGTGTATTCGTAAACGATATTGGCGAAGTTGCGCTGCTCGAAGCGGTGGCCGATCTCCCTGGAATCGTCGAGCACACGAACGTCGCGCACTTCGGAATTCGAGATCACCACCTTGCCCGGCGCCGACGGCCATTCGCGGGCGGCGCGCACTTGCAGTGTTTTATAGGCGGCGGCAAACAGAATGAGCCCGAGCGGCGCGAGCAGCATCAGGTAAACGTACCACGGCAGATCAGGCATCAAGTTCCCCCCAGAGACGGCGCGGGTATTAGACGCGCCGTCGCGGCTCTGGGTTCAAGAGCCTGACGTTCAAGAGCCTGGGGTTCAAAAGGCTCCGCGCCTCACCTTGCCCGCGTCAGCGCCAGCCAGATGCCGCCGCCGATCATGAAGCCGCCGGAGACCCGCGACAAAAGACGCGTGCGCCGGGCCGAGAAGAACCGCCGCGCGCGGCCGGCCAATATCGCATAAATCGAATCGGTGATGGCACCTGTCGCCATGAAGGTGAAGCCGAGCAACAGCACCTGCGAAAAATGATCCCGGCTCATGTCCATGAACTGCGGAATGAAGGCGCCGAAGAAGATCAGCACCTTCGGATTGGAGAGCAGCACCAGAAAGCCCTGCAGGAAAAATCCGCCGCGCGGCGGTGGCGGCGGCTCGTCGGCATTGACGCCCTCGACCGGAAAACGAACCAGCTTGTAGCCGAGCCAGATCAGATAGGCGGCGCCGGCAAAGCGCACCCAGTCGAACCAGTAACCCATGGTCGCCATCAGCGTGGTCAGTCCGACCGCGACGATACCGATCACGATCGTGAGCCCTGCCTGAACGCCGGCGATGTTGGTCAGCGCCGCGCGCGTGCCATGCCGCAGACCGTTGGCGATGACCAGCGTCACCACCGGACCCGGAATGAGCGCCAGCGCGACGCAGGCGGCGACGAAAGCGAGATAGGCCTGAAGGGACATGAGGGGAGATCCGGTGAGAGGCGGTTTTTCGAATTATGCATGCGGCGGATGGAGATGGAAACAAGGCTTCTGACTGAGCGCGACCACACCTCAGTGTTCGTCATGCCCGGGCATAGGCGAGCGGAAGCGACGCCGTCCTACGGACGGCTGTGCCCAGCCATGACGAATTTGGCGAAGGCTGCATGTTCCCAGTTGACTAACCAATAACTCGTCAGTTATGTAAGAATCCATAGCCAATGGGTTATCGATTTTATGCCGAACGCCTCCGATACGCTGTTCAAAACGCTTGCCGATCCGACCCGTCGGGCGATCTTCGAGCAATTGTGCCGCAAGGGGGAGCAGACGGTCGGTGCGCTGACGATCAAGGCCGGCGTTTCGCAACCGGCGGTCTCGAAACATCTCGGCGTGCTGAAACAGGCCGGGCTGGTGCGCGATCGCCATGAAGGCCGCCAGACCCACTACAGCGCGCAGATCGGCGCGCTCGGCCCGCTGGTCGACTGGACCAGCCAGATGACCGGCTTCTGGCAAAGCCGGTTCGATCACCTCGAAGACCTGCTCAAAAGGATGGACCAGTGAACGCAGTCGAAACCGAAACGCTTACCGTCACCGTCGAACGGGAAATCCCCTTCCCGCCGGAAAAGATCTGGCGCGCCCTGACGCAACCGCATTTGATCGAGGAGTGGCTGATGAAGAGCGACTTCAAGCCGACGGTGGATCATCGTTTCAGTTTTCGCGCCGACTGGGGCTCCGTCGATTGTCAGGTCCTGTCGATCGAGGATGGCAAGACGCTGTCCTACACCTGGGCGGCCATGGGTCTCGACAGCGTCGTCACCTGGACCCTGACGCCATCAGGCACGGGAACGCTGCTGCGCATGGAGCAAGCGGGCTTCCGCACCGATCAGAAGCAGGCGTTTCATGGCGCCCGGTTCGGATGGCAGAAATTTTTCGAAAGCCTGCAACAGGCCTTGGCGCGGACCGATTGAGGCCTATGCCTTCAACGTATTGCCGGAACACACCACGCGTTAGTACCGACCAACGGAACCACACCTCATGAAAGACACCACCCTGCGTGCGATCATTCGCTGGATTCACATCATCTGCGCCATTCCGATCATCGGCTATATCTATAGCCCGTTCGAGGTGCTTCCGGATTATGCTCCCCCGACCCGGTTCGTGTTCTTTCCCGTCATGCTGCTGTCCGGGCTGTGGATGTGGAAGGGCCACCTTGTTCGACGGCTGGCCAATCGCAGTATGAGGACGCAATGACTCCATCTGAGCGTATCGACGCGTTGATCGCAGGCATCACCGACTGGCGCGGCAAGACCTTTGCCGGCGTCCGCAAAACCATCCTCGAAGCCGACAAGGAAATCATCGAGGAGTGGAAGTGGATGGGAAGTCCGGTGTGGTCGCGCGACGGCATCATCGCCGTCGCCAACGCCCACAAAGGCAAGGTGAAGCTGACCTTCATGTACGGCGCGAAGCTTGCTGACCCCGCCAAACTGTTCAATGCGGGCCTCGAAGGCAACGAACGGCGCGCGATCGACTTTCTCGAGGGCGACAAGGTCAATGCGAAGGCGTTGAAAGATTTGATCCGATCAGCGATCGACTACAATCAGAGCCGGTTGAAGAAGAAAACGACGGCGACCAGCAAGGCGAAAAAAGCCAAGAAGGCGTGAGGCTTTCTCTCCTCGCTGGCGGACGCGCGTTTTGTGCCTCAGAGGAACGGTTGGCGGATCCGATGCAGCGGCATCACATACGTCGGATGCCCCACCGTCGTTAGATCTTTACGAGGGGCGGACGGGAGTTCCCGTGGGGGGCCTGCGAGCTGGCTATACCGATGCCCGCCGTAGACCTGCGAAGACAATGCCGACGCCGGGGCGGTGGCGGAAGCAATCGCGGCAAGGCCGAGCGCGATTGCCAGAAGTCCTGATTTGCTGAACATGACTTTCTCCTTTGGCTGGTTGCGAAGTGGCGAAGCGTCCAGCGCGCGCGGCGATCCGGACGGGGTGTGAACATTCACACCATGCCCATCCGTCACGTGACCGCGCCAAGGCGTTCGAGAGATTGTCCGGCGTTTGCGCCCGTTTACCGCCGGTTTACATGGCGTTTACGGCGCGCGCTTGATTCATCGCCTGCTTTGTCGTTCACTCTCCCCAGAACAATTCCAAGAGACGCCGCGTGCGTCCGTTCTGCCAGGGAGGAGCCGATGGATGCCATCGAGCGGCGCGTCTTTCTCAAGGGCGCGAGCATGGGTTTGCTCTCCTTTACGGTCGGCGGTGCCGATATCCTGATGACAGCCGGCGAGGCCCGCGCACGCGCGGTGCCGTTCCGCCTGCTCAATGGCGAGGAGGCCGAGACCCTGGAGGCGCTGGGTGAGGCCCTGGTGCCGGGCGCTCGCGAGGCCGGCGTCGCGCACTTCATCGACCAGCAACTCTCGGTTCCGCCCGGCGAGGCGCTACTCGAAGCCCGCATCGTCAACATCAAACCGCCGTTCGTAAATTACTATCGCGCTGCGATCGGCGGCGTCGACAAGGCGAGCACCAGCCGCAGCGGCAAGCGGTTCGCAGCACTTTCGGCTTCCGAGCAGCACGACTTCATCGACCAGCTCCGCCAGAACAAGATCGAAGGCTGGCAAGGCCCGCCGGCCGCGCAGGTCTATTTCGTGCTGCGGAGCGACGCCGTCGACGTCGTCTATGGCACCATGGAGGGATACGAGAGCTTAGGGGTTCCCTATCTGCCGCACATCGCACCCGACAAGAGGTGGTGAGATGGCGACGCAACCAAAAACGGAAGAAAAAGTCGATGTCGTGATCGCCGGCGCCGGCGCGTCCGGCTCGACGTTCGCGGCCGTGCTCGCCAAGGCCGGCAAGAAGGCGGTGTTGATCGACAACGGGCCGGACTGGCAGCTCACCGACCTGATCTCGTCGGACATATGGGGCCGCCGGATCAAGCCGGTGGGGCACCCGTTCATTCTCGAAGGCAAGCAGGTGGCGCCGATCGGCTATCACGGCGGCTGGGGCGTCGGCGGCGCCGCCCTGCATTGGTTCGCCAACGTGCCGCGCCTGCTGCCGAACGATTTCCGCATCAAGAGCGAACACAACCGCGCCCACGACTGGCCGATCGCCTATGAGGACGTCGCACCCTGGTACGACAAGGTTGCCTACGACATCGGCATCTCCGGTGACGCCAAAGCGGAGGAGGTGTGGCGGCCAGCCGGGCGCGACTATCCGATGCCGCCGATGAAGACCTTCAAAAATGGCGAGGTCTGGCTCAAGGGCTTTGCCGCCAACAATATCCGCATGGTGCCGGCGGCGGTCGCGATGAACTCGGTCGATTACAAAGACCGGCCTGCCTGCATCTATGACGGCTGGTGCCATGTCGGCTGTCCGATCGGTGCGCTCGCCAACCCGCAGGTGACTTACCTGGGCGAAGCGCGGGCGGCCGGCGCCGAGGTACGGGCGCTGAGCACGGTGACGCGCGTCCTCACCGACGCGTCCGGCAAGAAGGCGACCGGAGTCGAATATGTCGATCGCGACGGCGAAAAGCATATCCAGCCGGCCAGCGTCGTCGTGTGCGCGTCATGGGCGGCGCAGAACCCGCGGCTGCTGCTCAATTCCGCGACCGACAAGCATCCGAACGGCCTCGCCAATGCGAGCGGTCTGGTCGGCAAATACATCATGACGCATTTCACGGCGGTCACCAATGCGATGTTCGACGGCGATCTCGAAGGTGCCAAAGGCACCATCGGCGGCCAGTTCATGTCCTACGAGCGTTATTCAAAGACGGCCCACAAGGGTGCGTTCGGCTCGACCTTGCTGGTCTGCGGCGGCGCCGCCAAGGCGAGCGGCCTGACCGGCCTTCACAACGCCCGGCCTGATTTGTTCGGCCCCGCTCTCGCCGACTTCATGAAGCGCGCCGTCAGGGAATTCACCCGTTTCACGGCGGCATGCGAAGAGCAGCCGAAGATCGAGAACCGTGTCGAGCTGGTGACCCAGAAGGACGAGTTCGGAATGCCGCTCGCGCGCATCGTCCATAACTATGACGATACCGAAGCGGCGCTGTGGAACGCCAATTTCGAGGAAGGTCAGAAGATTGCCCGCGCGGCCGGCGCCAAGGAGGTATGGCAGTTGCGCACCGCGATGCCGGCGATCCATCTGATGGGCGGCACCATCATGGGAACCGGCGCCGATAACTCCGTCGTCAACAGTTTCGGCCAGACCCACGAGGTGCCGAACCTCTACGTCGCCGGACCCGGCATCTTCCCGACCTGCGGCGCTTCAAATCCGACCTACACGGTGTTCGCCCTGTCGCTGCGCGCCGCGGAGAACCTGGCGTCGAATTGGGGTGCGATTGCGGGGTGAGGCAGTTCGCGGCCAGCCCTGCATTTCTGAGGTCAACGGCGACCTAGCAGCATTCGTTGCATAATGCGGTCGCGGCAAATGAAGATATTGCGCCAACCCCGCGGCCACATGAATGACGAATCCCGCACAACAGCGACCGTTATCGTTCCGGCATTAAAAACGCCGCACCCCTGCGTGATTGCGGAAGTGCGGCATCGCCGTATTTTTTTACTTCTGTCTTTCAGAACCGTGGAAGACAACTTGTCAATTATACCGGGAACATTCGGCAATCCATGGCGTTGCGGCTTACCGGCATTATGCCCGGCGCCCACGAACCGAAGGAATAGCCATGGACAAGAAGATCGCTGGAATACTGGGAGCGGTGGCGACGCTAGGCTCGTTTACCGCCGCCGAGGCCGGTCCTGCGCCGGCTCCGGCGGACGTTTTGCGAGCTAATTCATACGCCGACCTGCTGGAGCCGATTCCGAACGCCGTCGCTCTGCTGCAGGCCGTTGACGAATCGACGCCAGCTCCCACGACGGAGAACGTCCAGTTGGCTCAATTCTACCATCATCATCATCATCATCACCACCACCATAGCTTTTACCGGCATCATCACAGCTACTATCCGCGCGTGGTCGTGGTGCCCAGGTATCGCCGATACCATCACCACCACCATCATCACCATCACAGCTTCTATCGCCGCGACTATTGAGCGACGCGCGCACGACATATGAAACGGGACCCTCCGGGTCCTGTTTTTTATCCTATTCCCGCCGGGCTTTTTCCTTCGCGGCGCGGTGCAAATGGCGGTAGGTGCCGTCGAACACTGTGTTAGTAACGGACGTCCACTCGGTCCCGGCCGATAAGTTCGGGCGATTGGCATAGATGCGCCGCGATTGCAGTTCGCGCTCGGCGCATTCCTCCTCGCTCATCGGTTCGAGATCGAAATTGGCTTCCTCCGGGATCACAATCATCTGAGCGAAAGGTTCGTTCGGCCTGAAAATATGCGTCCGCCCCTCCGCAGGCGCCTTGAACACGCAAAAGAACAGCATCGGCCACCAGTTTCGGATCAGAGCCGGTACCGCGACCGGCACGGTATCGCTGCGATCAGTATAGAATCGCGGGTGTGGTTCGCTGCGAACCGCCATGCCCTTCTCGACCTTGAGATCGAGCAGGATCTGATAGGTGTAGAAGGTATCGCCGAAATTCCGGAACGGCGGCCACTCGGCGCCGCCGTCCGGCGGCTCTCCCCAATCGGCCTCGAAGCTCAAATGGCCGTCTTTGGTGCTGACGTGCAGTTCGAAGTCATAGGGGTAGAACAACTCGATCCCGTATTGAGCGCCCTCCGAAAACGGCACACAATGCCATACCTGCTCGCGTGAACCGTTTGCGCGCGGGTCGCGCGTGCCGGCCCAACCGGGAATCTCAAGTTTCGTCCGGCGTGGCGCCAGACGTGGGTTATTCAGCCGGTATTTGACCTTGTTCATCGTACCCTCTTCACTCTGGTGCCTGCGGAACTCAAATCAGCAGGTGGGGTCGTGGTTCCATTCTAGAAGCGCGTTCTTCGCTCAGACGCGCAACGCAAGGACGCGTGCGCGTCCATCCGGCTTGATCGCAGTACGCTTCGCCGGTATCGGCCCAGACCCCGCCTAACTATGCGCGGGCCAGTGCCGCTCGCGGAACCAGGCGCGGTAACTCGACATCTTGTCGCGTTGCGCCGCCGGCGCATGACGCTTGCAGGTCGCGGCCTCGTCGCTACCAGCGGCCGCGGCCCATCGCAGCTCGACGCAGTCGTTGGGGTTGTAGGCCATCTCGAACTCGACGGCCCGATCGACCACGTCCTTGACCGACAGCGTCCACGGCGAGCCGTCGCTGCGCGTATAGGTGATCTTGCGTGAGGCCAGTTCGGACGCCAACATGCCCTGCAGTTCGGCCTTGACGTCGGCGACGCTTTTGCCGGCCGGCAGGGCGTAGCGGTCCGAGCGACGGGCGAAGCGATCGGGAAAATTCCGCACCACATCGACGGCGATCAAGAGGCGGAAGTCGCGCGCCGGCGTCGAGAAATCTTCCCAGGCGCCTGTCGCGGCGAAGATCGAAGCGCCGTCCGGCATGGTGGCGTCGCCGGCTGACTTGGCCTGCCACTTTCGTCCGTTCTCGATCGAAGTCACGCGCGTCTTGATCTGCTCGGTGAGGCTGGTGATGGCGTCCGTCATCGCCTTCACCGGATCGAGCGGATCGGGCGACATCACGTCGTCCATGCGATCGTAGAAATCCTCCATCGGCATTTGCGACTGCTCGGCCGAATAATCGCCGTAACTCGCATTCTTGCCGATCTCGGCATTGCTCAGCCGCTTCAACGGGCCGTTCTTTTCCTTCACGATGGGGCGGAAATGCTTGAAGCCGGCGGCGCCGAGCGTGGGTTCGTGCGCGAACAGGAAATTGCCGCGCCAGAAGCGCTTGCGCGTCACCGATCCGTCCGGCTCCGAGTCGACGGCGAGGAAGACGCCCGGCGTGCCGTTCAGCTCGGGAACGCGGCGCACCAGCATCAGCACGTGGCCATAGGGATCGGCATATACCGTGCCCGGGCGCAACGCCTTCTCGGTCAGCGGCACGGTGTAGAAATCGGCATTGTCGTCGCCCGCGCGCACCGCGCCGGTGTGAACGACGTCGCCGACGTCGCGCAGATATTCGCCGAAATTTGTCGGCGGCTTCGGCTTGGGCGGAGACGCCTTGGCAGCGGGCTCCGCAGCGGTCGGCTCGGCCGGCGGCGGCGGCGAACGGTTGAAGATCCCGAGCAATTTCGGCGGCTCCGTGGGCGGCGCGGCGGCGGCCGGCGCAGGATTTGGGTCGGGTGGCGGCGGCGGACGCGTCACCTCGGGATGCTCGACGTCGAACCACTGGTAGCACTTCGGCGGACTGCCGCCGATGCCGCGCGAGCAATTCGAATAGCCGTACGGCAGCCCCATCTTGAATGCGAAATAGGCGCGCAGGAAATAGACGAAGTCGGCGCAGTCGGGGCGCGAGCCCGTCTGCGTCTTGTCTTCGTTGCGTCCGAGATGATTGTAGAGGAAATTGCGCGATTGATCGCGCAGCACTTCATACCAGACTTTCCAGTCCAGATTCTGGTCGGGCGGCCCGTCGAACAGCTTTGCGATCCAGGCCGAGAACAGCGCTTCGTTGGTGCTGTTCCAGCTATCGCGCACCTGCCAGATGCTGCCCGCCGGAATGCGAAACTCCGGCTTCCTGCCGCTGACGGCGATCTCGCGCGTGACCGGGTTGCAATCCGCTGCCGTGCCGCCCGACAGCGTCGCGCGCCAGGTACCGGCGGCGGGGGCTGCGATCTCGGCGAACCAGGCATAAGGCGGCCCGTCGTGACGGTCGGACGATTTGACGGCCACGGTTCCGTCCGGCGCGATCAGCGACAGCACGCCCTCGACGGGCTTTTCGGTGACGACCATGACGCGCAGCGGTGCGCCGGTCCAGGGCGCCACCGGCGACGGCAATGCGGTGACTTCCGCCGACGTCGCGCAGCTGCCGGATGCCGCTGCGGCCGGGGATGGCGCGGTTGCCATCAACAAAGGCAGAAATCCGTGTGTGATCAGCAAGCATGTCGTCGCGGCGGAAGCTAAACGGCGCGCAAGTAGCATTTCGACATCACCCTGCTGAAGCACTTGGGAGCGGCATGCGGCCCCGGCGGGCCGGACCGCACGATACCGAATTAGCAGGAACAAGTCAGCGGAATTGATTAGACTCCGGCAGTGTTTCGCGGCTATGCGGCGGCGCGAAAGGAGAGAGGAGTTTCATGTCTTTGGCAGTTTCAAGCCGCGAACTGAAGACCAGGCCGGGGTTACGCGACATCCTTTTCGGAGCATTGACGGGAGCCTGCCTGCTCGTCGCCTGCGTTTGGCCGCTGGCCGAGGGATCAGTCGCCAACGCCGCCTCGGTGAGGCCGGTCGCTGCGGGAAAAGGCATGGTGGTCAGTGCACAGCACCTGGCGACCGAGGTCGGCGTCGACATTCTCAAGCGCGGCGGCAGTGCGATCGATGCCGCGGTCGCGGTCGGCTACGCGCTGGCCGTCGTCTATCCCGCTGCCGGCAATCTGGGCGGCGGCGGCTTCATGACGGTCTGGTTTGCCGATGGACGAAAGACCTTCCTCGACTTTCGCGAGAAGGCTCCCCGCGCAGCGACCCGGGACATGTACCTCGACAAGGACGGAAACGTTATCAAGGGCCTGACCACCACTGGCTGGCTGGCGGTTGGCGTCCCCGGCACCGTGTCGGGCCTGGAATATGCGCGACACAGGTATGGGACGATGACGCGGGCTTCGCTGATCGAGCCGGCGATCAAACTGGCCGAAAACGGATTTATCCTCGACCAGGGCGACGTCGACAAGCTCGCTGCCGCGACCGAGGATTTCAGAAAATTTCCGGCCACCGCCCAAATTTTTCTCAACAAGGGACAGCCTTTTGTCGCCGGCCAACGGCTGGTGCAGCCCGACCTTGCGGGCACGCTGCGTTTGATCGGAAAGCACGGCGCCGACGGCTTTTACAAAGGCGAGACCGGAGCGGCCATCGTCAAGGCTAGCCGGGCGGGCGGGGGGATTATCGATCAGGAGGATCTGGATAGCTACAGGACCCGCGAGCTCGCACCCATCGAGTGCGATTACCGCGGCTATCACGTGATCTCGGCGCCTCCGCCCAGTTCGGGCGGTGTCGCCGTCTGCGAGATGCTGAACATTCTGGAGGGCTACCCACTTCGCGAACTGGGGTGGGGATCTGCCCAGGCGTTGCACTACGAAATCGAGGCGATGCGTCACGCCTATGCCGATCGAAGCGGTCTTGGCGATCCCGACTTTGCCGCCATTCCGGTCCAAAAGCTGATCGACAAGAGCTATGCAACAAAAATCCGGAACACGATAAAGCCGGACAAGGCCGGAATCTCCGCCGATATCAGGCAAGGCGTCGCGCCTCACGAAGGCAGCAACACGACGCACTTCTCGATCATCGACGATGCCGGCAACGCCGTTTCGATGACGGTTACGCTCAATGACGAGTTCGGCGCGAAGGTCGTTGCATCGGGCACGGGTGTTTTGATGAATGACGAGATGGACGATTTCACGCCGAACCCGGGCGCCGCCAATGGTTACGGATCTGTCCAAGGCCAAGCGAACGCCATCGTGCCGGGCAAGACACCGCGAAGTTCGATGACGCCAAGTATTCTGACGAGGGACGGCAAGCCTGTCCTCATCCTCGGCACTCCGGGCGGAAGCCGGATCATCACCACGGTTCTGCAAACCATCCTGAACGTCGTCGATTTCCAGATGGACATTCAGGAGGCCGTCGACGCTCCCCGCATCCATAACCAGTGGCTGCCGGAGGTGACGCATACGGAGCCCTACGCGCTCTCGCCCGATACCGGCAAGGCGCTGGAGAGCATGGGACACCGGTTCGAGAACTCGGAACCGACAAATCACGTCGCGGCGATTCTTGTCGGCGCTCCCAAACTTGGAGGAAAGCCGGTCGGCCGAAACAGGCTCTTTGGGGCGAACGATCCGCGTGACGGCACCGGACAGGCGCTGGGTTACTAGGGCTCCCTCGCTAGCGGCCTTCCATCGCCGCGGCCATCCAGTTCGACATCTTCACCGAACCCAGAAAGTCCAGCGCAGTGCGCTCGACGGCTGTCGCATCGGCGCTGCCTTTTGCTACCGCGACCATCAAATCACAGCGGTGCGACACCGCGATACCGACAGCGCTATGCCGCGAGCCATCGGACATCGCGAGTTCGTAGGGCCTGATACGCCCCGCCATTTCGGCGATGCGAACCGCCCTGCCGGGCTCCAGCGGCACGAAATGTTCGCTCATCAGATCGAGATCCGCGACGCGATCGACTTCGTCGTCATCGGCAACGCCAGTGTCGCAATTGCAGAAGCCGATCTTGGGACGGACATAGACCTCGACCTCGCCGCCGCAACCGGCTGCACCACAGCGGAACGCCTTGCCCGCGGGCCAGCCGTCGCGGGGAAACGGCCAGGCGATCTCCTGCCATTCCCCGATTCCCGACCCGGCACGCTCATAGGCGGCGCCAGCCGACAACACGCCAAGCGCGACAATCCCCGCCGCGATGATGAGCCAGCGCCGCACCCGTCACATCCCTAGGGCAGGCCGGCGGCGGCGCGTGCCGGGCCGGTCAGTTCCAGAATGTGCAACCCGGTATTGGCGCGATCGACGATATAGACGTAACCGCGCTCGTCGGTTTCGACATTGTTGGTCTGGATCGCGACCTTGCAGCGGTCCTTGCCGTCGATGGTGACGCAGCGCTTGTCGGTCGCCGCCGTGATCGACGGAATGAAATAGCCGACCTCCCGGGGATGATAGGGATCGCGGATGTCGAGCGCGCGGACGCCGGCATTGAAGAAGGCGATGAACGCCATCTTCTTGTAGTAGACCGGCGCCATGCTCTCGTTGGAGGAATGCGAGCCGAACCGCCCGCCGCGCTCGCAGAAATCGCCGCTCGCCTCCGGCACGGTGTAGCTCGAGATCATCATCGGGCGGTTCTCGACCGTGACGTCGGCGAACCACACCATCTGCCGCGGCTCGCTGCACTCGTTCAGGATCGCCTCGTCGACGATCATCACGATGTCGCGGTTCTTGCCGTCCTTGTCCTTGGCGAATTCGGCGATCGGCATGCCCAGCATCGGAAACGTCGTATGCGCCCCGTTAAGCGCCGACATCGGCATCCGCGAAATTTCCGGCAGACGCAGATTGTCCGGTGTCGGCTCCTTTGGTCCGTTGATGAGCTTGTCGCGGTCGACGATTTGCACGAAGCCGCCCCTGTTGGTGCCGTAACCGAAATAGACCCGGTTGCCGGAGGGACCGGTCGAGATCGGGCCATGCAGTTCGGTCGGCACCGCGCCGGTCGAGCCGGGCTCTTGGCCGGGCAATCCGAAATCGCGAATTTTGACGGGATGGGCGGGATCGCTGAGATCATAGACCTGCGTCATGCGACGGGTGCGCCAGTCCGGCGCGCCGGAGACCAGAAACGCGATACCGGTGTCACACTCCCACCAGTTCTTGTGGGTGTCCTTCAAACCGCCGAGCCGCGTGATCAGCACCGGATTGGCGGGATCGGCGACATTCCAGATCTCATGTGCTTCGCCGCCGAAAGTTCGCAACATATAGACCGCATCGCGATCGCCCTTCGGCAGTTGCTTGCCGTCGCAAATCCGCACCATCTGCGCGCCGCCGGCCTCGTACTTTCCTTCCTGCCCCGGAATATGGCGCAGATATTTCGGCTGCGCGGGATCGGTGACGTCGACGATCGAGGTGCCGTTGGGTTCGGCCTTGCCGGTCTGCGGATTGACCGGCGTTGGAATGTCATCGGTGCCGCCGTGATGACCGATATAGGCGATCCAGCGATCGCCCTGGTGATGAATGGTCGGCTGATAGGCGCTGCGGGCCTGCAGGTCGTTATACCCGACCAGCTTCATGTTGGAGGCTTCCGGGGGGCTGCCGATCTTCTGCGGTTCCGAAGCGGCGCCATGGGCGCAGGCGATTGAAAATGCGACGAGAATTGCGAGTCTGACGCGACCACCCATGTTTTTTCCACCCGGTTACCGGCCAATCTTTGCTGGCTCGTTCAAGAGGATATCATAGCGAAGTCCACTCGCCTTGCACTACGCTCAAGCAAAAACAATTTGCCGGTGATCAACCTCTGAGAGTTCGGTCGACGACAATTCGGGAAAGGATCAGCCATGAAGAGCAACAACAAGTTCAAAATCGTCCTCGCGACAGCCGTGCTCGCCGCCCTCGGCGGCGCGGCCGTTTGCGCGCAAGACAAATACGCACTGAAAACGCCTGACGGCGTCGCGTTCTCCGACTTCAGGGGATACGAGGACTGGGCCGTGGTCTCTTCCGCCCGAACCGACGAAGTGCTGAAGGTGATCGTCGCCAATCCGGCCATGATCGAAGCCTACAAGGCCGGCATCCCCGGCAACGGCAAGCCGTTCCCGGACGGCGCCATGATCGCGAAGCTGCAGTGGAAGCCGAAGAAGAGCACGGAGGCTCCTTTCGCCGTGGATGTGCCTGACGTGTTCTCGCAGGCCTTCGTCATGGAAAAGGACAGCGCAAGATTTCCGAAAAGCGGCGGATGGGGATACGCGCTGTTCAATTATGAAGCCGCATCCGACACGTTCGCGGCCGATCCCAGCCCCTCGGATTGCGGACACGCGTGCCACGTGGCCGTGAAGGCGAAGGACTACATTTTTCATCCGTACCAGAAACGTTGAACCGCGCGCCGGCTTTCCCGAAGCTTCAACGAACCAGAAAAACCAGCTTGCCGCGAAAGTGGCGCGACTGGCTCACCTCATGCGCGGTCACCGCCTCGCTTAGCTTGTAGCGCGTCACTTCCGGCGGCCGGACGGCGCCGATGCCAACCAGTTCGAGGATGCGTTCGAGATGCCGCCGGTCGCGGCCGACGCTGGGCCGCAGGGCAACGACATCGCTGCGATCCGGCTTTGGCGCCTGCGGTCCCGAAGCAATGAAGGCTGCCCGGCCGCCTGGCTTCAACACCGCGAAGGATCGCTGCGCGACATCTCCGCCGACAGTATCGAAGACCGCGTCGCAGTCGCTCACCACCTTGGTAAAATCCACCGCATTGTAGTCGATGATCTCGTCGGCGCCGATCTCGCGCAGGTAATCATGGTTCGACCTGCTCGCGGTCGTGATCACGCGGGCGCCGAGATGTTTCGACAACTGGATGGCAAAGCTGGCGACACCGCCGGCGCCGCCCTGGATCAGGATGGTTTCACCGGCCTTCAGCTTCAACGTATCTTCGACGGTGCAAATCGCCGTCAATCCGGCCAACGCCAGGGCTGCGGCATCGACATGGGACAGGCCGCCGGTCTTTTTGGCGACGATGGCCGCCTTGATCGCGATCTTCTCCGCATAGGCGCCCTCCTGGCCGACGTCGCAGACGCCGAACACCTCGTCGCCGACGCGCAGATCCGAAACACCTTCCCCGATTGCGGAAACCACGCCGGAAAAATCCCGTCCGAGAATATAGGGGAAACGCGCAAGCTGACCGGATTTGCCCTCGCGCACCTTCCAGTCCGCGCCGTTGACGCTGGCCGCAGCGATGTCGACCACGACCTCGCCGGATGGGGCCACCGGATCCGGCATCTCCCCGAATTTGAGAACCTCCGGTCCGCCGTGTCGTTCGATGAAGGCAGCTTTCATTGTGGTTCCCCGGTCGTTTCCCGATGTGATGGAACGAGGCTCGCATGTTTAACCGCCGCCTTCAAATTCGCCGGCTGCCCGCCCCCGCAAGTCCGTGAAGGCCGGGACTTGACATGCAACCATTTGGTTGCCTATTATGTCAGCCATGGATGAAGTCTTCAAAGCGCTGGCCGATGCGTCACGACGCTCGCTGCTGGACCGGCTTCACGCCCAGAACGGACAGACGCTGAACGAACTCTGCGACGGCCTCGCCATGACGCGGCAGGCGGTGACGAAGCACCTTGGGATTCTCGAAGCGGCCAACCTCGTGAGCACGCTGAAACATGGCCGCGAAAAACTGCACTACCTCAATCCCGTCCCGATCCATCAGATCGGCGAACGCTGGATCAAGAAATTCGAGCGCGGCAAGCTCACCGCGCTCAGCGAGTTGAAACGGCAACTGGAGAAGCGCGATGAGTAAGCCCGAATTCGTCTACACCATCTATATCGCCGCCACGCCGGAGCGCGTGTTCGCGGCGCTGACCGACGCGAAGATGTCGGAGCAGTACTGGCACGGCAATTCCGTGCATTCGGACTGGGAGATCGGCTCGCCGTTCCTGCTGCGGCTGGCCCACCACGATAGCAACGTCACCGGCGAGGTGCTCGAATATGACCCGCCGCACCGGCTCGCCTACTCGTTCCGCGCTCACGACGGATCAGACGGCGGCAGGGCGTCGCGCGTTACCTTCGACATCGAGCGCCAACGCGGCCAGGTCCGGCTGACGATAGTCCATGACGGCTTCAAGCCCGGCAGTCCGGTGCTCGAGCGCGTTGCCAGGGGCTGGCCGCTGATCCTGTCCAGCCTCAAGAGCTTCATCGAAGGCGGCAAAGTGCTCTACGCACCCTGGTACGAGGCCGCGGCGCCGGCGAATGCGGCGGGAGCAGCGCGATGAGCCGGCCCGAGTTCGTCTACGTCACCTATATCGAAACCACGGCCGACAAGCTCTGGCAGGCGCTGACCGACGGCGACTTCACCGAGCGCTACTGGTTCGGCTACCGGATCGCCTCCGACTGGAAGGTCGGATCGCCTTACACATTTGGCAGCGGGGGCAAGCCGACCAACGAGGGCAAGGTGCTGATATCGGATCCGCCGAAACGGCTGGCCTACACCTGGGACCCCTGCTCCGCGGAAGCCAAGCGCGAACAGATCTCGCGCGTCACCTTCGATCTCGAGCCGCATGGCGCCACCGTCAAGCTGACCGTGACGCACGACAATCTCGACGAAGGCGGCAAGACCCTGCGCGACATCTCCGGCGGCTGGCCGATGGTGATCGCGAGCCTGAAGAGCCTGCTGGAGACCGGACATGCCCTCCCCTCTGATCTACCGTCGATCGCAATGGAGACTTCCTGTGCCTAAGCCCGAATTCGTCTACACCACCTATATCGAGACCACGCCGGAGAAACTCTGGCACGCACTGACCGATGGCAATTTCACCGAACGTTACTGGTTCGGCGCACGTCTGCGGTCGGACTGGAAAGTGGGTTCATCTTTTGAAATGGTGCGGAGCGACGGCAGCGTTTCCGACGCCGGCAAGGTGGTCGAGTGCGATCCCCCAAAGCGGCTGGCCTATACGTTCATCAACCTGTCCGACACCTACAAGAACGAGTTTCCCGCCCTCGCCACGTTTGTGCTCGAACCCTATGGCAAGCTCGTGAAACTGACGCTGACCCATGAAGGCTTTTCGGAGGGCAGCCAGTTCTTTAACGGGATCTCGAAAGGGTGGCCCGCGATCCTGTCCAGCCTCAAGAGCATTCTGGAAACCGGACAGCCGCTGGAAATCCCGTTCGAAGCACTCAAGATGGAAAACTGAGTCCTGCGATGGATATCAACACCTTTAAGCCGGCCATCGTCTACACCATCTACATCGCCTCGACGCCCGAGAAGGTGTGGCAGGCGCTGACGACGGCCGAATTCAGCCGGAAGTACTTTTTCGGCAACGCGGTCGAGGTCGATCAGAAAGTCGGCGGGGCCTACGTCGTACGCACGCCGGATGACGCATTGCACATCAGCGGCGAGGTGATCGAATACGACCCGCCGCGCAAGCTCACGGTCACCTTCAACGTCAACTGGCCGGAACTGATCGAGAAGCTCGGGCCGACGCTGGTCACCTACGAGATCGAGCAGGCCGGCGACGCCGTGAAACTGACGATGCTGCAATCGCACGACCGCGACCTCAGCGACGACATCCTCGAAGGCGGCCGCCAGGGCTGGCCGGCGATCCTGTCGAGCCTGAAGAGCCTGCTGGAGACCGGGCAACCGTTGGCGATCAAGATGGCGCCGCCGCAGCGGATGCTGGCCGCGCTGAAGGCGATGGGGATCGCGACGCCGGGCTAACTGTCGTCCCGCGCTTACCGGATTCTCAATTACCCCGCCGTCCCGGCGAACTGCCGGCTGTCTCAAGCGGGACGCGACAGCGGCAAACTCGACGCAAGCGGGTGCCCGGCGCCGAACACCTGGCGGTGGCCGCTCATCGTATCCATGTACTCCTGCACGCGAGCAACGCGCCCCTCGCGGCATTCGAAGATGAAGCAGTATCTCAACCGGTAAGGCTGTGCGTTCGGCAGCGTTGCGGTCATCTCCTCTTCGACAATGACGAACCGGCCGTCGGCGTGAAACCCGAGGAACTTGATGGCAACGTCCTTGTACAATCGCTGCATGCCATGGGCCACGAAGGCGGCGATCTCGGCGGGCCCCTTCATGTGATCGGTGACGCCCAAGGCGACCGCCGTCGCGTTTGCCCTCGGCGCGATCCACTCGGCGTCATCTGTAAAGAAAGCGGCAATCCTGTCTGGTTCCCTGGTCGAAAATGCGGTCCAGACCTGCTGAACCAATTCGCGGCTTTGTTCGGTTTGCATATTGTTTACTACTCCTTCGTCGCATGCCACGATCGCTGCGTGGATGCGATGATGTCTCACGAAGGGTCCGTGTGCTGCTCGCCAAATCCGGACTCCATCCTCTTGGGCCGAACGGAAGATCATGCTGGACAACGCGACCTGTGAAGCGGCCTGGCGCGTGCGCAACCCGGCCTATGACGGGCGCTTCTTCATCGGCGTTCGCAGCACGGGCGTCTATTGCCGCTGCGTGTGCCCGGTCAGATTGCCACTGCGTCGCAATGTCGAATTTCTACCGAGCGCGGCCGCCGCCGAAGCCGCCGGCTTTCGGCCCTGCCTGCGGTGCCGGCCGGAAGCGGCGCCAACCTCGTCCGCATGGAAAGGCACTCTGGCGACTGTCGAGAGGGCGATCCGTCTCATTGTCGATGAGGGTGCCCTTGATGGTGAAGGGGCGACGGTGGAACGATTGGCTGATCGCCTGGGTGTCGGCGCCCGCCATTTGACCCGGCTGTTTGAGCGGCATCTCGGCGCGTCGCCGACGCAATTGGCGTGCACCGCGCGGATCCAGCGGGCAAAGCGTCTGCTCGACGAGACCAGCCTCACGATGACGGAGATTGCCTTGCGCGCCGGTTTTCGAAGCCTGCGACGGTTCAATTCCAGCTTTAGCGAGCTCTACAAGCGCCCGCCATCTTCGATGCGCCGCCGAACGTCTTCCGATGCGCGCGCCGCGCCACCCGGGAACCCATAAGCGTCCCTCAGCCCAGCGCGCGCAGCTCGCGCCGCAGCACCTTGCCGGTCGCCGTCATCGGCAGCGTTTCGGCGAACTGGACGAAGCGCGGATATTCGTGGGCGGCGAGTTGCACTTTCACGAACTCCTGGATCTCGCGCGCCAAGGCGTCGTCGGGCTTGAAGCCCGGGCGCAGCACGATCCAGGCCTTGATCGATTCGGTGCGGATCGGATCGGGAATGCCGACCACCGCCGACATCGCCACCGCCGGATGCTTCATCAGCGTGTGCTCGATTTCCGACGGCCCGACGCGATAGCCGGCCGTGGTGATGACGTCGTCCTCGCGGCTGACGTACCAGAAGTAATCGTCCTCATCCTGGACGCCGAGATCGCCGGTCAGTAAAAAATCGCCGGCATATTTTTTTGCCGTCGCGTCCGGGTTCTTCCAGTATTCGATCATGGTGCACGGGCAGGGCTGGCGCACGCCGATAACGCCGCGCTGTCCGCGCGGCAATTCCTCGCCCTGGTCGTTGACGATACGGACGTCGAAGCCGGGCGTCGCCTTGCCCATCGAGCCGGGCCGGATCGGAAACAGGTTCGAGTTGCTGCCGATCACCAGATTGCACTCGGTCTGGCCGAACACCTCGTGCGCATCGATACCAAAAGTCTCGCGCACCCAGCCCAGCAACTCGCCGCCGAGCGATTCACCGCCGGTGAAAATGCTGCGCAGTTTCACCCCACGGTTTTTTACATCGGCCTGCCGCATCAGTTTCAGCGCGGTCGGCGGCAGGAACACGTTGCGAATGCCGAGTTCAGCCATCATCGCCATCGCCGCCTGCGGCTCGAATTTTCGCGCGCGATGACCGACAAGTGGAATGCCGTGATACCAGAACGCGTAAAGCCCGTTGATCAGCCCGCCGATCCAGGCCCAGTCGGCCGGCGTCCACATCAGGTCGCCGGGTCTCGGCAAAAAATTGTGGCACATCTCGACATTGGGCAGATGGCCGAGCACAACGCGGTGCGCATGCAGCGCGCCCTTCGGGTTACCCGTCGTGCCCGAGGTGTAGATGATCAGCGCGGGATCGTCAGCCGAGGTATCGATGGTGACAAAATCAGGCGAGGCCGCTTTCAGGGACGGCCAGAACGGTTTTGTGCCGGCCGGCGCCTTGTCGCCGATGATGTAGATGTTCTTCAGCCCGGGCAGCCGATCGCGGATTTTCGACAGTTTCTCCCAGCCGGCTTCGTCGGTGACGATGGCCTTGGCTTCCGAATTCGACAGCCGAAACTCCAGCGCGTCCTCGCCGAACAGCGCGAACAACGGAATCGAGATCATGGCGGCGCGATAGGCCGCGAGATGGGCGATCGGCAGTTCCAGCGACTGCGACAGGAACACCGCGACGCGGTCGCGGCGCTCCAGCCCGTCGGCGACCAGCACATTGGCGAAGCGGCGCGACATGTCGGCGACCTCGTCGAACGAGGTGCGCGTCGTGGTGCCGTCATCGTTGACATAGACCAGCGCCAGCCGGCCGGTGCCGTCGGCATGGCGATCGCAACACGCGATCGCGATGTTAAAGCGCGCGGGCACGTCCCAGCGGAAGTTGCGGTAGAGCTCGTCGTAGGTAGAAGCTTCGGTGAGCATGTTTCCGTCCATCGTCATGGCCGGACTTCCGGCCATCCACGTCTTCTTTTTGTGCCGCCGGACTTTAAAGACATGGATGCCCGGGACAAGCCCGGGCATGACGGGGAGAGACTTTATCTGCGCCCTAAGACGCCGCCGCCTGCTCCATGGCCCATTCGGCCTCAAGGCTTGCGGTATCGCGATAGATCGACGCGACAGCGAGCACCCGCCCCCCGTTCTTGTAGCGCAGCAGGCAATCTTTCCCGGCGATGCTGCCTTCAACGGCGATTTCGTCCCACTTTTCAGCGTGGCCGACATAGTTGATCGGCACGTCGTAATGCTGGCTCCAGAAAAACGGCACGGCGTCGAAGACTTGGCGCTGCCCCAGCATGTTGCGCGCCGCGGTCTGGCCCTGGCGTTCCGCCACCACCCAATGTTCGACGCGAATGCTCTCGCCGGTGTGCGGATCGGGCCAGCGCGCGATATCGCCGGCGGCATAGACGCCGGCAACGCTGGTTTCGAGATAGGCATTCACCGTGACGCCGCGGTCGACAGCGAGGCCGGCCTTCTCGGCTAGTGCAAGCCGCGGGCGAACGCCGACGCCAACGACGACCACATCCGCCTCAAGCGCCCCGCCGCTCTTCAGCGTCACGCGCTTGCCGTCGATGGCCGTGACGGTGTCGCCGAGGTGAAAGATGACGCCGTGCTCTTCATGCAGCGAGCGGACGAAATCGCCCAGTTCCGGCCCCAGCACGCGCTCCATCGGACGCTGCTCCAGTCCGACGACGTGGACCTCGACATCCCTGGCGCGCAACGCCGCCGCGGCTTCGAGCCCGATAAAACTTGCGCCGATCACGATGGCACGGCGCGCGCCGTCCGCCAACCCGATGATTGCGCGGCTGTCGGCCAGCGACCGCAGCACATGGACATGGGGCTGGTCTGCGCCCGGGATCGGCAGGCGCACCGGCTCCGCGCCGGTCGCGAGCAACAGCCGGTCGTAGGCCACGGTTTCACCGCCGGCGAGAACTACGCGACGCGCCGTGGTATCGATCGATGTGACCTCGGTGTTGAGCCTAAGATCGATATTGGCCGTCGCATAAAAATCGTCCGGCCGCAGCGGCAGCCAGTCCTCCGGCGCACTGCCGGCGAGATAGTCTTTCGATAGATTGGGCCGGTCGACCGGGGCGACGGCGTCCTGGCTCAGCATCACGATACTGCCGCGATAATCCTGCCGCCGCAGCATCTCGGCCGCGGCAAATCCGGCCGCGCCACCGCCGACGATGACGATCCTGCCGGGCGCATCGACCGCGCCTTTGACATCCGGTTTCGGCTGCGCCTGCTTTTCGCGAACGAAAATGCGATCGCCTAGATGCTCGACCTTCCACACCGCGATCGGCGCGAGCGCCGGCGCGCGGGTCGCCTCGCCGGTACGCAAATCGAAGCAGGCGTGATGCCAGGGGCAACGGATGCCTTCGCCCGTCACGATCCCTTCGGCGAGCGGCCCGTGATAGTGGCTGCAATGCGCGTCGATCGCAAAAATCCCGGCGCCGGAGCGTACCAGCAGAACTTCTTCGTCGCCGACATGGCCGAGCAGCATCGGACCGGAAAATTCTGAAAGCGCGATGCCTGCTGCCAGATCGGGACCGGCGGGTGGGGCTTGCTGATCGGCCATGTCTTCCTCCGTTCCTACAAACCCCCGTTGCTCCCGCTGGTTCCGGGATAGCGACTAGCCCGACAGCGCCGCCTTCACCATGCCGCTGGCCTTGCCAAAATCCATCTGGCCTGCGAATTTCGCCCGCAGCACGGCGATCACCTTGCCCATATCCTTCATCCCGGCAGCGCCGGTCTCGGCGATGGCGGCTGCGATTGCGGCTT
Source organism: Afipia sp. GAS231 (assembly GCF_900103365.1). Classification (NCBI taxonomy): domain Bacteria; kingdom Pseudomonadati; phylum Pseudomonadota; class Alphaproteobacteria; order Hyphomicrobiales; family Nitrobacteraceae; genus Afipia; species Afipia sp. GAS231. The sequence goes on from NZ_LT629703.1 coordinate 2,554,199, forward strand.
TGACGTCGTCCTCCGACATCTGCTTCGGCAGATAGGCCTGGATGATCGCGATCTCCTCGCGCTCCTGGGCGGCGAGTTCGGCGCGGCCGCCCTTGTCGTAGAGCTCGACCGACTCCTGGCGCTGCTTGATCATCTTCTGGAACACGCCGAGCAGGTCGGCATCCGTCAGCGGCGGCTTGCCTTCTCCGCGCGCGGCGATGTCGGCGTTCTTGATGGTCGAATTGACCATGCGCAGCGTGGAGAGCTTGCGCTCGTCCTTGGCCCGCATCGCGTCCTTGACCGCGTTGTTGATGTCGTCGCGCAGCATGTTCTTTCCTCTCGAATTCCTCAAAGCGGTTTCAAGCGAAGCATGCCCTCGGACTTGATCCGAGGGTGGCATCCGGTTCGCCTGAAGAAAACGCGTCAAAATAAAAATCCAGGCCTGATCTAGGCCGTTCGCCGCACTGAAACAACTAGGCTTCGAGCCATTCGACCAGCGCGGCCGCGGTCGCCTGTGGCTGTTCCGGCTGCGGCATGTGCCCGCAATGCGGTAGGATCACCAGTTTTGCGTCGGGAATGTTGCTGGCCATTTCGATCGAGAGCGAATTCGGGATGGTGTTGTCCTGATCGCCCGACAGCACCAGCGTCGGGCATCTGATCCACGCCAGCGCCGGGCGCGAGTCGGGCCGGCCGATCACGGCGGTCTGCTGGCGGAGGAAGGCGTCGACCCCGATGTCGTCGCCCATGTCGTGGACGAGCTGGCGCAGGCTCGCATCGTCGTGCCGCGAGGGATGCACGAAGCCCGGAAACAGCTCGTCGAGCACCTCGTGATAGGCGCCGCTTTTGGCGCGCGCCATCATGCCGCGCCGCCGCTCGGTCGCGTCAGATGTATCCGGCCGCGCCTGGGTATTGATCAGCGCCAGCCGGGCCACCCGCTCCGGGGCCTGCCGCATGATCTCGAAGGCGATGTAGCCGCCCATCGAATGCCCGGCCAGCGCAAAGCGCGGCGGCGCCTCGGCCAGAATCCGGCGCGCGATCGCCCCCATATTGTCGTCGCGGATGTGGTTGGCGACGGTCACCGGGCCGCACCGCCACAGCGCCGGGATGACCGGGGCATAGATCCGGGGCGAGCTGACAAGGCCCGGAATCAGCAAGATCGGCATCGGATTGTCCATGTCGGCTCCGGATTCGGGCGGATTCGGCGGAAAACGGGAGCCGTCAGCTTAAGACCGCGCCGCTGCCTGTCAATTATGCGGCAAACGCATGTGAATCGAGGCCTTTCCGGCTTTGACGGGGCAGGATACGGCGACTATGTAGTGCGCTCATGACCCCATCTGAAAATGCTTCTGCCTGGCCGGACCATAAACCGACCGCGCTGCTCGTGCTTGCCGACGGTACCGTGCTGGAGGGTTTTGGCCTCGGCGCGGAAGGCCATGCGGTGGGCGAAGTCTGCTTCAACACCGCGATGACCGGATATGAGGAGATCCTCACCGATCCCTCCTATGCCGGGCAGCTCATCACCTTCACCTTCCCGCATATCGGCAACGTCGGCACCAACGACGAGGACATCGAGACGGTGAACATGGCGGCGACGCCGGGCGCCCGCGGCGTGATCCTGCGCTCGGCGATCACCGATCCCTCGAACTATCGCAACACCAAACATCTCGATGCCTGGCTGAAAGCCCGCGGCATCATCGGCCTCTCCGGCATCGACACCCGCGCGTTGACCGCGCTGATCCGTTCCAAGGGCATGCCGAACGCGGTGATTGCGCACGCCAAGAGCGGCGAGTTCGACCTGCACGGCCTCAAGGAAGAAGCGCGCGAATGGCCCGGCCTCGAGGGCATGGACCTGGTGCCGATGGTGACCTCGGCTCAGCGCTTCACTTGGGACGAGACACCGTGGGTCTGGGAACAGGGTTTTGGCCGGCAGACCGCGCCGGAATTCAACGTGGTCGCGATCGACTACGGCATCAAGCGCAACATCCTGCGACTGCTGGCCGGTGTCGGCTGCAAGATCACGGTGGTGCCGGCCACGACCTCGGCCGAAGACATTCTGGCGATGAAGCCGGACGGCGTGTTTCTCAGTAATGGCCCCGGCGATCCCGCCGAGACCGGAAAATATGCGGTGCCGGTGATTCAGCAGGTGATCAATTCGGGCACGCCGACGTTCGGAATTTGTCTCGGCCACCAGATGCTCGGCCTCGCCGTCGGCGCCAAGACCAAGAAGATGCATCAGGGCCATCACGGCGCCAATCATCCGGTCAAGGACGAGACCACCGGCAAGGTGGAGATCACCTCGATGAACCACGGCTTTGCCGTGGATCAGGCGACGTTGCCAAAGGGCGCGACGCAAACCCACATCTCGCTGTTCGACGGCTCCAATTGCGGCATCGCGCTCGACGGCAAGCCGGTGTTCTCGGTGCAGTACCACCCGGAGGCTTCACCGGGACCGCGCGACTCGCACTACCTGTTCCAGCGGTTCGCGGACCTGATGCGCGCGAACAAGAGCGCGTAGGTTCACTCCTGTCATTGTCGGGCAGAAGCGCGAAGCGCGTCTTCGCTCCATCATTACGGCTACCCGCAGGACGCCTCTATGACCGACAAGTCCGCCGCCGCAAAGATCGAATATGGCGTGACACCGACGCAGGTGATGGCGTCGATGACGGGCCTCGATTTCGTCCGCGCGTTCTTCGCAGGCAAATTGCCGGCGCCGCCGATCATGCAGAACATCGAACCATACGACCAGACCGCCGAATTCGGCCACGTCGCGTTTTACAGCGTGCCGGGATTTCGGCACTACAACCCGATCGGCTCGGTGCACGGCGGCTATGCCGCGACCCTGCTGGATTCCGCGATGGGGCTCGCGGTGCACAGCTCTCTGCCCGCCGGTAGCGGCTACACCACGCTGGAATTCAAGATCTCCTTCATCAGGGGCATGACCAAGGATACCGGGCCGGTGCGCACCGAAGGCAAGACGCTGAGCGTCGGGCGCCGCGCCGCGACCGCCGAGGCGCGCATCACCGATGCGAAGGGCCGCCTGCTGGCGCACGCCACCACAACCTGTCTGGTGTTCGAGATTCCGAAAGAGTCGCCGAAAGGCGCGTGAGCCCGAAACGCCGCCGCGGCACGCTGTGACCTATGGCGTTTCGAGCCAAGCATGCCCTCGGGGGTGGAATCCGGTTCGCATAGCAATCAAGCTTGCGCAGATTGCGTAGACTTATCTGCGTAGAAAACGCGTCAAAACAATAAAAATGGAGCCTCGGCTCTGATTCAGTCAGAACCGATAGGGCCCTAGCCTTGCTTGATCGGGTGCAGGCCGGCACCGGTAATCCTGAAGCCAACGATTTCTGCATTCACGGGATCCGTCAGAATTTCGACCACGGCCTTGCCGACGATCGCCGGCGTGACGGGCGGCTTCATGCCCTTGTCTTCGATGATTTTCTCGACGGCCATGCCGGTATATTTGGAAAAGTCCTTCAGCGCCTCGCGCCCGACCTCGCTGTCCGGTGCCATCACCGGCAACAGGCAATGTACGCGGATTCCCGATTGCTGCGCTTCGCCGGCCACGCCTTGCGCGAAAGCCCAGAGCGCGGACTTCGCGGCGGCATAACTGGCGTTGACGAACATCGGCCTGAGCGCGGCGCCGCTGGAACCGACAATGATGGCGCTGCCTTTCGGCAAAGGCAGCATCAGCGCTTCCCTGGTCCAGATGAATGCGCTCTTCACATCGACGTTGAGCTGCGTCGAGAAGGTCTCCCAGCTGTGAAGCCGTGTCGGCCGGTTGAGCCCGCGCGCGCCGGCGTTCAGCACCAGCACATCGGGCTTCTCGCGTTCGATCACGCGCGCCGCGAAGATCGCATCGGTGACGTCGCCGCTCGCGGTGGCTATGTCGCCCTTCACTTCGCGCTTCAGCGCAGCCAGGCCATCCTCGTTGCGGGCGATCGCTACAACGCGCATGCCCTCCGCCGCCAGGCTTTCGACGATGCCCCGGCCGAAGCCACGGCTGCCTCCGGTCACGACCGCGGTCTTGCCCTGCAGTGCAGCCATATCCCTCTCCTCATCGCCGATCGATTCAGAATAGCACAGCCGCGAAAGCGCGGTGTCTCCAATGTATCCGGGCTGTAGTATCCGGGCGCCGTTTCGTGTTCGAATAGCCAGCGAGCCAACCGCCGAACATGGGGCCAACATAGGAAACGTTCAATGACTGGGAATGCCGACATGACCATCCGCGACGTCCGCGTGACCATGCTGCGCCTGCCATGGGCCGACGATCCCTGGCTCAAGGGCCACGCGCTCGGCGAAACGCGGGATATCCTGATCCTCGACGTCGAGACCGCCGGCGGCATCACCGGCATGGGTTACCTGTTCGTGTTCCGCCCCGGCATGAAGTCGATCGCGGCCTGTCTCGAGGAATGCATCATCCCGCGCGTCAAGGGCAAGGACGCCACCGCGATCGAAGCGATCTGGAAGGACCTGTGGACCGCAACCATGACCTACGGCCGCGGCGGCATCGCCGCGATGGCGATGTCGGCGCTCGACATCGCGCTATGGGATGCGGTGGGAAAACGCGCCGGCCTGCCGCTGCATCGGCTCTGGGGTCATTATCGCTCGCAAATTCCGATTTACGGCTCGGGCTGTTTTCGTGGCGCCGGCGGCGACGGCATGATCGAGAAGGCGCTGCACTTCGTGAAGCAGGGCTACAAGGCGATCAAGATGCAGGTCGCGCATGTTCACACGCCCGCGCAAGACCTCGACAATGTGCGCCGCATGCGCGAGGCGCTCGGGCCCGGCATCGACATCATGATCGACGTCAACATGGGCTGGAGCGCCGATGTCGCGATCGAGATGGGACGGAAATTCGAAAAGTATGACATCTACTGGCTCGAGGAGCCGGTGCCGGCCGACGATTTCGCCGGCTACCAGCGCATCGCAGCGGCACTCGACATGCGCGTGGTCGGCGGCGAAACCCATTTCACGCGCTACGACCTGCGGCCGTTCTTCATCAACCCGTGCCTGCCGATCCTGCAGCCCGACCCGATGCGCGGCGGCATGACGGACTTGCGCAAGATTGCGACGCTTGCGGACACTTTTGGCATCACCATCGCGCCGCATCTGTTTCCCGAACTGAACGTGCACCTCTTGGCCTCGATCCCGAACGGCATCTGGTGCGAAAACATGGGCCTGATCGACGACCTCTGGGTCGATCCGCCCGAAATCGCCAACGGCATGATCACGGCGCCGGAACGCCCGGGACACGGGCTCAAGTTCAAGGATGAAGTGCTGAAGTTCAGGGTTTGAACGGAACGGTTTTCCGGACAAGCGAGTTGGTTTGTCCGGAGATCGTGCTTCAAAATGCCGGAGAGTTGCCTTGTCCATTGTCGATGCCGATATCCAGCCGCTCAGTTTCATCTTCGGCGACGACGGCCTGGTGCCGAACAACGCGATGCCGCTGCTGGTCTACAAGCGCGCGGTCGCGCTCGATGCCATCAATCCCGAAGCGACCATCGAAAAACTGTTCGGCGCCAATGGCTGGGGTGCGATGTGGCGCAACGGTGTCTATGATTACCTGCATTATCACGCCACCGTGCACGAGGTGCTGGGCGTCGCGCGCGGCAACGCCGTGGTGCGGTTCGGCGGCGACACCGGCACCGAGGTTGCGATCGCCGCCGGCGACGTCGCCATCCTGCCCGCCGGCACCGGCCATCAATGCATGTCCGCCAGCAAGAATTTTTCTGTCGTCGGCGCCTACCCGCCCGGCCCGCAGGTCGAGATCACGCGGCCGACGCCGGAGAACCACGCCAAAGCGTTGAAGACGATTCCGCAGGTGGAGATTCCGCAGACCGATCCGGTGCGGGGCGCCGATGGTCCGCTGGTGCGGTTGTGGCAGCGCGCGACGCAGGCGAGCTAGGATTCTCGCGGCTCGGCGAAACGCCTCATCCGACCAGATCGGCGACGGTCGAAGCAGCCTTCAGGCCGCTGCCGGTCAGGATGACAACCGTTGTTTCGCCGGGCTTTATCGCACCTGTGGCAGCGAGCTTATCCAAAGCGGCAGCGCCGCTCGCGCTGGTCGGCTCCGCGAACAGCCCCTGTCGCGCCAGCCGGCGCAACGCGGAAACGAGTTCGTCTTCCGTCACGGCAACGGTGCCGCCGCCGCTCTCGCGCACCGCCTGGATAATTTCGCGCAGGCGCATCGGGTTCCTGATCGCCGTCCCCTCCGCGATGGTCTTGTGAACGCCGCGTGTGACCGGCGTATCGACGCCGGCCTGGAAGCTGGCGTCGATCGGCGAACAGTTCAACGGCTGCGCCACGAACAGGCGCGGCAGCTTCGCGATCTGGCCGGCTTTCAAGAGTTCGCGGAAACCGAACGCGCATCCGAGCAGGCTGCTGCCCGCGCCGACCGGCATGATGACATTGTCGGGCGCGCGAAATCCAAAATCCTCCCAAAGCTCGTAGGCAAACGACTTCGTCCCCTCCAGAAAGAACGGCTGCCAGTTGTGACTGGCGTAGAACGTCTTGTCGGACTGGCGGATCGCCTCGGCCTCCGACTCCTCGCGCGGCCCTTCCACCAACTGCACTTGCGCGCCATAGGCACGCACCTGCGCAATTTTCGCCGGCGAGGTCGAGGCGGGAGCCAGGATCTTCACGCCCATCCCGCCGGCCGTGCCGAGCCCGGCCATCGAGGATCCGCCGTTGCCCGAACTATCCTCCAGCACGGCGTTGATTCCGATTTGCCGGAGGAACGACAGCATCACGGCCGAACCGCGGTCCTTGAAGCTGCCGGTGGGGTTGAACCACTCAAGCTTGAAGTGTGGACGCAGATCGCCCCAGGCCTGCTCGACGAGCGGCGTGCAGCCTTCGCCTAACGTGATCGGCTTGTCGATCCGGACCGGCAGCGCCGCCTGATAGCGCCAGAGCGACCGGGTTCGCGCTTCGATGTCATCGCGCGAAATACCGGCGCCAGGGGTGACCAGCAGCGGCGTTCGGTCGTCGGAACACCAGCGCGGGACGTCCAGCGGATACATTTTTCCATTGCGAGGATCGACGTAACTTGCCGTGGACATGAAGGCTCCGAATGATTGTTGGATTCACGATGTCTGAATTTGGACAAGGTGTACACCATCGATTCCTTCAGAACCCGCCGACGTCATTGCGAGCGAAGCGAAGCAATCCAGTTCTTCGTTTGAAGGAAGAAAGTCTGGATTGCTTCGCTACGCTCGCAATGACGGTTGATACGGCGTCAGCTACGCCGCGTTGGCGCCTTCCTGACGGCTGGCTTCGAACAGGAACCAGGTGCGCCGCTCGGTCTCGTCGATGAACAATTCGAGCAACCCCGCGGTGCCGGAATCCTCGTGATCGTCGGCGAGCTTGTGGGCTTTGCGCATCGCCGCCGCCACATGCTTGTTGTCTTCCATCAGCTCGCGCAGCATTTCGCGTGGCGGGACATAATCCTCGTTGTTGTCCTGGATGGTCTGCAGCTTGGATATCTGGCCGATCGACCGCACTGTCGTGCCGCCGAGCTTGCGCACCCGCTCCGCAAGCTGGTCGGTGGTGGCGAAGATCGCGTCCGACTGCTCGTCCAGCATCAGGTGATAGTCGCGGAAATGCCGACCCGAGACGTGCCAGTGGAAATTCTTGGTCTTCAGATAAAGCGCGAAAGCGTCGGCCAAGAGCGTATTGAGCGACGCCGAGATCTTGTCCACGGCGGCCTGCGACAGGTCGGTCGGGGTATCGAGATCGGGGGATACTTTTGCGGACTTGTTGTTGGCTTTGCTCACGACGAACCTTCCTGTTAGGACACCGGACATCGGCGGCATTGGACATTGGCCACCGAACCACCTAACGCATCACCAGACCGCCGGTTCCTCGCCGGAACCCCGTTTTGCCGGACGCCGCCCGAATGGATGAATGGATCGACTACTACGATTCCACGCATACGATCTATGCGAGCAAGCTGCACCGCGACCTGCATTTCCGGGTCATCGCGCGGGACATCATCGGTTACATCTCCTCGCCCGACGCGGTGGTGCTGGACTATGCCTGCGGCGAGGCGCTGTCGGCGGCCAGGGTGGCGGAGGCCTGCGGCAAACTCTATCTCGCCGAGCCTGCGCCCGGCGTTCGCGGCCGGCTGATCGCGCGGTTCGCGCCGAACACCAAGATCCGCGTCCGGTCGCTCGATGACCTGCGCAAGATGGAGGAGAAGTCGATCGATCTCGTCGTCATGAACTCGGTCGCGCAATATATGACACCAGAAGAACTGGATTCCGCCTTTGCGGTCATTCGCCGGCTGCTCAGGCCCGGCGGGCGGCTGGTGCTCGGCGACATTCTGCGGCCCGAGGTCGGCATGGCCAAGGACGTACTGGCGCTGCTGAAGTTCGCCCGCCGCCACGGCTTTCTGAAAGACGCGTTCTACGGCCTCGCCAGCACGGCGCTGTCGGACTACCGGCAACTGCGCAGCCGGGTCGGGCTGCAGCGCTACGGCGAAGACGACATGATCGCCAAGCTCGCGGCATCGGGCTTCTCCGCCTCCCGCGCCCACGTCAACATCGGCCACAACCCGTGGCGGATGACCTTTGTGGCCCGTCACGCATTCTAGCGCAGGGATTTCGAAAACGCTTTCAGGCAGTTAACCGGCCGTTAACCTTAATAAAGGGTAAACGTGGCTCACCTGCCCGTGATCGGCAATGATCGCCGCGGCCCGGTGGCGGAAATGTCTACGCGAGAGCGATGCATCGCTCTTTATCCTGGTTCAAGTCCAGGCCGGGCCTCCAGCCTTCGCTGCTCCGCAGCTTCGGCTTGGCAAGCCATCGCGTACGAAGGCTGCCCCGCCGTAGCTCGCAGAGCGAAGGCGGGCTGGCGCGCCTCCCTTCTGGTGAACGCGCCAAAAACCAGCCAAAATGACGGTTGATGAGGCCTTTTTGGGGGTTACGCGGGTGCGGAATCTGGTCTAAAGACCGTCCCGCGCGCGAGGGTAACCCGCGCTCTTGGCTTAGGGGACGCGCAGCACGCGCGCCCTTTTTTTGTGCCCAAAATCCAGTCCGCGAGACCTGATGCCCAAAAGAACAGATATCTCCACCATCCTGATCATCGGCGCCGGTCCCATCGTGATCGGCCAGGCCTGCGAATTCGACTATTCCGGCACTCAGGCGGTGAAGGCGCTGAAGGAAGAGGGCTACCGGGTCGTTCTGGTCAATTCCAATCCGGCCACCATCATGACCGATCCGGACCTGGCCGACGCCACCTATATCGAGCCGATCACCCCCGAAATCGTCGCCAAGATCATCGAGAAAGAGCGCCACGTCATCCCGGGCGGCTTTGCGCTGCTGCCGACCATGGGCGGGCAGACCGCGCTGAACTGCGCGCTGTCGCTGCGCCGCTTGGGCACGCTCGACAAATTCGACGTCGAGATGATCGGCGCCACCGCCGATGCCATCGACAAGGCGGAAGACCGCCAGCTGTTCCGCGAGGCCATGACCAGGATCGGGCTGGAGACGCCGAAGTCGCGGCTCGCCAACGCTTCCGCATTGAAGAAGTCCTATCGCGACAAACACCAGGCCGAGCGGGAGAAATTGTCCGGCGCCGCACTGGAAGAGCACGAACGGCAGTGGACGCTCGGCGAGAACGAACGCCGCAAGCGCTACCAGGAGCACGCGCTCGGCGAAGCGCTGATGGCGCTGTCCGAGATCGGCCTGCCCGCCATCATCCGGCCCTCCTTCACCATGGGCGGCACCGGCGGCGGCATCGCCTACAACAAGGAAGAATTCCTCGACATCATCGAGCGCGGCCTCGACGCCTCGCCGACCAACGAGGTGCTGATCGAGGAATCCGTGCTCGGCTGGAAAGAGTACGAGATGGAGGTGGTCCGCGACAAAAAGGACAACTGCATCATCATCTGCTCGATCGAGAACCTCGATCCGATGGGCGTGCATACCGGCGATTCCATCACCATCGCGCCGGCGCTGACGCTGACCGACAAGGAATACCAGATCATGCGCGACGCCTCGCTGGCGGTGCTGCGCGAGATCGGCGTCGAAACCGGCGGCTCCAACGTGCAGTTCGGGCTCAATCCCGCCGACGGCCGCATGGTCGTGATCGAGATGAACCCGCGGGTGTCGCGCTCCTCGGCGCTGGCCTCCAAGGCCACCGGCTTTCCGATCGCCAAAGTCGCCGCCAAGCTTGCGGTCGGCTACACGCTCGATGAGATCGCCAACGACATCACCGGCGGCGCCACGCCGGCCTCGTTCGAGCCGACCATCGACTACGTCGTCACCAAGATTCCCCGCTTTGCGTTCGAGAAATTCCCGGGCGCCTCGCACACGCTGACGACCTCGATGAAGTCGGTCGGCGAGGTGATGGCGATCGGCCGCACCTTCCAGGAGAGCCTGCAGAAGGCGTTGCGCGGGTTGGAAACTGGCCTCACCGGCCTCGACGAAATCGAGATCGACGGGCTCGGCCGCGGCGACGACAAGAACGCGATCCGTGCCGCGCTGGGCACGCCGACGCCGAACCGCATCCTGCAGGTGGCGCAGGCGATGCGGCTCGGCTGGACCAACGACGAGATTTTCAACTCCTGCAAGATCGACCCCTGGTTCCTCGCCGAGATGCGCGGCATCGTCGACATGGAATCCAAGATCAAGGCCAGCGGCCTGCCGCAGAATGCATTCGGCATGCGCACCCTGAAAGCCATGGGCTTTTCGGATGCACGGCTTGCGGTGCTGTCCGAGCAAAGCGACGCCGACGTCACGCAAAAGCGCCACGCGCTCCGCGTTCGCCCGGTGTTCAAGCGCATCGATACCTGTGCTGCGGAATTCGCTTCGCCGACCGCCTACATGTATTCGACCTATGAAGCGCCGTTCGCAGGCCTGCCAGCCGACGAGAGCGCGCCGTCGGACAAGAAGAAGGTCATCATTCTCGGCGGCGGTCCGAACCGGATCGGCCAGGGCATCGAGTTCGACTATTGCTGTTGCCACGCCTGCTTTGCGCTGCATGACGCCGGCTATGAGACCATCATGGTCAACTGCAATCCGGAAACCGTGTCGACCGACTACGATACCGCTGACAGGCTCTACTTCGAGCCGCTGACCGCCGAAGACGTGCTGGAGATCATCGCCACCGAACGGCAGAACGGCACGCTGCACGGCGTCATCGTGCAGTTCGGCGGCCAGACCCCGCTCAAGCTCGCCCGCGCGCTGGAAGCCGCCGACGTGCCGATCCTCGGCACCTCGCCCGACGCCATCGATCTCGCCGAGGACCGCGACCGCTTCAAGCGCGTGCTCGACAAGCTGCGGCTGAAGCAGCCGAAGAACGGCATCGCCTATTCGGTCGAGCAGGCGCGGCTGGTGGCGGCCGATCTCGATCTGCCGCTGGTGGTGCGCCCGTCCTACGTGCTCGGCGGCCGCGCGATGCAGATCATCCGCGAGGAAAACCAGCTCAACGATTACCTGCTCGGCACCCTGCCCGAACTGGTGCCGGCCGACGTCAGGGCGCGCTATCCCAACGACAAGACCGGCCAGATCAACACCGTGCTCGGCAAGAACCCGCTGCTGTTCGACCGCTATCTGTCCGACGCCACCGAGATCGACGTCGACTGCCTGAGCGACGGCAAGGACACCTTCATCGTCGGCATCATGGAGCATATCGAGGAGGCCGGCATTCATTCCGGCGATTCCGCCTGCTCGCTGCCGCCGCATTCGCTGGATGCTGCGATGATCGGCGAACTCGAACGGCAGACCCGTGAGCTCGCGCTCGGCCTCGACGTCGTCGGCCTGATGAACGTGCAATACGCCATCAAGGACGGCGAGATCTACGTGCTCGAGGTCAACCCGCGGGCGTCGCGCACCGTGCCGTTCGTCGCCAAGGTGGTGGGCACGCCGGTGGCCAAGATCGCGGCCCGGATCATGGCCGGCGAGAAGCTCGCGGACTTCAATCTGAAGAAGCGTGACCTCGGCCATGTCGGCGTCAAGGAATCGGTCTTCCCGTTCGCGCGCTTCCCCGGCGTCGATACCGTGCTCGGTCCCGAAATGCGCTCGACCGGCGAGGTGATGGGCATCGACCGTTCGTTCGAGATCGCGTTTGCCAAGAGCCAGCTCGGCGGCGGCACCCGCGTGCCGCGCAAGGGCACCGTGTTCGTGTCGGTGCGCGAGAGCGACAAGGTCCGGATCGCGGAAGCGGTGCAGCTGTTGTACTCGCTCGGCTTCAAGGTGATGGCGACGTCAGGCACCCAGCGCTTCCTCACCGACTTCGGCGTGCCTACCGAGAAGGTCAACAAGGTGCTGGAGGGGCGGCCGCATATCGTCGACGCCATCACCAATGGCGACATCCAGCTCGTCTTCAACACCACCGAAGGGCCGCAGGCGCTGGCCGACAGCCGCTCGTTGCGGCGCGCTGCCCTCTTGCATAAAGTGCCATATTACACCACTCTTTCGGGTGCTGTGGCGGCCGCGCAGGGCATCCGCGCCTATCTGGGCGGGGACCTTGAGGTCCGCACCCTGCAGAGCTACTTTTCCGAAAACTGATCGTTCGCCGGGCGAAGATGCCCGCTAAATGATTGGTAATAAAGCCAGTATGGCTGGAACCCACCGCCCGTTTGGATGTTCTATGGCCCCTGACGGGGCCAAAAGTTAATAGGCCAAGGGCTCACGGATCGAGCCGTCGAGCCTGGAATCAAAATCGAAAGAGTGGCTCGTGCGAACAGCCTGACGGCCGCTCGCACGATCGAAGGACGAAAGAGATGATGGAAAAGGTTCCGATGACCGCTGGCGGCTATGCCGCCCTCGAAGTCGAGTTGAAAAAGCGCCAGTCGGAGGATCGGCCGCGCATCATCGAGCATATCGCCGAAGCGCGTTCGCACGGCGACCTCTCGGAGAACGCAGAATATCACGCCGCCAAGGAAGAGCAGTCGCACAATGAAGGCCGCATCGCCGAGCTCGAAGACAAGCTCGCGCGCGCCGACATCATCGACATCTCGAAATTGTCCGGCGACACCGTCAAGTTCGGCGCCACCGTGACGCTGGTCGACGAGGACACCGAGAAGAAGGCGGTGTGGCAGATCGTCGGCGAGCCGGAAGCTGACGCCAAGAAGGGCCGCATCTCCATCACCTCGCCGCTGGCGCGCGCTTTGATCGGCAAGAAAAAGGGCGCGACCGTGGAAGTGATGGCGCCCGGCGGCGCCAAGGCCTATGAGATCACCAAAGTCGAGTGGCGGTAGGCCCGGCGCTTTGCCGGGCAACGCCTGATTCATTCGAGGCAGGCAGATGCGGCGCGGGCTCCTCATCGTCACGTCAATGACGATCGCGGTGATGACGATCGCGACCGAGCTAGCCGTCGCCGCCGAACTTGCGATCCCCAAGCGCAAGCCGCCTGCCGGCTTCTCCATGCAAAAGGGTCCGCCGAACTGCGCGCGCTGGACCGATGAATGCGTCAATTGCGCACGGGGTGCGACATCAGGAGAAGCACCGGTGTGCTCCAATATCGGCTTTGCCTGCCAGCCCAAGGCGATCCGATGCCTCATGCCGGAGGCGTCGCAGAACAAGCAGAAGAAATAGCCTGCCAGGCAGGTCACCTGCGAGTGACCGCCAACACTTCAGCGCCGCTGTTATTCCGATGGTGCTTTGCAGCACGTCACGTAATTCTTATCGCGCCGAGCTTTTCCTCTCCGCCGCGACACGTTACGAATTGTGTCTGCGATCTAACTCGAGGGGGACATCATGACAGAAGCACTCGCGGCGTGGACGCCGCGTGCATTGAGTATTCTACGCATCATCACCGGCTTGCTGATCATCCAGCATGGCATGGCCAAGATCATCGGCTTCCCGGTATTTCCGATGTACGCCAACGTCCAGCCGTTCTCTTTGATCGGCGCGGCAGGTTTCATTGAATTGATCGGCGGCGCGCTTTTGATCCTCGGTCTGTTCACGCGCCCGGTTGCCTTCATCCTCGCCGGCGAAATGGCGTTTGCCTATTTCATCGGGCATTTCCCGAAAGGCTTCTTGCCACTGATCAATGGCGGCACGCTGGCGATCCTGTACTGCTTCACCTGCCTCTATCTGTCGACCGCGGGTGCCGGGCCGTGGAGCGTCGACGCCAAGAACAACCAGGCTTAAGGGGGCGACCATGGACAAATTCAACAAGCTGCTGGCGAGCGGCGAACCGATGGTTCTCGGCCTGTTCCGGATCATCACCGGGCTGCTGCTGTTTCAGTATGGCGTCGCCAAGATCCTGAAATTTCCCGTGCTGCCCTATTTCGCGAGCCCACCGCCCTTGATCATGACCGCGGGCGGAATCGAGCTCGTGCTCGGCGCGCTCTTGATCATTGGCCTCTGGACGCGCCCGGTCGCGTTCATTCTCTCCGGTGAAATGGCGTTCGCCTATTTCATGGGGCACATGTTCAAGACCCCCGCCGCGCCGGTGTTCACTCCGCTCATCAACGGTGGCAGCGCGGCGATCCTGTTCTGCTTCGCCTGCCTCTATCTCGCCTGCGCCGGCGGCGGACCCCTGAGCGTCGATGCGGTGATGAAGAAGAAGTAGCCGACAAGTCTCAACCGTCATTGCGAGGAGCGATAGCGACGAAGCAATCCAGTCTTCCTTCGGGACTCTGGATTGCTTCGCTGCGCTCGCAATGACGGTGGAACGAACGCGCGCTACCCCACAGCCTTCATATCCAGCGGCACCGCGGCTTCGTATTTCGAATTGTGCAGCACCAGCGACGTCCGGACGTTGCGGACATGCGGCGCTGCGGTCAGGTGGGTGACGAACTCCTGAAACGTCGCCATATCAGGCGCGACGCATTTCAAAATGAAATCCACTTCGCCCGAGAGCATCCAGCATTCCCGCACCAAGGGCTCGGCGCGGACGAACTCCTCGAACGCCCGCAGGTCGGCGTCGGCCTGGCTGGACAGATGCACCGACGCAAACACCGTGACATCGAAGCCGAGACGGCGCGGATCCAGCAAGCCGCGGTAACCGAGGATGTAGCCCTCCTCCTCCAGCGTCCGCACCCGGCGCAAGCAGGGCGGCGGCGAAATGCCGACCCGTTTGGCCAGTTCGACGTTGGTGATTCGGCCGTCGGCCTGGATTTCGGCGAGGATTTTGAGGTCGATTTCGTCAAGATTCTTCGACACGCGGGTCCGGTTCCCTGAGGCTGGCTGGGCGGGCAGGCAATAGTTGCAACACTCATAGCGCAGCCGACCCCAGATGCGCAATTTTATTGCGCGTGCAGCGCGTCATTTGGCCGAGTACCGGGGAAAAATCGCTGATTTGGATTGCAATTCTTGCATAGCTACCCAGATGTCCTAGACTTGGATTTGACACTTTTAGCGCCGCCGCGATGCCTTTTCCGGCCGCTTCCCGCTCAAGTCCTGACCAAACTCCCTTAAGAAAGGGAACTGCCGATGTCTGCGCCTATCCATGCCAAGGTCGTCATTATCGGTTCCGGCCCGGCCGGTTACACCGCAGCGATCTATGCGGCACGGGCCATGCTCGAGCCGATCCTGATTCAGGGCATCCAGCCCGGCGGGCAGCTCACCATCACCACCGACGTGGAAAACTATCCGGGCTTCGCCGACGTCATCCAGGGCCCCTGGCTGATGGAGCAGATGGAGAAGCAAGCCGCCCATGTCGGCACCAAGATCGTCACCGATCACGTCAACAAGCTCGACCTGTCGCAGCGGCCGTTCCGCCTGACCTGCGATAGCGGCGATGTCTATTTCGCCGAGAGCGTGATTCTCGCCACCGGCGCGCAGGCGCGCTGGCTCGGTATCCCCTCGGAAGAAACCTTCAAGGGCTTTGGCGTCTCGGCCTGCGCGACCTGCGACGGCTTCTTCTACCGCGGCAAGGAAGTGGTCGTGGTCGGCGGCGGCAACACCGCGGTCGAGGAAGCGCTGTTCCTGACCAACTTCGCCTCGCAAGTGACGATCGTGCATCGCCGCGATCATTTCCGCGCCGAGCGGATCCTGCAGGACCGCCTGTTCAAGCATCCCAAGATCAAGGTGGTCTGGGACTCAGCGATCGACGAGATCTGCGGTAGCCAGAATCCGGGCAAGGTCACGCATGTCAGGCTGAAAAACGTCAAGACCGGCACGCGGACCGAAGTGCCGGCCGACGGCGTCTTCATCGCCATCGGCCACGCACCGGCGACCGACCTCGTCGCCGGCCAGATCAAGCTGAAACACTCCGGCTATGTTGAAGTGGCGCCGAATTCGAC
Organism: Afipia sp. GAS231; assembly: GCF_900103365.1. Taxonomy (NCBI): domain Bacteria; kingdom Pseudomonadati; phylum Pseudomonadota; class Alphaproteobacteria; order Hyphomicrobiales; family Nitrobacteraceae; genus Afipia; species Afipia sp. GAS231. Next base: position 2,570,376 of record NZ_LT629703.1, read on the forward strand.
CGCCACCTCGGTGCCCGGCCTGTTCGCCGCCGGCGACGTCGCGGATGAAACCTACCGGCAGGCGGTCACCGCCGCCGGCCTCGGCTGCATGGCAGCCCTTGAAGCCGAACGCTTCCTGGCTTTGCGCGCGAGCGATCGCGCCGCGGCTGAATAGACATGGCTCGCTCGCGAAACGGATTTACGGATATGGATTGGGACAAGCTGAAGGTGTTTCACGCCGCGGCGGAAGCGGGAAGCTTCACGCATGCCGGCGAGCAACTGGGGCTGTCGCAATCGGCGGTATCGCGACAGGTCTCGGCGCTGGAGCAGGAGCTCTCGGTGTCGCTGTTCCACCGCCATGCCCGCGGGCTCATCCTCACCGAGCAGGGCGATCTGTTGTTCCGCACCGCGCATGACGTGTTCATGCAATTGCAGGCGGCCCGCGCCAAGCTCACCGACAGCCGCGAGCGTCCGAGCGGCGACCTCAAGATCACCACGCCGCCGGCGCTCGGCATCAACTGGCTGATTCCGCGGCTCGACGAGTTCACCGCGCTCTACCCGGACATCCGCATCACGCTGATCGTGACCGACGAGGATCTCGATCTGTCGATGCGCGAGGCCGACGTCGCGATCCGCACCCGCAAGCCGACCCAGCCCGACCTGATCCAGCGCAAGCTGTTCTCGATCGGCTTCCATGCCTATTGCTCGCCGGAATACATCAAGCGTTTCGGCACGCCGCGCACGCTCGACGATCTCGACTCGCATCGCATCATCATGCTCGGCGACGCCCAGGTGCCGCCGCACCTGCAGAACCGCGCCTGGCTGATCGACGCCGGCCGCAACGGCTCGGGTCCGCGCGAGCCGTTCTTCAAGGTCAACAACATCCTGGGGCTGGTCCGCGCCTGCCAGCAGGGGCTCGGTATCGCCGCGCTTCCGGACTATCTGGTCGAGGAAAACAACCGGCTGGTGCAGTTGTTCGGCGAAACCGACTCGATCCAGGTCGACACCTATTTCGTCTATCCGGAAGAGCTGAAGACGGTGGCGCGGGTCCAGGTGTTCCGCGATTTCGTGGTCAGCAAGGCGCAGCGCTGGCCCTCCTAATTCGCTGATTTTACAGAGGCCCCGCTCTTCGCATGACTGACATGCGGCTCGGGCGGTTGCTGCAGGGCGCCGATGGGGATCATAGTGTCTCCACGCTGAACGGCCGCGCTGCGCATATGTCCCCCTCCTCCAGTGGCGCGGAAGTTCAGTAATCCCTCTTGGAAGGTGATTGTGTCGGCCTCACGTGGCCAATGCCTTAAAGCCGGACTCTTTTGAGTCCGGCTTTTTTTTGTGAGTCAGCTTCGATAGCGCGCCAAACCTGGGGCCGCACTGGGGCCGCAGCCGTCGAAAGGACGGCGTCGCTTCCGCTCGCCTATGACGAACGGACGTTCGCATTGGTCGGCTGCTTTCGTCCCGAGGTCATGTTCCGTGCGGATTGACATGCCACGCGGCGCGCCGCATCATCCGCAAATGATCACGAATTCGTGCGCATCGCTGTCGTCGAAAAAAGGTCCCCTTCCGGGGACCCGAGATCGACGCGCGCCATAATCTCTTCGCCTGCCCGATCCCGAAAACCCCGCCGCGAGGTCGGGGTTTTTTTATTGGTCCCGTCTCCGGCTCTTCAAGCCCCAAGGAGATGGAACGATGACCGACCAACCAACACCCGATCTGCAAAGCCGGCTGCAAGGTCTGTGGCTGCCCCTCGTGACGCCGTTTCGGAACGGCGAACTCGACGAGCCCAGCCTGCGACGGCTTGTCCGGCACTATGCACACGGCCCGATCGACGGGCTGATCCTTGCCGCCACATCGGGCGAAGGCATGTCGCTCGGCGCGCTCGAACTCGAGCGGCTGGTGGCGGTGACGCACGAGGAAATATCCGGCAGCGGACGCAGCCTGCCGATCTGTCTCGGCCTGTCCGGCGCCAGCACCGCAAAGATGCTGGACACGCTGGACGAGACCGCGGTCTGGCCGATCGACGGCTATCTGATCGCGAGCCCCTATTACACACGGCCATCGCAGCGCGGCATCGTGCAGCATTTCGAGGCGCTGGCCGATCACGCCTCCTGGCCGATCGTGCTCTACAACATTCCCTATCGCACCGCGGTCAATCTCACCAACGAGACGCTGCTCGAACTCGCCGACCATCGAAACATCGTCGGCATCAAGGATTGCAGCAGCGACCGCGCCCAGTCGATCGACTTCCTCAGGCGACGGCCGGCCGGCTTCCGCGTGCTGACCGGTGAGGACGCGCAGTATCATGAGGCGCTCGGCGACGGCGCCGACGGCGGTATTCTGTTGTCCGCGCATCTGGAAACCGAGGCGTTCGCCTCGGTGCACACGCTGATGAAGCAAGGCGACCGCGACGGCGCGCTGGCGTGCTGGGAGGATATTTCGGAATTGACGCGGCTGTTGTTCGCCGAGCCGAGCCCGGCGCCAGCGAAGTACTGGCTGGCGCACCATGGCCTGATCGACAGTGCCGAGGTTCGGTTACCGATGGTCGAGGTCAGCGAACAACTCGCGGCCCGGCTCGATGCCGACATCGTGCGGCGCAGGCCGCCGCTGTTACGGCGGGCCTGACTTGCGCCGTTGCGCTCCCTCTCTCCAGATATGGCGAGAGGGAGAATGGCGTGTCAGCTAATCAACAGCCGATAGGTCATGACCGGCGCGAAGCCGAGCAGCATCGCCCAGACGGCAAACGATGACACCAGGAGAACGTCGTGCATTCTCTGGGCCTGCTCGCAAACCGGATATTTCTTGTTGTCGCTGGACATTGGAATCCCCCCGTTTTTTCTTGAGGAAATATCCATACGCATAAAATTTTAAAGTTGCGGGCGAAGCGTCGCTCGACTTTGAAGTTTTGTGGTCACGATGCGTTAACCACCCCGCGCCGGTCGAATGGCGCGCGACCAGGCTGCGCGCCTCGCCTGATCCATCCATCATATGGCGGTGTCGATCGTATCAGTCCCGCCACGGTGGTTAATCCGCGGTAGCACCTGCGGTCAAATGCGAGCGAAAACGCGACCGGGTTCTTAAAACCAAGCGCGTATCACTATCCCCGCAACAACAAACGCGGGGGCGCGTCGTGAACTTCGAAAACAACAACACCATCCCTGAGCAACAGGGCTTTACGACCGCGGATATCCTGTGGGCGGTCGGCATCTGGTCGGTGATCCTGACCCTGTCGCCGGTTGTGGTGTTTTACGTGCTGATGGTGGCGTAGGGCCACGACAGCTTCCGCCAGCCTGTTCCGTCATTGCGAGCCACCGGGTCGTGCGAATGCGCGCCCGATGACAGGCTCCGCGAAGCAATCCATACCTCAGCACGCTGGGGCATGGATTGCTTCGTCGCTTGCGCTCCTCGCAATGACGACGACAATTCCTCGCACACAAAAGAAAAACGCGCGGAGCCCGCGCGTCTTTTGAAGTCCAAACCAGACGGCGTTGTTACGCCGCCTGCTTGTGCATGGCGCCCGATGCCGACGCCGATCCGCGGATCGCCTTGATCGAACGTTCGATCGCAGCCCACAGCCGGGTAATCTCGGCGGCAGCGCGGCCTTCCGCGTAATATTCGCGGGCGCCTTCGCCCTGGCTCAACGCCATCAGCAAATCGGCACGGTTGGTGATCTGACCGCTCCACACCGGCGCACGGAACTTGATCAGCGCTTCACGGGCGATGGCGACGATGCGGCTTTCGGCGCCGTCACGTTCGGCAGGCGCGCCGTTGATCACGACCGCATAGGGCTTGCGCGCCGAGCGGCAGGTCGAAATGGTTTCCTGCACCGCGTTGACGTCGAACACGCCGGGCCGCGCCGGAATGATCACCATCGTCGCATTGCGGATGGCGTCGTCGACCACGGCCGACAGGTTAGGCGGGGTGTCGATGAACACCCATTCGACTCCGTCACGCTTGGCCGCTGCAATGATGCCGCTGACGGAATTTACCGCAGCCTTGATCGGCGGTTCGTTGGTGCCGCGCAATTTGTGCCAGAGAGTTAGCGACCCCTGCGGATCGGCGTCGATCAACAGAATGGGCTTCGTTGCCTTGTGAACATGGGCAGCGAGGTGAGCAGCCAGGGTACTCTTTCCCGAGCCCCCCTTACGCGAAGCGAAAACTATGACGTTCATACCTTGGCCTCCAGATTGACCCCAGGAGACGAAAATGAATCAGCGCGCTGATTCGTTAAAGAAAAATTTGCAGCCCGCCGCGATGAAGCCACTGATTTGCCAACAAGGCTGCTTTTTGAGTCACACCATGCGGTGCGGTGCGATACAACCAGAAGGGGAGCCGCCAGAACGGCTTGATCCCGTCATTGGGTGGTTTTTGGCGTGGTTTTTGGCATGGTTTTCCGGCGCTGGCGTTCGATCCACTTGCGTTCGATCCAGCCGAGCATCCGCGCCATCGGCCCCTGCAGGACAGGCACGTCCTGTGCGAACAAAAGGAGTCCGAGCGGCAGCATCCAGAGCCCGACCACCGGCAGGAAGCTGAAGATGCCGCCGAGGATCAGCAGGATGGCGAGCGGAATCCTGGGGTAGCGCGACGACGGCCGGCGCAGCCAGGCGACGAACTTCGCCGGCCGCGGCGGCAGCTTGGCTTCGAACCAGGCGAAATGCCGGTCGAGTTCTTCCTGGTGATTGATCAAGTGAACCTCTCCTGTGTTTCAGGAGATGTTCATCGGTCACAGCCCCGCAAGGCGTCGGTCTGTCGCACCATGGCGTTTTCAAGCGAAGCATGCCCCCGGACTTGATCCGGGGGTGGACGCCGGTTCGCCCAAAGAAAACGCGTCAAAACAAAAGAGTAGAGCCCGGTTTGATTCAATCAGAACCGGGCTCCAGGGGGCTTGAAACCGCGCGCCGCGATCAGGTCGCGGCGGGCTTTTTCGCCGGCCTGGTTGAAGGTTTGGTCGAAGGCTTGGTCGAAGGTTTGGTCGAAGACTTCTTGGCCGCCGGCTTGCGCGCCTTGCTGGTGACCGGCTTGCGGGCCACAGGCCTGATGCTGGTGGGCTCGCCTGCGGCGGCGCTCGGCTCGGGATCCGGCCTGAACTGCGCGCGGCAGGCCGGCGAGAGCTGGGACTTGTTGCGGGCCATGCAGGCCGTCACCCGCGCGACATCAGGGATATCCGAACTGCAGAGCCGGAACGCATCGCCGGTACAGGCTTGCTCCTGCTCGGGGGTATAGGCTTGGCCGGCGCTGGACCACATCGCAACCGGGAGCGCCGTCGCCAGCATCAATCCAAACCCGAAATTCCTGATCCGGAAAAAAGTCATCTTCCCCCCACGGCAATGATTAAGGCAATGATTCCCGGAATTGTGGGTGAACCGCCGGACCTTGGCAAGCAGGGGTAGGCAACACGCCACAGCACAAGTGTCGCGTTAGGTCGTCAGCTAGTGGGAAAGGCAACGGGGCCGGATGCCACGGGTGGTACAGTTGGGTGGGCTCGAACCACCGACCTCCTGTTCCACAGACAGGCGCTCTAACCAACTGAGCTACAACTGCATCCTTTGCGCGGTCCCTCAAAAAAGGGGGGGCGCGAATTCCGCGGAAACTAGGTGCAACGCACCGCTTTGGCAAGGCCGCGGAGCCACCGATTATGGTCGTTTGGAAGGCTATCCGCGTTCACGTGCAGAACAGGTAAACCGGCCAAGAGCCCGCCAAAATCGTCCCAAGGCGCAATTAAGACGGCCATCAAGGCAGCAAAAAGCCCGGGCAACCGGCCCGGGCCTTTCTTGATTCAAGCCCGATGGATCAGGCGGCCGGCTTGTAGAGCTTCGAGGCCGAGGCCTTGATCGGCTCGACGGTCTCGGTGGCGACCTTCTGGCCGAGCTCGGTGAGCTCCTTGGCCTGGGCTGCGAGCGTCTCGAACTGCTTCTTGGCGTGCGAGGTCCACAGCTCCATCGCGGCGGCCGGGGTCTTCACGCCGAACAGTTCCTGGGCGAAATCGAGCGAGGTCGAGGTGTTGGCCTTGAAGAACTCGACCAACTTGGCCGAGTACTCGCTGGCACCCTTGCTGGCGGTGGTGAATACCGCCTCGATGGTGCCGTTATGGGTCTCGGCGGCATCCTTGAACTTGGCGTAGTTGTCGCGGGCCTGCGAAACGCCCTTTTCGGCGAACGCGCGCATCTGCTCGGGGACTTCGAAGGGAATGATGGAGGCGGAGAACGGATCGGTGGAAGTGGTCACGGCATGCATCCTTCACAATGGGGTTTAAACGAGTTTCTCCCTCGCGGTCGGCCGGCACGCTGCCTGATACCGAAGGGAGCACGTACACAAACTCACGGAAGCGCCCATCCACGGGCCTGCCTAACTAGCACCCATATCATGTCAAATTTGTGCAACGCAACGCGATTTCTGGTGCAATGCCACATATGTGACGCGGTCAGGATGCAAGTTCCCGCCCGGCGACCCAACGGTTGTATGGGCCTCCGGGCAGCTCGGGTGCGGCTCAGGTTTTGGGCGTCGCCGCGTCCATCGCGGCCTTGCTGACGATCTGGCCCATTTCGCTGGCCTGCTGCGCCAGCGACCGCATCTGGCCCTGCACATATTCGCTGTGCAGACGCATCACCTCGGTCAAATCCTTGGCCTTCAGCAGCGACTGCGCATATTCGAGCGAGGCCTGCACGTTCTGTTCGGCATAGGCGACCGCCTTGGCGCCGATGTCCTTGGCGCCGGCGCGAACCGTGGCGCCGCGCTCCTCGATCGAGCCTGCGGCCGTCTGCGCGGAGGCCACGAATTTCTCCAGCGTCTTGCGGGCCTGATCGAAGCTCGCTTCCGCCATCGCTCGCATGTCCTTCGAAATCTCGAAACGATCGTCGCTCATGCTCCACTCCTGATGTGTTGGCCAAGGAATAGCTAGGGACTACCTGGATATCGCCGAACGGCCTCGCCGGTATGACGCGGGTCCAAAGGTTCCGCATCGTGGACCTCTGGCGGCCGTCTGCAACAGCCCAACGCCGCTGATGGCTCTAGGTTCAGCAGGACCGGGTTCGACCCGCCGGGTTAAGGTTATCCCGGCTTTGGCCCCCGCAGGCCGGGTCCGGCCGTGGACCTGCCGCTCCCCGCTTGCGATACTAGCGATCTTTTAAGGCTGTCAGCATTTGGCGGCCGATTCCAAGGCCCGGACGGTCCAATAGTTGCGATGAACTTTGCGGAATTTCAGTTGCAGGCCTCAGGCGATCCGCGATTGGCGGCCTATGCGGCGAGCCCCCTGCCTGCCTGGTTGTGGTCGTCTGACGGCACGCGAATCCTGTGGGCCAATCCGGCCGGCGCCGGCGTGTTCGGTGCGGCCGATGGTGCCGCGCTTGCGAACCGGATTTTCGGGCCGGCCGACCGGCATCGCCGTCAGGTCGCGCGACTTGCCGGCCGCGTGTCGGCGGGCGGCGCTATCCGGCTGGAGCGGGTGCAGGGCTTTGGTGCAGCACCCGGCATGCTCGCGACCTGCGGTTATCAGCGGATCGATTTTCACGACGGCAGTCACGGCCTTCTGATTGCCGCCAGCGCGCCGCCGATGCTGCGCGAACGGCCTGTCGCCGCGACCGAGCGCGAGGCCAAACCTGCCGAGTCACCCGCCGTCGCCGAAGCGGCGCCATTGCCGGCGGCACAACCTGCAGCGGACGCCGGGCAACATTCGCCGTCGCAGCCGCCAATCAAAACACAGACTGAGTTTGCGCTGTTCGACGCCTTTGCCGAGCCACCGGCGACGCCCGCTGCCGAGCCGACGATTGTGGACGAACGGCCCGAGCCCGATCTGGAAAGCGTGCTGCAATTCGATCTGCCGCATGTCGAAGCCACGCCGCGCGAGCCGCACGCTGAAGCGTTGCCGGAAGTAACGCCCGCGATCGACGCGCATGCGCACGAGCCATCGCCCACCATCGAAGCCGTTGCCGGCGAACCATTGCCTGCCCCGCAGCGGCTGCCGCTGCGCTTCACGTGGCAGGTCGATCAGGACGATCGTTTCACGCTGACGTCTGACGAATTCATCCGCCTGATCGGGCCGCACACCGCCGCTTTCCTTGGCCGGCCGTGGCACGAGATCGCCGCAACGTTCGGCCTCGATCCCGACGGCCAGGTGACCAAGGCGCTCGCGACCCGCGCGACCTGGAGCGGCATCACGCTGAACTGGCCGGTCGACGGCGGCGGCCGGCTGTTGGTCGAATTGTCGGGGCTGCCGGTGTTCGATGCCGCGCGGAATTTCTACGGCTACCGCGGCTTCGGCGTCTGCCGCGATATTGACGGCCTCACCCGGCTGGCGGCCGGGCGCGACCATCCACCGCCCGCGAGCTTGGCCCCGCCGCCGCCATGGTCGGCGGATATCGACCAGGCGGGCCCTGCGCCGGACGTGCCACCGAACGACATCCGGGCGGAAGATTCTCCCGACCCGACCGCCGTTGCGTCACCTTCGTTTGCAAAATTGCCTGACGAGAGTGCGACCGAGACTTCACAGCAAACCGATTTGGACCCCCCCGTGGAACCTCCTGAGGATACGCGCACGGAAACGCCGGCGGACACATCAGCGGAAATTCCGATGGAAACGCCCGTGGAGACGCCGAAGAACGTGTTGCCGTTCCGCCCGCCTGGCGACGCCAAGCCGCCGTCGTTGACCCCGGTCGAAAACAGCGCCTTCAACGAGCTGGCCCGGCAATTGTCGGCGCGGCTCGACACCGATGGCACCGAAACACCCGATGGCACCGGCTTCGACGATACCGTCGTCGAGAAGCCCGCACCGGTGGCAATGTACGAAGCACCGGCCGCCGAGACCCCCGAATGGCTGGCGCCGTCCGAGCCGCCCGCGCGCGGCGAAGCCCGGCGCGACAAGCCGCTGCTCGATCTGTTGCCGGTCGGCATCCTGATCTACCGGCTCGATCGCCTGCTCTATGCCAATTCGGCCTTCCTGACCCAGATGGGCTATCCCAGTCTGCATGCGCTGGAGGATGCCGGCGGCCTCGACGCGCTCTATGTCGAGCCCGGCGTCTCCAACGCCTCCTCGACATCGGACACCGGCACGCCGGTGACGATTTCCGCAAGCCAGCCGTCGGATGCGCATGCACCGCCGGCGGCGGCCGACGCCCGCCTCTACACGATTTCCTGGGACGGCGATTCCGCGCTGGCGCTGATCTTCTCCGGCACCCGCCATGAGGGCGAGGCGGTCGCGGCTGCGATCGCGCAGGCAAATCCTGTTGAGGCGAGCCCGGTTCAGGCAAGCCCCGTCGTCGAAGCGCTGGTTGCCGTACCACCTGTCGTCGACGAACCCTCGCCGGTCGGCCACGCCGACTCCGAGGAGCTCGGCGCCATCCTCGACACCACGACTGAGGGCATCGTGATGTTCGACGCCGAGGGCAATATCAATTCGGCCAACCGCAGCGCCGAGGCGCTGTTCGGCCGTGACGGCGACGAACTCGCCCGCTGCAACCTGGCCGACCTGTTCGCGCCGGAGAGCCGGCATGCGGTGTTCGACTATCTGGCCGGCATCAGATCATCCGGCGTCGCCAGCCTGCTCGATCACGGCCGCGACGTGCTGGGCCGCGAAAGCAAAGGCGGCATCATCCCGCTGTCGATGACGATGGGCCGCACCCGCGTCGACGGTCCGAATTTCTTCGCCGTGTTCCGCGACCTGTCGCAGGCGAGGCAAACCGAAAACGAATTGCGCGAGGCGCGACGGCTGGCCGAGCGCGCCGGCACCGCCAAAGCCGACGTGCTGGCCCGCATCAGCCACGAGGTGCGCACGCCGCTCAACGCCATCATCGGCTTTGCCGAAGTGATGATCGGCGAGCGCTTCGGCTCACTCGGCAACGAGCGCTACGTCGAATACATGAAGGACATCCGCGCGTCCGGCGAACGCGTGATCGCTGTTATCAACGACCTGTCCGACCTGTCGCGGATCGAAACCGGCAAGCTCGACCTCGCCTTCACCACCCAGAACCTGAATGAACTGGTCGAGAGCTGCGTCGCGGTGATGCAGCCGCAGGCCAACCGCGAGCGCATCATCATCCGCACCTCGCTGGCGCACACGCTGCCGCCGGTTGTCGCCGACGCCCGCGCACTGCGCCAGATCACGCTGAACCTGATCGGTAACTCGATCCATCTCGCCAATGCCGGCGGCCAGGTCATCGTCTCGACCGCGCTGTCCGATTTCGGCGAGGTGATGCTCAGGGTTCGCGATACCGGCCACGGCCTCAACGACAACGAAGTCGCTGCCGCGCTTGAGCCGTTCCGGACATCGGCGCCATCGGATCAAACCTCCGACGGCGGCGTCAGCCTGTCGCTGACCAAGGCGCTGGTCGAAGCCAACCGCGCCAAATTCCAGATCAAGACCGGCGGCCGCTCTGGCACCTTGATCGAAGTGGTGTTTCCGCACGCCGTTGCGAAAGCCTGATCGCAGCGGCGGCACGGCAAGATGACCGCTCACGCCGGCGCGGAAAATGTCGCCGGCAGGAAATCGCCGATCACGTCCAGAAATAGTTCCGGCGATTGCAGTTGCGGCACATGGGCGCAGCCCGGGATGATCTCGAGATGCGCCTGCGGCAGCAGGCTTGCGAGTTCATGCGACATCGGCGGCGGCGTCGCCTCGTCATGCTCGCCGACCAGCACCAGCACCGGCGACTTCACCTTTCCAAGCTCGGGCCGGAGGTCGAGGCTCGCCAGCGCGTCGCAGGCGGCACAAAACACATCGAGGTCGGTGCGCAGAAACGCCGCGCGGCGATCGGCCATCAGGTCGGGATGCGCGGCCTGGAAATCCGGCGCGAACAGACGCCGCATCGCGACGTCCGTGATCGCGGCCAATCCCTTCGCTCTCGAGGCCGCCGCCATGTTGCGAAAGGCCTCGCGACCCGGCTCGGAAAACGCGGCGCCGCAATCGGCGAGGACAAATTTGCTCGCGATCCCGGGATGGCGGATCGCCATCTGCAGCGCGACGAAACCGCCATAGCCGTTGCCGAGCACGATGGCGTCCTTAGCGGGCGCGGCGTCCTTGACCGCTTCCGCCATCCGGTCGGCGACCGCAGCCAATCCGCCGGTTACGGCTTGCGACCGGCCAAAGCCCGGCAGCTCGGGCACGATCACTCGGAACGATTTCGACAGATCCGGGACGATGGCATCGAAGCTGGCGCGGTCCGACAGCAGCGAGTGGAACAGAAACAAAGGCGGCCCCTCACCGAACTGCGCTGCGTTGACGGTGCCGTTGGCAAAGAGCCTGTCCATTCGGTCTCACTTTCATGAATTCGGGCGCCTTTTAGCGCGCAATCCATGGATTGATAAATCAAAACGCACATAATTCAAGCCTTTAGGCCTTGACGTGATATTTCACGACTGCAAGATAGAGAGAATCTGAGAAGGAATTTCGATGCTTTTACGCGATAATGTCTACGAGAGCCTACGGTCTGATATCCTGACCTGTCACTTTGCACCGGGCGATGATATGCGCGAGCAGGATCTCGCCGAGCGTTATGCCGTCAGCCGGCAACCGGTGCGGGAAGCGTTGCTGCGGCTGGAGCGCGAGCATCTCGTCACCGTGCAGCCGCGCCAGGGCTATCGCGTCAACCCGATCTCGCTTGCCGATGCCCGCGACCTGCTGCGGTTTCGGCTGGCGCTGGAGCCGGCCTGCGTCAATGAGGCAATCGAGAACGCGAGCGACGACGTGTTGAAGTCGCTGAACGAATTCCGCCGCTTTGCCGGCAACCATGAAGACTTCATCGCCTATAACCGCGCCTTTCATTCGGCGCTGGCACACGCCTCCGGCAACCGCCGCATGGCGGCAGCCTTGTGCGACCTGATCGGACAGGCCGACCGGCTGGTCCGCGTCAGCGTCGCCAACGTGAAAGGCCACGATCCGAAGCAACTCGTGGCCGAGCATGTCGCCTTGATCGAGGCGATGCAGCGGCGCGAGGCGCGAACCGCCGCCCGCATCATCAAGGCGCACATTGCGCAGACCGAAAAGCGGGTGCTGCCGGCGCTGAAGCGCAATGCCGTCATCGTCGACGGGAGAGAAGCATGAACGTCCCCTCAAAATCCGCCGCCATCGATGTGGAAATCCACGGCAATTTCGTCGACGGCCGCGAGGTCGAGGCCGGCGCCGGCGAAATGCTGGATGTGCGCAATCCCGCCACCGGCGACGTCATTGTCCGCATTCCGAATTCGACCGCTGCTGATATCGACCGCGCCATGAAGAGCGCGCGGGCGGCCTTCGAAGGCAAGGCGTGGGGTGGCATGGATGTCCGTGCCCGCGCGCGGCTGGTCAATCGCCTCGCCGACGCCTTCGAGGCCAATCTCGACACGCTGTACCGGCTGGAGACGCTCAACAACGGCCGCCCTGTCAACGAGACCCGCGCGCAACTGTCGCGGCTGCCGGATTTCTTCCGCTACTTCGCCGGCGTGGCGCTGGCACGCCGCGATTCCGTGATTCCGGTCGAAGGCGCGTATTTGAACTATACGCTGCGCACGCCGATCGGCATCGTCGCCAACTGCACGCCGTTCAACCATCCCCTGATGATCCTGTGCAAGTCGCTGGCCGCCGTACTCGCGACCGGCTGCGTCACCGTGGTCAAGCCGTCGGAATACACCCCGCTGACGACGCTGAAGCTGGCGCAAATTTTTACCGAGGCCGGACTGCCGCCGGGCGTGTTCAACATCGTGCTCGGACTCGGGCAGTCAGCCGGCAAGATGCTGGCCGAACACCCTGACATCAACAAGCTGGTGTTGACCGGCGGCACCGAGGCCGGCCGCATCGCCGGGGGTGCGGCGGCAAAAGTGTTCGCGCATCAGACCATGGAGCTTGGCGGCAAGACGCCGGTCATGGTGTTCGACGATTTCGATGTCGAGCGCGCGGTCAACTACGCCGCGTTCGGCGCCTTCATCGGCGCCGGCCAGACCTGCGTCTGCGCCTCGCGCCACATCGTGCAGGCCACGATCTACGACGAATTCGTCGAGAAACTGAAGACGAAGACGCAAAGCATCCGCATCGGCGACCCCTTCGATCCCGCGACGCAACTCGGTCCGGTGATCTCGGCGCGGCAGCGCGACCGCGTGCTGACCTATTCGCGCTTCGGCCAGGACGACGGCGCGCGGCTGGTGACCGGCGGCGTCGCCGCCAAGGTGCCCGGACACGACAACGGCTATTTCGTCGAACCGACTGTCTTTGCCGACGTGAAATCCGACATGCGCATCTTCCAGGCGGAAGTGTTCGGCCCGTTCACGTCCGTTACCCGGTTCACCGACGAGGCCGAGGCGCTGCGCCTCGCCAATGACTCTCCGTTCGGCCTTGCCGCTGCGATCCGCACCCGAGATGTCGGCCGCGCCCATCGGGTGGCGTCGGCAGTCAAGGCCGGCATCGTCTGGATCAACGACCATCACCGCCTCGACCCGGCATCGCCCTGGGGCGGCGTCGGCGATAGCGGCATCGGGCGCGAATGCGGCACCGAGAGCTTTGACGATCATTTCAACACCAAGAGCGTGATGGTCGCGACACATGACCAGCCGTTCGACTGGTACCGCGACACGGCAACGCAACGACGACTGAATTAACGGGAATCAACGGCTACACCGGTCCCAGAGAAGACCGGCGCCGCATACAAAGGGGGAAACTTGTTATGGCTGACGCAGTAAACGCCGGCGCGCGTCTCGACCGGCTGCCGATCTCGTCGTTTCACTACCGGATTTTCTGGCTGGTCGGCGCCGGCATGTTTTTCGACGGCTACGATCTCTATATCGCTGGCGGCGTGCTGGCCTCGACGGTGCAGTCCAAATTCTCGACGGTCCCGGAAAACCTGCAATTCATTTCGCTGACCTTTGTCGGCATGACGCTGGGCGCGCTGATCACCGGATTTGTCGGCGACAGGATGGGCCGGCGGTTCACCTATCAGATCAACCTCCTGATCTTCGGGCTGGCGTCGCTGGCGGCGGCTTTCGCCCAGGACATGAACCAGTTGATCGCGTGCCGTTTCGTGCAGGGCCTCGGGCTCGGCGCCGAAATCGTCGTCGGCTATTCGACGCTGACCGAATTCGTTCCGCCGAAGACGCGCGGGCGCTGGCTGTCGATGATGGCCTTCATCGTGGTTGCCGGATTTCCGGTGACCGCCCTGCTTGGCTATTTCATCATCCCGGCCTTTGGATGGCGTCCGATGTTCGTCATTGCCGGTATCGGCTCGCTCATCGTCTGGTATCTGCGCAAGAACCTGCCGGAGTCGCCACGCTGGCTTGAATCGCAAGGCCGCGCCGCGGAAGCCGAAGCCCTGATGCAATCCATCGAAACCGAATCCGCCGCCGGCGGAACGCTGCCGCCGGTGGTGGTACCGGCCGCGGTGCCACAGGTGGCCGCAATGGACATGCTGAAGCCGCCGCTGCTGCAGCGCCTGATCGTGGGGTCCTGGGTCCTGATCACGATCAATACATTGATCTTCGGCTTCGTGATCTTCCTGCCGCAGTTTTTCCTGCGCCAGGGACTGACCATCACCAATTCGCTCGCCTATACGCTGGTGTTGTCGATCGCATCGGTAGCAGGCTGCGCCGTCGGCGCCTATCTGTCCGACGCGATCGGGCGGCGCTGGAGCATCATCGGCGCCTCTGTTGTCACCATCATCAGCGGCTTCATCTACGCCCGCTTCCATGCCGGGGCCGATCCGGCCGTGGTGCTGAGCGTCGGGTTCATCCTGATCGTCGCGATCTATGTTCAGACCGCGATCCTGTTCGGGGTCTATACGCCGGAACTGTTCCCGACCGAGATCAGATTGCGCGCCAACGGCATTTGCAACACGTTCGGACGCGGTGCGACCGTGGTCTCGCCCTTCATCGTCGGTGCCCTGATGGCATCCTACCAGTTGCCGGGCGTGGTCTGGCTGATGATCGGGCTTGTGCTGGTTCAGATCGTGGTGGTGTGGGCCTGGGGCGTGGAACCGCGCAACCGGGGCCTGGAGGAAGTCGCCACTGCGCAAGGGTGATGACGGCCAGGAGAAACAGGAACAGTCCGTAGGGTGGGCAAAGGCGCTCTTGCGCCGTGCCCACCCTACAGGAACGCAACGCTCGATTTCGACTTAGTGAAGCATCCGGAATGCCGCCCGTGATACAACGCGGACGTCAGGGCGGCTCAACAGCAGGTGCGAACTTCAATGGCATCGCCGCGGATCATCGGGGGGATCGTTGCGGTTGCCGTGATCGCGGGAGCGATTGCGGCATTCGCCGTTGCATGGCGGCCGGCGATATCAGCCGTCGATCCACCGGCGCCACAATCGTTCGACAGCGCGCTGGTCAAACGCGGCCGCGATCTGGCGGCGATCGGCAATTGCAACGATTGCCACACCGTGCGCGGCGGAAAAGACTTCGCCGGCGGCCTGCCGGTGCCGACGCCGTTCGGGATCATCTATTCCTCCAACATCACCCCGGACCCCGAGACCGGCATCGGCCGCTGGCCGGAGGCGGCGTTCCGACGCGCGATGCAATCGGGCGTCAACCGCGACGGCCAGCATCTCTACCCGACCTTTCCCTATGACCACTTCACCCATGTGACCGATGAGGACGACCGCGCGCTCTATGCGTATCTGATGACGCGGCGGCCGGTTCGCGCGTCGGCGCACGAAAACGATCTGGCATTTCCGTTCAACCAGCGCATCGCGGTCGCGGGCTGGAAAGTGCTGTTCCTGCGCCACGGCACGTACCAGCCTGATCCGGCGCAAAGCGCGGAATGGAATCGCGGTGCCTATCTGGTCGAAGGCCTGGCGCATTGCGGCGCCTGCCACACGCCGCGCAATGCGCTCGGCGCGGAAAAAACCCAGGCCTCATTTGCGGGCGGCGATGTCGACAACTGGCACGCTTACGCCATCAACGGCCAGTCGTCGGCGCCGGTGCCGTGGGATGCGGAAGCACTGTTCAGATATCTGCGGCAAGGCTGGCATCCCGATCACGGCGTCGCGCGCGGTCCGATGGCCGAGGTCGTCAGCAATCTGTCCGAGGTGCCCGAGAGCGATGTCCGCGCCATTGCGACCTATATGGCCAGCGTGTTCGGCGCACCGACGCTGGAGCGCAAACGCCGCGGCGATGAGGTGCTGGCGCGGGCCAGTTCCGGCTCCCCACTACCGGCCAATGGCGGCGCCACGTCAGGCGCGCAGATCTATGCCGCAGCTTGTGCCGGATGCCATGCTACCGACCGGGCACCGCCGTTTGGCGGCATCAATCTTGCGCTCTCGACCGCCCTCACCGGCCCCGACGCGCGCAACGCCGCCAACATCGTGCTGTCAGGCATTCGTCCGACCGCCGGCGAGCGCAGCCCGATCATGCCCGGCTTTGCCGACAGCATGAGCGACGGCCAGATCGCAGCGGTGCTGGATTATTTGCGCACGCGCCTCAGTAACGCGCCGCCATGGACCAACACCGCCGACATCGTCCGCGATATCAGACGAATCCAGACCGTATTGCTGCAGCGAGATCAGCCATGATGACATTGAAGGTCAATGGTCAGGACCACCCCATCGATGCCGATCCGGATACGCCACTGCTTTATGTGCTGCGCGAAGATTTGAAGCTCAACGCCGCCAAGTTCGGCTGCGGGCTCGGCCAGTGCGGCGCCTGCACCGTGATCGTCGACGGCAAGGCGGTATTATCCTGCGTGACGCCGCTGCTGCTCTTGGAAGGCAAGAAGGTGACCACGCTTGAGGGCCTCGGCACGGTGGAAACACCGGCGCCGATCCAGCGCGCCTTCATCGAGGAACAGGCGGCGCAGTGCGGCTATTGCATCTCCGGCATGGTGATGCGGGCGCAGGCGCTGCTACAGCGCAATTCCAAGCCGACCGACGCCGAGATCAGGGCCGAGCTGCAGCTCAATCTCTGCCGCTGCGGCACCCATATGCGGATCCTGCGCGCGGTGCATCGCGCCAGCCATCTGATGCAGACCGCCGACGCGTCGCCTGCGCAGAGGAGCACGCCATGAATGGTCCCGTCAGCCTCAACCGCCGCCGCGTGCTTGCCGGCGGCGGCGCGTTGATCATGAGCTTCTCGCTGCGCGACGCGTTTGCCGACGACGCGCCGGCCGCGCCGAAGCCGCCGGGCAGTCTCGCCGAGTCACCCTATCTCGATGCCTGGATTCGCATCGATGCCAACGGCACCATCACCGCCCTCACCGGCAAGGCCGAACTCGGCCAGGGGTTCAAGACCGCGTTCCAGCAGATCGCCGCCGAAGAGCTCGACGTTCCCTTCACATCCATCCACGTCGTCACTGCAGACACCCGACGCACCGCCAATGAAGGCTACACGTCGGGCAGCAACTCGATGAAGTATAGCGGCACCGCGATCCAGAACGCTGCCGCGCAGGTGCGCGGACTCCTGATCGTGGAAGCATCACGTCGCCTCGAACTGCCGCCGGAGTCGCTGAAAACCGCCGATGCCGCGGTGATCGCGCCCGACGGCCGCAAGCTCGGTTACGGCGAACTGGTCGCCGGCGACTTGCTGCACGTCCAGGCGCAGCCGAAATCGAAGCTGAAGGATCCCGCGAGCTATCAGATCATGGGACAGCCGATCCCGCGCGTCGATATTCCGGCAAAAGTCACCGGCGGTGCGGCCTATATCCAGGACATGCGGTTGCCGGGCATGGTGCACGCGCGCGTGGTGCGGCCGCCGAGCTACGGCGCCGAATTGATCGCGCTCGATTCGGCCGCCGTCGAGAAAATGCCCGGCGTCGTCAAGATCGTTCGCGACGGCAATTTCCTCGCGGTGGTGGCGGCGAAGGAATATCAGGCGGTCAAGGCGATGCGCGCGCTCGCGAGTGCCGCGAAATGGCGCGAGACCGCGCGCCTGCCGAAGCAGGACGACGTGCCGAACGTGATTACCGGCCTACCGTCGCAGGACACCACCATCTACACGCAGAGCAATCCTTCCGTATTGGGCACGCGGACGTTCGAGGCGACCTACACCCGTCCCTACCAGGCCCATGGTTCGATCGGTCCGTCCTGCGCCGTGGCGCATCAGGTCAACGACGCCATGACGGTGTGGACGCATACCCAAGGCGTCTATCCCGATCGCGCCGGGATTGCGGAAATGTTGCGGGTGCCGCCGGCCAGCGTCCGCCTGATCCATGTCGAGGGCTCCGGCTGTTACGGCCACAACGGCGCCGACGATGCCGCGGCCGACGCCGCGCTGATCGCGCGCGCGATGCCCGGCGTGCCCGTTCGCGTGCAGTGGATGCGTGAACAGGAGCACGCCTGGGAGCCCTTTGGGCCGGCGATGGTGACCAAACTGAAAGCCTCGCTCGACGGCAGTGGCGCCATCGTCGACTGGAATTTCGACGTCTGGAGCAACACCCATTCGATGCGGCCCGGCGGCGCCGGCTCGATGCTGGCGGCCCAGCACATGGCGCAGCCGTTCGCGGTGCCGGCGCCGAAACCGCTGCCGTTGCCGGAAGGCGGCGGCGACCGCAACGCCATCCCGCTCTACAAGTTTCCGAACGCCAAAGTCGTGCATCACTTCATCCCGGCGATGCCGCTGCGGATTTCGGCGATGCGCGCGCTCGGCGCCTATCACAACGTGTTCTCGATCGAGAGTTTTATGGACGAACTCGCAGCCGCCGCCGGTGCCGACCCGGTCGAGTTCCGGCTCAAGCATCTCGACGATGGGCGTGGGCGCGAGGTGATCGAGAAGGCCGCAAAGGAATTCGGCTGGCAAAAGGGCCAGAAGGCGCCGCCGGATCGCGGCTATGGCTTTGCCTTCGCCCGCTACAAGAATCTCGCCGCCTATTGCGCTATTGCCACCGAGGTCGAGGTCAACAGGCAGAGCGGCCGTCCGCGGCTGGTGCGCGCGGTGGCGGCGGTCGACAGCGGCCAGGTCGTCAATCCGGACGGGCTGACCAACCAGATCGAAGGCGCGATCCTGCAATCGATGAGCTGGACACTGTATGAAAGCGTCAGCTTCGACGACGTCAGGATCACCAGCATCGACTGGCAGACCTATCCGATCCTGCGGTTCGACGCCGTGCCCGAAAAGGTCGACGTCCACATCATCAACCGCCCCGGCCAGCCGTTCCTCGGCAGCGGCGAAACCGGTCAGGGCCCGGCCGCCGCCTCGATTGCCAACGCGATCGCCGATGCCACCGGAAAACGGCTGCGCGATCTGCCGCTGACGCGAAAGCGGATCAAGGGCGCGATCGAGGCGTGAGACGACGGCGCTAATCTTCTAAATCGCCCGCACAAATCGCCGAAAACCCGGTGCGCCCGTCAGCGCTTCGAAATCCGGATCGCGTTTCTCTTCGGCGAATGTAAATCCGGCCTTGGCATAGCTCCGCTCGGCCTGATCGTTGCCGATCAGGAACGAGATCGACGCACGCGAAAACCCGGCAGCCCTGCCCCGATCCAGCGCATGTTGGATCAGCCCCTGCACCAGTCCGCGCCCGCGATAGGCCGGCAGCATCAACCGCCCCGGCCAGCCGTTCCTCGGCAGCGGCGAAACCGGTCAGGGCCCGGCCGCCGCCTCGATTGCCAACGCGATCGCCGATGCCACCGGAAAACGGCTGCGCGATCTGCCGCTGACGCGAAAGCGGATCAAGGGCGCGATCGAGGCGTGAGACGACGGCGCTAATCTTCTAAATCGCCCGCACAAATCGCCGAAAACCCGGTGCGCCCGTCAGCGCTTCGAAATCCGGATCGCGTTTCTCTTCGGCGAATGTAAATCCGGCCTTGGCATAGCTCCGCTCGGCCTGATCGTTGCCGATCAGGAACGAGATCGACGCACGCGAAAACCCGGCAGCCCTGCCCCGATCCAGCGCATGTTGGATCAGCCCCTGCACCAGTCCGCGCCCGCGATAGGCCGGCAGCGTGGCGACGTGCTCGAGCAGCCATTCGCCTTCGCCGCCCTGCACCCAGCAATTCGAAGAATACGCGCCGCGCCGGAATATCGCCGCCAGTTCGGATTCGTTCAGGCCGACCTGCCCCGCCACCTCAGTGATGGCCGCTCGCACGGCAACGCCGATCCCGGCCGCCGGCAGCGCACAGAGCGACGCGGCGGGCTCGCCGTCGACTTCGGCGACGAGGAAATGCGACACGTGCCACCACGATCGCTGTCGCGCGGTTGCGATCCGCTCGACAAAGGCCAGGCACTGCGGCTCGGGCCAGCCGAGCGCGACATCGAACCAGCCGCGCGGCTTCGGGCCGCGCTGCGACGACAGGATGTTGCGGGCAATAAAACCGGCGTCTTCGGCGCGCGCGGGGCGTATCGTCGGCAACGATCGCCCCCTCGAAAGCCCTTACGCGTTCTTCAGCGCCACCCGAAACTCGGCTTCGGTCTTGGACTTGACCTCGTCGAGCGTAACGCCGTCGGCGAGCTCGATCAGCGCCATGCCATCCTTGCCGTGCTTGTCGATGGTGAAGACGGCCAAGTCCGTCACCACCATGTCGACGACCTTCTCGCCGGTCAGCGGCAGGTTGCACTTCTTCAAAAGCTTGGCGCCGTCCTTGGCGGAATGCTCCATGACGACGACGACGCGCTTGACGCCGGCGACGAGATCCATCGCGCCGCCCATGCCCTTGACCATCTTGCCGGGGATCATCCAGTTGGCGAGGTCGCCGTTCTGCGCGACCTGCATCGCGCCGAGGATCGACAGGTCGATATGGCCGCCGCGCACCATGGCGAAGGATTCGGCCGAGGAGAAATAGCTGGTGTCGGGCAGTTCAGAGACCGTCTGCTTGCCGGCGTTGATCAGGTCGGCGTCAACTTCGTCCTCATACGGGAACGGTCCCATGCCGAGCATGCCGTTCTCGCTCTGCAAGGAGACGTCGATGCCATCAGGGATGTAGTTCGAGACCAGCGTCGGGATGCCGATGCCGAGATTGACGTAATAACCGTCGCGCAATTCCTTGGCGGCACGAGCGGCCATCTGTTCACGGGTCCAGGCCATGAGGCTCTCCTGCTTATGGTTTTGCGTTGATGCTTAAGCCGCGGGGCGCGGACGGGTGTTGCGGAATTCGATGCGCTTCTTGCCGGTGCCGACGTCGACGATGCGTTGGACGAAAATGCCTGATGTATGGATGTGGTCCGGATCGATCTCGCCGGCCGGCACCAGGTGCTCGACCTCGGCGATGGTGACCTTGGCGGCGGTCGCCATCATCGGATTAAAATTGCGCGCGGTCTTGCGGTAGACGAGGTTGCCGGCGGTGTCGCCCTTCCAGGCATGCACGATTGCGAGGTCGGCGAACAAGCCGCGCTCCATGATGTATTTCTCGCCGTCGAATTCCTTCACTTCCTTGCCTTCGGCGATCAGCGTGCCAACCCCGGTCTTGGTGTAGAAGGCCGGGATGCCGGCGCCGCCGGCGCGGATGCGCTCGGCCAAAGTGCCCTGCGGATTGAATTCGAGTTCCAGTTCGCCGGCGAGGTATTGCTGTGCGAACAGCTTGTTCTCGCCGACATAGGACGAGATCATCTTCTTGATCTGCCGCGTTTCCAAAAGCCGGCTGAGGCCAATGCCGTCGACGCCCGCGTTGTTGGAGATGACCGTCAGGCCCTTGACCCCGGAATCGCGGATCGCGTCCGATAGGGTCTCGGCAATGCCGCACAGGCCGAAACCGCCCGACATGATCGTCATGCCGTCCTTGAGGACGCCGTCGAGTGCCGATTTGGCGTCGGGGTAAACCTTTTTCATGGAAATATGACCTGATGGAGGGGCGGCCTGAGGCCCGCGTTGATCCCGGGATTATTAGGCGAATTCTTCTTAGGCCGTCAATGACGGGGGATTTTGGCCTCAAGGCCTTGCCCCGGGCACCGGGATGGCCTTGAAGATGGCCTTGAAAGCGTCAAGAAAAGCCTTCAAGTTGTGTGGGTTGGCACGGGCACTCACGGATGCGCCACCTGCCCTCATCAACCCTGACCTCGATACCGCAAGCCCGCTTCGGTTTAATCAGACCCGGATATGTCATTGACGATGGCCCAAGGAATGAAGCGCCTCGCGATGCCGATTGCGGCGTTGCTCGGCGTCGCCATGATCGGCCTGCTCGGGACGTCGTGGTTCCTGAACCGGGACGCGTTGCGCCAGGCGGTCGAGGCGCAGATCCGCGCCGTCACCGGGCTCGACCTCGTCGTCAACGGCGCGATCGACGTGTCGGTCTTTCCCGGCAGCTATGTTTCGTTCCACGACGTCGGGCTGAAGGGCGGCGGCACCACCGACCCGGCGCTGCGGGTCGACGTGCTGACCGCGAATTTGCGGCTGCTGCCGTTGTTGCTGCGGCGTTTCGAGATCGCCGACGTCATGATGTTGCGGCCGCTGATCCGCGTCGTCAGGGACGGCAACGGCGAAAGCAACTGGACCCCGTTTGTCGAGACCATTGCGCGCACCATGACGCCCGGCGCCGAGAACCAGGTGTCGTTCTCCGAGATCCGAATCCAGGACGGCATGCTCAACTACGAGGACGCCACCAACCACGTTTCCGAACAGCTCGGCGATATCGACCTGTCGCTGGCCTGGCCGTCGATCTCGCGCTCCTTTGCCGCGACCGGGCAATTCGACTGGCGCGGCGAGCGCGTCGACGGCTCGATCAGCGCCGCCGACTTCGTCGCGATGCTGTCGGGCGACCGCTCCGGCCTGAAGGCGCGGCTGGCCTCGGCGCCGCTGAAGCTTGCGTTCGACGGCATGGTGGCCAATCGCACCAGCTTGATGATGGAAGGCACCGTCACCATCGACAGCCTCTCCTTGCGCAATGCGCTGCGCTGGATGGGACAGTCGGTGCCCGGCGGCGGCGGGTTCGGCCGTTTTGCGCTGAAGGCCCGCGCCAATGTCGTCGGCGCCTCGGTCGCCCTCACCAATGTAAACGTCGAACTCGACGGCAACGTTGCCGAGGGCGTCATGACGGTCGCCAACAACGGGCGCCAGACGCTGCAGGCGACGCTGGCCGCCGGCGCGCTCGATTTCACGCCTTATATCTCCACCTTCCGCCTGCTTGCCAGCGGCGCCCGCGACTGGAATCGGCAACTGTTCGACCTCAACGCGCTGTCCTCGACCGACCTCGATATGCGGCTGTCGGCCGCCAAAGTGACGGTCGGGCCGACCAAGCTCGGCCGCACCGCGTTCGGCGCCAACCTGCGCGGCGGCGCGCTGGCGCTCTCGGTCGGCGAGGCGCAGGTCTATGGCGGCATCGCCAAGGGCTCGTTCGGCATCGCGCGCTCGGACGCGATCGCCGACGTCAAGGCCCAGTTCCAGTTCACCGACGTCGACCTGCAGGCCTGCGCCAGCGAACTGTTCGGCATCAACAAACTGTCCGGCCGCGGCAACCTCAATGTCTCGTTGGTGGCATCGGGCGCGAGCCCGTTCGGCCTCGCCTCCTCGATCGACGGCAGCGCGACGCTGACCGGCCATGACGGCGCCATCGCAGGCTTCAATGTCGAACAGCTGCTGAAACGCCTGGAACGCCGGCCGCTGTCCGGCGGCGGCAATTTCCGCTCGGGCTCGACGCCCTATGACAATCTCACCGTTTCGGTGAAGTTCAACGACGGTGTCGCCGTCGCCGAAGACATCCGCCTCGAAAGTGCGGCCACGCGCCTGACCCTGACCGGCACCGCCTCGGTGCCGACGCGCGAATACGACCTCAAGGGCGTTGCCAGCCTGACCTCGGCGCCAAATGGCCCGCCCGGCTTCGACCTGCCGTTCGTGGTGCAGGGCCCGTGGGACGATCCGCTGGTATTTCCCGATCCGGAAAGCCTGATCCGGCGCTCGCCGGGTGCGGCGCAGTTGCTCGACTCGATCAAGGACAGCAAGGCCCGCGACGCCGTGAAATCGGTGATCGAACGGTTTACCGGCGGTGGCGCAAGGCCGGCCGCGCCGGCTGCGGCACCGGCCGCTGCGGATAGCGGCAAGACCAACTGAGAGCAAAAGGTTTTCCCGCCAGAATGTCTGCCAGCGGGCCCCGTCACCCAATTGTCATGTAACGCAGCGACAGAGATGCACTGAAAAACATTTGGTGCATGCATGGACTACTTTCGACGCTTTACCTTCCTGTTCGCAATGCCGACGTTCGACGCCGACGATCTCGAAGGCGTCCGCCTCAATCAGATCGTCGATGAGATCGAGCGCTCCGGCTTCGAGGTCGTGAAGGCGCGCAAGCTCGAAGACGCCGAGATCGCGGTCCAGACCGACGCCGCCATCGGCTGCATGGTGGTCGATTGGGGCAAGAAAGGCCTGGAAGGCAAGACCGCGGCGCTGATCAACCTGATGCGCCGCCGCGGCCTCGACTTCCCGATCATCCTTCTGATCCGCCGCAAGCGGTTCGAGGACGTGCCGGTCGAGGTGCTCGACTTCATCGACGGCTATGTGTTCCTGTCCGAGGAAACCCCGCCCTTCATCGCCAAGAATCTCGTCAGCCGCCTGAAGCAGTATGCCGAGACGCTGAAGACGCCGTTCTTCGGGGCGCTGGTCGATTATGCCGAGGAAGGCAACCAGCTATGGACCTGTCCGGGCCACAATGGCGGCGTGTTCTACAGCCGCAGTCCGATCGGCCGGGTGTTCATGGAGCACCTCGGCGAGGCGGTGTTCCGCGACGACATCGACAACTCAGTGCTCGATCTCGGCGACCTCCTGACCCATGAAGGCCCGGCGCTACAGGCCCAGAAGGAAGCCGCGCAGATTTTTGGCGCGGAAAAAACCTATTTCGTGCTCAACGGCACCTCGACCTCCAACAAGGTCGCGCTGTCGGCGCTGGTGACCGATGGCGACCTCGTGCTGTTCGATCGCAACAACCACAAGGCCGCGCTGCACGGCGCGTTGATGATCAGCGGCGGCGTTCCGGTCTACGTTCCGACGGTGCGCAATCCCTGGGGCCTGATCGGCCCGATGAACTGGCAGGCGTTTGAGGAAGACGCCCTGCGCGAACGCATCCGCACCAACCCGCTCGTCACGGATCCCGAAGCGTGGCGCCGGCCGCGCCCGTTCCGGGTCGCCGTGGTCGAACAATGCACCTATGACGGCACCATCTACTCGGCCGAGATGATCATCAAGCGCATCGGCCATCTCTGCGATTACATCCTGTTCGACGAAGCCTGGGCCGGCTTCATGAAGTTCCATCCGCTCTATGCCGGCCGCTTTGCCATGGGGCTCGCCGAATTGGGGCCGGACTCGCCCGGCATCATCGCCACCCAGTCGACCCACAAGCAGCTGGCGAGCTTTTCGCAGGCGTCGCAGATCCACATGAAGGATCGCCATATCCGCGGCCAGAAGCGGCGGGTCGAGCATCGGCGCTTCAACGAGAGCTTCATGCAGCACGCCTCCACCTCGCCGTTCTATCCGCTGTTCGCCTCGCTCGACGTCGGCGCCCAGATGATGAAGGGACGTTCCGGCGAAGTGTTGTGGGACGACACCATCCGGCTCGGCATCGAACTGCGCAAGAAGATCCGGGCCGTCCGCCGCGAGTTCGAGGAAAAGGAGCCGCGGCCGGAGCGGCGCTGGTTTTTCGAGCCGTTCGTGCCCGAGCGCGTCGAGATTCCCGACGTCTCGCGCGAAGGCGCCGTGCACAACGTGCCGTGGGAGAGCGTCAGCACCGACCAGCTCGCCACCAATCCCTCCTATTGGCAGTTGGGGCCTGACGTCACCTGGCACGGCTTTCCCGGCATGACGGCCGGTTTCGTCATGACCGATCCGAACAAGCTGACCTTGCTGACGCCGGGCTTCGACCGCGCCACCGGCGGCTACGCCGAGCACGGCATCCCGGCCCCGGTCGTGGCGCAGTTCCTGCGCGAAAACCGTATCGTCCCGGAAAAGAACGACCTCAACTCGCTGCTGTTTTTGCTGACGCCCGGCGTCGAAGCCAGCAAGGCCGGCACGCTGATCAGCGGCCTCGTCGCCTTCAAGAAATTGCACGACGACAACGCCCTGCTCGAGGAAGCGATTCCCGAATTCGCGCGGCGCCGGCCGGCGCGCTATGCCGGGGTGCGGCTGCGCGACCTCTGCGCGGAGATGCATCGCTTCTTCCGACAGGCCGATGTCAGCGCCTTGCAGGCCAAACAATTCGCGTCCGAACATCTGCCGGAAATCGCGATCTCGCCCCACGCCGCGGCGCGCGCGCTGGTGCGCAACGATGTCGATTATCTCCCGATCGATGAGATCGCCGGCCGCATCGCCACCACGCCTTTCGTGGTCTATCCGCCCGGTATCGCCACCATCGTGCCCGGCGAGCGGCTCACCGAGCGGGCCCAGCCGATGATCGACTATCTCCGGATGTTCGAGACCTGCTTCAATCTGTTTCCCGGCTTCGACGTCGAGATCCAGGGCGTCTATCGCAAGGTGGATGCCAATGGCCGCATCCGGCTTTATACTTACGTGGTCAGCGAATAGGGCGTCTTCCCGCGAAGCATGCCCCCGGACTTGATCCGGGGGTGGACCCGGTTCGCGTCAAGAAAACGCGTCAAAATAAAGAGCGGAGCTCGCATGGAAGCGGAAGCCAGGTTGGCAAACGAGCCCGAACAGCCGATCCTGGTGCGGCCGTCGCGCGACACCGATGTCGAGGCCATGCTGGCGATCTACCGCCGCCATATCCGTGACGGCATCGAGGAAGGCGTCAGCGACGCCGAGACGCCGCAGCCCGACGACCTGCGCGACCGGCGCAAGAACCTGCGCAGCCGCCGCTTCCCCCATCTGGTGGCGACGCGCGGCGGCGAGGTGGTCGGTTACGCCTATGTGGTGCTGTTTCGCAAGCGACCGGCCTATCGCTACACGGTCAAGCACTCGATCTATGTTCATCACGCGCAGGTCGGTCAGGGCATCGGGCGCATCATGATGCAGGAACTGATCGACGTCTGCGCCGCGGCAGGTTTTCGGCAGATCATCGGCTATATCGATGCGGATAATACCGCCTCGCTCGGACTCCATGAGAAGTTCGGATTTTCCCGGGTGGGCTTGCTGCCCGGTGTCGCTTATCGGCACGGCCGCTGGGCCGACACCATCATGGTTCAGCGCTCGCTCGCGTCCGGCAGCACGACGGCACCTTGAATGGAAAAATCTCTGCAACCATCGCGGCGCGTTCCCGTCCACGCCCTTCATCTCGGCGACCGCATCAACACGTCGGGCTATGACGGCGAGATCCTCTCGGCCGTGCCGCTGGCGGTTCGAAGCGGGCAGAACGGCGTTGCGGTGCTGTTTCGTTACGGCGTCGCCGTCCTGATCGGTTTTACGGCGGAAGAAGAAGCCGCGTTTCTGCAGAAGATTTCGACCCGTATCGTCGGCCCGCTCAGCGTGGCCGAGGAAGAGAATGCATTCGTCGAGATCGCCGCAGGCGCGGAGGACCAGATCTCCGCGGGCGGCCCGATTGCGCTTGGCGACATGTCGCTGCCGCGAATGCTGATCGTCGCCGACGCTTTGGCCAAGAGCGTGGCGCTGGCCAGCGACGAGCGCGACGTTACCAAAGTGTTCGGCGTGATCGAACCCTTTGCCGCAGAACTGGCTACGCATGGCCGCACCCGTCGCAACCGGACCGAGATTTTGAAGCTGGTGGGAAACGCCCTGCTGGTCCAGCACCGGGTGTCCGGCCGCGTTGCTGTCGCGGAAAAGCCGGACGCGCTGTGGGACCGGCCCGACCTGGAACGGCTCTATGCAAGGCTTGAAGACGAGTACGAACTGAAAGAGCGGGTCGAAACCCTCGACCGCAAACTCAACGTCATCGCCGATACCGCGGAGACCCTGGCCGACATCATCGACACCAGGCGCTCGCTCCGCCTCGAGATCATCGTCGTCCTGCTGATCGCGATCGAAATCGCGACCAGCTTCTATCAGATTTTCATCGCGCGCGGGACGCATTGAGGGAAGCCGTGGCTTGGAAAATGGCTGTTCTAGGCAATGGCGTCTATCTCGATTAGCGGCCTTACTTCGAAGCCAGCCTTACTTCAAAGCTTTGGCGATCTTGTGCTCCAGGTGGCCGGTTTCATGATCGCGGCGGAGCTGGCCCAGCGACGTCTCGTTGAGCTGAAGCATGACCTCGCTCAGCTTCTCGGTGTCGGGATAGCCGGCTGCGAAGCCGCGTCCGTAAATCTTGCGCAAGGTGCTGACGAGGGTGTTGCCGTGCTTGTGGCTGATGTCGCCGTCGTGGTTGCGATGACGATTGTCCAGACCTGGCTTGCTCATGCTGCTCTCCATGGTGGCCGCAAGCGACAGCATCCTCCCGCCGGGCTCGGATGGCAACCAAGGCCCGGCGATGTCAGGTCTCGGCAGCGTTAGTGCGATGCAGCGTAACATTCGACACGCGCCGGGGAACAAGTGTTCCGATTGGTAGTTGCCTAGCAACGAAGCCGGAGTCGACCTTTGATTTACGCCGCCGGACTGGCGGCGGTGTATTTGAGCCGACATCGGTTCTCAAAGCGAAATCATCGAGAGACTTCAAGATCAGGGACGAAAGCCATTGCGTGTCTTCATCCTGGCATTGTCAATCCTGGCAGTTCTCGTCAGTGCAAATGCGGCCAAAGCCGGTCTGAGCACGACTGACCGCGACCAGTTGGCATCCGCCGATCCGGCGACCGTTGCCCCCGAGGCAACTCAGCAAACCGAAGATCAGATAGGCCTCGACAAGGCAAAGCGCCGCGACGTGCAGCGCATGCTGACCGGTCTCGGCTTCGACACCAAGGTCAACGGACGGTTCGACAAGTCGACCCGCGCCGTCATCACGCGCTGGCAGGCGGCACGCGGCTATCCCAAGACTGGCTTCCTCGACACGCTGCAGCATCAGGCGCTCCTGACCGAGTCCGTCACGGCTGCACAGGCCAGCTTCAGCAGCAGCGACCAATCTGTTGACGATCGTCCGGCCCGCCATCACGGCGGCAGTGGTGCTCGCCATCACCGCGGTGGTGGCGGTCCCGGTGGACTGATCGGCGGCGTGGTGGGCGGACTGTTCGGACGCAGGTGACCCGACAAAATTGTCCAGAGCGTTAAGCGCTGACGTTTCGGTCCGCGCCATCAACAGGGCCTGGAGCGGCAATCCTGTTCGCGTTCGATAGCGGCTGGTTGTTCTCCCGCGAATGACTTAGGCTCCCTCCCAATCCGGCGCGATCAGGCATCCCGCGCTGCAAAAAACTATGGGAAGAACCAACATGACCAGCCGCCGTGACTTTCTCAAAGGCGGCGCTGCCGCTGGCGTCGTCTTCTGCAGTTGCGGAATGCTGCAAAATGCCAATGCGCAGGCTTCGCGCCAAAAGCTGCCGGTCATGGTCGGGGTCAAGCGCGTCCGAACCATCGACGTGCATGCGCATTGCGTGATCCCGGAAGCCAGCAAGCTGCTCGGCCCGCGATCGCCGAACACCGTGCGGGGCGGAGACGAGGTCGCGATCGACGTGGCCAAGCGGTTAGCTGCGATGGACCAGCAAGCCGTCGACATGGAAGTGCTGTCGATCAATCCCAACTGGTACAACAGGGATCGCGAACTGGCCGGCGAAGTGGTCAAGATCCAGAACGAGAAACTGGCCGAACTGTGCGCGTCGAAATCCGACCGGTTTGCCGGCTTCGCCTCCCTGACCCTGCAGGCGCCCGACCTCGCGGTGCAAGAGCTCGAGACCGCGGTCAAGAAGCAGGGACTGAAGGGCGCCGCGATCGGCGGCAATGTCGATGGCACGGCTTTTTCCGATCCCAGGTTTCACCCGGTCTGGGCCAAGGCCGAAGAGCTCGGCGCATCGCTGTTCATCCATCCGCAGGGCGTGTCGGAGCTCAACGAGCAAGTGGCCGGCAATGGCTGGCTGTCGAACGCGATCTCCTATCCCGTGGAGACCACGATCGCGCTCTCGCACATGATCTTCGAGGGCACGTTCGACAAATTCCCCAAGCTGAAAGTGATCGCGGCCCATGGCGGCGGCTTCCTGCCGTCCTATGCCGACCGGTCGGACCATGCCTGCCTGGTCAATCCCGGCGGATGCAATCCCGACATCAAGCTAGCGAAGCAACCGACCGAGTACCTCAAGCAGATCTATTTCGACTCCCTGGTGTTCACGCCGGAGGCGCTGCGCCATCTCGCCGCACAGGTTGGCGTCAGCCAGATCGTGCTCGGCAGCGATTATCCCTTCCCCTGGCAGCTCCAGCCCGTCGACCACATTTTTGCGTCGGCATCGTTCAGCGACGACGAGAAGGCGGACATGCTGGGGCGCACTGCGGAGAAGCTGCTGAATTTCGGGGCGTGAGCCCGACGCGTAGCAACCATTAAAGCTAAGCATCTTTTTCGATCCACGGGGTACCGCGTTGAACGACGGTGTTGGCGTAGATCAGGAGCTTGCGGGCGCAGGCGATGAGTGCGGCGTTATGATGCTTTCCGGATGCTATTAGGCGTGCGTAGAGCATGGTGAGGGCCTTGTTCCACCGGAACACTGCTGGGAGGGCTGCCGCGAACAGGGAGCGCCGCAAGCGAGCTCGGCCGCCGGCGATGTGGCGTTGCCCTTTTTGCTGCCCGCTGTCGTTGTCGAAGGGAGCAAGTCCGGCGAGGGCTGCGGCTTCCTCCCGGCTCACGCGACCAAGCTCGGGCATACGGATAATGATTGCCAGTGCAGTCCGCTCACCGATTCCAGGAATACTGAGCACCAGATCAAAGCGAGCGGCGAGATCGGGGTGAGAGCGTAATTGCTTGGCAATGTAACGAACCTGGGCGAGCCGTCGCGCGTTCCATCGAGCAATTTCGCCAAGAACCATTCGCCGCAACCGAGGCTCGTGGATATGTTCCAGCCGGGTCTTGAAGCGCCTGAGATCCTCATCGATTTGATCGAGGAAAGTCAGATTTTCAGCCAATTCAGCCAGACGTGAATCTGGCGTAGTCTTCGGCGGATCGAGCGTTGCTGTGCAAGCCGCGATCAAGACCGCGTCGAGCGCATCGTTCTTGGCGCGGCACAGATGCACCCGGCCAAACGCCTTGACCTGGATCGGCTGCAGCACCAGCACGGTAAAGCCTGCCTCGCGTAAATGCTCCACCACACCACGTTCATACCCGCCGGTCGCCTCGATGCCGACGCGCGTCACGCCGGCCTTGGCTAGGTAACCGGCAAGGGCTCGCCAGCCAGGCAAGACGTTTGCGACCTGCCAACGCTCGGCACGATCGTGAACTGCGATGTCCAGTTTGGACTTGGACGTATCGATTCCAGCCGTCGTTATGATAATCTGTGTCATCTTCGTCGACCCTGCCTTGTGAAGCGAACCAAGTTGTTCCGGCAACCATCCGGGTCCGATGAAGGTGCTGACGACGATCTCGCTACGGAGCAGCCAAAAGTGGCTCTGGATGGGTACGATCCGATCGCCAGCGGCCTGCCGCGGATTGCCGTCCGTGGCAGGCCATTCCTTTCGGAACACACCGACAATAATCGATTTTGCTATTACAAGGATGGGTTGAGCACAGCGAAACCCATCATCGTCGCGCACCGGAGTTGATGGGTATCGCTTCGCTCCACCCATCCTTGTAATAGCGAAGTCGACTATCATTGGGATGTTCCGAAAGGAATGGCCTGCCGTGGACGGCCATCCACGGCAGGCCGCTGGCGATCGGATCGAACCCATCCTGAGCAGTTTGTGGCTGCCCCGTAGCGTGATCGCGCCAGCACCTTCATCGGACCCGGATGGTTGCCGGAACAACTTGGTTCGCTTCACAAGGCGGGGTCGACGAAGATGACACAGACTATCATAACGACGGCTGGAATCGATACATCCAAGGCCAAACTGGACGTTGCTGTTCATGATCGGTCCGAGCGCTGGCGGGTTGCCAATGCTTTACCTGGCTGGCGCGCCTTGGCGGCCAACCTGTCTAAAGCCGGCGTGACGCGCGTCGGGATCGAGGCGACGGGCGGCTATGAACGCGGCGTGGTGGAGTATTTGCGCAAGGCGGGCTTCACCGTGCTGGTGCTGCAGCCGGTCCAGGTCAAGGCTTTTGGCCGGGTGCATCTGCGTCGCGCCAAGAACGATGCGCTCGATGCGTTCTTGATCGCGGCTTGCACAGCGACACTCGATCAGCCGAAGACTGCGCCAGATCCTCGACTGGCACAACTGGCTGGATATCTGACCTTTCTCGAACAGATCGAGGAAGACATCGCGCGTCACAAGACCCGGCTCGAACATATCGACGAACCTGGCCTGCGGCGCATTGTTAACAGCGACATCGTCCGGCTGAAGGCACGACGGGCCGCGCAGATACGCGACATTGCCAAGCGACTTCGCGCCAGTGACGATCTTGCCATGCGACTCAATCTGGTGCTGAGCATTCCCGGCATCGGAGAACGCACGGCGCTGGCGCTTCTGATCCGCATGCCCGAGCTTGGGCAAGTCAGCCGCGAGGAAGCTGCAGCCTTGGCCGGCCTGGCTCCCTTCGACGACGACAGCGGAAAACATAAAGGCCTACGTCGCATAGCTGGCGGGCGAAGTCGCCTACGCCGCTCCCTGTTCGCGGCTGCCCTCCCAGCGGTCTTCCGCTGGAACAAGGCACTCGTCGCGCTCTATGCCCGCCTGACGGCCGCTGGAAAGGCCCACACCGCAGCGCTCATCGCTTGCGCCCGAAAGCTCCTGATCTACGCCAACACCGTGGTCCAGCGCGGTACGCCGTGGACCGAAAAAGCCGCCTAGCTCTTAATGGTTGCTACGGGCTATCGGCGGCCTGATGCGGCCTGCCGTCGTTGCGAGGCGCCGAAGGGTCGCGCGAGTCTTGATTAGCGACGGAAATTGCGCAGCAACCGATCGACAAACCACATCACATAGATGGCCACGAACGAGAGAACGAATATTTCGCCGGTAAACAGGAAGGCCTGCTGGGCAACCGTCATGTGTTCCTCCGCTGCGTTTGCGTTCATTCGCCCGGCTGATACCGGGCGCGCGGCGTTTTGGCCGCGCGGGCATGATGGCCCCCAATCGCCGGCGTCGGGTTGCGATGGATCAAGTGTTCCGGCTTGCGCGCCGCGGCTAATTTCCTCAACCCAATCAACGCGATTCCACCCGTCCAGCCGTCGCGCGAAAAACATTCCGCTTCCCGCCGACCCCAAATCACGCCCATAACTCGCGCATCCTTTCCCGCCAGAGGGGCGTCGGCCGTCGTCGCAAACGTTGGGGGAGGTCGCGGTGGACGCGATGGTGTTGCGCGCAGCAATGTGCGGACGGACGATGCCAGAGCGTACGGTGAAGTCGTGTGGGCCTGACGCCCCGGTGCTGGCGTCAAGTCTCAAAGGAAGCAAACGCTTCCCAGGGATGACGGTGGCAAGAAAGCCGGTCGCCGGGGCGAACTCGTATAAGCCGTAAAGCCATTGCGCAGGGAAGGCCGGTGTGATTCCGCCAAACCTGTATGCTCGTGCGCGTCCACTATCACCTATTGCGCGCGAGACCGCGGGTGCGGCGAGCACCCGGTCTTCCCTGCGCCCTCTGATTTTCGGTGGGCAAGATTTCCAGCAAAACTCCGGGTGCATCGCGCCGCGAGAATGCGGACCCACATTCGGTTGTCATCGCCCGGCTTGACCGGGCGATCCAGTATTCCAGAGACGTTGATGATTGAATCGATAAGCCGCGGCGTACTGGATCGCCCGGTCAAGCCGGGCGACGAAAGCATGAAATTGCCCACCCGCCCCGCCCGCCTCCGGTATCCGGGGATGCCGATCGAC
This sequence comes from Afipia sp. GAS231, assembly GCF_900103365.1. Taxonomy (NCBI): domain Bacteria; kingdom Pseudomonadati; phylum Pseudomonadota; class Alphaproteobacteria; order Hyphomicrobiales; family Nitrobacteraceae; genus Afipia; species Afipia sp. GAS231. Next base: position 2,603,919 of record NZ_LT629703.1, read on the forward strand.
CGACCCAAAATGATTGAACCATTTTGCCCGATCAGGGCTTGCCCCCTACAGAAGTAGGCAATTCTTCATCTGGATCGCGCCGCTTGGTTGCGCTATCTTTTATCCAACCGGTTAAAAACCCCGGGCAAATTCAAGGGAGGACTACGTGAGATCCAAGGGAATTGGTGCGCTTTCAATCGCGATCGCGGCGGCCGGGCTGTTGTATGCCGCCGCGCCTGCGTTTGCCCAGCAAAAGACGATCACGGTCTGGTTCGGCAAGGGCTTCTACAAGTCCGAGGACGACGCGCTGCTGGAAACCATCAAGAAATTCGAGGCCAAGACCGGCATCAAGGTCGAACTGTCGCAATATGCGATCCAGGACATGATCCCGAAGACGGTGGCGGCGCTGGATTCCGGCACCGTGCCCGATGTCGCCTATTCCGACAGCTACGACGTGCAGGCCCAGGGCAAGTGGGCCTATGAAGGCAAGCTCGAGGACCTCTCCGACATCCTGCTGCCGATGAAGGGCGCGTTCGCGCCCAACACGCTCGAGACCGCGCTGCTCTATAACGACGTCGCCAAGAAGAAGGCCTATTACGGCTTTCCGCTGAAGCAGCAGAGCATGCACGTCCAGATCTGGCAGGACATGCTGGAACAGGCCGGCTTCAAGCAGAGCGACATCCCGACCAAATGGGAAGATTACTGGTCGTTCTGGTGCGACAAGGTGCAGCCCGCAATCCGCAAGGCCACCAACAGCCGCATCTACGCCGTCGGCCAGCCGATGGGCGTGGAATCGACCGACTCGTTCCAGTCGTTCTACACCTTCATGGACGCCTATAACGTCAAGCTGGTCGATGACGACGGCAAGCTTCTGGTCGACGATCCCAAGGTGCGCGCCAACCTGATCAGCGCGCTGAAGGATTACACCGATACCTATGTCCGGGGCTGCACGCCGCCCTCTTCCACCACCTGGAAGGATCCGGACAACAACGTCGCGTTCCACAACAAGACCATCGTGATGACGCACAACTTCACGATCTCGATCGCGGCAAAATGGCTCGACGACGCCAACAACCCGGCGCTGACGCCGGAACAGCGCGCCGCCGGCAAGAAGGCCTATGAGGAAACCATCATCACCGCCTCATTCCCGAACAAGCCGGACGGCACGCCGATCAAGTACCGCTCCGACGTCAAGACCGGGCTGATCTTCGCCAATGCCAAGAACAAGGCGGAAGGCAAGCAGTTCGTCGCCTTCCTGATGCAGGAAGAAAACCTGCGACCCTATGTCGAGGGCGCGCTCGGCCGCTGGTTCCCGGTCACGACCGCCAGCCAGCAGAGCCCGTTCTGGCAGGCCGACCGCCATCGCAAGGCGGTCTATACCCAGTTCACCGGCGGAACCACGCCGTTCGACTTCACCAAGAACTGGAAGTTCACTATCCTGAACAACGAGAACGTCTGGGCCAAGGCGATGAACCGGGTGGTGAGCGAGAAGGTTCCGGTCGACAAGGCCGTCGACGAACTGATCGCCCGCCTCAAGCAGGTCGCTGGCTAAGCGAAGCAATGCCGGCCGCCGCGAACGTATGTGTTCCGTCGTCCCCGCGAACGCGGGGACCCATACGCCGCGGCGGTCGTTTTGAAGGATACATTTCGACAAACTTGAGCAGCAACAACTGCCTGTGGTTATGGGTCCCTGCTTTCGCAGGGACGACAACGTAACTAGAGTAGACACATGGCGATCACACTCACAGCATCCGACATCCCCGCCCCGCCACTATCGGCGCGGCTATCGACGCCGCAGGTCTGGGGCATCGTGCTGCTTGCGCCCTATCTCCTGGTGTTCCTGGCTTTCGTGGTCTACCCGGTCGGCTACGGGCTGTGGCTGGCGCGGCATCCGGCGAGCTACGTCGCGCTCTATCATGACCCGATCTTCGCGCGCGCCGCGGTCAACACGCTGATCTTCCTGGTGATCGGCATCAATTTCAAAATGCTGGTGGCGCTGTTCCTGTCCGGCTTCTTCGCGCAGCAGCGCCCCTGGATCAAATGGCTGTCGGTGCTGTTCATCCTGCCCTGGGCGGTGCCGTCGATCCCGACCATCCTGTCGGTGCGCTTCATGTTCAATCCGGAATGGGGCGTCATCAACACGCTGATCTTCAAACTCACCGGCGAGGACGGTCCGAACTGGCTGAACGATCCGACGGTGGCGCTGACCATGGCAATCGGCGTCCACATCTGGAAGTCGCTGCCGTTCTGGACGCTGATCCTGCTGACCGGACGGCTCGCGATCCCCCACGACCTGTTCGAGGCCGCCGAGGTCGACGGCGCGAGCTGGTGGCAGAAATTCCGCTTCATCACCTGGCCGTCGATGCAGATGCTCTACATCACCTGCACGCTGCTCTCGATGATCTGGACGCTCGGCGATTTCAACAGCGTGTACCTGTTGACCGGCGGCGGTCCCGCCGACCTCACCCACGTGCTGGCGACGCTCGGCATCCGCTACCTCCGGCTCGACCAGCTCAGCCTGGCGATGGCCTCCATCGTCTGCGCGCTGCCGTTCGTGGTGCCGCTGATGTATTTCATGATGAAACGGTTGTCGCGATGAAGCTGCCAACGCTCAGGGAAGTCGGCACCGAGGCGCGCTTGCTGCTGATCGGCATTCCCGTGTTCATCTGGACCATGGTGCCGATCTACCACATGTTCCTGTTCGCGATCTCGCCGAAGGAAGACGCGTTCTCCGGAAAACTGTGGCCGACGCATCCGACGCTGCACAATTTCCACATCGTGTTCTACCAGGAGCATTACTTCTTGCGGGATTTCTGGATTCAGTTCTGGAATTCGCTGGTGATCGCGGTTTCCGCCGGCGCGCTGACGCTGGTGATCGCGACCGCGGCGGCGTTTTCGATCTCGCGGCTGCGCGTGCCCGGTGGCCGCACGGTAATGAACATGGCGCTGTTCACCTACTTCATTCCGGCGGCGTTCCTCGCCGTGCCGATGTACCGCACCATGGGCACCTACGGCCTGCTCAATAATCACTGGTCGCTGATTCTCGCCATGGTCACCATCGCCTCGCCCTACGCGATCTGGGTGCTGAAGCAGGCTTCCGACAAGCTGCCGGTCGAACTCGACGAGGCCGCGACCATGGACGGCGCCACCACGCTGCAGCTATTTCGTCTGGTCTACGTGCCCTTGATGATGCCCTCGCTGGTCGCAGTCGGCACCTATGCGCTGCTGCTGGCGTGGAACGAATATCTCTATGCGTTCCTGCTGCTCTCGAAAGATACCGACATCACGCTTCCCGTCGCGCTGGGCAACTTCCTCGCGGCGGACGACTCGCCGTGGGAACTCTTGATGACCACCGGCTTCATCTACGCGCTGCCGCCGGCCGCGATCTATTACGCCTTCAAGCGCTACATGGTCGGCGGACTGACGGCGGGTGCGGTGAAATCGTAACGACGGCTACAGCGGCGCCGCGCTCTCGCCTTGCGAACTCGACAGTTTCGAAGCGAACGAGGCCGCCACGATCACGACAGCGATGAACGCGATCACCATGGTGCAGATCGCGTTGATCTCGGGCTTCACGCCGAGCCGCACCTCGGAATAGATCCGGATCGGCAAGGTCGCTGAGCCAGGTCCCGTCGTGAAGCTCGCGATCACGACGTCGTCGAGCGACAGCGTGAAAGCGAGCATCCAGCCTGCGGCGATCGCCGGAACGATCAACGGCAGCGTGACGCGAAGAAACGCCTGCACCGGATCGCAGCCGAGATCCATCGCGGCTTCCTCGAGGCTGCGATCGAGCGAGGAAAGCCGCGACTGCACGACCACGGTGACGAAGCACATCGTCAGCGTGGTGTGCGCGATGGTGACGGTCCAGAACCCGCGTTCGGCGTTCAGCGCCACGAACAACAGCAGCAGCGACAGGCCGGAGATCACTTCCGGCATCACCAGCGGCGAATACAACATCGCGGAAAACAGCGAACGTCCCCTGAACCGCTCGCCGCGCACCAGCGCCACGGCGCCGAGTGTGCCGAGCAGCGTCGCCGCCGTGGCCGATACCGCCGCGACGCGAAGGCTCATCCAGGCGGCGTCCAGCATGGCGCGGTCGTTGAAGAATTCGTGGTACCAGCGCAGCGACCAGCCGCCCCACACCGTCACCAGCCGCGAGGCGTTGAAGGAATAGATCACGAGAATGACGATCGGCAGGTACAGAAACGCCAGCCCCAGCGCCAGCGAGGTGACGTTGAACCGCGAGATCGCGTTGACCCGGCGCGCCATCAGCCCGCGCCCTCCAGCGTGCGACGCTGCAGCCGGTCGTACAGCAGCAGCGGCGGGATCAGGAGAAGCAGCAATGCGACCGCAACCGCCGAGGCCACCGGCCAGTCCCGGTTGGTGAAGAATTCCAGCCACAGCGTCTGCCCGATCATCATCGAACCGGAGCCGGCCAGCAGATCCGGGATCACGAATTCGCCGACGATCGGAATGAAGCACAGCAGCGCGCCGGCGCCGACGCCCGGCAGCGACAGCGGAAACGTCACCAGCCAGAACGCTTGCCGCGGCGACGCGCCGAGGTCGCCGGCAGCCTCCAGCAGCGCCGGATCCAGCTTGGCCAGCGTCGCATAGAGCGGCAGGATCATGAACGGCAGATAGGAATAGACGATGCCGAGATACATCGCCGAGTCGGTCGACAGCCACACCACCGGCGCCGAGACCAGATGCAGCGCCAGCAGGATCTGGTTGAGCAGGCCGTCATGTTGCAAAATGTTGATCCAGGCATAGATGCGGATCAGGAACGAGGTCCAGAACGGCACGATCACCAGCATCATCGCAATGCCCTGCCAGCGCTGCGGCAGCCGCGCCATGCCATAGGCGATGGGGTAACCGATCAGGAGCAGGATCAGGGTCGACGTCACGGCGACGAAAATGCTGCGCAGGTACGAGGTGATGTAGAGATTGTCCGAGACCAGCAATCTGAAATTCTCGAGCGACAGTGCGGCGAACGCGGCCTTGATCGCGCTCCAGCCTTCCGTGAGGTCGAACACCGGCAGATAGGGCGGCTGCGCGATCGCGGTCTGCGACAGGCTGATCTTCAGTACGAAGCCGAACGGCACCAGGAAGAACAGCACCATCCAGACATAAGGCGCGATCGCGGCGTAACGCGCCGGGCGGGCGAAGATGCGGCGGGCGCTCATTGCTCCAGCACCACGCAATCGTCGGGCGTGAACCACGCCACCACGCGCTGCCCGGCGCTATAGGCATCGATATCGAGCCGCGCGGTATTGGCCATCGACGACCGCACCATGGCGCCGGATTCGAGCTTGACCTTGTAAACCGTGACGCCGCCGAGATAGCTGACCTCGGTGATCACGCCGTCGAGCCGGTTGATCGCGTGCGAACTGACCGCGTCCGTTACCGGGCCGCGGCGGGAAAGCTTGACCTTCTCGGGGCGGATCGCGACGCTGACGGTGGCCTTGGTCACCGGCTGGCGCGGCTCGGCCACGACCAGCGTTCCGGCGTCCCGGGTCGAAACGTCGAGGCGGTGATGGTCGTCGCGCGACGCGACCTCGCCGTCGAACAGGTTGACGTCGCCGACGAACTCGGCGACCCAGCGCGAACGCGGCGCCTCGTAGAGTTCGCGCGGGGACGCGACCTGTTCGAGCCGGCCGGCATCCATCACGCCGATCCGGTTCGCCATCGTCATCGCCTCTTCCTGGTCGTGGGTGACGATCACGAAGGTGGTGCCGAGACGACGTTGCAGCTCCATCAATTCCGCCTGCGTGCTCTCGCGCAGCTTCTTGTCGAGCGCCGCCAGCGGCTCGTCGAGCAGCAGCACTTGCGGGCGCCGCGCCAGCGAGCGCGCCAGCGCGACGCGCTGCTTCTGGCCTCCGGAAAGCTGATCGGGCTTGCGCTTCTCGAGTCCATCCAGCTTCACCAGCGAGACCATTTCCGCGACGCGGGCTGCGATATCGGCGCGGTCCATACCGGCGCGCTTCAGCCCGAACGCGATGTTGTCCTGCACGTTGAGATGGGGAAACAGCGCGTAGTTCTGAAACATCATGTTGACCGGCCGCTCATGCGGCGCGACCTGAGCGATGTCCTTGCCGTCGAGCAGGATGCGACCTTCGTCCGGCGTCTCGAAGCCGGCCAGCATTCGCAGCAGCGTAGTCTTGCCGCAGCCGCTCGGACCGAGCAGCGCGAAGAACTCGCCGGCCCGGATGTCGAGCGAGAGCCGGTCGACCGCGCGGAAATTGCCAAAACGCTTGCCGACCTCCTCGATCCGGAGCAGCGGCATGTCGGCGATCACCGCGGCCGGCGGCTCGGGCTTGACCGGCGCCGCCGCGACCTCGATTTTCGGCGTGTCGATTTCCGGCGAATCCTCGGTCATGTCCCCTGCCAGCCCCATCGTCGCCGCACGCTAGCGGTGGATCGGCATCCGCTCAACCGCCCTGCGGCGCGCCATCCATAATATTGTGGGTGCCGCCGGTCACGTCTCTGCTAGATTTGGCGCGACCCTCGTTACGGCGGAATGAAAATGAACCGGGACAGATATGATCTGGTGCTGACAACCACCTCCGACCAGGCCACGGCGCATTACCGCGACGGCGTCGACTGCATGCTGTCGGCCTGGCACGGCGCCGAGGCCGCCTTCGACCGCGCGATCGCTGCGGATCCCGGCTTCGCGCTGGCTTATATTGCGCGCGCCCGCCTGCATCAGCTCAACATGGAAGGCAGGGAAGCCCGCGCCATGGCCGCGCGGGCCCGCGAACTGGTCGCCGGCGCGACGCCTCGGGAAATCAGCCATGTCGAGGTCATGGCTGCGGTGATCGACAGCAAGCCGAAAATTGCCATCGATGGCGCCGAAGCGCATCTCGACGCGTATCCGCGCGATGCGCTGGTGCTGGCGCTGCTGCTGGGCGCCTTCGGCCTCTACGCCTTCTCCGGCCGCGCCGACCACGATGCCGCCAAGCTCGCCGTCTGCCTGCGTCACGCCACGCATTACGGCGAGGACTGGTGGTTCACTAGCTATCTCGGCTGGTCGCATACCGAAGCGGGAAACCTGCGCGAAGGACGGGCCTTGAGCGAACGGGCGGTGGTGCTGCGATCGGCCAACGCCAATGCCGCGCATGGTCTCTCGCACGCGATGTTCGAACAGGGCGACATGGAAGCCGGCCGCCAATTTCTCGCGCAATGGATGCCGGCGCATGATCGCCAGAGTTTCCTGCACGGCCATCTCGCCTGGCACAGCGCGCTGAGCGCACTCGATGCCGGCGACCTCGACGGCGCGCTCGCGGCCTACGAACAGCAGATCAAGCCGGCCGGGCGGCCCTACCCGCCGCTGAATATCTTCACCGACGGTGCCTCGCTGCTGTGGCGGCTCACGCTGGCCGGACAAACCGGACTGGAGCCGCACTGGCGCGACATGGCCGCCTATGGCGAGAAATATTTCCCGCAGGCGGGCGCGCATTTCGCCGACGTTCACTATGCGCTGGCCGCGGCGATGGCCGGCAGCGATGCCCTCGAAACGCGTTTGGCCCAACTGGAAGAGCGCGAAGCCGCCGGCAAACTGGCGCCGGGCCGCACCGCGATCGAACTCTGCCGCGGCATCAAGGCATTCGCTGACGGCGACAATGACAACGCGATCCGGCTGCTTGAACCTGCGATATCGGAACTGGCCCGGATCGGCGGCAGCCACGCCCAGCGCGAATTGTGGGAAGACACGCTGATCGTCGCCTGCCTGCGCGCCGGCCACGGCGGCAAGGCCGCGCGCTGCATTTCCGCGCGGCTCGACCGCAGGCCGTCCGCACGGGACCAGGTCTGGTCGCGCGCGGCGCAGGTCACGGCCGAGAGCCGGTCGCTCCATTCATCGCCATGAAGATCACGATCGTCGCATTCGAGGGATGCATGACATCGGCCGTGTTCGGCCAGATGGATGCCTTTGCCATCGCCGCCTATATCGCCGGCCGCCGCGAGGATTCCAGCTGGAACAGCCATGATGTCCGGATAGCCACGCCAGACGGCGATCCGGTACGCGGCTATGGCGGGCACCTCATCGAGCCGCATTGCGCGCTGTCCAGCGCCGGCGACAGCGACGTCGTTCTGATTCCACCTATCTTCAACGACATCGAACAGACATTGGCGCAGGAGCGCGGTCTCGTCGCCTGGCTTACCTCGTTTCCGGCAAATTCGACGCTGCTCGCATCCACTTGCACCGGTGCGTTCCTGCTCGCCGAAGCGGGCGTGCTCGACGGCCGCCGCGTCACCACCAACCCGGCCTTCAGCGCGCTGTTCGAGCAGCGCTATCCTGCCGTACGCCTCGCGCTGGACGAGCGGCTGGTCGACGACCACATGGTGATCTGTGCCGGCGCGACCACGGCCTATCTCAACCTCGCGATCCATGTCATCGACCGGCTGGCAGGCCATGATCTGGCCGTGTCGACGGCGAAGGCGCTGTCGATCGACCGGCACCCGGAATCGCAACGTCCGTATTTCATGTTCATCGCGCCGAGGGATCACGGCGACGAAAAGATTCTACAGCTTCAGAACTGGATTGAAGTCCACCATCAGAAGCCGATCGGCCTGGAAGAAATGACCGATGCCGCAGCCATGAGCGTTCGCAACCTCAATCGCCGCTTCCTTTCCGCCACCGGCCTGTCGCCGCAGCAATATCTCCGCAGGGTCCGCATCGAGACCGCAAAACGGCTGCTCGAAGGGCGCGCGATTGCGGTCGATCGCGTCGCCGAGCAGGTCGGATATCGCGACACCCGCGCGTTCATCCGCGCCTTCGGAGCCGTGGCCGGGCTGTCGCCGGGTGAATATCGCCGCAGGTTTCGGGCGCTCCCGAACATCAGCTCCCCGTAAACTTCGCGGCCCGGCGCTCCACCATCGACATCATCCCCTCGCGCGCGTCGCCGGTAAGGGCGATCCGCCGGCCTTCGGTTCGGATATGTTCGGTGGCAACACGCACGCCATCGGTCTGCGCCAGCCGCGCATTCGCCAGCGCCGCCTGGACGGCGAGCGGCGCGCAGTTGGCCACCTCGCGCGCCAGATCCAGCGCCAGACGAAGTTGCTCGCCAGGCTCTGCCAGCATTTGCACCAAACCCCAGCGATGGGCATCTTCGGCGTCAAACCCTCCGCCGGCCAGGATGCAATGCATGGCCCTTCCCCAACCAATCGCCGCTGGCAGGCGGATCGTTCCGCCACCGAGCGGGAAGATGCCGCGCGTCGTCTCCTGCTGGCTGAACCTTGTGCCGTTCGCGGCCACACACATGTCGGCGGCGAGCATCAATTCAAGACCCGCGGTGTAGCAGCGTCCGTGTACCGCGGTGATGACCGGCTTCGCGCAAGCCGGGCCGTAAAGCCGGAACGGATCGCATTGGCCCGGCTTCAGATAGGAGGCGGAGCCTTCGGCCACCGAGGCGGGGATGACGTCGGCCAAATCCAGGCCTGCGCAGAACACTTCCCCTTCGCCACAGACGACGCCACACCGCAATCGGGCTGAATGCGAGAGCGTCGTATATCCCTCGGCGAGTAACCGCAGGGCTTCGCGGTTCATTGCATTCCTTGCCCGCGGCCGATTGATCCGCATCAGCAGGATATCGTCGACCTCGGTGATGATGACGGCAGATGTGTTGGCGTGATCCGGCATGTGTCCTCCGCTGGCTCTGTCGGCGCTCCACAGCACAGCAATCCAAGTGATGGTGACCATGGCCATGTCGGCTAAATAGATTGCCGCCCCGGCCAACTGGCACGCACGCCAATCGATGGCTGAAACGGCAACGCGAATGGCCGGGCCTGCCATGTTCGTCTGCCGCCCGATCATGAAAGTTGAACGCGATGCTGCGCAGGCCGCCGATCGCTCCGAACTCACCGCCAAAAGGCAGTCGACCCATGAACGGATATGACTTCGACATCTGGCGCCTGCAACGCCGGCGCCGGCAGCTTGATCTCGGCTGGGCTGCCACGACGCGGCCCGGTATCCGCTTCATCGACCTTCCCACCACCCGGATCAGGGTTCGTGTCGCGGGCCGCGGAAACCGGACCATCGTCTTCGCCTGCGATATGCCCAATGTCGTCGACAACTATGATGACGTGATCCGGCTTCTGGAAAACGACTATCGCATCGTTGTTTTCGAACAGCCGGGATTTGGGTTTTCCCACCCCAAGGCCGGCTTTGACTTCACGCGCCAGGCCTATGCGGACGCCCTCGCCGGCATGCTGCGGGAGCTGGCGATCGGCCCGTACATCCTGGCCTTTCCCTGCGTGAGCAACTTCTATGCACTGTCGGTCGCAAAACAGCATCCCGATCTGGTGGAGAAACTCGTTCTCATGCAGGCGTCCGACTGGTCGCGGCAATGCGAATGGGCCGGCACCGTCATCGGACGGTTCGTGCTGGTCACGATGGGTTTGCCGGTGCTGGGCACACAAATGACAGCCACACCCTATCTCGGCCAGGCAACATGGGCCGCTGTCGAGCCGTGGTTTGCCCGGCGCACGCATCACCACGTCATCTACAAATCCTCCGAACGGCCCGAATTGTTCGCGCGGTTGTCAAAGCCGCTGTACGAAGCCTACGAGCATGGCGCCTGCCATTGCTTCGCGTCGGCATTCCAGCATTTCTTCTGCGATTCCGAGAGCGAGATTCCGGTGGTCGATCAGCCCGCGCTGATTCTCTGGGCGACCGGCGATCGCAGTCACCACGTTTCCAACAGCCGTGGGCTGATGAACTACGCGCCCCATGCGCGCTGGCAGGAGATTGCCGATACCGGCCACCATCTCGATCTGGAAAATCCCAAAGCCGTCACTGGAGCGATCCGGCGGTTTCTGGATCCGTAGACCGACAGACTATCCCTCGGAACGAGCCGCCAGCGGCCACGCAATCGTTGGAACTATGGCGCGGCGCATGATGGTTCGGTGGCCTTCGTCGCCATGAATGCCGCCAACGCCTCACGATCGGCGGGCGGCATGGTGAGGCCGAGTTTGGTGCGGCGCCACAGGATATCGTCGGGGAAGCGCGCCCATTCCTGCGCCATCAGATAGCGCACTTCCGCGCCGGTCAGTTCCGGACCGAACGCCGGCCCGAGGTCGGCGCGATCCTTTGCCTCACCAAGGATCGCCTTGACGTTGGTGCCATAGGCAGCGACCAGCCGACGCGCCTGATCCTCGCTGAGAAACCGCCAGCGCGCCCGCGCCTCGTCGACTTCGTTGTCGAAGCGGCCCCAGGCAAAATCGCCGCCCGGCAGCGGCGCCTTCGCGGTCCAGCGCGCCGACATCGGATAGAACGGCGTCAGCTTCGAGACGGCCTTCTCCGCGCGCCGGCGCGAAGTGGTGACGTCGCCACCGAAGATCGTGATCAGCGGCGCCTTGCCGCGTCCGTGGTCGAATGTGATGGCGCCATCGCGTGGCGATCGCCGGCTTGCGGAGTCCATCGCCATGTTCACGCCGGAAACCGTCCGCACCACGTCGACCGGCTCGACTCGCTCGCGAAAATAGCGATTGGCGGCATCGCAGAGATAGGCGACGTCGCCGGCCGGCATCGCGACGATGGCGGGATCGCCCTTGAAGGCATGGCCGACGGTGCCGATCAGCGTGAAATCGCGCTCATAGGGGCTGGCGAAAATCAGCCGGCCGTCGCTGTTCTGGAACACATAGACATTGTCGCTGTCGAACAGGCGGCGAACCACGATCTGGCTGATCTGCATGATATCAGCTTTCGGCGGCCGCTGGCGCAACACGGTCTCGGCGACCGAAGCGGTCCAGGCGCCGCTCGCGTTGACCACGGCACGCGCGGTCACGACCTGGCGATGGCCGCGATCGATCGTCACCAGCCGCCACGTTGCGCCCCGTTCCGCCCGGGTACATCGCGCGCCGGTGCGGATCACGGCACCGCGCGCCGCCGCATCGACCGCGTTCAGGATCACCAGCCGGGAATCATCGACGACACAATCGGAATATTCGAACGCGGTGCCGAACGGCCGCTTCAACGCATTGCCGACCGGATGATGGGTGACATCGACGGTGGCGGAGGCCGGCAGGCCGTTGCGCGAGGCCAGCCGATCGTAGAACAACAGCCACGATCGCAACTGCCAGGCCGGGCGTTCGTCGGAATGGGCGGGGATCGCAAAGCGCATCGGGCGCACCAGATGCGGCGCGGTCTTGAGCCAGGTGTCGCGTTCGGCCAGCGCCCGGTGGACGCGAAGAAAGCGGCGGCGCTCCAGCCCCGCCAGATCGCCATGGATCAGCCGTGGCGATGCCGAGGATGCGCCGGCGCCGAGATCGCCCTGCTCCAGCAGGATCACGCGCAGACCGCGTCCAGTGGCGTCGCGCGCAACGCTGACGCCATTCAAGCCACCGCCGATAATCGCAAGATCGTAGTCCGCCATACGCAACGCTTACCGGAAAGAGCCGTGACTGAATCGGACTCTATAGCGTTTTCGAGCGAGGTGGATACCGGTTCGCGTGAAGAAAACGCGTCAAAATAAAAACTAGCGCTCCGACGAAGCGCTAGCCGGTCTTGCGCGTATGCGCCATGACAATGACATCGCCGTCGCTGCGGCCGACGAGCGTTGCGTATTGTCCGATCGGCAGCGGCTTGCCGATGAAATAGCCCTGCACCGCGTCGCAGCCCTCTTCCGACAGGAAGCCGAGCTGTTCCTGGGTCTCCACGCCTTCGGCGACGATCGACATTTCGAGGCCGTGGCCGAGGTCGATGACGGCGCGGACGATCGCCGCCGATTGCGGGTTCCGTCCGAGATTCATGACGAAGGCGCGGTCGATCTTGATCTTGTCGAACGGGAACGCCTGCAGATAGCTGAGCGAGGAGTAGCCGGAACCGAAGTCGTCCATCGAGATCCGCACGCCGAGCGCCTTCAGCCGTCGCAAGAGTGCGAGGCCGCGGTCGAAATCCTCGATCAGCACGCCCTCGGTGATTTCGAGTTCCAGCCGGTCCGGCGCCAGCCCGGTTTCGAGCAGGATCGAATGCACCAGGCTGACCACGTCGCCGTGCATGAACTGCGCCGGCGACAGGTTGACGGCGATCTGCAGCGGCACCGGCCAGGAGGCGGCCTCGCGGCAGGCTTCGCGCAGGATCCATTGGCCCATTTCGACGATCAGGCCGCTTTCTTCGGCGAGCGGAATGAAATCGGCGGGCGACACGAAACCGCGCAGCGGATGCTGCCAGCGCGCCAGCGCCTCGAAGCCGATGACCTCGCTGGTGGCGACCGTCGGGCCCGAGGTGGCCTGCGGCTGGTAGTACAGCGACAGTTCGCCGTTCCGGATCGCGACCGAAAGATCCTGGTGCAGCACCCGGCGGTCGCGGATCTGCTGGTCCATCTCGGGTTCGAACAGGCTGATCGAGCCGCGCGATTTCGCCTTGGCGCGGAACAGCGCCGCGCCGGCATTGGCGAGCAGCGAGGCCGCGTCCGAGCCGTTGTGCGGGAACACCGAGATGCCCGTGGTGACGCCGGTGCGTACCGACTTGCCGTCGATCGGAAATTCGTTCGACATCGCCTCGGCGAGCTTCTCGGCCAGCGCCTTGCCGGCCTCCGGCTGCTTGCCGTCGATGATCATGCCGAATTCGTCGCCGGAGAGCCGGGCGACCACACCGCCGCGGGCGGAGGCCTGGATGCGGCGCGCGACCTCGATCAGGAGCTTGTCGCCCATGGCGTGGCCGAACACGTCGTTGATTTCCTTCAGGCCGTCGAGGTCGACGCACAGCACCGCGAATTCCTCGTCGGTACCGGCGCAAGCCTCGATCATCTGAGCCAGCGCCTGCAGGAACGCGGCGCGGTTCGGCAGATCGGTCAGTCCGTCGTGATAGGCCATGTGCGCCATCCGCGACTCGGTCTGGCGGCGGTCGGTGACGTCCTCATGGGTCTTGATCAGATATTGCGGCTCGCCGGCGTCGTCGAGCACGGTCATGCGGCGGGTCAGGAACAGCCGCAGGCCGTCCTTGGTGGAGATCGGATGTTCCTCGGTGAGCAGGCCGCGTTTCTTGATCGCGGCCTCGTCGCGCGCGATGATCAGCTTGGCTTCCTTGGGGTTGAAGATATCGGCAGCGGTCAGCCCGGTGGCGTCCTCGCGGCGGCGATTGAGGATGGTTTCCGCGCTGCGGTTGGCGAGCAGGTATCGCCCGTCGCTGACGCGCTCGACGATCAGCGACACCGGAATGTTGTCGACCACGAGCTCCAGGAACTTCTTGGTGTTCTCCAGCTCGCGCGACAGCGAGCGGCGTTCGGTGACGTCGTCGAACAGCGCGATCAGGAACTCCGGCTCGCCGTGCTCGTTGCGCGCGATCACCCGGTTGGAAGCGAGAATTCGTTTCTCCGAACCGCGTTCGACCGTGAGTTCGGTGCGATGATAGCCCTCCGACGCCTTCAGCGCCGATTGATCCGCGACGTCGATGCTTTTCGCGGTTTCGGGCCGGAAGATCTCGTCGGCGCGCTTGCCGACGATATGATCGCGGGAGAACCGCGAGAAACGTTCGAAGGCGCGGTTGGCGAAGATATAGCGGCCGTCCTCGATGTTCTTGGCGGCGACGCAGACCGGAACGTTGTCGAGCACCGATTCCAGGAACTGCGTGGTCGAGGCCAGCTTGCGCGACAGCTTGCGCTGTTCGGTGCAGTCCTCATGGGTGCCGATCGTACCGCCGTTCGGCAATCGGAAGATCTTCGAGAGCACCGATTTCCCGCCGGGCATTTCGGTGACGAAGCCTTCGGGACGGCGCGCCAGTGCGGCAAATTCCTCGACGGTGATATTCAACAGGCCGCGCGAGCGCCGCAACTCGACCAGGTCGCGGCCGGTCTTGCAGCTTGCGACGTCGGCGCGGGTGAATCCGTAGATATCGAGAAAGCGGTCGTTGCAGAACACGACGCGGCCCTGCGCATCCGACATCAACACGCCCTGATTGAGGTTGTTCAGGGCGGAACTGATGAAGGCGTTGCGACGTAACTTGGCGCGCTTCGACTTGCGCAACGCGCTCAGCACCCAGACTCCGACCGCGCCGACAAAGGACGCGACGACGATGCCGCCGATCAGGAATTCCCAGATCTGGTTGGGATCAAATGTGCCGATATAGCTTGCCGGCGCAAAGCCGCCGGACGGCGGTGCACCCCATGCCATTTCGCACGGTACGGCGGCGGCGAGCAGGCACAATGAGGCCAGCGCCGGAATCGAATTCTTCCCGCCTGCCTGCCAATTCTTGCCAGCCATCACTCACCCGCGGATTTGCGGGCGGAGTGTCCGGCTTGACGGGTTTGGATCGGGTAAACGCCTACCCTTACAACCCCAAAATGTGACATAAATTACGGCAATTGCCCTGACATGATTAATGCTTCACTAACAGGACCGCGCTAGCGGCGTATTCCAAGGCAAACCAACGGGTTGCTTGGACACTTCGGGGCGCGGAATGATAGGTATCTGGCGCGGCCATCGCCCCATCTCGCGCCAAAATCCCGGACCTGAAACTGATATGGACAGAGTTGATTGCGTCGTTATTGGAGCGGGGGTGATCGGGCTTGCGATCGCACGCAAACTCGCTCTGGCCGGTCGCGAAGTGATCGTGCTGGAGGCGGCCGAGGGCATCGGCACCGTGACCTCCTCGCGCAACAGCGAGGTGATCCATGCCGGGATCTACTACCGCGCCGGCAGCCTGATGGCGCAGATGTGCGTCAGCGGCCGGCACGCGCTGTATCGGTATTGCGCCGATCACGGCATTCCGCATCGCAATTGCGGCAAGCTGATCGTGGCCACCACGCCGAAAGAAACCGAAAAGCTGCAATCGATCCGGGCGCATGCCGAAGCCAACGGCGTCGAAGGCATGCAGTTGCTCACGGGCGAAGCGGCGCGCGAACTGGAGCCGGCGCTGAACTGCGACGCGGCGCTGCTGTCGCCCTCCACCGGCATTATCGACAGCCACGCCTACATGCTGGCGTTGAAGGGCGATGCGGAAGAGCGAGGCGCCGCCTACGCATTCCATACGCCGCTGTTGCGCGCACGGGCGAACGCCGGCCGCATCGAGATCGAGGCCGGCGGCGACGCACCGATGACGCTGGCCTGCGATCTGCTGGTCAACGCGGCTGGCCTCGGCGCACCCGCGGCGGCGCGCAGCATCGAGGGCATGCCGGTCGAATTGATCCCGTGTGCTTATCTGGCCAAGGGAAATTATTTCAGTTGCAGCGCGCGGGCGCCATTTTCACGCCTGATCTATCCGGTGCCGGAGCCCGGCGGCCTCGGGGTGCATCTCACGCTCGACATGGCCGGCCAGGCCCGCTTCGGCCCCGACGTGGAATGGGTCGAGAGCATCGACTACGCGGTCGATCCTGCGCGCGCGGAAAAATTCTATCCCGCGATCCGGCGCTATTGGCCGACGCTGCCGGACGGCGCGCTGATGCCGAGCTATTCCGGAATCCGGCCGAAGATCGTGCCGCCCGCGGTCGCCACGCAGGATTTCCTGATCCAGGGCCCGCGCGACCACGGTGTTACCGGGCTGATCAATCTGTTCGGAATCGAATCGCCGGGACTGACGTCCTCGCTCGCCATCGCTGACCATGTCGGCGGACTGGCCAATCTGTAACTGCGCATCTGCAAACGCGAATCTGCAAACCTGCGCCGCTTCAAGCGACCGCGGCAAAGGCTGAGACAAATGAACGCAAGACTTCAGCGGATGAGCGCGTCAGCGCCCATCCTGCGATGAAGTGCCGTTCTCGATACTGTACGGGGGGACCGACTAGTGCAGCGTTTCGCTGCTGGTGTGTCTCAACCGCTCGATCTGGTCCTTGACCATCAACTTGCGGCGCTTCAACTCGACAATTTGCAAATCGTCTGTGGAAAGGTGCACGAGCGCTTCGTGCAATTCGTTTTCGAGGATCTTGTGTTTACGTTCAAGTTCAACAAGATGCGCCTGTAGTGCCATACGAAATCTCCTCGGTGGGTGAAACCTCAGATTCGATCCGGACGATAGAGTGTACACCTGCTGCCGAATCTGTCGATGGGTATCCGGAATCGGGCCTCTCATATTTTCGGATTTATCTGTAACCAATCGTGAGTATGGAACCCGGTCGGCTTGCGGAGCGGCCCCACAGGGACGATATTTAGCGCGAGCTTCGGCCAATCGTTAACAACCTCATCGTGCTCTCCAGCTAGCGTACACCATGACCGACGAAGATGAGCGCGAGCTCGAAAACGAACTCGCCAGGCTGCAGCAGGAGCACCGCGATCTCGACGCAGCGATCGACGCGCTGCATCAGTCGCCGGCGCCGGATCTGCTGCGGCTGCAGCGGTTGAAGAAACGCAAGCTGCAACTGCGCGACCGCATCGCCTTCATCGAAGACCAGATCACACCCGATATCATCGCCTGAGGCTTTCGGTCGCTCGGGAACGCGCGAGCCGGGAAATGGCGGAGCCGGGGGTTCGGCCAAGCAAAAGCCGCCGCGCCTTCCTGGAAATCCTTTTCCCCGACATCCACAAGGACACACGTCGCGACGATCTCGATCGGCGATGGCTGGCGCCTGCGCGACCGCCAGATTGCCCACCGCCCTCCTTGACTTTTTTAGAACAAAAGAAGAACATGTACCCCTGCCGCCAGCAAGGGAGTTTTGCCATGTCCGCCCCGTCATCCCTGTCCGACAACAGCCGCTACGAGCAGGCCTGCGATCAGGCCATCGCGATGTGTGACGGCAATCTGCGCTCGACCATCAAGGCGCTGATCATGGCCAACGAATATCTGGAAACCGAGCTGGTGGAATTGCAGGCCGCCGTCGCCGCCGGCTGCGTGCCGGCAAAATATGCTGGTAGCAACGCGGCCTGAAACCGGAGTGATCGAGGAGAGATCAAATGGCTGATGTCACCTATTACGTCGCAATGCCGTTCCTGCAGGACGACAGCGGCTCGCCGGTCGCGGGCGCGGCGGAGGAATGTCAGAGTTCGACCATGGCGTTGCGCCGCGCCGAGATCCTGTCGCGCACGCCCGGCAGCATCGGCGCGGTCGCGTTCAGCCGCACCGGCGATCCCATGATCGGCGAATTCAATGACGCGCAATTGCTGCGCAAATTCGGTAGCGTGCCGGACGATCTCAGCGGGCTGTAGACGCCGTCATTGCTTCACGCCACTTCGTGCCGCCGTTGCGCCTTGCGCACATACATCGCGCTGTCGGCTGCCTCCAGCGCGCGGCCGGCTTCCGAATGGGTGTCGAGAATCGCAACCCCCGTCGACGCGCCGGCATGGACGGTGCGGCCGCGGAAAACAAAGGTCAGCCGGTCGATCATCTCCTCCAGGGAGGCTGCCTTGGCCTTGGCGTCGGTTTCGCTGAGATGCCACAGCAGCAGCGCGAACTCGTCGCCGCCGAGCCGGCCGATCACGTCGGAAGAGCGCACCTGTCCCAACAGCGTGGTGACGATGGCCTTGAGCACCTGATCGCCTGCGGCGTGTCCGAAGGCATCGTTGATCGGCTTCAACCGGTCGACGTCGAGCACGATCAGGGCGCCGCTGGCGTGATAGCGCTTGATGTAGGCGATCGAACGATGGAGTTCCCGTTCAAAACCGCGCCGGTTCGGAATATCGAGCAGGAAGTCGGTATCGGCGGAGGCCCGCAGTTCCTCGATTCGCGCCTCAGCTTTCGCCAATTCCGCCTTCAGGCGGCGAATCGTCGATCGCTGGTCTGCCGGGGCGGCGGCCGGCCGGGGGACAGGCGTGGCCTTGCGGCGCGGCGCGGCTTTTTGCCCCGCCGCCGCACTTTTGGGGCGTTTTGAGCCCCTTGAGGCGGTCGCCCTGGTTTTCTTCTTCATGGCCTTCCCTTGGCCTTTCCCTGGCCTTCCCTGTGCAGGCTTGCTTATGAAGGCTTGCCGGGATTCACCAAGACAGGATAGTCCATTCCGGACCCCTTGCCACGCCTTGGATGACGCCCGGGCCGCCCGTATAATGCGGCCTATGTTTCTGGATTCCCGAACAGAATTGACGAAATGACCGCACCCATCGCCATCATCATGGGAAGCCAGTCGGACTGGGACACCATGCGCCATGCCGCCGAGACGCTGACCGCGCTCGGGGTCGATTGCGACAAACGCATCGTCTCGGCCCACCGCACCCCGGACCGGCTGTTCGCGTTCGCCAAGGGCGCCAAGGCCGAAGGCTTCAAGATCATTATCGCTGGCGCCGGCGGTGCTGCGCACCTGCCGGGCATGGCGGCGGCGCTGACGGAACTTCCGGTGTTCGGCGTTCCCGTCGAGTCCAAGGCGCTGTCGGGCGTCGATTCGCTCTACTCGATCGTGCAGATGCCGGCTGGCGTTCCCGTCGGCACGCTCGCGATCGGCAAAGCCGGCGCCATCAACGCCGCGCTGCTGGCGGCCTCGGTGCTGGCGCTGAACGACACCGCGCTGGCGGCGCGTCTGGCCGCGTGGCGCAAACAGCAGACCGACGCCGTCAAACAGCACCCGGAGGGTTCGGCGTGACGGCTTCCCATCCGGTGAAGCTGAAGCCAGGCGACACCATCGGAATTCTCGGCGGCGGACAATTGGGGCGGATGCTGGCCATGGCGGCGGCGCGGCTCGGGCTGAAGAGCCAGGTGTTCTCGCCCGATCCGGACTCGCCCGCCTTCGACGTGGTGCAGCACGCGACCTGCGCGGAATATGCCGATGTCGAGGCGCTGGAACTGTTCGCCAACGACGTCGACGTCATCACCTATGAATTCGAGAACGTGCCGGCCGCGACCGCGATGGTGTTGGCCGCGCGCCGTCCCGTGCTGCCCGCGCAGAAAATCCTGGAGACCACGCAGGACCGGTTGGTCGAGAAGGATTTCGTCAAGCGGCTCGGCATCGGCACCGCCGATTACGCTGACGTGTCGTCAACCGAGACCTTGCGCACCGCGATCGCCCGCATCGGCTTGCCCGCCGTGATCAAGACCCGCCGCTTCGGCTATGACGGCAAGGGCCAGGCGATCATCCGCGAGGGCGATGATCCGGGCCGTGTCTGGGAAGAGCTCGGCACCAAGTCGGCGATCCTCGAGGCGTTCGTTCCGTTCGAGCGCGAAATCTCCGTGATCGCAGCGCGCTCGGCGGACGGTCATGTCGAGAGTTACGACGTCACCGAAAACGAACACCGCGACCATATTCTCAAGTTCTCGCGGGTGCCGGCCGAGATCTCCGAGGCGCTGGCGGCGCAGGCGCGCGATATCGCAAGCCAGATCGCCAATGCACTGGACTATGTCGGCGTGCTCGCGGTCGAGATGTTCGTGGTCGCCGGAAACGGCGGCCCTCACGTGCTGGTCAACGAGATCGCGCCACGGGTGCACAATTCCGGACACTGGACGCTGGACGGCGCCTCGATCTCCCAATTCGAGCAGCACATCAGGGCGATCGCCGGCTGGCCGCTCGGCAAGCCGGTCCGGCATGGCGCTGTCACCATGACCAATCTGATCGGCGACGATATCCTGAGCTACGAGCAGTGGCTGACGGTTCCCGGCGCCACCGTGCACCTCTACGGCAAGGGCCCGCCCCGGCCGGGCCGCAAGATGGGCCATGTCACCGAAGTGGTGCCGCGTTCCAAAACATAGCCAGGGATAGCAGTCAGGCTTTTTGCCCGCCTTCCACCGTGCCGGTCGGCTCCTCACTGAGCCAGCGATAGATCGCTCCGCCCAGCAAGCCGCCGATCAGCGGCGCGACCCAGAACATCCAGAGCTGCACCAGCGCCCATCCGCCGACGAACAATGCCGGCCCGGTACTGCGCGCCGGATTGACCGAGGTGTTGGTGACGGGGATGCTGACGAGATGGATCATCACCAGCGCCAAGCCGATCGCCAGCGGCGCAAAGCCGGCCGGTGCGTTGCCGTGGGTGGCGCCCATGATGATGAACAGGAACATCATGGTCATCACCACCTCGGTGATAAAGCAGGCCACCATGCTGTACCCACCGGGGGAATGTGCGTCATACCCATTCGACGCAAAGCCCTTGGTGACATCGAATCCGGCCGCGCCGCTTGCGATCACATAGAGCAACGCGGCGGCGACAATCGCGCCAACGACCTGCGCGATCACATAGGGCAGGATCTGGCCGGCCGGGAAACGCCCGCCGGCAGCAAGACCAACCGTCACGGCGGGATTGAGATGGCAACCGGACACATGGCCGATCGCATAGGCCATCGTGACCACGCTCAGGCCGAAGGCGAGCGACACGCCGACGAGGCCGATCCCGACCTGCGGAAAGGCTGCGGCGATGACGGCGCTGCCGCAACCCGCAAAAGTAAGCCAAAAGGTTCCGATTGCCTCAGCGGCGTATTTTTTTGCATTCATTGGTCGGCTCCCTTGTCCTGCTTTTTAAGTCGTTGGAAAAACTAGCAACGGCCCGTTAAAGAATATCCAACCCGCCAAATCCGGGGCGTTGGAGCCGAATCTGGTCGAATTTCATGGCTTTCCTTGGCCCAAATCCGCCTTCTCAGGTGGACATTCCCGGTTTTGTCTGGTACATGCGCGCCTTCAGGTTAAGGGCTCGGCCTTTCGCCAGCCCTTTGCCTTACCCGATTCCGCTCCGATCAATTGAAAGAGGATGCCGCGTGCAGGTTCTCGTCCGCGATAACAACGTCGATCAAGCCCTCAAGGCGCTGAAGAAGAAGATGCAGCGCGAGGGTATTTTCCGCGAGATGAAGCTTCGCGGCCATTACGAAAAGCCCTCCGAGAAGAAGGCCCGTGAAAAGGCCGAAGCCGTGCGCCGCGCGCGCAAGCTGGCCCGCAAGAAGCTGCAGCGCGAAGGCCTGCTGCCGATGAAGCCGAAGCCGGTGTTCGGCGCTGGCCCCGGTGCCGAGCGCGGTGCTGCCGGCGGCGGCCGTGGTGGCCCGGGCGCAGGTCGTCCTCCGCGCTGAACAGCTTCAGCAGGTTTGAGAATTCGACAACGCGGGCCATCGGCCCGCGTTGTTTTTTGATCGATGCATTTTGAACTCCGCCGGGCTACCAATAGCGGACTAGTCGCACGAGCATTTCCCGTAATGGTCCACCCGGCAGCCCCGCCCTCGTCCGGCGTTTTGCGTTCCCGGCGCCCCGCGCCGGTGCCGGGCATTTGGATCGCGATGATGTGCGCGCTTCCCTTGTGCGGCTGCTCGTTCGACCTGGGATCGTGGGGGCCGGACAAGGAAAAGCCGCAGCAGCAGGCCGAGACAAAGCCGACCGACAATATCAGCGCCCGCAGCGTCAGCGACGCCCAGGGCTACGCGACGCGCGGTCAGGTTCTGGCCAAATCCGGCAACAACGAAGAAGCGCTTGCCGAATTCGAGCGCGCGCTCGCGCTCGATCCCTACAATGTACGGGCGCTCTACGGACGCGGCCTGATCCGACAGGCAGAGAAAGAACATCAGCAGGCGATCGAGGATTTCACCGCTGCCAATGGCCTGTCGCCGCAGAAGGCCGAGCCGCTGCTCGCCCGCGCCAACAGTTACTTCGCACTCGACAAGGCCAAGGAAGCGGTCGCTGATCTCGACGAGGCGGTACAGGCCGATCCGAACAGCGCGCTAGCCTGGTCCAGCCGCGGCGCCGCCTATGAGCGGATGGGCGACAAGGCCAACGCATCCGCTTCCTACAGCCGCGCGCTGGCACTTCGGCCCAAGGACGAAGCCGCGCGAAGCGGCCTCGCGCGTACCGGCGGGTAAGTAAGAGATTTATTTCGGCAGGACGGCGTGGAACAGCGATTTCGCCGTCGACAGCACATCCTCGGCAGCCGCCTGAGTGCGCTCGCGCACAGATGGAGACGGCTCCGCCGCCTCAGCCCGCAGATCGAGCGGGCGTGAGAGCGGGATTTCGGCCGGCGGCGTCGGACGGCTCGGATCGGCGGCCCCGGCATTGGCCGCGTAAGGCGGCCGCGGCTGCGACGAACCCTGACCATAGGGATCCGACGGCGGCGCCGAGACCATGATCGGCGGCGGCAACGGCCGTACGGCAGGTGCGGCGGCCGCAGGCGCGGTCACGACGCGGGGCGTATCGACGGCGCGTGAAGTTTCCTGGGCACGCGCTGCGGTGTCGCCATTGCCGCGCAGACGCTCGATCGCAGCGCGCGCCAGATCGTTGGCGTCGCGGCGCTCTTCCGGCGCCGGCACAACCGCGGCCTCGACCGGCGGAGCAGGAGCAGGCGCAGCAGTAACTGGAGCGGCGGCAGGCGTCACGGGCTGCACCAGTGACGGCAGCACTACCCTTATTTTTTCTTTTTCACGAGGTGCTGCCGCATGACGGCGCGGCTCGGCGGGAATGCTGGCGGTTTCGACCGGGGCGTCGCCGGATTTCACGTCAGCCTTCGCCTCAGACTTGTCTTGAGTCTTTTCTTGCGCCTTTTCGATCACCGTCGGCCGCTCGGCGGCGGTCCGCTCCATGAGGCTTTTCTCGGAAACGCCCTTGGCCTTGATGCCCGCAGCCGGGAGGTTGCCGACGTCGGCGGCCTCGGCCGGCTTGGCGTTGGCCTCCGTCTTGGTCTCGGTTTTGGGGTCGGCAGCCGATACGGCAGCCGCGACCGGGGCCTCAGTGCCCGGCTTGGTCGCGATGTAATGGTTGACGATGTACGCCCCGATAATCGTCGCCGCCACCGAGGGCAGGATGTCCAAGGCAAACTTCTTCAGATAATTCAGCATTCCGGCCACTCCCCGCGTGTCCTTGATGCGGGAACTTCTGGGCATATTCAGGGATCAACTGCGACGGATCGGTGGCAATTGGCCTTTCCCCCGCAACGTTTCGTGTCCCCGAGGCCCGTTCCCGGAACTTGACGCCGGCTCCCTCGGCCCGGTCACGGACCCAGAATCAGGGCTTCAGTTCAATCTCCAGAAACACGATTTCGGTTGCGGTCTCGTTAAGCACGTCGTGCTCGACACCGGCTTTCCGGAAATAGGACTTTCCGACCCCGAGTTGCGCCTTGGAGCGCGTCCCGTCCGGCGCCACGATGGTCATTTCGCCGGACGTCACCGGGACGATCACATAGTCCATGCCGTGGGTATGATGGCCGGTCGCGCTGCCCGGCGCGAGCCGCCATTCGGTAACGCGGACTTCGGTTGTATCGACCTGAACATCGGATTTGGCGCTGAGCATCTCAGGGGCACTCCAGATCATTTTCGGGACGTTACGGCACGAATACCATGAACAGGAACACGGCAAACACCACCATATGCACCAGCCCGAACAGGATATTGGTGCGGCCGGTGCCGAAGGTGAGCATGCTGATGATGAAGGTCAGCACCAGCAGCACCATCTCCTGGGCGTTGAGCCCGAGCACAAGTTGCATGTCGAGTGTGTAGGCCGCGACCGCCACCGCGGGCACCGTCAACCCGATGGTGGCGAGCGAGGAGCCGAGCGCGAGGTTGATGCTCTTCTGCAAATCGTTCCTGCGAGCGGCGGTGACGGCAGCGACGCCCTCCGGCAGCAGGATCAGCAGCGCGACCACCACGCCGGCAAAGGCCGGCGGTGCACCGATGCTGGCGATGGCGATATCGACCACCAGCGAGAATTTCTTTGCCAGCAGCACCACCGCCAGCAGCGAGACCAGCAGCAGCGCGATGCTCACGCCCAGCATCCGGTTCGAGAGCTGCGAGCCTTCGGTCGAGGCATCGGCGGCTTCGTTGATGAAATAATCGCGATGCCGGATGGTCTGGGTGTAGAGAAACACGCCGTAGAGCAGCAGCGTCACGACGCTGACGAAGCCGAGCTGGGCCGCCGAATAGATCGGCCCCGGCGCCGTCAGGGTATAATTCGGCATGATCAGCGTGATCGTCGCCATCACGAACAGCACGCTGAGATAAAGATTCGAGCCCGAGACCTGAAAATCCTGCTCGCGGAAACGCAATCCGCCGATGAAGATGCAGAGACCGACGAGACCGTTGCAGACGATCATGACGACGGCGAACACGGTGTCGCGGGCCAGCGCCGGCACCGGCTTGTCGCCGAGCATGATGGTGGCGATCAATGCGACCTCGATGATGGTGACGGCAAGCGTCAGCAGCAGCGTGCCATAGGGCTCGCCGATCCGCTCGGCGATGACCTCGGCATGATGCACGGCCGCGAACACCGTTCCGAACAGGATCGCCAGCAGCACGGCCGCATAAAGCAATCCGCCAGCCGTCGGCGTGAACGTCAGTCCGAGGCCGGTGCCGACGGCAAACAGCCCGACCGCCAATGCCGGAAATATCCACGCCGATTTCGGCATCGGTCCGTGTGCGCTCATGCGATCAATCCTCAAAGGCCTCGTCAACGCCAACCATAGCAGCCGTCAACCCCTTACGGCATTGATGAAATGTCGCGCGGTTTCGATTGCGCCGAAATTCTGCAGATTTTCATGGCCGCCTTCGGGAAAGCGGACAAACTGCTTCGGCTCATGCGCCAGGGCAAACAGGCGTTCCCCGAAATAGATCGGGATCGCCCGATCGCGCTCGCCATGCATGATCAGCAGCGGAACCGTGACCTGTCCGATGCGCTCGTCGGAGCGAAACTGGTCCCGCATCACGAAGCGCACCGGCATGAACCAGAACAGCGACGCGGCCACTTCCGCCGTTGAGGTATAGGGCGCTTCCAGGATCAGCCGGCCGACCGGCCTGTCTGCCGCCAGCGCTACCGCGACACCGGTGCCGAGCGAGAACCCCCATGCGACGATCCTGGCGGCGTCATAGCGCGCCACGGTGAAGGCGTAAGCCGCCGCGGCATCGTTCTTGAGCCCGCGCTCGCTTGGGTGCCCGCTCGAGCCGGCATAGCCGCGATACGACAGCGCAACGATGCCGGTCCCATCCGCGATCAGGTGGTGAAAGCGGCCGAAGAAGCCGGCGAGAAAATCGCCGTTGCCATGGAAGTAGAGAATGACGGGATGGCCGGGCTTTGCCGGAACGTGCCAGACGATGACTTTCTCACCGTCCGCCGTGTCGAGGACATGCTCTTCCGCTTCGCCAAAGCCCGCCTGCAGCGGCGAGGTGCGCGCAACCGTCGGAATCGGAAACAGGAACGAGCGCTGCGCGAAAAACAGCGCAACCAGACCGCCGGCATAGCCGATGGAAACGACGATCAGCAGCCATTTCAGGACGGTCATCAGCCCCGTCCGCGTGTCAGCCTTACATCGCCTTGACGATGTTCTCGGTGACCTTCTTGGCGTCGCCGAGCAGCATCATGGTGTTGTCGCGGTAGAACAGGGGATTGTCGATGCCGGCATAGCCCGAGGCCAGCGAGCGCTTGATGAACATCACGGTGCCGGCCTTCCAGACCTGCAGCACCGGCATGCCGTAGATCGGCGAGGTCTTGTCTTCCTCGGCGGCCGGGTTGGTGACGTCGTTGGCGCCGATCACGAAGGCAATGTCGGCCTGCGCGAATTCGGAGTTGATGTCCTCGAGTTCGAACACCTCGTCGTAGGGCACGTTGGCTTCCGCCAGCAGCACGTTCATGTGGCCGGGCATGCGACCGGCGACCGGGTGAATCGCGTACTTCACCTCGACGCCTTCCTTCTTCAGGAGGTCGCCCATTTCGCGCAGCGCGTGCTGGGCCTGCGCCACCGCCATGCCGTAGCCGGGCACGATGATGACCTTCTGCGCGTTCTTCATGATGAACGCCGCATCGTCGGCCGAGCCGAGTTTGACGGGGCGCGCTTCGCCACCCGCACCTGCGCCGGCGGCGGCCGTCTCGCCGCCGAAACCGCCGAGGATGACCGAGATGAAGGACCGGTTCATCGCGTGGCACATGATGTAGGACAGGATCGCGCCGGATGAACCAACCAGGGCGCCGGTGATGATCAGCGCGGAGTTACCCAGCGTGAAGCCAATGCCGGCGGCGGCCCAGCCGGAATAGGAGTTCAGCATCGAGATCACGACCGGCATGTCGGCGCCGCCGATCGGGATGATCATCAGCACGCCGAGCGCCAGCGCGATGATGGTGATCAGCCAGAAGTCGAACGCGCTGCCGGACATTACGAGACCGACGATGAAGAACACCAGCGCCAGCGCCAGCGCGATGTTGATGTAATGACGCCCCGGCAGGATGATTGGCGCGCCGCTCATCCGCGCCGACAGTTTCAGGAATGCAATCACCGAGCCGGTGAAGGTCAATGCGCCGATGGCGACGCCGAGCGACATTTCGACCAGGCTCTGCGCATGGATGTGGCCGGGCGTGCCGATGTCGAAGGCTTCCGGCGCATAGAACGCGCCGGCGGCCACCAGCACCGCGGCCATGCCGACCAGCGAGTGGAACGCGGCGACCAGTTCCGGCATCGAGGTCATCGGCACCCGCCGCGCAATCACGGCGCCGACCGAGCCGCCGATGGCGATGCCGAGGATGACCAGCAGCCAGGCCAGGCCGTCCGCTGGCGGATGGCCGGCGAGCGTGGTCACGATCGCGATCGCCATGCCGGTCATGCCGAAGAAATTGCCCTGACGGGACGTCGCGGGGCTCGACAGCCCGCGCAGCGACAGGATGAACAGCACACCCGCCACGAGATAAAGAACTGCTGCCAGATTGGCGTTCATCTCAGGTCCCCATTTGCCTTCGTCACCACGAGGTGCACGCCGATCATTACTTGGCCTTCTTCTTGTACATCGCCAGCATGCGCTGGGTGACAAGGAAGCCGCCGAAAATATTCACGCAGGCGAAGATCAGCGCGATGAAGCCGAAGCCGCGCGCCCAGCCCGAGCCCGACGAGATCATGCCGACGCCGACCGCGAGCAGCGCGCCGACCACGATCACCGAGGAGATCGCGTTCGTCACCGACATCAGCGGCGTATGCAGCGCGGGCGTCACAGACCAGACCACGAAATAGCCGACGAACACGGCGAGGACGAAAATCGACAGCCGGAATACAAAGGGATCGACGACTTGGGCGATGTGCTCCATGGCTTCTCTCCTTACGCTTTCGGCTGGAAGTTCGGGTGGATGACGGCGCCGTCCTTGGTCAGTGCGGTGGCCTTCACCAGTTCGTCGTCCCACTTCACATCGAGCGCCTTGGTGGTCTTATCCACCATGGTTTCGATGAAGTTGAACAAATTGCGCGCATAGAGGCTCGAGGCGGACTGCGCCACACGACCCGCGACATTGGTGTAGCCGACGATCTTGATGCCACCGACGTCTGCGACCTCACCGGCTTTGGCGCCCTCGACATTGCCGCCGCGCTCGACGGCGAGATCGACCAGCACCGAGCCGGGCTTCATCGACTTCACCATCTCGGCGCTGACGAGTTTTGGCGCCGGCCGCCCCGGGATCAGCGCGGTCGTGATCACGATGTCCTGCTTCTTGACGTGCTCGGCGGTGAGCGCGGCCTGCTTGGCCTGGTACTCTTTCGACATTTCCTTGGCGTAGCCGCCGGCGGTCTGCGCGTTCTTGAATTCCTCGTCCTCGACCGCGAGGAATTTGGCGCCGAGCGATTCAACCTGTTCCTTGGTCGCCGGCCGCACGTCGGTCGCGGTGACGACGGCGCCAAGCCGGCGCGCGGTTGCAATCGCCTGCAGGCCGGCAACGCCGACGCCCATCACGAAGACTTTTGCTGCCGGAATGGTGCCGGCCGCCGTCATCATCATCGGAAAGGCGCGGCCAAAAGCTTCCGCCGCCTCGATCACGGCGCGATAACCGGCAAGGTTGGCCTGGCTCGACAGCACGTCCATCACCTGCGCGCGGGTGATGCGCGGCATCAATTCCATCGCAAACGCGGAGATGCCGGCATCTGCCATCGCCTTCAGCGCGGCATCGTTGCCGTAAGGGTCCATGATGGCGATGACCAGCGCGCCGCGCTTGTACTGTGCAAGCTCCGAAGCCTCCGGCCGCTTCACCTTGATGATGATATCGGCGTCCTTGAGCGCATCGGCGCTGACGGTGGCGCCGACCGCCGTGAATTCCGAATCGGGCAGGCCCGACTTGATGCCCGCGCCCGGCTCGATCGCGATGTCGACGCCCAGCGCCTTGAATTTCTTCACGGTGTCGGGCGAAACGGCGACCCGCGGTTCGGACGGATCGATTTCCTTGGCAACGGCAATCTTCATGGGGCCTCCGGCGGCGCGAGGGGCGCGCGCGCAAGCAAACTAGCGTTATTTCCGCCAGCTAGGAAACCGGTTTCGCAACCGGATACGATGCAAATTTTCGGATCGCCGCCCTCAGGGCGGCGCAGCATGCGACCGATCAGGTCAGGAAGAAGCCCATCAAGGCCACGATGATGACGACGGCCGCGGTGCCGTATTTGACCAGCGTGATGAAGCCTTCATAGGTCTGCTCATGGGCCGGATAGTCGTTGCCGTCGGCGGTGGTGTAGGCAACTTCGTTATGGTCAGCCATCGGTATCCCCAGTCAAAGATCGAAATCTGGCGTGGAAATAGCGCAAAGCGCCTGCAAGGGCAACGCCGGACCGGGCCGGATTCCTCTGCTTTCGGGTCATTCGGCAGGCCAATTGTCACGGATCCAGCGGGTCAGGCCTTCTTCGTTCACCTCGCCGGCTGCCACGGCAAGGATCATGGCGGTGGCGTTTTCAGGCGGCACGAGAAAGTCGATGTCGTTGAGGCCCAGAAATACGATGAGCGAGCCGAAAGCTGCGCGCTTGTTTCCATCGACAAACGGATGATTGCGGGCGATGCCGAAGACATACGCTGCCGCAAGCGCCGCCAGATCGGTTTCTCCATAGGTGAACTTATTGATGGGACGGCCCAGCGCCGATTCCAGCATACCCTGGTCGCGAATACCGTCCGGTCCTCCAAACAGCGCAAGCTGCTCGGCATGGAGATCAATCAAGATCTCCACGTCCAACCAGATCGGCTCGTTCATTTTGCGAGCGCCTTATAGGTATCGGCGTAAGTGCTGAACGAGCGCCGGGCGATTTCCATCGCCTTGGCGTGCTTCGGATCATAGGGCGAGAGCTTTATGCCTCGCTCCGTCTGTTCGACGATATGGAGCTTGTCGCCTTCCTTCAATTTAAGCCGGGACAAGACCTCCTTGGACAAAATGAGCCCGAGCGAATTCCCGATCTTCTTGATTTGAAGGGCATTGTCCTCAAGCTTGTATTCGCGAGGGGCCTCGCTCATCCCGGTGGGCTTTTTGGTCATGGTACCAACTCCGTTATACAAAACGTATAACAGAATTTGGCGCCACGTTCAACAAATGTTTTACGCCCCTAGCCGTCTCAGCCCATCGCCTCCAGCTCGTCGATCATGCCGGCGATCACCGACAACCCGCCGTCCCAGAATTTGGGGTCCTTGGCGTCCAGCCCGAATGGCCTGAGCAGCTCGGAATAGTGCTTGGTGCCGCCGGCCGCGAGCATCGCCAGATAACGCTCGGCAAAGCCCTCGGCGGCATTCTCGTAGACCGCATACAGCGAATTCACCAGGCAGTCGCCGAACGCATAGGCGTAGACGTAGAACGGCGAATGGATGAAGTGCGGGATATACATCCAGAAGTTCTCGTATCCCGGCCGGATGTCGATTGCGGGTCCAAGGCTCTCGCCTTGCACGCTGAGCCAGATCTCGCCGATGCGCTGCGCGGTCAATTCGCCGTTCTTGCGTTCGGTGTGGATGGCACGCTCGAACGAATAGAACGCGACCTGCCGCACCACGGTGTTGATCATGTCCTCGACCTTGCCGGCAAGCAGCGCCTGGCGCTGCTTGGCATTCTTGGTCTCCGACAACAGCCGCCGGAAGGTCAGCATCTCGCCGAACACGCTGGCGGTTTCCGCCAGCGTCAGCGGCGTCGGCGCCATCAGCGCGCCGTTCTTCGCCGCCAGCACCTGATGCACGCCATGCCCGAGTTCATGCGCCAGCGTCATCACGTCGCGCGGCTTGCCCTGGTAGTTCATCAGCACGTAGGGGTGCGCCGACGGCGTGGTCGGGTGCGAGAACGCACCGGGCGCCTTGCCGGGCCGCACCGGCGCGTCGATCCAGCGGTCGGTGAAAAACCGCTCGGCGATATCGGCCATCTCGCCGGAGAAGCCGCGATACGCCGTCAGCACCATCTTCTGCGCCTCCGGCCAGGCAATGGTGCCGGTCGCCGCGAACGGCAGCGGCGCGTTGCGATCCCAATGCGCGAGCTTCTTCTTTTTGAACCAGCCGGCTTTCAGGTTGTAATACCGGTGCGACAGCCGCGGATAGGCCGCGCGAACCGAGCTGACCAGGGCATCGACGACCTCACACTCGACGCGGTTGTTGAGATGGCGGGAATCCGCCACGTCCTGAAAACCGCGCCAGCGATCGGAAATCTCCTTGTCCTTGGCGAGCGTGTTGGTGATGAGCGCAAAGGTCCGCTCATTGTCCTTGAAAGTCTTCGCCAGCGCCTGCGCCGCCGTCTTGCGCTTTTCCGGCGCGCGGTCCTGCAACAGGTTCAGCGTCGGCTCGATCGCCAGCTCCTTAGCCCCGACCTTGAAGCGCAGTCCCGAAATGGTCTGGTCGAACAGCCGGTTCCAGGCGGCGTAACCGCTCTGCGATTTTTCGTGAAACAACTGCTCGACGCGATCTTCGAGCTGGTACGGCTTGTCCTTGCGCAGGTCCTCGAGCCACGGCCGGTAATGTCCGAGTTCGGGGGTCTGCATCGCGCGCTCGATCACGGCATCGTCAACACGGTTGAGTTCGAGCGCGAAGAACAGCAGGTGCAATGAGGCTGCCGTCAGCCGCTCGGAAACGTCGCCGTAAAATTTGGAGATCGCCGGATCGACGCTGTCGCCGGCATGGACGAGTCCCGCATAGGAGCCGAGCCGGCCGGCAAGATCGTCGATCGCCTCATAGCGCCGGACCACCCCGGCAAGCCAGCGGCCGCCGTCTTCGCCTGCGGCATTTTCCGCCAGCTTTCCCTTGTAGTCGGTCTCAAACGCGACGCAATCTGCATCCATCTTTTCCAGGTCGCGCGCGATCTCGGGCGCGTCAATGCCGGAATAAAGGTCGGCCAGATTCCACTCCGGCAGTTTTGCCGTTTTGGATTTCGGCGCCGAAGTTTTGGCGATTTTCCTGTCGGCTTTTTTGGCGATCGGTTTTCGTTGAGCGGAGCGCGAGGTCATCTTGTTCGAAACCTGTGTTCAGTCATTAAGGTTATGTCGGCGGAAACAGACCGGGACGGCAACATTTAAGAGTGCGTTAATCGGCATCGGCGAGAGTGCCCCGATTCGAGACAGATAGTCGTAACGAGTGGGGAAAACCATGGCTGCCACCATTTTGATTGCCGATGACGACGCAGTACAGCGCCGGTTGGTTGAAAACATGGTGCAGAAGTGCGGTTATGAGCCTCTCGTCGTCGAGAGCGGTGATGCCGCACTGGCCCTGCTGACCGCCTCCGACGCCCCCGCGATCGACGCCGTCGTACTCGACCTTGTGATGCCCGGCCTCGATGGCCTCGGCGTACTCGCCAAAATGCGCGACGCCGGCCTGAACATCCCCGTCATCGTGCAGACTGCCCATGGCGGCATCGACAACGTGGTTTCGGCGATGCGCGCCGGCGCCCAGGACTTCGTGGTCAAACCGGTTGGCTTCGAACGGCTGCAGGTGTCGCTGCGCAACGCGCTCAACACCAGCGCGCTCAAGGGCGAATTGCAACGCATCCGACACAGCCGCGAAGGCCGGCTGACGTTTGCCGATATCATCACCCGCTCTGAGACCATGGCCGCCGTGCTGCGCACCGCGCAGAAGGCGGCAGCCTCCAGCATTCCGGTGCTGATCGAGGGTGAATCCGGCGTCGGCAAGGAATTGTTCGCCCGCGCCATCCATGGCTCCAGCGAGCGCAAGGCAAAGCCCTTTGTCGCCGTCAACTGCGGCGCCATCCCCGACAACCTCGTGGAGTCGATCCTGTTCGGCCATGAGAAGGGCGCCTTCACCGGCGCCACCGAACGCCACATGGGCAAGTTCGTCGAAGCCACCGGCGGCACGCTGTTTCTCGACGAAGTCGGCGAATTGCCGCTGGCCGCCCAGGTGAAGCTGCTTCGCGCGCTGCAGGAAGGCACCGTGGAAGCGGTCGGCGGCCGCAAGCCGGTGAAGGTCGACGTCCGCATCATTTCGGCGACCAACCGCAAGCTGCTCGATCTGGTGAAGAACGGCGCGTTCCGCGAAGACCTGTTCTATCGCCTGCATGTGTTGCCGCTGACGATCCCGGCCTTGCGCACACGGCGCGAGGACGTCCCGCATCTGCTGCGGCATTTTCTCGCCCGGTTTGCCGCCGAGGAAAACCGCACCATCACCGGCATCAGCGGCGAGGCCGTGGCGCATCTGGCGCAGCTCGACTGGCCCGGCAACATCCGCCAGCTCGAGAACGCGGTCTACCGCGCCGTGGTCATGAGCGAGAGCGATCAGCTTGGCCTCGCCGACTTCCCGCAGGCCGCGGCCCATGCCGGCCTGGACGCGCCGCTCGCGCATAACGAGCCGCTGGTCATCGCACCGTCGACGGCGCCCGCGATGGTCTCGGGTAATGAAATACCGATTGCGCCCTTGGCCAGCGCCGGTAGCCTTGCGTTGCTGACCGCCACCGGCGAGGTGCGGCCGCTCGAGGAGATGGAAAACGAGATCATCCGCTTCGCCATTTCGCATTATCGCGGGCAAATGTCGGAGGTCGCGCGCCGGTTGAAAATCGGCCGCTCGACACTCTACCGCAAGCTCGACGAGGCTGCCGCCAAAGACCCGGCCGAAGGCGGCGCGCAAGACGCAAATTGAACGAAGCGCAATTTGAACGGAGCGCAATTGTGGCGCTCAAGTGGCAAAGATCACCGACGAATCAAACGCATGGGTGATTCGGGAACCTTTGAACCGTGGCTTGCCGGTGACAGACAAACGACGGGCGGCGTGGCAAAACCTCGCCACCCAAATACGACTGGGGTGTTCTAGGTCAGTTTGTCGTGAGTTGCCCCGTATGGCGCTGGCTGCATCATGGGGGCGCATGTATCGTCTGCGTTGACTCGTTGCGTGCAGGCGTACCGACAAAACCGGACGCTCGCGCGCAAGCTGTGACCAACGATAGAAAACGACTGTTCCATGCCGGGGCAGTTTCGCCCAAGGGGGTGTGACGATGCGTGACTGTTCGACCAACCGTGCTGGATTTGACCGCGTCTTGATGGCCGTCGCGGCAACCTTCCTCGCGGTTTCCGCGACCTCGGCTCTGGCAGCCCAGTCGGACACGCCGCGCGCCAGTGCCGCCGAGCTCGCAATCGATGCGGCAGTCCCTCGTCCCGAACCCGCGAACGTCCCGCCGCCCTCGGCCGGCGATTTCAAGACCGATACCACCGCGTCGGTACCCGATGCAGTAAAGGCGACCGAGCCGAGCACCGCCGCAAAGGCAGTCGAGCCCAAGATTGAAGCCAAGCCGGCTGAAGTCGTTACGACGCCGGCCGCCACGACCAACGACACCGCGACGCCGCCGGCTGCGACCGCCACGGCACCCGCCGCCGAGCCGGTGAAGGCTGCGAGCAATGTGGCCCCGGCCGATCAGCCGGTCGCCGACAAACTGCGCGACATGTTCGGCGGCAAGTCGATGCGCTATTTCGACCGCAAGGCAGAACGCGCGGCCGTCGAGAAGTTCTACTCGACCCGCGAATACGCGCCACTGTGGACCCAGGCGGGTCAATTGACCGCCAGCGCCAAGGGCGTGATTGCCCGGCTGAAGGACGCTGCCGCCGAAGGCTTGAACGCAGCCGACTATCCGCTGCCGGATTTCGCGGCTGCCACCTCGCCGGACCAGCTCGCCGACGCCGATCTGAAGCTGACCGACAGCATGCTGGACTATGCGCGCCAGGCGCAGAGCGGCCGCATGCACTGGTCGCAGGTTTCGGCCGACATTCAATATCCCGAGCATCCGACCGATACCGCCGAAGTGCTGGCCAACATCTCGACCGCCAAGGACGCTTCCGCAGCACTCGACAGCTACAACCCGCCGCACAAGCTCTACAAGGAACTGAAGGCGAAGCTCGCCGAATTGCGCGGCCTGGGCGATGGGCCGGTGGTGCAGATCGCCGACGGTCCGGCGCTGGCGTTCAAGGCCGGCACCAAGAAGCAGCCGGGTGTCGCGGTGGAAGATCCGCGCGTGCCGCAACTGCGCGCCAAGCTCGGCATCACCGAGAACGCCGACGACACCCATTACGACGCCAAGGTCGCCGAGGCGGTGCGCAAATTCCAGGAGAGCGCCGAGCTGAAGCCCACCGGCGTGCTCGACGAGCGCACCGTCAAGGCGATCAACAGCCCGAAGCGTGACAGGCAGATCGACACCGTCATCGTCAACATGGAGCGCTGGCGCTGGCTGCCGCGCCAGCTTGGCGCGTCGAATATGGGCAACGCGTACGTCATCCTGAACATTCCGGACTACACGCTGAAGGTGATGCAGAACGGCGCCCAGGTCTGGACCACCCGCGTGGTGACCGGAAAGCCGGGCCAGCACGCCACGCCGCTGCTGACGGAAACGATGAAGTACATCACCGTCAACCCGACCTGGAACGTACCGCCCTCGATCGTCTACGGCGAATACCTGCCGGCCTTGCAGCAGGACCCGACCGTACTGCAGCGCATGGGCCTCAAGCTCGAGCGTAACAGCGACGGCAGCATCCACATTTCGCAGCCGCCCGGCGAGGCCAACGCGCTCGGCCGTATCCGCTTCAACTTCCCGAACAAGTTCCTGGTCTATCAGCACGACACCCCGGACAAGAACCTGTTCGCCAAGGAAGACCGCGCCTTCAGCCACGGCTGCATGCGGGTGCAGTATCCGGATCAGTACGCCGCGACGCTGCTGGGCATCGCCATGCCGGAGAAGAACTACACGCCGGAAAAAATCCGCAGCATGTACGGCTCGGGCGAGATTGATCTCAAGTTCCCGACGCCGATCCCGGTCAACATCACCTACCAGACCGCGTTCGTGGACGACGCCGGCAAGCTGCAGATCCGCAAGGACGTCTATGGCCGCGACGCCACCATGCTGTCGCTGCTCAAGGGCGGCCGCAGCAAGGATCTGGAAAACATGGTCGCACATTCGCAGCCCGGCTACGCGCGCCCGGCGGGCTCCACCCTGCCGCCCGGCGTCAGCTTCGCCAGCGACACCTCTTCTTCCGGTCCGTCGTTCTTCGAACGGCTGTTCGGGGGTGGCCAGCGGACGCCGCCCGCACCGATCGGCCGCAAGCCGCAGCGGGTTATCACCCGTTAATCCTCAGCTCCGGCAGGGGCTTGGAATTCCGAACGAAATCAACGGCCTCGCCTCTCGGGCGAGGCCGTTTACGTTAACCATTATCCATCTCGAATTCAGCACAGGGC
The DNA here is from genome assembly GCF_900103365.1 of Afipia sp. GAS231. Lineage (NCBI taxonomy): Bacteria > Pseudomonadati > Pseudomonadota > Alphaproteobacteria > Hyphomicrobiales > Nitrobacteraceae > Afipia > Afipia sp. GAS231. Next base: position 2,640,043 of record NZ_LT629703.1, read on the forward strand.
ACTTTTTCGCCATAGTCCACGGGTTAGGTTATCGCTTGCTTGGGGGCGGGACGGTAAGCTTCGGTTAACCCTCCCGCTTTAAGAAAGCGTTCACCTTCTTTCGCTGGGGAAAGGCGAAGGAAATCACTGAGCGCTCGTTCGACTGGGTGGGCTCATACGTGCTGGCTGCTTTCGCGCGCCAATTCAATCCGCTGTCACTACCGAAGGCCGGATATCAAATCGGCCTGGCTTCGCTATTGCTCGTCGCCGGAGCAGGCGCGGTCCATGACGCGACCGCGCTGAACGAAACCCGCACGCTTTCCTTCCACCACACTCATTCCGACGAAGACCTCACCGTCACCTTCAAGCGCGACGGCCGCTACGACGAAGAAGCGCTGAAGCAGCTCAATCACTTCCTCCGCGACTGGCGCAGCCAGGACCAGACCACGATGGATCGTCACCTCTTCGACATCCTCTGGGAAGTCTACCGCGACGTCGACGGCAAGACGCCGATCCAGATCATCTCCTCCTACCGCTCCCCCGCCACCAACGCCATGCTGCGCCGCCGCTCCTCGGGCGTGGCGCGCTTCAGCCAGCACATGCTCGGCCATGCGATGGACTTCTACATCCCGGACGTGCCGCTGGAACAGATCCGCTACGCCGGGCTGCGTCTGCAGCGCGGCGGCGTCGGCTTCTATCCAACCTCGGGCTCCCCGTTCGTTCATCTCGATACCGGCAGCATCCGTCACTGGCCGCGTATGAACCACGACCAGCTCGCCAAGGTCTTCCCGGACGGCCGCACCGTGCATGTTCCGACCGACGGCAAGCCGTTGAAGGGGTATGAGCTGGCGCTGGCCGATATCGAAAAGCGCGGCAATGGCGACGACGCCGCCACCGTCGGCAAGAAGCCCGGCCTGTTCGCCGCGCTGTTCAAGAGCAAGGCTTCCGAGGACGACGAGGAAGCCGCAGCGCCGGTCGTCAGTGCGAAACCCGCCCCGGCACCGGTCGTGGCCGCCGCAGCACCGGCGCCGCGCTCGAAGGCCGCAGCCACCCTGCAACTGGCCTCGGCCGACGCGCAGATCGTTCCGGCACCTAAAGCCAAGGCAGAGACCAAGTCTGAGTCCAAGCCTGCCGTACTGGCTTCCAACGAGCCGAAGCCGCAGACCCCCGCCGATATCATCAACGCCCGCGGCTTCTGGGGCGATACCCCGACAGAGACCAAGCAGGCCAGCCCGGCGCAGGTCGCCGCCCTCAGGGCACGCGAGGCCGTGGGCGCCGCCGATCCGCAGCCGACCGCCAGCGTTACCGAAGCCTTCAACAAGGCGCTGGCCTATGCGCCGGCCGCGACCTCGCCGGTCGACCGCGCCAACATCGTCGCCGCCTCGGCCCCGATCCCGCGCAGCGTCCGCCCGACCCGCAATCCCGCAGTTGCGGCGACCGAGATCAATACCGTGGTCGCCAAGGGAATTCAGGGTGGAGTTCAGGGGCAGGACAGCGTGATCTCGACCTCGACCCGCCTCGCCGCCGCCAAGGGCAGCGACATCTGGATGCGGGTCGTGATGCTGGCGCCGAGCGCGAGCAACGCGATGTCGACGACGGTGCTCGGCGATACCGACATGACCATGATGCGCGGTTTCTTCGTCAAGCCGCTGGCCGCGATCGCCATGACCTTCTCGGACGATCCGATGATGGGCATGACCACCGACCGATTCACCGGTTCGGCCACCGCGAAGCTGACGACGCAGTCGTTCACGCTGCGCACTGCTTCGCTGCGCTAGCTCTCACCGCTTCCACGAGCTCGTTGACGTCCTCGCCTGGTGCGCACTTGCGCACGGGGCGCGAGGCCCATACCGCGTGATCTATCGATGACGCGCGGTACGGGCGCGCCACACAGCATCCCGTGCCCCTGCCATCATCGCCCAGGGACGCCTTCGCGCCTTCCGCGCTTCCCCTTCGTCGTGTCAGGCCGGCAGGCCCGCCTTGAGGAGACCAGCCTCGTGGCGCTCGCGATCGACATCTCGCTTATAGTGCTGGGTGGCGAGGTGGGCAGCCGTCGAGAAATTCGGCTCGCGCTTTATGACCTCTGCCGCGTGCGCGGCGGCCGCGACGGCGTTGCCCATTTGCGCGAAGGTGGCGGCAAGAAAGGCGTGATGGGTGTGGTCGGGCCGCGTGATACGCGAGAACGCTTCAGCGGCATCGGCATACTTTTCGGCGCCGTAGTAGGCCCGGCCAAGGTGGCTCCAGAAGCGCTCCGGGTGGTACGGGTTGAGGCGCATCGCCTTCTTGATCCAGTCGATGCCCTCCTCCGGCCGCCCGAGCCACGTTAAAAGCTCGCCCTGCTGCACGACGACAAGGTCGTAATTGGGGTTGAGCGCGAGCGCCCGCTCCTGGTGGTAGGCTGCCTTGTCGTGATCGTCGCGATTGAGGTTGAGCGCGGCAAGAATCCGGTGCACGTCGCTGTCGTTGTCGTCGAGCTTGAGCGCGATCTCGAGCTCCGCGCCTACCTGTTCGAACGTCGCGTCACGATCGTCGCACCAGCTGTAGACCCAGGTCTGCCCGAGCACGCAGGCCCGCCAGGCGTGAGCGTGCGCATAGTTGGGATCAAGCGTGATGGCCCGCTCGAGCAGATGCTGCGCTTCCGCATTGTCTTCCCGCGTCGAACGATGGTGCAGCACCTTGGCAGCCAGCACACATTCGTAGGCCGCCATGTTGTCGGTCGGCTTGCGCTTGACGCGGTCGTGGGCGGCCGCCTCGACGCGGCCCGGCAGGGTCGCCACGATCGCGTGTGTCATCTCGTCCTGGATGGCGAAGATATCGGCAAGCTCGCGGTCGTAGCGCTCGGCCCAAACGTGCCGGTCGGCCTCGGCGTCGATCAACTGCACCGTGACGCGAATGCGATCGCCGGCCTTTCGCACGCTGCCTTCCAGCACATAGTCGACGGCAAATTCCTTCGCGACCTCCTGCACCTTCACGGCCTTGCCCTTGTACACGAAGGTCGAGTTGCGCGAGATCACGAGCAGATCGTGGAAGCGCGACAACTCGGTGATGATGTCCTCGGTCAGTCCGTCGGCGAAGAACTCCTGCTCGGGATCGCCGCTCATGTTGACGAGCGGCAGCACCGCGATCGAGGGCTTTCTGGCGACCGTCGGCGCCGCCACATTCCTTACCTGATCAGACGCCCCCCTCGAATCCGGATCGAGACGGACGCGGAAGACCCGGATCGGGCGAACGATGTTCTTGACGGTCTGATCGCCGAGATCCTCGAAGCTCAGATCTTCCAGCCGATCGCCGACCTGATCGCGGACCGCGCCCGAAACGCAGATACCGCCGGACTCGGCCAGCACTTCCAGGCGGGATGCGACATTGACGCCGTCGCCGAAGATGTCGCTGCCGTCAACGATCACGTCGCCTAGATTGATGCCGATGCGAAACTGCATCCAGCGCGCCGGCGCGACGTCCGCGTTGCGGCGCGCCATCCGGCGCTGAACTTCCGCCGCGCACAGCACCGCGTCAACGACGCTGTGGAATTCGACCAGCATGCCGTCGCCGGTGGTCTTGATGATGCGGCCGCGATTCTTGGCGATGGCCGGATCGATCAGCTCGATCCGATGGGTCTTCAGGCGCGCAAGTGTGCCCGTCTCGTCAGCCTCCATGAGCCGACTATAGCCGACCATGTCGGCGGCGAGGACCGCAGCGAGCCTTCGCTCTGGTCCAGGCACGTCCATTTCTTCGGTTCCCTCGCAGGGCAGTCTAGCAGATCAGGGGCTTTAGCCCAAGCTTTCGAGCGCCGCGTCGGCGATCGCCAAGGAACGGCCATGCGACTTGTAGATGCGTTCGCCGGTTTCTTAATCCGGGACGGCCTCTCCTGAACCGCCAAACTCCTTCGGAAAATCCCTCAGCTTGGGAACGCCGTCGTGCATCGGCAAAACTGTCTGAGCGTAATTTACGTGTACACCGGGCGTAAATTTCAACGTCGGCAGCATCGCCGCGAAAACGTCGACCAATCCCAAGGGCGGATGATTGGTCATCAGGTGCCCGCCGCATTTCGCGCAATACTTGCGCTGGCTGAGCTCAGTCTTCTGGAACGTCGCGACATGCTCGGCCCCCGATGTGATCCGTACCGCCTCCGGCTTCCAGAGGCTGAAGGCGTTCACAGGTCCGCCGGACCACGAACGACAGGAATCGCAATGACAATAGCCCATGGCCTCCGGTGACCCCGTGACCTCCAGTTTGACTGCGCCGCAAAAGCAGCTTCCAAAGTGAGCCATCGGCTCCCTCCTTCGAGTTCGTTCGCTATCGGTAGCGAACGCAAGGGACACTCCGACGTTACGTTAACAAACTAATAGGCGCGCCGCATCCTTCGATCGGAGAGCAAAATGGGGCAATTGCGCTCCTTCGCGAATGTCCGGTCAGCGGTCATTCGCTACAGAAATGCGTTGCCGGTACTACGCCGGCTCCTCCCTTGAGAGCGACCAAATGACGGACGCCGCGGGTTGTCTCAAACGTGGCATCCCACGGTGAAGGCCAGATTTTGCCAACACCCGAGGACGGGAGTAACCTCAGGCCCAACCAGCCGATCATTGCGTAGAACAGGAGGATGTCATGCAAGCCATGGCCACCGAAGTTTTCATCGGCAACATGCGCGGCCCGGTCATCAGGCGAACGGATGCCGATTATGACGCTGTGCGGAGCCTCTACAACGGGATGATCGACAAGAGTCCCGTGATGATTGCGCGGTGTAGCGACGTCGCTGACGTTGTCACTGCGGTCAATTTTGCAAGACAAAACGATCTCCAGGTCGCCATCCGCGGAGGTGGTCACAACGGGCCGGGCCTCGGCAGTGTCGACGAGGGGCTAATGATCGACCTGTCGATGATGAAAGGCGTGCGGGTCAATCCCGCCGCCCGCACCGTCCGCGTCGGTCCCGGCTGCACGCAAGGCGATGTCGACCACGCCACGCATATCTACGGCCTCGCCGTGCCGGCCGGCTTTGTCTCGACGACCGGCATCGCCGGCCTCACGCTTGGCGGCGGTACCGGATACCTCACGCGCAAGTATGGCCTCACCATCGACAATCTACTCGAGGCGGATGTCGTGCTTGCCGACGGTCGCATCGTCACCGCCAACACGTCGGAGAATGCTGACCTCTACTGGGGCCTGCGCGGCGGCGGTGGCAATTTCGGCATCGTCACGAGCTTCCTGTTCCGGGCTCATCCGGTGAAGATGGTCTATGCCGGTCCAGTGTTCTGGGATCTCGAAAATGCCCGCACCATCATGCAGAAATACAGGGATTTCCTGCCTGGCGCTCCCGAGGACCTCGGGGCCTTTGTCGGCTTGAAGACTGTTCCACCTGTCGATCCGTTCCCGGCGGAGCATCAGGGCAAGCGCGCCTGCGCCATCATCGCCTGCTACAATGGTCCGGCAGAAGATGGCCAGGCGATCATGGCCAGGTTGCTTGGTGAGCTGCCGCCGCCGCTCTTCAACTGGATGGGCGAAATGCCCTATCCGGCGCTCCAGTCCATGTTCGATCCGTTCTTCCCGAAGGGCCTGCAGTGGTACTGGCGTGGCGATTTCGTCAAAGAACTGACCGACGAAGCCATTGATGCCCATATCGCTCAGGCACAGAAGCTGCCGAGCGCACTCTCGCTCATGCATCTTTATCCGATCGACGGCGCCGTCCGCCGCGTCGGCAAGAACGACACCGCCTGGAACACGCGCGACGCGACCTGGTCGATGGTCATTGCCGGTATCGATCCCAATCCGCAAAAAGCAGGCGAGATCACGCGCTGGACCAAGGGCTACTGGGAGGCCGTGCATCCTTACTCGGCTGACGGCGGCTATGTGAACTTCATGATGGACGATGGGGACGACAGCAGGCTCAAGGCCACCTATGGCGACAACTATGATCGTCTTGTCGCCTTGAAGGGCAAATACGACCCGACGAACTTCTTCCGCTTGAACCAGAACATCAGACCGCTGCACTCATAAACGGTCAGCGGCTTCACGGCCGGGGGATTGGATCGCGTTCGGCGTACGCCGAACGCGCCATTCAGCGCCAGCCGCGCTGGCTCAACTCGTCCAAACTTGCGCGCACCGAAAAATGCCTGCCGGCCTCACAGCATCCCGAGGGCCTGCATGTAGGTTTCCAGGATCGTCTCTTCCTCGGCCCGCTCGTTGGCGTCCTGCTTGCGCATCCGGATGATGGTGCGGATCGCCTTGACGTCATAGCCGTTGCCCTTGGCCTCGGCGTAAACGTCGCGGATGTCGTCGGAGATCGTCTTCTTTTCTTCTTCCAGACGCTCGATCCGCTCGATGATGGCCTTGAGCTGGTCTTTGGCGAATTTGGTCGCGGGCTCGTCCTGGACGGCGGCGGCGGAAGTGGCCATCGGGTACTCCTGAATGGAACTGAAGTTGGGGCTGAAAGATCAAGCGCCGCACGCTTTCCCGCGCGGCGCTTTTGTCAGATTGACCCTCAGGATTGGGGCCGCCTGCGTCAAGGCAACATCGCGCTCATCCACAGCGCGCCCACAGGAAGGTAAGCCTCATGGTGGGGAGGCGCCCCGGGGCGCCGAGCCAGTCATCCTTCGAGACGCGCGCCGAGCGGCGCGCTCCTCAGGATGAGGACGAAATGAAATCAATGCCCGCTGTGGGATTTCTTCATCGCCTCAAGTGCTTCCGGGGAAGCCGCGCCCTGAAACTTCGATTTCCAGGTCTCATATGGCATGCCGTAGATCGCCTCGCGGCTCTCGTCCTTGCTGATGGCCACGCCCATGGCGTCGGCCTCTTCCTTCATCCAGTTCGACAGGCAGTTGCGGCAGAAACCGGCCAGATTCATCAGATCGATGTTCTGGACGTCGGTGCGGGAGCGCAGATGGTCGACCAGGCGCCGAAAGGCGGCGGCTTCGAGTTCTGTTCTGGTTTTGTCGTCAATCGTCATGGCCGTGGGTCCCGCTTTGGAGGCATGATCCGGAAAATGGAGAGCGGCTTTCCGAACAGATCATGCCCAAACATGAAGGCAAGCATATTGATATCAGGTGGGAATTGTCACAGATTTTGCCATATCGGCGCGCAAAACAGGGCCCTTCCGGTGGCAATTTCGGCCCCACCGCCAGTTCAAGGTTTACCGGCGGGCCGCGCCAAATCGTCAATCATTTGATATAGCCTCGCTGCATGACTGCAACAGATTCTCTCCGTTCCACCCCCCTCTCCGCACGCCTGACCGCCGGCCTCCTGCCGGTGCTGGCCTTTGTGCTGATGTGCCTGTGGAACGGCTCAGCCGCGGCTGATTTCCGTCTCTGCAACAACACCTCGAGCCGGGTCGGCATCGCGCTGGGCTACAAGGACGCCGAGGGCTGGACCACCGAGGGCTGGTGGAACGTTTCCTCGCGCAGTTGCGAAACATTGCTGCGTGGAACGCTTGTCGCGCGCTTCTATTATATCTACGCCTTGGACTATGACCGCGGCGGCGAATGGTCGGGCCAGGCCTTCATGTGCTCGCGCGACAAGGAATTCACCATCAAGGGCACCGAGAACTGCCTGGCGCGCGGCTTCGACCGCACCGGGTTTTTCGAAGTCGACACCGGCGAACAGCGAGCATGGACCGTGCAACTGACCGAAGCCAACGAGCAGCCAGCGCAACGCGTGCCGGGAATTCCGGGAACGGTGGGTCCGGGCAACCCGGGCGGGGTTCCAGGGCTGGCACCGGGCGGGACGCCGCCGGGCGGACCGGGACTGCCGGCGGCGCCCAAGCAATGAGACGGCTCCGTCGCATCAAAATCCTCGCAACCCTCGGCCCGGCATCGTCAGACAGCGCGATGATCCGAAAACTGTTCGAGGCCGGCGCGGACGTGTTCCGCATCAACATGAGCCATACGTCGCACGACAAAATGCGCGAACTGGTCAAGACCATCCGCAATGTCGAGAGTAGCTATGGCCGGCCGATCGGCATCCTGGTCGATCTGCAGGGGCCGAAACTGCGGCTCGGCGCCTTCGCCGAAGGCTCGACCCAGCTCAACAACGGCCAGAGTTTCGTGCTCGATTCCGACAAGACGCCCGGCGACAACAGCCGCGTGCAGCTGCCGCATCCGGAAATCCTGGCGGCGCTGCGGCCGGGCCATGCGCTGCTGCTCGACGACGGCAAGGTGCGCCTGATCGCCGAGGAAACCTCCCCCGACCGCGCGGTGACGCGGGTGGTGATCGGCGGCAGGATGTCGGACCGCAAGGGCGTCAGCCTGCCCGATACCGACCTGCCGGTGTCGGCGATGACGCCGAAAGATCGCGCCGACCTCGAAGCCGCACTTGTCACCGGCGTCGACTGGATCGCGCTCTCCTTTGTGCAGCGCGCTGAAGACGTCAACGAAGCCAAGCGCATCATCCGCGGCCGCGCCGCCGTGATGGCCAAGATCGAGAAACCGCAGGCGATCGACCGGCTTGCCGAGATACTCGAGGTCTCCGACGCGCTGATGGTGGCGCGCGGCGATCTCGGCGTCGAACTGCCGCTGGAGCGGGTGCCGAGCCTGCAGAAACAGATGACGCGGATGGCGCGCCGCGCCGGCAAGCCGGTGGTGATCGCGACCCAGATGCTGGAATCGATGATCCAGTCGCCGGTGCCGACCCGCGCCGAAGTCTCCGACGTCGCCACGGCGGTCTATGAGGGCGCCGACGCGATCATGCTGTCGGCGGAATCCGCCGCCGGAAAATTCCCGGTCGAGGCGGTCTCGACCATGAACCGCATCGGCGAGGAAGTGGAGCGCGACCCGACCTATCGCTCGGTGCTGTCGGCGCAGCAGCCGAAACCCGAGAATACGGTCGGCGACGCGATTGCGGATGCCGCGCGGCAGATCGCCGAAACGCTGGAATTGTCCGCGATCATCTGCTGGACCTCGTCGGGCTCCACTGCCATTCGAGTCGCGCGCGAGCGGCCGAAGCCGCCGGTGGTCGCGATCACGCCGAACCTCGTCACCGGCCGCAAATTGTCTGTGGTGTGGGGCGTGCATTGCGTGGTGGCGGAAGACGCCCACGACCAGGACGACATGGTCGACCGCGCCGGCTCGATCGCATTCCGCGACGGCTTTGCCAAGGCCGGCCAGCGCGTCATCATCGTCGCCGGCGTGCCGCTCGGCATCGCCGGCACCACCAACATGGTCCGCATCGCCTATGTCGGCAAGGACGGCGACGCGAAGAAGTGACGGCGTCTTCTGGACGCCGTCATTCCGGGGCGCCGCATAGCGGCGAACCCGGAATCTCGAGATTCCGGGTTCGATGCTTCGCATCGCCCCGGAATGACAGGACCGTTTAGCCCTGCAACGTCGCGTCCAGCGTGATCTTGGTATTCAGCAGTTTCGACACCGGGCAGCCGGCTTTCGCCATGCCGGCCAACTCCTGGAATTTCGCGGCGTCGGCGCCGGGGATCTTCGCCGCCAGCGTCAGATGAACCGCGGTGATCGCAAACCCATCGCCGACTTTCTCCAGCGTCACATCGGCCTTGGTTTCCATGTGCTCGGCGGTGAGCTTGGCTTCGCCGAGGATCAGCGACAGCGCCATGGTAAAACAGGCCGAATGCGCGGCACCGATCAGTTCCTCCGGATTGGAGCCGGGCTTGCCTTCGAAGCGGCTGGCGAAGCCGTAGGGATAATCGCTGAGCGCACCGCTCTTGGTCGAGATCGCGCCCTTGCCGTCCTTGATGCCGCCCTGCCACTTGGCCGATCCTGATGTCACCGTCATCTGTCGCTCCTTGCACCGTTGGTTGGCGTTATTGACTACGCCGCACTCTGGCGGATGGTTGCGTCAAAGCGGTGTCGGTCGGCGAGGAATTTTAGAGCGTTTTCAAGCGAAGTAGGCACCGGTTCGCATAGCAATCAAGCTTGCGCAGATTGCGTAGACTTATCTGCGGTAGAAAACGCGTCAAAACAAGAATCTAGAGCCCCGTTCCGATTCAATCGGAACGGGGCTCTAGGCACCGACCAGCGTTTTCGCCGGCAGCACCGCCTGCACCACGAGGCCGCGGGCGCGGGCGTCCATGACGCCGACGGCGCGCAGCGCCAGCAGCGTCACGGTCTGCACGGCGTCGCGCAGCTTGCCGGAATCGTCCTTGTTGTCAGGCGCCAGCGGGCCCACCAAAGCTTCGTGCAACGCGCCGAGCAGCGCGGTGGCGGCAAGCGCGGTGTCCTGCGCCGGCAGGTGTCCGGCGCGCACCGCGGCATCGATCCGGGCGGCGATCTCGCCGGAGATTTCGCGGCGGCTGGCAAGCCGTGATTCCGAGACATCGACATCGACCGGCTCGGCCAGAATGCCCCAGGCAAGCTTGCGCTGCGACAGCACGTGGACGGCAACCGTGGTGACGGCAGCCGCCAGCGCCGAGGACGGACCGGGCGCGGCATCCGCCGCCCGCCGGATCGCCGCCAGTTCGTCGCGCGAAACTTCGGCGATCAGCTCCGAAATCAGATCGGCCTTGGACGGGAAATAACGATAGACGGTGCCGGCCGCGACATTGGCCCGGACCGCCACCGGTGCGATCTGGACCGCGGCCATGCCGCCGTCGGCCGCGGCATCCCGCGCCGCCGCCAGAATGGCACCGCGCCGGGCTGCCAGCCGCTTCACGACCTGATGGGTTCGCCGATAAACCATGGCGCGTCTTCCGTCCCCAGCGCGCCCTGCGGAGGCCTTTGGGGGCCCTCGGAACGCGCGCTTCTTCAACATTTTGAGCGATTGAGCGCCAACCGCTTTGAAGAAGTGAACAACTATTCAGACCGCCTGACAAGACGGATTTACGAAGCTGGAATGACCACGAAAGTGGCAGCAGCCAGCGAGCGGGCTCGGGAAGCCTTAAGCGCTCGCGGCAGCCAGCACGGGCGCTGGCTCGCGGCGCCACCAGGGGCCGGCGCGGCGCAGCACCAGCGCGGCCACGATCAGCGTGGCGCCGAACCCGAGCGGCACGCCGGAGCAGATGAAGCCAACGATCAGAAGTGCGGCGCAGCCGAGCGCCGGAAGTTCGTAAGCGCGGAAGCCTTGCCTGAGACCGATGCGGACCAGGAAGGCTACGGGAATGGCGAGCACCATTACGTCGTACATGAAGAGATAGGGCGTGGTCAGCAGCGTGCCGACGGCAAGTGCGGCGGCCTTCACCGTATAGGGCACGCGGCTGCGCCACAGCAGTGCCAGCACGACGGCGACGGACGCCGTGAGCACCCACTGGAATCCCCAGGCCAGTTGTTCGGTGCCGCCGAAATACCGCACCAGCGCGAAGATGCTCTGCAGCTTCCACCACGGTGCCTTGCCCTCGGTCAGGAACGCCTGCGAGAACATCGGCATCCAGTGGAAGAAGGCCTGCCAGCTCTCGGTGCCGAACGCGAGCCAGGACACAAACACCAGCGCAACGACGGTGACGCCGGCGGCAAAGAACGCGCGCCATTGCGCGGCGGCAATCAGCACCACCGGAAACAGCAGCCCATATTGCGGTTTGTAGCTGAGCAGCCCGAGACAGATGCCGGCGAGGATCGGCCGCACCGGCAACAGATAGAGCGTGGCGCCGATCAATGCTGCGGTGAGGAAGCCGTTCTGGCCGACGAAGATGTTGCTGAACACGACCGGGACGGCGAGCGCGAGCAGGAAGCCGAAGTTGCGGCCGACGATGGCGCGCATGACCGCGAGATACGGCACGATACTGACGGCCATCCAGCCGATGAACGCGACCGCATAGGGAAACTGCGCCAGCAGCGACGCGACGAACAGGAATGGCGGCGGATAGTGCCAGGCGAAATAGCCAACGAAGTCCTGCCCCAGCAGCTCGACCTCGACCTGCTTCTGGATCACCCAGTCATAGGCCTGCGCCGGATGACCATCGAGCACCAGGCGGCCGGCAGCCCAGACGTTGACGAAGTCGGTCGGGATTCCCAAGCCGTCCACATCGTAGATCCACCAATGCGAAAAATACGCGGTCGGGAAGAACGATGCGTTGATGACGAACAGCACGAAGCACGCCTTCACCAGCGATGCGGGAATAGCGCCCGGATCCGGCGCGGTCGCGGAAGTGGAAACGGAAGCAGCCATGCGAGGTCCTCAGGGCTTGCGCGCGGCCTGTTTGAGCGCGCGCACCCCTTCAGCAATAGGCCCGGCTGCGTTGAGGAATTCTTAAGGTTTGGGAACGGAGGCGCGGGATTTTCGGCGCTCCTCAACCGCCGTCATTCCGGGGCGACGCGAAGCGGCGAACCCGGAATCTCGAGATTCCGGGTTCGATGCTGACGCATCGCCCCGGAATGACACTTACCCGCCACTCAATTCCCGGTCTGCAATTCACCGAAACGATCCCAGGTCTTGCCGTTGAAGCGCATGAACTGCATCTGGTCGACCGGCACATGGTCGGTCGGCGAGGTATTGACCTTGATGCCCGGCAGCAGCATCGGCAATTCCAGATCCCTGATCGAATAGGCCTGCTTGAGAATATTTTCGGTCGACAGATCGTCGCCGCAGGCCTTCAGCACCGCCTCCAGCGCCATCGCGCTGTTATAGGAATTAACGTAGTTGGTGTCGTGCTGGTCGGCGTCGGGAACGTATTTGGTCATGAACTCGCGCCAGCCCTTGACGCCGGCATCGTCCTTCCAGGCCGGATCGTCTGGATCCTTGACGTAGGCGGTGGAGAGAATGCCGGTGCCGGCCTCGACGCCCGCCGGCTCCATCACCGTGGAAATCCAAACCGCGACATTGGAGAGGAACGTCAGCGGCCGCCAGCCTATCTCGAACGCCTTGCGGATCGACTGCGCGGCGAATTTCGGCGTCGCCGCGATCACGAAGACGTCGGCGCCGGAGGCCTTCAGTTTCACGATCTGGGAATCGATCGTCGGATCGGAAATCTCATAGGTCGCGCCGGTGACGACGGAATCATATTTTTCGCCGAGCGCGTCCTTCAGGCCGGCGAGATAGTCGCGGCCGAAATCATCGTTCTGCGAAATCACGGCGAATTTGGCGTTCGGATTTTTCGCCAGCGCATACCGCGCGTAAAGCCGCGCTTCATAGCGGAACGGCGCCTGCACGCCGACAGTCGCCTGCGGGAATTGGGCGATGTCGGCGAATTTCGAGGCGCCGGAGGCCAGGAACAGTTGCGGGATGTTCTTGGATTGCAGGTATTTCGCGATCGCGGTGTTGTGTGCGGTGCCGATCGAGGAAAAGATCAGCGCGACCTCGTCGCTCTCCACCAGCCGCCGCGTCTGCTCCACCGTCTTCGGCGGCGCGTAGCTGTCGTCGAGCGAGATCAGGTTGACCTTGCGGCCGTTGATGCCGCCGCGCTCGTTGACCATCTTGAAGTAGCCGACCTCGCCCTTGCCGAGCGCGCCGAACGCCGACACCGGCCCGCTATAGGGCATGGTTTGGCCTATCCTGATTTCGGTAGCGGTGACGCCGCGCATTTCGGCCGAATGAGCTACCACCGGCAACATCAGACAAGCGGCGGCGCTGAGCGCGCCAAATCCCACGATCCAACGCATCGACCTGCCTCCCATGTTGCCGCCGCGCTCTGACGGCGCAGTTCCGGGCAACGCAAACATGCCATGATGCCGCGGCGGACGCCAAGCCCATTTGCCGCGCAGCTGGTGCAAAGGAGCGCGGACTACCTTGGCCGCTTGCGTACCGGCCCGGCCCTCTGATCGGTCCTCTGATCCTTGGGGATCACAAATTTCAATCCGGACCAGGTGTCGTCGATCGCGCAGACCTTGATATCGACGAGACCAAGCGGCAACGCGGTGTCGCGCACCACGATATCGTTCAGGTCGGTCACGACGCCGGAAGACTTCTTCGGCCACGACACCCAGATCATGCCGGCAGGCGCGATTACCTTGCGGTAGTCGCGCAGCTTGGCAGCTAGCCCTTTGGCTTCGGTCGCGAACAGATGCACCATGTCGAGCGGCGCCTTCGCGGCGCGCACCATCGTCACACCATCAGGCAATTTGCCGACGATGTCGGCGTAGGCGGCAGGCGCGCCGGCGCAAAGGATTCGAAAGCCCGGCTTGACGCCGAGCTTCTGCACAACCGGTTTGCCGGAATAGCCGGTCACAACCGCTGCGCCGCAACCGCGCGGGACATCAGCAATCGGACGCCCCTGCGATGAAAGGGAACGACGAAGAACAAATAGATCTTCCCGAACAGGTTATGCACCGTACAAACCGTCGATACGACGATATTAGACCCGTCGCCGTCGACAGCCCTGAGCACCGATAGCCTGAAGTCGATGTGCTTGTTGTCCCGGCCGGCGACAATTTCATTTTCATCGATGAAGAAGATCGGCCAGGGCCCGATCTTCTCGCCGACGCGGTAGGCGCGCTTGACCTCGGGATTGGTGATTTCGGCAACGGTCGGCACTTCCAGACCGGCGAGGCCGGCTACCGCGTTGCGGGCCACCAGCATCAACTTGATCCACCCCGGCTTGTGGCCGAACACCGCAAAGAAGATATCCGCCATTCCAAGGTCGGTGCGGCTGAGCCGCACCCGGTATGAATCGTGAAAATAGCAGCGCGCGATCAAGTCCCGGTCAAGCGCGCTGCTCGCGGGGACGTCACATTCGATCACGGACATGCCGAACTCCCCAACCAAGGCAGGCCATCCACAACAGAACGGGCGCCGAAGCGCCCGTTCAAAATCAATCCGATACGCGAACCGCCGCGCCTTAAGCCTGCGGCTGCGGCTCCAGGCCGGCGTCCGGATCGGGGCGCGGGCGCGACTTGCCGGCCGGCGGCACGGCAGACGCCCGCGGCGTGTTCGGCTCCAGCACCGACTCGCGATTGGGCTTCTTGCCGTCGAGCAGGTCCTGAATTTCGTCGCCGCTCAGCGTTTCGAACTCGAGCAGACCCTTGGCCAGCGCTTCAAGGTCGGCGCGCTTCTCGGTCAGGATTCGCGTGGCTTCGTTGTAGCCTTCTTCGACAAAACGCCGGATCTCGGTGTCGATCTTCTGAACCGTGGCTTCCGAAGCGTTCTGGGTGCGGGAAACCGACATGCCCAAAAACACCTCGTCCTGGTTTTCGCCGTAGGACACGGTGCCGAGCGCCTCGGAGAGACCCCAGCGCGTCACCATCATGCGCGCCAGCCGTGTCGCCTGCTCGATGTCGGACGATGCGCCGGACGTCACCTTTTCCTTGCCGAACACCAGTTCTTCGGCGACGCGTCCGCCCATCATGATCGCGAGGCGCGAGGTCATCTGCTCGAGCGACATCGACAGCTTGTCGCGCTCGGGCAGCTGCATCACCATGCCGAGCGCACGTCCGCGCGGAATGATCGTGGCCTTGTGGATCGGATCGGTGGCGACGACGTTGAGGCCGACGATGGCGTGGCCGCCCTCGTGATAGGCCGTCAGCATCTTCTCTTCCTCGGTCATGACGAGCGACTTGCGCTCGGCGCCCATCATCACCTTGTCCTTGGCCTCTTCGAACTCGGCCTGCGTCACCATGCGCTTGTTGCGCCGGGCAGCCGTCAGCGCGGCTTCGTTGACGAGGTTCATCAGGTCGGCGCCGGAGAAGCCCGGCGTGCCGCGCGCGATGGTCTTGAGGTTGATATCCGGCGCCAGCGGCACCTTGCGGACGTGAACCTTGAGGATCTGCTCGCGACCGACGACGTCGGGGTTAGGCACCACCACCTGGCGGTCGAAACGGCCGGGACGCAGCAGCGCGGGATCGAGCACGTCGGGACGGTTGGTGGCCGCGATCAGGATCACGCCTTCATTGGCTTCGAAGCCGTCCATCTCGACCAGCAACTGGTTGAGGGTCTGCTCGCGCTCGTCATTGCCGCCGCCGAGACCGGCGCCGCGATGACGGCCGACCGCATCGATTTCGTCGATGAAGATGATGCAGGGCGCGTTCTTCTTGGCCTGCTCGAACATGTCACGGACACGGCTGGCGCCGACGCCGACGAACATTTCGACGAAGTCCGAACCCGAAATCGTGAAGAACGGCACGTTGGCTTCGCCCGCGACCGCGCGTGCGATCAGGGTTTTGCCGGTGCCGGGAGGGCCGACCAGCAGCACGCCGCGCGGAATCCGTCCGCCGAGGCGCTGGAATTTTCCGGGATCGCGCAGAAACTCGACGATCTCCTGCAGGTCCTGCTTGGCCTCGTCGACGCCGGCGACGTCCTCGAACGTGACGCGGCCATGCGCTTCCGTCAGCATCTTGGCGCGCGATTTGCCGAAGCCCATCGCCTTGCCGGCGCCGCCCTGCATCTGCCGGGACAGGAAGATCCAGACGCCGATCAGTGCGATGAAGGGCAGCCAGGAGACCAGCAGCGACACGAACCACGGCACGTTGTCGCCGGGCGGCTTCGCGGTGATCGAGACCTTGCCGTTGTACAGGCGCGAGACCAGCGTCGGATCGTTCGGCGCATAGGTCTGGAACGAGGAGCCGTTGGTGAAGGTGCCGTGAATCTCCGGCCCCTGGATCACGACGTCGCGCACATGGTTCTGGTCGACTTCGCTCAGCAACTGCGAGAACGAGATGTCCTGCGAGGACGCGCGCTGACCCGGATTCTGGAAAAGCGTAAACAGTGCCAACAGCAGCAAGACAATGATGACCCAGAGGGCGAAATTGCGCAGATTGGCGTTCATTGAACTTCCTTCGTGGTCGCGCGGATCGCGGCCTTATGTCCTTGGCAGTATCCCTTGGGTAGCCACGAGGGAATCCCCGGATAACTGGATACAATCTAGGTGGCGCCCCGGGCGATGCCAAGGGAACGACGCAGGACTATTTAACGCATCCTAGCGCGATTCCCGGTCAAATAATGGCGTTGTTTCAGTAGTTTTTCGGGGGTGGTTAAGGTTGCCGGCCCCGTTGGGCCGGATATCGCCACGTCGGGCTCTCCCTCATCCCGTTTTGCCACGACGCGGCGGTGCCGGATCGACGTGAATCCGGCCGCCGGCGAGCCCGATCACGGCCCCGGCAAGGGTTTGCTTCAGCCTCGGCTGGCCGTCCGCAATGGCCCGATCCAGGGCCCCCAACAGCGTCTCCAGCTTGCCAAGTTCCACCGGCCCCTCGTGACCAACGCGATCGATCGCCCGCTTCAGCAGCCGGAGCCGGATTTCCTCAGTCAGGCTCGCAAACGCTGTAGCGTCGAACCCGAAGCGCGAAGCGTCGTTGCGATCCCTCAGCGCCAGATAACGCTCAGCGCCATCGGCCAGCACCTCGATCGCGGCATTCGCCCGTGCCAGCCGCGAGGCCAATCGCGCCAGGTTGCGGCTGTCGCCGCCCTCCTCGGCGAGAACAGGCATCAGTGCCCGCAAGCGAGGGCGGGTGTAAGCGGCGTCGCGATTGGTCGGGTCGTCGGCGAAGGCGATCTTCGCCTTGTTCAGCGTCGCGACGAGCTGTGATTTCGGGACGTCGAGCAGCGGCCGCGCCAGAAGCACACCTTCGCGCTCGCTTTCCCGCGCCATCGCGGCGAGGCCGGCAATGCCGCTGCCGCGCAGCATCCGCATCAACAGCGTCTCGGCCTGATCGTCGCGGGTGTGCGCGGTCAGGATGTGCGTGGCGCCGCCGGCGCGGGCGGCCTGTGCCAGCAACCGGTAGCGCGCGGCGCGGGCCGCCGCCGGCAATCCGGTCTTCGGCTTGACGCCGGTCCAGCGCAGCGTGCGGTGGGGCAGATCGAGCTCCTTCGCCAGCCGTTTGACGTCACGCGCCTCGCGCGCGGCTTCGCTGCGCAAGCCATGGTCGACAGTAACGGCGATCACCCGGGGGCCGCGCGTCATGGCACGGCGCCAGCGCGCCACGAGCCACATCAGCGCGATCGAATCCGGCCCGCCGGAGACCGCGAGCAGAAGCGCGGGCGCGGCCTTCCAGTCCGCGAACAGGCGCTTGGCCTGGTTTACCGAAATCGGGGAATGGTCGTCGTCGGGCATGGCGGCGCCGGCTTATGCGAGGCCAATAGCGACCTCGACCAGCGGCAACGTTAGCACTTAACCCGCTTTTGCTCACGGTCGACTGCGGCTTTGACGCCGGTCGAGGCCCGCGGATATTTCCGCGTCACTTCGCCGAGTGCGGCGCAGGCGGCTTCCTTTTCCTTCAGCGCCGCCAGCGACTGGCCGAGCCGCAGCAGGGAATCCGGCGCCTTGGCGGACTTGTCGAACTTGGTGGTCACGCCGAGAAAGGCTTCCGCCGCGTCGCGATACTGCTGCCGCTGGAAGTAGCTCTCGCCGAGCCAGTATTGCGAATCCGCGATCAGGGGATCTGACGGATATTTCTGCGCAAAGTTCTTCATGGTCTCTTCGGCCAGCGCGTAGTCCTTGCGCTGCATGTAGCCGATGCCGAGATCGAACTCGTCCTTGGGCGTCGCTGACGGCGGCAGCGTGGTCAGCGCCGCACTGGCGGGGCCGCGTGGCGGCGGCGCGCCGCCCGGATCGCGCGGACTGGTGGCACCGAGATCGAGCGGCTCGCCGGCGCCGCGTCCACCGGGAGCGCCGACCGGCGCTTCGTTCGCAATCGGCAATTGACCGCCGCCCAACGCACGCGGCGCACCGGGAGCGCTGGGATTCTGGTTGGGGTCGAAGGCATCGCCACGGCGGCGGCCGCCCGCCTGGGGCGCGGCCGGCTCCTGAACGATTGGCGCAGGCGCCGCGATCTGCTGCTGGTCGTAGCCCGGCTGAGCTTGCGGGTAGCCCGGCTGGCGATAGCCGGGGTTCGGCTGGACCGGCGGCAGCGCGGCCATTCCGGGCTGCGCCGCTTGGGGTTGAGCGGCCTGCGGCGGGCCACCAGGTGCGGCCGGCGATGCGCCGAGCTGCCGCAGCCGGTCTTCGAGCTGCCGGTTGCGGTATTGCAGTTCCTCGTTCTGGCCGGTCAGTTGCCGGAGCTGGTTTTCCAGCCGCTGGATCCGCATTTCCGAGTCGGGATCGTCGGATTGCGCAAAGGCCTGGGAGGACAGAACCAGCATCGCGGCGATGGCCGCAGCGCCGGCAGCTCGGGGAAATCTGGATGACATTTTGCCCTGACAATTAGATCGCGTTGAACCGCGGAAACGCTACGAACTGAGGGAGGGAGTACGCCGGAATTGTGACTGGCGTTTCCGAATCCGCACGCTGGATTACGCTATGGTTTAGTATCGGCTTCAAAACAAGCAAGCGTGATCGTCGACCGCTCCGTTCATCTAGCTGAAGGAAGCCAGCCCATGCATGTGTCCGTGAACGGGGTGCGGCTGTTCTTCGACGTCGAGGGTGCGAAGTTCGTCCCCGACGGCCCCGTGATGCGGGAAAAGCCGGTGCTGCTGATGCTCCACGGCGGCCCCGGCGCCGACCACTCGATCTACCGGCCCGCCTACTCCTCCATGGCCGATATCGCCCAGATCGTCTATCTCGACCATCGCGGCAACGGCCGCAGCGAGGACGGCCCGCGCGAGCGCTGGAATCTGGCGCAATGGGGCGACGACGTGCGGGCCTTTTGCGAGGTGCTCGGCATCACCGATCCGATCGTGCTCGGCGCCTCGTTCGGCGGCATGGTGGCGATGGCCTACGCCACCCGCCATCCGGCCCACCCCTCGAAGCTGATCCTGATCAGCACCGCCGCGTCCGGCGCCGAACATCTGAACCGGCGCATCGAACTGTTCGAACGTTTTGGCGGCCCGGAAGTGGGCGCCCTGGCGCGCCGGCGCTTTCTGGAAGTACAGGGCCACGACCAGGCCTCGCTCGACGCCTGGGGACGGCTGGCTCTACCGCACTACTTCCGCAAGCGCCGCGATCCGGATACGGCGCGCCGCGCCATCAATCGGTCAGAGGTCTTGCATTGGTTCACCCGGCCCGGCGGCGAAGGCAATGGCTTCGACATGTCCGGCGATCTGCATCGCATCCAGTGCCCGACGCTGGTGCTCGGTGGCGAGGACGATCCGATCCATCCGATCGAGAGCCAGGCCGATATCGCCACTGCGCTGCCGGCGCATCTGGTGCAGTTCGAACGGTTTACCGATTGCGGCCACGCGGTCATGCCCGATGCGCCCGAGCGCGCGACCGCCGTGATCCGCGACTTCATCGTGCGCTTAAAATAAAACCGGCGCCCGAAGGCGCCGGTTGGAATTCGGAGTGAGAACGAACGCGTTACGAGCTGGCGTTCAGCACGGTGACGGCGCGGCGGTTCTGCGACCAGCAGGAGATGTCGTTGCAGACCGCGACCGGGCGCTCCTTGCCGTAGGAGATCGTGCGCATGCGGTTGGCATCGATGCCGCGCGAGGCAAGATAGGTCCGCACCGACTGGGCGCGGCGTGCGCCGAGCGCGATGTTGTATTCGCGGGTGCCGCGCTCGTCGGCATGGCCTTCGATGGTGAAGGAGTAGCGGTTGTAGGTCTGCAGCCACTGCGCCTGCTTCTCGAGCGTGGCGATCGCCTGCGGGCTCAGCTCGGTCTGGTCGCTTTCGAAGAACACGCGGTCGCCGACGTTGACCACGAAATCCTGCTGGCTGCCCGGGGTCGCAGCACTGGCCATCGCGCCTTCGGGGCCGAGGTTGTTTTTGGCGCAGGCGCCCATCGACAGCGCCACGGCAAGCACCGCAACCAACTTCCAACCCTGGAGGTTACGCATTTGATATGTCATTCCGGAGCCTCCACGCTCACGTTTTCGAACTGTCTTCCGGTCTACAGGTCGATGGTTAAGCGAACGTTCCGTCAACCTTGATGGGATGTTGCCAGACCCACTCAAATGCCGACGAACGACGAAAAGCGACCGTGATAGTTAATGGTTTGTAAATGTGGCGCGATGGTGAAGGCAAGCGCGTTCAAGGCCTGAATCACCGGATTTCAGGCGTTCGCCGCGCCGGTTTTGCACCAGGCGGCTGAATCGGCGTTCATACAAGCGGGATCTGCCGGTTTATCTGCCGACCGGCTGGTCCACAGACCAGATCCGGCCGGTTCAGGAACTCGGAACGATGGAAGCGCGCTCGTAGGAGGCCGTGGGATCCTGCGAAGGCTGCTGCTGGCCCGGGCGCTCAAACAGCATCCGACGCTCGAACGCGGTCGAACGCAGGAACGGATAACGGGCAAGCACCGGTTCCCGCACCGTCGGCAGATGCGCAGCCATCAATCCAACCGGCTTCACCAGGCCCGGATACAATCGCGGCTCGCACCAGGTTTCCTGCAGGAACACCCGACGGTAGAATGCCTGATGCTCCGGACGAACGATCGCTAGTCCATAATCGGCGTTGAAGTAAACGCCGGCCATGGAACCGAGCCTCACGGTCACATAAGGCAGCTCAGGGAAATTACGGGCCTTGTCGGGGTCTGCGACGAAGCGGGTTGAATCGATGAAGATCCTGCCCTTGTCCAGCTCAGGATGCAGCACATCGCCGAACAGTTCGACCGAAGGCGACAGCCGCCATTCGGACGTCAGCACGCTGATGCGGATCGAGCTGTAGAGTTCGCCGTTGAAGTAAACGCCGAATGTCCACGCGTTGGGAGCGTCTTCGTAACTGTCTACCACGCGCTGGTCAGCAGAAGGACGGACGGCACCCTCGCGCAAGTAAGCCCGATAGCGCAGCCTGTAGATTTCGTCCTTTTCCTCTGGCGTTGTTGCAAGACGGTAGTCGGCTTGATTTAGCCAGTCCGAACTCCGCCCCGTGGCCGTCGTGGATGCCTCGGCCGGGGACCTCATGCAGTACTCCTAACACTTACAAGCAACTTCTGCGAGCGGTCTAAATATTAACAGCTTGTTAACGAGATTGCAAAGCCATCACGTCATTAGGGTTAACCTGCCGCCGCAGCATCTCGAACTTTAGGTTGCGCCAGCTCGCCTCAACCGTCAAGCGATAGAGCGGGATGGAACCAGCTGCAAGGGGTCGTCGGGCAGCCGCCGGCCGTGCGACACGTTCAGGAGCTGGCGGATCCGGGCCGCCGGCACTGGCCGGCTGAACAGGTAGCCCTGCACTTCGCTGACCGTGCCGTCGGCGCTGATCAACTCGAGCTGCTCGTTGGTTTCGATACCCTCGACCACCACCGACATGCCGAGGTCGGCCGACAGCCGCGCCACGCCGCGCAACAAGGTCAACGGGCGATGGCTGTCGATCCCTTCCAGGAAGGAGCGGTCGATCTTCACCTTCTGCAATGGGAAGTTGTGCAGATAACTGAGGCTGGAATAGCCGGTGCCGAAGTCGTCCAGCGATATCCGCACGCCGAGCGACCGCAATTGCGACAGCACATCATGTGTCATTTGCGTATTGCGCAACAGCGAGGATTCCGTGATCTCGATCTCGACACGGTTCGCCGGCAGGCCGGAGACCTCGAGCGCGTAGCGGACTTCGCTCAGTACATCGCGCTGGTGAAACTGCTGCGGCGAAAAGTTGACGGCGACGCTGACGCCTTCGGGCCACTTCATGCATTCCATGCAGGCCTTGCGCAAAATCCAGCGGCCAAGGTCGACGATCAGGCCCATATCCTCGGCCACAGGAATGATGTCGACGGGGGAAACAGTGCCGCGAACCGGATGATTCCAGCGCAGCAGCGCTTCGCAGGTGGATATTCTGCCCGACTTGAGGTTGACCAGCGGCTGGTAGTAGAGCTCGAACTCCTCGTTGGCCAACGCCCTGCGCAGGTCCAGTTCGAGGGTACGGCGCGCCTCGACGACCTGCGCCATCTCGTCGCGGAAGAAGCAGAAGGTACCGCGGCCATCGGCCTTGGCGCGGTACAGCGCCATGTCGGCGTTCTTGAGCAGCGTATCGGCGCTGACGCCGCGCGTGCTCATGGCGATACCGACGCTGGCGCCAATCTCGACCAGATGATTGTCGATCTTGTAGCGTTCGCTCAGCCGGTCGACGATGCGCCGGGCGAGACCCGCGGCGTCATCTGCGGAATGGATGTTCTGCTGGAACACGACGAACTCGTCGCCGCCGAACCGCGCCACAAAATCCTCGGGCCGCAGCATCTCGCGCAACCGATCGGCCACCGCGCACAGCAACTGGTCGCCGCATGGATGCCCGAGCGTGTCGTTGACCTGCTTGAACTGGTCGAGATCGACGAACAGCAGCGCCGACAATTGCTCGGCGCCCTGCTGGATCGCCAGCAGCCGTCCGATTTCATCGCGGAAATTGACCCGGTTCGGCAACGCCGTGAGTTCGTCGTAGCGGGCCAGATGACTGATGCGGGCTTCCGCATTGCGCCGCTCGGTAATGTCTTCGAGCAGCACGACGGCGCCGCCGTCCGCCATCGGCTGGAACGTCCACGACAACGACCGGCCCCGCACCACGTCGGGATCGGTCGTGATCATGTCCCGCGCCTGCGTATCCTCGATTTCCGCCAGGATCATCCGGCTGCTGGCCGGGGAGACCGAACCCGCGGCGACGCCGGCCGCCATGATGTCGGACGCTGTGACGCCCCGCTGCACCAAATCGTCGGACAGATCCATCATTTCGCTGAAGCGATAGTTCATGACTGCAAGCCGGCCGTCGGCGCGGAACATGCACAGCCCATGCGGCATGTTATTCAAGGCAGTGTCGAACTGGTTCGCCAGCGCGGCCTCGCGCTCGCGCGCCACCAATGCCCGGACAAAGATTTCCTGCAGGTTGGTCGTGATCTGCCGCAGCGCCAGGAAGAACACGCCGCTGACGCAGGCCATTCCGATGTAATAAGGCGTGCCGTGCATCGCCAGCGCGATCGAGGTCGGGCCGCAGGCGAGTGCGATCTGCACCTGGAAGATCCGCGGCCTGCCGAACGTCCTCCCGGCACCGGCCGCGACGTAGCCCGTGGTGACCGCCAGGCAGATCATGTGAGCGACGGCGTCATTGCTGCTCAGCAAGGCGACCGAACACCAGGTGCCGAGGGCTGCGGCATAGACGATCGCCCAGAATTGATAGCGCCTTTCCCAGCGTGACGCTTCATCGGCGGTCAAGGCTAACTTGCGCTTGCGGTACAGATGCATCTCAACGGCGCGAATGGCACCGATCAGCATGAGAAATGCGACGCAGGGCCAGAGCAGCATGACATCGGTCTTGAGCGCCGTCATCGCCGCCGCGAACGCAACCATCACCGCGCCCGCGAACAATGGCGCCGCGTTCTGAAACAGCGAATCGATCAGCGCCGCGTAAGTCGACGGCGAGACATTTTGGTCGTGCTCTGCGGTTTGGTTTGCAAGCTGCATTATGGGCGTACGCGATCCTGTCCAACCACGCCGTTCTACCCTTTGCAGATGAAGTCTTTCTGAGGGAACATCGTTACCGATACGTTGCCGTCGGTTTCCGGTTGTGGAAATCTGCTCGAAAAATCAGCAGGCTAGGCAACGTTTGCCGAGCCCCTGCGACGTTCTGGTTGCTGCCGCCTCGCTTCAGGACAACAGCGGGGACCACGCCGGATCGGACGCAAAACCAGGTGTGGGAACCCGCAATTCGTTGCGTCCGGAGATGTCGATGGTGAACAGCGAGGGCCCGCCACCGCCGCCGGGCTCGCGGAAGAACATCAGGACCCGGCCATTCGGCGCGAATGTCGGCCCTTCATTGTGGAAGCCCGAGGTAAGGATGCGCTCGCCCGAGCCGTCGGTCTTCATGATGCCGATCGAGAACTGGCCGCCGCCCTGCTTGGTGAACGCGATATAATCGCCGCGCGGCGACCACACCGGGGTCGAATAGCTGCCCTCGCCGAACGAGATCCGCTGCGCCCCGCCGCCGCCGGCCGGCATCACATAGATCTGCGGCTTTCCGCCGCGGTCGGATTCGAAGCAGATCTTGCTGCCGTCCGGCGCGTAGGACGGCGAGGTGTCGATCGCCGGCGTATCGGTCAGCCGGGTCGTGGTCTTCGACCGCAGGTCCATCACGAACAGGTTCGAGTTGCCGCCCTGCTGCAGGCTCATGATGACGCGCTGGCCGTCCGGCGAGAATCGCGGCGAAAACGACATGCCGGGGAAATTGCCGACGATCTCGCGCTGCCCGGTCTCGATGTTGAACAGGTAGACCCTGGGATCGCCCTGGCCGAACTCCATGTAGGTGATTTCCTGGGTCGACGGCGAGAACCGCGGCGTCAGCACCAGGTCGCTTCCCTTGGTCAGGTAACGGACATTGGCGCCGTCCTGGTCCATCAGCGCCAGCCGCTTGACGCGGCGCTCCTTCGGCCCGGTCTCGTCGACGAACACGACGCGGCTGTCAAAATAGCCTTTTTCGCCGGTCAGCCGCTCGTAGATCTGGTCGGAGATGATGTGCGCGATCCGCCGCCAGTATTCCGGCGAGGTGAAATATTGCTGACCGGTGAGCTGCTGGCCGGTGTTGACGTCCCAGAGGCGGAACTCGGCCTTGAGACGGCCGTCGCCCTGCCGGGTCATGCGGCCGGTCACCAGCGCCTGCGCGTTGATGGTCTTCCAGCTCTGGAACTGCGGCGCGGTGTCGATATTGGTGATGCGCTCGATGAAGGCGGCCTGGTCGATCGGCGCGAACAATCCACTGCGCTTCAGATTGTTGGTAATGACCTGCGCCACGCCGGCGCCGACCTCGGCGTCTCCAGGCGTGCCCGCCACGAAGTTCGGGATCGCGATCGGCAGCGGGGTGAATTCGCCCTCGGGAACGATAATGCGCTTCGGCCCCTGCGCGAAAGCGTTGCGACCGCCGGCGACAGCGCCTAGCGCTGCCATTCCGGAAATGATCTGCCGGCGGCTCAGGCGGAACGGCATGTGGGGCAATCCATTTTTGTCGGTCATCGCTTCAAGCTTTGCTCATATTGGTGATCGCGGGCCGAATGTCAGGTTTTCTGTTCGGTGAAAACCGGCGCAAAATATTTCCATTCCTCGAAAAACGCCGCGGGCAATTTATACGGCTGGCATTCGATGATCGCGCGCAACGCGCTCTCCTGATAGACGCGCAGGTAAGGCGTCGCCGGCGTGCCTTCGGGAACCGGCATGCCTTCCAGCGAACCGTCGCGCTTCAGCTTGATCGCGAACACCGCTTCGGACTTCTGCTGCTCGATGCCGCCATAGGGCTTTTTCCAGCAGCGCTCGACCTGCTGCTTGAACATCGCGCCCCAGGTCGCGGAATTGTCGGCGGCAGCACCCTTCGACAGGCCGAGGGCAGCGTTGGAATTCAGCGTGTCGCCGGTCGCGGCCTGGCGCGTCGGATCGCGCTTGTCGAGGAGAGCCGCGATCTGGGACTGATCGTAGTGCCGTTCCACGATCTTCGGCTTCACCTCAGGCGGCTTGGCGGCAGCCTGCACTGGTTTTGGCGGCGGCTTCTTTTCTTCCTTCTTGATCGCTTCGGCGATCGGATCGGGCTTGACCGGATCCGGCTTCTTCTCGATCGGCTTCGGTTCTTCCTTCGGCTTCTCGACCACCTTCGGCGGATCGGGCTTTTTCTCGACCGGCTTTTCCTCGATCTTCGGCTGTGGCGGCGGCGCGGTGTCGGTGACGACCGGCGGCTTCTCGCTGACCTTGCCGACGGCATCGTCGACCGGCTTGGCTTCGGCGATCTTGTCGACCAGCGGCTTCGGGTTTTCCTTCTTGCCGGTCTTCATGCCGGCCATGATATGGGCGAGCTGATCGGGCGAGACGACGTCCACCGGAACGGAATCTTCCGGCGTCATTTCGAGCGCGCGGGTCGAAAACGACACCATCGTCCATCCCAGCACGAGGACGTGCAGGACAACAGACGCAGCCAGTGTCTTGTCGACCTTGACCTTCAAGTTCACCTCAGGAGCCCTGCTCCGGAACGATGACGATATTCGCCTTGAACCCCGCGGTCCTAATATACCCCAATAATTTCATCATATCCGTGTAACAGACGTCTTTATCGCCACGCAGATAGACCACGCTGTCGGCATCCGACCGGGTCTCCCGGATCGCCTTGATCTTGGGCAACAGGTCACTGGACGAGATCAGCGTATCGCCCAGATAAAGTTCGACGTTCGAATTGCAGGCGCCGTTGGTGCGCTTCACCGACAGCGTCAGCGGCGGCGCATTCGAGGCCAGCGACTTGCCGCCGCTGGCGATCGGCAGATCGATGTCGATGGTCGAGGTCATCAGGGGTGCTGCGACCATGAAGATGATCAAGAGCACCAGCATGACGTCGACCATCGGCGTGACGTTGATCTCCGCCATGACAGCCGCACGACGCCGGCCGCGTCGGCCGCCACCCGACGAACCTGCCATGTTCATCGCCATGATATTGATCTCACCGATCTATTCATCATATCGCCGCTCACGCCCGCTCGTCGATCTGGCGCGACAGGATGGCCGAAAATTCATCCGCGAAACCCTCCAGGCGCTGGGCCTGCCGGTTCACCTCGGAAATGAACTTATTGTAGAAAATAGTCGCCGGAATGGCAGCGATAAGGCCGATGGCGGTGGCAAACAGCGCCTCCGCGATGCCGGGGGCGACCACCGCCAGCGAGGTATTCTTTGAGGCCGCAATCGACTGGAAGCTCGACATGATGCCCCAGACGGTTCCAAACAGGCCGACGAACGGCCCGGCTGAACCCACCGTCGCCAGCACCAGCAGCCGCCGTTCCAGCCGCTCGACCTCGCGGGCGATGGAGACGTTCATCACCTTCTCGATCCGCATCTGCAGGCCGGCAAAGGAACGGGTCTGGCTTTCGAACGAGCGCTTCCATTCGCGCATGGCGGCGACGAAACACGCCGCCATCGACTGCGTCGGCTTGGCCGACAGTGCGCGGTACAGTTCCTCGATCGATTGCCCGGACCAGAACGCCTGTTCGAAACGGTCCATGGCGCGCTTGGTGCGGGAATAGAGGATGATCTTGTCGATCGCGATCGCCCAGACCCAGACCGAGCAGGACAATAGCCCGAGCATGACCGTTTTCACGACCCAGTGGGCCTGCAGGAACAGCGCGATCAGCGATACGTCGCTGGATGCCAGCGGCAGCGCTGATTGGGCCACGTCGGCGGGATTCATAGGCGGTATCCTCTCAACGCTCTCGCTCCGGTTTGCGCATGATCTTTTCCACTTTTCCGGATCATGTTCGGTCCCAAATCTTCCGGAGCAACGGGCTGCCGGTTCCACAGCCGCGCGTCGGGCGCGGCGATATGCGCCAGCGCATGAGCCTCACTTTGCGTCACATGGGGGGCCCGCCGAAAGCCGGGTCCTGCATCCCCTGCCAACATGTCAAAACGAGGGCTATTCGCGCGTCATTACGCCTCCAACCAGACGCTACGCGTGGTTAACGCGAGGTTACCAAAGGGGAATTTGGCTGCCGGAAATGCAGCCGGAACGGCGGGTTAGGCGGGGTTCCATTTTGGCGGGAATCGTCAAAAGCCCCCCACTGTCATCGCTCGGCTTGACCGGGCGACCCAGTACGCCGCGGCCCATCGGATCCATCACTGCTGCCTCTGGAATACTGGGTCGCCCGCCCCAGTGCGCAATTGCGCACAAGGCGGGCGATGACAGCGGAGATCGTTCCCGCGACGCGATGCGCCCGGAGTTTTGCAATCGACCTCAGCCCTCCCAATCAGAGGGCGCAGGGAAGACCGGGTGCGCGCCGCACCCGCGGTCTCATGTGCGTGTTGCACAAGAATAGGCTGCACATGAGCATACAGGTTTGGCGGAGGCAGCCGGCCTTCCCTGCGCAATGGCTTTACGGCTTATACGAGATCGTCCTGGTGACCCTGCTTTTTGTGACACCATCGCTCTCCGGCAGCGTTGGCCGCCTTCGAACTTGACGCCTGCATCGGGGCGTCGGACCCAAACGATTTCACCGTACGCAGCAGCCCGTTCGTCTCGCGTGCTGCCGCGTCCACCGCTCCCTGCCCCTCGTTTGCGACGATGGCCGACGCCCCTTGTGTCCAAAAAATTTGGCAGAATGAGCGAACGGGCGGTTGCGGACCAACCGCCCGTTGCTGGAACTGAGCCCGTACGCCCCAAAGGCGACAGAGCCTGTACCAGAGCGAGGGACAGCTCCGGCGTCTTCCTCAACCCGAACAGTTGCAAGGGCTTCGAGCCCGTACCGAGCAAGGAAGGGAGTGGATGATGGCACAAAACGGTCTCATCGTCGTGGGCATCGATGTCGCCAAGGACAAGATTGATGCATGCATTCGCGTGCTGGCACTGCGGCAACCGTACCCGAGCAGCGCGCAGGGGCATCGCCGGTTGGTTGCCTGGCTGCGCAAGCACAAGGTGAACAAGGCCGTCATGGAGGCCAGTGGCGGCTATGAGCGGGACTGGGCCAAGCTACTGCGCCAGGCCGGTGTCGAGGTGCGGATCGTCGACCCCAAACGCGTCCGCAGCTTCGCGCTATCGGCCGGCCGGCTGGCAAAGAACGATGTGATCGACGCGGAGATGATCGCCTGGTTCGCCGAGATATTTACCGAGGCGCCGAGCCAGACCCACGATGCCGCACGCGAGGAGTTGCTGGCGCTGGTGAAAGCGCGCATCGGTCTGGGTGATCTCAAGACGCGCTTGCAGAGCCAGAATGAGCATGCTGCACCAGGATTGGTTCAGAAAGCCCATGCCCGCATCTTGAAGAACCTGGCCCGCGAAATTGCTGGGCTAGAGGCCGCCATTGCGGCCAAGATCAAGGCCACGCCACACCTTGCCGAGCGTGCCGAGATCATCGCGAGCGTGCCTGGCTTCGCCGCGACGAGCGCCGCGAACCTCGTCGCGGGCATGCAGGAGCTTGGGCAGGTTAGCAACGAGGTCGCCGCCGCATTATTGGGTGCGGCTCCTTACGATGACGATAGTGGCCAACGGCGCGGCGAGCGTCATATCAAGGGTGGCCGCCGCTGGATTCGCACTGCGATCTACATGCCCTGTCTCGGGGCCGTCACGCAGAACAACCCGGCGCTCAAGGCCTTCTATCGACGCCTGATCGCCAAGGGCAAGAAGCCGAAAGTCGCGCTCATTGCCTGCATGCGCAAGCTGATCGTCATCTGCAACACGCTGATCGCCCGACGGCAGAAATGGGACCCCAGCCGTTACGCGCTGAGTTGAGCGAGTGCATCCTCTCGCGCTCGGTCATCGACCGAGCGCATGCCAAGCCAACAGACCGGAGAGCGGACGGGGTCAAGGCCGTAAGCCGCCGAAGGCGGGGCGCGCCCCGCGCCAGCCTTGAGGCCCGGCCGATCGCCGGTTTACTTCAGCACAGTTGCTCTGGTGGGACAGGATGGCGGGAGTCCTACAGCTGATTTGCCCGACGTGCCAATCGGAATATTTTTGCGCGGAGGGCTGGACAGACTTTTGGTGATTTGCCCGTCGGGCTATTTTGTCGCACCTTGAACGGCACGTTGCAGGATGGGTTCAGCGAGGCCGTTTGGAAATTCCGGATCAACCAACTTCGGCGGCAACGCTCTGGCCCCCGCTGGCCCGCTTCATCCGCACCGAACGGCGCTTCGCCCAGCGAATGGCGGCGCGGCGCGCCACGGCGTGGCTCTATGAATTCATCCGTTTCGGGATCAAGCAGGCATGGGCCTGCCTGTTCGGCGGCATCATGGTGGCGCTGATGATCGCCACCCACTTCTGGTATCCGGCAGGGCTGCCGCTCGCCCGTTACGATTTCCTGTTCCTGTGCGCGCTTGGGCTGCAGGTATTGCTGCTCGCGGCGCGCCTCGAAACATCAGAGGAAGCCAAGGTCATTTTGCTCTATCACGCCGTCGGAACGGCGATGGAGCTGTTCAAGACGTCGGTAGGTTCCTGGATCTATCCGGAACCGTGCTTGTTCCGCATCGGCGGCGTGCCGCTGTTCACCGGCTTCATGTATTCGTGCGTCGGAAGTTATCTGTGCCGCGCCTGGCGGCTATTCGACTTCCGCTTCGAACGTCACCCGCCGGTCTGGACGCTGGTGGTACTGAGCCTCGCCATTTACGTCAATTTCTTCGCCCATCATTATGTTCCCGACATGCGCCTGGTGCTGTTTGCCGCCTCGCTCTTTCTGTTTGGGCGCACGCGCATCCATTTCAAGGTCTGGAACGTCTATCGCTCGATGCCATTGCTGCTCGGGCTGGTTCTGGTCGCGCTGTTCATCTGGTTTTCGGAAAATCTCGGGACCTACAGCAGGACGTGGATCTATCCCGGCCAGATCAAAGGCTGGTCAATGGTGTCGGTTGCCAAGCTCGGATCGTGGTACTTGCTTCTGATCATCAGCTACACGTTGGTGGCGCTGATCAACAAGCCGGCAGCCATGGGTGCGGCGGATCGGACGCCGCAGCGAAGCCCAATTCCGGAAAACGTTTGAATGCCCGTCATGCCGCGTATCAAATATGCCGTGCTGACGGCGCTCCTGATCGGCGCAGGTCTGCTGGTGCGGTCGCCGCTGCTGGGGCTGCCTCACGCAGTGGCAAAATATTCCGGCTCGATCGTGTGGGGCGCCATGGTCTATGCCGCGATCGCGTGCCTGCAGCCGAGCCGAGGGCTGTTGCGAAAGGCGATAGCTGCAAGCCTCCTGGCCATCAGCATCGAGTTCAGCCAGCTCCTGCACACGCCGGCGCTGGACGCATTTCGAAGCACCACGATCGGGGTGCTGCTGATCGGCCGTTTTTTTTCGTGGTGGGATATCGTCGCCTACTTGATCGGAATCGCAGCGATATGTCTGTTCGACAAGGTCGCGCTGCGACCCTCCCGTGTCTGAGCGCCACCGCGGGCGCATTTCTCAGGCTGCGATCAGACCGCAAGCGCCGGCTCGGGGCAATTGGTCAGCCGCGCGGGAACGCCGACCGCGGTGCATCCCGCCGGCACGTCGTGCTCGACCACCGATCCGGCGCCGATCTTGGCGAAATCGCCGATGCTGATATCGCCGAGGATCGTCGCGCCCGAGCTGATATACGCGCCGCGCCCGATTCTGGGCGCCCGGCCGGGCATCGCCTGCTTTCGGCCGATCGTGACGTTTTGCATGATCGTCACCTCGTCGCCGACGACGGCGTAGGCGCCGATGATAATGCCGGTGGCATGATCGAGAAGCACCGACGTACCGATCGAAGCCGAGGGATGGATGCTTACCTGCAGGGTATCCGACGACAGGCTCTGCAACATCAGCGCCAGGTCGGTGCGGTCGGCAAGCCAAAGCCAGTTCGACACCCGCCAGGCCTGCAGTGCGACGTATCCCTTGTAATTCAGAAATGGCGGCAGCAAGCTTGTGACAGCCGGATCCTGAATGGCAACGCTTTGCAGATCCCGGCTTGCCGCCTCGACCATATCCGGCGACGCGCGCTGCGCCTCGGAAGCGAGCCGCGCAAATTGCGCGCGTTCCGCCGCGCTCTTGCCGAGCCATTCGCCGATCTGATGCGCCACCGCGCTGCCGAGATCGGCATGATCGAGGATCGCACGCGTCGACCTGCCGCCAAACAGCGGATCGCGAGCGAGAGCGCTTTCGGCCTCGCGGCGAACGGAAAGCCAAAGCTGCTCGGCCGTTACGATTGCGTTCTGAATCATGGACGTCAGCCCCTTAGCGTTAAACAGCCTCATCCAGGTTTACGTAGCCGTAATATTCGCTCCAACCACAGCACTTGGGTTCTTCCAGAATGCCACCGATATTTGGTTGCTGGAAGGGCCTGTGCGGACCGACGTTGGGCATCTCCTTCGGTACTTCGTTGCTCAGCCTCTGCAATACGGCGGACGCAGGCGAAAGCTCCCTCGTGGCTTGGCCGACATCAGGAACGAATCATGCAGAGGCTTTCACAAAGTCCGCATGGCACTCGTCGAGAACCTGACGGGTGAACTTTCCGATCGAAGCATATTCAATCTCGGTCAGATTGGCGAGCGAGACCCGTGCCGAGGTATCGACCACCTCGAACCCGTTGCCCGGCAGCAGGACGACGCCGGTCTCCTCGGCGAGACGGAATAGAAAACCGACTCCGAGGTTGCTCCTGATGAACCATGCCTTGAACTCCGGCCCATAAAGTGTCCCCCCGATCTCCTGCAGGTCGATTAGGGAGTAGTAATTCACGTCATTGAGCTCATGCCGCGCCACCACACCCATGTGGCGGTACAGGGTGAGGTACCGCTTTCGGATCAACTGCTTCGCCGCGTCCTTGTAACGATGTTCGCGGTCCATCAGTCCGCTCAGGGCAAACAACGCCATCTGCAACTGCTGCGGCACCGAAAGACCTGCCGTGTGGTTAAGCGCCACCGCACGACTGTCGGCGACCAGGCGATCGATGAACCGCAGATCTCGCGGCGTCGTGGTCAGTGAACTGTAGCGCTTGTCGAGCAGAAGCTTGGTGGCCTCCGGCAGAGCCGCCAGCGAGGCATCGAAGGCATTATCCTCGTGCAGGGCCATCGCGCCGAGCCGCCAGCCGGTCGCACCAAAAAATTTCGAGAACGAATACACACACAGGGTGTTTTTTGGGCATTTCGCAAACAGCGAAACGAAGTCGTCAGCGAAAGTGCCGTAGACATCGTCGGTCACGATCAGAAAATTCGGCCGCTTCGCGACCGTTGCGGCCAATTGATCGAGAACGGCGTCCGACAATTTCGACGACGGTGGATTGCTCGGATTGACCAGGCAGAATATCTTGATGGCGGGATCCATCAGCTTGTCGATTTCCGCCTGCGGCAGCTGCCAGTCATCGACACGGTCCATGCGTATGTCGACGATCTCGAGTCCGTATTCCGCAAGTACGGGAATTTCCAGATAGGGCGAGAATATCGGCGTCGCCATGGCAATCTTGTCGCCCGGCTTGATCAACCCGTTCATGCGCAAGGTCTGGAAGATATAGGTCATGGCAGCTGTTCCACCCTCAGTCGCGAAGACCGAGAACGCACCGCTGGGCGGCAACGGCCCGAACATCTCCTGAGCCAGATAGGCCTTTACGATCTCCTCGACATGGCAAAGCATCCGTGGCGGAGTCGGATAAGTGCTGCCCAGAAACGCGCTGACCATTTCGAACAGAAACGCATCCCGGTCGAGGCCGAGCTGATCGCTGACATAGGAGATCGCTGCACGCAGGAACCACACCCCGTCGGTCTGCCTGTGGTTCACGGTATAGGCCTCGAAGCGCTGCGCGATTCCCTGGTGCTCGGGCAGGCCACCGAAGCCGCTGTCGAGATATGAGTAGGAGCGCTCCGATTCACGCAGCGCAAAATCGCCCAGACTGAGAAACGCCCAGCGCGGCAACGTCGCCAGAAAATTGGGATTGCCGCGTCCGGCATTCAGCATCAGTCGCTGCGCGTCCGAGGACGCAACCGCGATGAGCTTGTCCTTGAGTTCGAACGGACTGAGAGCAGCGTATTGCTTGAAATTGCGCTCTAACATGCTGAATTCCTCGATGCTGATCTGTTACGATGCATTTTTTGCGATGATGCCGATGATCAGCGGTCCCCACAGGGTGAGAAACACGTTGGCAACGGCATAGGTGACGGTGAACGACACCACCGGCGTGGCATTGCCTGCCTTCGTCAAAAGAGCCGCAAATGCCGGGTTGGCACTGCGGCCGCCGGCGACGCATGAGAGTGCCTCGATCGGATTTTGAATGCGCAGAACATAGTAAGAGAAGAAGAAGGTGACGATCTGCGGGATCAGGGTTACACCGACGCCCAAGAAGAACAGCGTCAATCCGTATTTCTCGATGGCGACCAGGGCCTGGGGGCCCGCGGTGATACCGACGATGCCGACGAACACAGCCAGGCCAAAATCGCGCAGAAAGTTTGACGCGCCGACCGGCAGCGCCGCGAAGTTCGGATGTACGCTGCGCAGCCAGCCAAACAGCAGACCGGCCAACAGACAACCGCCGCCGCTTCCGATCGAGATCGGGATGCCCCAGATTCTGAACTCGATCATGCCGATCAACAGACCGATCGACATGCCGAGGCCGAAGAACACAAAGTCGGTGACCGCCGCAGCGGTGATCCGGTAGCCGATCTTCGGCTCCACGCGATCGAGATCGGCCGGACTTCCGGTGAAATGCAATTCGTCGCCGCGCTTGAGTTGAAGCTTGTCCAGCACGGGCAGATCCAGACCCATGCGCTTGACTGCCGTCAGAAACACGCCGTGGCGCGTTTCGACGTTGACGTGATCGTGGATTTCGCTGATCGCACGACCGCTCAATGCGTGATTGGTGAGAACGATCTCGCGGTTTTCCTGGACCAGTAACAGGCCGTTGGACGGTGTCACTTCGCGACCGAACAGGACTGCTGCGGCTGCCTGTTGCAAAATAATCCCGGTGATCGCTACTCTGTCACTTGCAGCAACGACAACGGCCTCATTGAGATCGAGCGTCTTGCCCTCGCGATAGACGGCCTCAACGGAGGCGTCTGAGAGCTGCCTGTCGATCTCGATCGCGGTGAGGCCGGTGGCTTTGCTGTCCGTCCCCACCTCATAGACACGAGTCGCGATCTGGCTGGCTGCATTGAATTCACCAGGTTCGAGTTCGGCGCGACCGCCTGATAGCACCTTGGCCAGCTTGACGGCTTCGGTCCGGATGTTCCACCTCATGATGAGCGGCAGAAACCAGCTCACCATGACGATCGGCCCCAGCGAGCCGAAGAGATAGCAAACGGCGTATCCGACCGCGACGTTGGTCTGCATGGTCTTGATCAACTCGGGCGCGAGCCCGAGCTTGCCGATGGCGTCGCCGGCAGTTCCGATAATCGCCGATTGCGTCAGACCACCGGCCGCAAGTCCGGCCGCCAAACCGCGATCGAGCCCGAACAGCCAGGCCGCGGCGAGCACGCAGAGCAAACCGGTCAGACACATGACGAATGCGGAAGCGAGTTGGTTCAGGGAGCGTCGGTTCAGCGCATGAAAGAACTGCGGCCCGCCTTGGAAGCCAACGGCATAGATGAAGAGTGCGAAGAACACGCCCTTGATGCCGCTATCGATTGCGACACCGAACTGACCAATCAGGACACCGACCAGCAGCGTTCCGGCGATACCGCCGAGTACGAAGCCACCTATTCTGATTTTTCCGGCCAAGTAGCCGAGCGCGATAGTGACGAAGAGGGCCAGCAGGGGCTGCGCTGTGACAAGTTGGTGGATCATGTCCATGAGCTTCTTTCAAAATCGCCAGGCAGGAATGGGAGTCGGGGCGCCCGGATCGAGCGGCGATCAGAACTGGCTGACGTTTCCCAGCACCATTCCGCATTCAACCGATGCGCCGGCCTTCACTGAAATTTGCGACAGCACGCCGGTGACGGGAGCGCGGATCTCGTGGGTGACATTGTCGGTTTCTGTTTCAACCAGCGGCTCCTGGACGGTGACGGGATCACCCACCCGCTTGAACCATCGTCCGACGGACAATTTGGGTCCGGCATTTGGCATCGTTGGGACGTGTATTTGCGTAATCATGATGTTGGTCCTGATGGATGATATGTGCCTATGCGACAGCGCCACCGGCCGGATGACCCGGCCGGCGTCGACGCCCATGCGGAGACGGGCGGCGGCGGAAGCGATGCGTGGATGCAAGGTGTGCGGAGTGGAAGAAGGAGGGCTTTACTCTTCTACGCTGCTCTGGACCTCGCCTACCTGAGGCCCGTCGAGCACTAACGCGTATAGAACGCGTATAGAACATAGCCTCCGAAACGCCGGAAAGTTCCGCTCGATCAGGAAATCTTTCGGCTCAATCGAATCATCGTCGTCCGGACGAAGGTTCGGCAGCTGGGAATAACCGCCCTGCCCACGGCGGCGCTCGCGCAAAGCCTGCCCAAAACCAAACCGCCCACCTGCTTTCGCAGATGGGCGGCTGTATCCGCCGTCAGGCTTTATGGGGGCACATCGCCTGAGGGCTGAACTTCTCTATTTGTTTGGACGCGTTTTCTTCACGCGAACCGGAAGGCCACCCTCGGATCAAGTCCGAGGGCATGCTTCGCGAACGTGAGCCTTAGCTCTGCGGCTGGTCGTTCGGCGGGGTCGGACGGGTCTTGTGCTGCGCCATGAACTGGTCGAACTCTTCCTTGTCCTTGGCGTGGCGCAGGCGATCGAGGAAGTCGCGGAATTCGACCTGCTCTTCCTCAAGGCGACGCAGCGTTTCGGTGCGGTATTCGTCGAAGGCGCGGTTACCGCTGGACTGCGGACCGAAGCCGCCGAAGCCGAAGCCGCGGCGCTCCATGCGGCCGCGCATCCGCTCCATCTTGTACTGCATCCGCTCCATCTTGTTCGCCCAGCGATCCTGGTGACTCCAGCAACCCATTTTTCTGCTCCCTAGTGTGAAAAAGAGAAGGGCAAGTCCGATCGGCCACCAGATGATGAAGCCGAGGATGGTCACGGCGATCCAGCCGGGATGCCAGGGGCTATCAAGCATATGCGGGCGATCAGGCTCTTCGTTCGGGCCGCGCCATCGATTGACATCTGCGGTGTAGGCCATTTCCCTCTCCATGACGGCTTCACGCCGTTGTGAATGTAAATAACATTTACATACCTAAACCATCCCGCGGTTTTGTCAAGCCGGGGGCAAACCGCGCCCGCTAAATTATTTTGGGGTGCCCCAAGGACCGGCGGGCGGGACCGGCGGCGGACCTGACGGTTTCGGGTCGGTTTTCGCGGCTTCAGGCCGGCGGTCGGTCGGGAAACCGAGGCCGCGCAGATAGATCAGCACTTCGGCTTCCAGCAGATCTTCCGGCGACATCGGCAGTTTGCGCCGCGCCGCGTCGCCGCGGCCGAACAGCGACGCCACGCCGTGCGCCATCGACCAGATGTGCAGCGCCATCATCATCGCCGGCGGCCGTGGCGTGCCGGGTGGCGCCAGCGCGGCCAGCCGCTCGGCGGCGGCGCGGATAATGCCGAAAGCACGTTCGCTGGCGGCCATCAGGGTGGGATTGGCATCGACCGGAAGCCCGGATTCGAACATCGCCGAATAGAACGCGGGCTCGTTGCGGGCAAAGGCGAGATAGGCTTTGCCGACCCGCTCGAACGCCGTGACCGTGTCAGGGCGGCCGTCGTCCCAGGCCTGCGTCAGCAAGGCCTCGAACTGCTCGAAGCCGCGCTGCGCAATCGAGGACAGCAATTCTTCGCGATCACGGAAATGCCGGTAAGGCGCCGCCGGGCTGACGCCAGCCATCCGCGCGGCGTCGGCGAAGGTGAAACCGGCAGCCCCCTTTTCGGCAATCAGGCCGAGCGCTGCCTGCAGCAACGCCTCTTTCAGATTGCCGTGATGGTAGCCGCGCTCGGCGCGGCGCGTTTCCTTGCGCCAGCTCATGTGAAAGGCTTTTACATGAGCCGGCCGCAAAGGTCACTTCAATCTTGTGTTTTGACGCGTTTTCTCGACGCGAGCACGCGCGTTCACAAAGATTAACGGCTGGTGGACTTCTTCAGCTCGTCGAAGCCCGCGGCGGCCTTCTGCACGTCCTCGGAGAAATCGGCCATCTCCTGCACCTGGCGGATTTCGATGATCTCGTTCTCGGAGGCCGGGCACTTGCTGGCCCACTCGATCGCCGCCTGCCGCGACGGCACGTCGATCATCCAGTAGCCGCCGAGCACTTCCTTGGACTCCGTGAACGGACCGTCCGTCACGACAGGCTTGCCGCCGGGAAAGGAGACCCGCGCGCCCATCGATGGCGGATGCAGGCCGTCGCGATCAGGACGCCGGCATCCTTCAGCGCCTCATTGTATTTCATCATCGCCTTGACGCGCTCGGGATCGAGCTGGACGTCCGGAGCGGCGGTCTCATAGCCCAGGGGGATCATCAGCATCATGAATCGCATGGTGGGTGTCCTAGTTTGATTTGCTGTCATTCCGCGGCGAAGCGCAGCATCGAACCCGGAATCTCGCGCTACAATCTCTGGATTCTCAGGTGCGCAATTGCGCACCATAGTTCGCGTTTCGCGCCCCGGAATGACGGTGGATGTAATTACTTCTTCCCCGCCTGCGCCCGCAGACGTTCTTCCTGTTCGCGCAATTCGGGGGTGAGGGCTTCGCCAAAGTCCTCGGTGGAAAATACCTGGCGGATTTCGATCTCGTCGCCGGCGCCGAACGGCGCGCGCTTCATCCACACAATCGCGTCATCCAGCGACTTGGCATTGATCAGCCAGAAGCCGGCGACGAGATCGCCGCTCAGCGCGAACGGACCATTTGTCGCAGTGCCCTGCCCTCCCGAATATTTGATCCGCGCGCCGTTCGAGGTCGGATGCAGGCCCTCGCCGGCTTCCATCATGCCGGCCTTCACCAGTTCCTCGTTGAACTTACCCATCGCCGTCAGCAATTCCGTGCTCGGCATGACGCCGGCTTCGGAATCCTTGCTGGCCTTCACAATCACCATAAATCGCATCGTCACGCTCCGTTTGGATGTCTCATCAGGCCGGATATTGCCCGATCTCGTCAACTGGACGATTGGGGTTTTGCCGTACCGACATGTCAGTTGAAATTATTTTGAAGGTAATTGCGAATGGGCGGCGCGGCAAAGCCGCGCATATCCGCTTCGGAATATCGCGGTCCCGGCAACGATAGGACTTGCATGTCCGAAAACGGAGCCAGTCGCCATGTCCCTTTTTGCAATGTCTCGTTTCGCAATGTCTCTCCCGTCATGCCTCAAAACGATCGGCCTCGCGGCGGTGATCTTCGCCGGCCCCATCGCCGCCGCAAGAGCGGAAATCGTCACCACACGGTCGCAGATCGACGCCGGAGTGAAGCCGTGGCCGGCACCCACGGGTCACCGCCAGCCACACGCCGCCGACGTTGCGCCGGTCCCGAAGCAGCAAGCCGATCGCAACGATGACCTGCTGGAACTCGAAATCGATCGCAAGCTCAGGATTTGTCGCGGCTGCTGACCGCGGCAATCAATCAATCGTGTACGACGGCGGTCACTTCGACCTCGACGAGAGCTTTGGCGGGCGTCAGCGCTGCGACCTGCACCAGCGTGCTGGCGGGCCGCTGTGCACCGAATGCCTCCCGGTGAGCACGCGCGACGTGATCGGCATCCGCCATGTCGACAACGTAAACCACCGTTCGCGCGACATGGCGCATCTCCGCGCCCGCTTCATCAAGGGCCGCGGCAATGGTTTTGATCGCGCCGGTCATTTGCACATAGGCATCGCCCTCGAGAAACGGCGATCGGGCGGTCGTTCCCGAAACAAAAACCAGGTCACCGACACGAACGGCCCGCGCATAGCCGTAAGCATCCTCAAACGGATATCCGGACGCGATCGTTGTTCTGGTCGGCATTTCATCTCCGTGAAACCGAATGGGTAAACATGACGCGAGCGAGCGCGGCCGGGATATCACGATTTCCCCGTCAATCAACTCAT
Source organism: Afipia sp. GAS231 (assembly GCF_900103365.1). Lineage (NCBI taxonomy): Bacteria > Pseudomonadati > Pseudomonadota > Alphaproteobacteria > Hyphomicrobiales > Nitrobacteraceae > Afipia > Afipia sp. GAS231. The sequence goes on from NZ_LT629703.1 coordinate 2,680,038, forward strand.
CGTGCATCGGTGCCGGAATATCGCGAAGCCTGCGACGATAGATACGGCATGGTCACAACAGAGCCGACGCCATGCCTCTCTCTCCACGCCTGAAACCGCTTGGCCTCGCCTTGGCGATACTCGCGGGCGCCATTGCCGCCGCGCACGCTGAAGTCATCACATCGGAGTTTGAGGCCGGCGGTGCGGGCGTCAACGCCGGCATCAAAGCGCGGCCGGTGCCGATCGGTCATCGCCGACCGCATGCCGGCAATGTGCCGCGCGATTCCAGCCAGGACGCCATCATCAGGACCGAAGAAGAGTTCGATCGCAGGTTCGGGATGTGCCGCCGCTGCTGAGGTGGCTTCGCATTCCACGTGCGCCGCCGCACCTGTCAGTCGTCGATCGCCTGATAGGCCAGCGTCCAGAAATCGGCCATCGCACGCGGCGGCGGCGAATCCATCATCCGCTGGGTCAGCAGGATTCCGGTGAGACCCTCACTGGGGTCGGAATACCAGGAGGTGCCGTAGCCGCCGTCCCAGCCGTAGCGGCCGGGCCGGCCCGCGAGATCGTCGCGCTTGGTGAAGACCGAGAGCCCGAAACCCCAGCCTCTGGCGCCGCCGAGGAACAATTCAGAGCCCTGTTTCTGCTCCGGCGTGATGTGATCGGATGTCATCAACTCGACCGCCGGCCGCGACAGGATGCGTTCGCTGCCCAGCCGCCCGCCATTCAACATCATTTGCGCAAAGGCATTGAAATCATCGGCGGTCGAAACCAGTCCGGCGCCGCCGTTTTCGAAGACCGGCGGCGCGGCGTATTTTCCGGCCGCGGGATCGTCGAACACCTTCAGTTCGCCGGACGCGTGATCGCGCCGATAGGCGGTCGCAAATCTGCCGAGCTTTTCGCCGGGCACGAAGAACGCCGTGTCCCTCATGCCGAGCGGCGCGAAGATTCGTTCGGCCAGGAAGTCGGCGAACGACATGCCGGCAACACGGGCAATCAGCACACCGAGAATTTCGCTGCCGCTGTTGTAAAGCCAACGCTCGCCCGGCTGGTAGAGCAGTGGCAGGCTGCCATAGCGCCGCATCAATTCGTCCGGCGCGAAAGACGGAAATACCGGTCCCGGCGCGAAGCCCGCCTGGGCAACGGCCTTCTGGATCGGATAGCGATCCGGAAACACCGCCAGCATGCCGAGCCCGAGCCGAAAGGTCAGGAGATCGCGCAGCGTGATCGCGCGCCGGGCCGGCACGGTATCGTCGAGCGGCCCGTCGATGGCGCGCAGCACCTTGCGGTCGGCCAATTCCGGCAGCCAGGGATCGACGGGATCATCGAGCCGCAATTTGCATTCCTCGACCAGGATCATCGCGGCGGCGGCGGTTACCGGTTTGGTCATCGAAGAAATGCGGAAGATGGTGTCGCGCTGCATCGGCGCGCCGCCGATCGCCATATTGCCGATGACATCGACATGTACTTCGCCGCCACGGCTCACCACGGTCACCAGGCCCGGCATGTCTCCACCAGCAACATGGCCGGCCATCACGTCATGCAAGCGGCCGAGCCGCGCCCTGGAGAGTCCGTCGGCGCAGGTGGATGTCAGCATTTTCTTCTCCTTTGGAATGACATAGTGAGGGAGAGACGAATGCCGCCGTCCAAAATCGACATCATCACGGGAATTTTATCGGGCAAAATCTATCTGACTTGCGGGACAAAAACCCCGCCCTCGAAGCTGGCGCCGAAATAGACGTCGATGCGCTTCACTTTGTCGCCGGCGAAGGCGAAGAATTCGGTGTTGCGAAAGCGCTTGCCGCCTTTGGCGACACAGAGGTAGGTGACGAAAGCCTCGTCGCCTTCCACGAAGATCCGCTCCAGTTCGTGCCGCTCGATCCAGTCGCTGTTTTTCCAGCACCGTTCGAAGTAGGTCGCCTTGTCGATGTTGTCGTCATAGGGACTGGTGAAGCGGAAATCGTCGCCGAGCGCGTCCTCAACCAGCTTGCGATTGCCGGACAGATAGGCCGCAAAAATCGCGCGAATGGTGTCCGCCCGGTTTGCCGTTGCCATCTAGCGCTCCTTCGGCACCATGTGGAAGTACGGCTCGGCCTCCTTCAGCACGCGGGCAACCGACGGACGCGCCTTCAGACGGTCGAGATACGCGCTTACGTGGCCGAGGGTTGCGCCGAACGGCACGACCATGTTGCCATAGAACAACGGCGGCAATGCCGCGCAATCGGCGAGGCCGAATTCGTCGCCCAGCGCCCAATCGCCGCCGGCCATCTGTTGCTCGATCATCGCATACGATGTCCGCAACTGCGCGCGCGCCTCCGCGACGCCGTGAGGATCCTTGTTGCCGTCCGGCCGCAACCGGTCCCCCATGATCTTCTGCATCGGCAGATGGACATAGAGATCGTAGAACCGGTCGCGCAGCCGCGTCTGCCATGCCTGGTCGAAGTCGTCGGGAATGAACCGGGTTGGGCCGCGATAATGGCGGTCTAGATATTCGATGATGACGCTGGACTCCGGCACGGTCTCACCGCGTGCGTCGTCGCGCAGCACCGGGAACTTGCCGATTCCCCACAGCTTGAGCAGCGCCGCGCGCTCGGCCGGGTCGCCGAGATTGACCGGGTTCGGCGTGAACGGAATGTCATTCTCATACAGCGCGATCAGCGCCTTCCAGCAGAACGACGACAAGGGGTGAAAATGCAGCGTCAACGACATGGAAACTCCCGGTATGGAGGCAGGACGAACCGTGTTGCGGCCAGCCGACCTGGATCGCGAAAATTATTTCGCGGTCGGCGCGCCGATCAAACCGATTGCGTTTTACAACTGGTTGTATCCTGACCAAACCGGTGCAATATTGCAAGCAGTTTTTTTGACGGCGCTGCTGCAAGCCGCGAGACCACGCCATGACCGACGCCCAGCGCTCCGGCTGCCCGATCAACCTGACGCTGGAAGTAGTCGGCGACAAATGGAGCCTGCTGATCATCCGCGACTTGATGTTCGGCAACCGGCGGCATTTTCGCGAGCTGCTGACCAAATCCGATGAGGGCATCTCCTCCAACATCCTCGCCGACCGGCTGAAGACGCTCCTCGAGCAAGGCATCATCACCCGCGAGGACGACCCGAGCCACAAGCAGAAGGGAATCTATTCGTTGACCGAACAGGGCATCGAACTGCTGCCGATTCTCGCGCAGATGTCGGCCTGGGGTTACAAATACCTTCCCGTCAGCGAGGAGCTCGGCATCCGCGCCAGGCTACTGAGCGAAGGCGGACCGAAAATGTGGGCCGAGTTCATGGACGAGTTGCGCGAGGTCCATCTCGGCGCGGTCAGGCGGAAGCGCGGACCATCGGTGGGCGAGCGGTTGCAGGCCGCGTATGAGAGCGTCGTGAATCGAAAATAGTTTTTCGACGGCGCCGTAGAGCTCAACGACGCGGCGCAAGCGATGGGTGGGATCGCCGAACCGAACGGCAACACCGCGCCAAAAAGGATATTTCGTCTCAATCCTTCGCGCGCGCAGCATGACCTTTGGCGCTTGAGCGCCTAAGCTCTACCCTGCGGCGACGGTCCGGCGCCGCACACGCAGAAACTGATATCTGGACCCGGGGAGTATCGCGTTATGTCGGGATTGCTCATCAACCTGCTCATCCAGATCGTCAGCGGCGCCATCGGCGGAAATGTCGCCGCGGGTGCAGCCAAGAATATCGACCTCGGTACGCTCGGAAACACGCTCGCGGGCGCCATCGGCGGCGGCGCCGGAGGACAGATCCTCGGCATGCTGATTCCGCTGCTGGCGAATTCGGCTTCGACGCCGGATATCGGCAGCATCGTCGGCCAGGTCGCCGGTGGCGGCGTTGCCGGTGCCGTTCTCACCGCGATCGTCGGCGCCCTCAAGAACAGGACGGCTTGAACCATCGTCAATCGCAAGCAGGGCCGCTTGCGGCCCTGACCCCGGTTCGCGCACGGCGCGGCCCGGGCAGAGGTGTGTTGCGCCACCATGGCCGGGACTCGGCGCGGGGCATGGGCTATAGGGTCGCGAAACTCACCTGTCGCGAACGGATTTTCCATGCCCCCCTCCCCGCAAAAAGCTGCCCTCGTCACCGGCGCCGCGCGCGGCATTGGACTGGCGACGGCAAAACGGTTTCTGGCTGACGGCTGGCGTGTGGCGCTGCTGGATATCGAGGGCGAGTTGCTCAACGGCGCGGTCGCCGATCTCGGCAATCCCAAAAACACGCTGGCGCTGCATTGCGACGTCTCGGACAGCAAGGCGGTGGCGGGCGCGATGGCCGCGATCGAACGACGGTTCGGCCGACTCGATGCGCTGGTCAACAATGCCGGCGTCGCGGTGTTCGCGCCCCTGCTCGAGACTTCGGATGAGGACTGGAGCCGGGTGCTGGAGGTCAATCACACCGGGCCGTTCCTCTGCACCAAGGCGGCGGCACCGCTGATGCGCGAACACGGCGGCGGCGCTATCGTCAACATCACTTCCATTTCCGCGGTGCGCGCTTCGACGCTGCGCTCGGCCTACGGCACCAGCAAGGCCGGCCTCGCGCACCTTACAAAACAGCTCGCGGTCGAACTGGCCTCGCTCGGGATCCGCGTCAATGCGGTGGCGCCCGGTCCGGTCGAGACCGCGATGGCGAAAGCCGTGCACACGCCGGAAATCCGCGCCGATTATCACGACGCCATTCCGCTGAATCGTTACGGCCTCGAAGAGGAGCTGGCGGAAGCCATATTCTTTCTGTGCAGCGAGCGTTCGAGCTACATCACCGGGCAAGTTCTCGCCGTCGACGGCGGCTTCGATGCCGCCGGCATCGGCCTGCCGACGCTGCGCGGCGAACGGCGGAACGGCTAGCGCTGGTTGACGCCAACAATCCGCCAGCCGCTTTCGAGGCGATCGATCCGGGTCAGCGACAGCGGATCGATTGCAAAGCGCAACGCGCCGTCGGGCGAAAGTTCAAGCGCGATGGCGAGCACGGCGCGGATGGTGCCGGAATGCACGACGAGAACAGCGTCGCCCGCAGGCAAACGGGCAAGTCCAGTTCTGGTGCGTTCGATCTGATCGGCGAAACTTTCGCCGCCGGGCGGACGACTGTGCGCGGGCGATTGCCAGAATTCCTGATAGGCCACACCGAGCTCAGTGGCGAGATCGTCGTGACGCCGTCCGGTCCAGGCGCCAAAATCCTGCTCGGCGAAATCAGCCTCGGCGACCGCATCGAGCCCGAGCCTCGCAGCAGTTTCGCGGGTGCGGCGCATCGGACTGCTGACCGCATGGGCGCGAGCCGGCAACCGCGCCTTCAGCACCGCAATCGCAGCGGCGTCGCTGAGATCGGCCGGCGCATCGGCGGCATGAATGACGCCGCGCGGGCCATCGACCGGCGCATGCCGGATCAGCCATAGCTGTATCGAAGCGCTCACGTGAGTTTTGCGGCGAGTAGGACCAGAATCGCGGTCTCCGCCACCTGCTCGGCCGCCCCCAGCACGTCGCCGGTCTGGCCACCGATCTCCCGCAACGCCAGCCGCGCGATGACGAAGCCGCTGATGGCAGCCGCAACCGCGGCCCACAGCGCCTCGCCCCATGACAGCGACAGCAGCGCGATCAGCAGCGCAAGCGCACCTGCGATCGCCGTCGTTGTCGGATCAGGCTGGCCGGAGCTGCGCGCCAAACCATCCTGGCGCGCATAGGGCAGGTTCAGCGCGAGGGCCGGCAACACGCCGCGCGCCAGCGCATGCGCCGCGATCAGGCTTGGGACGACAGCGCCGTCCGGAATCGCTGACAGCGCGGAAAGCTTTGCGGCAAAGCTCACCAGCAGCGCCGTGGCGCCATAGGTGCCGATCCGGCTATCGCGCATGATCGCGAGCTTGCCCTCGATGTCACGGCCACCGCCAAAACCGTCGGCGAGGTCGGCGACGCCATCCTCGTGCAGCGCGCCGGTCAAGAGCGCGCCGGCGCCCAGCACCAGCGCCGCCGCCGCCAGATCGGGCACGCCGACCTGGCGCAGCGCCAGGCAGAGCACTCCCATGGCAAGACCGATCAGAGCGCCGACCACCGGAAACAGCCGGTAAGCGCGGGCGAAACTTGTAGCCGCCGCGCCATCCGGATGCGGCACCGGCAGCCGCGTCAGGAAGCCGACGGCCATTTTGAAATCGTCGAGCCATTCATTCATGGTGGTGCCCAAGGAATCGTTTTAGCGTGCGATCGGCTCGATCTGTCCGGGCATGGCCCGGGAAACCGGTTTGCTTTTTCAGGTGACGTTGTAGGGAAATCGCATGCGGTTTAACAGCCTCGATGATATCCGCGCCTTCTGCCGCGACCTGCCCCGGGGCGACGCGCAGGCGGCCGAAGCCGCCGCGCTGCGGCAGCAAAACCTGACCAAACCGCCGGGCAGCCTCGGCCGCCTCGAAGAACTGGCGATCTGGCTGGCGCGGTGGCAGGAAAACGCCACGCCGCGGCTGGAGCGGGTCACGATTGCGGTGTTCGCCGGCAACCACGGCATCGCCGGGCGCGGCGTCTCGGCCTATCCGCCGGAAGTCACCGCGCAGATGGTGGCGAATTTTGCCGCCGGAGGGGCTGCGATCAACCAGATCGCCACGCTGGCCGGCGCCGAATTGCGCGTGGTGCCGCTCGACCTCGAGCGGCCGACGCGCGACTTCACGGTGGCAGCGGCGATGGACACCGAAGATTTCCTCGACGCGGTCGATATCGGCTGTCACGCGGTGGCTGACGATTGCGACCTCCTGGTCGTCGGTGAAATGGGAATTGCCAATACCACCACGGCCGCGACCCTGTGCGCGGCGCTGCTCGGCGGCGGCGCCACGCGCTGGGCCGGCCGCGGCACCGGCGTCGACGACGACGGGCTGTCGCGCAAGCGCGCGGCAATCGAGACGGCGCTGAAAGTTCACGAACGCATTCTCGGCGATCCGCTTGCCGTGGCCGCGGCCCTCGGCGGTCGCGAACTCGCGGCGATTGCGGGCGCCGTTCTCGCCGCACGCCAGCGCGGCGTCCCCGTGCTGCTCGACGGTTTCGTCGCAACATCAGCGGTGCTGCCGCTGGCGCGTCTCGAAGGCCACGTGCTGGACCACTGCCGCGCCGGGCACGTCTCGGCCGAGTCGGGGCATCGCGATCTCTTGCGCGAACTCCATCTCGACCCGCTGCTCGATCTCAATATGCGGCTCGGCGAAGCGTCGGGCGCCGGCGTTGCGATCCTACTGCTGCGCGCGGCACTCGCCTGCCACAATGGCATGGCAACCTTCGCCGAGGCCGGCGTTTCAGGCGCCGGCGATTGACGAAACCTTGCCGCAGGTTCCGGCGTCACTAGATCAGCAGGACACTCGCAGCAAAGGAACCGCACATGCGCATGGCGGTGGTGAAGGCAGTTCTGATCCTAGCGACACTGTGCGCCGCGATGGCGCCCGCGCGGGCCGAGGTGCGCATCCTCGCCAGCCCCGGCGGACAGGTCGGCCCATTCCTCGAACTGTTCGATCGCGTCCGCGAATCCGGCGAGCGCGTCGTGATCGACGGACCGTGTCTGTCCGCCTGCACGCTGGTGCTGAGCACGGTACCGAGCGAGCGCATCTGCGTGACGCGCCGCGCCGTGCTCGGATTTCATGCCGCGCGCTCGATCGACCGCAGCGGACGGCTCTATGCGGAACCGGAAGCCTCGCAGGCGGTGCTGGAGGCCTACCCGGCCGCGGTGCGCGGTTGGATCAGCCGCCGCGGCGGATTGACGTCGCGGCTGCTGCTGTTGCGCGGAAGGGAACTCGCCGCAATCTATCCGACGTGCAGGTGAAGGTTTGTAGGGTGGGTTAGCCGCAGCGTAACCCACCGCCGGACCATCCGCGTATTGAGATGTCGGTGGGTTACGCCTTCGGCTAACCCACCCTACGAATCTCGCCTCACATTTCCTGCGGGCAGTTCACCATCCAGGGAATGCCGAACTGATCGACGCACATGCCGAACCCCTTGGAGAAGAAGGTCTTGCCGAACGGCATGTTGACGCTGCCGCCTTCCGACAGCGCCTTGAACCTGCGCTCGGCCTCGGCGGGATCGTCGACCGTGATGGATACCGCAAAACCCTGCGGCTTGTTGAAATGATCCGGCGGCGCGTCTGACGCCATGATCACCTCGCCATCGATCGACATCCTGGCATGCATGATCTTCTGCATGCGGTCCGGCGCCGTGCCCATTTCGGGCGGGCCTTCCGAATTACGCAACATCAGCTCGATCTTGCCCCCGAGCACCTTCTCGTAGAACTTGAACGCCGCTTCGCAATTGCTGTCGAAGAACAGGTAAGGATTGATTTGCATCATTGGCTCCCTGGTGACTGACGTTGATCTATTATTTCTCGGTGGCGTTTTTCAGATTGACGAGACCGGCCTCGAAATCCTTGCCGATCATCCGGTCCAGGTTCATGACCACCTGCATCACCTTGTTCATGAACGGCGCCGGACCATGCATCAGCCAGGTGACATGCGTGCCATCGCCCTGCGGCAGCATTGTGAACTCGGCGGTGTTGTGGCCCTCGAACGGCTTGAAGAAATCGAGCTGGATCACGATCTTCGACGGCACCGTGCTTTCCAGGATTTCCATCCGGCCGGAACCGACATTTTTGTTGCCGTCCCAACCATAGACCGCGCCCTTGCCGCTCTCCGCGCCGCTGTAGCTGCGCTTCAGCGCGGGATCCTTGTGCTCATACGGTGACCAGTCGACCCATCGATGAAAATCGTTGATCAGCGGAAAGATTTTTTCCGCGGGCGCCTGCACCCTGATTTCGCGCCGGACGCTGAAACGGTCCGGCTTGGTCGCGGCGAGAATGAGCACCACGGCGATGGCAATCGCCAGGATGACAGCGATGACGGCAATGACTTCGAGCATGTCCAACTCCAGCTACGTGAATGGTTTCAAAACAGGATCAGCGACGAAAGGGGATCAGCGTACGCAGGTTGCGGTCGCGCAGCCACAGCCCACCCCATACCATGAGACCGAGATACAGTCCGAACAGCGTATGGGTAAACAGCGGGCTACCGATCCGTACGTGCGAGGCCATCGCGCCGCCGAGATAACCGGTCAGCAGGATCGCACCGAGGATCGAGGTCGGCGGTATCGAATAGAGCACGGTGCAGACGATGGTGATGACCCCAAGGCTGCGCGCCAGCGTTTCGCTGGAGCCATAGCCCATTTTGTCCATCGTGTCGGTGACAACCGGCCACGGCACCAGCTTGATGGCGCCGTCGAGCATCAGGAACACGATGACCAAGCCGCTGAGAATGCGGCCGACCCAGCGCGCTGGTTTCGAAACCGGCATGGTTGCTGTGATCGTGGTCATGATCGTCTCCCCTGTCCAAAATGACTGCTCGGCTACTAGACGAATGGCGGGAGGAGATTCCGACAGGGGTGGGAAATAATTTTCGTGGAGGCTTCCCTTCTCCCATCGAAGTCGGATTTATTCGACTTCGACCAATTGAAATGCTCAACTCGGGTATACCCGAGTTGAGGTGGGAGAAGGTGCCGGAGCGCAGCGGAGGCGGATGAGGGGTCTCTACCCGCGGAGACGGACCCCTCATCCGGCGCTACGCGCCACCTTCTCCCACAAGGGGAGAAGGAAGAGATACCGCTCACTCTGAGAATTACTTCCCCGCCTTCACACCGCGCGGCGAGCTGTCGCGCTGCAGGCGGTCCAGATGCATGCGGATATGGGCCGCCTCCGCCGAGGTATTGGCGAGCGCGATGGCGCGGTCGAAGGCGACCAGCGCCTCGTCGTTGCGGCCGAGCTGCATCAGAAAGGCGCCGCGCACGCCGAAGAAATGAAAATAGTTCGACAGCCGCGGCGCCAGCGGCTCGATCATCTCGAGGGCGGCTTCTGCGCCGCGCACCTTCGAGACCGCGACCGCGCGATTCAAGGTGACCACCGGCGACGGCTGCATGATTTCGAGCGCGCCGTACAAGAGGTCGATCTGGGTCCAGTCGGTATCCTCGGGCGTGGCGGCGCGGGCATGCAGCGCGGATATCGCGGCCTGAATTTGATACGGCCCGCTGCGGCGATGGCGCATCGCCTTGTCGATCAGCGCCAGCCCCTCGGCGATCATCGTCTGGTTCCACAGCGACCGGTCCTGGTCGTCGAGCAGGATCACCGCGCCGTCAGTATCGAACCGCGCTTCGGCGCGGGCGTGCTGCAGCAGCAACAGCGCCGTCAGCCCCATGATCTCGGGCTCGCTCTGGAACAGCCGCAGCAGCAGCCGCGCCAGACGGATTGCCTCCTCGCACAGCGGTTTGCGGATTTCGGCGGTGTCGCCGCTGGCCGAATAGCCCTCGTTGAAGATCAGGTAAATCATGGCGGCGACGGCGGCGAGCCGTTCGCTGCGCGCCACCGCATCGGGTGTTTCGAACGGCACATTGGCATCGGCGACCCGCCCTTTCGCCCGCGTGATGCGCTGCTCCATCGCGGCTTCCGAAACCAGGAAGGCGCGCGCGATCTGTTTCACGGTCAGCCCCGAGACGATGCGCAGCGCCAGCGCGATCTGCTGCGTCGCCGGCAGGTCGGGATGGCAGCAGATGAACAGCAGCCGCAAGATGTCGTCGCGGTAGTGCGAGCCATCGAGCCGTTCGGCCAGCTCCTCCTCGGCGTCGTCGAGATCGGAGATCGCCTCGTCCTCGGGCAGCGGCGTCTGCTTCTTGCTTCGCCTGATGTCGTCGATCGCGACGTTGCGCCCGACCATGATCAGCCACGCCGCCGGGTCGCGCGGCGGGCCGTTTTGCGGCCAGCTTTTCAGCGCACGCAGGCAGGCGTTCTGGAACGCCTCCTCGGCGGTATCGAGATTGCGGAAATAGCGCAGCAGCGCGCCGACCGCCTGGGGACGCGCCGAGGTCAGCGCGCCATCGATCCAGGCGGTGTCGGTCACGTCGGGACCCTCCCCGGCGTGAACATGCCCACCGGGCGGATCTCGTAGGCGCCGCCCGGATTGGCCTTGCCGAGATCGCGGGCGACGTCGAGCGCTTCATCGAGGTTCTTGCAGTCGATGACGTAAAAGCCGAGCAGCTGTTCCTTGGTCTCGGCAAACGGACCGTCGAGAACCACCGGCGGATCGTCCTTGCGCAAGGTCGTCGCCGCGGTGGTCGGCAGCAGCCGCGCCACCGGGCCGAGCCGGCCTTGCTGGGTCAATTTGTCCTGCACGACGGCAAGCTTCTGCATGACGGCGGCGTCCTGTTCCTTGGTCCAGGACCCCACATGGTCTTCGTCGTGATAGCAAAGGATGGCGTACAGCATGACGGTCAGGCATCTCCGTTGTCTTGATGACGAATGAGTATGCCCGGAGCCGACAGGCCAGCGGAAGAAATTTCGGAGGGAAATTTCTTCCGCTGCACGGAACCATCGAAACAGTTGGATTGAAGCGAATTACCAGTAGACGCCATACCGCGCGGCGATGCGGCGGGCCTTGGCTTCGTCGCCCTCATAGTGGCGGGCGTGGCTCTTCTGGGGCTTCGAAGCATGCTTCTTGCTGTCCTGCTTGGCGGGTTCGGTGGAGGCCGCTTCCGGCTTGGCTTCGGCGGGAGCCGTGGTCGCGGCGGGGGCCGTCGTCGCGGCCGGAGCCGTGGTCGTAGCGGCGGCCGGCGTGTCGCTGGACGCCAGGATCAGGCTGCGGTCGCCGGCCTGCGCCGAAACCGAGGCGGAAATCGAGGCAATCGCGAAAGCGGAAATCAGGATCAGTTTGCGCATGTGAAGTCTCCCGTTGTGTGATGAAACGAGACTAGGGAATTGGTTCAATCCGTTATGTGATGCAGGTCACGCTGACGACCGGGCCGGCGAAGCAGGCGAAAAAGAAGGAATGCCAATGAACAAGGGTGCGCTCGCTCTGCTGGTGCATGGCGGGACCGAAAACTGGTCGCCGCAGCGATGGAAGAACCGGTTCGACGAGGTCTGCGCGGGGCGGCGCGTGCTGCAGTTGCCGGACGCGGCGTTCGATCCAGCCGAGGTGCATTACGCCGCGGTGTGGAAGCCGCATCCGGGGGAACTGGCCGCCTTCCCCAACCTGCGGGTCATCTTCAATCTCGGCGCGGGTGTCGACGCGCTGATGGCGGACAAATCGCTACCCGATGTGCCCTTGGTGCGCGTGGCGGTCGACGATTTGACCGAGCGCATGACGGAATATGTCGTGCTGCATGTGCTGATGCATCACCGGCAGGAGCTGTACCTGCGGGAGTCGCAGCGCGCCAAACGCTGGGCCCCGAAATCGCAATGGGCGGCCGGCGCCATCTCGGTCGGCGTCATCGGGCTCGGCACACTCGGCGCCGACGCCGCCGATGCGCTGCGCCGGATCGGCTTTCGCGTCGTTGGCTGGAGCCGCAGCCCAAGACAGATCGACGGCATCGAGTGCTTTCACGGCACGCAAGGATTGGCGCCGTTCCTGTGCCGCACCGACATCCTGGTCTGCCTGCTGCCGCTGACGCCGGACACAAGGCACGTGCTCAACCGCGATCTCTTCGCCCAACTCAATCGCAACAGCCCGCTGGGTTCGCCGGTGCTGATCAACGCCGGCCGCGGCGGCCTGCAGAACGAGGCCGATATCCTGCAATGCCTCGACGACGGCACGCTCGGTGGCGCGTCACTCGACGTCTACGCCACCGAACCGTTGCCGGCCGAAAGCCGGTTCTGGACCCATCCGAAGGTGGTGCTGACGCCGCACAACGCCGCCGACACCGATCCCGACGAAATCTCGAAATACGTCGCGCGCCAGATCGAGCGCTTCGAGGCCGGAGGCGCGCTGGAGAATGTGGTGGATCGCAATCGGGGTATTAGCTGAGGCTGTTAAGCCGGAAGCAGATATTCGGCGTCACGGTCGTGGTGTCGGCCAAGTGCCAAACTCGGAAGTCGTTGCATCGCATCAGCGCTTGCCTTCGGCGGAACTTATCAGCCCGTTGCTTGAGACCCAATAAACGCAATACCATTTCGGCCGGCGCGCTAACCCTAAGCGCGGGGCGCGCCACGCCGGATCAACTCATCCGGAGCTTCGACACTGGCCGTCAAGGGGAAATGCGTACTCGGGTCCGGCGGCGAAAGCTCGTCGGAAGAGTGGAACTGGTCGTGCGCGAGGAGTGCCGCTTGCGGAGCGAGGATCTCGAAAGGCCGTTCAAGGTGCATTGGGGACGCCGAGATCAAGCTCCTTCCACCAGCGAGGAGAGCCTGGAGGAACGCTGCGGTGCCCATAAGGTAGAATAGGCCGTCGATTTCGAAGCGCTTTATCAGGCTCATACCGACGCCCGACAGCCGTCATTCTCCAGTCAAAAAAAGGCCGGAAATTCAGACTACCGCATCAAAGCATATCGAACTGTCGCGATGGGTCGGATTTCCGCATCAGGTCAATCGCGTCAGTTTTGGACACCACCAAGGGTCCGCCCTCGCTGGAGGCGCACGGATGGGCGCTACCAAGGCTCACGTCAATTTCGATGCACCGGCGATTCTTCGCAAGTGGCCTTCGCGCAACAACCAACGTTACGCTAACGGCACTGGCCCCTATCTGCTCGTGGATGGCACGCTCGATGGGTGCATACTGGAGTTCATGGCCAAGCCTGCCTCCATGCGGCATTTGTATGAGATTCACACTTCACCACAGCCGCCGTTGGTAAGTGCCGTCGTATCTGGAGAGGTCGTTGTCGAACTCGCGCGGCTTCGCGAATTTCTCTGATGCAGACACGACTCCCTTTGCGGCGCGCCTGGAGTCATGAGTCATTAAATTACCGTGTACTGCATGACGCGAGCCAATTTTCCCAGTTCGGCGAACGATGCCAGGCGAGCGGGCACCGCCGCCGATGACAACTACTGTTCTTCGGGCTGCAACTGCTTTGGGGCCCGCGCTCGGGCTTGCGGCGACGGGAGTGTTGGCCTTGGCTTGCGCGCCGGGGTGGCAGTGGGCCGAGGCAGAGGTGCCGATGCCTTGGGCGACAGGCTCTTGGGCGACAGGTTCTGCTCGGAAGCCTTGGCGATAAGGCGTGTCATTTGTTCCTGACCCGCTTTGAGCTGCTCAACAGCTTTTGTATTGTCGATGGCCATTTGTTCCTGGCTCGTCTTGAGTTGCTCGATCCCTTGCTTCACGTATGTCAGATCGCGTGCCATCGTCTCGAGCAACTGCGCCAGTTCAGGAGACACCGGACCGGCTGTCGGCACGACGTCTTGCCGTGCGGTCTGAGCCGGAAGTGCTGGCTCCGGCGCGGCCACCTGAACCGTAGATTGGCTCGACTGCGCGGGAAGCCCTTTTTCCAGCGGCAGCAGATTTAGCTGCGGCACCCACCGGGCGACAGTCAGCTTGGCCGCATCGCCGTAAGAAGACTGCGAAACGAAAGCAGCGATAAATATGCTCGCGGCCAACAGCGAGCCGACGAGGCCACGCAGCGCCGGCCAACCGCGCGAATGCTTGCGGCCCAAGACAGCTGAAGGATAGCGCGGGGCGTCATGCTCCAGCTTCGAGAGCTGTTCAGTTACACGCGCGAGCTGTTCATCCGCGCGCGCGATCTGTCCATAAGCGTGCGCGAGCCGCTCATCCGCGCGCGCGATCAAGACGCCGTCGGGTTCAATTGCTTTCGGGTTCGGCGTGGAACTCATTGGTGTGCCCTTTCCCATCCAATGTCACGCAAAGCAGGCGGTCGGATTTCCACCAGCTCGGCGAACCGCTAAACACTCATTGCAGTTTTGACCAAAGCATGGCCGTACGATGGAAAGTACGGGCTGCTTACGGCGACAGGCCGTCGGGAATTCGGCACCGCGACGTTCGGCGCATATCCCCTTTGCCCCCGAATAGCGGACATTTGAGGGTGCAATCGGCATGTCTGTTTTGGGTCAAACGCTACACACTGCTTGCCGCCAAGCCCCAAGCGAAGTCCGCTTTGACCCAAAAGCCGACCTGATTCCAACGCCTGATCCTGGGCATACCAAGATCGAAAGCACAGTCCGCTAGCTCGGGATCGAGATCGATGATGCCCTGGCAATAGCGGAACAGGTTGATGTCCGAAATACCCGGGCAGAGCGCATATGCTCTGCTCGCCCTCTAACCGCCGGTTTGTGCCAAACACGGGCGTAGATGGGTGCAAAATGCGACCACCCTTGCCGCAAAGCCAACTGCGAAGCCCTGCTAATCTTCAATGGCCCGGTCCCGGCAGACCACTTGGCCGGGGCCAATCTGATCGCAGGTTGTTCGGGTTATTTGGATCAACCAAGTCTTGTCTCAAAATGAAACCGCCCTTGGGGGAAACAATTGTCGGTGGAATTTTCCGAACATCGTTGATCGGCGCAAACTTCGTATCAGCAGTCTGCGCAGAAGCAATTGTCGGGCATACCAACGCACAAGCGGCGACTAGCATCATCGATCTATTCATTGTCCCCATCCTCCTACAAACCTAGATGGTTAGACATGCACGCCTTTGACGTGGATAGGGTACCATCAAATTAAACGAACAGGCAACGAACCATCAAGGCACCTTGTCCTCGCATGATGTTGGCGGCGACCGACGATCCCAAGCGGCCTATTACGCGAGACGCCTTACTTGGCTTCGCTTGCCGCGATTCCCGAGCTTTCGACCAGCTTTGCCACCCGTGGCATGTCGGAGGCAAACAAGCGCGCGTGGGCCTCGGGCGTCAGCTCGTTGTCGGGGAATGGCAAGGTTCCGAGTTCCTTGAGCTTCTCCCGCAAGGTGGGATCAGACAGCGCGGCGCGGAGCGCGGAATTCAGCGCGACGACGATCTCCCTTGGCGTGCCCTTCACCACATAGAGCCCATGCCACATCGAATAGCTGACCTCGGGCATGCCGAGTTCGGCCGTGGTCGGCGCGTCCTTCAACTGCTCGAGCCGTTCCGGTGACGTGATGGCGATGCCGTGCAACGTGCCGGCCTGAATCTGCGGCAGCGCGTTGGTGACCTGGTCCCACAAGAGATCGATCTGCCCCGCCAGGAGATCGCCGATCGCCGGACCCGATCCGCGATAGGCGACGATGGTCGGCTTGAAACCGAGAACATTGCCCATCATGACGGCGCACAGGTGACTGTTGGTTCCGATGCCGCCATGCGCAAAGTTCGCCTTGTCGCGCTGCGCCTTGATCCAGGCGACAAAATCCTGCGGCGTCGCACCGGGTATCGACTTGCGGCCGATCAGGACCATCGGCGCGTTGTTGACGAGGCCGACCGGTTCGAACGCCGTCATCGTATCGTAGCGCAGGTTGGTGAACAGGCTGGGCGCCGCCAGCAATGCTACGTGATTGATCAGGACCGTGGAACCATCGGGCGCCGATCTCGCCACACGATCGTTGGCCAGCGTGCTGCCGCCGCCGACCTGGTTCTCGATGATGACGGTCTGGCCGAGCGCGCGTGACATCCGCTCGCCGATCAGACGCGCAACGGTATCGGTGCCGCCACCGGCGGCATAGGGAACCACCAGCGTCACGGTTTTGGCTGATGATTGCGCGTGGGCTTGCGTCAAAGGCGCGGCAAGCAAAAGGCCCAACCCCGTCAACGCGCTCCTCAGAAGCCGATCGATCACGATAGCGCCCTCCCAAGTATTTTTATTTTGCGCACCGCAGCAAACGGGAACGCCCCGATCACGCGGCGGCTCGCGGATTTTCCGCTGCACGTATCCATAGCAGCAAAGCTGGCGAAGCGTATTGCGTCAAATCGTGCTGCGGGAAGTCGAGAAACGTTGGGCAAAAGAAAAGCCGCCCTGCGGCGGCTCCTCGATACACGCTCGATTTCTCTGGCTGGGTTACAGGTGGCAGCGCTTCACGTCGCTGCCATCTCGATCGCCTTGCCGTTCACGCGCGTCTCGTCCTTCAGATTGTCGACGGTGACGTGGGTGTCGTACCAGGTAAGGTGCGGCCGGACGCCGAAGCGTTGGGTCAATTCCGCCACGCGCTCCTCGGTAAACCAGGCTTCCGCCGATTGGCGGCTGTCCCAGAGATAGACGCCGCCGGTGCCGCTGTCGCCGTTCAGGTAGTCCTTGCGGATCAACCCCTTTTTCGCCAGGCCGCGATAGATCGGCGCGGTCGAAGACCCGCCTTTCACCGCCTGTTCTTCGGTGCGCTTGGGCAAATCAAACTGAACGACGACGATGCAATTGGCCATCAGCGGTTCCTCCGATTTATTTCAGCCAGGATAGCACG
This sequence comes from Afipia sp. GAS231, assembly GCF_900103365.1. Classification (NCBI taxonomy): domain Bacteria; kingdom Pseudomonadati; phylum Pseudomonadota; class Alphaproteobacteria; order Hyphomicrobiales; family Nitrobacteraceae; genus Afipia; species Afipia sp. GAS231. The sequence continues at coordinate 2,697,143 of NZ_LT629703.1, forward strand.
CCGGGAAATCCGGATACACGGATTTCCAGGACAAAGCTGGTGGCCGCGATGGCCTACGGCGATCGCCGCCTGACCGTGACATGGGTAGCATTCGCGCCGGCGATGCTCTCGACCGCGGCATAGCCGAGATCCGGCAGATTGAGCCCCGCAAACAGGTTCTCTCCTGCGCCGATAAACACCGGCGAGACCGCCAGACGAGCTTCATCAATCAGGCCTGCTTGCAGATATTGCCGGACCACCGACGCACCGCCACCGATCCGGATGTCTTTTGCCCCGGCGACATCCTTTGCCCGCGCCAGCGCTGCCTCTATCCCGTCGGTCACGAAGTGAAACACCGTGCCGCCCTCCATCTCGATCGACGGACGCGCATGGTGCGTCAGCACGAACACCGGAACGTGATATGGCGGATTGGGTCCCCACCAGCCTTTCCAGGAGTGGTCGGGCCACGGACCACGGATCGGGCCGAACATGTTGCGGCCCATGATCCATGCGCCGATATTTTCCATCGAGCTTTGGGCAATGTCATTGTCGATGCCGGTGGCCCCGCCGGGCTGGCCGATCATTTTGTGAAACATCTGCGTCTTCCGCAGCCAGGCGGGCACTTCATCCGCGCCGACGCCAAACGGATGTTGCAGGTCCTGACCCGGCCCCGCCGCAAATCCATCCAGCGATACCGAGAAGGCGGAAACCCTTACTTTTCCCATCGTGTCTTTCTTTCCTTGTGAAGCACTTTCGGGAGAACGAACGGGGACGCCGCGCGCCGACACATCGATCGGATTATATTTTGCGGGCGCGTTCGCGGCGTGCGGATTACTTCGTGCCGACCATCACGTCGATCGCGCCCTTCACGATCGCCTCCAATTCCCCACGCGGCACCTGCGCGCGGGCGCGGATGGCGATGGTGTGGATGGTGGCCGACGCCAGTTGCGCGAGCACCGCGGGATCGGCGCCTTCGGGCAGTTCGCCCTTTTCCCTGGCATGGCGGAAGCAGGCGGCGAACGCCTTGTCGAGTTCGGCAAAACCTTCCAGCACCATGGCGCGTATATCGGGATCGGCCACCGCTTCGGATGCCGCCGTCATGACCGTGAAGCAGCCGCGCGGGCCGGCTTCGCCGGACAGGTAAATATCCAGCGCCACCGCATAGATGCGCAGCAAGCGCTGACGGATCGGCTGCTCCTCGCGAAAAATGTCCTGCATCGCCGCGCGGGCGTCCTCGCGATAGCGCCGGTAGCTCTTGATGTAGAGCTCGCGCTTGTCGCCAAAAGCGCCATAGAGGCTCGGCCGGTTCATGCCGGTCGCGGCCGAGAGATCGTCGAGCGACGTCGCGGCAAAGCCGCCCTTGCGAAACAGATCGAGCGCTTTCGCCAGCGCGATATCAGGCTGATAGGCGCGCGGACGGCCCCGGCGCTTCGGCGCTGTGGGATCGTCGATCCGCGTCACCGGCGGCTTTTTATTTTTTTGTACCATGTCGCAATAAATTCCTTGACCGGGTTTATATTATGCGAGACAGTATAAAAATCAACCCCGGCCGTTTTTGTTCCGGCGCGGTTGGTCGATTACCCAAGAAACCTGCCAAGGAGGCATTCATGGATCTCTATTTCTCGCCGCTCGCCTGCTCGCTGGCGACCCGCATTGCGCTGTATGAAGCCGGCGCTTCCGCCAACTATCTCGAGGTCGATCCCAAGACCAAGGTCGTGCAGAACGACGGCTCGGACTTTCGCAAAGTGAACCCGCTCGGGCTGGTGCCGACGCTGCGCACCGACGACGGGTTGGTGCTGACCGAGAACGCGGCGATCTTGCAATATGTCGCCGACAGCTTTCCGCAGGCCGGCATCGCCACCGGCCCCGGCATGGAGCGCAGCAAACTGCATCAATGGCTGTGCTTCATCGGCACCGAACTGCACAAGGGCCTGTTCGTGCCGGTGCTCGACAAGACCGCGTCGGCAGAGGTGAAGACCTATATCCTCGGCAAGGGGCTTTCGCGGCTCGATTATCTCGAGAACTACCTGAAGGGCCGGGAGTTCCTGCTCGACCATTTCAGCGTCGCCGATGCCTATCTCGTCACCGTCATCAACTGGACGATGGCGACACCGCCGATCGAACTGGCGAAGTGGCCGACCGTGAAAGCCTATTACGAGCGGCTGCGCGCCCGTCCCAGCATTGCCAAGGCGGTCGCCGAAGAGTTCGAGCTCTACAAGGCCGAACTCGCGCGGCACAAGGCGGCGGCGTAACGCGATATCTCACCACACGTCGTCCCCGCGCACGCGGGGACCCATACTCCGCGGCGTTCGCAAGTTAAGGAAGTCGTCGAACACCGTGTTTCGATCGAAGGCCCACGGCGTATGGGTCCCTGCTTTCGCAGGGACGACGCCGGGGTTTTTCGTTTTCTCAGAACGGACTCTCACCCAGTCCCGGCACGTCGGCCGGGCGCGGGCCTGGTGCCGCCCAGTGAAAGCGCCGGTCCTTTTCCGCAATCGCGATGTCGTTGATGCTGGCTTCGCGGCGGCGCATCAGGCCGTGTTCGTCGAACTCCCACTGCTCGTTGCCGTAGGAGCGATACCACTGGCCGGCATCGTCGTGCCATTCGTACTGGAACCGCACCGCGATCCGGTTGCCGTCGAAACCCCAGAGATCCTTGATCAGGCGGTACTCGTGTTCTTTCGCCCATTTACGGGTGAGGAATTCCACGATCGCCGGGCGGCCCTGGAACACTTCCGAGCGGTTGCGCCAGCGGCTGTCTTCGGTATAGGCCAGCGATACCTTGACCGGATCGCGCGAATTCCAGGCGTCTTCGGCCATGCGCGCTTTTTGCGCGGCGGTCTCTTTGGTGAAGGGCGGCAGCGGCGGGCGCGACATGGTGACCTCGGAGGTGAATTGAGGCCGCCAATCTATCGCCCCGCGCGGCCAAGTCGATGGCCGTTTGCCTATCACCCGATAAACGGAGCCTATCGGCTCCGATTCATGTTTGGACGCGTTTTCTTCACGCGAACCGGTAGCCACTTCGCTTGAAAACGCTTTTAAATCAGATCGGCCTTCATCATCTGCCGCAGCGATTTCGGGATCGGTTTTGCGCGCCCCTCGCAGATGAAGGCGACGCGCACCTCGGCTGTGACCAGCACCTCGTCGCCGCGCCGCACCTCCTGCGCCAGCGTGATCGAGGCGCCCTTCACCGCGACAGGCCACGTCACCACGTCGAGCAGATCGTCCATCCGCGCCGGCCGCAGGAAATCGAGTGTCATCGAGCGCACCACGAAGGCAAAGCCCGGCGTCTCCGCCTGCGCCTCGGCGAACAGCGCGTGCTGGTCGGCGCCCATCAGCCGCAGATGATTGGTCCGCCCCCGCTCCATGAAGCGCAGGTAATTGGCGTGGTAGACGATGCCGGAAAAATCGGTGTCCTCGTAATAGACGCGGACCTGCATGTGATGGCGGCCGTCACGGATCTCGCCGTCGAGATGGGGTAATGTCACGTACTGTCCCTGATCGCCTGGAAAGTGCTGCTTTTGCGCAAAATCCGGCCTGCATGCAAGCGCAACGGCGTGCCCCGCTCAGGGTTAAGAAACCGCCACCCCTGCTCCACCCAGCGTCACCAGCACGATCTCCGGCGGGACACCGAGACGGAACGGCATGATGCTGCAGCCGAGGCCGCCGGACACGATGACGTCGCAGTTCATGCGCGCATGGCCGTAGACCAGCTTGCGGTAGCGCGTCGGTGCGATCGGCGACCAGCCGAGCATCCGCACCTGGCCGCCATGGGTGTGGCCGGACAGTTGCAGCGAAACCCGCGACGGCACGCGATGGGCCACATCGGGCTCGTGCGCCAGAAGGATCAGCGGCGCATCGTCGGTGACCTTTGCCAGCGTCGCGCCGAGATCGTCGACGCCGATGTGGCGCACCGGCCTGAACCGGCGCGCCGGCACATAGGCCAGTTGATCGCCGAGGCCGGCGAGCCAGAACGGCTGACCGTTTTTGCTGAGGCGCTTCGCGTCGTTTTCGTAAACCGGAATGCCGGCGGCTTCGAGGGCACGGCGGGCATGGGTCGGCCCCTGCCCCTCCCGCTGCACAGTGCTGTCTTCCCACCAGTCGTGATTGCCGAGAATGGCATGCACGCCGAGCGGTGCCTTCAACCCGGCCAACACCGGCGCCCATTCGCCGGCCGGAATGATGCGCGTGACATGGCGGTGTCCGGCGACGTAGTCGCCGAGCAGGACGATGATGTCGGCGTTCAGCGCATTGGTGCGTTCGACAATGCCGTGGATGCGATCGATCGACATCCAGGGATCGCAGGCATGAAGGTCGGCAATGGCGGCGATCTTGAGCTGAAAACCCGCCGGCCAACGCGGTGGCGTCAGGTCGTATCGGGTAACGCCGAGCCGTACGACGGGTTCGGTGAACCCGTAAGCGGTGGTCGAGACGCCAAGCGCGCCCAGCCCAACCATGGATTTCAGGAAATGACGGCGTGAGAACATGTGACCACTCGTGATGCGAGGCCAAGGATCGCGGCGGATTGAGCCGGAATTGCGATGGGTTTGTGCAGATCGTCAGCAGTGCGGATGACAAACGGTTAATGCGTTAACGTCACCACCTGCTGTCGCCAACCAGCGCATCGAGCGCATATCGTTTAGATCCGGAGAAAACAGTCAGTCGTCGTCGCCATCACCGCCGAACAGTCCGAACTGCGCCGGGTCGCGCGTCGGCTCGGCGAGACCGAGATGCTTGAACGCATGCGAGGTCAACAGCCGGCCGCGCGGCGTACGCTGCAGGTAGCCGCACTGGATCAAGAACGGCTCGATGATGTCCTCGATGGCGTCGCGCGGCTCCGACAGCGCCGCCGCCATGGTTTCGACGCCGACCGGTCCGCCTCCATAGTTCATCGCAATCGTCGTGAGATAGCGGCGGTCCATCGCATCGAGGCCGGCGGAATCCACTTCCAGCGCGCTCAGCGCGTGGTCGGCGATGGCGCGGTCGATCGAACTCGCATCCGCCGCCGAGGCAAAATCGCGCACCCGCCGCAGCAGCCGTCCGGCGATGCGCGGCGTGCCGCGGGCGCGGCGCGCGATCTCGTTGGCGCCATCGGGCGACATGCCGATGTTGAGCACGCGGGCGCCGCGGGTGACGATCTTTTCGAGTTCTTCCTCGGTGTAGAAATTCAGCCGCACCGGAATGCCGAAGCGGTCGCGCAACGGATTGGTCAACAATCCCGCGCGGGTTGTGGCGCCGACGAGGGTGAATTTCGCCAGATCAATCTTGACCGAGCGCGCCGCGGGGCCCTCGCCGATGATGAGGTCAAGCTGAAAGTCCTCCATCGCCGGATACAGCACTTCCTCCACCGCCGGGCTGAGGCGGTGGATTTCGTCGATGAACAGCACATCGCGCTCTTCGAGATTGGTCAGGAGTGCCGCGAGATCGCCGGCCTTGGCGATCACGGGTCCCGAGGTGGCGCGAAAGCCGACGCCGAGTTCGCGCGCGACGATCTGGGCCAGCGTGGTCTTGCCGAGGCCGGGGGGCCCGACGAACAGCACGTGGTCGAGCGCTTCGTTCCGCTTACGCGCCGCTTCGATGAAGATCGAGAGATTCTTGCGGGCCTGTGCCTGGCCGACGAATTCGGACAGCAGTTGCGGACGCAGTGCGGTGTCGCCGACATCGTCGCTGCGCCGTTCTGGGGTAACGATGCGGGAGGGCGGGTTCACTTCGCCAGTTCCTTAAGCCCCAGGCGGATCAGTTGCGCGGTCTCGGCGTTTTCACCGGCGCTGCGCGAGGCCTGCGCGATGGCGGCCGCGGCCTGCGGCTGGCCGTAGCCGAGATTGACCAGCGCCGAGATCGCATCCGTCACCGGACGCGGCGCGCGGTCGTTATCGATCGCTCCGGACAGATGCACCAGCGCCGGGTCGACATTGGCGAAGTGAGGCGCCTTGTCCTTCAATTCAGTAACGATGCGCTCAGCCACCTTCGGCCCGACACCAGGCGTGCGGCTCACCGCGGCCTTGTCGCGCAGCGCGATCGCATTGGCGAGTTCAGATGGCGGCAAGGTCGAGAGCACCGCAAGCGCCACCTTGGCGCCGACGCCCTGCACGGTCTGCAGCAGGCGAAACCATTCGCGTTCGACGTCGCTGCGAAAACCGAACAGCTTGATCTGGTCCTCGCGCACATAGGTCTCGATCGAGAGCACGGCGGCATCGCCCGGCGCAGGCAGCGCCTGCAGCGTGCGCGACGAGCAATGCACCTGATAGCCGACGCCGCCGACGTCGAGGATCACGTAGTCCTCGCCGTAAGAGTCGATCAGGCCCTTGAGTTTTCCGATCATAGGCTCGCCACCTTCAGCCGCAGCGCGGTGCTGGCGCGGTGATGGGCATGGGTGATCGCGATCGCCAGCGCGTCGGCGGCGTCGGCCGATTTCGGCTCGGCCTTCGGCAGCAGGATTTTCAGCATCACCGCGATCTGGTTCTTGTCGGCATGGCCGGCGCCGACCACGGTTTTCTTGACCTGGTTGGGCGCATATTCCGCCACTTCGATGCCGAACATCGCCGGCGCCAGCATCGCGACCCCGCGCGCCTGGCCGAGCTTCAGCGTCGCGACCCCGTCCTTGTTGACAAAAGTCTGTTCGACGGCGGCCTCCGCCGGTCGGAAATCGCCGAGCACGGCGGCGAGCCCTTCATGGATCGCCAGAAGGCGGCTGGCCAGCGGCAGATGATCCGGTGGCTCCACCGAGCCGCAGCCGATGAAGACGAGACGATTGCCCTCGGTCTCGATCACGCCCCAGCCGGTGCGGCGCAGGCCGGGGTCGATGCCGATGATCCGGACGGGTTGGCGAATCGGGGGTGACGTCATGGCGTAGTGATAACGCCAGAGCCGAGTGAACGAAACATAAACAAAATGGTCATCCCCTGCCGGAGGACGGAGGTGCATCGTCGTCCCTGCGAAAGCAGGGACCCATAACCACTGGCGGTTATTGGACGAAGGGTCCCAGCCACCGCGGAACAATCGAGAGATCACGCGGTATGGGTTCCTGCGTTCGCAGGGACGACAAGTCACCCGCCCATCTTGGCGACCAGCGCGTCGGAAATCTCGAAATTGGCGTAGACGTTCTGGACGTCGTCGTGCTCGTTCAACAGGTCCATCAGCTTCAAGAGCTTCTCGCCGACCTCGTCCTCGACCGCGATGGTGTTTTGCGGCTTCCAGGTCAGCGCGGCCTTGCGGGCTTCGCCGAACTTCGCTTCCAGCGCTTTGGCCACTTCGCGAAAAGTTTCTTGCGAGGCGTAGATCTCGTGGCCGCTCTCGCTGGAGATCACGTCGTCGGCGCCGGCCTCGATCGCGGCGTCCAGCATCGCGTCGTCGGAAGCGACCTTGGCGTCATATTCGATGACGCCGGTGCGGTCGAACATGAAAGCCACCGAGCCGGTTTCGCCGAGATTACCGCCGGATTTGGTGAAGTAGGTGCGAATATCGGAAGCCGAGCGGTTGCGGTTGTCGGTCAGCGCCTCGACGATCACGGCGACGCCGCCCGGCCCGTAGCCTTCGTAGCGGATTTCGTCGTAGTTCTCGCTGTCGCCGCCGGTCGCCTTCTTCACCGCGCGCTCGATATTGTCCTTCGGCATGTTTTCCTGGCGCGCCGCGATAATGGCGGCGCGCAGCCGCGGGTTCATGGCCGGATCCGGGGTGCCCAGTTTCGCGGCCACGGTGATTTCCCGGGCCAGTTTGCCGAACACCTTCGACTTCTGGGCGTCCTGCTTGCCCTTGCGGTGCATGATGTTCTTGAATTGGGAATGGCCGGCCATAGGGGCTCTCTTGGATTCGTCCGGGAGTGATTTTGGGGGTGAAAACGCGGCCTTATAGGCCGATGGCGGGCCAAAATCAAAGACTTGCGTCAATTTCGCGCAAGGGAACCCGTGCCGCATGCCGGAATATCAGGCACCTGTTAACCATGACTTCATGCTCGGATGAGAGGATGTCCCACCCATTCTCAACTTTTAAGAGCCCCCATGGCGTTCGGTCTATTTGGAAAGCGCGTGCCGACAGCGGCTGCGCCGGCCGTCGAACACCCGGTTCCGGCAACCGCACCGGCGGCCGAACCCGTCAGCACCGAGAGCGATTCGGCGAAGGCCATCCTTGAGCTGCTGGAGCTCGAACTCGGCGGCATGATCCGCCAACTGGAACGGGCGGCCAGTTCGGTCGCCGGCGGGGCCGAGGCAACGGCCGCGACCCTTTCCACCATCCGTCAGCGCACCGACGCCCTGACCGGCCACACCAGCGCTGCCCAAACCACGGCGACGACCTTTTCGCAGGTCGCCGACAAGTTCACCCAATCGGCCGAGGGTATCGGTTCGCAGGTGCGCGACGCCGGCAGGCTCGCCGACCAGGCCAGCGCCGCCGCCCGCGAAGCCAGCGCCAATGTCGCAAGGCTCCGCGAGTCGTCGGCCGCGATCGGCAACGTCGTCAATCTGATCGCGCAGATCGCACGGCAAACCACGCTGTTGGCGCTCAATTCCACCATCGAAGCCGCGCGCGCCGGCGAGGCCGGCCGCGGTTTTGCCGTCGTCGCCACCGAAGTGAAGGCGCTGGCGGTGCAGACCCAGAACGCCACCGAGGAAATTACCAAGAAGATCGAGGCCCTGCAGCGCGACGCCACCGGTTCGGCCGATGCCGTGCAGCGCATCTCGCAGGCGATCGAGGCGATCCGCCCGGTGTTCGAGACCGTCAACGGCGCGGTGGCCGAGCAGAGCCAGACCACCGGCGAGATGTCCGACAACGCCGCCTCGACCTCGCGCTTCATCGTCTCGGTCGGCGACAGCGCCTCTGAAATCGACAGCGTCACCAAGGAAGCCGAGGCGCATGGCGAAAGCGTCGCCAAGGCCGGCCAGGCCGTCACGATGTTCGCGCAGAAGCTCAAATCGCGCTGCGCCGTGCTGCTGCGTCAGAACGAGGGCACCGATCGCCGCAAGCGCGAAAAGCTGCCCTGCAGCCTCAAGATCGAAATGACCACGTCGCGCGGCGTCGTCACCGCCCCGGTCTATGAGATTTCGAACGAGGGCATCCTGATCAGCGGACCGGATGCCGAACGGCTGGCGCCGCACGAAACCCTGGCCGCCACGTTGCAGAACGTCGGCGCCTGCCGGATCCGCATCGGCGAACGCAGCAAGGCCGGCGTGCTGGCGCAGTTCGAGCGGCCGGATGCCGCCTTGAAAGAAGCGATCGAGGACGCGCTGTGGGCGATCCACGACGAAAACACCGAATTCATCACCCGCGCCATGGAGGCCGGCGTCGCGCTGACGAAAATCTTCGAGAACGGCGTCGCCAGCGGCGCGATCTCGATCGAGGACATGTTCGACACCGACTATGTGGAAATCCCGGGCACCAATCCGGTTCAGCACCGCACCAAGGTGCTGGACTGGGCCGACCGTGCGTTGCCGGCGTTCCAGGAAGCTTGCCTGGCCAAGGATCCGCGCATGGCGTTCTGTGCGACGATCGATCGCAACGGCTATCTGCCGGTCCACAACAAGATCTATTCCCACCCGCAGCGGCCGAGCGATGTCACCTGGAACACCGCCAACAGCCGCAACCGGCGCATCTTCAACGATACGGCGGGCCTTGCCGCAGGCCGCAACCAACGCGCCTATTTGGTCCAGAGCTATGCCCGCGACATGGGTAACGGCAAAACCGTCATGATGCGCGAGATCGACGTTCCGATCCGCGTCAAGGGCCGCCACTGGGGCGCCTTCCGCACCGCGTACCGACTATGATCCCGAACTCAACCAAGGAGATGCCGTGATGCCGGCAGCTCAACCCACTGAACCAACGCCCGCTGCGCCGACGCCGTCGGCCAGCGAACGGCTGGTCGATCAACTCGCCAACCGGATCGGCGGCCTCGGCGTCGAACTCGCCGACGTCGCCGGCAACCTGCAGGAAGTAGCCTCCCGGGTGTCCAGCCAATCCGACCGGTTCGGCCAGTTGCAGAAAACCGCCGAGACGATGGTTTCCGCCAATCACGGCATCGCCGACGCCTCGCAGGCGGTGCAGACAGCCGCCACCGCTGCCGTCGGCGAAATCACGCAATCGCGCAGCGTCGTCGAGACCGCGGTCCAGCACATCGCCGAACTGATCGAAGCGGTCGGCCGCATCGAACACCGGCTGGGCTCGGTCGGCTCGGCATTGTCCGAAGTCGCAAAGGTCTCGGGATCGATCGAGGCGATTGCGCGGCAGACCAACCTGCTGGCGCTGAACGCGACCATCGAAGCCGCGCGCGCCGGCGCCGCCGGCCGCGGCTTTGCGGTCGTCGCCAGCGAGGTAAAGAACCTCGCCGAAGCGACAAGACAGGCGACGCAACTGATCGGCGATACCGTGCGCGGGCTCGACGGCCAGGTCACCAACCTGATCGGCGAGAGCGGCGACGCCTCGGCTCGCGCCAAGAACGCCGGCGAAGGCGCCGCGCGGATCCAGAGCATCATCGCCCGCGTCCAGGACGGCTTTACTGCGGTCGGCCGCGAGATCGACGGCGTCACCAAAGCGGCGACCTCCAACCTCGCACATTGCGACCGCGTGATCGACGAGCTCGGCCATCTCGCCAAGGGCGTCGATCTGTCGTCGACCGACTTGCGGCGTGCCGATGATCGCGTCGCCAAGCTGCTGGAAATTTCCGAGGGGCTGATCGCGCTGATCGCCGACAGCGGCGTCGAGACCTCGGATGCGCCCCTGATCCGCGTCGTGATCGAAACCGCCAAACAGATCTCGGCCGCGTTCGACGATGCCGTTGCACGCGGCGAGATCACGGTCGATCAGTTGATGGACGAGAAATACCGCGAGATCCCCGGCACCGATCCGAAGCAATACCTGACCGACTACGTCGCCCTGACCGACCGCATCCTGCCTGCGATCCAGGATCCGGTTCAGAAATACGATCCGCGCATCGTGTTTTGCGTTGCCTGGGCCCGGGGTGGCTACCTTCCGACCCACAACCCGAACTATCGTCATCCGCAAGGGGGCCGACCCGGTCTGGAACAATGCCAACTGCCGCAACCGGCGCCTCTTCAACGACCGCGCCGTCAAGAAGGTCGCGGCCAACACGCGGCCGTTCCTGCTGCAGACCTACCGGCGCGACATGGGCGGCGGCAATTTCGTGCTGATGAAGGACTTGTCCTCGCCGATCCACGTCCGCGGCCGCCATTGGGGCGCCTTCCGCATGGGATTCCGGCAGTCCTGACGGTGTTGCAACGCGGCACGGCGCTCCATCACCGATGACTCATCCGGCATCCACCGGCAACGGAGAGTTTTGACGCCCCGCCTCCTGCGAAGGGTAAGGCATCACGGCCTCTGCCGATCGCCTGCCCGTGGAAGAGCGCCGCCACACGATGGTTGAACTTTACGAACTCCGCCGGGTAATCATAAAATACGCGCGTTCGATCCCGCCCGGGCCGGCCCACGCGAGCACCGACAGATAGCGGCGCCCCCTGACCCGGGACAGGATTGGCATGGCATCAAGCATGGCCGCGTCAGCGGCATTTTGCCCTGATCGCCTGGGCCATTAATGGCCAAGGTAGAAATCCCAGCACGCGGGACCAGACCGGAAATGGCAAATAACAGTAACCAGACTGTTTTCGATCCCAAGGCGTTTCTCGCCATCGTGGGCGAGGGGAAAACCATCCTTGAATTTCGCAAGGACCAGATCGTTTTCGCGCAAGGGGACGCGGCGGATACGGTCTTTTACATTCAAAAGGGCCGGGTCAAGGTCGTCGTCATCTCCGAACAAGGCAAGGAAGCGGTGGTCGGGATTTTTGGACCCGGTCAGTTCTTTGGCGAAGGCTGCATGAACGGTCATTCGGTGCGCATCGCCACCACGACCGCGATGGAGGATAGTCTGCTTACCTCCATCACGAAGACGTCGATGCTTGCACTGCTCCACGATCAGCCGAAGTTTTCCGAGATGTTCATGGCCTACTTGCTGACCCGCAACAGCCGGATTGAAGAAGATCTGATCGACCAGCTGTTCCACTCCAGTGAAAAGCGGCTAGCTCGCCTGCTGCTTCTGTTGGCGAATTTCGGCAAGGACGGGAATCCTCAGCCCATCATTCCCCATATTAGCCAGGAAACGCTGGCGGAAATGATCGGCACGACCCGGTCCCGCGTCAGCTTCTTCATGAACAAATTCCGCAAGCTTGGCTTCATCAACTACAACGGAAGAGTTGAGGTCAACAGTTCGCTGTTGAACGCGGTCTTGTACGACAAACCCGAGATCAAGCGCGAAGCGTGACGAGCGGCGCCAGGAGAACGGCCCCAGCCTTGGGAGCTGGCTTCCTGCCGGGGCCGCTCTTTGCGAACGGAGCGCGGCTCCATGGCGTCCCATCCAGCGCCAATGTCAGCACATCCCGGGTTCTGAAGCCGCTCAATTTTGACCACGCAATGGAAATTTCAGATCTGCTTCAGACTGCCCCGAAGCGGGCGGCTCGCATGCTTCGGTGATGGGTGGACGGTCATGAAATCCGAAGCGGCTTTTTTTGAAGTTACCAGCCGCGCGCCGGGAACAATTGCCGCCGGGACGGCTTAGCCGTATCGAACGCTCTGCCCAACGGCGTTCGATAGGTGTGTGATGGCCCCAGCGATCTCCCCCGACGCTGGGGCTTTTCGCCATTTGAAAAGCGTTCCAACTCATTATTATTTTTGGGAAAATGAGCAAAATCGAACAGACGGCGAGAAAGCAGCAGGGGCAATCTGGTTGCATTACCGACTCGCTGTGGCACCTACCCGGCTGAGAATTTTGCAACACTCGCGTCCAATCTTTGCAACACTCCCGTCCAATCCAGCGAAGCCTCATGACTTCATCGAAGAGGAGCGCTAGGTTGGTCGAAATCCGCAGAACCGAGCGTTGACCATGCGAAGATTCTTTTTCGGCATGAAAGACGGCGTCCCGATGAGAGACCGCATCGGCATTGAGTTCAGCAGCAATGCTGAAGCGATCAGCTACTGCAAAGAGATCGCGCAGGACTTCCGCGACAACAGGCTGTGGGACGACCAGGACCTTGAGATATTGGTTGTCAACGAAACCGGGAGGGAGATCCATCGCGAATTTGTTCACCGCGAGCCGGAACAGGCGGAACAAGGGTGGCAATTTGCCCCCGCAAGAGTCCGTTCCGAACCGAGTGATCCAAAAACGATGAATAACTCAACTCTCGAGTTCGAAGGCCTGTTGGGCAAGGCCGCGCTCGCAATGTGGCCGCACCTGCCTCGCGACGTGCAGGAAAGCCTGTTCGAGAGCGCGGTGGCCGGGGACGTCACGATTCGAAACCATTTGGCTTCGTACTTGCACGACCACCATCCGAAGACGGCGCAACCGGCAAAGCCGACGCAGTTGGCTCGAAACGGGTAAAATTCCGCCACGTTAGGACTTCAATCAGCCCAAAACTGATGCAGTCGGTCCCGCACGATTTCGTGATGCGCATCGACTGACGCTTCGACCATGCAGACCGGCATTGCCATGCGCATTTCCGCTTCCTAGTTCGTTGCTGTGGGGTATGTTTCTCGTACTCCGCCAACGTGTCCGCTGCCCGCGGCCGTCGAATCTCTGGGGGTGCATATGGCAACCACGCTGACCATCAATGGCGAACCAAAATCCTTCGACGCCCCCGCCGACATGCCGCTGCTCTGGGTGCTGCGCGACATTCTCGGCATGACCGGAACCAAATTCGGCTGCGGCATCGCCCAATGCGGCGCCTGCACCGTGCATATCGACGGCAAGGCGGTGCGATCCTGCGTGCTGCCGGTCGGCGCGGTACGTGATCGCAACGTGACAACCATCGAAGGGGTCGGCGCTTCGCCCACGGGAGCCAAGGTACAGAAAGCCTGGCTCGATCTCGAAGTGATCCAGTGCGGTTATTGCCAGCCCGGCCAGATCATGTCGGCGGCGGCGCTGCTTGCCGCCACGCCCAACCCCGACGATTCCGACATCGACGCGGCGATGGCTGGAAATATCTGCCGCTGCGGCACCTATGTGCGCATTCGCGAGGCGATCAAGCAGGCCGCAACCGGACGCCAATCGTAGGAGCGCGCCATGATATCGATTGAGAAGAGTGCCGCGCGCAAGACCTCCGGTGGCGTTTCACGCCGTGCGCTGCTGAGCAGCGGACTGGCCGGCGGCTTCCTGCTCGCCTTTCACTTTCCGCTGCGCGCCGCGGTCAACGAGCCGGTGCAGCCGCCTGACCTGACCGACGGCAAGTTCGCACCCAACGCCTTCATCCGCATCGACGCCGAGGGCGCGACCACGCTGGTGATGCCGCAAGTCGAGATGGGACAGGGAATCTACACTGCCATTTCGATGATTCTGGCCGATGAGCTCGACGCCGACTGGTCGCAAGTGAAGCTGCAGCACGCGCCGGCCAACGAGAAGCTCTACGGCAATCCGATCTTCGTCATTCAGGCAACCGGCGGCTCCACGTCAGTCCGGGCTTTCTGGAAGCCGCTTCGCCAGGCCGGCGCCAGCGCGCGCGCCATGCTGGTGCAGGCGGCGGCGGCGCAATGGGAAGTCGATCCGGCAAGCTGCACCACATCGAAGGGCGTGGTGACGCACAAGGCGAGTGGGCGGACGCTTTCCTATGGCGCGCTGGCGCAGGCCGCGGGCAGCCTGACGCCGCCCAAGGATGTCCCACTCAAGGACCCCAAGGATTTCGTCACTATCGGCCAGCCGCTGAAGCGGCTCGATACACCAGACAAGGTCAATGGCAAGGCCGTCTACGGCATCGATGCGATGCTGCCGGACATGAAGTTCGCAACGCTGGCGCAATGTCCGGTTTTCGGCGGCAAGGTCGGCAAGGTTGACGACAGTGCTGCGAAGAAAATTCCAGGCGTGCGCAAGATCGTGGTGCTCGACGATCTCGTTGCCGTGGTCGGCGATCACATGTGGGCGGCGAAGAAGGGCCTCGAAGCGCTCAGGATCGAGTGGAACGAGGGGGCGAACGCCAAGGTTAGTTCGAAAACGGTCTGGGACGACCTCCGTGCCGCCAGCGAAAAGGACGGCGTGGTCGCAAAGTCCAACGGCGATATCGCCAAGGGCCTCGCAGCCGGTGAAAAGTTCGAAGCCTCGTTCGAGTTGCCGTTTCTTGCCCATGCGACGATGGAGCCGCTGAGCGCCACCGTTCATCTCAAGCCTGATTCCTGCGAGGTCTGGACCGGGACGCAGATCATGGCGCGGGTGCAATCGGAGGCGGCCAAGGCGGCCGGGCTGCCGGTCGAGAAGGTGACCGTGAACCAGCATCTGCTGGGCGGCGGCTTCGGCCGCAAGCTCGAACCTGACATGGTGGTCGCGGCCGTTCGCATCGCCAAGCAGGTCGACGGACCGGTAAAGGTGGTGTGGACCCGCGAGGAAGACATCCAGCATGATGTCTATCGCCCGGTCTATCGCGACACCATCGCGGCGAGCCTGTCCGGCGGCAAGGTCGTCGGCTGGAAATACAAGATCGCGGGTGCTGCGATCCTGGCGCGGTGGCTGCCGCCGGCGTTCCAGAAGGGCATCGACATCGACGCCATCGATAGCGCGGCCGACCTGCCCTACGACATTCCGAATTTCCACGTCGAATATGTCCGGGCCGAACCGCCGGCGGTGCCGACCGGGTTCTGGCGCGGCGTCGGCCCCAACAACAATGTGTTTGCCGCCGAATGCTTCATGGACGAACTGGCGCGCAAGGCCGGCAAGGACCCCGTTGAATTTCGTCGCGGCATGCTCGCCAACCAGCCGCGGTTCCTGTCGGTACTCAATCTCGCCGCGGAAAAAGCCAACTGGGGTCAGCCGCTGCCGGCGCGCGTCGGGCGCGGCGTGTGTCTGCAACCGTCCTTCGGAAGTTTCATCGCCACCGTGGTGGAAGCGGAAGTCGACGAGCAGGGTGAGATCAAGCTGCGCCGCGTGACCTCGGCGGTGGATACCGGCATCGCCGTCAATCCGGACATCATCATGGCGCAGGTCGAGGGCGGACTGATCTTCGGCCTCACCGCCGCACTCTACGGCGAGATCACCATCGACAAGGGACGCGTCCAGCAATCCAACTTCCACGACTACCGGATGCTGCGGATCGATCAGGCGCCCAAAATCCAGGTTCATGTCGTCAAAAGCGGCGAAGCGCCGGGCGGTATCGGCGAGACCGGCACCACGGCGGGACCGCCCGCCTTGCGCAACGCGATCTATGCCGCGACCGGCGTCGCCTTGCGCAGGTTGCCGATCGACCGTTCTCTGCTGGCGGCGGGGAAAAAAGCATGAGCCCGCATGCCCGTCGTATTCTGACGATCGTCGTCGGCATCGTGGTGGCGGCAGGGCTGATCGCCGTCTGGGTCATCCGCGGCCCCGACCCGATGGCGTTCGCCGGTGGCCCACGCGTCGAACTGAAAGATTACAAGGACGCCAATCCGACCGGTGTTCCCAAGGCGCTCGCACAGGCAAGTGCCGTGGAGCGCGGCGAATATCTGGCGAAGGCAGCCGACTGCATGGTCTGCCACACCATGCAGGGCGGCAAGGAATATGCCGGTGGTCTCGGCTTCAAGCTGCCGTTCGGCACGCTCTATTCGACCAACATCACCCCCGACAAGGAAACCGGGATCGGCAATTACAGCGACCAGGATTTCCTCAACGCGGTTCAGCGCGGCGTCCGCCACGACGGCGCGCGGCTTTATCCGGCGATGCCGTATACGTCCTACACCTATATCAGCGACGCCGATGCGCTGGCGATCAAGGCCTATCTGTTCAGCCTCGCGCCGGTGCGCGCGACGCCACCAGCCAATACACTTTCATTTCCGTTCAACCAGCGCTGGGCGATGATGTTCTGGTCGGAGATTTTCAATCCGGACACGCGATACGAGCCGGACACCTCGAAGAGCCCGGAATGGAACCGCGGCGCCTATCTCGCCGAAGCGCTCGCCCATTGCGGCGAATGCCACACGCCGCGCAATCTGGCGTTCGCGCTCAACAACCGCAAGAAATTCGCCGGTGCGATCACCGCGGGCTGGCGCGCCTTCAACATCTCCTCGGACAAGGCCACCGGCGTCGGCGGCTGGCGTGACGACGACCTGATCTCCTATCTCTCGATCGGACATGCCGCGGGCCACGGCACCGCATCGGGACCGATGGGCGAAGCGGTCGACCACAGCTTTAGCCAGATGGCGCCGGAAGACATCCGCGCCATCGTGACCTATCTGCGCAGCGTTCCGCCGACCACCTCCAGCGACTTGCCGGCAACCCTCGCACCGCCGGCATCGGCTTCGCACAAGGACGGTCTGCAAGAGGCCCGCGGCAAGATGGTGTTCCAGGGCGCTTGCGTCAGTTGTCATAGCTGGAGCGGCGAAAGCGCGATCTCGCCGATGGCGACGCTGACCGGCGCGTGGGCGGTCAACGATCCCGGCGCCACCAATGTGGCGCAGATCGTGATCTCCGGCACCAAACGCCATACGCCCGACGGCGCACTCTCGATGCCGGCGTTCGGCGACGCCTATTCCGACGACGAGATCGCTGCCGTCGCCAACTACGTCACCGCGCGTTTCGGCAGCAAAGGTTCGAGGCTGACGGCGCAGGACGTGGCTGAGTTGCGCAAGCAGACGGCGGAGTAATCGGCGGGTGAGCTAATCCGGCAAACCGGCGTCGCGAAGCGCGGCGGCGATTTCATCGCGGCGGTGGACGCGGCGCACCGGATAGGCCTCGGTCACATGCGAGGTTCGAAAACCCGGCGCAATCTTCAGGAGCCGGCCGACCGCCTTCTGCGTCTCGCCGGGGCGTCCGGCGCGCACAGCATTGATGATGAACGCGCCCAGCGAGTGCGCGTTGACATTGAACTGGATCGATTTCAGCGCCGCGGCACAGCCCTCCTCGTAGCGCGACAGCGAAAAGAACGCGTGTGAGGTGCCGTTCCAGGCGCTGACGCGCAGCGGATCCAGCGGGCTCAGCCGGAGCATGCGGTCGAAACTCTCGATCGCGCGTTCGGTCTCGTCGCACATCAACGAGACCCAGCCGCGCGAAAACCACACGATGGCGAGGTTCGGGTTGAGATCGATCGCCTGCTCGATCATGGCAACGCCGAGGTCGTATTCGTGGGCGAGATAGGCCATGACGTGGCCGGCGGTCGCCAGCACGAACGCATCTTCGTCGGCGAGCCGGGTGGCGAGCCGCGCGTGCCGGATGGCCTGGGTGCGCTGCGCGGCATCGAGCGGCAGGCCGTTGATGGCCTGTCGCGCCATCCACATCCAGCCGACCATGGCATGGGCCGCCGCGTATTCCGGATCGCGCTCGATCGCCTTTTCGAAAAACGCCTGCGCATCCGTCAGCGACGACCACTGGTGCAGCAACGCCGCGCCACGCAAATAGAAATCGTAGCTGTCGAGTTTTTCCGTCGGCTTTCGTCGCGCCCGCTCGATCTCGGCCTGCTCCAGTCTGGGCGCGATCAACCCGACCACGCTGGTTGCGATCCGGTCCTGCAAACCGAAGATATCCTCCAGTACACCATCGAACCGGTCGGCCCAGATGTGATTGCCGGTCGCCGCCTCGATCAACTGACCGCTGATGCGAACCTTTTGACCGACCTTGCGAACGCTGCCTTCGAGCACATAGCGCACGCCAAGTTCGCGCCCGACCAGCTTGATGTCGACCGCCTTGCCCTTGTAGGCGAAGCTCGAATTGCGCGCGATCACGAACAGCGACTTGAACCGCGACAGCGCGGTGATGATCTCCTCGACCATGCCGTCGGCGAAATATTCCTGCTCGCGATCGCCGCTCAGGTTGTCGAACGGCAGCACCGCGATCGACGGCTTATCGGGCAGCGGGGGAAGCTGGCTCGATGCCAGCTCCGGACTCCTGGCTGAACCAACCGCTACACTCCTGGCCGGCGCCGACGCGGGCTCGCCGCCGACGCGAACCTGCCAGACGCGCATCGGCTCGGCGATGTTCTTCAGGGCCTGCGAGCCGAGATCGCCGAAGTCGATATCGACCTTGCCGCGGATCTGCCGGTGAGCGTCGTCGGAGATGCAGATGCCGCCGGGTTCGGCCATGCCTTCAAGACGCGCGGCGATGTTGACGCCGTCGCCGAAAATATCGTCGTCGTCGATGATGATGTCGCCGACATGAATGCCAATGCGGAATTCCAGTCGGATGTCGCTGGGCACGGCGGCGTTTCGCTCCGCCATCGCGCGCTGGACTTCGACCGCGCAACGCGCCGCATCGACGGCGCTGGCGAACTCGACCAGCAGCCCGTCGCCGGAAGTCTTGACGATGCGGCCGCGATGATTGGCGATGGCCGGATCGATCAGTGTCGCCCGGACATGTTTCAGATCGGCCAGCGTCCGTTCTTCGTCGCCGCCCATCAAACGGCTGTAGCCGGCGACATCAGCCGCGACCACCGCCGCCAAACGACGCTCCACGTGCTTGATAGCCAAGAGTTCTCCCGGGTCGAGCGCCAACTCCCGCCGCATCAAAGCACGGCAAACTGTCGCAGGCTAGCTCGCCCAAAACCCCGGCGTCGCCGGCTCCAGCCGGCCGCCGGCCCGCACCGGCGCAATCCGCAGCGCCAGCCCGGTCGCATCGTCGGTTTCGACCGCGACGCCTGAGAGGGTGGCGACACCGAAGGCCGGCTCGAACCGGCCCGAGGGGATGCCGGTGGTGAAGCGATGCAGCGGCTCTTCCTTCTGCATACCGATGATCGAGTCGTAGTCGCCGGTCATGCCGGCGTCGCTCATGTAGGCAGTGCCGCCAGACAGGATCTGGTGATCGGCCGTCGGGACATGGGTGTGGGTGCCGACCACGAGACTGGCGCGGCCGTCGCAGAAGAAGCCCATGCCCTGCTTTTCGCTGGTCGCCTCGCCGTGGAAATCGACGACGATGGCGTCTGCGGCATCGCGCAGCGGACAGGCATCGAGCTCCTTGCCCACCGCGCTAAAGGGATCGTTCAGCGGCTCCATGAAGACGCGGCCCATGGCGTTGATGACCAGCGCGCGCTTGCCGTTCTTGGTGTCGATCAGGGCTGAGCCGCGGCCAGGCGTATGGCGCGGAAAATTCAAGGGGCGGATCAGGCGCGGCGCGCGCTCGATGAACACCAGCGCCTCCTTCTGATTCCAGGCGTGGTTGCCGAGCGTGATCGCATCGGCGCCGGCGTCGATGAATTCCTGGTAGATCGTCTCGGTGATCCCGAAGCCGCCGGCGGAATTCTCGCCATTGATGATGACGAGATCGAGTGACCAGTCCCTGACCATATCGGGCAGATGTTCGGATATTGCGGTGCGGCCGGTCTTGCCGACGACGTCACCGATAAACAGGATACGCAAAATTCAGCTCCGGAAATCGAACACTTTCTTTTCCGTTAGCACATAATCCAGCGCCACGTCGTGCGGCTGGGCCGGAACCGCTTTTATTTCCTGCACCGCAAAGGCTGTGCCGACGGCGATGATGGCCTTTGCCTTGCGCAGATGCTCCAGCGTGAAGTCGTAATGCCCGGCGCCATAACCGATGCGGTGGCCCTGCCGGTCGAACGCCGCCAGCGGCACCAGCATGACATCGGGAATCACCTCGGCCGCGGCCGGTGACGGCTCGGGAATGCCGAGCGGCCCGAGCATCAGCCGGTCGTCGGGCGACCAGGCGCGAAAGATCAGCGACTTGCCGCGCGCCGGCACCACCGGCAGCGCCAGCTTCGCGCCGAGCCCGGAGAGGTGTCGCAGCAACGGCGCCGGGTCGATCTCGTTGCGGATCGGCGAATATCCGGAGACGACGGTCCCCGGCGCGATCTCGAATGGCAAAGCACGTTTCACCATCGCCTGCGCCGCAGCGGTGCGCTGCTCGTCGCTCAAGGCATCGCGCTTGGCGAGCGCGGCGGCGCGAAGATCGGCTTTCGAAAGGGTTGTCGTCATGCAGTATCCTTCCGCTGTCATCCCCCGCTCTGTGCGCAACGGCGCACGGGAGCAGGTGACCCAGTAATCCAGAGACTTCAGTGATTCGACCGAGACGCCGCGGCGGACACGCGCGGGCAGAACAAAATCGGACGCGACAAAAACAAAAGTGCGAGGCCGCGATCGCCGTTGAAGCACTCGATCCCGGAGTTCCCTACGAAAGTAGGTGGGCACCATATGACCGGGTCCACGGACCCGGCCAGGGACAGTTCCCTAAAGGATCGATAAGGCCCCGGGGATATTATGGCTCCTGACGAACGACGCAGCTTCGCCCGCCCAATGTAGGCATTATGGGCCGCCTCCGCCAGCGGTAAGGGGCGGCTGTACACGGCAACGGAGGCGCGGGGCGCGCTTGCGATTCGTACCCTCCCTTGGAGGGTAAGAAAGCCTTGGAGGGTAAGAAAGCCTTGGAGGGTAAGAAAGAAATCACCCGATTGCGACGCCGCCGCCGATGGTGCGGTTCAGCACCTGCGTGGTCTTTTCGATCCGGTCGGCTGCGGCGTTGAGCGCATTGGCGACCGCGATCTGCGTGGTCCGGGCGCGATCGGTGGCGGCGACCCGAACGCTGCGCAGGTTCTCGAGTTCTCCCTCCAGCGCATGCATGCGCTGGTTGGCGTCGAGCAGTTCGTCGCACACCGTCAGCGCCGCCATCACGGTGAGGCGCGCATCGCCGATCTCGCCGAATTTTCCGCGCAACTCCTCGACCCGCGATTCCAGGCTCTCGGCGAGCTTGAGCAGCCGCACCTCCTGCCCTTCCTCGCAGGCCATGCGGTATTGCCGGCCGTTGATGGTGACGTTGATGTGGCTCATTCGATCACTCCGGCGTCAGCGTCGTCATCGAGCACGGCGCGGATGGTGCCGATCGCGGCATCCAGCCGCTCGGCGATCTCGCGGTTGGTGCGCTCCAGCCGCCGCGTCTTCACCAGCGAACCGTCAAGTTCGTCGGCGAGCCGCGACCGATCGGTGCCGAGCGCCTGGATCCGGCTTGCCAGTTCGTTCTCGTCGCGGTCCGCGTCGCGCCGCCGCTCGGCCGCGGCTTCCAGGGCGTCAAGCGCCACCATCAACCGCCGCGTCGCGGCGTCGATGTCGGCAAAGACCGGCTCGGCATGGCCGGGCCCGTTGGCAGGACGATCGCTCATCAGAGACAGTACACACCTTCGATCGGCCAGCCGCACAGCAAAATCTGCGGTTCGGCAAGCGGTTAGATCGGGAAATTTACGTGGCAAGCGAGGCTAGCGCAACGTCGCCGCAAAACTATGCACCGCTAGATCGGGATCGCCGGTCATACCGATCGGTATGACCGGTCATACCGATTGGTATGACTGCTCATCCCGACCGGAATCCACTTTTACGGACCCTGCCTCGGGCAACTTTTCGCACCGCAAGCGCGTTACCGAACCTTGGACTCGGCGGATTGAGGTGCTATCCAGCCCCGGAGTTTCAGTGCCGCAGGGCACGCTTTCGCTGCAATTCGCCGGCGGGCGGATCGTCACCAACCTCCTCATTTCAAGCGGATTTTCATCATGACGCAGGTCGATCATACCCGTATGGCCAATGCGATCCGTGGCCTTGCCATGGACGCCGTCGAGAAGGCGAAGTCAGGCCATCCCGGTTTGCCGATGGGCGCCGCCGACGTCGCCACCGTGCTGTTCACCCAGTTCCTCAAATTCGACGCCGCCGAGCCGAACTGGCCGGACCGTGACCGATTCGTGTTGTCGGCCGGACATGGCTCGATGCTGCTCTATGCGTTGCTGTATCTGACCGGCAACAAGGACATGACGCTCGACCAGATCAAGCATTTCCGCCAGCTCGGCTCGCTGACGCCGGGTCACCCCGAGAACTTCCACACCAAGGGCATCGAGACCACCACCGGCCCGCTCGGCCAGGGCATCGCGACCGCAGTCGGCATGGCGCTGGCGGAAAAGATGCTCGCCGCGGAGTTCGGCAAAAAGGTGGTCGGCCACCACACCTATGTGCTCGCCTCCGACGGCGACCTGATGGAGGGCGTGTCGCAGGAAGCGATCGCGATGGCCGGGCACTGGAAGCTCAGCAAGATGATCGTGCTGTACGACGACAACGGCATCTCGATCGACGGCCCGACCTCGATCGCCGACTCGGTCGACCAGGTGAAGCGCTTCAAGTCCGCCGGCTGGGCCGCCGAACTGATCGACGGCCATGACCAGAACGCGATTGCGGCCGCGATCACCCGCGCGCAGAAATCCAGCAAGCCGACGCTGATCGCCTGCAAGACCACCATCGGTTTCGGTGCGCCGACGCGGGCCGGCACCGCGAAAGCCCACGGCGAGGCGCTCGGCGCTGAAGAACTCAAGGGCGCCAAGGAAAAGCTCGGCATTTCGCTGGAACCGTTCTCGGTGCCCGAGGATGTGCTGAAAGCCTGGCGCGAAGCAGGCTCGCGCGGTGCCGCCGAGCGCAAGGCCTGGGAAGGCCGCTTTGCCGAACTCGGCAACCGCAAGCGCGCCGAGTTCGAGCGGCGGCTGCGGCATGAGCGGCCGGCCTCATTGGCAAAGGCGCTCAAGGCCCACAAAAAGGGGCTGCTCGAGAAGCCGGAAAATATTGCCACGCGCAAATCATCGGAATCCGCGATCGAGGCGATCTTCGCCGCGATGCCGATGGAATTCCTCGCCGGCTCCGCCGACCTCACCGGCTCCAACAACAACAAGGCGAAATCAGCAACCGCGTTTTCCGCCAAGACGCCGAAGGGCCGTTTTATCCATTACGGCATCCGCGAGCATGGCATGTGCGCGGCCATGAACGGCATCTTCCTGCATGGCGGCTTTGCGCCGAACGGCGCGACCTTCCTGATCTTCACTGACTACGCGCGGCCGGCGATGCGGCTCGCGGCCCTGATGGGCACCGGCGTCGTCTACGTGATGACACACGATTCGATCGGGCTCGGCGAAGACGGTCCGACGCATCAGCCGGTCGAACATCTGGCGGCGCTGCGGGCTATTCCCAACATGCGCGTGTTCCGGCCCTGCGACGCCGTCGAGGTGACGGAGTGTTGGGAGCTGGCGCTCAACCGCATCGACGGCCCGACGGTGCTGGCGCTGACCCGTCAGAACCTGCCGCAACTGCGCACTTCGGCGCCGGCGGACAATCCCTGCAGCCATGGCGCCTATGAACTGGTCGCGGCGCAGGGCGAAGCCAAGGTGTCGCTGTTTGCCTCCGGCTCCGAGGTCGAAATCGCGGTGGCCGCCCAGAAGCAGTTGGCGGAACGCGGCATCGCGTCGCGGGTGGTCTCGGTGCCGGCGCTCGAACTGCTGCTGGCGCAGCCGGCGGACCGCCAGAAGGCCATCATCGGCAATGCGCCGGTGAAGATCGCGATCGAGGCCGCGGTGCGCTGGGGCTGGGATGCCGTGATCGGCCAGGATGGCGAATTCATCGGCATGCACGGTTTCGGCGCGAGCGCGCCCGCCAAGGACCTTTACAAGCACTTCGGAATTACCGCCGAGGCTGCGGTCAACGCTGCCCTGAAGCGCTTGGGCTGACGGTTGAGATTATTGGGAAAAAGGGCTACCTAAGGTCCCATCTTGACCGTTCTCGCCCGGCAGAACCGGGCGATCCGCCGTAAGCCCCTCGTGGAACGTCTCCTTTTTGGAAACTGTCCGCGGGGACGGCGCCAGCTATTAAGGGAGAAAAAGCATGGCAATTCGGGTCGCGATCAATGGATTTGGCCGCATCGGCCGCAACATCTTGCGGGCCATCGCGGAATCCGGCCGCAGGGATATCGAAGTGGTCGGGATCAACGATCTCGGCCCGGTCGAGACCAACGCCCATCTGCTGCGCTTCGACTCCGTGCATGGTCGGTTCCCCGGCACCGTGACCGTCGATGGCGACTCGATCAGCGTCGGCAACGGCAAGATCAAGGTTTCCGCCGAGCGCGACCCGTCGAAGCTGCCCTGGAAGGAACTCGGCGTCGATATCGCGATGGAATGCACCGGCATCTTCAGCGCCAAGGCCAAGGCGACGGCCCATCTGACGGCCGGCGCCAAGCGCGTGCTGGTTTCGGCGCCGTCCGACGGCGCCGATGCGACCATCGTCTACGGCGTCAACCACGACAAGCTGACCAGGGACCACCTGGTCGTTTCCAACGGTTCCTGCACCACCAATTGCCTGGCCCCGATCGCCAAGGTGTTGAACGACACCGTCGGCATCGAGACCGGCTTCATGACCACGATCCACGCCTATACCGGCGACCAGCCGACGCTCGACACCCTGCACAGCGATCTCTATCGCGGCCGGGCGGCCGCGCTGTCGATGATCCCGACCTCGACCGGTGCGGCCAAGGCGATCGGCCTCGTGCTCCCCGAGCTTCTCGGCAAGCTCGACGGCGTCGCGATCCGGGTGCCGACGCCGAACGTCTCGGTGGTCGACCTCAAGATCGTCGCCAAGCGCGCCACCGACGTGAAGGAAATCAACGAGGCGATGAAGCGCGCCTCGGAGCAGGAGCTCAAGGGCATCCTCGGCTACACCACCGCGCCGAACGTCTCGATCGACTTCAACCACGATCCGCACTCGTCCACGTACCACGTCGACCAGACCAAGGTGCAGAACGGCACGCTGGTGCGGGTGATGTCCTGGTACGACAACGAATGGGGTTTCTCCAACCGCATGGGCGACACCGCCGTGGCGATGGGGAAGCTGCTGTAAGTCTCGTGTCCCGGACGCGGTGCAGCGTTTTACACGCTGCTCCGCAGAGCCGGGACCCATCCCTGCGTAGGTCCCGGTTCGGCACAGCGGCACTTCGCGCCGCAGTGCGCCCTGGACAAGAAAGCGCCCGAAGAGATCGCGCATGACAAAATCATTCCGCACCCTCGATGACGTCGACGTAAAGGGCAAGCGCGTACTGCTGCGCGTCGACCTCAACGTGCCCATGGATAACGGCCGCGTCAGCGACGCGACACGGCTCGAACGCGTCGCGCCGACCATCACCGAGATTTCCGGCAAGGGCGGCAAGGTGATCCTGCTCGCGCATTTCGGCCGGCCGAAGGGACGCGACGCCAAGGACTCGCTGAAACCCGTCGCCGCCGCGCTCTCGGAGGTGATCAAGAAGCCGGTCGCGTTTGCCGACGACTGCATCGGCGAGCCCGCCGCCAAGGCCGTCGCCGCGATGAAGGATGGCGACATCCTGTGCCTGGAGAACACCCGCTTCCATAAAGAGGAAGAAAAGAACGATCCAACCTTCGTGGCAGAGTTGGCAAAACTCGGCGACATCTGGGTCAACGACGCTTTCTCGGCCGCGCACCGTGCCCACGCCACCACCGAAGGCCTCGGCCACAAGCTGCCGGCCTATGCCGGCCGCACCATGCAGGCCGAACTCGACGCGCTTGGCAAAGCGCTGGAAGCGCCGACCAAGCCTGTCATCGCGATCATCGGCGGCGCCAAGGTTTCGACCAAGATCGATCTTTTGGAAAACCTTGTCAGCAAGGTCGATGCGCTGGTCATCGGCGGCGGCATGGCCAATACCTTCCTGCATGCGCAGGGCGTCGGCGTCGGCAAATCGCTGGCGGAAAAGGACCTCGCCGCGACCGCGCTGCGGATCATGGACAAGGCGGAAGCCGCGAACTGCGCCATCATCCTGCCCGTCGACGCCGTGGTCGCCTATCATTTCGCGGCCAATTCGCCCTCCCACGCCTACGGGCTGGACGCCATTCCGGCCGAAGGCATGATCCTCGACGTCGGCCCGCAATCGATCGCGCGCATTCACGCCGCCATCGACGACGCCGCGACGCTGGTCTGGAACGGCCCGCTCGGGGCCTTCGAGATGACGCCGTTCGACCGCGGCACCATGGTGTCGGCCAGACATGCGGCGGAGCGGACCAAAGCCAAGAAGCTGGTTTCGGTCGCCGGCGGCGGCGACACCGTCGCGGCCCTCAACCAGGCCGGGGTTGCCCATGATTTCAGCTATGTTTCGACCGCAGGCGGCGCGTTTCTTGAATGGATGGAGGGGAAACCTCTGCCCGGTGTCGAAGTTCTAAAACTGCGCTAAGACTTTCGTTTGACGCGTTTTCTACCGCAGATAAGTTTACGCAATCTGCGCAAGCTTGATTGCTACCCGAACCGGTACCCACTTCGCTTGAAAACGCTATGATCAGATCGGGCGCCCGGGGCGCCACAAAGACAAGGGAGACTACGGATGGCTCGGATTACGTTGCGTCAATTGCTCGACCACGCGGCGGAGCATGATTACGGCGTGCCGGCCTTCAACATCAACAACATGGAGCAGGCGTTGGCCATCATGGAGGCCGCCTCCAGCCTCGACGCCCCCGTCATCATCCAGGCCTCGCGCGGCGCGCGCTCCTACGCCAACGACATCATGCTGAAGCACATGATGGACGCGGTCACCGAAATCTATCCGCAGATCCCGGTCTGCGTGCATCTCGATCACGGCAACGGCCCCGACACCTGCATGACCGCAATCCAGGCCGGCTTCACCTCCGTGATGATGGACGGCTCGCTGAAGGCCGACGGCAAGAGCCCGGCCGACTGGAGCTACAATGTCGGCGTCACCAAGACCGTCACCGACATGGCGCATCTCGGCGGCATTTCGGTGGAAGGCGAGCTCGGCGTGCTCGGCTCGCTGGAAACCGGCATGGGCGACAAGGAAGACGGCCACGGCGCCGAAGGCAAATTGTCGCACGACCAGTTGCTGACCAACCCGGACGAGGCCGTCAAGTTCGTCAGGGAAACCAAGGTCGATGCGCTGGCGATCGCGATGGGCACCTCGCATGGCGCCTACAAGTTCACCCGCAAGCCCGACGGTGACATCCTCGCCATGAACGTGATCGAGGAAATCCACCGCAAGCTTCCGAACACGCATCTGGTGATGCATGGTTCGTCCTCGGTGCCGCAGGACCTGCAGGAAATCATCAACGCCAACGGCGGCAAGATGAAGCCGACCTGGGGCGTGCCGGTTTCGGAAATCCAGCGCGGCATCAAGCACGGCGTCCGCAAGATCAACATCGACACCGACAACCGGATGGCGATGACCGGCCAGATCCGCAAGGTTCTGAAGGACAATCCGGAAGAGTTTGACCCGCGCAAATATCTCAAGCCGGCAATGGACGCGATGGCCAAGCTGTGCAAGCAGCGGCTGCAGGAATTCAACACCGCGGGTCAGGCGAGCAAGATCAAGAAGGTGATGACCACGGCGGACATGGCCAAGCGTTACGCCAAGGGCGAGCTCGATCCGAAGGTGGCGTGATATCACGCCGATCTCCGCGAGCTGCCTGCCCCTGAGCGAAGGTTTTCTCGGCCGTTGCCCGAGAACCGCCCATTTTGGTTTGCAAGGCATGCTCTGGAGAACGTTCCGATGAATCTCGCCGACCTCAACAAGGTCGCCCTTGCCATGGTGACGCCGGGCAAGGGCGTGCTCGCCGCCGACGAATCCTCAGGCACGATCAAGAAGCGTTTCGACGCCATCAAGGTCGAATCGACAGAGGAAACGCGCCGCGATTATCGCGAAATGCTGTTTCGCTCGCAGGAGGCCATGAGCCGGTACATCTCGGGCGTCATCCTCTATGACGAGACGATCTGGCAGAACGCCAAGGACGGCACGCCGCTGATCAAGCTGATCGAACAGGCGGGCGCCATCCCGGGCATCAAGGTCGACGAGGGAACCCAGGCCCTGCCGAATTGCCCGGGCGAGCTGGTCACCGCGGGCCTCGACAAGCTCGCCGAGCGGCTGAAGAAATATTACGAACGCGGCGCGCGGTTCGCCAAATGGCGTGCCGTGATCGATATCGGCATCAACATCCCTTCGATGACGGCCATCTCCGTCAATGCGCACGCGCTCGCCCGCTATGCGGCCTTATGTCAGGCCGCGCAGATCGTGCCGATCGTCGAGCCGGAAGTGTTGATGGACGGCGATCACGATATCGACCGCTGTTATGACGTGACCCAGCGCGTGCTCAACAAGACCTTCCAGGAGTTGCGGGTGCAGCGCGTCGCGTTGGAAGGCATGATCCTGAAACCCAACATGGCCATCTCCGGCAAGAAGTGTTCAACGCAGGCTTCGGTCGAAGAAGTGGCCGAGAAGACCGTCCGGCTACTGAAGGCTTGCGTGCCGGCGGCCGTTCCCGGCATTGCCTTCCTTTCCGGCGGGCAGTCCGACCAGGAAGCCACCGCCCATCTCGACGCCATGAACAAGATCGGCGGCCTGCCGTGGCGGCTCACCTTCTCCTACGGCCGCGCGCTGCAGGCGGCGCCGCAGCAGGCCTGGTCCGGCAAGGCCGCCAACGTAGGCGCAGGCCAGCAGGCGTTCATCCATCGTGCGCGGATGAATGCGCTGGCGAGCAAGGGCGAATGGCAGCCCGGCCTCGAACAGAAGGCGGCATAGACTTGGCTAGCAAACCTCCCCCGCCGCGCCCGGCGCCGCGGCTCTATCTCGCAACGCGCGAACTGGACGATCCGTCGCAACTGGCGGCAAGCCTGCCGGGCCTGCTCGCGGGCGCCGATGTTGCCGCGGTGCTGCTGCGGCTGCGCGAGACCGACCAGAAAACCATGATCTCGCGCATCAAGGCGCTGGCATCAGCCGTGCAGGACGGCGGCGCGGCGCTGCTGCTCGACGGCCATGTCGAGCTGGTGGCGCGGGCCGGCGCCGACGGCGCGCATCTGAACGGGATCGCGGCGATGGAAGACGCGATACCGTCGTTGAAGCCCGACCGCATCGCCGGCGTCGGCGGGCTCGCCACTCGCCATGATTCGATGGCCGCGGGCGAAGCCGGCGCCGACTACGTGCTGTTCGGCGAGCCCGACAGCCATGGACAGCGGCCATCGGTCGAGGCGATCGCCGAGCGGCTGCAGTGGTGGGAAGAACTGTTCGAACCGCCCTGCGTCGGCTTTGCCGTCTCCCGCGAGGAAGCTGCCGAATTCGCCGCCGCCGGCGCCGATTTTGTCCTGGTCGGCGACTTCATCTGGGCCGATCCACGTGGCGCCAAGGCGGCGCTGGCCGATGTCGAGCAGGCGATCAAACAGGCGCATGCCGCAGCGCTGGAAAAACAAACACTCGAAAAACAAACACCTGGAAAACAGCCGCCTGGAAAAGAAATGACCGGACAGGGATAACGCCGGACATGAACTTCCTGCGTCCGATATCGATTGTTGCGGGCCTTGCGATCGCGGCCACGACGGCGTCCGCGCAGATCTCGCTGACGCCGCCCGCCGCCCAGCCGCCGGCAACCGCGCCTGTCGCGAAGAAGGAAACGCCGAAAGCAGCACCGAAGCCGAAGGCGACGGCGGCTGCGAAGAAACCTGCTGCAACGCCCAAACCGGCGGCGACGCCGACGCCGACGCCCACACCCTCGCCGACGGCCGGGTTCGACGACCCCAATGTCGACCTCGTCTACGGCGCCTACCAGCGCGGCCTCTACAAGACCGCGTTCGATCTCGCGACCACGCGCGCGACCTTTAACAACGACCCGAAGGCGATGACGATGCTGGGCGAGCTCTACGCCAACGCCATGGGCGTCAAGCGCGACTATGCCAAGGCGGCCGAATGGTATCAGCGCGCGTCCGACGCCGGCGACCGCGAGGGCATGTTCGCGCTTGCCATGATGAAGCTCTCCGGCCGCGGCGCCAAGGTCGACCGCGAGCAGGCGGTCAGGCTGCTGGCTTCCTCGGCCAAGCTCGGTGAGCCCAAGGCAGCCTATAACCTGGCGCTGCTCTATCTCGACGGCCAGACCCTGCCGCAGGATCTCAGGCGTTCCGCCGAGCTGCTGCGCGTGGCCGCCGATGCCGGCAACCCCGAAGCGCAATACGCGCTTGCGACCTTCTACAAGGAGGGCACCGGCGTCCCGAAGGACATCGACAAGGCGGTGCGGCTGCTGCAGGCGGCGTCGCTGGCCGACAATGTCGACGCCGAAGTCGAATATGCCATCGCGATGTTCAACGGCACCGGCACGCCGCAGAACCAGTCCGCCGCCGTGGCGCTGTTGCGCAAGGCGGCGCGCCAAAACAGCCCGATCGCGCAGAACCGCCTCGCCCGTGTGCTGATCAACGGCGCGGGCGCGCCGATGGACAAGGTCGAAGGCCTGAAATGGCACATTGTCGCCAAAACCGCCGGAAAAGGCGATCCGGAACTGGACGAGGCGCTGGCGGCCCTCAGCCCCGAGGATCGCGCCAAGGCCCAGGAGGCCGCCCGCAAATGGATCGGCAACGCCGGTAAATGACGCCTTGACGGCGGCACATCAGCAGGGCACCCAGTCCCTGACTTCCCGATGGCTGTGGCCCGTTTCCTCTCAACCGACAAGCTCGCATCATGCTGCATTCAGCCCTTATCAACGTCATGGTGAAAGCCGCGCGCAACGCCGGCCGTGGCCTGAAGCGCGACCTCGGCGAGATCGAGCATCTGCAGGTGTCGCTGAAGGGGCCGGCGAACTTCGTCAGCCTCGCCGACAAGCGCGCTGAGGAAGTGCTCTACAAGGATCTCGCCAAGGCGCGGCCGGGCTACGGCTTCATCGGCGAGGAAGGCGGCAGCCGCGAAGGCGCCGACAAGAGCCATACCTGGATCGTCGATCCCCTGGACGGCACCACCAATTTCCTGCACGGCATTCCGCAATTCGCGATCTCGATCGGCCTGCAGCGCGAAGGCGTCATCATTGCCGGCGTGATCTACAATCCCGCCAACGACGAGCTCTACATCGCCGAACGCGGCAAGGGCGCGTTCCTCAACGACCAGCGGCTGCGCGTCGCCGGACGCCGCCAGCTCAATGAATGCGTGATCGCCTGCGGCCTGCCGCATATCGGCCGCGGCGACCATGAACTGGCGCTCCGGGAGATGGCCGCCCTTCAAAGCAAAGTGGCCGGCTTCCGCCGCTTCGGCGCCGCCTCGCTCGATATGGCCTTCGTCGCCGCCGGCCGCCTCGACGGCTACTGGGAACGCAACCTGCAGCCCTGGGACATGGCCGCCGGCCAGATCATGGTCCGCGAAGCCGGCGGCACCGTCAGTTGCGTCGACGGCGCCAGCGACCCGCTCAAGACCGGCCACGTGATCTGCGGCAACGAGCACGTTCACGGCGAGTTGGTGAAGATCATCAAGGGGCTGGGAAAATAGGGCGACGGTTCCAAGCCACGCATCGTCGCTTCATCCGCGATCGGGTGATGGAGCCTTCCGGAGACGGCGGAAGGACTCGGAGAAGCCTCGGCACTCCCAGCCAAAATATTGAAAACAACCCCATGCACAGTAGCCGGCACACTTCGAACGCCAAGTGGACATTGACACGTCGGGCAAATCAGTGAGACAATACGATCATCCACCCAACGAAGCGATTGTGACGAGTGGTGCGGGGACCATAACTCCCCGGCAGGTCGCTTCATGGTGCTCCCGAACGCAGGACCCAGATGATGCCATCGGGCACGCGACCGTCGTCTGCTCGCCGCACGGCTTGTTCGGCGACATCCCGTTGAGGGCGGTTCGCTGGATTCGGAGCGCATGAATCGGGCTCCAGTCTCGAAGCTGAATGACGTGGGGGCGAGCGTCGTCTCCGCACCGGCCTCTAGCGAAGCCGCCAAGCTCTGAATTTGCTTCCGCTTTCGGGGCAGAGCCGACATCGCCGGACTTGCGGCTGGGTCGCCTCTGTAGCGATTGACCCAACTCGGACATCGAGCGAAATTATTTTACTCGGGCTCGCCTGCGCCTTTCGAAAAATCCGTCGAGAATTGGCGTCGCAAAAGTGCAGCTCCACAGCGATTGCGCGATGTACGTTTGCGGGGCGATGAATGCGAATAGGGTCGCTAGAACAAAGACGATAGTCGTGAAGGCCATTTTCCGGCGAGACCGCGACCGGTTCGCAACAGGCCACCTTTGACGCCAAGGGCATGATGACCGATCCGTTCATGGCCGGCCAAGGTGATGCCGTCTCGTCGCCGAGCGGCGCGCCGGGATTTGCCGAAGAAAACGGCAGCGTCGGCGCTTACGGCTCCAGCGACAAGTCCCTCTCAAAGAGCGAACGCGACGCTTACGGCTTGCTCATCATCAACGACAACAACAACAACCTAGTGACTTTCTTCAGCACCAGCACGGCCACCAGCGCTATTGTCACCACCGCTAATGGCGGCTTCACCCGTTTTTTCGACACGGCCAGCGGCGGCGCTGCGCGCTTCGCCTCTCCATTGCTCCCAACTTGCAGGCGAGCTAGTTTCGACAGACAGTTGATTTTCGTTGCCGCGGCGGCGGGTGGCAGCAGTGTGGGGGCCAACGTGGCGACAATCAAATCCGTTCGACGGCATCCGCGCGTAAGTCGCAGGATGCGATCCGCGCTGCTGGCCAGCGTCGCCATGATGGGCGGGTGCATCGCGTTGGCGCCGTCCGCGCATGCCCAATTTGTCGTCACCAATCTCAACGATTCAGGCTCCGGCTCGTTGCGCGCCGCGATCGCCGCGGCAGAGCTTGCGGGCGCTCCGGCCGGCACGCCGGGCGCGACCCAGGCCATCACCTTCGCGCCCGGACTCACCGGCACGATCAATTTGGCGTCGCCGCTTCCGCTGATCTATACCAACATGAGCATCACGGGTAACTCCGGCATTGCCATTGACGGCGGCGGCGCCAATCGCGGATTTTTCGTCTCGGGCCTTGCGACCACCGGCAGCGGCGCGCCGCCCGCGATCACCGTGAGTATTTCCAACATCGCCATCCAGAACGTCAACGCGCAAGGCGGCGCCGGCGGCGCCGGCGGCGGCGGCGGCGGCCTCGGGGCCGGCGGTGGATTGTTCGTCAACCAGAACGCCAACGTCACCATCGCCAACGTGTCGTTCAGCCATGCGGCGGCGACCGGTGGCACGGGCGGAGCCGGCTTGGTCGGCTTTGGTGATGGTGGTGGGGGGGGCGGGCTGGGAGGCGCGGGCGGTTCCGGCATTGCCGCCGGGTCCGGTGCTGGCGGCGGGTTGTTCTCTGCCGGTGGTGCCGGCGGCGTTCTTGGCGGTGGTGGCGGTGGCGGCGGGATCACCAGCGCCGGACCGCCTGGGGTCGCCGTCAATGGTGGCAACGGCGGAACCGGGGCGGCGGGCATTGGCGGCGGCGGCGGCGGCAGCAGCAACGGCCCGGGCACAAACGGATCCGGAGGCGGGACCGGTGCGGCTAACGGCACTGGCGGCGGCGCTGGCGGCTTCGGCGGCGGTGCTGGCGGCGGCGGCAGTATCGTTGGCGCAACTGGTGGTTTCGGTGGCGGCGGTGGCGGTCCTATTAGCGGCAGCGCCAACGGCGGCGCGGGTGGATTTGGCGGCGGCGGCGGCGGCGGCAGCGGCGCCATCGGCGGCGCTGGCGGCTTTGGCGGCGGTGGCGGTGGCGACTTCGCCGGTTTACGGAGTTCCGGCGGCTTCGGTGGTGGTAATGGCGACGCTATCAATGGCAATGGCGGCGGCGGCGGCGCCATGGGCGGCGCTGTGTTCGTGGCCGCCGGAGGCAGCCTCACCATCGCGGGCCGGGGTGGCACCGCCGCGTCCAACAGCGTTACAGCGGGCCATGGCAGCGGCGGCACCGCGACCGGCGGCACGCCGTTCGGCAAGGACATCTTCATCAATGGCGCGACCGCCCTCACCTTCTCTCCGGGGGCCGGCAACACCTACACCATCGTCAACGACATCGCCGATGAAGCCAGCAATGGCGGCAATGCTGCGAACAAGGGATCGTTGGCGCTGACCGGCGGCGGCACGCTGGCGTTGTTGAGCGCCAATACATACAAGGGCGGCACCGCCGTATCGGGCATCGGCTCTACGATCGCGGTTGGCAACAGTGGCGCGCTCGGCTCGGGCACGCTGGCGCTGAACAACGGCACGGCCATTTTTCTCAACGGCAATGGCCTCCACATCGACAACAATATCACCGTCTCCGGCGATCCGACCTTCACGACGCCGGTGGGCTCGACCAACACCATTTCGGGCATTATCAGCAACGGCGGCACGCCCGGCGAGGTCGTAGTCAACGGCGGCGGCACGCTGATCCTGTCCGGCAACAGCACCTATTCCGGTGGCACCACCATCTGCGGCGCCACCGGCGTGAACCCATCCTGCGGTGCGTCTGCCGGCGCCAGCACGCTACAACTCGGCGTGGATGCGGTGTTCAACACGCCAGGAAATTTCAATTCAGGTATCGTCTCGTCGGCGATCGGCACGGGCACGCTGACCTTCGACGGCGGCACGCTGCAGGCGCAGGGATTGTTCAGCGAGCGCACCATCGCCAACGCCGTCCAGATCACCTCTAACGGCGGCACCATCGATTCCGGCGGCGGTTTTTTCCGCATCACCGGCAACATCACCGACGCGCCGGGGTCGAGCGGCGGCAAGCTGATCCTCGAAAGCATCGCCGCCAGCGGCGAGCGAGAAGTAATTCTGTCGGGCGTCAACACCTATTCCGGCCTCACCTACATCGATTCAGGCACGGTCATCGCCAATTCGACCACCGCGCTCTCGCCCAACTCGGCCTTCCAGGTCAATACCGGCGCGACGCTGACGCTCAGCGGCTTCAGCAACACGATCGCGTCTCTCGCCGACGGGATCTCCGGCGGTGGTGCCGTGCAGAATGGCAGCGCGTCCGGCACCGCGACGCTGACGATCACGGGCGCGGCCGGCGGGACGACCTCGTTCTCCGGCGTTTTGCGCGACGGAAGCGGCGGCGAAGGCGGCCCAGGCGGCCCCGTTCTCGACATCGTCAAGAACGGTCCCGGCAAACAGATTTTCGCCGGCACCAATGCCTACACCGGCACCACGACCATCAACGGCGGCGTGCTGGAGGTCGATGGCTCGATCGCGCCCTCCAGCATGACCACCGTGAATGCCAATGCCACGCTGACCGGCATCGGCACCGTCGGCAACACCACGATCGCGAGCGGCGGCATTTTCGCGCCGGGCAGCGGCACGCCAGGTTCTTCCATGACGGTAGCCGGCAGTCTCGCGCTGCAGTCGGGCGCAATTTATCTGGTGGCGCTCAATCCGACGACAGCGTCATTCGCCAACGTCACCGGCACGGCGACCCTCGGTGGCGCGACCGTCAACGCGATCTACGCCAACGGCAGCTATATTTCGAAGCAATACACGATCCTGACCGCAGGCAGCGTCAGCGGCACATTCAGCTCGCTCGTCAACACCAATTTGCCGGCCGGCTTTTCGACCAGGCTAGGTTACGACCTGACCCACGCTTTTCTCAATCTCGCATTGAATTTCTCGCCAGGCCCGAACTTCGGCGGTGGGCTGAATATCAATCAGCAGAATGTCGCCAGTGCACTGACCAATTTCTTCAACGCGACCGGCGGCATCCCGGCGGTGTACGGCACCCTGACGCCGGCAGGCCTGACGCAGGCCTCGGGTGAATCGGCGACCGGATCGCAGCAGGCCACCTTCGATGCCATGAACCTGTTCATGGGATTATTGACCGATCCGTTCATGGGCCGCGGCAACGGCGTTGGCGGCGCGTCGGCAACGCCGTATGCGGAGGAGAGCGCGAGCAGCTATGCCGTGCGCCGGCGCAACGATGCGTTTGCGATGTTCACCAAGGCGCCGCCCGCGCCTTTCGTGGCGCGCTGGAGCGCGTGGGCGGCCGGTTTCGGCGGCTCGCAATCGACCGACGGCAATGCGGTCGTTGGATCAAACGACACCCGCAGTAGCATCTTCGGGACCGCTGTCGGCGCCGACTATCTGTTCTCGCCGGATACACTCGCAGGCTTTGCGCTAGCGGGCGGCGGCACGAATTTCGGCGTCAATAATCTCGGCTCGGGAAGGTCGGACCTGTTCCAGGCCGGCGCCTATGTCAGGCACACGGCGGGCAATGCCTACATCACCGGCGCGCTCGCTTATGGCTGGCAGGACATCATCACCAATCGCACCGTGACCATCGCCGGCTTCGACCAACTGCGCGCCGAGTTCAACGCCAACGCCTATTCGGGGCGCGTCGAAGGCGGCTACCGCTTTGTCGCACCGTGGATCGGTGGCGTCGGCATCACGCCCTACGCGGCGGGACAGTTCACCACCTTCGATCTCCCCGCTTACGCCGAAAGCGCGATCTCGGGCACGTCGGCCTTTGCGCTGAACTACGCGGCCAAAAGCGTGACCGACACGCGCTCAGAGCTCGGCATCCGCACCGACAAATCCTTCGCGATGACAAATTCGATCCTGACCCTGCGCAACCGTTTTGCCTGGGCGCATGATTTCGATCCGGACCGCAATATCGCAGCGACCTTCCAGACGCTGCCGGGCGCTTCCTTCGTCGTCAACGGCGCCGGGCAGGCCCGCGACTCCGCGCTCACCACCGCCTCCGCCGAATTGAAATGGATCAACGGCTGGTCGGCGGCTGCCACCTTCGAGGGCGAGTTCTCCAATGTCACGCGCTCCTACGCCGGCAAGGGCGTGGTGCGGTATGCGTGGTGAGAAGCGACGACTTCCGCCATTGGCACTTAGCGTCGTTTCGCTGCTACGCAGCAGCACCTCGGCGATCGGGGTATAGCGGACTCTGGCGCTGCGTCAGCCCGGCAAATTTATGGTTCGTGGACTGGATCTATCGACCGCATCTGCGCCAAGGCTTCTCGACGGTCCGCAAGCCCGGGCGTCGCGAGTTCGCGGAGCATGACAGCGTCTATCGCTTCACCGGCGCCGGCGGGCCGACCATCTCGGCTGCCGCGGTCGCCTCCACCTTTTCCCGGTCCCCCGCCAGCACGCGCTGCACCGAGACAAAGAACACCGGCACCATCAGCAGCGCCAGGATCACCACCGCGATCATGCCGCCCATGACGCTGGTGCCGAGCGCCTGCTGGCTGGCGCCACCGGCGCCTTGCGCGATCACCATCGGCAGCACGCCGCAGACGAAAGCAAGACCCGTCATCAGGATCGGGCGAAAACGCAAGGTGCAGGCTTCGACCGTCGCCTCGATCAGCGGCTTGCCCTGAGCGCGCAGATCCTTGGCGAATTCGATGATGAGAATGGCGTCCTTGGCCGCGAGGCCGATGATGGACTTTTCAGGATCATGCGTGCGGCGGCAGTGGAAAGAACGCACTGGTGCGCGACTGGTAGTCGCGATAGCGATCGCCGCGCGAACGCAGCATCTGTGCTTCCAGCGGCGGGATGCCGGTGACGTGGACCAGGATCCAGTACATGAAGATCGGCGCCAGCAGCGTCGCCCATCCCCAAGGATAATCTAAAGACAACGCGATCACGGGATAGGCCAGCCAGCCGAACCATTCGAAGAAATAATTCGGATGGCGCGACCAACGCCACAGCCCGGCGTCGCAGACCCGGCCCTTGTTGGCAGCGAGCTCGCGAAAACGCTTGAGCTGCGCATCGGCGATCGCCTCGCCGGCGATGCCGGCCAACAGGGTCAGCACGCCGAGATAATCCTGCAGCCGCAGCGCCTCGCCGCGAAAGCGCGACGCCACGAAGATCGCGAACACCAGCGGTATCGATGCGAATCCCTGGTTCTGCAGAAAGAAGAACATCTTTCGCGGGGAATTGGCGCCCCACTCCTTCGCGAAGGCCGCATAACGGGGGTCGTCGGTGGCCCCGGCAGTGCGGATCGCAATATGAATCCCGAGCCGCAGCGACCAGATCGCCACCAGCGCCGCGACCAGCCATTGCCGTGCATTGAGCACAGCCCCCGCAACCGGCCAAAGCGCACTGCCGGCCCCGACCAGGCCGAGCGAGAAGGTCCAGATGGTGTCGACCCAGCCGGAATTGCCGGTTCGCTGCTGCACCACCCAGGCACCCGCCATCAGGATCGAGAGCGAAACGGCCATGGCCGCCAGCGCTTCGAGATACAGAACGGTCATGCAAAATCCCAAATATCGCGGTTGGAAGTTGAACCCGTCCAAAATACGCTGCAGACCAAACCGGTTTTCACGTGAAGTTCCCGTGATCCTCTCCCGAAATCAGGCCTTTCGATCTTTTTTCTCTCGCCCGCTGTGCCATATTGGCGGCCACGCGCGGCTTTTCGCAACGGATGACACCCGCAATGCCCTCAGGCTCCCCCTCCCGCTCCGAAATGGAGATCGAACTGAGCAAATTGTCCTCGCCCCGGATTTTTCTGGTGCGGATGCTGGTGTTCCTGGTGCTGTGCGCGCTGGTCATGGTCGTGCTCTACAAGCAGATCGTTACCGCCTTCTTTGCCAATCCCGGCCTCAACGCGCTGATCGGCGCGGTGCTCTTGATCGGCATCATCCTGTCGTTCCGGCAGGTGATCCGGCTCTATCCGGAAGTCGCATGGGTCAATAATTTCCGCATTGCCGATCCCGGCCTCGCGGTCGAACAGCGCCCGACGCTGCTGGCGCCGATGGCGGCGATCCTCGGCGGCGAGCGCACCGGCCGGATGTCGATCTCGCAGCAGACCATGCGGCATTTGCTGGATTCGATTGCGACCCGGCTGGACGAGGCCCGCGATATCTCGCGCTACATGACCGGCTTGCTGGTGTTTCTCGGCCTGCTCGGCACCTTCTGGGGCCTGATCGAGACCGTCGGCTCCGTCGGCAAGGTGATCGACGGCCTGAAGGTCGGCGGCGATGCCGGCGCCCTGTTCGATACCCTGAAAGAGGGACTGGCCGCGCCACTCGGCGGCATGGGCATTTCGTTCTCGTCCTCGCTGTTCGGCCTCGCCGGCTCGCTGATCCTGGGCTTTCTCGACCTGCAGTCGAGCCAGGCACAGAACCGCTTCTACACGGATCTTGAGGACTGGCTCGCCTCTACGGTGCGCGAATATTCCGGCGAAGGCGGCGGCGCCGGCGTCAGCGGCGAATTGCAGAATGCGATGGAGCGCCTGCGCGCGGTGGTCGAGGAAGGCGGCGGCAGCCGCAACACCACGGCAGCAATGGCCAACCTCGCCGAAGCCATCCAGGGCCTGGTCGCGCATATGCGCACCGAGCAGCAGATGATCCGCGAATGGGCCGACGGCCAGGGTGAGCAGAACCGCGAGATCAAGAAACTGCTGGAGCGGATCGCAAGGCAGCCCGAGAAGAGCTAGACGAGGTTTCGTGCCCCGGACGCTGCGCAATACAAAGTGTTGCGCTGCAGAGCCGGGGCCCGAGAGATACGTCCCGAGATAGATCCCGGCTCTGCGGAGCAGCGTTGCACGCTGCACCGCGTCCGGGACACGAAAGTACCGGAGAATTCTGAATGGCCCTCGCCCGCAGTCGCCGCAACGAAACCGGATTCAACTACTGGCCGGGATTCGTCGACGCGCTGTCGACGCTGGTGCTGTCGATCGTGTTTCTGCTGTCGGTGTTCCTGGTGGTACAGTTTTTCCTGTCGCAGGAAGTCACCGGCAAGGACAAGGCGCTGGAGCAGCTCAATGCCAAGATCGCGCAGTTGAACGACCTGCTGTCGCTGGAAAAACTCTCCGGGCTCAACCTCAATGACCAGCTCTCACAGGCGCGCGCGGGGCTGGCCTCGGTGGAAACCGAGCGCGATCGCATCAAGGGGCTCTATGACGGGCTCGCCGGCGCCGGCAGCAACGCCGAAGGCCGCGCGACCGAACTCAACAAGGCGCTCGATTCCGAAAAAGCGGTTTCGTCGCGCACGCTGGCCCAGATCGAGGTGCTGAACCAGCAGATCAGCGCGCTGCGGCGTCAGCTCGCAGCGCTTGAAGAAGCGCTCGATGCCTCGGAGAAGCGCGACAAGGAATCCCAGGGCCGCATCGCCGATCTCGGCTCGCGGTTGAACGTGGCGCTGGCGCAGCGGGTGCAGGAATTGTCGCGCTACCGCTCGGAATTCTTTGGCCGGCTGCGCGCCATTCTCGGCAACCGGCCCGATATCCGCATCGTCGGCGACCGCTTCGTGTTCCAGTCGGAAGTGTTCTTCGATACCGGACAGGCGCTGCTGTTGCCCGAAGGCAAGGCCGAACTCGATAAGCTCGCCACCGCACTGATCGATCTCGACAAGCAGATCCCAAGCGAAATCGCCTGGGTGCTGCGGGTCGACGGCCATACCGACGTGCGGCCGATCAACAGTCCCCTGTTCAAGTCGAACTGGGAATTGTCGTCGGCGCGCGCGATCTCGGTGGTGCAATACCTGGTCTCGCTCGGCGTCCCCGCGCAGCGCCTGGTCGCGGCCGGCTTTGCCGAATTCCAGCCGCTGGACACGGCACCGACCGAAGAAGCCTACAAGCGCAACCGCCGTATCGAGCTGAAGCTGACGGAACGCTGAGGTGATCAGGCCTGTCATTGCCGGGCGTAGTAGTCTGCCCTGCGCAGACTACGTAAACTTGTCTGCGCTCCCGGCAATCCATCAAGGAAGAGTCTTTCAAGATGGATGGATGCCCGGGTCTAGCCCGGGCATGACAAGAGTGCCAGAATGAACTCTACCTTCCATCTCCGACCGTACCGCATTGAAGACGAGGACGCCGCGATCGAGCTATGGCTGCGGACCTGGCAGTTGGCCTACCCTTCGATCGATTTCGTCGCGCGCGTGCCATGGTGGCGCGAGCGCTGGCGCAACGAGCTGGTGCCGAACGCGGATATCATCGTCGCTGAAGAGAAAGAGACGCAGATCGGCTTCGTCACCATCGACAAACAAGGCTATCTCGACCAGCTCGTGGTCAGCCCCGATCACTGGGGCTCTCCCCTCGCCACCGCACTCGTCGACGAAGCCAAGCGGTTGTCGCCCACTGGCGTCACGCTGAAGGTCAACGCCGACAATGACCGGGCGATCCGCTTCTACGAACGCAACGGATTCGTGCATGACGGCGAGGACGTGAACCCGTCGTCGAAACGGCTGATCCTGAAGATGGCGTGGCGGCCGTGACGGTCTCGCAACGGGTCAGATACCCCGAAACAGCACGCCGATCATCAGCACGACATAGGCAATGGCCAGTACGTCGAAGACCCGCGCCGAGCTGACGATCGGGACGGAAACGTGAGCATAATGAACGAGGAAGGCGACAACGGCGAGCACCAGCGAAATCACGAAAATCACGAGGGAAGGCGGCGTGAGCGCAAAACCTCCGCGGCGGAACGGCATGTGATCTCTCCTGCTCGATTGAGTCCCGATCTGAGATTAGAACGAGGTTGCAACAGACAGGCGACGATCTGGTTCCCGCCTTCCTGGGCTAAATCCCCTCGAATTGCAGCCGCGCCAACCGCGCGTAGAGGCCGTTGGCTGCAACCAGCTCGGTATGCGTGCCCTGCTCGACGATGCGGCCCTGGTCCATCACCATGATGCGGTCGCAGGACAACACGGTGGCAAGCCGGTGCGCGATGACAAGCGTGGTGCGGTGACGCATCAATTCCTCCAGCGCGGTCTGCACCAGGGTTTCGCTTTCGGCGTCCAGCGCCGAGGTCGCTTCGTCGAGTAGCAGCAGCGGTGCATCGCGCAGGATCGCGCGCGCGATTGCGATGCGCTGGCGTTGGCCGCCCGACAGCGTCACGCCGCGCTCGCCAAGCTGGGCTTCGAAGCCGCCGGGCAGCCG
The DNA here is from genome assembly GCF_900103365.1 of Afipia sp. GAS231. Classification (NCBI taxonomy): domain Bacteria; kingdom Pseudomonadati; phylum Pseudomonadota; class Alphaproteobacteria; order Hyphomicrobiales; family Nitrobacteraceae; genus Afipia; species Afipia sp. GAS231. The sequence goes on from NZ_LT629703.1 coordinate 2,739,423, forward strand.
GCGCAAAAATTCGGTGGCGTGCGCAAGGTCGGCGGCGCGCTCGACTTCGGCGTCGCTGGCATCCGGCCGTCCGAAACGGATGTTTTCGCGCGCGGTCGCGGCGAACACCACCGAGTCCTGCGGCACCAGCGCGATGCGTGCGCGCAATTCGGCCGGGTCGGTCGACCGGATCGCGACGCCGTCGAGCGCAATCGCGCCGCTGGCCGGATCGTAGAACCGCAACAGCAGATGAAACAGCGTGCTCTTGCCGGCGCCTGAGGGCCCGACGATCGCGACCTTTTCGCCGGCGCGGACCGACAGCGTGACGCCGTCGACCGCCAGCACCTCGGGCCTCGTCGGATAGGCGAAACGGACATTCTCGAAAGCAACGTCGCCGCGCGCCGGCGCCGGCAGTGCAAGCGGCTGCGGCGGCGCCATGATCTGCGATTTGACCCGCAGAATCTCGAACAGCCGCTCGGCGGCGCCGGAGGCGGCCGAGACTTCGCCCCAGACTTCGCTGAGCTGTCCGAGCGCACTGGCGGCGAAGGCTGCGTACAGCACGAACTGGCCGAGCCGGCCGGGCGTGATCGCACCGGTCAGCACGTCGTGCGAGCCGACCCACAGGATCGCGACGACGCTGGAGAACACGATGAAGATGATGATCAACGTGAGGATCGAGCGCGCGCGGGTCGATGTCCGCGCCGCCTCATAGGCCTGCTCGACCTCGCCGCCGAACCGCGTATTGGCCAGCCGCTCGCCGGTAAAGGCCTGCACCGTCCGGATCGCGCCGAGCAGTTCGGAGGCGTATGACGTCGCATCCGCCAGCGTATCCTGCGCGTTGCGCGACAGCCGCCGCACCCAGCGCCCGAACGCCACCAGCGGGATCACGATGACCGGGATCGCCAGCAGCACGAAGCCGGACAGTTTCGGGCTGGTAATCACCATCATGGTGGCGGCGCCGAGGAACAGCATCAGATTGCGCAGCGCGATCGACACCGAGGCGCCGACCGCGGATTTGATCTGGGTGGTATCGGCGGTCAGCCGTGACACCAGTTCGCCCGAGCGTGCGGAATCGAAGAACGCCGGCGACAGCGAGATCAGATGCGCGAACACGTCGCGCCTGAGATCGGCGACGATGCGCTCGCCGATCGTCATGACCAGGTAGAACCGCGACGCGCTGGCGCCGGCCAGCACCGCGACCACCGCGATCATGACGCTGAAATAGCTGTTGATCAGGGCGATGCCTTCGGGGCTGAAGCCGAAGTCGATCATGCGCCTCGCCGCGACCGGCACGATCAACGTAGTGATCGCCGCGACCGTGAGTGAGACGAAGGCGAGCGCTGCCCGCCCCCGGTAGCGCGCGACATAGGGCGCCAGCGCCAATAGCGGGCGAAGTTTCGCGCCGGTCCTGGCCGGCGGCTCGGTCAGCGTGGCTTCGATGAAGGCCTCTTCCTCGAGCAGCGCATCCCGCGGCGGTTTGGCTCCGCCGACGTCTTCAAGCTGTTCCGCTGCACTCATGAAATCCGACCCGTTTTGCCGCCCTCAGATAGGCCCCATAGCCCCCTCTGGCAAATCCGGGAGATTCCCAATCCGGTCATATACGTAGCTTGTTTTGGCGGGCTTACTGCGTTATAGAGCCGCCAAATCCCGTATCTCCTGACCTTCGAGCCGGGCGCCGGCGCGCCAAAGGATATGCCATGAAAGCCGAAATTCACCCGAATTATCATACCATTACGGTCGTGATGACCGACGGGACCGAGTACCAGACCCGCTCCACCTGGGGCAAGGAAGGCGACAAGCTCAACCTCGACATCGACTCCAAGTCGCATCCGGCCTGGACCGGCGGCTCGCAGCAGCTGCTCGACCGCGGCGGCCGCGTGTCGCGCTTCCAGAAGAAGTTTTCGGGCTTCCTCAAGAAGGACTGAGGGCTTTAGCCCCGCCTTTTCCGGCCCAGACATACAAAAACGCCCCGGTTTTCCGGGGCGTTTTTATTTTGCCGTCATTCCGGGGCGATGCGCAGCATCGAACCCGGAAGTTCGAACTTCCGGGTTCGCGCTAACGCGCGCCCCGGAATGACGAGAGAACTTACTGCTCGAACGCGGCCTTCAGCCGGTTGAGTTGCGGCACCAGCGGATTGCCGATCGGGGCGCGTTCGGCGGGGGTTGCGTGAATAGTGATATCGAGCCGGCGCACCCGCGACTGCAGATTCATCGAGCGCGTGATCAGATCCTGCAATTGCTGCGGCAGTTTCGCGATCATGTCTTCCGGGCCGGGATCGGCCGCCGTCAGCTTGACCTTGGTCTTTTCGCGGTTGGCCTGGGACAGCGTCATCTCACCTTCCTTGACCGCGCGATGCAGCAACAGCCATGACGCCAACTGCATCAGGCGGGTGGTGAGCCGCATGCTTTCGGTCGCGTAAGTAAGGCTGACGGAACGTTCGAGCGCCTTGGCCTCGGTACGGCCGTCACCGTCGAGATAGGCCGCGGTCTCCTCGACCAGGTCCATGCCTTCCCGGAACAGGGTTCCGAACGCCGCCGAATTGGTGAGCCGCTCGCTGAACTGAACGAGCGCGGATTCGCTATACGAACGGTCCGCCATGGTTAACGCCCTCACGCCACTGATACTGCCGGCTTTGAAAGGCGCCGGCTTATGATGAACAAATCATTGCGCTTGTGGGGGCGGGAGTCCAGCGGCAACCGGATTATTGGTTACCAGCTCATGCCGCGGACAAAAAAGAGCCGCCGTTTCCGGCGGCTTTTGAAGTTGATAACAGGGAGGCGTCAAACAGAGTGGACAGGAGCCACTCGGTGTCCAAACGAGGACGATCCAAGTCATAATCGAGAAAGCTTAATCGATCGTAAATGAGCGATTTTCTTTAGGGCTTGTTTGCCATGTCGGCCATTGGCCGAGTTTTGCGATTGACTCGGTCGGAGTGGTCCCTGTGAACGCTGGTCATAGCCGCCGACGCATGCTGTTGAGGGAAAATCGTCGAACGCCATGCCCCACGAAAGGCCGCGGCGCATGGGTCCCGGCGCCCCGTGCGCAATTGCGCACCAGGCGGGGACGACACTGCGCGGGATGCTTACGACTTGAAGAAACTGTTCGCGGCGTCCTTTGACGCGCGCTTTTTGGTGGCGGCCTGTTGCAGCCGTTCGATTTCCGCATTCATCAGCGCTATGCGCTCGGTCAATTCCTCGACCGACAACAGCGATAGATCCTGGCCGATCTCGTGGGTGATTTTCTTTCGCGGCTTGTCGTCGTCCTCGCTCGCCATGCGTTTCCTCCGCTCTGTACTTTCGTTCGGCGGTTGCCAGCCAGAGCTGGGCTGGCTAATCAGGGGCCGCCTCAAATTCTCTATCTTTCGCAAGGACAAATCATGGAAAAGCTGCCCGCGCAAATGACCGTCGTCGGCATCAGCAAGCCGGGTGGCCCGGAAGTGCTGTTGCCGGAGACCCGCAGCGTTCCCGTTCCCGGTCCGGGCGAAATCCTGGTCAAGGTGATGTCCGCGGGCGTCAACCGCCCCGACGTCGCGCAGCGCTCCGGCGCCTATCCGCCGCCGCCCGGCGCCAGCGACCTGCCGGGCCTCGAAATCGCCGGTGAAGTGGTCGCGCTCGGCGCAGGAGCCACGAAACACAAGCTCGGCGACAAGGTGATGTCGCTGGTCGCCGGCGGCGGCTACGCCCAATATTGCATTGCGCAAGACGCCCAGGCCATGACGGTGCCGCCGTCGTTGCCGATCCTCGAAGCCGGCGCGGTGCCGGAAACCCTGATGACGGTCTGGCACAACGTGTTCGAGCGCGGCGCCCTGAAGCCCGGCGAAACGCTGTTGATCCATGGCGGCTCGTCCGGCATCGGCACCATGGCGATCCAGCTTGCCAAGGCGTTCGGCTCGAAGGTGATCGTGACCGTCGGATCGCAGGAGAAGGCCGACGCCTGCCTGAAGCTCGGCGCCGACCGCGCCATCAACTACAAGACCGAGGATTTCGTCGAAGTGGTCAAGGCGGAGACCAACAAGGCCGGCGCCAACCTCATTCTCGATATGGTCGCCGGCGACTATGTCGACCGGAATTACGACGCCGCCGCGGTCGACGGCCGTATCGTCCAGATCGCAACCCTCAACGGCCCCAAGGTCACCGTCAACATCGCCAAGGTAATGGTGAAGCGGCTGACCCATACCGGTTCCACGCTTCGTCCCCGTACTAATGCGGACAAGGCAGCCATGGTCGCGGCGATCGAGGCCAAGGTGATGCCGCTGCTGCGCGAGGGCCGGGTAAAGCCCCTGATGGACAGCACATTCCCGCTGGAAAAGGCCGCCGACGCGCACCGGCGGATGGAGACCTCCGAACATATTGGCAAAATTGTGTTGGCGGTTTAACGATGAGCAGCGAAGCCCGGGCGGAAACCCTTTGATTTGCTTCGCTTTCATGTCATTTATCGCGGCAACGCGGGGCGCTGCCCTGACCCCGGAAATTTCGTTGATCGCGGAGTACTGACATTGCGTCTGATCAGGTGCCTGGCGCTGGTTGCGCTGGGGCTCATGATTGTTTCGGCCGCGACCCCGGCGCGCGCCATCGACGCGGTCAGCGTCCGCGGCGACGCGCCTGCGATCGACCTCACCGCGGTACTCGATCATCAGCGCAGCGATACCGACCGCATCCAGGTTTCCACCGCGCCGGGAACCGACGGCATCGTCCGCCGCATCGAGGTCCGCGCCCGCGAAGGCGGCCAGAACTGGGTGGTGTTTGCGCTCGCCAACAACACCGACGACCAGCTCGACCGCCTGATCGTCGCCCCGCATTATCGCATCGTGTCGTCCGGTCTGCTGTGGCCCGACCTCGGGCTGTCGCGCATCGCAACCATCACCCCGTCGACCGGCGACCGGCCGGAGCGGCAGGAAAGCGCGACCGCCGACATCTTCCGCATCACGCTCGACCCCGGCGCCGTCGTCACCTTCGTGGCCGAACTGCGCACCGATAAATTGCCGCAGCTCTATCTGTGGGAACCCGACGCCTACAAGGACAAGGTCAACTCGTTCACGCTCTACCAGGGCATCGTGATCGGCATTTCCGGCCTGCTGGCGCTGGTGCTGACGATTCTGTTCGTGGTCAAGGGCAGCATCATGTTCCCGGCCGCCGCCGCATTGGCCTGGGCGGTGCTGGTCTATATCGGCGTCGACTTCGGCTTCTGGGGCAAGGTGCTCGACATGTCGAACAACGCCGAGCGCGTCTGGCGCGCGGCGGGCGAGGCGATCCTGGCCGCAACGCTGCTGGTGTTTCTGTTCGCCTATCTCAACCTCAGCCGCTGGCACGTGCGCTATTCGCACATCACGGTGGGCTGGCTGACATTTCTGGGATCGCTGGTGGCGCTGGCGCTTTTCGATCCCGCGGTCGCCTCCGGCATCGCGCGGATGTCGCTGGTGCTGATCGCCTTCGCCGGCTTCGCGCTGATCGTCTATCTCTCGACCCATGGTTTCGACCGCGCGGTGCTGTTGATCCCGACCTGGTTCCTGCTGGTGGTCTGGGTGGTCGCGGCCGGCATGACGGTGGCGGGAAGCGTCACCAACGACATCGTCGGCCCCGCGCTGCTCGGCGGCCTGGTGCTGATCGTGATGCTGATCGGGTTTACGGTCATGCAGCACGCCTTCGCCGGCGGCGGCGCCACCACCGGCGTGGTTTCCGACGTCGAGCGCCGCGCACTGGCGCTGACCGGTTCGGGCGACCTGATCTGGGACTGGGACGTTTCCGCCGACAAGGTCTTCACCAGCCCCGAGACCGAGAGCCTGCTCGGCCTCAAACGCGGCACGCTGGAAGGCCCCGCCGCGAAATGGCTCGAAGTGCTGCACCCGCTCGACCAGGATAGGTTCCGCGCCGCCCTCGACTCGGTGCTCGACCAGCGCCGCGGCCGGCTGGTGCAGGATTTCCGCCTGCGCACCCCGGACGGTCACTTCATGTGGTTCGCGTTGAAGGCGCGCCCGGTGGTCGGCTCCGACGGCGAGGTCTCGCGCGTGGTCGGCACGCTGACCGACGTCACCGAAGCCAAGAACGCCGAAGAGCGGATGCTGCACGACAGCGTGCATGACAACCTCACCGGCCTGCCGAACCGCAAGCTGTTCATCGACCGCCTCGGCGCCGTCGCCAATTTCGCCAAGTCGATGCCGAACCTGCGGCCGACGCTGATGGTGATCGACCTCGACCGCTTCAAGCAGGTCAACGATTCCGTCGGCATCGCGGTCGGCGACTCGATCCTGCTGACGCTGGCGCGGCGGCTGACCCGCATCCTCAAGCCGCAGGATACGCTGGCGCGGCTCGCCGGCGACCAGTTCGGCCTGATCCTGATGTCGGAGCAAGACCCGGCGCGGATCACCGCCTTTGCCGAGACCATCCGCAAGACCATCCGCGCGCCGATCGCCTTCAACGACCGCGAGATCTTCCTGACCGCTTCGATCGGCCTCGCCCTTTCCGATCCGCAGACGCAGTTGTCCGACGAGATCATCAAGGACGCCGAGCTCGCGATGTATCATTCCAAGCGCATCGGCGGTGACCGCATCGACGTCTACAAACCGGCGATGCGCGCCCGCAAGACCGACCGCCTGACCTTGGAAAGCGAATTGCGCCGCGCCATCGAGCGGCAGGAAATCACCATCCTGTACCAGCCGATCGTGCGGCTGGAAGATCGCTCGATCGCCGGCTTCGAGGCATTGGCGCGCTGGGATCATCCCAAGTTGGGGCGGATGTCGCCGTCGGAATTCATTTCGATCGCGGAAGAGATCGGCCTGATCGTCGACCTCGGCATGTTCGTGATGGACCAGACCGCCCGCCAGCTCGCGATCTGGCAGCGCGCGATGCGCTCGCGCGAGCCGATCTTCGCCTCCGTCAACGTCTCCTCGCGGCAGTTGCTGCGTCACGACCTGATCCACGACATCCGCACCGTGCTGTCGCGCTCCTCGGTGGCGCGCGGCACGCTGAAACTGGAATTGACGGAATCGCTGGTCATGGAGAACCCGGAACACGCGGCGCAGATGCTGACGCGGATCCGCGAGCTCGGCACCGGCCTGTCGCTCGACGATTTCGGCACCGGCCATTCCTCGCTGGCCTATCTGCAGCGTTTCCCGTTCGACACCATCAAGATCGACCAGTCGTTCGTGCGTACCACCAGCCGCGGCACCCGCCCGGTGATCCTGAAATCGATCATCGCGCTCGCCCACGACCTCGGCATGGACGTCGTCGCCGAGGGCGCCGAGACCGACTCGGATGCGGTCGAGCTCTATCAGCTCGGCTGCGAATACGCCCAGGGCTTTGCCTTCGGCGAGCCGATGGACGCCGACGCCGCGATGCGGTTGTTGACCGAAGAGCGGCTGGAAGCGGCGAGCTGAGCTTCCTCGTCGTCCCGGCGCCTACCGCGTCTCGCGATACGCTGCGACCTCTCCGCGTCATTGCGAGGAGCGAAGCGACGAAGCAATCCAGTCTTCGCGCTGTAAGATGGATTGCTTCGCTACGCTCGCAATGACGTTGCGAGACATGCGCTCACAATCTCGCGGCATACCTGCCCGAAGTTTTGCAATCAACCTTGCCCTCAGAAATTCAGAGGGCGCAGGGAAGACCGGGTGCGCGCCGCACCCGCGGTCTCATGTGCGCTAGATGCAACAAAATGCTGCACATGAGCATACAGGTTTGGCGGAAACACACCGGCCTTCCCTGCGCAATGGCTTTACGGCTTATACGATTTCGTCCTGGTGACCGGCTTTCTTGCCACCATCATCCGCTCGAAGCGTTAGCCTCTCGCCGACCTGACGCCAGCACCGGGGCGTCGGACCCAAACGATTTCACCGTACGCAACAGCCCGTTCGTCTCGCGTGCTGCCGCGTCCACCGCTCCCTGTCCCTCGTTTGCGACGATGGCCGACGCCCCTTGTGTCCAAAAAATTTGGCAGAATGAGCGAACGGGCGGTTGCGGACCAACCGCCCGTTGCTGGAACTGAGCCCGTACGCCCCAAAGGCGACAGAGCCTGTACCAGAGCGAGGGACAGCTCCGGCGTCTTCCTCAACCCGAACAGTTGCAAGGGCTTCGAGCCCGTACCGAGCAAGGAAGGGAGTGGATGATGGCACAAGATGATCGCATTGTCGTGGGCATCGATGTGGCAAAGGACAAGGTGGATGCGTGCATTCGCTCGCTGTCATTGCGTCAGGTCTGTCCGAACACGGGACAAGGCCACCGCAAGCTGGTGGCCTGGCTTCGCAAGTACAAGGCAACCAGGGCTGTGATGGAGGCGAGCGGCGGTTACGAGCGTGACTGGGCCAAGCTACTGCGCCAGGCCGGTGTCGAGGTGCGGATCGTCGACCCCAAACGCGTCCGCAGCTTCGCGCTATCGGCCGGCCGGCTGGCAAAGAACGATGTGATCGACGCGGAGATGATCGCCTGGTTCGCCGAGATATTTACCGAGGCGCCGAGCCAGACCCACGATGCCGCACGCGAGGAGTTGCTGGCGCTGGTGAAAGCGCGCATCGGTCTGGGTGATCTCAAGACGCGCTTGCAAAGCCAAAACGAGCATGCTGCACCAGGACTGGTTCAGAAAACGCATGCCCGCGTCTTGAAGAATCTGGTCAGTGAAATTGCCAAGCTCGAGGCGGCAATTGCGGCCAAGATCAAGGCCTCGCCACACCTTGCCGAGCGTGCCGAGATCATCGAGAGCGTGCCGGGCCTCGCCGAAACGACCTCCGCCAACCTCATTGCGGGGATGCCGGAGCTTGGGCAGGTGAGCAACAAGATCGCCGGTGCGTTATTAGGCGCCGCCCCGTACGACGACGATAGCGGCCATCGGCGCGGTGAGCGTCATATCAAGGGTGGCCGCCGCTGGGTCCGCAACGCCATCTACATGCCCTGCCTCGGCGCAGCCACGCAGAACAACCCGGTGCTCAAGGCCTTCTACGACCGCCTGATTGCCAAGGGAAAGAAGCCGAAAGTGGTGCTTGTCGCCTGCATGCGCAAGCTCATCGTCATCCTCAACATCATGATCGCACGACGGCAGAAATGGGATCCCAGCCGTTACGCACTGAACTGAGCGAGCGCACCTCACCGCGCTCGGTCGATGACCGAGCGCATGCCAAGCCAACAGACCGGAGAGCGGACGGGGTCAAGGCCGTAAGCCGCCGAAGGCGGGGCGCGCCCCGCGCCAGCCTTGAGGCCCGGCCGATCGCCGGTTTACTTCAGCACAGTTGCTCTGGTGGGACAGGATGCGCAGAGTTAAACGTCTGATTTGCCCGACGGCGCCAGCGAAATATTTTTATCCGAAGGGCTGGACCGACTTTTGTGATTTGCCCGTCGTGCCAATTTGTCGCGGGCATTTGTCGTTGCAAGCGGGGGCGAAGCAGTGCATGCGCGCGGCAATCGTGGCCTCGCAGGATGGGTGGAGCGCAGCAATACCCGTCATCTTCTTGCATCGGGATTTGATGGGTATCGCTGCGCTCCACCCATCCTACGATATAATCCACCCTACACATCAGCATGCGTGGCATGCACCAGGCGACGCCGTCCGAGTGCTGAATTGGCCTGCATTCGCAAGCTTTCGCGCCTTCATATGATTGTCATCACTTCAACAATGTTTGAGAGCGCTGGCGCATCGATCTGCGACACCCATCTGCGTTGCGGGGCTGGACAACAACAAACAGCAAGAGATGAAGATGAATGCATTCGCAAAACTTGTCGCGCCGGCTGCGGCCTTGATGGCCGTCGCCTCCTTTGGCGCGCTCACCACCTCGACGGCGACCGCCGGCGAATTCTGTCGCCAGGACGTGACCGGTCATATGACCAGTTGCGGCTTCTCGTCGATGGAGCAATGCCAGGCGGCATCCGCCGGCATCGGCGGCGACTGCTTCCGCGACCCGAAGCTGGCGACCACCCAGACCGACAACCACAATGCTTTCGCCTATCAGCCGGACGCCCGCGTAACCAAGCATCCGCGGAAGCCCGTCAATCAGTAAGCGACCGCCCCGCCGGGCGGATGCGACCGTTGGGTCCGCACGGAAATCCGTGCGGACCTTCGGCTTGCGACAACGGCTCGACTAGGGCGCGGACTCATTAATGCGCAGCCATAGCCTGATTGTCGCAAGCTGTACGAAGGCGAAGTAGTTAGCGGCAAGCTTGTCGTAACGGGCCGCCACCCGACGACATTGCTTGATCCGATGAAAGAATCGCTCGACCCGGTCGCGGGCGCGGTAGAGATACCGGCTGAAGCAGATCGGATCGCTGCGATTGCTTTTTGGGTGGGATGTTGACCCATGCGTCCTTCTTCATTGCAAGCTCTCTGATTCAATCCGCGTCGTGGCCACGATCCGCGAGCAGCGTTGATCCGGACTTCAGACGAGGCAGCCAGCCGGTATGCCGATTGTCGCGCGTCTCACCGGGACTCGGCGACAGCCGTACCGGGAGGCCATTAGTGCCCACGAGCGAAACTGAGGGATTCCGGAGTTCGAATCTCTTCAGGCGCGCCACTTCGTACGCAGATGCACGCTTTTCGATCCTATGACGCGAACTTCCTTCGCGTCCTCTTCGACCTGCTGGGCTAACGCGCGCGGGTGGTCGCAGCCGGCCGACCCGGTCCGCATCCGCCTGCGGACCAACCGTTCATCGTGAACTCGTCACGACTGGTTGCATCACGTTCTTCACGACATATTCGCCGATCTCGCGGCCCATCTTCGTCCCAACCTCGGTCGAGAACCGGTAATGGAAGCCGGCCCAGATGCGAGCGTTTGCAACCTCTTCGGTGTATGCAGCCGTATTGATCCAGCGATGGATGGCGCCGGGTGCGGTTGTGCTCATCATCGTCACTTCCGGCATTTCCTGAGAGCCGAGCATGGCCTCGATCACCCCCGCCGCGGCGCCGCTCTGGATGCAGTGCGCGCAGGGATATTCCGGGTGCATCGGCGTGCTGTCGATCGGCTGCCAGGTCGGCTCGCGCTCGCTCGCGGGGTTCTCATCGAGATCGCCGTTGCGGATCGCAGTGACCGGCCGCCAAAATTCATAATGGTACTTGGCGTCGAACACCGCGATGGAGGCGTCCGTCAGCGCAATCGAATAAAGCGCCATGAAGCGCGCGCTCTCGACCACACTCATCCGTTTGGCCGCGACGAGCTGGCGGGGTATTTGGTGATACGCCGGCGGTCCCACGGCCAACCAGAAGCGCGCGGTTTCCGTCTGCTGCGCCGAGCGCTTGGTGCTGTTCTTGCCACCAAACTCCTTGAGCTCGTTGTAATTGGCCGCCCATTCGCTGCTGGTAAGCGAGATAGGCGGCGGCGCGCGGAACTGCGAAGGGCTCGTTAGCGCAAAGGGCGTCATCCTCGGCCACGTCGACCCGACCATCACGGTCGGTGTCGGCACGTAGACGCCGGGCTTGGTCTTTGGGCGATAGTCGTCGGGGGCGTTGGCTCCATCCTTCGACCGCACGGCCAAGATCTTTTCCGCGACCGCCTTGCCGAGCGCGAGCGCATTGGCCTTCGCCTCGCTCTCGGGGATTGCCGCGAGCGCGCTTGCTGACGCCGCTTGGATTTGCGCCGCGGCCTCTGGATGGAGGCCGATCAGCACGCCGGCTGCCGCGGACGTTGCAGCCGCTTCTTGCGACGTCGCCTTTGATGCCGCGAGCTGAACCACATACGGGCGATAGCGCCGGTCAATCGAGTTAACGGCGTCGAACATGGCTACATGCATGATCGCCATCTCGCGCAGCCCCGCCGCGCTTGGTGGAACGATCGCGACAGCGTTAACGTCCCAATCGGTGATGACGTTGGCGCGCGCCGGCGCAGGGATGGCAACTGCAAGCGAGGCCGCGATCAAGGCGGCCGGAATCGGACGGTTCATTGATGCACGCATGTTTCGCTCCATGAATCTCTGACACTCCGCAGGCGTCGGAAATGTGCCAGGCAGGCTTGCCAGGGCTTATTTGGCCGTTTGCTGCGGGCTTCTGCTTAGTGTCTGTGATGGAGGTTCGCCGTAGCGCTGGCGATACTCGACGGCAAAACGTCCAAGGTGGCTAAAGCCCCAACGCAGCGCGATGGCCGTAACGCTGTCGGTTTGCTCGGCGCATAGCAGCGCTTCGTGAACCTTTTCGAATCGGGCGTTCCGCACGTACCGCATCGGAGAGGCGCCATGGGCGTCCTTGAAGTGTTTGAACAGGGTTCGGCCTGCGACTCTTGCGGCGGCTGCAATTTCGCTAATTCCGAGCGGCGAGCCCAGCTCAGCATTCACATACTCGACGGCACGCTTAACGGACGCGGGGGCGATGGATTTTTGCATCCGATGCAGAGCATCGGAGTAATTGTTGGGATGCTCAAGGAGAAGCTTGGTGGTGATGCATTCCTCGAACAGGCCCGTCGCGATTGGGTTGTTCGTGAGCGCATCGCCGCCTTCGAGATCACTGATAGCCAAACCGATGCAGTTTCCCAAGCTGCGACCATGTCCTTTGGTCAAATCGATCGCCGCCGTGAAAACGACTGGCTCGGAGAGAGGGGCTCCCAGGAGCGCGGTCAGTTGGCGGTTCATACGCTCTTCTGTGATCTGCACATGCACGCGGGCCCCGGCGCCCTGCGTGCGGACCACATATTGCAACGTCGGTGACGACACGAACCCCCGTTGGGGGCCACATATCAGCGTTTCCGCCCCGATGGTCGCCTCGATCGGCTCCGCCAGCGGGAGATTGATCCAGTAGTCATGGCGAGCCGTATGGGTTCGAGCCACTATTGGCGCGCCGAATTGATAGTATCCGACGTAGACGCCGGGCAAGTAGACGCCGTTGATACGCAGGTCGACGATTTGCCGCGCATCGCTGCGCGACAGATCCAGCTCGTAGTCTTTGGTGCTCAGGAGCGCGAGTGCCTCGTCCGCGTCGCGCGTGTGAAACCGGCTGAGGCGGCCCAGGATCGACTTGGCCGGACCCGACATCGTACCGCCCTCCGCGCATGCCCTTTCCTCGATCCACTATAGCACGGCCGGGGCGCCGGAGGGGCGTCCCTCTAACATTGATGCAGTATTTGGATAGCAGGAGCGTTTGCGTTGCACACAAGTGAGCCGAGCCAGTGGTTGACGAAGAAGGTCACCGTCTGCGCGCCATGCATCCGCAGTATGCAGGTGGCGTTCAAGCGTAGCACGACATCGCTTGTCGTCGCAGTTTCGGCTACGGTGGAGCGATACTGGCTCTCAGATCATAGCGCTACGGCGAAGCAATAGTGCCCATCTTCATCGGCCGTGGCGCGCCAATGTACGCGAGGGCACGGCGCAGCGGCCGCCAGATGTCCGTTTCTCCGCTTTCGCTCGCCAGTCCGTTGTGCTTCGCTGGTTTCTTCCGGTCCGGCTACTTCAATGCAGTTAGATCAGCCTAGGGCTTTTGAACCGGGTCAAGGGCTGCCATGGTATCGTCACGGATCAGCCAGGAAACTGAAAAGCGAATTGCACTTCTGTTTCCTGCCGATGAACGCTCACTCGTCCGCGCGGTCTTGTCAGAAGAATGCGGAAATAATTTACCGTTCCTGGAACATCTCGATGACGTAAAACTGGAGCGGTTTCAGTTCGCAGCCTTGAAATTAAGCGAAGGGAAGTTGGACAAGCTGGACCGCGCGGTTGCGCTCGCCAAAAGAGACTGGCGTGATCTGCTCATGGCTGCGGGCTTCGCCGAGGACACTAACGCTCATATGTCGTGGCTGCCCGAACAAACATAAGGGCTGGTCGCTCGTCGGTTACATACCGCAGGCTCACCGTCAGAACTCACTCCGCGATACCGCGAAGACAGTCCTTAGAGCGGATTAGCGCCAGCGTAATCCGCTGTTACATCTCGGCAAAGATGGCGGATTACGCCTTCCGCTAATCCGCCCTACGGTCCTCATCCCGAGGAGCCGCGAAGCGGCGTCTCGAAGGATGGCCACGGGCCGCATGGTTCGAGACGGCGCTGCGCGCCCCCTGAGGAGTTAGTGACTGCTACGAATTGGCGCTGTGGCTAGGGCTCCCCGCCGTCGCGGGGACGACGCTCCTGCTTCATCTTCCTGAACTTGACGCTCTTGCCGTCCGCCTGCCGGGTCGCGATGTAGCCGCCGTCGAGGCAGGCCTCGCGCTGCGGCATCTTCTCCTGCGGGCTGCGCTCGGTCTCCCACCACGAGGCGCGATGCGCCGCGCGCGGCAGCGCCGCATCGATGATCTCCTCGATCTGTTCGAAGGTCAGCACGAATTCGGGAAGCTTCTGCTTCTTCAGATAGTCCCGCAGCAAGTCGTAATCGTTCACCCGTATCCCCGATGGTGGTCTGTTTGTCTTGACGCGCTTGCGAACCGGCTCCACTTCGCTCGAAAACGCTATGAAGCCGCTGGTCCCGGCAACGAAGCGTTAACTCATTATCGTATCGCCGTCACGGTTTAAGGCCGCAACAACGTATCCCACCCATAACGGGGCAGGGAGCGGACGATGCTATTCGGACGGCGAAAAGACGTGGCCAAACAACACTGGCGGCTATCTGCAAAACTGCTGATCGCGTCGTCGGTCGCCACCGTCATCGGCTTTTCCGCGATCTGCGCCAGCGTCATGCTCGACATGCGGCACGGCGAAGAGGAACTGGCGCGCCAGACCCTGGAAAATCTCGCCTCCAGCATTGATTCCGATATCAGCCGCAACGTCGAACTCTACGACCTGTCGCTGCGCGCGGTCGCCAGCAGCATGGTGCTGCCGGAAATCAGGCAGGTCAGCGCGCCGATCCGGCACCTGATCCTGTTCGACCATGCCGCCACGGCAAAGCATTTCGGCGCGATCCAGGTGTTCGATGCCGAGGGGCGGCTGATCGTCGATGCCTCGACGCTGGATCCGGTCCCTGAAAATCGCGCGGACGAAGAGTATTTCAGGGTTCACCGTGACGGACCCGACCCCGGCCTGTTCCTCAGCCACCCGATGCTGCATCGCGGGGCCTATGCCATCGTGCTGAGCCGCCGCATCACCGATGCCGACGGCAAGTTTCTCGGCGTGGTCGCCGGATCGATCCGGTTCAGCTATTTCCACGACCTGTTCGGACGCCTTCATCTTGGCCCGGACGACATCATCACGGTCTATCGCCGCGACGGCACCGTCATCATGCGGACGCCGTTCGACCTCGATGTGATCGGCCACAATCTCAGCCAGGTGCCCGGCATGAGCCAGGTGCTGAACGAGCCGAGCGGGTTCTATACCAGGCCGAGCGTGGTCGATGGCATGATGCGGCTGTTCGTCTGGCGCAGCAGCGGCTCTCCCCTGATCGTTCAGGTCGGCAAGCCGTGGGCCAGCATCCTCAATTTGTGGCGCACCGAGGCGACGCGAATCGCGGGAATCATGATCGCGCTAATCGTGTTCGTGCTCGGGGTGACGCTGTTTCTCGCCCGCGAGATCGGCCGCCGCGCGCGCGCCGAGGAGCGGCTGGAGGAACTCGCGACCACCGACGCCCTCACAGGCCTGAAGAACCGGCGCAAGTTCGATACCGAGATCGATCAGGAATGGCGGCGCGCGGCGCGCAACGGGACGCCGGTCGCGCTGCTGATGATCGATGCCGATCATTTCAAGGCCTACAACGACACCTGGGGCCATCAGGCCGGCGACCAGGTGCTGGTCGGCATTGCGATCTGCGTCTCGGATTCGGTGCGCCGCGCCGGCGATTGCCCGGCGCGTTTCGGCGGCGAGGAATTCGCGGTGCTGTTGCCCGGCCTGTCGAACATAGAAGCATTCAGGATGGCCGAAACCATCCGCCTCAAGGTCGAGCGCTGGTCGGAAGATCCGATCTCGACCGTCAGTATCGGCGTCGCCAGCATGATTCCGGCCGCATCGCTTGACTGGTCCGATCTCATTGAAGCCGCCGACAAGGCGCTCTACGCCGCCAAGGCCAACGGCCGCAACCAGTCGGTGCTGGCGAGCCTGCCGCAGCTGGCGCTGGTGGCGTGATGTCATGCCCGCCACCCGGTCCGGCCTCCGGCCGGCCGGATGACAGGCTCCGGCGGGCATCCAGTACGCCGCGCCGCTTCGGTTTGAACACTACCGCCGCGGAGTACTGGATCATCCGCTTTCGCGGATGATGACAGCGGAGTGTGAACGCTAGGTCGCCGCTACTTCTCCAGATACTTCTTCATCTCCGCGCGCAGGCCGTCGCGTAGATCCGCACGCGCCATGCCGTAGGCGATGTTGGCGCGCAGGAAGCCGGGCTTGGAGCCGCAATCGTGCCGCTCGCCCTCGAATTCGACGCCGTAGAATTTCTGCGTTTTGGCCAAGCCGATCATGGCGTCGGTGAGCTGGATCTCGCCGCCGGCACCGCGCTCCTGCGTTTCGAGAATCTTGAAGATCTCCGGCTGCAGGATGTACCGCCCGGTGATCGACAGGTTCGACGGCGCGGTGCCCTTCGGCGGCTTCTCCACCATGCCGTCGACCTCGAACATGTTGGAGGCCGTGCGCTTGCCGACGCCGCAGATGCCGTATTGATGGGTGAGATGGTCGGGCACGCCCTCGACGGCGAGCAGGTTGGATTTCTCGCCGAGTTGGCTCGCGGCATCGATCATCTGCTTGAGGCAGCCCGGCGAGTTGAGCACCAGTTCGTCCGGCAACACCACGGCAAAGGGTTCATCGCCGACGATGTCGCGCGCGCACCACACCGCATGGCCGAGGCCGAGCGGCGCCTGCTGGCGGGTGAAGCTGGTGGCGCCGGCGGCGGGCTGGTCGCGAGCCAGGATATCCTGTTCGGCCTTCTTGTTGCCGCGCGCGGCGAGCGTGGTGTCGAGTTCGAACATGTGGTCGAAATGATCCTCGATCACGCCCTTGTTGCGCCCGGTGACGAACACGAAATGCTCGATGCCGGCTTCCCTGGCTTCGTCGTAGACATACTGGATCAGCGGCTTGTCGACGATGGTCAGCATTTCCTTCGGCATCGCCTTGGTGGCGGGCAGGACGCGGGTGCCAAGACCGGCGACCGGGAAGACGGCTTTGCGGATTTTCATGGGGAGGGCCGGGCCTTGAAAACGAGGAAAAAAGGAAATGCGTTGATCGCACGTTGGTAACCGGTTTGCAGCCGGGAACAAAGGCGGATGTGTGGAGGCCAACCCGCGCCCTGCCCCTTCGCTTCCCCTTGCGGAAGCCGGCGGAAACGACAAAATCTGGCCCTTGTTAAGCTGTTGGAAACCGTGACAAGGCCTTCTGAAACCGGGTTCCTGCGGCTGATAGGCACGACATGCGTTGGACGACATCGGCGATGAACAAACGAACCGGCGCGATCATGGTTGCGGCGGCGCTGCTGCTGTTCGCCCCCGCGCTGATGGCAGGCAAGGCTTTTGCCCAATCCTCCGGCAATAACGGGGTTTCCAACTTTCTCGGCAATCTGTTCTCCGGACAGAAATCATCGCCCTCACCGCAGGCAACGCCCGGCCCCGACGGCGCGCCGCCGCCCTGGAGCGGCGAGGACGGCGCCTCCGGCCATCCGCTGATGACGGCCTCGGCGATCCGCGAGGCGGCGGCGAATTTTCCAAATTGCGTCGCCGGGATGTGGCCCGATGCCGCACGCCGCGGCATCACGCAGCCGAATTTCGAGCGCTTCACGGCGGGACTCGAGCCTGACCTGCGCATCATGGACCTGATGGATTCGCAGCCCGAATTCACCAAGGCGATCTGGGACTATCTCGACATCCTCGTCAACGACAACCGCCTCGCCAAAGGCCGCGAGATCCTCGCCAAGTACAAGCCGCAATTCGATGCGGTGGAGAAAGCCTATGGCGTCGACCGCTACGCGATCGCGGCGATCTGGGGCATCGAATCCAATTACTCGACCCAGATGGGCGATCGCAACGTGGTGCAGTCGACCGCAACGCTGGCCTGCGTCGGCCGCCGCCAGGCCTATTTCAAGGACGAGTTCCTCACCGCGCTGGAAATCCTCAACCGCGGCGATCTGCGCCCCGAGCAGATGCGCGGCTCCTGGGCCGGCGCGTTCGGGCCGACGCAGTTCATGCCGACCGCCTTCAAGCGCTACGCGGTCGACGGCGACGGCGACGGCCGCCGCGACGTCGTCGACAACCCGGCTGACTTGATTGCTTCCACCGCCAATAACCTCAAGAAGGACGGCTGGCAGACCGGACAGACCTGGGGCTTTGAGGTGGTGCTGCCGCAAGGCTTCGACTTCATGCTGGCCGACAAGGCCAAGGCGATGACGTTCGCGCAGTGGCAGAGCAAGGGCCTGAGACGCGCCGACGGCAAGTCGTTCCCGAACTCGACCGACAAGGTCTATCTGCTGGCGCCGGGCGGCGCCGCCGGGCCCGGTTTCCTGATGATGCAGAACTTCCGGGTGATCATGAAATACAACCCGGCCGAGGCCTATGCGATGGCGATCGGGCACTTCGCCGACCGCCTGCGCGGCGGCCCGCCCTTCGTGCAACCCTGGCCGCGGCAGGAACGGGTGCTGTCGAAGGCCGAGCGGCTGGAACTGCAGCAGCTTCTGGCCCAGCGCGGGTTTTACAAGGGTACCCCGGACGGCCAGTTCGGTGGTCAGACCCGGGATGCGCTGCGTGGCTTCCAGGCCTCGATCGGGGCGCCCGCGGACGGATTCGCCTCCTCCGACGTGCTGGAACGGCTGCGGGGGCGCTGAGGGCTTTGGACCCCCGGAACGTGCGGTTTCCGGGCCGAAAGTAACCCTGAAAACCACAATCTGGCAGGCAACTTGACGGGTAGGCCCGAAGCCCGGTTTATGGGCGCGAAATCTGCCCGCTTGCGGCCTGATTCCGCTATTATAGCTGGCGCCTTCCATTTCATTGCGACCGAGCCGGATGCCGAAGCCCAGATCCTTTTTTCGCGTGTTCACCGAGAGCGGCCCCTTGGTCGCGCTGGCGGTTGCGATCGCGCTCCTGATCGGGATCGCGGGACCGGCGTCAGCGCAGTTTTTCAACTTCGGCGGCCCGCCGCAGCGGCCCGCGCCGCGCAGCAATGGCCCCGGCAGCTGGTTCGGCGGCGACTTCTTCGCGCCGTTCCAGCAACAGGCGCCGCAACGGCGCATCGAGGATTATTCCAGGGCGCCGGCGCCCGCCAAGCGCGACACCGTGGCGGAACGTAACGTGCTGGTGCTCGGCGACGGCATGGCCGACTGGCTCGCCTACGGCCTGGAAGACCTTTACGCCGAACAGCCCGACATGGGCGTGATCCGCAAGCACAAGACCGTATCCGGCCTGATCAAGTATCAGCCCAAAGGCGAGCCGGCGGATTGGGCAGCTGCCGCCAAGAGCATTCTCGCCACCGAGAAGCCGGACGCCATCGTCGTCATGCTCGGCATCAACGATCGCGTGCCGATGCGCGAACCGGTGGTCGAAAAGAAGATCGACAAGAAGGACGACAAGGATAAGGACAAGAAGGACGCGCGCGCCAAGAAAGACGACAAGCCGGACGCCAAAGCCGGCGACACGAAACCCGAAGCCGCAGCGAAACCCGACGACAAGCCGGTCGATACCGAATTGTCACCCGACGATGCCGCCGACAACGAGACGCCGCCGATCATTGCACCTGAAAAGAGCACACGCACGGCTAACGGCGTCTACGCGTTCCGCGAGGAGCGCTGGGTCGAGCTCTACACCAAGAAGATCGAGGAGATGATCGGCATCCTCAAATCCAAGGGCGTGCCGGTGCTGTGGGTCGGCCTGCCTGCCATACGCGGCCAACAGGGCACCGCCGACATGCTGTTCCTCGACGCGCTGTATCGCGACGTCGCCGGCAAGAGCGGCATTACCTATGTCGATGTCTGGGACGGCTTTGTCGACGAAGCCGGCCGCTTCGTGCAGAAGGGCCCCGACTTCGAAGGCCAGATGCGCCAGCTCCGCTCCGGCGACGGCGTGTATTTCACCAAGCCCGCCGGCGCCCGCAAGCTCGCGCATTATGTCGAGCGCGAAGTGACGCGCCTCTTGGCCTCGCGCTCCGGACCGATCGCGCTGCCGACCGAACCGGCGACGCCCGACGCCAATGCCGAACCCGGCAAGCCGGCGCCGCGTCCGCTGGCCGGGCCGATCCTGCCGCTGGTGGCTTCCTCCGTCGGCACCGATCAGTTGCTCGGCGGACCCGGCACCCGACCCGCCGCCGTCGACGCGCTGGCCGCGCGCACGCTGGTGAAGGGCGAAGCACTGGCGCCGCCGGCCGGCCGCGCCGACGATTTCGCCTGGCCGCGCCGCGAAATCGGCCGCGAACAGGCCAAGGGCGAGACGCCGGTCGCGACCACGGCACCGGATGGAACGGTCACACCCGGGCAGAAGCAGCTTTTGCTTCCGCAGCAACCACCTCAGCCGCAGCAGAAGAAGCAGATCCGGCCGGCGCAGGCGGCACCGTCAATTCGTGATTTCTTTGGCGGGTTCGGCGCGCCCACCGCGCCGCGTCAACTCGCGCCGCCGCCGCGTGCGCCGACGGCCCCGGGCGTACCGCGTCCGCCGGGCAATGTCGGGCGGTCGGCATCCGTGCCTGAGGGAAGTATCACGCGGTAACAACGAGTCATTCCGGGGCGATGCGATAGCATCGAACCCGGAATCTCGCGCTGATTAGCAAGCTCGAAACATCTCGCGCAAAACGTCTGGATTCCGGGTTCGCGCTTCGCGCGCCCCGGAATGACAGCGAACGCTACCCGTAATACCGCCAACGCGGCGGCGGGCGGCGCGGCGGACGCGTCATCATCAATGCCAGTGCAAATCCGATCCCGCCCGCAATCAACAGCGCGCCGAGCGGATTGTCCTGCACGGTCTGCGCCACTGCCTTCTGACCGCCGCGGATGGTATCGCCGCGGTTGTCATAGGCATCCTTGGCGTAGTTGACGGCGGCGTCGGTGGCGTCGCTCACCGCATCCTTGGCCTGCCCGTACAGATTTTGCACCGCGCCCGCCGCTTCGCGCGCGCGGCCTTCGGCCTGCGTCCTGGCATCGCCTGTCATGTTACCGACAACGCCTTCGGCTTTCCCTGCGAAATCCTTCGCCGTACCGGCGATCCGATCCTTGTCCATCGTGGTCACTCCTGTTTCAGAGGATGTAACCGACGAGAGCCGCTCAGGTTCCTGGGCTTATAAAATGAGCCCGCCATCGACCACGAGCGTCTGGCCTATGATGTAGGACGACAGCGGCGAGGCCAGGAACAATGCGGCGCCGGCCATGTCGGCGGGCGTGCCGAGCCGCTTCAGCGGGATCCGTTCGATCGCGCCTTCGAGGCGTTTTGGGTTGGCCGTCGTCGCCTTGGTCATCTTGGTATCGACCAGGCCCGGCGCGATGCCGTTGACGCGAATGCCGTTCTCGGCCCACGCCTCGCCGAGCGTGCGCGTCAAACCGACCGCCCCGGTCTTGGAAGCGTTGTAGGCCGGATTGCCCATGGTGGAATGATAGGCCGCAGTGGAAGAGACGATGATCAGCGATCCCTTGGCAGCGCTCAGCATCGCCTGGAATTTGGTGGCGCAGGCCATCAGGCTCATCAGGTTGACTTCCAGCACCTTTCGAAAGCCATCCATCTGGAATTCGCCGCGGCGGTAGATCACCGCGCCCTGCGCCAGCACCAGCACGTCGAGTTTTTCGAACGGTGGCTTGAACGTCTCGATCGCCAAGGGATCGCTGACGTCGAGCTGGAAATAATCGAGGCCCGCGAGATCCGAGCCTTCGGCAGCGGAGTAGTCGGTCGCTGCGGCGCGGGTGCCGCACACCGCCGCGCGCGCCCCCTTGGCGCGGAACGCCTGTGCGATGCCATTGCCGATACCGCTGGAGCCGCCGACCACCAGCACCTGCTTGCCGCTGAAATCCAGTTCGTTCATCCCGTTTCCTTTCTTGTTATGTTTCAGCCTGGACCGCCGTCGAGGAATTTGACCATGAGAACCTCGTCGTAATATCGCCCGTCTTGCCTGAGCGCCCGCTTTTCATAGCCGTATTCGACGAAGCCCAGCGCTGCATAAAGCCGGCGCGCCGATTCATTCTCGCTGACGACACTCAATTGAACCTGTTCGACGCGGCCGCGCGCATGGTCGAGAACGGCGCCGACCAGCCGTTTTCCAAGACCCGCGTTTCGAGCTGTCGCCCGGACATACATGCTCCACAGCAGCGCCTTGTGCGCCTGCTTCGCGCTTTCCTGCGCGCGGTAGGCCGCTATTCCGGCGAGCCTCCCCTGGTCGAACGCGCCGAAAATATCGGCACTGTCGACGACCGCTTCGAACCACGACAGCGGTTGTGCGCTTTCCTTCTCGAACGTACTGCCAAACGCCTCGGGATTTTTTTGCAAGGCCTCCAGCCGGATCTCCCGGTAGAGAGCGGCGTCCGACGTCGTCAGGCGACGAATCTGAAGACCGGGAATATGGGCCACCGCATTGCACCTTCTTGCTGCGCAGGTTTGACCTGTCTGCGGATCGGTGCCAGCCTTGTCAATCCTGCAGCGCGACGTAGCAGTTCTGCCGGGCGCATCTCAAGAGCCATACCCAAGGGCCACGATCATGTCGGAATTCAAACAGCTCAGCCGTTCGGTCAAAGGCCTTACCGTTCTCGTCACCGGCGCCGCCAGCGGCATGGGGCGCGCCACCGCGCAAGTGTTCGCGGCCGAAGGCGCCAATGTCGCGGTGACCGATGTCAGCCTCGAGCCCACGCAGGCGGTGGCCAGTGCGATCACGGCCACGGGCGGCTCGGCCAAAGCCTGGAAGCTCGATG
The DNA here is from genome assembly GCF_900103365.1 of Afipia sp. GAS231. NCBI lineage: Bacteria > Pseudomonadati > Pseudomonadota > Alphaproteobacteria > Hyphomicrobiales > Nitrobacteraceae > Afipia > Afipia sp. GAS231. The sequence continues at coordinate 2,762,059 of NZ_LT629703.1, forward strand.
TCGCGGACCGCAACGACATCACCACGGTGGTCAACGACGTTGCCAAACATTTCGGCGGGCTCGACATCATCGTCAACAATGCCGGCATCTCCGTCCGCGTCGCGATCGACAATGACGGATATGAAGAGGCCTGGGCCAAGGGGCTGGCTGTGATGCTGACCGCGCATCCGCGCATCATCCGCGCCGCACTGTCGTACTTGCGGAAATCGAAATGCCCGCGGATCGTCAACATCGCTTCGACCGAAGCGCTCGGCGCCACCGCGCTGCACAGTCCCTATTCGGCGGCGAAGGCCGGCGTCACCGGGCTAACGCGTTCGCTCGCGGTGGAACTCGGCCGCGACGGCATCACGGTCAACTGCATCTGCCCGGGCCCGATCACCACGGCCATCACCGCCCGGATTTCCGACGAGCACAAGGCGATCTATGCCAGGCGCCGCACCGCGCTCAACCGTTACGGCGATCCCGAGGAGGTCGCGCATATGACGCTGAGCCTGTGCCTGCCGGCGGCCTCGTTCCTGACCGGCGCGGTGATTCCGGTGGACGGCGGGTTGATGGCGCGGAATGCGTAACTCCTGTCATTGCCGGGCTTGACCCGGCAATCCATCTACAATGAAGGCTTCTTGCGAAGGTGATGGATGCCCGGATCAAGTCCGGGCATGACAGATGTGTGCGCCGCACAGTCTCTGTCGCGTTGACACGGCGCAATCCCGGAGTAGCCTTTGGTGCAAATGGAGCGGGACAAGCCGCCCGCCGCGCTCAGGAGAAACGCCATGACGGTCACGATCCGGCAGCTTCACCCGCATTTCGTCGGCGAGGTTTCGGGCGTCGATTTGCGTCAAGCGCTGACACCGCAGGAGGCGGCCGACATCGAAGCCGGCATGGACAAATACGCCGTGCTGCTGTTTCGCAACCAGGACGTCACCGACGAACAGCAAATGGCATTCGCGCTGAATTTCGGCGAGCGGGAAAATCCGCGCGGCGGCAATGTCGTCAAGCCGGGGGATTCGCGGTTGCAAACCGGGCTCAACGACGTCTCCAATCTCGGCAAGGACGGCAAGCCGCTGCCGCGCGACAGCCGCGTGCATCTGTTCAACCTCGGCAACTGCCTGTGGCATTCCGACAGCTCGTTCCGCCCGATCCCGGCGAAATTCTCGCTGCTGTCGGCGCGGGTGGTGAACCCGAAGGGCGGCAACACCGAATTCGCCGACATGCGCGCGGCCTATGACGCGCTCGACGACGACACCAAAGCCGAGATCGAGGACATGATCTGCGAACATTCGCTGATGTATTCGCGCGGATCGCTCGGCTTCCTCGATTACACCGACGAGGAAAAGGAGCTGTTCAAGCCGGTGCTGCAACGGCTGGTGCGGACGCATCCGGTGCATGGCCGCAAGTCGCTGTACCTGTCGTCGCATGCCGGCGCCATCAGGGGCATGACCGTGCCCGAGGCGCGGCTGTTGCTGCGCGATCTCACCGAGCACGCGACGAAGCCCGAGTTCGTCTATGTCCACAAATGGACGGTGCACGACCTCATCATGTGGGACAACCGCCAAACCATGCACCGCGTCCGCCGCTACGACCAGTCGCAGCCCCGCGACATGCGCCGCGCCACGGTCGCCGGCACCGTGCCCACGGTCGCGCAGCAGGCGGCGGAGTGAGCGCGAGCATCACGCCGTCATCGCCCGCGAAGGCGGGCGATCCAGTACACACAGTTGTCCGTAATTTCTGACGCCGGCGATTACTGGGTCCCCGCCCCCCGTGCGCAATTGCGCACTAGGCGGGGACGACAGACTACGCGTGTCCGGCCTCGTTCGACAGCATGCCGGGATCGATCCCGATCTTGCGCAACGCGCGCTGGTATTTTTCGTCGACATCGGCGCCGAAGATCAGGTCCGGATCGGCGTCGCAATGCAGCCAGCCATTGTGCTGGATTTCGTCTTCCAGTTGCCCGGGTGCCCAGCCGGCATAGCCCAGCGCCAGGATCGCGTGTTTCGGTCCGGTTCCCTTGGCGATCGCCTTGAGGATATCGACGGTCGCGGTCAGGCAGATGCCGTCGTCGATATTGAGCGTCGCATCCTTGATGAAGAAATCGCTCGAATGCAGCACGAAGCCGCGGCCGGTATCGACCGGACCGCCCTTCAGCACTTTCATGGTCTCGGCAGTTTCCGGCAGCGCGATCTGGTCCCCGCGCTTGATGATATCGAGCTGCACCAGCAATCCCGGGAAATCGATGCTGCCCGCCGGGCGGTTGACGATGATGCCCATCGCCCCCTCGGGCGAATGCGCACACATATAGATGACGGAACGCTCGAACCGCGGATCGCCCATGACCGGCATGGCGATCAGCAACTGGCCGTCCAGATAGCCGGCATCGGACGAATGATCGCCAGTGCCGGCCGGCTTGCGGCGAACGCGCTTCGGTGTCTTGCCTTCAGGGCTCATCCGAAAAGGCCTCTCTTGCTGATTCATATCCTGATATCGGGTGTCGTTTCTGTCAATCAAGCATGCGGCGCCAAACGGCTGCGGATCACACGCAATTCAATGGTTTGGGTCGAAACTTGCCTGTAAAGACGTCTGATGATCGCCATGGTTCCACGCCGCGCCGCACTCGGCGCCACCGTCATTTTGTCTGTCGCCTGCGCCGCGTCAGAGGTTCGCGCCGAGGATGCCTCGCCGTGGCAGCGCGACGCGCATTCCGCGGTCCGGCTGCTGGCGGGATCGCGCAGCGGCACGGTGCTGCTCGGCGGCGTCGCCATTCAGTTGCAGCCGGGGTGGCATACCTATTGGCGGACGCCGGGTGATTCCGGGGTTCCGCCGCGCTTCGATTTTTCCAAATCGGACAATATCGAGGCCGTCACCGTGCTGTGGCCGGCGCCACACAAGTTCGACGACGGCGCCGGCGGCACCTCGCTCGGCTATATCAAGCAGATCGTGTTGCCGCTGCGGATCGTGGCGAAGAACACCGACAAGCCGGTGACGCTCCGCGCCAGCATCAATTACGCGGTGTGCGAAAAGCTCTGCATTCCCGTCGATGCCAGTGCCGAGCTCGCCTTTGCCAGCGTCGCCAGCACCGAGGACGGCACGCTGTCGGAAGCACTCAACGCCGTGCCGAAACCTGCCAATGTCGGCGACCCCAATCCGCTCACCGTGCTCGACATCAAGCGCGACGGCAAGACCAGCGTGCTGGTCGATGTCGCAGCACCCGACACCAACGGCCTCAGCCTGTTCGTCGAAGGGCCGACGCCCGACTGGGCGCTGCCTGTCCCAAAGCTCGTCGAGCACGGCCCGGCCGGGGTCAAGCGATTTGCCTTCGAACTCGACGGGCTGCCGCCCGGCGCCAGCGCCGACGGCGCAGCCCTCAAACTGACGCTGGTCGGCGGCGACCGGGCCTACGAGTTCAATGTAAATTTGCCGTAGTCGGCCCCGGCGGGCTTAGCCGTCATTGTCGCCGGAATCATTCCGCCGCGTTGAGCAGTTCGGCAGCGCCTTTTGCCGATCTTGATATCGAGGACGCCTCCTCGCCTGCCCCCACCTGATCGACCGGAAGCGCGAGCGCCTCGACGCGGTTGCCCGGGCGCTTGTTCAGCAGCAGCCGGGTGACATCCGGCCGCGCATAATGGCCCGCGGGATCGGCGGCGGCCTTCGCGACCGAGATCATGCCAAGATCGACGTCCGCATAGATCAGCCCTTCCTGATCCGGCGGCAAACGGTCGCCAATCGGCGCGCCGTCGGGACCATAGATTGTCGCAAATCCGCCGCCGGCATGCAGCAGATCGTGCTTGTCCGGCGTGTCGCACAGCAAATCGATCATTTCCTTCGAAACTGTCGCGCAGGGTGCCACGACGAAGCACGATCCCTCGACGGCGTAGATCTTGCTGGCTGCGTTGTTGACCTCCGCGCCGAGCGCATGGGCGAACGGATCGTAGAGCGAGAAACTCGGCCACGCGGCAACGTGAACCTGTTCGTTCTGCGCATACATGGCGTATTTCGACAACGGCTGCAGATGCTCCCAGCAGCACAGCGCGCCAACGCGTCCGATCTCGAGGTCGTGCACGGCAAGGCCGCTGCCATCGCCCTCGCCAAACACCGAACGTTCGACATGGGTCGGCTTGAGCTTGCGGCGTTGGGCTATGGTTTCGCCGTCCGGCCCGATGATCCATTGGGCGATATAGAGGCTCCCGCCGTCCCGCTCCGACAGTCCCAACACCGCGACGATGTCGTTGCGTTTCACGGCCTGTCGCAATTTGTCCGCGGCAGGACTGTCATAGGCAAGCGCGTTGTCGAAATAGCTGGAAACGAAGCCTTTCATGATCGCCCAGGCCGGCGCGCCCAGCCATATCCACCAGGGATATCCGGGTATCCAGGTTTCCGGAAAGGCGATCAGACGGGCGCCCTTGGCGCCGGCCTCGTCGATCAGCCGGATTGTCTTTTCGACGGACGCGTCCAGATCGAGAAAGGCCGGCGCGGCCTGGACGGCGGCTACTTTATATTTCTGATTGGTCAGTGCCATGATCTACTCCGACAGAGTGCGGTGGAACGACAAGGGTGGCTCAGGATTCTTCGATCGAGTGGATGTAGTCCATGATGTCGATGGCGGGCATCTGCATGGCTATCTGCCGGTCCCGCGCCGGCAAGGTCTCGCGCACGAAATCGATCTGCTTCCAGTTTGGAAACGGCGTCTCCCTGCCGGCGACCGGCACGAACGGCGAGTCCGCCACGCGCTTGAACTTGGGAATGTAGCGCGGGCAATTGAGAAATATTTCGGTGACCGCGACCCGAACGATCAGCTGGGCTTCCGGATAATGCGCCAGCAGGGGATCGTTTTCGGCAATCGATGCCTCGCCGCTGACCCTCAAGCGGTTCGGTTTCTCGAAATCAACGAACAGCATGCCGATCTTTGGATTGGCCTTCAGGTTTCCCATCGATAGGTACATGCCGTTGCCATCGTAGCAGGGGAAAGCGAGCGTGCGCTCATCGATGAGCCTGACGAAACCGACCGACCCGGCCTTGAACGAGCAACTCGGCTTTCCCGACGCGTCGGCCGTGGCAAGAAAGAAGAAGTCCCTGCTGGCGATGAACGCTTCGTCGAGCGGATTGAATGTAACGTGAAGGTTGTTGCTTTCGATGACGTCCGCCAGCCGTCTGGTATCGAACGCGTCCTGGAGCTCGCGTTGCCGGTCGTGATAAATGCTCATCACCCTCTCCATGCGAAATGTCGATGCGCTCAGTGGCCCGACGGCCGGCCTGGCGGCGCACCGGCAGGCGTCCCAAGTTAAGTGCAACCGCACGGCTGCGCTTGCCTGTACCCGCAGCAAATGTTGTTCCCGGCCGCATTGATGCGCCCGGCGCAATTGCAAAGCCGATCCGATATGCTAGCTTTTGGCGTGTGCAAGCTGCGAGGTGGACGATGCAGGTCGTTCTGGCAACCTCGGCCGTTGCCGAGACTAAACGGCTTCAGTACTGGCGCGATGCGGTGTGCGACACGTTCGTCGAGCTGGATTGCCGCGCTTTGTCGGACGCGCCATTTTTCGGCGAGATCACGACCGGGCAGTGCGACGAGATGCATTTCTCGAAAGTCCGCTCCGACGGGCAGATCGTCGACCGTACCAAGAACCGCATCCGCAGGGCGCGCGAGGAAGTCGTCCTCGTCAGCGTGCAGGTCGAGGGCACCGGCATGGTCGACCAGGATGGACGGCAGGCCACGCTGCTGCCGGGCGACTTCGCATGCTATGACAGCACCCGGCCTTACACGCTGAGCTTCGGCGCGCAGTTCGAACAGATCGTGCTGCATATGCCGCGCAACGCGATGATCCGGCGCATCGGCCCGACGGAGGCCGTCACGGCGACGCGCGTCGCGGCCGGCAGCCCGCTCGGCTCGCTGGTGGCTCCCTTCATCCGCAACACCGCGGCCATCGTCTCGGAGGTTGGCGCGGTCGCGGCCGGGCGGCTATCGGACGTTTGCCTTGGACTGGTGACCACGGCGCTCGGCGATCTGACGTCGTGTCCGCATCGTAACGACACCCCGGCGCGGGCCGCACTGACGTTCCGCGCCAAGGCCATCATCGAGCGGAATCTGGGCGACGTTCAGCTCAACACCGAGAAGGTGGCGGCGCTGATGGGCATTTCGTCGCGCTATCTGCAGGATCTGTTTCATTCGGAAAATACGACGGTGAGCGAGTGGATCTGGTCCCGGCGACTTGAGAAAGCCCGGCGCGACCTGTTCGATCCCTTGCTGGCCCGGGAATCCATCACGCAAGTCGCGCTGGCCTGCGGATTTTCCGATCTGGCCCATTTCAGCCGTCGCTTCAAGGCGGCCTATGCACTGGCGCCCCGAGAGTACCGATGCCTGCAAACGCCCGGTCTCCCGCCGGCCTGACGTGCTGACCCAACCGAATCTTAACGAATCGTTGATAGATCGGAGCTTCGCCGCGGCCTCGCGGCGCGTTTCGGGGATGTTCCGCCGTGGCCGTGATGGAGACGCAATCTGCAACCGCTGCCCCTGCCGGCGTGATCGCCCGGCTGAAGTCGTTGCTCGGTGGTTCCAGCGAAGCCTCCGTCACCCGGCGGCTGGCCGGCACCATCTTCATCATCCGGGTCGTCAGCGCGGCACTGGCCTATTTCTCGCAGATCGTGCTGGCGCGCTGGATGGGCGGCTCGGATTACGGCGTCTATGTCTATGTCTGGACCTGGGTGCTGCTGCTCGGCAGCATGATGGATTTCGGCATCTCGGCGTCGGCGCAAAAGATCATTCCGGAATACCGCACCCGCGGCGAGCATGCGCTGCTGCGCGGCTTTCTCTCCGGCAGCCGCTGGATGACGTTTGCGGTGTCTTCCGTCGTCTCGCTGGGACTCGCCGGCATCGTCAGGGGACTGTCGCCGTGGATCGACGCCAACGCGATCGTTCCGCTCTATATCGGCTGCCTGACGCTGCCCGCTTTCGTCGTCGCCAACACCCAGGACGGCATTGCGCGTTCGCATGACTGGATGCGGCTCGGCCTGATGCCGCAATTCATCGTGCGCCAGTCGCTGATCATCGGTTTCACCGCCGGCGCCTTCGTGCTCGGCTTTCATCTTGGCGCCACCGCGGCGATGCTGGCCAGCGCCGCTGCGGTCTGGCTCGCGATGATCGGGCAGATGATCGTGCTCAACCGCAGGCTCAAGGGTCATATCGAACCTGGCGCGAAAGCCTATGACTATCGTGGCTGGCTCGCGGTCTCGCTGCCGATCCTGCTGGTCGAGAGCTTCTATCTGCTGCTGTCCTACACCGACGTGCTGGTGTTGCAGCAATTCCGTTCCTCGGAGGAAGTCGGCATCTATTTCGCCGTGGTCAAGACGCTGGCGCTGGTCTCCTTTATTCACTACGCGATGTCGGCGACGACGGCGCATCGTTTTGCCGAGTATCACGCGCTTGGCGACAAGGCGCGGCTGTCAGCCTATGTGGCGCACGCGATCCAGTGGACGTTCTGGCCGTCGCTCGCGGCGACGGCGGCGCTGCTGGCGCTGGGCAAGCCGCTGCTGTGGCTGTTCGGGCCGCATTTCGTGGTTGGCTACGACATCATGTTCATTGCCGCCATCGGCCTCGTGGTGCGCTCGGCGATCGGCCCGGTCGAGCGGCTGCTCAACATGCTCGGCCACCAGCACATCTGCGCCTTGGCCTATGCGCTGGCGTTCGTCATGAACGTCGTGCTCTGCCTCGCGCTGGTGCCGCGCTTCGGCGGCCACGGCGCCGCGGCCGCCACCTCGATCTCGCTGGCGTTCGAGACCGTGCTGCTGTTCTGGATCGTCCGGCGGCGGCTTGGGCTGCACGTGCTGGCGTTCGGGAAGCGCTGATCCGCGGAAGCCGTTCCGAGCGTGCCATACTGCATGCCAGACCACGCAGGATACCGATAGCGTCGAACGCCGGCGGATGGGGGAAAAACACCATCGTATGGCAGCGCACGCATCAAACATTCTTATTTCGTTTGATCGGCCGCGAACCGAAGCATCCCGATCCCGGCGCTGCTATATTGGGGGTCAACTGGAACCTGATCCTCGATATGATTGACCCGCTCTACGTTGCGTCGGGATTCGGCGTCGGCGTCCTGGTCGGGATGACCGGCGTCGGCGGCGGCTCGTTGATGACGCCATTGCTGATCCTGCTGTTCGGCATCCACCCGACGACGGCGGTCGGTACCGACCTGCTATACGCTGCTGCAACCAAGACCGGCGGCAGCTTTGTGCATGGCTGGGCGCGCAGCATCCATTGGCCGGCGGTGCTTCGTCTGGCCAGCGGCAGTATCCCGGCGAGCATCCTGACGCTCGTTGCGATGTCGCAACTTGATCTCAACGGGGAGTCCGAGCGCAGCCTGGTCAATCTGGTGCTGTGTTTTGCGCTTCTGCTCACCGCGATATCGCTGATCTTTCGCAAGACAATTCTGGACCGATACCGCCAGCGTCTCGAAAAACTCGACGACGTCACGACCGCCCGCGCTACCGTCGTAGTGGGCGTTGCGCTCGGCGTGCTGGTCTCGATCTCGTCCGTGGGAGCCGGCGCAGTCGGCGTCACCGCATTGCTGCTGCTCTATCCGCGCCTGCCGATGGCAAGCATCGTCGGCTCCGACATCGCGCATGCGGTGCCGCTGACACTGGTCGCCGGCATCGGACACTGGGCGATGGGCGCGATCGACTGGCCGCTGATGGGCGTATTGCTGATCGGCTCGGTGCCCGGCATCGTGATCGGCAGCTACTGCGCGGTGCGCGTGCCGGAGAAAGTGCTGCGGGTCGCACTGGCGTCGGTTCTGATCGTGGTCGCTGCCAAGCTCGCGTCCGGCGAACTGAATTTGTCGCCGGAGGGCATGATGGCGTTTGCCCGGAGCGCCGCCCACTGAGGGGCGTGCCCCGCGTCGCGCTCGTGCTACGCTTCGACCGCCGCGCACTGGAGCGGGTGATCCAGTATTCCAGAGACCTCTGAACCGCGCCGCCGCGGCGTACTGGATGCCCCGCTTTCGCGGGGCATGACAGAAAGAGCCTCTTACTCCGCGGTCCAGCCGCCGTCGATCGAGAGGTTGGCGCCGGTGATCTGTGCGGCGTCGTCGCCGCACAGGAACAACGCCAGCGCGGCAACCTGTTCGGAGGTCACGAATTCCTTGGTCGGCTGCGCCGCCAGCAACACGTCGTGAATGACCTGCTCCTTGGTGAGGTTGCGCGCCTTCATGGTCTCGGGGATCTGGTGTTCGACCAGCGGCGTCCAGACATAACCAGGACTAATGCAGTTGCAGGTGATCTTGAAGGTCGCAAGCTCCAGTGCCGCGGTCTTGGTGAGGCCGGCGATGCCGTGCTTGGCCGAGACATAGGCCGACTTGAACGGCGAGGCGACCAGCGAATGCGCGGACGCGGTGTTGATGATGCGGCCCCAGCCGCGCTTCTTCATGCCGGGCACCGCGGCGCGGATACCGTAGAACGCCGACGACAGATTGATCGCGATGATCATTTCCCACTTCTCGGGCGGAAATTCCTCGATCGGCGACACAAACTGGATGCCGGCATTGTTGACGAGGATGTCGACCGAGCCAAAGGTGGTTTCGCCGAGCGCGATCATTTCGGCGATCTCGGCCGGCTTGGTCATGTCGGCCGGCGAGTGTACCGCCCTGACCTTGAAATCAGTCTCGATGCCGGAGCGTTCCTTCTCGATATCCGCCGGCGCGCCCATGCCGTTGAGCACGATATTGGCGCCGGCGCCCGCGAACGCGCGCGCATAGGCCAATCCGATGCCGCTGGTCGAGCCGGTCACAACCGCGGTCTTGCCTGTCAAAGTACCCATTCAGTTCACTCCTGTTTGCCTTTGGGGGGAGCCGAAACATCCCCCGTGAGATCGTATGTCACCATGGTTTCCCCGGACTGCGGCCGTTCTAGCCATTCTTTGTGACGCATCGACAAATGCACGTCCCGGGCGCCCGCATTCCAGTGCTCGACCACCCCGACATGCGAGAAGTCGTAATCCTTGGACGAGGATTCGTAGTTCTTGCTCTTGTAGATCAGGTGCACCACGGTGACGGTGTTTTCCCTGGACGCCTTGCGCAGCCATTCGACCGACGGATCGTTCTTCAGATAGTCCGGCAACTTTCCGATCAGGTCGCGCACCGCCATGCGGGCGTTGTGGATCTGCTTGTTCTTGTCGGTGTTCATGCGGGTGCGGCTGGAAAAGCGGATGTCCTTTTCGCGCTCGGCGGCTTCCAACAGCGACACCGGCAGGTCGCCGCGCGCCGAGAACAGGTCGACCTGGAAGATCAGGAGATCGCGGGCGATCTCCTCGTCCAGTACGAAATCCAGCGGGGTATTGGAAGCGATGCCGCCATCCCAATAATGCTCGCCTTCGATGACAACAGAGGGAAAGCCCGGCGGCAATGCGCCCGAAGCCATGATGTGCTCGGGGCCGATCTTCTTGCCGAGTTTCTTGAATTCGTAATTGTCGAAATACCTGAAATTGCCCGAGGTGACGCCGACCGCGCCGACGCTGAGCCGCATCTTCAGGTCGTTGATGCGGTCGAAGTCGACCAGCCGTTCCAGCGTCTTTTTCAGCGGCGCGGTGTCGTAATAGCTCTGCGATTCCGAGCTGCCCGGCGGCCACAGCGGCGCGGGCGGAATCCGCGGCGTGAAGAAGCCCGGCACGCCGAAGGTCGCGATCAGGGCGGCGCTGGTCTCGTTGAACAGCGAACGCGCCCGTTCCCCCGGGGTAATCGGATTCCAGGACACCGGCGACGAAACCATGTCCCAGAATTCCTTCAGCCGGTCGACGCGCTTGTTGGCTTCGTTGCCGGCGATGATCGCGGAATTAATGGCGCCGATCGAGATGCCGGCGACCCATTCCGGCTCGAACCCGGAACGGCACAGCGCCTGAAAGGCGCCGGCCTGGTAGGAGCCAAGCGCGCCCCCGCCTTGCAACACCAGCACACGCATCGCATTGGCAGGCGTCGTTGCGGGCGCGGAATCGGAATTATCCATCGGGACCGTCAACTAGAGGAAAATGACTTCGACACCGTGGCGGCAGTTCGCGACGGCGTCAATCAGCGAGATCGATGTAATGATCACGCCGAGTTTATCGCTTTGTTTGAACTTGAACTTTTCCAAAAGCTGGCACTAGAGCCTTGTTTTGACGCGTTTTCCTTACGCGAACCGGCATCCGCTTCGCTCGAAAACGCTATAGCGATATGACGTCGGGCGCCCGGCTTCGGTTCAGGTTGACGCAAGAATGAGCGTCCAGAACACCTTGTACTTGGTGTTCGGAGCATAAGTCGCCGCGATGCCCAATTTTGTGACACCGTTCTTGAGCATGTTGGCCTTGTGCGGGGGCGAGTCGCGCCAGCCGGAAAACGCTTCCGCCAGCGTATGATAGCCGGCCGAGACGTTCTCCACCGCCAGCTTGGCGGGATAGCCGGAGGCGCCGAGCCGCTTCTCCAGCGGGCCTTTGACATCGTGGTCGAGCTTGTTGCGGCCGGCCATCGCCTGCGACTGCGCTTCCGCAAGTTTCATCAGATCGGGGTCGACCACAACGGCGCCGAGGCCGTTGTTTTGCCGGTACAGCGAGATCAGCGAGGCCGCCGCCTGCGGATCCAGCGCGGCGCCGCCATTGGCCATGCTGAGATACATGGTCGGCTGTTCGGGCGGCGGATTGTCGGCCATGCAGCCGCCCAACGCCAAAAGCCCGATCATGGCAAAAATTGCCCGCATGGTTCCCGATTTCCCCCGATGGTCTGCCGTTGTTGCATACCAACCGTGGCTGAATGGTGAACGGGGTGGGTAATTCGGGTCATTCCGGGGCGATGCGTAGCATCGAACCCGGAATCTCGAGATTCCGGGTCTGGTGCTAACGCACGATCCCGGAATGACAGCAGAGGCTAATCCTGCGCGGCGAAAATGCGGTAGCGGCGGGGCTGCAGGCTGACGATTTCGCCGGCCTGCAGTTCCCGGTCCCGGGGCGCGTCGATCTCGATCACGGTGTCGCCCTCGCGGCCCGAGAGCGCGACCTCGGCCCGCTGGATCGGACCGAATGAGCGGACATGGCGGACCGCGCCTTCCAGTGAACCGGATCCGGCCGGCCCGATCTGCATGTCGTGGCGGCGGACGAACAGTTTCGAGGCCCCCGAAGCGGCGCCATTGGCGGCGATGTTGAGCGGCCGGCCGCCGAGGTGCACCGAACTGCCGCTGACATTGACCGGCAGCACGATGGATTCGCCGATGAAGCCGTGCACGAAAGCGGTCGCCGGACTGTCATAGACCTCGCCGGGCGTCCCGATCTGCTCGATGCGGCCCTTGTCCATCACCACGACGCGGTTGGCGACTTCGAGCGCCTCTTCCTGGTCGTGGGTGACGAAGATCGAGGTGACGTGGATTTCCGAATGCAGCGAGCGCAGCCATTGCCGCAGCTCCTTGCGCACCTTGGCATCGAGCGCACCGAACGGCTCGTCGAGCAGCAGGATGCGCGGCTCGATCGCCAGCGCGCGGGCCAGCGCGATGCGCTGCCGCTGGCCGCCGGACAACTGGCTGGGATAGCGGTTCGCCAGCCAGTCGAGTTGCACCAGATCGAGCAGTTCCTTGACGCGGGCGCGGATCGTGGCCTCGTCCTTGCGAATGGCGCGCGGCTGCACCCGCAAGCCGAAGGCGACGTTCTCGAACACCGTCATGTGGCGGAACAGCGCGTAGTGCTGGAACACGAAGCCGACATGGCGCTCGCTGGCGCCATGCGCCAGCGCGTCCTCGCCGTCGATCGTCACTTCGCCGGAATCCGGCCAGTCGAGGCCGGCGATAATCCGCAGCAAGGTGGTCTTGCCCGAACCGGACGGGCCGAGCAGCGCCAGCAATTCGCCGTTGGCGACTTTCAGGTCGACATTGTCGAGCGCCGCGAACGCGCCGAACTTCTTGACGATGTTTTTGACTTCAATGGTCACTTGGATCGTCCCTTAATGGTCTCGTGGGGCTTGCCCCTCGTCCAGACGTCGTTCGAGGACGGTCTTCACGACCAGCGTGATCAACGCCAGCATCGCCAGCAGCGACGCAATCGCGAACGACGAGACGAATTGATATTCATTGTAGAGAATTTCGACCAGCAGCGGCATCGTGTTGGTCTCGCCGCGAATATGGCCCGACACCACGGACACCGCGCCGAACTCGCCCATGGCGCGCGCATTACAGAGCAATACGCCATACAGCAGGCCCCATTTGATATTGGGCAGGGTGACGCGGAAGAAGATCTGCAGGCCAGATGCGCCGAGCGAGATCGCGGCTTCCTCCTCCTGCGTACCCTGCTCCTGCATCAGCGGGATCAGCGCGCGGGCGACGAACGGAAACGTCACGAAGATGGTCGCGAGCGCAATGCCGGGCACCGCGAACAGGATATGGATATCGTGCGCCTGCAGCCACGGACCGAAATAGCCCTGCGCGCCGAACAGCAGCACGAAGACGAGACCCGAGATGACGGGACTCACCGAGAACGGCAGGTCGATCAGCGTGATCAGGAAGGTCTTGCCGCGAAAATCGAACTTGGCGATCGACCACGCGGCCACCACGCCGAACACGAGATTGAGCGTGAGGGAAATTGCCGCCACCAGCAGCGTCAGCCGGATCGCGGCAAGCGCTTCGGGCTCCGCGAGCGCGCTGAAATAGGCGCCGACGCCCTTGGAAAACGCCTGCGCGAACACCACGAGCAGCGGCAGCACCACGAAGACCGAGAGGAACGTGACCGCGAGCGCAATGATGACGAACCGTATCGGGCCGGGCTCGGTCCGCAGATCGCGCCGGGACGCGCGCGGCAGCGCGCGGGCGGCCGCTGCGCGGGAGGCCGGCGCGGTAATGCTGAGGTCGGAGGCGGGCGCGTAGGCCCGCAACTCGGTCGCTGAGGTCACAAAGCTCGATTCCGTCGACATCATCACCAGTCCTCAATGCACCGGCGTGCGGTTTTGCGCCCAGCGCTGCAGGCGGTTGACGGCGAAGATGATCAGGAACGAGGCCAGCAGCATGACGACCGCAATCGCGGTGGCGTCGGCATAGCGAAATTCGGACAGCCGGATCACGATCAACAGCGGCGCGATTTCCGAGACGTTCGGCAGATTGCCGGCGATGAAGATGACCGAGCCGTATTCGCCGACCGCACGCGCAAAAGCCAGCGCAAATCCTGTCAGCAGCGCCGGCACCAGACCCGGCAGGATTACCCGGAACACGGTGTGCCAGCGGTTGGCGCCGAGACTGGCGGCGGCCTCCTCGATCTCAGGATCGAGGTCGATCAGCACCGGCTGCACGGTTCGCACCACGAAGGGGATGCCGATGAAGATCATCGCAATGAAAATGCCGGTGGGCGTAAACGCAACCTTGATGCCGAGTTCAGCCAGCGGCGCGCCGAGCCAGCCCTTTTGCGCGAACAATTGGGTCAACGCCACGCCGGCAACGGCGGTCGGCAGCGCAAAGGGAATGTCGACGATGGCGTCGAACAGCCGCCGGCCCGGAAAGCGATACCGCACCAGCGCCCAGACGATGACGGTTCCCATCACCAGATTGACCAGCGCGGCGGCGAACGAAAGACCGAATGAAATCTTCAACGCGTTCAGCGTGCGGCGGCTGGTGACGATGCCCCAGAACTGATCGAACGAAAGCTCGAACGTCTTGAGAAACAGAGCGGCGAGCGGGATCAGAATGATGACGGAGAGCCATGTCAGGGTCAGTCCCATGGTGAGACCGAATCCCGGCAGACTAGACCGTCGTGCAACCGCTGCGCTCACAAGTCCCCCTGCTCCGGTACCCCTGCCTGGGCCCCGATCAGTTCTTGTAGATCTGGTCGAAAATGCCGCCTTCGGCGAAATGGTTCTTCTGCGCCTTGGTCCAACCGCCGAAAACGTCGTCGATGGTGAAAAGTTCGACCTTGGCGAAGGATTTTTCGTATTCCTTGGCGATTTCCGGATCGCGCGGACGATAGGAATTGCGCGCGGCAATTTCCTGACCTTCCTTGGTATACCAATATTTCAGGTAGGCCTCGGCGGCTTCACGGGTGCCTTTTTTGTCGGCAACCTTGTCGACCACGGCCACAGGCGGCTCCGCGAGGATCGAGAGCGGCGGCGAGACGATCTCGAACTTGTCCTTGCCGAATTCGCGCTGCGCCAGGAACGCCTCGTTCTCCCATGCCAGCAGCACGTCGCCAACGCCGCGCTCGACGAAGGTCACCGTCGAGCCGCGCGCACCGGTATCGAGCACCGGCACATTCTTGTAGAGATCGCCGACGAACTGCCTGGCCTTGTCGGCGGAGCCGAATTTCTTCTGCGCGTAACCCCAGGCCGCGAGATAGTTCCAGCGCGCGCCGCCGGAGGTTTTCGGGTTCGGCGTGATGACGCTGACGCCGGACTTAATCAAATCGTCCCAGTCCTTGATGCCTTTGGGATTGCCCTTGCGCACCAGGAATACGATCGTCGACGTATAGGGCGACGCATTGAGCGCCAACTTCTTCTGCCAGTCGGGCGCCAGCAGTCCCTTGGCGGCGATCGCGTCGATGTCATAGGCCAGCGCCAGCGTGACGACGTCGGCCTGCAGGCCGTCGATCACCGCGCGCGCCTGCGAGCCCGAGCCGCCATGCGACTGCTTGATCTCGATGCTCTTGCCGGTGTCTTTCTGATAGGCCGCCGCGAACGCCTTGTTGAAATCGACATAGAGTTCGCGCGTCGGATCGTAGGAGACGTTGAGCAGGCTGATATCGGCAGCGAACGCCGAACTCGCCCAGAGCAATCCCGCGACCAGCGGCAGAATACGACGGACCATTTCAATCTCCATTCGAAGCGACGCCATTGTCACCAGAGCACGGAGAGCATAAGTCGCGGCGAAGAGGCTTTAAGTCAACGAAACCGCTTTTCGTTGTTTGCAGTAGCGCAGCGTCGTTGTCCTAAGAACCGCAAACTTCCAGGAAGTTTTGCGCTTAAGAAGTTTTCGTGGTGTGGATTCCGCATTCCGTCTTGGCTCTGCCACGCCAACGGCCGGCGCGTGCGTCTTCGTCCAGCGTGGTTCGGCTCGAACAAGGCATACACCCGACCGACAGATAACCCGATGCGACCAATGGATGCGGCGGCAGCTTGGCGAGCTTGTAGATCGCCTCGATTTCCTCGCGCGACACATTGGCGAACGGATTGAACTTCAGCTTCGCGCCGTCGTCCTCGACCACGGGGATTTCCGCCCGCGCGCCGCCCTGGAACCGCTTGCGTCCGTTGATCCAGGCCGAAAACGGCTTCAGCGCCCGCGCCAGCGGCTCGACTTTACGGATGCGGCAGCAGGCGTCGGGATTGGAGAACCACAATTCGCGGTCGGGATCCTCTTGGGACAGGGTTTCTTCTGATGGCTTGATCGAGCGCAGGTCGCGCAGGCCCAGGGCCGCGATCAGCGTGTCGCGATAGGCCAGCGTCTCCTCGAACAGCCAGCCGGTGTCGAGGAACACCACGGGGATCGCCGGATCGACGTCGGCCATCACCTTGAGCAGCGCCGCCGATTCCGTGCCGAACGACGACACCAGCGCGAGATGCTCGCGGCCGACGGCTTCGAGTGCAGCCTCGATGATTTTCGCGGGTGGCGCGTTGCGCAGCGCGGAATCGAGCGCGGCGGCCCGCGACGGCTCCGCTTCTGCAACGGTCAGCGCCTGTTGTAGGATCGCGTTCACTGGCCCGCACTCTCCGAATGACGCAGTTGCATCCGCCGATTGAGCGCGGTGACGCGGCCATCGCCGGTCGGCTGGTAGAACACCGAATAGCGCTTCGCGGTCGAGGCGAACGCTTCAGCGTCGCTTTCCTTCTTCACTTCGAAGGCATCGAAGCCTGCCCGCAGCATGAACACGAACTGGTCGCGCAGCACCTGGCCGGTGGCGCGGAGCTCGCCTTCGAACCCGTGACGCTCGCGCAGCAGGCGCGCCTGGCTATAGGCGCGACCGTCGCGGAACGACGGAAACACCAGGGCGACCGCCGCCAGCCGGTCGAGGTACGGCACGAGGTCGTCGAGGTCACGGTTGTTCGGCCAGATCACGCCGGTCTTGCCGGCACGCTTCGAAAGCGTTTCGGGATCTTCGAGGAACCGCGCCGCCGAAATCAGGACCGCGCCGTCACCCGGCAGCTCGGCGCCATCGGCGACATGGACAAACAGATCGCTGACGATCTTCGCGTTCTTAACGAGTGGCATAGACCCGCTCCTTGAATGGTTCGACACCGAGCCGCTTGACCGTATCCACGAACAGTTCTTCGGGACGGTCGCGCAGCGCGAGATAGGCTTCGACAATGTCTTCGATCACGTCGGCGACTTCGGCGTAAGGCACCGACGGGCCGATCAGGGTGCCCATCTGGGCGTTCTCATCGGCGCGGCCGCCGATCGTGATCTGGTAAAATTCCTCGCCGTTCTTTTCGACGCCGAGAATGCCGATGTGGCCGACATGGTGGTGGCCGCAGGCATTGATGCAGCCGGAGATGTTGATGTGCAGCCGCCCGATCAGGTTGGCGGTGTCATGGTTGGCAAAACGCTTGGTCAGCTCCTGCGCGATCGGGATCGAACGCGCATTGGCCAGCGAGCAGTAATCCAGCCCCGGGCAGGCGATGATATCGGTCACCAGGTTGATGTTCGGCGTCGCGACGCCGATCTTGTCGAGCGCCTTCCACAACACTGGAAGATCGCGCTTGGCGACATGCGGCAGCACCAGGTTCTGCTCGTGGCCGACGCGAATTTCGCCGAACGAATATTTCTGGGCCAGATCGGCAATCGCGTCCATCTGGTCGGCGGTGGCATCGCCGGGCGGTCCGCCCACCGGCTTCAGCGACAGCGTCACGATCGAATAGCCCTGCACCTTATGCGGAAACACCGAGTTCTTCCGCCAGGCCTCGAATTTCGGATCGTGCGCCGCCTGCTTCAGCTCGTCCGGCATATGCGGCAGCTTTTCGTAGGCCGGATAGGAGAAGCGCGAGCGGATTTCCTCGATGACGGCATGATCCAGCGTCAGCGCGCTGTCATCCATCAGCTTCCATTCTTCCTCGACTTCCTTGGCGAACTTCTCGATGCCGAGTTCGTGCACCAGGATCTTGATCCGCGCCTTGTAGATGTTGTCGCGGCGGCCGTACTGGTTGTAGACGCGCAGGATCGCCTCGACGTAGCTGAGGAGATCACGACCGTGGACGAACGGCTTGATGGTCTTGCCGATGAACGGCGTGCGGCCGAGACCGCCGCCGACCAGCACCTCGAAACCGGTTTCTCCGTCGGCGTTCTTGTGCAGCCGCAGGCCGATGTCGTGGATCTTGATCGCGGCGCGATCATGATCTGAGGCGGTGATCGCGAACTTGAACTTGCGTGGCAGGAACGAGAATTCCGGATGCAGCGTGGTGTACTGCCGCAGGATTTCGGACCAGATGCGGGGGTCTTCGACCTCGCCTGGCGCGACGCCGGCCCATTGGTCGGAGGTGACGTTGCGGGTGTTGTTGCCCGAGGTCTGCATGGCGTGAATGCCGACGCCGGCAAGATATTCCAGCGCGTCCGGCAGTTCGGCGAGCTTGATCCAGTTGTACTGGATGTTCTGCCGCGTGGTGAAATGGCCGTAGCCGCGATCGTAATGGCGCGCGACGTGCGCCAGCGCCCGCAGCTGCTTCGTCGACAGCGTGCCGTAGGGAATGGCGACGCGGAACATATAGGCGTGCAGTTGCAGATAGACGCCGTTTTGCAGGCGCAGCATCTTGAATTCGTCCTCGGTGAGTTCGCCGGAAAGGCGGCGCTTCACCTGGTCGCGAAATTCGGAGACGCGTTCGTTGATCAGCGTGCGATCGAGTTCGTCATATGCGTACATGATGGATCAGCCTTTGATGGATCAGGCTTGCGCCGGAACCGGGAGATCGATGGTCAGGCCTGCCGACCGGATCTGCTCACGAAGATTGCCGGGCCCGATCTTGCCGGTGTCCCTGACTTCCACCGGCGCGATATAGGCACCGATGGCGCCGACGTCATCGGCGACGGATTCGGCAAGCAGCGCGCGGGCGTCATCGGAGGTGCGGACAACGGCGGCATCCGTCAGCTCCGTCGACCAGCCTTGTTCAGCGGTGCGGTAGATCACGGCGCCATCCCAGGTGCGGTTGGCGGTCACCATCGACGGGCCCGATAGTTTGATTTTCTTCTGTTCGAGCGGAGAGGTCATTCGGCAGCTTCCAGCAGGTTGGAGATCACGTCGTTGAGATAGGATTGTTGATCTGACTTGGAATGGCGCCACGGTGCGGAATGCGCGACCACGTCGCCGATAATGAGGACGGCGGGACCGCCATCGATTTGTTTGACCAGGTCGGGAAGATCACCGAGCCTGCCGACCGCGGCCTGCGCATCCGGCCGCGTCACCCGTGCGAACACGCCGACCGGCGTCTGCGGCGAGCGCCCTGCCGCCAGCAGGCCTTCACGGATCGACGGCGCCGCCGTCATGCCCATATAGACCACGATGGTCATCTTGTTGTCGGTCAGCACCGACCAATCCACCTTGCCGGCATCCTCGGCCTTGTGCGCGGTGAGGAAGGTGATGCGCAGCGCCTCGCGGCGGTAGGTCAGCGGCGCCTCGAATTGCGCGGCGGCGCCCAACCCTGCGGTAATGCCCGGCACCACCGCATAGGCAACGCCAGCCTCACGCAGCGCCTCGATTTCCTCGCCGCCGCGGCCGAAGATGAAGGGGTCGCCGCCCTTCAATCGAACCACGCGCTGACCGGCTTTCGCGGCATCGATCAACAACCGGTTGACCGCCTCCTGGCCAATGCCGGGCTTGCCGACGCGGCGGCCGACCGGAATGCGCGACGCGTCGCGGCGGATCCGATCGAGAACTTCCGGCGACACCAGTTCATCGTAGAATACGACATCGGCATCCTGCAGCGCGCGCAGCGCCTTGACGGTGAGCAGATCCGGATCGCCCGGTCCGGCGCCGACCAGTGTCACCCTGCCCTCGGCCTTGCCTTGCGCGTTGGCGCCGGCGAATCCTGAGGGATCGGCGATGTCCTTGAGAGCAGTTTCAGCCTCGGCCCTTCGCCCGGCTAGAACCAGCGCGCCGATCGGGCCATCGATCACGCGTTCCCAGAAGCGGCGCCGCAGCGCGAATTCGGGAATGCGTTCATGCATCGATTTGCGAAAGCCGCCAATGAAGGTGGCGAGATCGCCGATGCGCGCCGGCAATATCGCTTCGATGCTTTCGCGTACGCGGCGCGCCACCACCGGTGAAGCTCCGCCGGTCCCGACCGCAACGACGACGTCGCCGCGATCGACGATCGCCGGAAAGATGAAAGTCGAATGCGCGAGGTCGTCCATCACATTGACGGGCAGGCCGACCGCCTTTGCCCGCACCGACATCGCAACGCCAATATCGCCGGCGCCGGCGCAGAGCACGGCGAGGACGCCCGAGAGATCTGCCGTCAGCGGATCGCCCGTCGCGGGTTCGATCCGCGCCGCCTCGGCATCTTCCAGCCCGCCAAGATCGTAATTGCCGTCAGTCGCGAACCAGCGAACCCGCGCACCCGCCGATGTCAGCAAGCGCAGTTTCGCCCGCACGAGATCGCCGGCTCCGACGAGCAGCACCACGCCGCTTTGCAGATCAAGGAACACGGGCAGAAATCGCATGCGAAACTCGCTTCCCCCACTTCCGGGGTTGACTGGAATTATTTTCTATATATGTCTCGTTCAACGGCCGCAAAGAGAAAATTATTTCTTCTCTATTGCGGTGCAACTATAGAATTTTAGCCTCCTACGGCCAAGGCTCAGAGATGCATCTTCTCAACAAAGAATCCGCTTCAGACCGGTTGCGCGGCCCGGACCTCCAACAGGCATCTTCCGTGCCGCAAATTTTGGCCCCGGGACGGCTGCCGCCACCCTCGATGGACCACCTCGACGAACTCGAGGCGCAGAGCATCTACATTCTGCGCGAGGCGTTCGCGCGGCTGAAGAAGCTCGCGCTGCTGTGGTCGCTCGGCAAAGATTCCAACGTGATGATCTGGCTGGCGCGCAAGGCCTTCTTCGGCCGCGTGCCATTCCCGGCGCTGCACGTCGACACCGGCAAGAAATTTCCGGAGATGTATGCGTTCCGCGACCGTTTCGGAAAAGAATGGGAGCTCGATCTGAAGATCGAGCCCTGCCCGCCGATCGACGCCATCGACCCGACCTTGCCGCCGGCCGCGCGCTCCGCGGCGCGCAAGACCGAAGGGCTGAAGTGGGCGCTGACCAAATATGGTTTCGACGGATTGATCGCCGGCATCCGCCGCGATGAGGAAGCCACCCGCGCCAAGGAGCGCGTGTTCTCGCCGCGCGGCCTCGAAGGCGGCTGGGATGTGCGCGATCAGCCCCCGGAATTCTGGGACCAGTTCAACGCCTCGCCGCCGCCGGGCGCGCATCTTCGCATTCATCCGATCCTGCATTGGACCGAGGCCGACATCTGGGCCTACACCAAGCGTGAAAACATTCCGATCATCCCGCTTTATCTTTCGAAAGACGGCAAGCGCTATCGCTCGCTGGGCGATCAGGACATCACCAATCCGGTGGCGTCGACCGCGTCGAACATCGACGAGATCCTGACCGAGCTCGACGGCACCAAGGTGCCGGAGCGCGCCGGCCGCGCGCTCGATCACGAAACCGAAGATGCCTTCGAGCGGCTGCGCGTCGCCGGCTATCTCTGACCTATCTTCAAATCAGGCGGCTCCGATGAACATGATCCTCCCCGCAAGCGTTTCGGCGACACCGAACGGCACCACGCGTCCGCAAGTTCGCATCGTCATCGTCGGCCATGTCGATCATGGCAAATCCACCCTGGTCGGACGGCTGCTGCACGAAACCGGCAGCCTGCCCGAGGGCAAGCTCGAGATGCTGAAAGCCGTCAGCGCGCGGCGCGGCATGCCATTCGAATGGTCGTTCCTGCTCGATGCCCTGCAGACCGAGCGCGACCAGGGCATCACCATCGACACCACGCAGATCCGCTTCCGCACCCGCTCGCGCGACGTGGTGCTGATCGATGCGCCCGGCCACGCCGAATTCCTCCGCAACATGATCACCGGCGCCTCACAGGCCGACGGTGCGGTGCTGATCATCGACGCGCTGGAAGGCGTGCGCGACCAGACCAGGCGTCACGGCTATCTGCTGCATCTCTTGGGAATCAGGCAGGTCGCCATCGTCGTCAACAAGATGGACCGGGTCGACTTCAGCGCCGATCGCTTCAAGGAGATCAGCGACGAGATTTCCGCGCATCTAATCGGCCTCGGCGTGACGCCGTCGGCGGTGATTCCGATTTCCGCGCGCGATGGCGACGGCGTTGCCGAACATACGCCGCGGATCGACTGGTACCAGGGCCCGACCGTGGTCGAGGCGCTCGACGCGCTCGAGCCGGCCCGGCCGCTGGAGCAACTGGCGCTGCGCCTGCCGGTACAGGCGATCTACAAATTCGACGATCGCCGCATCGTTGCGGGCCGCGTCGAATCCGGCCACCTCAGTGCTGGCGATGAAATCGTCATCATGCCCGCCGGCAAGATCGCGAAGATCAAGACCGTGGAGAGCTGGCCGGTGACGCCGCTTTCGGGCAGCCACGGCGCCGGCCGCTCGGTCGGCATCACGCTCGACCGCGAACTGTTCATCGAACGTGGCGACGTCATTGCGCACGCCGGAGCGACCCCGCGTGATACGCGACGGATCCGCGCCCGGATCTTCTGGCTGCACGACAAGCCGCTGTCGAAGGGCGATCAGATCCTGATCCGCCTCGGCACGCGAGAGAGCCGCGCCAGTGTGGTCGCAATCGAGAAGGCGGTCGATCCCGGCGAACTCTCCAATGAGGAGACGAAGGCGATTGCGCGCAATCACGTTGGCGAAATCGACATTTCGCTGGCGCAGCCGATCGCCGCCGATCCCTATTCCGACAACCCGCGCACCGGACGGCTGGTGATCGAAGTCAACGGCCGTATTGCCGGCGGCGGCCTTGTGCTGTCGGTTGACGCCGGACAACGCGCCATTCCCGTCGACATCGTGCCGGTGGAAAGTGCGCTGCGTCCCGAGGAGCGCTCGGCGCGTTATCGTCACAACGGCGCGGTGATCTGGCTGACCGGTCTGCCGGGCTCCGGCAAATCGACGCTGGCCCGCGCGCTGGAGCGGCGGCTGTTCGGCAATGGCGGCTCGCCTATCCTGCTCGACGGCGACACGCTGCGCGCCGGCCTCAACAGCGATCTCGGCTTTTCGCTGCAGGACCGCAGCGAAAACATCCGGCGGCTGGCCGAAGTCGCCACCCATCTGGCGCGCAACGGCCATATCGCCATCGTCGCCGCGGTTTCGCCCGCGCTTGCGGATCGCGCCGCGGCGCGACGCATCGCCGACACCGCGTTCCGCGAGGTCCATGTCGCCGCACCCGCCGAGGTCTGCGAGAGCCGCGACCCCAAGGGCCACTACGCCAAGGCGCGCGCCGGGACCCTGCCGTCGTTCACCGGTATCACCAATGACTACCAGCCGCCGACGGAGTGCGAGTTGAAGATCGACACGTCGACCCGCTCGGTGAGCGATGCCACCGACGAGATCGAGCGGATGCTGGCCGAGACCGGCATCTTGTTCAACGAACTGGTCGATCTCGCGGCCAATATCTAGGCCAGCATCAGGCCTATTGGGGCCTTCTCATCGACCCGGCTTTAGGGCTAAAAGGGCTGCCAACGCGGCCCCTTTGGCGCGTTTTTTGCTGCTTTTCTTCTGAAAACAGCCTGCAAACGCCATTTCGATTGAGAAAGCCCATCATGAAGCGTGTCGATGCCCACGGATTGAAGATCGCCCCCGAACTGTTCGATTTCATCGCCAAGGAGGCGACCCCCAAAACCGGGATTTCGCCGGATGCGTTCTGGGCCGGTGTTGCCGCCATCATCAAGACCTTGGGACCGAAAAACCGCGAATTGCTCGCGGTCCGCGATGCGCTGCAGGCCAAGATCGACGGCTGGCATCGCGCCAACAAGGGCAAGGCGTTCGACATGAACGCCTACACGGCCTTCCTCAAGGAGATCGGCTACCTCTTGCCGGAGCCGGCGACCCACAAGGTCGAGACCGCTGATGTCGACGAGGAAATCGGCAAGATCTGCGGGCCGCAGCTCGTCGTTCCCCTGACCAACGCCCGCTATGCGTTGAACGCCGCGAATGCGCGCTGGGGCAGCCTGTATGATGCGTTCTACGGCACCGACGCGATCCCGCACGATCCGAGCGAGGGCGGCAAGGGTTACAACAAGGCGCGCGGCGACAAGGTGATCGCCAAGGCAAAAGCCTTCCTCGATGCCGCCGTACCGCTGGCGACCGGCAGCCACACCGACGTGACGTCGTACAGCGTGATCGCCGGCCAGCTTTCGGTGAAACTGAAGAGCGGCAACGCCACCGCGCTGAAGAACGCTTCGCAGTTCGCCGGCTATCTGGGCGATGCCGCCGCGCCGACCGAGATTCTTCTGGTCAACAACGGCATGCATGTCGAGGTCAAGATCGATCGCAGCAACATCATCGGCAAGGACGACCCGGCCGGCGTTGCCGACATGATCCTGGAATCGGCGGTCTCGACCATTCTCGACATGGAAGACTCGGTTGCCGCCGTGGATGCCGAAGACAAGGTGCTGGTCTATCGCAACACGCTCGGCCTGATGGACGGCACGCTGTCGGCGGACTTCGACAAGGGCGGCAAGACGCTCAAGCGTTCATTGAATCCCGACCGCGTCTACAAGACGCCGGATGGCAAGCAGCTCACGCTGCATGGGCGTAGCTTGTTATTGATGCGCAATGTCGGCCATCACATGTTCACCGACGCCGTGCTCGACGACAAGGGCGAGGAAATTCCCGAGGGCCTGCTCGATGCCGCGGTCGCCGGCCTGCTGGCGATCCACGATCTCAAGGGCTCCCACAAAACCAGGAACAGCCGCACCGGCTCGGTCTACATCGTCAAGCCGAAGATGCACGGCCCGGACGAAGTCTCTTTAACTTGCGAACTATTCGCTGCAGTCGAGAAGCTGCTCGGCCTGCCCGAGAACACCATGAAGGTCGGCATCATGGACGAGGAGCGCCGCACCACGGTCAACCTCAAGGCCTGCATCCAGAACGCCTCGAAGCGCATCTGTTTCATCAACACCGGCTTCCTCGACCGCACCGGCGACGAGATCCATACCTCGATGGAAGCGGGTCCGATGATCCGCAAGAACGACATGAAGGCGCAGCCCTGGATCAAGGCCTATGAAGACTGGAACGTCGACATGGGCCTAATCGACGGCTTGCCCGGCCATGCCCAGATCGGCAAGGGCATGTGGGCCGCGCCCGACAAGATGGCTGACATGCTCACCCAAAAGATCGGCCATCCGCAAGCCGGCGCCACCACCGCCTGGGTGCCATCGCCGACCGCCGCCACGCTGCATGCGCTGCATTATCATCAGGTCAACGTGCAGGCCCGCCAGCAGGAACTCGCCAAGGGCGGAGCGCGCGCGAAACTCTCCGACATCCTGACCATTCCGATGTCGCAGTCGAACTGGGCGCCTGACGACGTCAAGCAGGAGATCGACAACAACTGCCAGGGCATCCTCGGCTATGTCGTGCGCTGGATCGACCAGGGCGTCGGCTGCTCCAAGGTGCCCGACATCCATGACGTCGGGCTGATGGAAGACCGTGCCACCTTGCGCATCTCGAGCCAGCATCTGGCGAACTGGCTGGCGCATGGCGTCGTCAGCAAGGACCAGGTGATGGAATCCCTGAAGCGCATGGCGGTTGTGGTCGACAAGCAGAATGCCGGCGACGCGCTGTACAAGCCGATGGCGCCCGCGTTCGACGGCGTCGCCTTCAAGGCCGCCTGCGACCTCGTTTTCAAGGGCCGCGAGCAGCCGAACGGCTATACCGAATACATCCTCACCGCCCGCCGCCGCGAAGCCAAGGCGGCCGGCTGATCCGGCGAGGACGCGTCGCAAGGAGGAGCCCCGGCATCGGCCGGGGCTTTTTTCGTTCCCTCATCCGTCATTGCGAGCCAACGGGTCGGGCTAATGCCCGCCCGATGACAGGCTCCGCGAGGCAATCCATTTGCCGCACATAGAAAGATGGATTGCTTCGTCGCTTCGCTCCTCGCAATGACGGGCTGAGGTGTTCGCGCCAGCCCGCCTAAAACACCGCGATGTATTTCAGCAGCGAGATCACGCCGAGCACGATCACGACGACGCGGCAGATCTGCTTGGCGCGGCCGTCGAGCGGCAGCAGGTTGATGAGATAGAGGATCAGGATAACGACGAGAAACGTGATGAGTACGCTGACGAGCATGCGAAAGCCCCCTCGACCATTCGTTGAAATGCGCTGTTAGGTTCTTGTTAACGTGGCCAAAGGCTACCGGTTCCGCACATTGGAACCAGCGATTTCGCGCCAAAAACATCAATCATTTCAATGATCCTCGTAGTAATACGGCATTAAGGCTGCCTAAGTATTTACCCTTTTCCCCCCAAATAGCCGGCGGCCTTGGGGGAATACCATGTTGAATCGCCTGACCGTATCCACGCTGCTGAAGACCGTCATCCTCACCACCTCCTTCTGCGTGGTGGTCGGATTTTCGCTCAACGCCTGGGACTCCTGGGGGCGCCTGCAGCAGGCCGGCCGCATCTCGGTCATCACCGATGCTTCCGCCAACATGTTCAAGGCGATGCACAATCTGCGCACCGACCGCTCCACCACCAACCGGTTGTTGAATTCCGACGGGCCGATGGACGGCGAGATCGAGAAGTACCTGCGCAACATCCGCGATACGCAAATGCCTGCCATGAGCAGCGCGCTGACGCTGCTCCCGTCCATTGAATTCACCCAAGCCCAGACGCTGGTGCCCGAGTTCGATCGTCTGTTCAAGAAGCTGAGTGCACAGCACAAGGAATTCTGGGACGAAATGAGCAAGCCGAAGGCTTCTCGCCGTCCGACCCTTGGCAAGGAATACATGGAGACGGCGACCACGTTGCTGGAGACCCTCGACAAATTGTCTGCAGCCCTTGCCGCCGTGGTCAACCATCAGGACCCGGTGATCGACCAGTTGCTGGCGATCAAACAGATCGCCTGGCTGCTGCGTAATACCGCTGGCGAGGCATCTCTGATGGTTTCCAACGGGCTCAGCGCCGGAAAGGTGACGCCGGAAACGCACCAGAAATATATCAAGTTTGTCGGCGGCACCGAGATCGCATGGAACGCGCTGGAACTGACGGCCTCGGGCATGCAGTTGCCGCCGGCGCTCGCCGCCGCGATGGCCGAGACCAAGAAAGCCTATTTCGAACCGGACTATCTCGCTCTGCGCGATCGCCTGCTGACCACACTGATGGCCGACGGCAAGCCCGAATTGACCGCGAACGCGTGGACCCCGATCACGGTCGGACGCCTCGGCAGTGCGGTCAGGGTCGCCGAAGGCGCGCTTGATGCGGCCCACGTGCACACCGTGATGCAGTATTCCAGCGCCATGCGCTCGCTGGTGCTGCAGCTCTCGCTGCTGGCCGCGGCCCTCGCTCTGACGTTTGGCGCGATGACGATGGTGACCCGCCGCGTCATCAAGCCGCTGCACAACATGCGCGACGCGATGCTGAAGGTGGCCGCCGGCGATCTCGCGGTCGACACCGGTTACACCGCGCGCCAGGACGAAATCGGCGCGCTGGCCGGCGCCCTGGAAACCTTCAAGCAGCAGGCGACGGACAAGGTCCGGATCGAAGCGCAGGAGCGCGAGCACAACGCCGCCGCCATGGGCCGCCAGAAGGCGATCGAAAACTACGTCGGCGAGTTCGAGAGCGTGGTGCGCCAGACGCTGAACCAGCTCGGCGACGCGTCGGGGCAGATGCGGTCCACCTCCACCGGCCTGTCGACGGTTTCCCGCCAGACCAACGCCCGCGTCGAGGTCGCCGAAAAGGCGTCCGGCGAAGCCTCGACCAGCGTCGAGAGCGTCGCGGCTGCCGCGGAGGAACTCTCTGCCTCGATCAACGACATCTCGCAGCAGGCAGCCCATGCGGCCGGCATTGCCAGCCGCGCGGTCAGCCACGCCCGCGAAACCGACAGCACCGTTCAGGGCCTTGCCAAATCTGCCGCCCGGATCGGTGAAGTCGTCGGCCTGATCAACACCATCGCGGCCCAGACCAACCTGCTGGCGCTGAACGCCACCATCGAAGCCGCCCGCGCCGGTGAAGCCGGACGAGGATTCGCGGTGGTCGCTTCCGAGGTCAAATCGCTGGCAAGCCAGACCGCCAAGGCGACGGACGAAATTTCCGAGCAGATCTCCGACATCCAGAAGGTCGCCGGCGAAGCGATCGACGCCATCAAGCGCATCGGCGGCATCATCGGCGAGGTCAACGAGGTCGCGACCGCGATCGCCGCCGCCGTCCAGGAACAGGGCGCCGCGACCCAGGAGATCACGCGCAGCACGCAATATGCGGCGCAGGGCACCAAGAACGTCTCCGACAACATCGTCGGCGTGAAGGCCGACGCCGATGCGGCGGCCGCCGCGGCCGACGACGTCAAGAGCGCCTCCGAAACGCTGGAGACGCAGAGTCAGCAACTCGGCCATCAGGTGACGGATTTCCTCGGGAAGATTCGGGCGGCGTGAGGCACACGTCCTCACTCGTCATGGCCGGGCTTGTCCCGGCCATCCACGACCTTCGCACCACAGGCAAGTAAGACGTGGATGCCCGGGTCAAGCCCGGGCATGACGGCACCACCATCACTCCGCCGCCACCACCGGCGCACGCTCGTACTTGGCGCGCACGCGCTCCGAGGCGGGCGAGAAATTCAGCGCGGCGCCGCGTTTGTCGGCGCTGCGGCCGGCGACCACGAGGCCGTTTTCACCGGCGACGATGTCACCCTTGCGCAAGGTCGGGTCGTTCTCGATCTTGACCGGGGCCAGGCCGATCTGGTCCTTGCCGTTGCAGGTGCATCCCGCCACGATCTCGGTGCGATAGCGAAACGCGTTCGGCAGCTCCGAATAGGGTTTTCCGTTATCCGTTGCCGCACCGTCGATGTTGCTGCCATAGACCACCTTGGTCTCGCTGGCCGGACAGAAACTGTTGCAGGACGCCGCACGACTTGCATTGTCGGACGCGGCAATCGGGAAATAGCGGCCGTCGCAGGTGCGCACGCAGAACGCCTGGCCGCCGCCGGCGTAACGCGGTCGCATCTCGCCCCGCGGCGCCGGGATCGAACCATCGTCATTGGCAAACGGCAACGAGATATAGGGCTGGGGCGCCCGCCGCCCCATGGCACCGAACAGCGCCGAGAAGAAATCCTGGGCCTGGGCTGCCGGTGCCAGCGCGGAGGCGCACAGCAGCGCCACCGCTCCCAACGCTGGTTTTCCATATCGCATGCGCATGTTCGTCTCCGTCGCTATCTCGCGAGCGCTCAGTGGACCTGCGGGCTCAAATTCATCGCCTGCCGGCCCGACGGCCGCGTGGTCGCGGCCGGACGCGGATGCGTTGCGGCCGGACGAACCGTGATCGTGGTTTCGCTATCCCCGCCACGCGCCATGATCGGCGCATTGGTCGAAGCATTTTTGGGCAGCACCACGACCCTGGTCCCGACATCGACACGGCTGAACAGGTCGCTGACATCCTCATTGGTCAGCCGGATGCAGCCACTCGAGACGAACTTGCCGATCGTGGAGGGATCGTTGGTGCCGTGAATGCGGTACTCGCTGGAGCCGAGATACATCGCCCGCGCGCCGAGCGGATTGCCGGGGCCACCGGCCATGAAGCGCGGCAGATAGGGCTGGCGCGCGATCATCTCGGCCGGCGGATGCCAGTCCGGCCACTCCGCCTTGCGCGAGATGGTCTGTACGCCGGACCAGGTGAAGCCTTCGCGACCGACGCCGACTCCATAACGAACAGCCCTGCCCTGGCCGAGCACGTAATAGAGCGCGGTGTTGCCGGTATCGATGATGACGGTGCCGGGCGCTTCCGCGGTGTTGAACGCGACTACCTGGCGGCGCAGCCGTTCCGGCACCGCACCCTCGTCGGGCGTCATCACTTCATCGGTCGGAAAGCTCTCCGGCTGGGCCGAGGCATAGCCGAGCGTCTGTGCGCCTGCCGAGGTCGAGAGCGCGAGCGGCGCCAGCATCAGGGCGCTGGCGAAGACGAGCGCGTTGGCGGCGCGCGATGGATATCGGCGGCTTGCGGCGAAATACTGTGTCATGACACTGCCCCGTTGGATGCGCATCAGGTGATGCTCTGGTCAAACAACACGGTCGGGCCCCCGCAGTTCCGCACCGCTCGCTCGCGACGGCGCGGTGTCAAGCCGCGGCACGCTCACACTTCTGCGATGGAACTTTCGTGACAGCCGGACGTTGTTCGCCCCAGGTTCAGGTCGCGGGCGACGCCATTTCTATTTCTGCCGTGTCATGCCGCCTCGCGCGGGGAGAACTATTGTGAGTGTCGCTCCCAGCAAGCCCGTGCCCGCCAGGACGGTATCCGCCAAGCCGTTGCCCAGCGACCGTCCAAAATCCCAACCCAGGGATCGACAGTCCACCAACGCGCCGGAAGGCACGCCCCTGCCCGACAGCAAGGCCGAGACGCCCCCGGTGATCCGCCGCGCCGAGGTGGTCGCGTTCGCGCTGGTGGCGCTCCTGATGATCTGCGTCCTTGCGGTGCTCTATGTGGCGAAGGCGTTCTTTCTGCCGATCACGATGGCCTTCATTATCGGCACCATGCTGTCGCCGGCCGCGAGCCTGATGGAGCGCTGGCGGATTCCGCGTGCCGTCGCCGCCGTCCTGATCGTGATCGCGGTCGGCGCCACCGTCACCTTCATGCTCGGGCTGATCGCCTCGCCGGTGATGGAGTGGAGCAACCACCTTCCCGAGCTTGGCGCGCGGCTGAAGGAAAAGGCGCAGCTGTTCGACCGGCCGCTGGCGTTGTGGCGGGACCTGCAAATCATGCTCGGCGGGTCCGATACGCTGGCGACGTTCCAGATGCCCAAATTCGAATGGGTGCAGCCGACGCTGGAATTCCTGTCGCCGACCTTCACCGAATTCCTGCTGTTCATCCCGACCCTGATCCTGTTCATTGCCAGCTGGCGCGAGCTGCGCCGCGCCATGATCATGAATTTCAGCGACGACCGGCCGGTGCGATTGCGCACGCTTCGGATTCTCAACGAAATCGAGGAGCATCTCGGCAACTACCTGTTGATGGTGACGATGATCAATGTCGGCGTCGGCATCCTTACCGGAATCATCTGCGTGGCGACGGGAATGCCCAATCCGGCCGGCCTGGGCGCGATGGCCGCAACGCTGAACTACATTCCGATCATCGGCCCGATCGCAACGTTTGCGATCCTGGTCGTGGTCGGCCTCGTCACCTTTCCGACCCTCGGTAGCGGTTTGCTGGCAGCCGCGGCCTTTGCCGCGCTGACCTTCCTCGAAGGCCATTTCGTCACGCCGACGATCATCGGCCGCAGGCTGGCGCTGAATGCGCTGGCGGTCTTCCTGGCGCTGGCGTTCTGGACCTGGCTGTGGGGTCCGATGGGCGCGTTCCTGTCGTCGCCGCTTCTGATCGTGGCGTTGATCGTCAAGGACCATTTGACGCCGGTCAATTCGCCGCAGTTGCCGCAGGATTAGCATAGCGTTTTCAAGCGAAGTGGGACCGGTTCGCATGAAGAAAACGCGTCAGACATAAACTCTTCGGTTCCGGATTGGAACTTCCCGCGCAACGGGACGTTTTTCTCCCAGCAAACCGCAAGCTTTCGATATCGCACACCGATGGCGAGATTGGATTGAAAAACATGACCGACAACTATGAACGTCTGGAAAAGGATGTAACCGCCGTGAAAAACGGTATCGCAGCCCTGACCGACCAGATCACCGACGCGCTCAACAGCTTTGCCGGCACCGCCACCAAGCAGGCGCGGCGCGGCTACAAGCAGGCCCGCGCCAGTGCGGAATCGACCATGGACGACATGTCGGAGCGCGGCAGCGCCATGATGGATGCGGCGCATGACGCCGCCTCGTCGATCGAGGAGACGCTGGAGGAGGTCATCACGCAGCGCCCGCTGGCGACGGTGGGACTTGCGATCGGCCTCGGCTTCCTGATCGGCGCGACGTGGCGCCGGTAACTTGAGGCCGAAAGGCACGACAATGACGCGCGCCAGCAAACCGGACTTGATCACACGATGGCGCCGCTGGCGCGCCGCCGTCGCTTTTGTTGACGCTCTTTTCAAATCGAGGCGGGTCCATGTTTCAGCGAATGATCGACGACTTCAAGGATTCGACCGGTACCGCTCTTCGGCTGACCTCGCTGGCGGCGGCCGCGATGCTGGCGCTGTTCGTCAGCACCTCGTTCCTGTGCGCAGCGGTGTTCATCGTCGTCCTGGATAAATATGGTCCGGTGCAGGCCTGCTTCACCGGGGCCGCGATCTTCTTCGTGGTCACGATGATTGCGGCGATCAGCTACATGGTGCGCAAGAACCAGATCAAGGTTCGCGCCGAACAGGCCGCCAAATCCACCGCGCAAACCCTGCTCGCCGACCCGATGCTGGTCGCCGCCGGCATCCAGGTGGTGCGTGCCATCGGCGTCAAGAAGCTGATCCCGATTCTCGCCGTCGGCGGGCTGGCGCTGGGCTTGATGATGAGCCGCAGCACGGCAGGAACGAGCGCGAGCGAAGCGCCGGCGGAGTAATTTCGTTATTGCGATACCGATCTTATAGCCCGGATGAGCGAAGCGATATCCGGGGCGATGCTGGAGTGACCCCGGATGTCGCGGAGTCTGTCATCGGGCGGGCATTCGCCCGACCCGTTGGCTCATCAGGGCTACGAAGTTGCGGGGGGACGCTCGATCTCTCCCCGTCATTGCGAGCGTAGCGAAGCAATCCATTCTTTCTTTGTGCGGCACGATGGATTGCTTCGCTGCGCTCGCAATGACGGCGGAGGGACCGGCGGCTTCCCACACTCGTCGTCCCCCGCGAAGGCGGGGGGATCCAGTACGCCGCGGCCCGTCGGTTCAATCACTCTGCCTCTGGAATACTGGGTCGCCCGGTCAAGCCGGGCGATGACAGTTGAATATGCGTTTACGTTCTCGCGGCGCGATGCGCGCCCGAAGTTTTGCAAGAAAACCTTGCCCTCGAAATCAGAGGGCGCAGGGAAGACCGGGTGCGCGCCGCGCGCCAGCTCAGGTCACACAACGGCCGGGCTGCAGCAGCTTTGCGACCTCGGTCAAAACGCTGACCACGGGCTCGCAGGCGATGGCCGTTTTGCCGCCTCCGGATTTCATCATCGAGGGAACCGGGCGGTCGCGCGCTTCTTCCTTGACGGCGGGCATGCGCACCAGCACCGAGGTGTCCGGCATGCCATTGATCCGCAGCGCAAAAGTCTGGGTCTGCGCCGGCGCCGGCTTGACCGCATCGCGATCGGCCTTGGCGGCGCGGTTGATGCCGGTCTCGGGCGCCGCGGAGGCGGCTTGCCCCATGCCGGTGAGGTCATGGCCGAACGCCAGTTGCACTGCACCGCACGCGACCGAAATCGCGAGCGCGCCGAAAATGGCTCTGGAAATCTGTGACATGGCGGTTTGTCCCTCGCCCCATTGGCGATCGGACCAACAACGCGGCTCGAAGCAACCCGGTTCGGGAACCCGCAATCACTTAACCGTGTACGAAAAAATTTGCGGCCTGCGGGAACGAGTTTTGGAGCTCCGCGTAATCCCGGCAGCCGGTTATTCCCCCTGCCCCATTGACCGGCGACGTAGGGCGCGAGCGTGGTGATGCCGCTCGCGCCCTTCTTTTTTCTGCGCAAATCAGGCCGTCGCAGGCGCCGCCGGACGGCGCAATGCCTGTGTCATCGAATAGAGCGCCACAACGATCAGGTTCGGTATCCAGGAGGTGTAAGCGAGCCATACCGACATCGCCGAATAGCTCGGGAATCCCAGCGCGAGCCCGATCGGAATTTGCAGACGCAAGGTCACCGCGCCGAAGGTCATCGCGTAGCTGAAGCGCATCAACAGGCGATGGAGCGCGAATTGGCGCTGCACCGCGGCGCGCCAGGCACCAAGCGTCGTACCGATCCACAGCACCGCCAGAATGCCGAAGCCAAATCCCGCGACCGGGCCGCCGGACGCATAGAGCGAAGTGGCCAGCCCCCCAGTCCCGGCAACGACGCAGGCTGCGACATAGACGCGGCCCGACCAGCGATGCGCTTGCGGATATTTCGCGCGAATTCCCGGAAAGAACTGCAACGGTCCGAGCAGAAGAGCCACGGGCGCGACCAGCATATGCATCAGCGCCTGGATCGGCACCTGCGTAATGACGGCGCGGATTTTCGGGTCGACGTCGAGCCAGCTGTCAACGATCACGCCGGAGTAGCGAAGCGAATAAAGAGCCACGCCTGCGGCCAGAACAGCCATGATTGCGCGGGCGGACCGCGCCGCATACTTCCCAGCCATGAGTTTACCCGCTATGATCTTAACAGTGTTCAATTAAACTAGGACTCGATTTGAACAGTGTCAAGATTGAACCTGGCCGGCGCAAGTCGAAGAAGCCGGCCAGGAAGACCTATCATCACGGTGACCTGCGCCGTCAGCTCGTCGCCGCGGCCGAGCAGATCATCGTGGAGCGCGGCGTCGAGGGCTTCACGCTGCGCGAGGCGGCACGCCGCGTCGGTGTTTCGCCCGCCGCCCCATCGCACCATTTCAAGGACGCCAAGGGGCTGCTGACCGAAGTGGCTCTGCTCGGCTTTCGCGACTTCGGAGAAGCACTGGCAGCAGCCGATAAGCGGGGCGGCAAGGATCCCATGCGGCGGCTCTACCAGCAGGGGGAGGCTTATGTACGGTTCGCGCTCAAATATCCGGCGCGTTTCCAGCTCATGTTCCGCATCGATAAGCATGACCACACCAATGTCGAGTTCGTGCGCGTCTCCCAGCGGTCCTTTGGCATCCTCGAAGACGCAGTCCGCGCCGCCACCGGCACCTCAGCGGATCAGGAATTGAGCCCTGACGGGAAGGGCTTGCTGATGGCCGTCTGGTCGATGGTGCATGGGTACTGCCATCTCGCCTTTGGCGGCGAACTCAGCAATCCTGCGCGCGGGGGTGGCGGCAATGACGTGATCCTAGAGACCCTCTTGCCGCTGCTGCTCAAACATCTGCCATCGCCATCCAGGAGATGATGTCTTCGCAGTCTAGCCGGCGGGACGCAGGCGTCATGCCGGTCGAGGCAAGTACATCACCGCGCCGGCAAATCGTTCGGGCCGTTCAGAGCAGCCGCGTGCGGATGGCTTCCTCGACGGCGGCGAGTTCGCGATTGGCCTTGAACAGCTGATTTTCGGCGGCCTGCGCGCGAAACTCCGCCGCGGTGGCGTAGTCTTCGGCGGACAAGATCCGCTTCTCGGCATGCTTCAATGCCCGGGTCGCTTCCTGAAGCCGGCGATTGAGTTCGGTGATGGTTTCGAGCTGCGCGCGTTCGGCGGCTTCCTTCTGCCGTTCCGCCAGAACCAGTTTTTCGGCCAGGCTCTTGCACAACGACTGGGCGTTGGCCTCTCGCTCGCGCGCGTGGTTTTCCATGCTGTCGAAGAGTTCGGCGGCCTGGTTGACCAGGTCCAGCGCGGTCTCGCCATAGTCCTCTTCGTCGGACCGGGGGAACCTGAGAACGTTCTCCCTTTCCCGGCTCGAAGATCGGTCCCGATAATCCCAGATATCCTCGCGGAGCTGCTGATTGCTTCGGTACGCCATGTGCGTGCGGCCTTTTACTGAACACCAGAGCCGAAAAACTATCGCAACATGGTAAAGGCGGCGTTAATCGGCACCGGCCCGGGCGACACACCGGGGTGCCCGGATCATCCGATGTGCCGCGGCTTCATCAGAGGTGGCATCATCCGATGTGCCCCTGGCATTATCCGATGTGCCATTGGCCCTTGTGAATATCGAACTTGATCGCGCCTTCGTCGCGCATTTTCAGCAGCAGGGACTGGCAGGCTTCCTGGTTCGGCAGGTTCGCACGCTTCATGACTTCATAGATCTTGAGCGGTTTCTCGCGTAGCGCCGTCAGG
Source organism: Afipia sp. GAS231 (assembly GCF_900103365.1). Taxonomy (NCBI): domain Bacteria; kingdom Pseudomonadati; phylum Pseudomonadota; class Alphaproteobacteria; order Hyphomicrobiales; family Nitrobacteraceae; genus Afipia; species Afipia sp. GAS231. The sequence goes on from NZ_LT629703.1 coordinate 2,798,033, forward strand.
ATTTTCTCGCGATCATTGAGCATGTCTTTTCCCCCTGCCGATACCGGCTGTGCAGCGCCGGCACGATGTGCCGATCCGCCGCTACGTGATGCCTCTATAGGCTTCTGTGCAAGACAATCCCGACCCAAATTATGGCAAGTCATGGGCAATCGGTCGAGGGATCAGCCGGCGCCACGGAAAAACGGCGCGCCATCAAGCGCGCCGTTTTCAATCGCAAGCGTTTATGTCCGGCCTCTACGCCACCTTCGGCGCGCGGTTCTTCGAGTTGCGCTGGAAGAACAGCGCCTGGCTCGCCACCGCCGAGACCATCGCGGGCTGGAACGGTTTTGAGATCAGGAACGCCGGCTCCGGACGCTCGCCGGTGAGGAAGCGTTCGGGATAGGCGGTGATGAACACGACAGGCACTTCGAAGGTCTTGAGCAGTTCGTTGACCGCGTCGAGACCGGACGAGCCGTCGGCAAGCTGGATGTCGGCCAGGATCAGGCCGGGCTTGCGGTTCTTGGCCAGTGCCACCGCATCGGTATGGGTGCGGGCGACGCCGATGACGTTGTGGCCGAGATTCTTCACCAGGCTCTCGAGGTCCATGGCGATGAAGGTCTCGTCCTCGATGATCAGAACGTCGGTGGCGATTTCGGCTGCCATCTCGCGGCCGGCGGTATCGGCGAGCTTGCGGGTCTCGGCGATCTCCTTGTCGAGGATGAAGGCGACTTCCTCCTCGGAAAATCCCTCCAGCGACAGCAACAGAAAGGCCTGCCGCGGCAGCGGGGTGATGTTGGAGAGCCGGCGCTCCGATGGCGACGCGGACGGGATTTCCGACCTGTCGTTGATCGAGACCGAATTCCAGATCTGCGTGAACAGCCGGAACAGGCCAACGCGGGCGCCGTGCCGCTCGTCCAGCAGCGAAGGATCCTGCAGCAGGGCCTCCAGCATGGCCCCGACATAGGCGTCGCCGGACGCCTGGTTGCCGGTCAACGCGCGGGCATAGCGCCGCAACAGCGGCAAATGTTCAGCAACGAGCTGTGATCGGGACATCCCCACTCCATCCTTGTCTAGTCGTACCTCGGGTCAACGAAGCCTGAAACGGAAGTTCAGGTCCGGCGTATCTGAAACGGGGTAACCCGGTTCCCCTGTCACCCCAACTACGCCTGAACAACGAAAAAGTTCCCGGAAAAAGTTCCCGTTATTCGGAACTTTGTTGGACCGATCGCATTAGCTTTCAACCTACAGTGCGGCAGCCAGTACCCATCAATAAGGCCCATTTCGAGGAAAAGACCTTGAAAAACAGGGGCTTAAATTCCGGGGGAGCGTGGATCAGATCATGAAAGAAGTAAAGAAGCAGGGCGGACTGAATTCCGAAATTCAGTCCAGGATCGGGCACCAGCTCAGGGCCATGTACGACGACGTGGTGCGGCAAGGTGTGCCAGACCGCTTTGCCGACCTCATCCGGAAGCTCGATGGGCCCGAAGCAGCCGCCGAAATCGCAAAAAAAGACGGAGGTGAGTAATGCCTCTCACCAACTCACTGCGCGACGACATTTTGGCGTCGGTCCCCAGCCTGCGCGCGTTCGCGATCTCGCTCTCCGGTAACGGCGACCGTGCCGACGACCTGGTGCAGGAAACGTTGCTGCGCGCCATCGCCAATATCGACTCGTTTCAGCCCGGCTCCAACCTGCCGGCATGGCTGTTCACGATCCTGCGCAACCTGTTCCGCTCCGACTATCGCAAGCGGCGGCGCGAGGTAGAGGATGCCGAGGGCAATTACGCCAAAACCCTGAAGACCCAGCCGGCGCAAAACGCCCATCTGGAATTCGAGGAGTTTCGCGTCGCGCTCGAAAAACTGCCGCAGGACCAGCGCGAGGCGCTGATCCTGGTCGGCGCCTCCGGCTTCTCCTATGAGGACGCGGCGGCGATCTGCGGCTGCGCGGTCGGCACCATCAAGAGTCGCGTCAACCGCGCGCGCTCGAAGCTGAGCGCCCTACTCTATGTCGACGGCGCCGAGGATTTTGGCCCCGACAACACCGTACGCGCCGTGATCGGCGGCAACGGCGGCTGATGACGTCATCGAAGTGACACGAAAAGGCGGCCCGGTTGGGCCGCCTTTTTTGTTTTCAACCTTTGATCGTCATTGCGAGGAGCGCAGCGACGAAGCAATCCATCTTGGCCGCGCAAAGAAAGACTGGATTGCTTCGCTTCGCTCGCAATGACGGGCTGGAACAGGGAGCGGCTTCAATGAGGAGCTTCAGCGCGCGCTACCTCACCGGCCGCACCGGCGCGGAAATCTGGTCGGTGCGGTCGCGTTCGCTCATGTCGACGACGGTCACCATCGGCGCGGTGAGTTCGTAGACGTAGCTGACATCGGTGAAGTAGCGTTTCGCGGTGCCGCCGAGCGCTTCCGGCGCCACGCGATCGAGCAGGATCAGGCCGAAATCCGAGTCTTCCCGCCGCGTCGCGGCACTGGTGTTGAACTCTTCCCAGCGGAAATGAAAAATCGTCTCCGGCTCTTCACCGGTGACTTCCCAGGTCACCACGATATGCGGGTGCTTGCCGACCAGCGACAGGCCCTCGTCGGAATGCGACGCCAGTTCGAAGAACAGCAGCGACAGCGATTGCGCGGCGCGCGCGCTGACGGCGATATCCGGGCCGTTCACCACGATGCGCTCGGCGTGCGGGATCGCGCGCGATTCGAACAGGCCCTTGAGCTTGACGCCCTGCCACTGGCTCTCGCTGAGCAGGGTGACGACATTGGACATCGCGTGAATGCGCCCGATCAAAAGCTCGCGCGCGACATCGATGTCGGAGCCATGGCGCAACGTGCGTGTCACGATCGACTGGATCACGGCCAGGATGTTCTTGACCCGGTGGTTGAGCTCGTCGATCACGGCCGTCAGCCGGCGCTCGAAGCCGATCCTGACCTGGATCTCGCGGCTGAGCCGCAGATTGTTGTAGGCGACGTAGCCGAACAGGCCGCAGATGATGCCGGTCAGCGCCAGGCCGATGGCGGCAACGATGACAGCCGTCTGCTGCGCGCGCTGCACGAGGTTGGTCTTGGCGTAATAACCGAGCGACCAGTCGCGGCCGCCGAACGTCACCGTGCGCACCATCGACGGCGGCGGGCCGTCCTGCGCCACCGGGCGCGAGGTGACGACGCCGGAATCGTTGGCGACGAACTCGTCGTTGGCGTCGCGCGGATCCTTCAGCACCACCGAAAACAGCGAGCGGTCGTCATTGGCCAGCATCAACGGCGCCAGCTCGTAGGAAAAGGTGACGAAACCGGCGAGCTCGGTCGAGCCGTCCTGCGACACCGGCGCCGCCAGCACCAGCCCGACCGGCCCGTTCAGCCGCAACAGCGGGATCGGGTCCGACGCTACAGGCTTGCCGGCTGCCGCCGCCTGCGCCAGCATCGGGCCGACGACCGAGTGGCGGTCCAGCGCACGGCCGGGAAGGCCTGATGTTTCCGGGTTGCGCGGTTCGAGGTCCATCAGCACATTGATCGGTCTGTCGATGGCCTTGATGTCGAGCGGCTGGTCGTCGAAATCGCGAATGGTGGGGTTGGCAAAGCCGGCGCTCTTGAGCTCCGATTCGGCCTGACCCAGTTCGCTCGGCCTGAGCCGCGCGATCCAGGACGCCACCACGAAATCGGTCTTGAAGGCATAGATCGAGGCCCGCAGCGGCTGCAGCATGTTGGCCTTCACCACCGACGGCGCGCGGAACAGCCCGGATGCAACACGCGCGAGCAGTTCGCGTTCGGTCAGGCGGTCCTGCACCAGGCTGGCATGGACGTCGATCGCCCGCGCCAGCGCGATCCCCTCGATCTGCAGTTCCTGATCGTGAACGCGATAGGCGGCGAGACCGGAGAGCAACACCCCGATCAACGCGATAAAGCCGATGATGAATCCCAGCCGGACCACTCGCTTACTCAGGAATGAAAAGTGGGCGAAAACGAAAAAACAACGCTTCGGACTGCCGTGGCAGCAACGCGCGGCAATGCAGGCCGGCCGCGGCGGAATATGAAGGAGTGATCATCGGCACGCAACAGAGAGAGGGTTGGCAGCGGGCAACAACACCGGCCGCCGTTAACGCTGTTTGGCGGGGCCAGAGGTTGCTAATCGCGTCGGGCTGATTTGGTTCCCGCGGATTTGAGATATAGTTAAAAGGTCGCAGCGCGCCCAAAAGGTTAACGCGCGCTGCTGGGCTGTGAGTCGCCAGCCGGACTCAGCCGACCCTCAGCTCGCCTCTAGCTTGCCTCTAGCTTGCCTTGGCCTTCGTGGCCGGACGGAGCCCACCCTTGGTTTCGATGAAGCCGATGATCCGATCGAGCCCCTCGCTCTTCTTCAGATTGGTCATCACAAACGGCCGCTCACCGCGCATCCGTTTTGCATCGGTGTCCATCTTCTCCATCGATGCGCCGACATGCGGCGCGAGATCGATCTTGTTGATCACCAAGAGGTCGGAGCGGGTAATGCCTGGACCGCCCTTGGACGGAATCTTGTCGCCGGCGGCGACGTCGATGACGTAGATCGTGAGGTCGGCGAGTTCGGGCGAGAAGGTCGCGGCCAGATTGTCGCCGCCGGATTCGATCAGCACCAGATCGAGGTTGGGAAATTTGGCGCGCATGTCGGCGACGGCGGCGAGGTTCATCGAGGCGTCCTCACGGATCGCGGTGTGCGGACAGCCGCCGGTCTCGACGCCGGCGATGCGATCCGGCGTCAGCGAGCCCGACCGCACCAGAAACTCGGCATCCCATTTGGTGTAGATGTCGTTGGTGATCGCGGCGATGTCGTAGCGCTCGCGCATCGACTTGCAGAGCAGGTCCATCAGCGCGGTCTTGCCGGAGCCGACCGGGCCACCGATGCCGATCCGCAGCGGGCCATGAGAATTAGACATCTGGGATGTTCTCCGAGTTAGCGTTCACGACCGAAACAGCCTTGTGTACTGGGTCTCATGGCGCAGGCTGGCGAGATCGGCGCGGAAGGTGGCGCTGGCGAGGTCGTCCAGCGACGATTCCAGCGCGCGCCTGGCGGTCGCGACCACCACCGGCTCGAGCGCGGCGAGCACGCGCTGGCTGTCGGTCTGGCCGAGCGGGACCAGCCGGGAGCCTGCGGAAATCCAGTTCGACACCAGCGCATGCAGGAACGCGTGCATCGCCGGCGCCAGCGGAATCGCATGCGCGGCACTGACGAGCCCGACAGCGACGGGATAAACGATCGGCCCGTCGCAGGCGGCAATGATTTCGTCGAGCCCCTCGCAGCTCCAGGCCGACCGCGCGATCTCGATGAAGGCACGCCCCTGCGTCGTGGTCTCGAGCTGGCGCTCGCGCGAGGGCACGAAGGCGGCGGCGAGTTCGGCGGTTTCGCGCAACGCCGCGTCGTCGTGCCGCGAAACCGCCCGATGCGCCTGCGCCAAAAACACGCCGTCGCAGAACCCGGAGCCTTCCGCCAGCATCGCGGCCAGCCAGCCACGCAACGAGGCGGCATCGGTGATGTCGCCGGCCTCGACCGCCCATTCGATACCACTGGAATAAGAGAAGGCGCCGACCGGAAACGCCGGCGACAGCCAGGTCATCAGCCGGTACAGCGCCGCACCTTCGCCTTCCGTCATCCCGCCGTGTTGGTCGGCGGGCGCGGGCTCACTTGTGGTCATGAGCATGGGAGTGGCCGTGGTGGTGATCGTGGCCGCAATGCTCGTCATGGTGATGGTGGTCACTGCTGTGACCGTGGTCATCATGATGACCGTGCTCATGGTGATCGTGATCATGATGGCTGTGACCATGCGCGGCGTGATCGTGCGACGAATGATCGTGTCCGCCATGATCGTGCACGTGGTCCTCGGCATGCGCATGAGCGGCGGCATAGGCGCCGCCTTCGGGATCGAACGGCGCTTCGATCTCGATGATGCGGGCGCCGAGCCCGGTCACCATCGCCTCGATGACGTGATCGCGCCGGATACGCAGGCCCTTCGGCATGATCTGGGTCGGCAGATGGCGGTTGCCGAGGTGCCAGGCGACCCGCACCAGATGGAGCGGGTCGGCGCCGCGGATTTCGACCAGCGGCTCGGGCGCGGCGACCACCTCGATCAGGCGGCCGTCTTCCAGCACCAGGGCGTCGCCGCCGCGCAGTGCTATGGCGTTTTCGAGGTCGAGCAGGAATTCCAGCCCACGCGTGCCCGTCATCGCCATCCGCCGCCGGTGCCGGTCGTCGAAATCGAGGACGACGGTGTCGGCCGCGGCGTGCGTCCAGCGATGCTGGCCCTGAACTTTGGTGGCGCGGATCATGTGTACCTGCTCAGGCTCTTTCTCTTGACGCGTTTTCTTCACGCGAACCGGTTCCCACTTCGCTTGAAAACGCTATGTCAGAACTTTTCGACCTTGCCGTCGCTGATGATCTCGATCACCGTCGGCGCCGTCTTCATCTGCGACGAATACTCCCGCCACACCTTCATGTGCGGCGCCTTGCCATGCGCATTGAGGTCGTCGCGGCTCTCCCAGCGCTCCACCACCACATAGAGGTTGGGGTCGTTGACGCTGACATGGCCGTCGTACGAGAGACAGCCCTTCTCCTTGCGGGTTTCGGCGGTGCAGGCCTTGTGGCCCTTGATGAAGTCGTCCTTGTTTTCCGGCTTCATCGGCGTGGTGGCGATGACGTAGATCATGAGGGTTCTCCCTTTGGCTTTTCTTGTTTAGCGAACGTCGACTTTCTCGGGCGTGATGACCTCGATCTTCGGCGGCGCGCTGAGGCATTTGACGACGACGCGGCCAAAAGTCTTCATGTGCTCGGCCGTGCGGTGCGGCACCAGCGCCTCGGCATTTTCCCACTGCTCGACGAACACCATCTTGGAATGATCGGTGACGCTTTCATGCAGGTCGTAGGCAATGTTGCCCGGCTCCTTGCGGGTTTCCTTGATGCAGGCGGTGGCCGCCGCGATGAATTCGGCGTGGGTTTCAGGTTTGATCATCAATGTGGCAACGACATAAATCACGTGCGTTCTCCCGGACTTTTGTTCTGGCTTTGATCGCCCGGGAAAAACCCTAGTACATGAAATAGCGCTGCGCCATCGGCAAAACCTCCGCCGGCGCGCAGGTCAGCAGCTCGCCGTCTGCGCGCACCTCATAGGTCTCGGAATCGACCTCGATTTTCGGGGTGGCGCCGTTGTGGATCATGCTCATTTTGGAGATGCCGCCGCGGGTATTCTTCACCGGATAGAGCTTCTTCTCGATGCCGAGCTTCCGCGCCAGCCCGCCGGTAATAGCCGCCTTGGACGTGAACACCACCGAGGACGCCGTCAGCGACTTGCCGTAGGCGGCAAACATCTTCTGGTAATGCACGGGCTGCGGCGTCGGGATGGACGCGTTGGGATCGCCCATCGGAGCAGCCACGATCGAGCCGCCCTTGATGATGCAGTCCGGCTTGACGCCAAAGAACGCCGGCGACCACAGCACGAGATCGGCGAGCTTGCCCTTCTCGACCGAGCCGATCAGCTTGGAGACGCCATGCGCGATCGACGGATTGATGGTGTATTTGGCGATGTAGCGCTTGACGCGGAAATTGTCGTTGCCCTTGTCTTCCGGCAGCGAACCGCGTTGTTTTTTCATCTTGTCGGCGGTCTGCCAGGTCCGGATGATGACTTCGCCGAGCCGGCCCATCGCCTGCGAGTCCGACGACATCATCGAGAGCGCGCCGAGATCATGCAGGATGTCTTCCGCCGCAATGGTTTCCTTGCGGATGCGGCTTTCGGCAAAGGCGAGGTCTTCGGCGATCGACGGGTCCAGGTGATGGCACACCATCAGCATGTCCAGATGCTCGTCGATGGTGTTGCGGGTGAACGGCCGGGTCGGATTGGTCGAGGACGGCAGCACGTTCTTCAAACCGGCGATCTTGATGATGTCAGGCGCGTGGCCGCCGCCGGCGCCTTCGGTGTGGAAGGCGTGGATGGTGCGGCCCTTGAACGCCTTCACGGTGTCCTCGACGAAACCGGATTCGTTGAGCGTGTCCGAATGCAGCATCACCTGCACGTCGTAGTCATCGGCCACCGACAGGCAGTTGTCGATCGCCGATGGCGTGGTGCCCCAGTCCTCATGCAGTTTCAGCGCGCAGGCGCCGGCCTTGATCATCTCCACCAGCGCCGCCGGGCGCGAGGCGTTGCCCTTGCCGGAAATGCCGAGATTGACCGGGAAGGCGTCGAACGACTGGATCATCCGGCCCATGTGCCAGGGACCGGGCGTGCAGGTGGTGGCGAAGGTGCCGTGCGAAGGACCGGTGCCGCCGCCCAGCATCGAGGTGACGCCACTCATCAGCGCATGCTCGATCTGCTGTGGGCAGATGAAATGGATGTGGCTGTCGAAGCCGCCCGCGGTGAGAATCTTGCCCTCGCCGGCGATGATGTCGGTGCCGGGCCCGATGACGATGGTGACGCCGGGCTGGATGTCGGGATTGCCGGCCTTGCCGATCGCGGAGATCATGCCTTCCTTGATAGCGACGTCGGCCTTGACGATGCCCCAGTGATCGACGATCAGCGCGTTGGTGATGACGGTATCGGCCGCGCCCTGCCGGTTGGTAACTTGGGATTGCCCCATGCCGTCGCGGATCACTTTCCCGCCGCCGAATTTCACCTCCTCGCCGTAAACGGTGAAATCCTTCTCGACCTCGATGATGAGATCGGTATCGGCCAGCCGCACCTTGTCGCCGGTGGTGGGCCCGAACATGTCGGCATAGACGGAACGTTTGATTTTCACGGACATATCAGGCTCCAGCCTTCATCATTGCCGAATAGTTCACAGCTTGTGGTTCAAAGCTTGTGGTCTAAAGTTTGCCCTGCACGTCGCCGCGAAAGCCGTAGATCACGCGCTTGCCGGCGAGCGCCACCAGCTGCACGTCGCGGGTCTGGCCGGGCTCGAACCGCACCGCCGTGCCGGCGGCGATGTCGAGGCGCATGCCGCGGGCTTTCTTGCGGTCGAATTTCAGCGCGGGATTGGTTTCGAAGAAATGATAGTGCGATCCGACCTGGATCGGGCGGTCGCCGGTGTTGGCGACGTTAAGCGTCGCCGTCTTGCGGCCGGCATTGAGCTCGATCTCGCCGTCCTTGATGAAGAGCTCGCCGGGAATCATTTTTTGTCTTCCTCCGTCATTCCGGAGCGCGCGAAGCGTGCATCCGGAAGTTCGAGATAATAACCTCTGGATTCCGGGTCTACGCCTTCGGCGCATCCCGGAATGACTGTCTCACCTGATCGGCTCGTGCACGGTGACGAGTTTGGTGCCATCCGGGAACGTCGCTTCCACCTGGATGTCGTGGATCATTTCGGGAATGCCATCCATCACCTGCGCGCGGGTAATCACTTGCGCGCCTGATTGCATCAGTTCGGCGACGGTGCGGCCGTCGCGCGCGCCTTCGACGATGAAGTCGGAGATGATGGCGATCGCCTCGGGATGGTTGAGCTTGACGCCGCGCTCGAGCCGGCGGCGCGCCACCATGGCCGCCATCGAGATCAAGAGCTTGTCCTTTTCACGGGGAGACAGGTTCATGCGAGCACTCTTAGGTGTTGGAAGAGTCTAACTAAGCCAGAGCCGGGGCAGCGCCACGCCGCTGGCGCGACCGAGCACGGCCATCATGTCGGCGCGGAGCCGCGCCGCATCTTGGGCACAGAAGCGCGCCATTGCAAATCCATTCCAGGCGGAGATTCCGACCTCGCCACTGAGCGTATCGGCGGCCTCGCGGAGCCGCTCCACCACGGCCTCATCGCCCGGCACGACCAGCGCGGTGCCGATGGCGACGCCGCCGTTGGCTATGGCCGGCCGCGCCAGCTTTTCGCCGATCTCGCCGTCGAGCCGGATGGTTTCTGCAAACACGAGCTTGCCGCCGCGGCGCAGGCGCCAGCGGTCGACGAATTCGCCATGCAGCATCCGCTCGCCCATCGCCGAGCGGCCGAACACCACGATTTCGCACAACAACAGCGACGCGCTTTCCGCGAGATCAAGATCGATGCGCCGCGAAATTCGAGCGCGGTCGAACAGGATGGTTTCCTGCGGCAGCCACGACAGATGTGCCCCCGCCTCTGCCTTCAGCGCGATGTTGAGCTCCGCGACAGGTCCGGGCGCGCGGTAGACTTTTTCGGCCGCCGCCGTTGTCAGCGTCAGCCGCGCGCCCTCGCCCGCCGTGATGGCGATATCGAAGCGGTCGCCGCCGGCGATGCCACCAGCCGTGTTGACGAATACGCCCGACAATCCCTCCGCCTCGGGCGAGGGAAACCGCACGCGCAAGGAGCCTGATTCATGCAGGATGCCGCGGCGGGTGACGCCGTCCTGCAGACGAACGTCAAACCTCACCGCGCCCTGGGCCCGGTTGGCTGCGAAGGTCGCTGCCGCCGCGTGCGTGGTTTCGGTTCGCATCCGTCCCCCAACGAGTTCGCCCGAAATACCGCCTGACGGTGGTGTTACAGCGCCATCTGGCGGCTGATTTCGGCGGGATCGAGGTTCGAGCGATCGCAGGCATATTTCACCGCGCCCCGGTCCATGACCGCGAAATTGTCGCCGAGCTCGCAGGCAAAGTCGAGATATTGTTCGACCAGCACGATCGCCATGTTGCCGAGACTGCGCAGATAGGAAATGGCGCGGCCGATATCCTTGATGATCGAGGGCTGGATGCCTTCGGTCGGCTCGTCGAGCAGCAACAATTTCGGCCGCATCACCAGCGCGCGGCCGATCGCCAATTGTTGTTGTTGTCCGCCAGAGAGATCGCCGCCGCGCCGGCCCAGCATCGAATCCAGCACCGGAAACAGCGAAAACACGTCGTCGGGAATATTGCGGTCCTCGCGCTTCAGCGGACCAAAGCCGGTCTTGAGATTTTCCTCGACCGTCAGCAGCGGAAAGATCTCGCGGCCCTGCGGCACGAAGCCGATGCCGGCCCGCGCCCGCTCATAGGGCTTCAGGCCGGTAATGTCGTTGCCCTCCAGCTCGATCGAACCGCCCGCGATCGGGTACTGGCCGACCATGGCGCGCAACAGCGAGGTCTTGCCGACGCCGTTGCGGCCGAGCACGCAGGTGACCTTGCCCGGTTCGGCTGTCAGCGAGACACCGCGCAACGCCTGCGCCGCGCCGTAATAGAGGCTGATATTGTCGACCTTCAGCATGGATCAGCGCCCCAAATACACTTCGACGACACGCTCGTTTGACGAAACCTGATCGATGGTTCCTTCGGCCAACACCGTGCCCTCGTGCAGGCACGTCACCTTGACGCCGAGCTCACGCACGAAGGTCATGTCGTGCTCGACCACCATGATGGTCTTCTCTTTATTGATTTCCTTGAGCAGCTCGGCGGTCTGATGGGTCTCGACGTCGGTCATCCCGGCAACGGGTTCGTCGACCAGCAGGAGTTTCGGGTCCTGGGCCAGCAGCATGCCGATCTCCAGCCACTGCTTCTGGCCGTGCGACAGGCTTCCCGCCAGGCGGTTGCGCGAGTCCGTCAGGCGGATGGTTTCCAGCACGCGCTCGATCCGCTCGGTTTCCGGCTTGCTCTCGCGCCAGAACAGCGTGCCCTTGACGCTGTGGTCGACGTTGAGCGCCAGCAGCAGGTTGTCCTCGATGGTCTGGCTCTCGAACACGGTCGGCTTCTGGAACTTGCGGCCGATGCCGAGTTCGGCGATGCGGGTTTCGTCCAGACGCGTCAGGTCGGTGATGCCGTCGAACAGTACCGCGCCCTCGTCCGGCTTGGTCTTGCCGGTGATGATGTCCATCATCGTGGTCTTGCCGGCGCCGTTGGGGCCGATGATGGCGCGCATCTCACCGGGCTCGAGCGTCAGCGACAGGTTGTTGATGGCGTGAAAGCCGTCGAACGAGACGTGCACGCCGTCGAGATAGAGCAGCGCGGAAGTCTTCCTCCCACCCTCCATGATGCTCATGCGTTCACTCCGCCAGTTTCGGTTCGCTGACGCCATCTTCGCGCGCAGCACTCTCGGCGTTCGCCGACATCCGTTTCGCCTGCCACGGCTCGTACCAGGCGTTGAAGGTGCCGATGATCCCCTTCGGCAGCAGCAGCGTCACCAGGATGAACAGCGCGCCCAGCATGAACAGCCAGTACGGCGCCAGCGGGCCCGACGTGAAGACGGTTTTGGCATAGTTGACGACGATGGCGCCGAGTGCGGCCCCGATCAGCGTGCCGCGGCCGCCGACCGCGACCCAGATCACCGCCTCGATCGAATTGCCCGGCGCGAACTCGCCGGGATTGATGATGCCGACCTGCGGCACATAGAGCGCGCCGGCAACGCCGGCCATGCAGGCCGACAGCGTGAACACGAACAGCTTGTAGGATTCGACGCGATAACCGAGAAACCGGGTGCGCGACTCGGCGTCGCGGACCGCGATCAGGACCTTGCCGAGCTTTGACGTCACCACCGCGCGGCAGATCAGGAAAGAGATGATCAGCGCCACGCAACTGAGCAGGAACAGCGCCGCACGGGTGCCCTCGGCCTGCACGTTAAAGCCCAGGATGTCCTTGAAATCGGTCAAGCCGTTGTTGCCACCGAAGCCGAAATCGTTGCGGAAGAACGCCAGCAACAGCGCGTAGGTCATCGCCTGGGTGATGATCGAGAGATAGACGCCGGTAACGCGGGAGCGGAACGCCAGCCAGCCGAAACAAAATGCCAGCAGGCCCGGCACCAACAACACCATCAGCGCGGCGAACCAGAACATGTCGAAGCCGTACCAGTACCAGGGCAACTGCGGATAGTTCAGGAACACCATGAAGTCGGGCAGGATCGGGTTGCCGTAGACGCCGCGGCTGCCGATCTGGCGCATCAGGTACATACCCATCGCGTAGCCGCCGAGCGCGAAGAAGGCGCCGTGGCCGAGCGAGAGAATGCCGCAATAGCCCCAGATCAGGTCGATCGAGAGCGCCAGGACGGCGTAGCAGACATATTTGCCGAACAGCGCCACCAGATAGGTCGGCACCTGGAAGAACGAGCCTGATGGCAACAGCAGGTTGGACAGCGGGATCAGTACGCCGAGGCCGGCGACCACCAGCAGGAACACGGTGGCGCTGCGATCCAGCGAGCGCGTCAGGACATGCGGCATCATTGGAAGGCACCTCTCCCGCTTGCGGGGGAGCGTAGGTCGCCTTTGGCGGCCGTCCTTCGGTGAGGACGCCGAAGCGAAGCTTCGGCTACGTCGCGAAGCGCGGCGGGTGGGGGCGCCTCAACAAGCGCCGGCGCTCGTGGAGAGACCCCCACCCCAACCCTCCCCCGCAAGCGGGAGAGGGAGTCAGAGCGGAGATCCCTGCGACAGGTGATTGCAAAAGGCGGCATCATGCTTCCACCGCCCGGCCCTTGAGCGCGAACAGGCCGCGCGGCCGCTTCTGGATGAACAGGATGATCAGCACCAGAATGGCGATCTTGCCGAGCACGGCGCCGGCGACCGGCTCCAGGAACTTGTTGGCGATGCCGAGCGTGAAGGCGCCGACCAGCGTGCCCCAGAGATTACCGACGCCGCCGAACACCACCACCATGAAGCTGTCGATGATGTAGCTCTGGCCGAGGTTGGGACTGACATTGTCGATCTGCGACAGCGCCACGCCGGCAATCCCGGCGATGCCGGAGCCGAGGCCGAAGGTCAGCGCGTCGACGCGCGAGGTCGCGATGCCCATCGACGCCGCCATGCGGCGGTTCTGGGTAACCGCGCGCATCTCCAGCCCAAGCGCGGTGTAGCGCAGCATCGCGAGCAGGATGGCGAACACCGCGAGCGTGAAGCAGAGGATCCAGAGCCGGTTGTAGGTGATGGTGATCTGGCCGAGTTCGAACGCGCCGCTCATCCAGGAGGGATTGCCGACCTCGCGGTTGGTCGGGCCGAACGCGGTGCGCACCGCCTGCTGCAGCACCAGCGACAGGCCCCAGGTCGCCAGCAGCGTTTCCAGCGGCCGGCCGTAGAGGAAGCGGATGATACAGCGTTCGATCACGACGCCGAGCGCGCCGGCGACGAGGAAGGCCAGCGGCACCGCGATCAACAGCGAGTAATCGAACAGGCCGGGGTAACGGGTGCGGATGACTTCCTGCACCACGAAGGTGGTGTAGGCGCCGATCATCACCATCTCGCCATGCGCCATGTTGATGACGCCCATCACACCGAAGGTGATGGCAAGCCCGATCGCGGCGAGCAGCAGCACCGACCCCAGCGACAGGCCGTACCAGGCGTTCTGCACCGTGGACCACAGCGCCAGCGTGCGCTGAATGGCGGCGGTAGCGCCCGCCGCGGCGTTCGCAATCGCCGGCGGCTGATCGCTGCCGAGCCCGGTCAGCAGCGCCATCGCTTCCTGGTCGCCGCGCGCCTTGACGGTGGCGATGGCCTCGAGCTTCTCGACGTCGGTAGCGTCGGGTTTGTAGAGCAGGATGGCGGCGCGGGCCTCGGTAAAGGCCGCCTTCGCCGCCTTGTTGGTTTCCTTCGCCAGCGCGCCGTCGATCACGGGCAGCATGGCCTCGTCGTGGGTCTTGAACACCGACTGGGCCGCCAGGATGCGTTTGGCGGGATCGGGCGACAGCAGCGTCAGGCCGCCAAGGGCGGCTTCCACGGTGCGGCGCAGGCGGTTGTTGAGGCGAACGGCCGCCGCATTGTCCGGCAGCTTGTCGACGGCAGCACCGGTGGCGGCATCGATGACCTTGCCGTCGGTTCCGGTGACGAAAACCTTCTTGGTATCGGGATCGGCCGCAAGCCGTCCGTCCCCGAGCGCGCTGATGATGGCGAAGGCCAGCGGACTGCCCGAGGTCGCGACCACGCCGACGGCTTCGTCGGTATCGGAAAAATCGTCGTTGGCAAATTTGGCGACCGCGTCCTCGAACGGCCCGGCCAGGGCCGGAACGACGAAGCCCGGGACGGCAAAGGCCGCGACCAGCAGCAGCGAAAGGCAAAGCGCGCGAAGGCGATCGAGAAAATTGGCAGGCACTGTACGACCCCGGCGGGAGTTTTATGGAGAAGGCGGCAGCATGCCGCCTTCTCCGGTCTCATCTCTTGGAAGTCTTCTTGCTCTTGGAAGTCAGCTCAGGAGACCAGGAGGCCTGATCGGATCAGGAGGCCTGATCGGATCAGGAACCCTGACCGCCGCACTTGTTGGTCTTGGTGTTGTAGTTGCCGCACTTCTTGCCAACCCAGTCGCCGATCAGGTCCTTGGAGCCGTCGAGCTCCTTCGACCATGCATCGCCGGCCACCAGGCCCGGGGTCTTCCACACCACGTCGAACTGGCCGTTGGCTTTGATTTCGCCAATGAACACCGGCTTGGTGATGTGATGGTTCGGCAGCATCTTGGAGGTGCCGCCGGTCAGGTTCTTGGCTTCGATGCCGGGCAGCGCGTCGATCACCTTGTCGGCGTCGGTCGACTTCACCTTCTCGACCGCCTTGACCCACATGTCGAAGCCGATGACGTGTGCTTCCATCGGATCGTTGGTCACGCGCTTCGGGTTCTTAGTGTAGGCCTGCCAGGCCTTGATGAACTTCTCGTTGGCCGGGTCCTTGATCGACTGGAAGTAGTTCCAGGCGGCGAGATGGCCGAGCAGCGGCTTGGTGTCGATGCCGGCGAGTTCTTCTTCACCGACCGAGAACGCGACAACCGGAATGTCGGTCGCCTTGATGCCCTGGTTGCCGAGTTCCTTGTAGAAGGGAACGTTGGCGTCGCCGTTGATGGTGGATACCACGGCGGTCTTCTTGCCGGCCGAGCCGAACTTCTTGATGTCGGCCACGATCGTCTGCCAGTCACTGTGACCGAACGGCGTGTAGTTGATCATGATGTCTTCCTGCTTGACGCCCTTCGACTTCAAGTAGGCTTCGAGAATCTTGTTGGTGGTGCGCGGATAGACGTAGTCGGTGCCGGCCAGCACCCAGCGCTTCACCTTTTCGTCCTTCATCAGGTAGTCGACCGCAGGAATCGCCTGCTGGTTCGGCGCCGCACCGGTGTAGAACACGTTGCGCTCGCTCTCTTCACCCTCGTACTGCACGGGGTAGAACAGGATGTTGTTCAGCTCCTTGAACACCGGGAGCACGGACTTGCGCGACACCGAGGTCCAGCAGCCGAATACGACGGCGACCTTATCCTTGGTGATCAGCTCGCGGGCCTTTTCGGCAAACAGCGGCCAGTTCGAAGCGGGATCGACCACCACGGCCTCGAGCTTCTTGCCGAGTACGCCGCCCTTCTTGTTCTGCTCGTCGATCAGAAAGAGGATGGTGTCCTTCAGCGTGGTTTCGCTGATGGCCATGGTGCCGGAAAGCGAGTGCAGGACGCCGACCTTGATGGTGTCGTCGGCGGCTTTGGCGTTGGTGAAGGAGGCCAGGCCCAAAACCAGGCCGGCGGTCGCCGCGAGCCAGCGGCGGCGGCTCATCTTCGCTATATCGTGGGTAAGCTGTGTAAGCATGAAATGTCATCTCCCTGACGCAGGCGTAAAACGCTGCGAACGGCCCCAACGGCCGCCTGCGTTAATGGAATCGCAAGAACCATGCCACGGAGGTAAGTCCTCTTAAGCCAATGATTTATATATCGAAATTGTCTCCTTCTGCGAAATCATCGGGATTTTCTGCCTAATATTTGGTCCAAAAAAATGTATGCTTTGGCGGCAAACTATCTATTTTTTGTGCAACCATGACGGTTTGACTAAAATTCTGGCACGGTATTTTCGCTTTCGAGGCACGCCGGCGGCGGCCCGGGAAATGGAACCCGTGAATTTCCGGCCATTTCTTAACCGCGTCGACCGATCGGGCAGTTTCACCTTGAAAGCGCCGCGTTCGTGTTCCATATGAGACACGTGACCTAGAGAATCATCAGGTCCTTGCGAGCCGCGTGTTCTGATCCCGTCCGACGGTTTCTGGCTTGCCCCTTCAGCGACCAAAACCGACGCCCCAAACACGCGGGTGTCTCAGACACCCCTCGCGCTCCTGGCCGAAAAACCGCCGGGCGCTGCTTTTTTAATGGAAAGAACCCCTCTTTTGACCTCCTTTCAGGATTTCGGCCTCGCCGATCCCATTTCGCGCGCGCTCAAGGAAGAAAACTACGAGACGCCCACCCCCATCCAGGCCCAGACCATCCCCACCGCACTGACCGGCCGTGACGTCGTCGGCATCGCCCAGACCGGCACCGGCAAGACCGCAGCCTTCGCGCTGCCGATCCTGCACCGCCTCCTGGAAAACCGCATCAAGCCGCAGCCCAAGACCTGCCGTGTGCTGGTGCTATCGCCGACCCGCGAATTGTCGAGCCAGATCCTCGACAGCTTCAACGCCTATGGCCGCCACATCCGGCTGAGCTCGGCTCTGGCGATCGGCGGCGTGCCGATGGGCCGTCAGGTCCGTTCGCTGATGCAGGGCGTCGACGTCCTGGTCGCCACCCCCGGCCGCCTGCTCGACCTCGTGCAGAGCAACGGTTTGAAGCTCGGTTCGGTCGAGTTTCTGGTGCTCGACGAAGCCGACCGCATGCTCGACATGGGCTTCATCAACGACATCCGCAAAATCGTCGGCAAGCTGCCGATCAAGCGGCAGACGCTGTTCTTCTCGGCCACCATGCCCAAGGACATCGCGGAGCTCGCCGAAGCGATGCTGCGCGACCCCGCCCGCGTGGCAGTGACGCCGGTGGCCTCCACCGTCGAACGCATCACCCAGCGCATCATCCAGGTGGATTTCGCCGCCAAGGCCGGCGTGCTGGCCCAGCTCCTGAAGCAGGAGCCGGTCGACCGCGCGCTGATCTTCACCCGCACCAAGCACGGCGCGGACAAGGTGGTGAAAGGCCTCGCCAAGGTCGGCATCCGGGCTGACGCCATCCACGGCAACAAGTCGCAGAACAACCGCGAGCGGGCGCTGGCGGCGTTCCGCTCAGGCGAGATCCGCACCCTGGTCGCCACCGATATCGCCGCCCGCGGCATCGACGTCGACGGCATCAGCCATGTGGTGAATTTCGACCTGCCCAACGTGCCGGAAACGTACGTCCACCGCATCGGCCGCACCGCGCGCGCCGGCGCCGAGGGCGTGGCGATCTCGCTGATCGCCGGCGCCGAGGAAATGGGCTATCTGCGCGACATCGAGCGGCTGATCCGCATCACGTTGCCGCGCGAAGACCGCCGCACGCCGGGCACCCGCGACGCCGCACCGGCCCCGTCGCAACGTCCGGCCCAGCACCGGGGCGGACGCTCCGCCCCGCGCGCCCACGGCGCCCGGACCCAGGATTCCAGGGGAGATTCCCGAGGACATGAATCCAGGGGTCACGAATCCCGTGGACATGAGCAGCGTAGCCATGAATCCAGGGGACATGATGCGGCACCGGGCTCAAAAGGCCCTCGCCGTCCCCGCCGCGGCGGTGGTAATAATGCCGCGCCGCAGCCGAACCGGCACGAGCAGCCGCGCCCGGCGCAGCAGGGCGGCAAGAGCCAGGCCGGTCAAAGCGAAGGCATTCAAGGCGTCGCCTTCTTGCATCGCGAGAGCCGTCCGAATACCCAACCCAACCGTACCCATCGGCCGCAGCGCTAGCCTCGATCGATCTGGAGACAACCATGGCCAAAGAAGAGCTGATCCAGTTCGAAGGACTGGTGACCGAAATCCTCCCCGACGCGCGCTACCGCGTGCAGCTCGACGCCGGGCATGAGATCGTTGCCTACACCGCAGGCAAGATGAAGAAGAACCGGATCAAGACGCTGGCGGGCGATCGGGTCACGATCGAAATGTCGCCTTATGACCTGGAGAAGGGCCGCCTGATCTTCCGGCACAAGGATGAGCGTCCGAACGCCGGTGCCCCGCGTGGTGCACCGCCGCGCGGCGGCCAGTTCCGCCGCCGCTAAGCGGCGTCTGCCACCGCCTTAAAAATCGCGCCCGACACGCCCGTGTCGCGCGCGATCGCGGGCGGCTGCCGGCCGAATCAAAAAATCGTGCACGTCAGGATTGTTTTGGACCCTACTATCGAATAATATTGTCCATCGATTTTCGGCCGGACGACATTAGCTATCCACCGGTACAGCCGGTTTAGACGCTGACGACCCTTCCAAAAATTCGATATCACCAGACCGTCGAGAGGCGGGCTATGACTTGCATATCTGAGAAGGGACTACCCCCGTGAGCATGGGAACCGTGAAGTGGTTTAACGCAACCAAGGGTTATGGCTTCATCCAGCCGGATGACGGCGGCAATGACGTGTTCGTGCACATCAGCGCAGTCGAGCGGGCCGGCCTTGGGACGCTGCGTGAAGGCCAGAAGATCTCCTACGAAATCGTGGCGGATCGTCGCTCTGGCAAATCTTCGGCCGACAATCTGCGCGCCGCCGGATAAGCGATCTGCCAGGGCGCGCCTTCACGGTGGGCCCCTAAAGATTGCCTCGAAATGATCAAAGGCCGCGCCCATGGCGCGGCCTTTTTCTTTTCACCTAAGATCGGCGAGCCCAGGAAAAGAAAGCGTCAGGTCGTGGTGCAGACCGTCGTGCTGTGCATCACGCATTTCGACTGGCGCGGGCGGGTAAAGGTGAAGTCGCTCAGCGTAATCGAGTTCTTCAGGACATAGCCGACGGTCGGGACAAAGGCGTAGCTGACCTCGCTGTAGATCAGATAGGTGTCGCCGACCGCAAGCGCGGTCGGGATCCCCACCGTCGTCCCCGCCGTCCGCGGTGCACTGCCCTTGCTCCATTGCACCCGCGCCACCTTCGTCGCCGGATCGACATAGAGTTCGGTGATGGTGGATCTGACCGGCGTTGCCGAATAGGGCGTCATGATCCCCGCGCTGGCGTTGAAGAAGTTCGTCAACTGGGCGTCGGTGACCGAGAGGTTTTGCGACGTCAAATCCGACAGCGTTCGCGCCATCAGCGTTACCTTGCGGTTGACCGCGATCCCGGACGAGAACTCGTCGGTGCCGAAGAACAGGATCAGCATCACCGGGACGATCAAGGCGAATTCGGTTGCAGCGAGGCCGCGGCAATCGGCCAACAGACCCTGCGCCGAGCGCCGCACGCGAAGCCACATATCCATCATCGGTTTCATCGGCGGGTCCTAGTAAGGTTCGTTCTGGAACGCCGCAGTCGCGGTCAACAGCCGCTTGCTGCCGGCCAAATTCGCGATGTTGAAGCCGAGCCCGGTGACGATCAGCGGCCATTGATAGAAGATCCGCACCACGACGATGTCGCCGGGCCCGCCGGGCAGATAGTTGTTCGGCGGCACGAAATTCCTGCTGGCATTGATCGGATCGGCGATGTTGACGGATCCGAACGCGGAATAGCTCTGCACGTCGATCGAGATACCGTTGATGCAATCGAACATCACGGTGATCTTGCTGCAAACGAGGTTCTTGAATGTCGCCTGGGTGTAGGCTGCGCTCTGCGCCTGGCCGGTCATGATCAAGCGCGCGGAATCCTGCGTCACCGTCTCGAGCACCTGGCTGGCAAAGAACACCAGCGCCAGCTCGATGATCGCGAACAGCAGGGCGAAGAAAATCGGCGCAACCAGCGCGAATTCGACCGCGGCCGAGCCGCGGCGATTGCGTCGAAACCGGCGCAGGATATTTCCGGCGGGAGCGGCGGGAGAGGACATCAAGGCAACCTCAAGACGCGGAAGAAACTCCAGCAGAGGATTACCTGAAACTGATTGTTGAAGTGTTTCGTCCGATGCCGACGGAACGACCCGCGCCGTCAGGGAAATCTTAACCATGCCGGGCGATCGCCTGACGCGTCACGCGATCGCTTCCGCGCCGCGCCCGGAGTCTTTTGTTTTGACGCGTTTTCTTTACGCGAACCGGCGGTCCGAAAACGCTATGGAAGCAAGCTCAGTTGGACGATTTGGCGCCTGCAGCCGCCGCACCCGAGGCCTGACTGGAAAGCGAGCCGGCCTGGTCGATCGCCGTCTTGAAATAATTCTCGCCGTCGCCGAGCGTGATCCGGCGCTGGCAGATCGGCGCACAGCTGTAGGATTCGCGTTCGACGCCGCGGTAGACGGTGACGAGCCGTTCGGTCGGGCCTTCGACCTGGATCTGGCGGTCCACCAGCACGTCGCCGGAGCGGTCCATGGCGATGAAATTGGTTGCGCCGTAGCCCTTGCCGGTGACGACGACGATGCCGCCGCCTTGCAGGGTGACGTCAGCGATCAGCGGGTTTCCGACGATGATGGTCGCGGCCTTTGCGGGAATCTTGAGCAGCTTGGCCTGGTCGACATAGACGGCGATTTTGTCATCGGGCGCGCCAAGACACACCGCTGGCCACAGCACTGTTGCAACCGCAAGGGAACACAATCCAAAACGCGCGTGCGCGCGAATACGCTGGAACCTGAAAGACATACTCTACCCCGGGGCGTTACAAGCCGGCAAAAGCGATACGCAGCGGAACCGGCGCCCAACGGGGTGAATCTGACGACAATTCATGAAAGAAGTGCAAAGTTTGCCTGACAAATCCGAAACGCCCGCGGTTTACCGGGATGCATCGGCTATTTCCGGAACGGATAGGCCAGTTGGCCGGTAAACTCGCGCGGAAACGACGCCTGATCTTCGATGCCGTAGTCGCCCGGCAACCGGTCCGCCGGCATCCGGAAGGTGCCGAACAGGATATCCCAGAGCGGAAAGGTACCGGCAAAATTGGTGTCGCCGCCCTCCTCGCGCGAGGTGTGGTGCCAGCGATGGAATACCGGCGTCGCCAGCACGTAGCGGAACGGGCCGAGCGTCCAGTTCAGGTTGGCGTGGACGAAGGCCGAATGGAGAATATTGAACGGGCCGAGCCACACCAGCGCGACGGGTGAAATGCCTGATAGCAGCAGGACGACATCGACCCCGATGGTGCCCAGCAGCAGGTTGACGGGGTGAAAGCGCGCCGCCGAAATCCAGTCCACGTCCTCGGACGAATGATGAATGGCGTGGTATTTCCAGAAGCCGCCGCGGTGGAACATGCGGTGCAGCCAGTACATCATGAAATCGGCCGCCACCAAAGCGAGCACCGCCTGCAGCCAAAGCGGCAACGCCGCCAGCACGCCATGACCGTTGTCGTAGAAGGCCGTCAACGCATCGGCGTCATGGATCCCGAAAATCAGCGCGGCGCCGACTACCGCAAGCGCGATCCGGAACACGCGCGCGAACAGCGGAACCAGGAACCAGTAGCTGAGATCGGTGACGAGTTCGCGCTTGCGCCACCACGGCCGCCCGGGATTGCAGGCCCAGAAATGCGACAGCACCGAGAACAGAAGCGCGAGCACGAGCGTGACCGGCAGCACCTTGGCCAGGGTCTGGCCGAGCATGTCGACGACTTCGATCGGCAGGTTGGACATGTCCCGCGTCTTACCAGAACCGCCGCAGGCCTGCCAGTTGGCGGCTGTTCAGGCGGCGGTCGCGATCGCCTTTGGCGGGCGGCCAGGCGATGCCAGGACGTGGCCGAGCCGGTTGAAACGGCGCTCGATCAAAGGCTCGATCACGAAATAGCTCAAGCCCAGCGAAGCGCCGGTCACCAGCACGAACAGCGGGACCAGCCCCATCGGCCACAACGCCGTAATCGCCGACACCAGCGCGAAGTGCACGAGATAGATCGCGTAGGAATGGCGCCCGAGCAGGCCGACGAAAGCGAGCCTGACATTCGCGGCCAGAATTCCGCAGGCCAGCGCAGCCAGAAGCACAACTTCCGCGCCCCATGTCGAGTAGGACAGCGACGCGGCGGCCAGCAACACCGCGCCGAACGACGGCCTGTTCTTCAGCTCGATGAAGTCGTAGAGCAGAATGCCGAACCCGAAGCAGATCAGCTGTTGCGGCAGCCAGCAGTAGAAAAAGCCGTTGGCGAGATAGGCCTGGTCTTGCGGCAACGACGCGGCGAGGTGCGGAAGCAGATATACGTCGGCCGCGAATTTGCCGATAACGCTGATCAGCGCAATTCCGGTATAAACCAGAATCGGGCCGTTCGGCCGCCGGAACAGAAAGATCAGCAACGGAAACAGCAGGTAAAACTGCATTTCCACGGCGATGCTCCATCCGCCCGGAACCACCGAATTGAACGCGGTGACACTGCTCCAGTGCAAAAACAGCAACGTCAGCATCACGTCGCTCGCCGCGATACCGTCAGGCGCCCAGAACTTGAAGCCCTCGCCTTTGGTGATCACGAGATAGAACAGGATGGCGGCCCAAAACAGCGGCACGATCCGAAACGCGCGCCGGATATAGAACGATCGGATCGCGGCAGGATCGACCTTGTCGCCGAAGGTCAGCATCATCGTGTAGCCGCTGACCATGAAGAAGAGCTGGACGCCGCGTTCGCCATGCTCATGGGCAAACGCCGTCAGGCCGGGAACGCTGCCGCTTGCCGCAATCGCGCAATGCACGAGAACGACGAGCAGGATGGCCACGCCGCGCAACAGATCGAGGGATTGATTGCGGTGGGTCATGGCACAGCCGTCAGTGGGCGGTACGAACGTGCAGCACCGCGTTGCGGTCGGAATAGACCCGCTGCCAGCCGCTGATGTTATCGAGCAGGCCCACGGCCGGCGTCGACGGCGTCAGCAGCACGGCATCGATGTCCCAGGTCTTGAGGATGTCGAGAAACTGGTTGACGTCCTTGAGCTGCAGCGCGCGGTAATAGTCCATCTCGAACGCCTCGCCGTACAACTCGGCCCGTCCGTCGATGAACACCGGCATCTTCCGCCAGATCATGTAGCCGCCGAACGGCAGATCGTTGAGGACCCGCTTCGGATGGTGCGCCTGCAGCGCCTCGATGGCTGCCGCGGGCGACTGCACCTCGGGCGGAGAAAATGCCGATTTGGCCGCGAGCGCCCAGGTCGAGGCGCCGAGCATGACGACGAGCGCTGCGGCGGAAGCGAGCGGCGCGGTGATCCTTCCGAACCAGGCCGGCTGCAGCGCGAACTGCGAGGCCACCGGTGTGAGAGCGACGAGCGGCAGCAACAGCGCGAATATTTCGAGGTTCCTGACATGCGAAAGCGCCATGTGCAGCAGGCCCAGCACCAGCGCGATCCGCGGCGGCGGGAGTTTGACGCCTGAGTAAAGTGCTGCAGCGATCAGCACCAGGATCGACATTTCGAATGCGCCGAGGTTGGTGAAATCAGCCGGCATCCATTCGTAGATCAGATGCAGCAATTCGCCGAGATCGAGGATCTTGCGCGAAGCGAGTATCGATCCCCATCCATACGGCGTGGCGCAGCACGCCATCAATGCGCCGACGCCGAACACTGCCCAGCGCAGCGCCAACGGCTTTTGCCGCGCGGCATCCGCATTCCACAACGCGTCGATCGCAAAGGCGCCGGCCAGCACCAGGCCGAAGACGAAGCCGCCGTGCAGATTGGCCCACAGCGCGATCAGCGGCAGCAGCCAGAACGACGGCGCTTCGCCGCGCTCGCTCGCCGACATCAGCCCATACGCCCAGGCCAGCATGACCGGCAGCACCAGCACATGCGGCCGCGCCAGGAAATGCGATGTCGACAGCACCAGCGCCGCCAGCGTCACGACGATCGCATAGGTCGCGGGAACGCGGCGGCCGAGGATAAAGGCGAGAAAGGCAAAGGTGGCGGCAATGCTGGTCGACGCCAGCACCACCGGCCCGGTCCAGCCGGCCAGATCATAGCTGCCCGCCAGCAGCACCTGCGCCAGCCAGGACGACGACGTCCACGGCTCGCCCGCTTTGGTGAAGGAATAGATATCGGCGCGCGGAAGCGCAACGTGATCGATGATCCATTGCCCCACCGAGATCTGCCAGTAGGTATCGGAATCATTCAGCAGCCGGTCGCCGCAGACCAGCAGCACCGCATAGACGCCGATCCCGAGCCAGAGCCATGCCGGCACCTGACCGAGGCTGAAGGCTTTCTCCTGACGGATCGCTCCGGCGTCGATACTCATGACGAGGCTTCCCGGCCGAATGGATTATTGCAGCCCGGTTCTGATTGCATCAGAACCGGGCTGCGGTGTTTTTTAGTTTGACGCGCTGTCTTCACGCGAACCGGTCCTCACTTCGCTTGAAAACGCTCTCTATTTTTTGAGCATGATCTTTCTCGGAAAACCGGTATCCACTTTTCCGGATCATGCTCTACTGCCTGAACGGATAGGCCAGTTGTCCGCCGATTTCGTGCGGCACCGCTTGATCGGCGGCGACACCGTAATTGTCCGGCAGCTTGCCTTCCGGCATCCGGAACGTACCGAACAGAATGTCCCAGATCGGAAACGTCCCGGCGAAATTGGTATTGCCGCCTTGTTCGAGCGAGGTGTGATGCCAGCGATGGAACACCGGCGTCGCCAGCACGTATTTGAACGGGCCAAGCGTCCAGCTCAGGTTGGCGTGGACGAAGGCGGAGTGGAACGTCGTGAACGGTCCGACCCACAGCATGATGTTGGGCGAAATGCCCGCCATCAGCAGGATGACGTCGACCATGATCGTTCCGATGAACAGGTTGACCGGATGAAAGCGCGCCGCAGAAATCCACTCGAGATCCTCGGAAGAATGATGAATCGCGTGATACTTCCAGAAGCCGCCGCCATGAAACATGCGATGCAGCCAGTACAGCATGAAGTCGGATGCGACCAGGAACAGCAGCGCCTGGATCCAGAGCGGAAGCTCCGACAGCGGTCCATGGCCGTTGTCGTAGAACGCGATCAGGTCGTCGGCACCATGAATGTTGAAGACCAAGCCGGCGCCGAGCACCATCAGCCCGATGCGAAATATACGGGCGAACACCGGCACGAAGAACCAGTAGCAGAGGTCAGTGATGATTTCGCGCTTGCGCCACCATGGCTGTCCGGGATTGCAGGCCCAGAAATACGAGAGCGCCGTGAACACCAGCGCCAGTCCTATCGTGACCGGCACGACCTTCACCATGGTCTGGCCCATCATCTGAACGACCTCGAGGGGCAAATTGGACATGGCGACCTCATGTGAACGGAGACTACTGGAGTATCCGTTGGCGCTTAAGGAGCCGTGAATCCGATAGACCGGCGAGCGCGGCGTCGCGCGCGCGGACGCCTAGTATAAGGACACCGCGCGCATATTTGCATTTTACGAATTGCCTTAAGACGACATTTACTCTGCTCAGGAACTGCCGGTTCCCGGCGTTTTTGCGCGATCGAATTAACTGCGTCGCAATTGTCGCACCCTAGGGTAACGCCATGGTCACGGTGCTGAGAACGCCGGCGAGACCAAACGTTAGTTCGACCAGCCACGTGTACACAGGAGTTATCTTATGAAGAATCTCGTTTCGCGTTTCGTGAAGGATGAGTCCGGCGCTACCGCCATCGAATACGGCCTGATCGCCGCCGGCATCGCGATCGCCATCATCACCGCCGTCAACGGCGTCGGCAAGCAGCTGTCGACCAACTTCGTTGCGATCTCGACCTCGCTGAAGTAAGCGATCGTCGAACCAGCTTCAAAGGCCCCGGCGAACCCGGGGCCTTTGTTGTTTTGCGAATGTGGTTTCCGAGCGGTTACGGGTCGCCGCGCCCCGCCTGCCGGATTTTCGCCTGAGCTGGCGATATCCAGCGCCGTTTTCCGATTGTTCATTTCTGGTGGCTAGGCTCGGCCGACGCTTGAAAACGAAGCTTGAATCTGGCGCTGACAGCACGGGCTATGTGAAATCATGATCCTCGATATTGCCCGTCTTATGCTGTTTCCGGCCCTGATCGCGTTCGCGGCCGCAAGCGATCTCCTTACGATGACGATCTCGAACCGGGTATCGCTGGCGCTGGTCGCCGGCTTTCTGGTGCTGGCGCCGCTCGGCGGCATGGGCCTGCACGACATGCTGCTGCATCTCGGCGCCGGCGCGACCGTGCTGGCCGCGGCCTTTGCCTGCTTTGCGCTGGGTCAGGTCGGGGGCGGCGACGCCAAGGTCGCGGCCGCGGTCGCGCTCTGGTTCGGTTTCACCCCTCTGCTCGACTGGCTGGTCTATGCCTCGCTGTTCGGCGGGGCGCTGACGATCCTGTTGCTGATGTTCCGGCAATGGCCGCTGCCCTACCCGCTCGCGGGCCAGGCCTGGCTGAGCAAGTTGCACGACAAGCAGAGCGGAGTCCCCTACGGCATCGCGCTCGCGATCGGCGCGCTGATGGTCTATCCGGAGACCGAATGGATCAGGGCGGTCGACCTCACCCACCTCGCCATGCACTGACCGGCGGAAGTAACTCCCCGTTAAGGCAATTTACTCACGCCTCATTAACCATGCTTTGACGAATAGCTGGTCAACTCCCATCACGGCGGCGGCAGCGTCGCGGCGTAATGTGGAAAGTGAAGCGTATGAATACCGCACGCATTGTCGTGTTGACCATCGCGATTGGCGCCGGCGGCATTGCCGCCTATCTCGCCAGCGGGTCCGACAAGCCTGAGGCACCGGCGCCGGTCGCGCAGTTGCCGACGGTGGATATTCTGGTCGCGAAATCCGACATCGGCCTCGGCCAGTCGGTCAAGGCCGACGATCTGCAGTGGCAGAGCTGGCCGACCGCGTCGGCCGGTAATTTCATCAGCCGGGTCAGCCGGGCCGACGCCGTCAAGGACGTCACCGGTTCGATCGCGCGCTCGCCATTCATCGCAGGTGAGCCGATCCGGGAACAGAAACTGGTCAAGACCGAGGGAACCGGCTTCATGGCCGCGATCCTGCCGTCCGGCTTCCGGGCGGTTTCGACCGAAATCTCGCCGGAAACCGGCGCCGGCGGTTTCATTCTGCCGAACGACCATGTCGACGTGCTGCTTTCCAAGCGCGAAAAGAACCCCGACACCAAGGGGCCGGATCTCGTCAGTTCTGAAATCATCCTGACCAATATCCGCGTTCTCGCGATCGACCAGGCGCCGAAGGAAAAAGACGGCACCAACACCCTCGTCGGCAAGACCGTCACGCTGGAGCTGAAGCCCGAACAGGCCGAGACGCTGGGCCGCGCGCGCCAGAGCGGCACGCTGTCGCTGGCGCTGCGCAGCCTCGTCGACGTCAAGACGGTCGAGGTCAAGGTTGACGAAATCAAGCGCAACGAAGGCGTCAATGTCGTTCGTTACGGCATTGCCAGCCAGCAGTTGATGCAGAAGTGACCGAAAGGACGCGGGATATGAAGTGCAGGGGAGATCAGCCGATGCGGACATTCCTGGTCCGCGCCCTGTCGTTTTCGGCCGTGGCCGCGCTTACGCTCAATCCGGCGCTGACGCCGGTGGTGGCCGCCGACTATCGCCCCGTCGCGCCGGCTTCCGTCGAAGGGCAGATGAATGCCCGCCCGCTTTCGCTCGGGATCGGCAAGTCCATCGTCATCGACCTGCCGCGCGACATCAAGGACGTGCTGGTGGCCGATCCGAAGATCGCCAACGCCGTGGTTCGCTCGACCCAGCGCGCCTATATCATCGGCGCCTCGGTCGGCCAGACCAACATCGTATTCTTCGATTCCGCCGGCCAGCAGATCGCGGCCTATGACATCGCGGTCACCCGCGACCTCAACGGCTTGCGCGCGGCGCTAAAGCAGGCGCTGCCGAACTCCGACATCCGGATCGAGGGCCTCGGCGACGGCGTCGTGCTGTCGGGTACGGCGGCGAACCCGATAGAGGCCCAGCAGGCCAACGATCTCGCTGCCCGCCTTGTCGGCACCGTCGACCGAGTCACGAATTCGATCGCGGTCCGCGGCCGCGACCAGGTGATGCTGAAGGTCACGGTGGCCGAAGTCGCCCGCAGTATCATCAAGCAGATGGGCATCGATCTCACGGCCAACATGACCTACGGCACGGCGGTGGTGAATTTCAGCAACGCCAATCCGTTTAACGCCTATGGCCGCCCGCTGGTCTCCACCAACGCGTTGTCGGGTTCGTTCGGCGGCGCCGTTCCGTCGGTGACCGCCACCCTGCGCGCGATGGAAACCGCCGGCGTGGTACGGACGCTGGCCGAGCCCAATCTGACGGCGATTTCGGGCGAATCCGCCACCTTCATCGCCGGCGGCGAGTTTCCGATTCCCGGAGGTTACGCCTGCGACCCAACCACCCATGTCTGTACGACCCAGATCCAGTTCAAGAAATTCGGCATTTCGCTGAACTTCACGCCGGTGGTGCTGACCGAAGGCCGCATCAGCCTTCGCGTCATGACCGAAGTGTCGGAACTGTCGAACGAAAATTCGATCACGCTGTCGCAGTCGGTCACGGCGACGACCGTCAACTCGCTGACGATTCCCTCGATCAAGACCCGCCGCGCCGAAACGACGCTGGAAATTCCCTCCGGCGGCTCGATGGCGATGGCCGGCCTGATCCAGGAACAGACCAAGCAGGCCATCAGCGGCTTCCCGGGTCTGGCGCAACTGCCGGTGCTCGGCTCGCTGTTCCGCAGCCGCGACTACGTCAACAGCCAGACCGAACTGATGGTCCTGGTGACGCCCTATGTCGTCCGCGCGGTCGCGCAGAAGGACCTGTCGCGCCCGGATGACGGCTTTGCCGCCGCGTCGGACCCGCAAGCGGACCTGCTCGGCAGCATCAATCGCATCTACGGCGTTCCGGGCCGCACCGAGCCGGCACGGAATTATCGCGGCAGCTACGGCTTTATTACGGACTGAGGCGGGACGATGACACGAGATCAGACATCCAGAGCACCCGCCGATCGCAAGCGCGCGCTGCTCCTTGCGGGCGCGCTGATTGGCGTTTCCGTGGCGCTCGGCGCCTGCCAGCACACGTCCGACGTCGCGACGACGGCGAGCGTGCCCGACGACTATCGGCTGCGCCATCCGATCGCGGTCCAGGAAGCCGATCGTTCGATCGTCGTGTTCGTCGGCCGCGGCCGCGGCGGCATTTCCGCCGCCCAGCGCGCCGATGTAGTGGGACTGGCCCAGCTCTGGCTTGCCGAAGGCACTGGCGCCATCAGCATCGATATGCCTGTCGATACCCCGAACGCGCGCGCCGCCCAGGATTCGCTGCGGGAGATCCAGGCGACCTTCGCCGCCGCCGGCGTGCCGCCGCGGGCCATCAACGTTCGCCAGTACCATCCGGAAGATCCCCGGCACATGGCGGCGATCCGGCTGAATTATCCGAAGATCTCGGCGGTGGCGGGTCCCTGCGGCCTGTGGCCCGAAGACCTCGGACCTTCGATCGACAACAAGGGCTATTACGACAACAAGCCCTATTACAATTTCGGCTGCGCCTATCAGCGCAACATGGCGGCGATGGTCGACAATCCGTCCGATCTGGTCCAGCCGCGGCCGGAGACGCCGGCCTACTGGCCGCGGCGTAACGCGGCCTTCGAGAAGTACAAACGTGGCAACACCACCACGACCACCTATCCCGAGGCCGACAAGGCCAAACTCAGCGACACCGGCAAATGATCAGTTACGCGCGCCAGAACCCAGACCAGCAGTCGGAGGCTTCGCCGCCGGCGGAAGATCATATTGCGCCGTCGCCGCGGGTATCGGTGCAGGCCTTCTGCGAGACGGTTGAAACCGCGGCTGCGGTGCAGGCGGCGGGCGAAGACCGCCGTCTCGGCAAGGCGCATCTCAAGATCCAGATGGGCGGCATGGCCGCCGCCATCGAGGCCTATCGTTCGGCGCCGACCCCGAACGTCATCATCCTGGAGACCGAAGGCCGTCACGACATCCTGCTCGGTCTCGACCAGCTCGCCACCGTATGCGACGCCGGCACCCGCGTGATCGTGATCGGCAAGATCAACGACGTCACGCTGTATCGCGAACTGGTGCGCCGCGGCGTCAGCGACTACGCGATCGCACCGGTCACCGCGATCGACGTCGTGCGCTCGGTCTGCAATCTGTTTTCGGCGCCGGAAGCCAAGGCGGTCGGACGCATCATCGCCGTCGTCGGCGCCAAAGGCGGCGTCGGCGCTTCCACCGTCGCCCACAACGTCGCCTGGGCGATCGCGCGCGATCTGGCGCTGGATTCGGTGGTCGCCGATCTCGATCTCGCCTTCGGCACCGCCGGCCTCGACTACAACCAGGACCCGGCGCAGGGCATCGCGGACGCGGTATTCTCCCCCGACCGGGTCGATACCGCCTTCATCGACCGCCTGCTGTCGAAATGCACCGACCATCTCAGCCTGCTGGCGGCGCCGGCGACGCTCGACCGGGTCTACGATTTCGGCGCCGACGCCTTCGATTCGATCTTCGATACGCTGCGCACCACGATGCCCTGCATCGTGCTCGACGTTCCGCATCAGTGGACCGGATGGACCAAGCGCGCGCTGATCGCGGCCGACGACATCCTGATCGTAGCAGCCCCCGATCTCGCCAACCTGCGCAACACCAAGAACATCGTCGACCTCTTGAAGGCACAACGGCCGAACGACCGTGCGCCGCTGTATTGTCTCAACCAGGTCGGCATCCCCAAGCGCCCGGAGATTCCGGCCAGCGAGTTCGCCAAGGCAATCGAGAGCCAGCCGATCGCGACGATCCCGTTCGAGCCGCAGATGTTCGGATCGGCCGCCAATAACGGCCAGATGATCGCGGAAATCTCCGCCACTCATCGCACCACCGAGATGTTCCTGCAGATAGCGCAGCGGCTCACCGGCCGCGGCGAGACCAAGAAGCCCAAGGGTTCATTCCTTGCACCTTTGATCGAGAAGTTGCGGGCCAAGTAAGCCACCCGCATGGAGTACCAAAGTGTTCGGTAAGCGTAGCGGAAATGATAGCGACACGCGGGCGCCGAAGCCCGCTTTTCAGGCGCCGGAACCGGTTTCCGGCGCTGCAGCCGTTCCGCGTGAGGTCGCAGCTCCGACCGTCTCTTCACCGCCGATCGCGCCCGCAAAGGCGCCGCCCGCGCCCTCCGCGGAAGCGCGGCGATCCGACAATTACTACCAGGTCAAGGCGACGATCTTCGGCGCCCTGATCGAGGCGATCGACCTCGCCCAGCTCGCCAAGCTCGACGGCGAGTCCGCGCGCGAGGAAATCCGCGACATCGTCAACGAAATCATCGCGATCAAGAACATCGTGATGTCGATCGCCGAGCAGGAAGAACTGCTCGACGACATCTGCAACGACGTGCTCGGCTACGGTCCGCTGGAGCCGCTGCTGTCGCGCGACGACATCGCCGACATCATGGTCAACGGCGCCGGCACGGTGTTCATCGAAGTCGCCGGCAAGATCCAGAAGACCGGCATCCGGTTCCGCGACAACCAGCAGCTTCTCAACATCTGCCAGCGCATCGTCAGCCAGGTCGGCCGGCGCGTCGACGAATCCTCGCCGATCTGCGACGCCCGTCTCGCCGACGGCTCCCGCGTCAACGCCATCGTTCCGCCGCTGGCGATCGACGGCCCCGCGCTCACCATTCGTAAGTTCAAGAAGGACAAGCTGACGCTCGATCAGCTGGTCAAGTTCGGCGCGATCTCGCCGGAAGGCGCCGAGATCCTGCAGATCATCGGTCGCGTCCGCTGCAACGTGCTGATCTCGGGCGGTACCGGTTCCGGCAAGACCACGCTGCTGAACTGCCTGACCCAGTTCATCGAACACGACGAACGCGTCATCACCTGCGAAGACGCCGCCGAACTGCAATTGCAGCAGCCCCATGTGGTGCGGCTGGAAACCCGCCCGCCCAACATCGAGGGCGAAGGCCAGGTCACGATGCGCGAACTGGTGCGCAACTGCCTGCGTATGCGCCCTGAACGCATCATCGTCGGCGAAGTCCGCGGACCCGAGGCATTCGACCTGCTGCAGGCCATGAACACCGGCCATGACGGCTCGATGGGCACGCTGCACGCCAACAACCCTCGCGAAGCGATGTCACGCTGCGAATCGATGATCACCATGGGCGGCTTCTCGCTGCCCTCGCGCACCATTCGCGAGATGATCTGCGCCTCGATCGACGTCATCGTGCAGGCCGCGCGCCTGCGCGACGGCTCGCGCCGCATCACCCACATCACCGAGGTGATGGGCATGGAAGGCGACACCATCATCACCCAGGATCTGTTCGTGTATGAGCTGATCGGCGAAGACGCCAACGGCAAGATCATCGGACGACATCGCTCGACCGGCATCGGACGCCCGCGCTTCTGGGAACGTGCGCGGTATTACGGCGAGGAGAAGCGGCTTGCGGCAGCCCTCGACGCCGCCGAAGTCGCCGAGAACAAGTAAGGAGCGGGTGATGAACATGCAGGTGCTCGCACTGGCCTTTCTCGGCTTCACCGCTGTCGGCGGACTGGCCTGGGTCTTCGTCTATCCGTTGCTGTCCGGAGAGAAAAAGGCCGAATCTCGCCGTGCCTCGATCGCACGGTCCGAACCCGCCGCCGCACGCCAGGCCGACAAGAGCCAACGTTCGCGCCGCGAGCAGGTCGAGGGGTCGCTGAAGGATCTCGAGGCGCGCCGCCAGAAGGAAAAGCGCGTGCCGCTGAGCGTCCGGCTCACCCAGGCCGGTCTCGGCTGGACGACGCAGAAATTCTGGATCATGTCCGGCGCCTGCGCCGCAGTCTTCTTCGTCGTGGCGTTCACGGTCGGCGGCGGACTGTTGGGCGGCCTCGGCATGGCGTTCGCCGCTGGCTTCGGCCTGCCGCGCTGGACGCTGGGCTACCTCAAGACCCGCCGCGAGAAGGCGTTTCTGAAGGCGCTGCCCGACGCCGTCGACGTCATCGTGCGCGGCATCAAGGCCGGTCTGCCGCTGTTTGATTCGATCAAGGTGGTCGCCGCCGACGCGCCGGAACCGCTGAAGAGCGAGTTCCTCGCCATCATCGAAACCCAGACCATCGGCATGCCGCTGGGCGACGCCTGCGCGCGGCTGTTCGAGCGGATGCCGGTGCCGGAGGCGAACTTCTTCGGCATCGTGATCGCGATCCAGCAGAAATCCGGCGGCAACCTGTCGGAAGCGCTTGGCAACCTCTCCAAGGTGCTGCGCGACCGCAAGAAGATGGCGGAAAAGATCCAGGCTATGTCGATGGAAGCCAAGGCTTCCGCGGCCATCATCGGCTCGTTGCCGCCGATCGTGATGCTGCTGGTCTGGATTTCGACGCCCGACTACATCTCGCTGCTTTGGACCGAGCGGGTCGGCCAGTTCATGCTGGTATGTTGCGTCGGCTGGATGACCTGCGGCGTGCTTGTGATGAAGAAAATGATCAACTTCGACTTCTGACGGTGCAGTTATGATTCAATTTATGATCGACAAGCTTCACGACGCGCGGTTCATGACCATGTTGCTCGCGGCCATTGCCGCGGGCGCCACGGCCTATACCCTGATCATGCCGCTGTTTGCCGGCGAAGGCCTCGCCAAGCGGATGAAGGCCGTCGCCAGCGAGCGCGAACGGCTCCGCCAGCGCGAGCGTGAGCGGCTCAACAAGTCGGAAAAGGTGTCGCTGCGGCAGACCCCGAAGCAGCTGGTTTCCAAGGTGGTGGAAGACTTCAACCTCGGCAAGTGGCTGGCGCAGGAAGCCGCGCGCGACAAGCTGATCATGGCCGGCTATCGCGGTCACGCTCCCTACGTCACCTTCCTGTTCGCCCGCGCGGTGACGCCGATCGTGCTGTTTCTCGGCGCGGTGATCTACATCTTCGTGATCACGAACCTGGACAAGTCGATGCCGGTCAAGATCGGCATCTGCCTCGCCGCCGCCTATGCCGGACTGCAGGCGCCGATGCTGTTCCTGAAAAACGCGATCAGCAAGCGCCAGCTCTCGATCAAGCGCGCCTTCCCGGACGCGCTCGACCTGCTGCTGATCTGCATCGAGTCCGGCATGTCGGTCGAAGTTGCGTTCCGCAAGGTCTCGACCGAAATCGTCACGCAGTCGGTGGCGCTGTCGGAAGAGTTTGCCCTGACCACCGCCGAACTGTCCTATCTGCAGGACCGCAAGGTGGCGTATGAGAATCTCGCCAAGCGCACCGGCCTCGAAGGCGTCAAGTCAGTCTGCCTGTCGTTGATGCAGTCGGAACGCTACGGCACGCCGCTCGGCCAGAGCCTGCGGGTGATGGCGCAGGAAAACCGTGACATGCGGATGAACGAGGCCGAGAAGAAGGCCGCAGCATTGCCGCCGAAGCTCACCGTGCCGATGATCCTGTTCTTCCTGCCCTGCCTGTTCATCGTCATTCTCGGGCCGACCTACATCAAGATCCAGGCGATGCCGTGAGGCTGCCGGCGCGGCAGACGCCGCGCCGGTCGAGCCTGCAGAATTGTCGTCGCCCGGCTTGCCGCCTCCGTTAAAGCTCCGGCGAGCCAACAGAAGCAAGTCTTGGCGTGGCCGGGACCGGGCGATCCGCGCCCTTCGATTCGTGCACTGAGTCTCTGGAATACTGGATCACCCGCTTTCGCGGGTGATGACAGCTGCGGGTTGGTGACGACGGTCGGCCGCGGCGCGGAACGACGGCGACTTGCTACGACTGGACGTTCAGTCCTGTTTGTCGAGCGCGACCACGGGCGGTTTTCGTCCGCCGCGCGGGTCCTTCTGGCTCAGCATCTCGCGAAGATAGGCCACGTTCGCCGTCGCCTCGTCGGCCGGCAGGTCGCCCTTGGCGATGGTCTCGGCTTCCGCGAAACGGCCCTGCAAGCCAACCACCAAAGCGAGGTTCTGGCGCACCCGGCCGTCAGCGCGCGGATTGCCATAGGCGCGCCGCAGCGTTTCCTCGGCCTGCGGCAATTCCCGCGTCAGCATGTAGGAGAGGCCGAGATTGGACAGGACGGACGGTTCCTCCGGCACGATCTTCAGCGCGGTGGCGTAGTAGCGGCGGGCTTCTTCGTGCTTGCCCATCTTGTCGAGCGTCGTGCCCTGCACCGAGAGAATACGCCAGTCGGGATTGGCGGGCGAGTGGGCGCGGCTGAGCACATCGAAGGCGGCCTGCGAATTGCCGTTGTCGGCCAACGCGCGGCCGTAGCCGGCGATCAGCGCCTTGTTACCGGGATTGGCGATGGTGGCCTGTTCGAGCACGGCGGCAGCCTGCGCGCGCTGCCCGGTGGCGCGAAGCGCCTGGCCATACGCCAGCGCCGCATCGGCGTCCTTGGGATTGGCGCGATAGCGCTCGCCGTAGACATCGACGGCTTGCCGCGGATCCTCGGGAACGGCGGCAGTCTTCGAAGACGTAATCGCGCCCGTCACATCGGACATGGTCTGGCAGCCGCCAAGGCTTGCGGCCAGGACCGCGCTTAACGCCGCGGATGCGAGAAGCCGGGCGAGATA
This sequence comes from Afipia sp. GAS231, assembly GCF_900103365.1. Classification (NCBI taxonomy): domain Bacteria; kingdom Pseudomonadati; phylum Pseudomonadota; class Alphaproteobacteria; order Hyphomicrobiales; family Nitrobacteraceae; genus Afipia; species Afipia sp. GAS231. The sequence continues at coordinate 2,834,003 of NZ_LT629703.1, forward strand.
CCCGGCATGGCTGGACTGTCGACGCATGTCACTTCAACTCACGGGGTATCGGGCGAACGGAGCCGAACGCGACAGCAATAGACTGTTAACCCTAACGGCTGGTTAATTGGCCGTGCTATGAAGCCGCGGCACCCCTGCCCGCCCCGTTTGACGAGATCCGCATGCATTCCCCGTTCGAGACCACGCCCGCCACCCCGGCCATTCCGATCACCTTCGCCACCAAGACGACATGGGCCGCCATCTCGAAGGGCCTTTCCGAACCGGCCCGACAATTTGGTCTTGCCAACGACTTCACCGCCAAACCGGGAAAATGCCTGATCCTGCCCGCGCCCGACGGACAGATCGCGCAGGTCATTTTCGGCATCGAGGATGACAGCAGCAAATCCCGCGACCTGTTCCGGCCAGGCTCCCTGCCGGGCCTGCTGCCGCCGGGCCTCTATCGCTTCGCCAACGCGCCGCACGATGTGCGCCTTGCGACGCTTGCGTTCGCGCTCGGCAGCTACCGCTTCGGACGTTATCGCAAGGCTGAGCAGCCCGGCGTCCGGCTGGTACCGCCTGACGGCGTCGATGTCGCCGATATCATGCGGATGGCGGAAGCCGCATCGTTGGCGCGCGACCTGATCAACACGCCGTCGAACGACATGGGTCCGGAGGAACTGGCGCAGGCCGCCGAGGCACTGGCGAAACGTTACGACGCGAGTTTCAAGAGCATCGTCGGCGACGAACTGGTCGCGCAAAACTTTCCGCTGATCCATGCCGTAGGCCAGGCGTCGACCCGCGCGCCACGGCTGATCGATATCGGTTGGGGCGATACTTCTCACCCCAAGGTAACTCTGGTCGGCAAGGGCGTCTGTTTCGACACCGGCGGCCTCGACCTGAAACCGTCGAGCGGCATGCTGATCATGAAGAAGGACATGGGCGGTGCGGCCAATGTGCTGGCGCTGGCGCAGATGGTGATGGACGCGAAACTGAAAGTCCGGCTGCGGGTGCTGATCCCCGCGGTCGAAAACGCGGTCGCCGGCAACGCCTTCCGTCCGCTCGATATCTTCAAGTCGCGCAAGGGGCCGACGGTCGAGATCGGCAACACCGACGCCGAGGGCCGGCTGGTATTGGCCGACGCGCTGGCGCTGGCCGACGAGGAGAAGCCGGACCTGCTGGTCGATTTGGGTACGCTGACGGGCGCCGCACGGGTGGCACTGGGGCCGGATCTGCCGCCGTTCTACACCAACGACGAGGCGCTGGCCGGTGACGTCGCGGCCCATGCGAAAGGCGAGAACGATCCGCTGTGGCGGTTGCCGCTGTGGCCGGCTTACGATTCGTGGCTGGATTCGAAAGTCGCCGACATCAACAACGCGCCGTCAGGCGGCTTCGCCGGCTCGATCACCTGTGCGCTGTTCCTGCAGCGCTTCGTGTCGGACACCACGCGATGGCTGCATGTCGATATCTATGGCTGGACGCCATCCGCCAAACCGGCGCGCCCCGAGGGCGGCGAATGCCAGGCGGCGCGCGCCATCTACAAACTGTTGAGCCAGCGCTATGGATGATCCGCGCCTGACGCCGGCGCGGCCCGAGGTCGCCGCCAAATATCTCGAAGGCAAGGTCAGGGCCGCGCGCTTTGTCGAAGGTGAGGTATTCGAAGTCGTCGAGGCGATCGCGCCGCTGCGCTCAGGGCCTTTCGCCGATGCCGAACTGGCGACGCAGGCGCTGAAGGGCGAACGCGTCACGGTCTATGATCGCAACGGCGAAGGCTTTGCCTGGGGTCAACTGAACAGCGACGGCTATGTCGGCTGGATTCCGGATGCCGCGCTGGCAAAGCCGGCCGCCTCGCCGACGCACAAGGTGACGGCGTTGCGCACCTTCGCGTTTCCAGGACCCTCGATCAAGTTACCGCCGGTCGAGACGCTGTCGTTGGGCGCAAAGCTGACGGTGACCCGCGAAGACGCTGCCTTCGCCGTTACCCGCGACGGCTGGTATCTGCCGCACCGGCATCTCGGCGTTCTCGACGCGGTCGAAAACGATTTCGTCGCGGTCGCCGAACGATTTGTCGGCACGCCCTATCTGTGGGGCGGCAAGAGCAGCCTCGGCATCGATTGCTCCGGCCTGGTCCAGGTCTCGCTGAATGCCGCCGGCACCGGCTGCCCGCGCGACAGCGACATGCAGCAGGACGGCCTCGGCCGGGCGCTTGACTCGGCTCAAATGCACAGACCGCAACGCGGTGACCTGATCTTCTGGAAGGGCCACGTTGCGATCGTCCGCGACAGCGACACCATCGTGCACGCCAACGCACATCACATGGCGACGGTGGTCGAGAACACGCGCGAAGCCATCGCGCGTATCAGGGCCGCCGGCAGCGAGGTCACGGCGATCAAACGGCTCTAGACTCCGGCCGCGTCACCGGGAACAGCCTCGATCCGGAACGCCGCGGCGAACAGGGCGCGGGTGTAATCGCTCTTCGGATTCTTGAACAGTTCCGCCGCCGGGCCTTCCTCGACCACCTTGCCGAGACGCATCACGATCAGGTGGCTGGCGAGCGATGCCACCACGCGCAGGTCGTGCGAGATGAACATGTAGGTCAGGTCGCGCTTGCGCTGCAGCTCACGCAGCAGATCGACCATCTGGGCCTGGAAAAGCATGTCGAGCGCGCTGGTCGGCTCGTCCAGCACGACGAAATTCGGCTCCAGCACCACCGCGCGCGCGATCGAAATGCGCTGGCGCTGGCCGCCGGAAAATTCATGTGGATAGCGGAATCGCCATTCCGGGTTGAGCCCGACATCCGCAAGCGCCTTGATGACGCGCGTCTCGCGCTCCTCGTAGGACAGCGAAGGCTGATGCACACTCAAGCCCTCGGCGACAATATCGCCGACCGACATCCGTGGGCTGAGCGCGCCGAACGGATCCTGAAACACGATCTGCATGTCGCGACGGAACGGCAGCATCGCCTTGAAACGCAGGCCCTGGATGTTCTGGCCGAGAAACACGATCGGCCCGTCGGATGAAATCAGGCGCAGCAACGCAAGACCCAGCGTGGTCTTGCCGGAACCGGATTCGCCGACGACGCCGAGCGTCTCGCCCTTGCGTACCGCGAGACTGACGCCATCGACCGCCTTGATATGCCCGACGGTCGAGCGCAGCAGGCCGCGTTTGATCGGAAACCAGACTTTCAAATTGTCGGCCGACATCACGACCGGCGATTCCGGCCTCGGCGGCGCCGGATCGGGCTTCGGTTCGGCGGCCAGCAGCGCTTTGGTGTAGGCGTGCTTCGGCGCGGTAAAGACCTGCTCGACCGGCCCCTGCTCGACGATCTTGCCCGAATTCATCACGCAGACGACGTCGGCGATGCGGCGCACGATACCGAGATCGTGGGTGATGAACAGCAGGCTCATGCCGAGCCGCGCGCGAATTTCGGCGAGCAGCGCCAGGATCTGCGCCTGTACCGTCACATCAAGCGCGGTGGTCGGCTCGTCCGCAATCAGCAGGTCCGGTTCGTTGGCGAGCGCCATCGCGATCATCACGCGCTGGCGCTGGCCGCCCGACAACTGATGCGGATAGCTCTTCAACCGGGTTTCGGGATCGGCAATGCCGACCTGCGTCAGCAGTTCCAGCGTCCGCGCCCGCGCCATCGCGCCGCGGATGCCGTTGTGAAGAAACAGGATCTCGCCGATCTGCGCCTCGATGGTATGGAGCGGATTGAGCGAGGTCATCGGCTCCTGAAAGATGATCGAGATGTCGTTGCCGCGGATTTCGCGCACCTCGCTCTCGGACGCCGTGAGGAGATCGTGGCCCCTGAAGCGGATACTGCCGGAGGGATGCGAGGCGCTCGGATAGGGCAACAGTTTCAGGATCGACAGCGCGCTGACGGATTTTCCGGAGCCGGATTCGCCGACCAGCGCCACGCATTCGCCGCGCTTGATGGAAAACGAGACGTGGTCGACCGCAAGCGTATTGCCGAACGCCACCGAGAGGTCGCGAACGTCGAGCAAGGGCTGGTTGATGGCGTCCATGCGGTTATCCCTTACCGAAACGTCTTGCGCGGATCGAAGGCGTCGCGCGCGGCCTCGCCGATGAAGATCAACAGCGACAGCATGATCGCGACCGAGAAGAAGCCGGTGAAGCCGAGCCACGGCGCCTGCACATTTGCTTTTGCTTGGGACAGCAATTCGCCGAGCGACGGCGAGCCGGGCGGCAGGCCGAAGCCGAGGAAATCCAGCGCCGTCAGCGTCATCACCGAGGACGACACGATGAACGGCAGGAACGTCATGGTCGCCACCATCGCGTTCGGCAGCAGGTGGCGGAACATGATCTTGGCGTTGGAGACGCCGAGCGCGCGGGCCGCCTGGATATATTCGAAGTTTCGCCCGCGCAGGAATTCGGCGCGCACGAGGCCTACCAGCGACACCCAGGAGAACAGCAGGAGAATGCCGAGCAGGATGAAGAATCCCGGCGGTAGCACCGCCGATATGATCAAGAGCAGATAGAGCGAGGGAATCGCGTTCCAGATTTCGATGAAACGCTGAAAACCGAGATCGATCCAGCCGCCGAAATAACCCTGCACCCCGCCGGCGGCGATGCCGATGATCGAGGAGACGATGGTCAGCGTCAGGCCGAACAGCACCGAAATGCGGAATCCGTAGATCAGGCGCGCCACCACGTCGCGGCCCTGGTCGTCGGTGCCGAGCCAGTTATATTCGAGGTCGCGGCAGCCGGTGAGATGCTTCTTCTGCACCACTTCGCTGCACTGCTGCTCGGTCAGCATCCAGGTCGGCTTCGACGGCGCCGGCGTCGGCAGATCGAGGTTGTGGGTATCGTAGGAATAGCGGATCAGCGGCCAGAAGATGCTGCCGCCCTTGTCGGCGATCTGCTTCTGCAGATAGGGATCGCGATAATCCGCAGCGGTCTCGAAGTCGCCGCCGAAGGTGGTTTCGGAATAGCTGATAAAGGCCGGCCAGTAGAGATGGCCGTCATACTTGATCAGGAACGGGCGGTCGTTGGCGATCAGTTCGGCAAACAGCGAGACCACGAACAGCACGAGGAAGATCCAGAACGACCAGTAACCCCTGCGGTTGGCCTTGAAATTCTGCCAGCGGCGGCGGTTGAGCGGCGACGGCGCGAACCGGCTGCGCGTCATAGGCACCGCCTCGCCGAGCGGCGCTTGCGTCGTGGTTTCGATCGGCTGGGGCGCAATGACCGTCATCAGACCTCACGCGCCTCGAAATCGATCCGCGGGTCGATCCACATGTAAGCGAGATCGGAGACCAGGTTGACCACGAGGCCAACCAGCGAAAAGATGAACAGCGTGCCGAATACCACCGGATAGTCGCGGTTCAGCACGCTTTCGAAGCCAAGCAGGCCGAGGCCGTCGAGCGAGAAGATGGTTTCGATCAAGAGCGAACCGGAGAAGAAGGCGTGGATGAACGCGCCGGGAAAGCCCGCGATCACGATCAGCATCGCGTTGCGAAAGACGTGATTGTACAGCACCTGCCATTCGCTGCAGCCCTTGGCGCGCGCCGTCATCACATATTGCTTGCGGATTTCGTCGAGGAACGAGTTCTTGGTCAGTAGCGTCATGGTGGCGAAGGCGCCCAGCGCCATCGAGATCAGCGGCAGCGTGACGTGCCAGAAATAGTCGATGATCTTCCAGTACCAGGGGAATTGCGCCCAGCCGTCCGAGGTCAGTCCGCGCAGCGGGAAGATGTTGAAGAACGAGCCGCCGGCGAACAGGATGATCAAGAGGATCGCGAACAGGAAGCCTGGAATGGCAAAGCCGACGATGATGATGGCGGAGGTCCAGGTATCGAACCGCGAGCCGTCCATCACGGCCTTGCGGATGCCGAGCGGTATGGAAATCAGATAGGTCAAGAGCGTCATCCAGATCCCGAGCGACATCGAGACCGGCAGCTTTTCCTTGATGAGCTGGATCACGTTGACGTCGCGAAAATAGCTCTTGCCGAAATCGAAGCGGGCAAAATTCCACAGCATCAGCGCGAAACGTTCCGGTGCCGGCTTGTCGAAGCCGAACTGCACTTCCAGCTTCTTGATGAAATCCGGATCGAGCCCCTGTGCGCCGCGGTATTTCGAACTGACGGCATCCGCGGCCGCGCCGACCTGCCCACGCGCGACCATGTCGCCGCCGGAAGATCCCGATATCCGCGAGGTGCCGCCGGTGTCGGCGCCGGAAAGCTGCGCCAGCACACGTTCCACTGGTCCGCCCGGCGCAAACTGTACGACAATGAACGACACCAGCAGGATACCCAGCAGGGTCGGAAACATCAGGAAGATGCGGCGTACGATATAGGCGGCCATGAATTACTTCGCCTGCTCGAGTTTCGCGGCCTTGGCGGCGTCATACCACCACAGGATACGTTCACCCACATTGGTCACGTAATTCTCGATCGGATAGCGCGGCAGTATCTTTGGATGATCGAACACATCCCAATAGGCCAGCGGATGATTGGCACGGTACCAATGCGGCACCCAATAGCGTCCGGCACGGAACACCCGGTCGAAGGCGCGGCAGGCCGTGGTAAGTTCAACCCGGGTATCGACCGCCAGAATCTTCTCGAGCAGCGCGTCGATGACGGGATCGGCTATGCCGGCCAGATTGAAGGAGCCTTTGGTTGCGGCAGCCTGTGAGGAGAAGGTCGGTCGAATCGAGTCTCCGGGCGTTGCGGAAATACTGAAGCGCTCCGTGGTGACATCGAAGTCGAAATCCTCGACACGGGCGCGGAATTGAACCGCATCGACCATTCGCAGCGTGGCCTCGATACCGAGCGTACCGAGATTCTTCAGGAAAGGGCCGTGGTGCGCCTGGAACGTCGGTTCGTCGAGCAGGAATTCGATTTTGAAGGCGTCGCCGTCCGGCAGCATCCGCTTGCCGTCCTTGATCTTGCAGCCGGCATCGTTGAGCAATTGCGTGGCCTTGCGCAGCAGCGTGCGGTCCTGCCCCGAACCATCCGACACCGGCGGCACGAAGGGTTCGCCGAACACCTCGTCCGGCACCTTGCCCCGGAACGGCTCGAGCAGTTTGAGCTCTTCCGGCGACGGCAAACCGGTCGCCACCATGTCCGAATTCTGGAACGGCGAAATCGTGCGCGCATAGGCGCCGTACATCACCGTCTTGTTGGTCCATTCGAAATCGAAGGCGCAGCCGATCGCTTCGCGAACCCGCGGATCCCTGAACTGCTTGCGGCGGGTGTTCATGAACCAGCCCTGCGCGCCGGCCGGGGATTCGTCGGGCAACACCTCGCGCTTGACACGGCCGTCCTTGACGGCGGGGAAGTCGTAGCGCGTTGACCAGATACGCGAGGTGAATTCCTCGCGGTACAGATAGTTCTTGCCGGTAAATCCTTCGAAGGCGACGTCGCGGTCGCGGTAGAACTCGAGACGTACGACCTCGAAATTGAAATGGCCGCGGCTGGAAGGAAGATCGGCGCCCCACCAGTCCTTGACCCGTTCGTACTCGATGTAGCGGTTGGCTTCGAACTTGCCGACCTTGTATGGCCCCGATCCCAGTGGGGTTTCGAGCGTGGTTTCGTCGAACGGCCGGGTCGCGTAATAAGCTTTCGAGAAGATCGGCAGCGTCGCGACATAGAGCGGCACGTCGCGGGCGCGCTTTTCCGCAAACGTCACCACCAGTGTCGCGTCGTCGAGCGCCTCGGCCTTCACCATGTCGCGCATCTGCAGCACGACCAGCGGATGGCCCTTCTCCTTCAATATCGTGAACGAAAATGCCGCATCATGTGCCGTCAGCTTCGTGCCGTCGTGGAAGCGGGCTTCGGGCCGCAAGGTGAAACGGTAGGTCAGCTTGTCCGGCGAAATCTGCACCGATTTCGCGACCTGACCGTACACCGCATCGGGCTCGTCGCCGGCCCGCGCCATCAGCGTCGCAAAGGTCAGCTCCATGCCGCACGCACCCTCGCCTTTCAGGATGAAGGCGTTGAGCGAGCTGAATGTAAAGAAAGACTGGTTGTACAGGCGCGACGTCGGGATCGTTGAAAACGCCCCGCCTTTCGGCGCCGCCGGGTTGGCATAGTCGAAATGGTGGAAGTCGGCCGGGTATTTCAGGTCGCCGAACACTGACAGCCCGTGTATTTCGGTACCGTCTTCGGCCGCAGCGGGCAGTCCGAATTGCGACGCAGTCAGCGCGCCGACGCCGAGCCCGAGAACGCGGCGGCGGGATAAAGCGGGCACGCAAGGGAAGCCGCTCAAGAGCGTTTACCCATCTTGGCCGCTTTTTCGGCGTCGAACCACCACACCGTCGGGAATCCGGAAACGCCGTATTTGGGCAGCGGATCGGGATGGCTGAAGCGATCCCAGCGCGCATAGCGCTGGAAGCCATAATTGAATTGCGGAACGCAATAGAAGTTCCAGAGCAGGACGCGGTCCATCGCCTTGCAGGCGGCCTCCAATTCGGCGCGGCTCTTGGCGAAGATGATGCGATCGATCAGGGTATCGATCGCGGGATTCTTGATGCCGCCCACATTGCGCGAACCTGGCCGATCCGCCGCCTGCGAACCGAACCAGTCGCGTTGCTCGTTGCCCGGCGACAACGACTGCCCCCACACCGCGGTAGTGATATCGAAATCGAAATCGCGCATGCGATTTTGATACTGCACATTATCGACCTTGCGAATGTTCACGGTGATGCCCAGCCGTTCCAGCGAAGGCTTGTAGAACAGCACGATCCGCTCATTGCCCTCGTCGGAAGACAGAATCTCGACGCTGACAGGTTGCCCCGCGGAATCGACCAGCTTGCGGTCGCGGATTTCGAACCCGGCCTCTTTCAGAAGCCGGCCAGCTTCGCGGAGATTATTGCGCACCGCCTCTGGGTTGCCGTTGACGGGATCCTTGTAGGGAGTCGTGAAGACCTCCGGTGGCACCTTGTCACGCACCGCTTCGAGTATCTCCAATTCCTGGCCCTGCGGAAGACCCGTCGCCATCAGCTCGGGGATACCATCGAAATAACTGCTGTCGCGATGATATTCACCAGTCGAGAGTATCCGGTTCATCTCCTCGAAATCGAAGGCGTAATTGAAGGCCCGGCGAAGCCGCGCGTCCTTGAACAGCGGCCGGCGCAGGTTGAACGCCCAACCCTGCATCCGCCCTGAGCTCAGAACCGGAAATTTCTCTCTGATCACCCGCCCGTCGCGTACCGCGTCGAAGTCATAGGCGACCGACCATTCCTTGGCGCTACGCTCGCCATACCAGTCGAATTGGTCGGCTTTGAAGGCCTGGCGCCCGACCACGTCGTCGCGGAAGAACTCGTAACGAAGTTCGTCGAAATTATCCTGGCCGACGCTCGAAGGAATATCCTTGGCCCAGTAATCCTTGACACGCTCGAGCACCAGCGTGCGGCCGGCAACGAAATCCTTGATACGGTAGGGCCCCGAGCCCAACGGCGGTTCCAGCGTGGTCGCCGTGACGTCGCGCTTGCGCCCTTGCGCGTCCGTGCCTTCCCACCAGTGCTTGGGCAACACGATGACCTGACCGGCAATATTAGGCAATTCGCGGTTACCAGGAGCGTCGAAGGTGAACTTAACGTCGCGCTCGCCAATCTTTTCGCATTTGACGATATGCCCGAAATAGGAACTGAACATCGGGCTGTTTTTCTTGAGCGCGTCGAAAGAGAAAATCACGTCTTCCGCGGTGATCGGCTTGCCGTCGTGCCACCGTGCGATCGAACGCAGCCGGTAGATCACATAGGAGAAATCGTCCGGGTAGGCCGCGGCCTCAGCGATCGCACCGTAGGAAGTGTTAGCCTCATCGAGCGAAGAGCTGGTGAGCGATTGGTAAATTCGGCCGACGCCGTTGGGGGCCAACCCCTTCAACCCGTCCATCACGATGTTGAAGCTGTCGTAAGTACCTAGTTCAAACAGGCGCGCGACGCCGCCCTTGGGCGCAGTCGGATTGACGTAGTCAAAATGCTTGAAGTCGGCAGGGTATTTGATGTCGCCGAAGGTCGACAAGCCGTGTCGCCAGGCCAGCCCATCGGGTGCCGCCTGCGCTTGCGCCGGCGTGATCGCGCCAAGATAGGGGGGGAGCCCCAGCACCGGGGCCATCGCGGCGACGGCGCCGCCCTGCAGAAGATGTCGTCGGGTTATCGCCAAATGAGGAATTCCTGTTTACGGCCGGCCGCTTCTTATTTTGGTCGCATGATCTGTCCGGAAAACCGGTCTCCACTTTTCCGGATCATGCTCCAGCCAGCGCCCAATATAAGGCAAGGGTTCGACAAATTACGTTGCTTTTTCCTCATGATAATAGCCCAAAGGCTGTCACGGTGCGGCGAAACGTCCCGATAACGACAATGCGATCAGCCCAAGATTCAACCCACGAAAAACGGCCAGGCAATGCCTGGCCGTGCTGTCGCGCGCAAGTCCATGCTGGACTAAAGAAATGTTATTTCGCCGCCGTCGGAAGCGGAACCGGCTTGTCGGCCAACGTGGCCAGATAGGCGATCACGTCGGCTCGCTCGCTGTCCCTCTGGATGCCGGCAAAGCCCATCGCGGTGCCGGGAACGAAGCCCTTCGGATTGGAGATGAACTTGTTGAGGTCGTCGAACGTCCATTCGCCGCCTTTGCCCTTCATGGCCGCTGAGAAGTTGAAGCCTCCCTTGCCCTCGCCCTTCTTCTCGCCGACGGTGCCGAACAGGTTCGGACCGACGCGGTTGGGGCCGCCCTTTTCGAAGGTGTGGCAAGCGGCGCACTTCTTGGCGGCGGCGGCGCCCCGCTCCGCGGAAGCGGTCTGCAGCAGCTTTTCGATCGGCTCGGACGGCGCGGCGGCTTCCTTGGCGCCACCTTCGTGGGCCGTTTCCTTCACGGCGATCTCGAAGCCCGACTTTTCCGGCATCTTGGGTGAGAAAATCGCACCAGCGGCAAAGCTCGTCACCAGAAGCAGAATGCAGGTACCGAGAATGGCACCGATGATCTTATTGAGTTCGAAGGAGTCCATAGTGGCTCAGGCTCCAGCCCTGAAGGTCGGCGTAAGGCCGGCAGAACGGCCGCGGGATAGCATCAGGAATCAGGCTTTCGCGCTGCACCCTCAGCAGGGTTGAGATATCGGTTTGCCCGGGCTCTGGCAACCCGTATAAACGCCCCGACTTTCCGCCAATCCCCATTATTTCCGGCCTGTTTTCGAGGCCGCCTTTGACTGCGTACCGATGACCGAAACCCGCAACTTGGTGCTGATTCCTGCCCGCATGGCGGCGACCCGCCTGCCAGGCAAGCCGCTCATGGACATCGGCGGCCTGCCGATGATCGTCCACGTGCTGCGGCGGGCCCTCGAGGCCCAAATCGGCCGGGTTGCGGTCGCTACCGATACGCCCGAGATCGCTGCCGCGGTCAGAGCCCATGGCGGCGAGGCGGTCATGACCCGCGCCGACCATCCCTCCGGCTCGGACCGGATTTACGAGGCCATGACCATCCTCGACCCTGAGGGAAAGGCCGAAATCATCGTCAATCTGCAAGGCGATTTCCCGACCATTACGCCCGACACCATCCGCAGCGTGCTTCCGCCGCTTGCCGAGCCCGCGGTCGATATCTCGACGCTGGCGTCCGAGATTCATACCGAGGAAGAAGACCGCGCTCCGAGCGTGGTGAAGGCGATCGGCTCGCCGATCGGCCCGCGAAGGTTGCGTGCGCTTTATTTCACGCGCGCCACGGCGCCCACCGGCGACGGGCCGCGCTATCACCACATCGGCCTCTATGCCTATCGCCGGGCCGCGCTGGAGCGGTTCGTGACGCTGCCGCCCTCGCCGCTGGAGCAACAGGAGAAGCTCGAGCAGCTTCGGGCCCTGGAAGCCGGGATGCGGATCGACGTCATGATCGTCGACACCGTCCCGCGCGGGGTCGACACCCCGGCCGATCTCGAAACCGCCCGCCGAATACTAAAGCCCCGTTCTGATTGAACGGCGCTTTATCCTTTTGTTTTGACGCGTTTTCTTCAGCGCGAACCGGTGTGCCCACTTCGCTCGAAAACGCTCTAGCCAAAGCCTGAACCGCTGCTACAAGGCCCCCCATGACCCAGAAGCTGAAAATCGCATTCCAGGGCGAGCCTGGCGCGAACTCCCATATCGCCATCGTCGAGGCCTATCCGGACGCCGAGCCGTTGCCCTGCCCGACCTTCGAGGACGCGCTGGCGGCGATCGCCTCGGGCGAGGCCGATCTCGGCATGATCCCGATCGAGAATTCGGTCGCCGGCCGCGTCGCCGACATCCATCACCTGTTGCCGCAGTCCGGCCTGTTCATCGTCGGCGAATGGTTCTTGCCGATCCATCACCAGTTGATGGCGCCGCGCGGCGCCAAGCTGGCCGATATCAAGACCGTCGAGAGCCACGTCCACGCGCTCGGACAGTGCCGCCGCATCATCCGCAAGCTCGGCATCAAGCCGATCGTGTCGGGCGATACCGCGGGATCGGCCCGCATCGTCGCCGAACGCGGCGACAAGTCCTGCGCCTCGATCGCCTCGAAGCTCGCGTCCGAAATCTACGGCCTCGATATCCTGGCCGAGGATGTCGAGGACGAAACCCACAACACCACCCGCTTCGTGGTGCTGGCGCGCGAGGAGAAGTGGGCCGCGCAGGGCTCCGGTCCGCTGGTCACCTCGTTTGTTTTCCGGGTCCGCAACCTGCCGGCGGCGCTCTATAAGGCGCTCGGCGGCTTCGCCACCAACAGCGTCAACATGACCAAGCTCGAGAGCTACATGGTCGACGGCGAATTCTTCGCGACGCAATTCTATGCCGATGTCGACGGACATCCCGACGACAAGGGCCTCGCCTTTGCGCTGGAGGAACTGAAATTCTTCTCGCGCGAATTCCGCATCGTCGGGGTTTATCCGGCGCAGCCGTTCCGGCTGACGTTCAGCGGCAACGGGGATTGAGATCGTCTCGGAGTACCATCCCGACACAGACTTTCGTCATGGCCGGGCTTGTCCCGGCCATCCACGTCTTGGCGGAGAAGGAAGTCGTGGATGCCCGGGTCAAGCCCGGGCATGACGCGGTGAGAGCTGCGTAACGCTCAAACTCTCTTAAGCCGCCACTTTCTTCCCCAGCCCGAAAGCGTCCGCCAGCAAACTGTAGGACTTCTTGCGCGCGTCGTGATCGTAGACGGCGGTGATGATCATCAGTTCATCGGGCTTCGCGGCGTCCAGCATCGGCTGCAGTTTTGTCATCACGGTCGCGGGGCTGCCGACGAACAGCCGCTCGCGGTTGCGTGCGACCGAGAGCCGCTCGGCATCCGTATAGGGATAGGCCAGCGCCTCCTCGACGCTCGGCAGCGGCAGAAATTGTCCGCGGTCGCGGCGCAAACGATTGAGATCCATCGAGGACGCGAGCTTCTCGGCTTCCGCATCGGTCTCCGCGGCAACGGCGGCAACCGCCAGAATTCCGTGCGGCGTCGAAGTCCAGCCGCCCTCTTTCTTGAAATGCGCATGATAATTGGTCATCGCCGCGACCGCGTCATAGGACGCGAAATGATGCGCGAACGCGAAGCCCATGCCGACTTGCGCGGCCAATTCCGAGCTGTAGTCGGACGAGCCGAGCAGCCAGATCGGCGGCAGCGGCACGTCATCCGGCATCGCCACCACGTTGTTGTAGGGATGGCCGGCCGGGAAACCGCGGGTCTCCCACAGGATCAATTCCTGCAACCGCTCGAGAAAATCGTCGCCCTCGCGGCGGTCGAGCCGGCTGCGCAGCGCATGCGCGGTGGCGCCATCGGTGCCGGGCGCGCGACCGAGGCCGAGATCGATACGGCCGGGAAACAGCGCCTCCAGCATCTTGAAGCGTTCGGCCACCATCAGCGGCGCGTGGTTGGGCAGCATCACGCCGCCGGAGCCGACGCGGATGTTTTTGGTCACCGCGGCGATCTGCCCGATCATCAGGTCGGGCGCCGGGCTCGCGACCGAAGCCAGGTTGTGATGCTCGGCCAGCCAGTAGCGGACATAGCCGAGGCCATCGACATGGCGCGCCAGATCGATGCTGTTGCGCAGTGCCGCGGCGGGTCGGGTACCTGACGTGACGACGGAGAGGTCGAGGACTGAAAGCGGGATCATGGCGCTAAGCTAGTGCGGCAATCGCCGGCCACAAAGGGTGCCGGCGTGCAGATCAGGCCCGCGCCGGCGGGCGCGCGATGCTGCCGGCGCCCCTCGCGAGTGGGACAAAATATGACAAATCCAATATAATCCGATTCTACCCAACCCTTTCCTTTGCGAAAACCGGAGCCTGAAATCGATCTAATATATTGAAATAGCGTAATATTCTTCCTAGATATCCTTTGATCATGCCTGCCCACTAGGTGTTCTTCTGAGGCAAATTTATCATCAGTTTTGTTCATGATGGGCAATTTCCCATAGCCGATGGGCTATGTGCGGCGCCGTGTTTGGCCTATTTTAGCTGATCGCCGCTAGGCCTGATGCCTGCCCAATCCCGTGGAGCTCCGCGACTGCCATGACCGAGGTTACCTCTCCCGTATCGGACGGGCCGCGCGAACTGCATTCGCCCAAGATCTCCTTCGAATTCTTTCCGCCCAAGACGGAAGATATGGAGCGGTCCCTGTGGGAGACCATCAACCGGCTGGCGCCGCTGGCCCCCAACTTCGTCTCGGTGACCTATGGCGCCGGGGGATCCACCCGTGAGCGCACCCATTCGACCATTGCCCGCATCCTCAAGGAGACTCGCCTGACGCCGGCGGCGCATCTGACCTGCGTCGGCGCGCCCAAGGGCGAGATCGACGACGTGGTGGCGCGCTATCACGACGTCGGCGTCCGCCACATCGTGGCGCTGCGCGGCGACCCCACCACCGGCATTGGCACCGCCTATCAGGCGCATCGCGATGGCTATCAGAGTTCGCCGGATCTGATCGAAGGCATCAAGAAGCACTATCCCGATATCGAAATCTCGGTGTCGGCCTATCCGGAAAAGCATCCGGAGAGCCCGAGCCTCGACGCCGACATCGACACGCTGAAGGCCAAGGTCGACGCCGGCGCCACCCGCGCCATTACCCAGGTGTTCTTCGACAACGACCTCTACTTCCGTTACCTCGACCGCGTCCGCGCCCGCGGCATCGATATACCCGTCGTGCCGGGCATCATGCCGATGCATAATTTCAAGCAGGCGCGCGGCTTCGTGACCCGCGCCGGAACCACGGTGCCGTCGTGGCTCGCCGACAAGTTCGAAGGTCTCGACGAGGACGCCGAGACCCGGAAGCTGGTCGCCGCCACCGTCGCGGCCGGCCAGGTGCAGAAGCTCGCCAAGCACGGCGTCGATACTTTTCACTTTTACACCATGAACCGCGCGGACCTCGTGTTTGCGATCAGCCATCTCCTGGGCATTCGCCCCCATGGCGCACAGAAGGCCGCTTGATCGATGACCATTCCGATTTCGCCGAAGCGAACCGCTTTGCTCGCCGCCGCCCGCGAACGCATCCTGGTGCTCGACGGCGCCATGGGCACGATGATCCAGGGCCTGCAATATGACGAGGCCGCGTTTCGCGGCGCGCGCTTTGCGGATTTCCACCGCGATGTGCGCGGCAACAACGACTTGCTGATCCTGACCCAGCCGGAGGCGATCGAGGACATCCACGCCGCGTATCTCCGCGCCGGCGCCGACATCGTCGCCACCAACACCTTTTCCTCGACCTCGATCGCGCAGGCCGACTACGACATGTCGGACCTCGCCTATGAGCTCAACCGCGACGGCGCCAGGCTCGCCCGCGCCGCGGCGACGCGCGTCAGCGCCGAGGACGGCAAGCCGCGTTTCGTGGCCGGCGCACTCGGGCCGACCAACCGCACCGCCTCGATCTCGCCTGACGTCTCCAACCCCGGCTACCGCGCCGTCACCTTCGACGACCTGCGCAAGGCCTATGGCGAACAGATCAACGGCCTCCTGGACGGCGGCGCCGACCTGCTGCTGGTCGAAACCATCTTCGATACGCTGAACGCCAAGGCCGCGCTCTACGCCATCGCCGAGATCACCGACGCGCGCGGCATCGACGTGCCCGTGATGATCTCCGGCACCATCACCGACAAGTCCGGCCGCCTGCTATCGGGCCAATTGCCGGAAGCGTTCTGGAATTCGGTGCGGCACGCCAGGCCCGCCACGATCGGCTTCAACTGCGCACTCGGCGCCGAAGACCTGCGCGCGCATATCGCCGACATCGGCCGCGTCGCCGACACGCTGGTGTGTGCCTATCCGAATGCCGGACTCCCGAACGAGTTCGGCCAGTACGACGAGACCCCGGAATACATGGCGCGGCTGATCGGCGAGTTCGCACAAGCCGGCCTCGTCAACATCGTCGGCGGCTGCTGCGGCACCACGCCGGATCATATCGCGGCGATTGCCGCTGCCGTCGCCCCGCACAGACCGCGCGTCGTGCCTGAGATCGAGCCGCGGCTGCGGCTGTCGGGGCTGGAGCCGTTCGAACTGACGCCCGCGATCCCCTTCGTCAACGTCGGCGAGCGCACCAACGTCACCGGATCGGCGAAATTCCGCAAGCTGATCACCGCCGGCGACTACACCGCGGCGTTGGCGGTGGCGCGCGACCAGGTCGAGAACGGCGCCCAGATCATCGACGTCAACATGGACGAGGGCCTGCTCGATTCCGAAGCCGCGATGGTGACGTTCCTCAACCTCGTCGCCGCGGAGCCCGACATCGCCCGCGTGCCCGTGATGGTGGACTCGTCCAAGTTCGCCGTGATCGAAGCCGGTCTGAAATCCGTTCAGGGCAAGCCGGTGGTGAACTCGATCTCGATGAAGGAGGGCGTGGAGAAGTTCATCCACGAGGCCCGGATCGCGCGCCGCCATGGCGCCGCCGTGGTCGTGATGGCGTTCGACGAGGCCGGCCAGGCCGATACGTTCGCGCGCAAGACCGAGATCTGCAAGCGCGCCTACGACATCCTCGTCAACGAGCTCGACTTCCCGCCGGAAGACATCATCTTCGATCCGAATATCTTTGCGATCGCGACCGGCCTCGAAGAGCACAACAATTACGGCGTCGACTTCATCGAGGCGACGCGCTGGATCCGCCAGAACCTGCCGCACGCGCATATTTCCGGCGGCGTCTCCAACCTGTCGTTCTCGTTCCGCGGCAACGAGCCGGTGCGCGAAGCGATGCATTCGGTGTTCCTGTATCACGCGATTCATGCCGGCATGGACATGGGCATCGTCAATGCCGGGCAGATGATCGTCTATGACGACATCGATCCCGAGTTGCGCCAGACCTGCGAGGACGTGATTCTCAACCGCGATCCCGGCGCGTCCGAGCGGCTGCTGGCGCTGGCGGAGAAATTCCGCGGCAAGGAGAAGCAGACCAAGGAACAGGATCTGGCCTGGCGCGAATGGCCGGTCGAGAAGCGGCTGAGCCACGCGTTGGTGCACGGCATCACCGAATATATCGAAGCCGATACCGAAGCCGCGCGGCTGACGGTCGAACGCCCGCTGAATGTGATCGAAGGCCCGCTGATGGCCGGCATGAACATCGTCGGCGACCTCTTCGGCGACGGCAAGATGTTCCTGCCGCAGGTGGTGAAGTCCGCGCGCGTGATGAAGCAGGCGGTCGCCTACCTGATGCCGTTCATGGAAGAGGAGAAGGCGCGCAACCTCGCAAATGGCGTGGCCGGTGACGGCCGCAAGAACGCCGGCAAGATCGTGCTCGCGACCGTCAAGGGCGACGTCCACGACATCGGCAAGAACATCGTCGGCATCGTGCTGCAATGTAACAATTTCGAGGTCATCGACCTCGGCGTCATGGTGCCGGCATCGAAGATCATCGAGACCGCCAAGGCCGAAGGCGCCGACATCATCGGCCTGTCCGGCCTGATCACACCTTCCCTGGATGAGATGAGTTTCCTTGCCGGCGAAATGGAACGGCAGGGCATGAAGATGCCGCTGTTGATCGGCGGCGCCACCACCAGCCGCGTCCACACCGCCGTTAAGATCGACCCGAACTACAAGGGCGGCCCGGTGGTGCATGTCAACGACGCCAGCCGCGCCGTCGGCGTTGCGTCGTCGCTGCTTTCGGCCGACAAGCGCGACGCCTTTGCGACTGACATCCGCGCCGAATACGCCAAGATTTCCGCGGCGCATTTCAGGGCGCAGGCCGACAAGAAGCGGCTGAAGCTCGAGACCGCCCGCGCCAACGCGATGAAGATCGATTTCGCCAAGGCGCCGCCGACCAAGCCAAAATTTTTCGGCATCAAGAGTTTTGACGCCTACGACCTCGCCGAACTGGCCGAATACATCGACTGGACGCCGTTCTTCCAGACCTGGGAACTGACGGGGCGCTTTCCTGCCATCCTCGACGATCCAAAGGTCGGCGAAGTCGCGCGCTCGCTCTACGACGACGCCCGCAAGATGCTCGATCGCATCGTCAAGGAGAAGTGGTTCACCGCGCGCGCCACGATCGGCTTCTGGCCGGCCAATGCCGTCGGCGACGACATCGCTGTCTATGCCGACGATGGCCGCAAGCAGCAGATCGCGACCTTCCATACGCTGCGCCAGCAACTGGAGAAGCGCGAAGGCCGCTTCAATTCCGCGCTGTCGGATTTCATCGCGCCGGCATCCTCCGGCGTGCCCGATTACATCGGCGCCTTCGTCGTTACCGCCGGGATCGGCGAGGACGTCGTTGCCGATCGTTTCAAGAATGCCAATGACGATTACTCCTCGATCCTGTGCAAGGCGTTGGCCGATCGTCTCGCCGAAGCCTTTGCCGAGCGCATGCATGCGCGGGTGCGGCGCGAGTTCTGGGGTTACGCGCCGGACGAGACCACGACGCCGGATCAACTGATCCTCGAACAATATGCCGGCATCCGCCCCGCGCCCGGCTATCCCGCCCAGCCCGATCACACCGAGAAAGCGACGCTGTTCCGTTTGCTCGACGCCGAGAACACCGCCGGCGTCAAGCTGACCGAGAGCTTTGCGATGTGGCCGGGCTCGTCGGTATCGGGACTTTATTTCAGCCATCCCGAGAGCTTCTATTTCGGTGTCGGCAAGATCGAGCGCGACCAGGTCGAGGACTACGCCGCCCGCAAGGGCATGAGCGTCACCGAGACCGAGCGCTGGCTGGCGCCGGTGCTGAATTACATTCCCTCGCAGGAACCGCACCGCACGGAGAAGACCGCCCCGCTCGCCCCCGCCAACGACGTCGCTTCGCATCCGCCCGGTTGCACCTGCGCCGTGCACCTGGCCTGGCGCAAGAAGGCGGTGGGGGCGTAGGGACGCGCGGCTGCTTCCTTATCCCTCCCCCTTGTGGGGAGGGTCGGCGCGAAGCGACGGGGTGGGGTTAGCGCACGGCAGTGCGCGAAAATCTCATTTGCGGAGACACCCCCCACCCGTCATGTTGTTCGCTCTGCCCACAACATGCCACCCTCCCCACGAGGGGGAGGGATAAGAGGCCCCCATGAAATTCTTCTCCTTCTGGCGATCGCTGGCGAGTTTTCGCGTTCGCATCGCGCTCAACCTGAAGCAGGTCGCTGCCGACGTCGTGTTCGTCGACCTCGACACCAATGCGCATCGCGAGGCGGCATACCGCGAACTCAACCCGCAGATGGCGCTACCCTCGCTGGTGCTGGACGACGGCACCGTGCTGTTTCAGTCGCTCGCGATCCTCGAATATCTCGAGGAGACGCATCCCGCGCCGGCGCTGCTGCCGGCCGACCAAAAAGGCCGCGCCCGCGTCCGTGGCCTCTCCCAGATCGTCGCCTGCGAAGGCCATCCGCTGCTGGTGCCGCGGGTGCGGCGCTATCTCGACCACGAACTGAACCTGCGCGACACCCAGCAAGCCGCGTGGCGCCGCCACTGGACGGTGGAGACGCTGGCGGCCCTGGAAGGCCATCTCGCCGGCGACAGGGCGACGGGGCGCTTCTGTCACGGCGATCAGCCTACCTTCGCCGACATCTGCATGGTCGGGCATGTGACGGCGGCAGTGACGCAGCAGATCGATCTCGGCCCCTCTCCGACCGTGAAGCGGATTTTTGAGACCGCAATGGCGCTGCCGGAATTCGCCAAGGCCCATCCGTCGATGCAGCCGGACACGCCGGAGGCGATGCGGCCGAAGGCGAGTTAGCCGATTCGATTGCCAAGGAACCTGTAGCCCGGATGAGCGCAGCGATATCGGGGGTTGTGCCGGTGCGGCCCCGTATGTCGCTTCGCTCATCCGGGCCACGGAACTCATCGCCGTCATTGCGAGGAGCGAAGCGACGAAGCTATCCATCTTTCCTACTGCGGCACGATGGATTGCTTCGCTGCGCTCGCAATGACGGCGCGGCTCACCCCTTCGGCGGCGCCAGCGGCTGCACGATTTCCTGAAATTCCGGCAGCGCCTCGCAGCGCGCGGCGTGCGCCTGCAACGCCGGATAGCCTGTGCCGAACAACGAGGGATGCGCCTCGCCGGTAAAGCGTAGCGCGCACGCGACCGCGATGTCGGCGTGGCCGATGCGGTCGCCGAACCAGTATGGCGTGGTAACCGCCGCGCGCTCCTTTTCCAGCACCGCCAGCACGCCCGATATCTGCGCCTCGCAGCGCTCGACCCAGAGCGCGAGCTTTTCCTGCCGCAGCACGCGCTCATAGAGCAGGCTGACGCCCTTGTCGCCGAGCCCCATCGCCAGTGCGGCAATCCGCTGCTGCCGCCACCGCGCCTCGCCATGCGGTGGGAACATCGCCTTCCCGGGCCCGACGCGATCGTCGAGATAATCCAGCATCATCGCGCTCTCGATCAGCGCCTCGCCGCTATCCAGCACCAGCGTCGGCACCCGCCGCAACGGATTATAGGGCGCGATCTTGTCGGCATCGCCGAAGGTCGACCACGGCCGGTGCTCGAACGGCAGCCGATACAGCAGCAACGCAATCGCGACGCGGCGAACGAAGGGGGAATCGTATTGGCCGATCAGGATCATGTGGTGCACTTTCCGCTCGTCATGCCCGCGCTCGACACGGGCATCCATCTACTTTGAACTACTGATATTGAAGCGTGATGGATGCCCGGATCAAGTCCGGGCATGACAAAGTTTTCCGTTCCTCGCTTTGCTTACCTTCGACGTAATTGGATCGAGCCGTCGCGGGCCGCATGGTCCCGCCATCACTGGCGAGGAGACCATGCCGATGCAACGGAGAGATTTACTGCTGACCGCCGCTGCGGCCGCGACCATGACGGCCCGCGCCGGAAGCGCTGCGGCGACCGCCGGAAAGCCGCCGACGAAAATCCGGACGCGCGACGGCACTGAGCTGTTTCATCTGGACTGGGGAAGCGGCACGCCCGTCATTTTCGTGCATGCCTGGGGGCTCTCCAGCAGAATGTGGGCATATCAGACCGCCTATCTCAGCGACTACGGCATCCGCTGCATCGCGTTTGACCGGCGCGGACACGGTCGATCCGACATTCCAAGCGAAGGCTATGACCTGGATACGCTGGCCGACGATCTCGCCACCGTGATCGAGCAGTTGGACCTTCACGACGCTGTCCTCGTCGGCATGTCGATGGGTGCCAACGAGATCCTGCACTATGTCGGCCGGCACGGAACCGGCCGCATTTCCAGGATTGCACTGCTGGCACCGACGACGCCGTTTGTCCTGCAGGCGGCGGATAATTCGCACGGCGCGCCCAGGGCGTATTTCGAGCAAAACTGGAATATCTGGTCGAACGACTTCCCCAAATGGGTGGAAGACAACAAGCTGCCCTTCTTCACGCCAGAAACTTCGCCGCAGATGATGGAGTGGGTCGCCGATATGCTGCGCGAAATGTCGGTGCCGGTCGCCATTGCGACCAACCGCGCCGTCATCTCGACCGACCTGAGGCCTGCGCTGGCGAAGATCGACCGGCCCGTGCTGATCCTGCATGGCGACAAAGATCAGTCCGCGCCGCTCGAATTCACGGGCCGACGCACCGCGGCCGGCATCAAGGGCGCCGTGCTGAAGGTCTACCCCGGCGGACCCCACGGCCTGTTCGTGACCCACATGAAGCAGGTGAATGCCGATCTGCTCGAGTTCATCAAGGGTTGATGAAAAGAAAGCAAGACGTGGATCACCGGGTCAAGCCCGGTGATGACGGCTGAGTGTGCGAGACAGGCGAGAAGGAACTACCCTTCCCCCTCGTCACTCGCCAGCACGCCCTTCACCGCCCGCGCCCAGCCCGCGAGCTTCCGCTCGCGCGTCGCCTGGCTCATCGCCGGCTTGAACCGATGCTCCAGCCGCCAGTTGTCGGCGAATTTTGCGGGCTCGGGATAGACGCCGGCCGCAAGCCCCGCGAGGTAGGCGGCGCCGAGCGCGGTGGTTTCCTGGATCATCGGGCGGTCGACCGGCGCGTCGAGTAGATCCGCCAGGCGCTGCATGGTCCAGTCGGAGGCGGTCATGCCGCCGTCGACGCGGAGCACGACGTTGGCAGCGTCGGCGGCCGGCCAGTCGGCGCGCATCGCGGCCCAGAGGTCGAAGGTCTGGTAGCAGACGCTTTCAAGCGCGGCATGCGCGAGTTCGGCGGGGCCGGTGTTGCGGGTGAGGCCGAACAGCGCGCCGCGGACGCGCGGATTCCAGTAGGGCGCCCCTAAGCCGACGAAGGCCGGCACCAGATAGACCGACTGCATCGAGTCGGACTTGTCGGCGAGTGGGCCGGTTTCGGATGCCTGCTTGATGATCCCCAACCCGTCGCGCAGCCATTGCACCGCGCTGCCGGCGACGAAGATCGAGCCTTCGAGCGCGTAGGTGCGTTTGCCGTTGAGCTGATAGGCGATCGTGGTCAAGAGCTTGTTCTTCGAGGCCACCGGCGTGGTGCCGGTGTTGAGCAGCGCGAAGCAGCCGGTGCCGTAGGTCGACTTCATCATGCCGGGCGTGAAGCAGGCCTGGCCGATGGTCGCGGCCTGCTGGTCGCCGGCGATGCCTGAGATTGCGATGGAGCCGCCGAACAGGCCGGCGTCGCTCTCGCCGAATTTCGCGGAAGAATCCTTCACCTCGGGCAACATCGAGCGCGGCACGCGCAACAGTTTCAGGAGTTCGTCGTCCCACTCGCCGGTATGGATGTTGAACAGCAGCGTGCGCGAGGCGTTGGTGGCGTCGGTGGCGTGGACTTTTCCGGCGGTCAGCCGCCACAGCAGATAACAATCGACGGTGCCGAACATCAGCTCGCCGCGCTCGGCGCGGGCGCGCGCGCCGGGCACGTGGTCGAGCATCCACGCAACCTTGGTACCGGAGAAATAGGGATCGATAATCAGGCCGGTCTTGGCCGAAATCGTAGGCTCATGGCCTTCACTCTTCAGTTTGGCGCAGACGTCGGCGGTGCGGCGATCCTGCCAGACGATGGCGCGGTGCACGGCCTGGCCGGTGGCGCGGTCCCACACCACGGTGGTCTCGCGCTGGTTGGTGATGCCGATCGCGGCGATGTCTTTCGCCTTCAGCCCGGCCTTCTCCAGCGCCTCGCGGCAGACCATGACCGTCGAGGTCCAGATATCCTCCGGCTCGTGCTCGACCCAGCCGGAGGCCGGAAAATGCTGCGAGAATTCCCGCTGCGCGGTGGCGGCGACGGAAATATCCGAGCGAAACACGATGGCGCGCGAGGATGTGGTGCCCTGATCGATGGCCAGCACAAAGGACATGACGTTACTTCCCGGAACGGTTGTCGGTTGCGGCAAGGTGAGCGGATTGGGGGAAGAAGGTCAATATCCGGAGCACAGTCCGCCCCCTCTCCCGCTTGCGGGGGAGGGTTGGGGTGGGGGTGCCTCCGCGGGTGCTGGTGTCCGCGACGTCGCACAAGCGTCGCAACTAACGAAGAGTGGGACTCGCGGAGGCTCCCCCACCCGCCTCGCTGCGCTCGGCACCCTAAGAGCGAGCTTCGCTCGTCTCGACCCCGCGCGCGGGAGAGGGAAGAAAGCTACGTCGCAGCTGTCGTCACGCCGCCGTCGACCACGATGGTCTGGCCGGTCATGAAGGTCGAGGCGTCGGAGCCGAGATAGGCGACGGCGCCGGCGATTTCGTCGGGTTCGCCGATGCGGCGCAGCGGCGTGCCGGCGGTGCGGCGCTTCAGATTGTCCGGGTCTTCCCACAGCGCCTTGGCGAAATCGGTCTTGACCAGGCCGGGCGCGACGCAGTTGACGCGAACGCCCTTGGGACCCCATTCGCCGGCGAGGCTGCGGCACAGCGCAAAATCGGCCGCCTTGGAAATTCCGTAGGCGCCGATCACGGTCGAGCCGCGCAGGCCGCCGATGGAAGAAATAATGACCACCGAGCCGTTGCCGCGCTCCGCCATCTGCGGAATCGCCAGCGCGCAGAGCCAGATGTTGCTCTTGACGTTACTGCCCATGATCTTGTCGAAGGCCTCGTCCTTGATGTCGAGCAGCGGGCCGTAATACGGGTTCACCGCGGCGTTGCAGACGAGAATGTCGATCTTGCCGTAGTGCTTGATCGAGCCATTGATCAGCGCCTCGACTTCCTCGCGACGCGAGATGTTGCAGGGAATGACGATGGCGTCGCCGCCCGACTTGTTGATGCCGTCGGCGACTTCCTTGCAGGCATCGGCCTTGCGGCTGGAGATCACCACCTTGGCGCCGAGTTTTGCCAGCAGCTCAGCCGATGAGCGGCCGATGCCGCGGCTGGAGCCGGTGACGACGGCGACCTTGCCGGTGAGATCGAACGGGGTTCCCTTCACGATACGCACTCCCTGTTTTTATTCGTTTGCGATTCTTCTTTCGTCATGGCCGGGCTTGACCCGGCCATCCACGAGTTACTTTGCCGCCTAAGACCTGGATGCCCGGCACAAGGCCGGGCATGACGACTATTGCGGAGATGCGGTCGGCTAAATCACACCAGCCCGCCCGCGTCGGTGACGCGGCGGAGGTGGTAGTCGGTGTCGCCAAAGGTGTTTTCGATCATGGTTAGCCGCTTGAAGTAGTGGCCGATCTTGGCTTCCTGGGTCATGCCGATGCCGCCGTGAAGCTGGATCGACTGCTGGCCGACGAACTTCAGGGATTTGCCGACCTGCACCTTGGCAGCGGCGACCGCGGTCGCGCGTTCCCTGGCGCTGTCGAAATCGGCGGCCATGGTCGCGAACATCGACATGCTGCGGGCCTGTTCGCAGGCGACGAACATGTCGGCGGCGCGGTGCTGCAGGGTCTGGAAGGTGCCGATCGCGACGCCGAACTGCCTTCGCGTCTTGAGGTACTCGACCGTGCTCTTCAGCGATTCGTCCATCGCACCGACCGCCTCCGCGCACATCGCGGTGCGGGCTTCGTCGACCACGCGCTCGATCAGGTCGAGACCGTTGGCGGGATCGCCGATCGCAGCGTCAGCACCGACCTCAACGCCGGTGAGCGTGATGTCGGCAGCATGCATGCCGTCCTGGGTCGGATAGCCTTTGCGGGTGACGCCCTTGGCATTCGCGGGCACGAGGAACACGCCGATGCCGCTCTTGTCACGTCGCGAACCGGCGGTACGCGCGGTCACGATCAATGTGTCGGCGTTCTCGCCGTTGAGCACGACGAACTTTTCGCCGTCGATGACCCAGCCACTGCCCTTCTTCTTCGCGGAGGTCGCGACGTCAAACAGGTCGTAGCGCGAGTTCTTTTCGAGCTGCGCAAAGGCAAAGGTCTTGCTGCCGTCGATGATCCCGGGGATATGCGCCGCCTTCTGCTCGGCCGAACCGCCGTGGCGCAGAAAACCGCCGCCGACCACCACCGTCGCCAGATACGGCTCCAGCACCAGCGCCTTGCCGAGCGCTTCCATCACGATCATGGTTTCGACCGCGCCGGCGCCGAAGCCGCCATCGGCTTCCGCGAAGGGAAGTCCGAGCAGGCCCTGCTCGGCGAGCTTGCCCCAGACGGCCTTGCTCCAGCCGCCCTTCTCCTTCTGGTACTTCTTGCGCGCATCGAAATCGTAGGAGTCGTTCAGGAGACCGTCGATGCTTTCCTTGAGAAGGCGCTGCTCCTCGGACAAATCAAAATCCATGTTCTTTACTTTCTCCGGCTAACCAAATTCGTCGTGATGCCCGGGCGTCGCGCCCCATTTTCGATTGTCATCCCCGCGTAGGCGGGGATCCAGTAGTCGCCGGCGTCTGCGTCAATCACATCGGCCGCGGCGTACTGGGTCCCCCGCTTTCGCGGGGGACGACAGGTGTGTGCCGGGTTACAGCCCCAGCACCGCCTTGGTGATGATGTTGCGCTGGATCTCGTTGGAGCCGCCGTAGATCGAAACCTTGCGGTTGTTGAAATAGCTCGGCGCGATCTGCGCGGTCCAGTCCATGGTCTCGTTGGAGCCGTCGTCGCCATGCTCGTCATAGGGCGCGGCGAACGGGCCGATCACTTCCATCAGAAGTTCGGTGGTGGTCTGCTGGATTTCCGAACCCTTGATCTTCAGGACCGAGGACGCCGGGTTGGGCTTGCCCTTGCCGTGCTTGCCCTCGTCGGCGACGACGCGGAGCTGCGTCAGTTCGAGCGCCTTCAACTCGATCTCGCAGGCCGCGAGCTTCTCGCGGAAACCCTGGTCTTCCAGCACCGGCTTGCCGTTGGACTCGACCTTGGAGGCGAGCTCCTTGATGCGGCGCAGCCGCTCCTTGGAAACGCCGACGCGGGCGATGCCGGTGCGCTCGTTGCCGAGCAGGAATTTGGCGTAATCCCAGCCCTTGTTCTCCTCACCGATCAGGTTCTCGACCGGCACCTCGACGTCGTCGAAGAACACCTCGTTGACCTCATGGCCGCCGTCGATGGTCTCGATCGGGCGCACGGTGACGCCCTTCGACTTCATGTCGAACACGATGAAGGAGATGCCCATCTGCTTCTTGGCGTTGTTGTCGGTACGGCAGAGGCAGAAGATCATGTCGGCGTGCTGCGCCAGCGTGGTCCAGGTTTTCTGGCCGTTGATGATGTACTTGTCGCCCTTGCGCTCGGCCTTGGTCTTCAGCGAGGCGAGGTCCGATCCGGAGCCGGGCTCCGAGAAGCCCTGGCACCACCAGTCGTCGACATTGGCGATGCGCGGCAGATATTCCTTCTTCTGCTTCTCGTTGCCGAAGGTGTAGATCACCGGGCCGACCATGCTGACGCCGAAAGCGAGCGGCGCCGGCGCCGGATGCATCTGCAGCTCTTCGTTGAAGATGTAGTGCTGCACCGAGGTCCAGCCGGTGCCGCCATATTCCTTCGGCCAGTGCGAGACGCCCCAGCCCTTCTTGTTCAGAATGCGCCACCAGGCGACCATTTCGTCCTTGGAGAGATGGCGGCCCTCCACCAGCTTCTGCCGTGTGGCCGGCGGCACGTTCTCCTTGAAGAAGGTGCGGACCTCCTCACGAAACGCCATTTCTTCCTTGCTGAAAGCGAGATCCATCGGATCCTCCTGTGAACGAGTTCAATTCCAGATTACGCGACGTCTTTTTTGCTGGCGGCCTGCGGCGACGGTTGCTGCAGGCGGAGTTCGTGGCGCGATAATTTACCGACCGGCGTGCGCGGCAATTCCTCGACGAAATCGACCGCGACCGGCAATTCGTGCTTGCCGATCTTGCCGGTGAGAAACGCGCGCAGTTCTTCCAGCGTGAACGGCTTGGCGTCCGCGCGCAGCTTGATGAAAGCTTTCGCAGCCTCGCCGCGATAGTCGTCGGGGATGCCGATCACGATCACTTCCTGCACGCCCGGATGGGTGTAGATCGCCTGCTCGATCATCTGCGGATAGACGTTGAAGCCGCCGGAGATGATCATGTCCTTCTTGCGGTCGACCAAATAGAAGTAGCCGTCGCCGTCCATGTAGCCGATGTCGCCGGTGAGGAAGCGGTCGCCGACAAAGGCTTCCGCGGTTTCCTTCGGCCGGTTCCAGTAGCCTTTGGTCACGTTCGGACCG
Organism: Afipia sp. GAS231; assembly: GCF_900103365.1. Taxonomy (NCBI): domain Bacteria; kingdom Pseudomonadati; phylum Pseudomonadota; class Alphaproteobacteria; order Hyphomicrobiales; family Nitrobacteraceae; genus Afipia; species Afipia sp. GAS231. Next base: position 2,861,784 of record NZ_LT629703.1, read on the forward strand.
CGAATGCGGATTTCGCCGACTTCGCCGACCGGCACTACCTGCTTCGGATCATCGAGCGACACCACGTCCATCTCGATGCCGGGCAGCATCAAACCGATCGAGCCTGGTTTATCCGGACCTTCCTTCGGGTGAGCGGTGCCGGGCGAGCAGGTCTCGGTCATGCCCCAGCCGCTCTTCAGCTTCATGCCGACCCTCTGCTCGAGGATCCGCGCGACCTCGACCGGCAGCGGCGCGCCGCCCGAGCCGACGCTGACCAGCGAGGACAGATCGCGCTTGTCGAGATCGGGCAGCGCCGCGATTGCGATCCACATCGTCGGCACGCCGGGAAACGCGGTGGCGCGCTTGACCTCAATGTCGCGCATCACCGCCTCGACGTCGAAGCGCTGGTGCAGCGAGATCAGGTGGCCGCGCCGGATCGACGACAGCAGCACCACCGTCAGCGCATAGATATGAAACAGCGGCAGCACGCAGATCACGCGCTCAATCGGGTTGTTGCGCTCGGCGCGCGCCGGCTTGCCCCAGACGTCGTAGACCGACACCGCTGACGTCAGATTGCCGTGGCTCAGCATCGCGCCTTTGGGCAGGCCCGTGGTGCCGCCGGTATATTGCAGCAGCGCGACGTCGTCGGCCGACATCGCGGGCCACGCGGCCGGCTTGGCCACACCGTCGGTGAACTGGCGATAGGTGATGATCTTGGGATTGTCCGGCAGCGCCGTCTGCGGCGTGTTGGCTTTGCCCCAATGATCGTCCTCGCAGACGATCAAACGATCGAGCAGGCCCTTGTCGAGGAACTTCAGCGCAGTCGGCAACAGCGCCGACAGGTTGCTGGTGACGAGGATGCGCGCGCCGGAGTCCGAGAGCTTGTGCGACAGCGCGATCTCACCATCGAGCGGCGAGAGATGCACGATGCGGGCGCCGGCCTTCAGCGCGCCGAAGAAGTTGACGGGATGATCCGGCGAATTGCCCAAGAACAGCGCGACCGACGTGTTCTTGCCGTAGCCGGCGCGCAGGAACGCGCCCGCCGCCGTCTCCACCAGCACTTCCAGCTCGGTATAGCTGATCGGCCGCTCGCGGAACTCAAGCGCCGGCCGCGAACCGAACTCGGCGGCCGCTACCGACAACAGGTCGGGCAGCGTGCCGCGCGTGATCGTATCGTCCCAACGAACGCCTTCCGGATAGAACTGCTCTCCGGGGTGGCTCATCAGGCCGCTTTCGCCTTTTCGGCCAGCGACGCAAAGGTCTTGCCTTCGGCGGCGAGACGCTTGAGCAGCGGCGACGGCTCCAGCGAGGGATCGTTGGTCTCCTTGGCGTAGTAGGAGAGACGATCGGCGATATGCTTGAGGCCGACCTGGTCGGCGTAGAACATCGGGCCGCCGCGATAGATCGGCCAGCCGTAACCATAGAGCCAGATCACGTCGATATCGCTCGGACGGGCCGCAACACCCTCTTCGAGGATCCGCGCGCCCTCGTTGATCATCGGGTACATCATGCGCTCGAGAATTTCGTCGTCGCTGACGACGCGCTTCTTGCGGCCGAGACGCTGCAAGGTCTCGTCGATCAGCTTCTCGACTTCCGGATCCGGAAGGGCGGCGCGGGAGCCCGCTTCATACTTGTAGTAGCCCTTGCCGGTCTTCTGGCCGAAGCGCCCGGCCTCGCACAGCGCGTCGGCGATTTCCGACTTGATGCCGCGGTCCTTGCGCGAGCGCCAGCCGATATCGAGGCCGGCGAGATCGCTCATCGCGAACGGGCCCATCGGCATGCCGAACTTGGTCACGACCGCGTCGACCTGCTGCGGCAGTGCGCCTTCGAACAGCAGCTTCTCGGACTGCTTGCCGCGCTGCGCCAGCATGCGGTTGCCGACAAAGCCGTCGCAGACGCCGACCACGGCCGGCACCTTGGCGATCTTGCGCGCGATGGACACGGCGGTGGCGAGTGCATCTGGCGCGGTCTTGTCGGCGCGGACGATCTCGCACAGCTTCATCACGTTGGCGGGCGAAAAGAAGTGCATGCCGAGCACGTCCTGCGGACGACTGGTTACCTTCGCGATCTCGTCGATGTTGAGGTAGGAGGTGTTGGAGGCCAGCACGGCGCCCTTCTTGGCGTATTTGTCGAGCGCGGTGAACACTTCCTTCTTGACCGCCATGGTTTCGAACACGGCTTCGATCACCAGGTCAGCGTCTTTGACGTTCTCGAGGCCAACCACGCCGGTGATCAGGCCCATGCGCTTGGCCGGGGCATCGGCGGGAATGCCGCCCCGCGCGGCCGTCGCCTCGTAGTTCTTCTGCATCACGCCCATGCCGCGCTTGAGCTGCTCTTCGCCGGTCTCGATCAGCGTGACCGGGATGCCGGCATTGGCGAACGACATCGCGATGCCGCCGCCCATGGTGCCGGCGCCGATGATGGCGACGCGCTCGACCGGACGCGATTTTGTTCCCTCGGGAACGCCGGCGATCTTGGCCGCCTCGCGCTCGGAGAAGAAGGCGTAACGCTGCGCCTTGGACTGGTCGCTCGACACCAGCTTGAGAAAACCTTCGCGCTCCTTCTTCAACCCTTCATCGAACGGCAGGTCGATCGCGGCGCCGACGGCGTCAGCCGCGGCAAACGGCGCTTCCAGTCCGCGCGCCTTCTTGGTGAGGGCGGCGACCGCATTGGTGAAGATCGAGCGATCGGCCTTGGCCGCCGCAAGCTTTGAATCATCGTCGCGCAGCTTGCGCAGCGGGCGCTTCTCGGCAATCACCTTGCGGGCAAAGGCTTCGCCGCCGGAAGCCGGCCCCTCGACGATCTCCTCGATCAGACCGTGCTTGAGCGCTTCCGCCGCGCTGATCGGGTCGCCGCCGACGATCATCTTGACCGCAAGTTCGGGACCGACCGCACGCGGCAGGCGCTGGGTGCCGCCGGCGCCCGGCAGCAGGCCGAGCTTTACTTCGGGCAGGCCGAGCCGCGCTTCCTTGGTGGCAACGCGATAGTGGCATGCCAGCGCGACTTCGAGGCCGCCGCCGAGCGCGGTGCCGTGGATCGCGGCGATGATCGGCTTCGGCGAGTTCTCCATCGCAACCAGCACTTCGTGCAGCCCGGGCAGCTTCGGCGGCTTGCCGAACTCGGTGATGTCGGCGCCGGCGATGAAGGTGCGGCCGCCGCAGGTCAGCACGATCGCCTTGACTTCGGCGTCGGCAATTGCCGCCTTCATGCATTCGAAGATGCCGCCGCGCACCGCGGCGCTGAGCGCGTTTACCGGAGGCGAATTAACCGTGACGATGGCGATGGCATCATGGCGCTCGAGTTTTACGACTTCGTTCACGGGACTCTCCCTGGATCTTGTTCTTGGATTTGTTCCCAACTTGCGTTGAGTGGCTACGGTCGTCAATTTCGCACTGCGAAATTTAATTCCACATCTTGACACGGAGGGTTATTTTGAAGCACGTCCCTTGTCAACGAGCTCCGCGCAGAAGCAGGTAAATGAAGCGTCCAGGGAAGAAAGTGGCGACAGATCGCAGCTTCGTCGTCGCGCTTTCCCGCGGACTTGATGTGTTGCGCGCATTCCATCCCAACGACGGGCTTCTTGGCAATCAGGAGATCGCCGCCCGTACTAATTTGCCGAAGCCAACCATTTCCCGGCTGACCTACACCTTGACCAAGCTGGGCTATCTTACACCGGTTCCGCGGTTCGAAAAGTATCAGCTGGCGCCATCGGCCATGGCGCTGGGCTATGCCGCGCTGGCCAATCTCGGCGTTCGGCATTTGTCCGAACCCTACCGGGAAGAAGTGATGCGCGAGACCGGCGGCGCGGTCGCGGTCGGTGGGCGCGATCGCCACAGCATGATCTATTTCGGACAGAGCCGTAACGGGCTGGCGCTCGGCGTCCAGCTCGACGTCGGTTCGCGGGTACCGATCGCGACCACCGCGATGGGCCGGGCCTATATCTGGGCGCTGCCGCCGGACGAGCGTGCCTCTTTATTGCGCGAACTGCGCGACCATTACGGCAGCCGCTGGTCCCGGATGCGGGACGGCATCGAGCGCGCCGGCGAGATGGTGGCGCGTCACGGCTTCACGACCTCCGCCGGTGAGTGGCAGAACGACGTCGCCGCGGTCGGCGTGGCGCTGAAGCTGAATGACGGAACCGGTCCGTATGCCTTCAATTGTGGCGCACCGGCATTCCGCTTTACGGAAGATCGGTTGGTCAACGATATTGGACCTCGCCTTGTCGCGATGGTAAGGAACATCGAGGCAGCGCTGGGCGGCGCCGCCCCGCAATCAAAAAAAGATGAAAGCAAAAAGCTTAAACCAGGAGGGAAAGTTGCACGTTTGGCCGAGGGGATCAGATAGCCATCATCGTGATCCGCGCAAAAGTTCGCGCGGACATTCCCGCACCGTGCTCAGCATGGGCGAGACGAGATGACGCAGGCACAGCTCGCGCAGGGAAATGCTCCCCTGCTTGCGGTTCGCGACGTCAGCGTCGTGTTCGGCGGCATCATCGCGTTGAACGGCGTGTCGTTCGACATGCACAAGGGCGCCATCCTCGGCCTGATTGGTCCGAACGGCGCCGGCAAGACCACGCTGTTCAACTGCCTCTCCCGGCTCTACCAGCCGTCCTCCGGCGACATCCTGATGGAAGGCGCCAGCATCCTGACGCGCCCGCCGCACCGGATCGCCGAGATCGGCATCGGCCGCACGTTCCAGAACGTCGCGCTGTTTCCCAACCTGTCGGTGCTCGACAACGTTCGCGTCGGCACCCATGCGCGCACCTCCAGCGACATCATCTCGGATTCGCTGAAGCTGGCCTGGGTTCGTCGCGGCGAGGCCGACACCAACAAGAAGGTGCATGAGATCCTGGCCTATCTCGATCTCGAGAGCGTGGGCCACACCGTGGTTTCCGGCCTGCCGTTCGGCACCCAGAAGCGGGTCGAACTGGCGCGCGCGCTGGCGGCCGATCCCAAGATCCTGCTGCTCGACGAACCCGCCGGCGGCCTCAACCACGAGGAAGTCTATGTGCTGGGCGACCTGATCCGCCGGATCAGGGACGAGCGCCACATGACCGTGCTCCTGGTCGAGCATCACATGGGTCTCGTGATGTCGATCGCCGACCACGTCGTCGCACTCAATTTCGGTAAAAAGCTTGCCGAAGGAACACCGGCCCAGGTCCAGGCCGACCCGGATGTCATCAAAGCCTATCTCGGGAGCAAGGACCAATGACCGCGATGCTCAACGTCAAGGATCTCCGCGCCTATTACGGGCAGGTCCAGGCGCTTCACGGCCTCTCGTTCTCGCTCAACGAGGGCAGCCTGACCACGCTCTTGGGCGCCAACGGCGCCGGCAAGACCACCACCCTGCGGGCGATCTGCAACATGGTGCGCTCGACCGGCGCGATCGAATTCGACGGCAAGCCGCTCGGAGGCCGTTCGACCGAAAACGTCGTCCGTCTCGGCATTGCCCATGTGCCGCAGGGCCGCGGCACTTTCACCACCATGACGGTGGAAGAGAACCTGCAGCTCGGCGCCATCACCCGCACCGACAAGGCCAACATCGTCTCCGACATCGAGCGCATGTACGCGCACTTCCCGGTGCTGAAGCAGCGCTACACCCAGCAGGCCGGCACGCTGTCGGGCGGCGAACAGCAGATGCTCGCGGTCGCCCGCGCTTTGATGCTGCGTCCGCGGCTGATGCTGCTGGACGAGCCGTCGTTTGGCCTCGCGCCGCTGATCGTGCGCGACCTGTTCGGAATTCTCGGCAAGATCAACCGCGAGGACAAGGTCACCATCCTGGTGGTGGAGCAGAACGCGCAATTGGCGCTGGAGCTCGCCGACCAGGCTTACGTGATCGAAACCGGGCGGATCGTGATGTCGGGCAATGCCAAGGACATCGCGAACAACGAAGACGTCCGTAAATCCTATCTCGGCTACTGAGGAACGCGGCCATGGAACTCTTTACCAACCAAGTCCTGGCCGGCATCGCCACAGGCGCGATCTACGCCTGTATGGCGCTCGCCGTGGTGATGATCTATCAGGCGATCGACCATCTGAATTTCGCCCAGGGCGAAATGGCGATGTTCTCGACCTTCATGTCGTGGCAGATGATGCAGTGGGGCATCCCCTATTGGGGCGCGTTCGTGCTGACCCTGGCGCTGTCGTTCGCCGGCGGCATCGCCATCGAGCGGCTGTTGTTCAAGCCGCTGGCGAAGGCGCCGGTCCTGACCAACGTCGCCGGCTTCATCGCGCTGTTCGCCATCGTCAACAGCGTCGCCGGCCTGATCTGGGACTTTACCATCAAGCAGTATCCAACGCCGTTCGGATCCTCGCCCTTCCTCGGCAGCCAACTGATCTCGACCCACCAGGCCGGCATGATCGGCGTCACCATCCTGCTGCTGATCCTGCTGTTCATCTTCTTCCAGTACACGCGGATCGGCCTTGCGATGCGGGCGGCGGCCTCGGTGCCTGAATCGGCCCGGCTGGTCGGTATCAACACCTCCTGGATGATCGCACTCGGCTGGGGCATGGCGACCGCGATCGGCGCGATCGCCGGCATGCTGATTGCGCCGGTGGTGTTCCTCGAACCGAACATGATGGGCGGCGTGCTGATCTACGGATTTGCCGCGGCCGTGCTCGGCGGCCTGACTTCGCCGCTGGGCGCCGTGATCGGCGGCTTCCTGGTCGGCATCTTCGAGAATCTCGCCGGCACCTACATTCCCGGCGTCGGTAACGAGCTGAAACTGCCGATCGCGCTTGCGCTGATCATCGTCGTATTGGTCGTCAAACCGGCTGGGCTGCTTGGCCGGCCCATCGTGAAGCGAGTTTGATCATGAGCGCTGCTGAAGACATCGTCACGGAAGCCCCGGCCGTCGAAGCCGTTCCGAAACGCGCCATGACGCTCGGCCTCGGCACCTCGCTGGTGGTGCTGGCCGCTTTGTGTCTCGCGCCGCTGTTCGTCAAGAACTTCATCATCTTCCAGATGACGATGCTCCTGATCTACGGACTTGCGGTGCTGGCGCTGAACATCCTGACCGGCGGGAGTGGCCAGTTCTCGCTCGGCCAGAGCGCGTTCTACGCGGTCGGCGCCTACACGTCGGCGATCCTGATGGAACACGCCAACATGAACTACGCGCTGACGCTGCCGATCGCAGGCATCGTCTGCTTTGCCTTCGGATACCTGTTCGGCAAGCCGGCGTTGCGGCTTTCCGGCGTCTATCTCGCCTTGGCGACCTTCGCACTCGCCACCGCGATGCCGCAGCTCCTGAAACTCGGCTTCTTCGAGCACTGGACCGGCGGCGTGCAGGGCCTCGTCGTCACCAAGCCGGACGCGCCGTTCGGCCTGCCGATGTCGCAGGATATGTGGCTGTATTACTTCACGCTCGCGATCACGGTCGGGATCTATGTCGCTTCCGTAAATCTGCTGCGGTCGCGCTCCGGTCGCGCCTTCATGGCGATCCGCGACAACGAGATCGCGGCATCCGCGATGGGCGTCGACGTGGCGCTGTACAAGACGCTGGCGTTCGGCGTTAGCGCGGGAATTACCGGCGTTGCCGGTGGTCTCGGCGCCATCGCCGTACAGTTCGTGGCGCCTGACGGCTACACCATCACGCTCGCGATCTCGCTGTTCCTCGGCATGGTCGTCGGCGGCGTCGGCTGGCTGCCGGGTTCGATCGTCGGTTCCGCCTTCATCATCTTCGTGCCGAACATCGCCGAAGGCGTTTCCAAGGGCCTTTCCGGCGCCGTGTTCGGCGTACTGCTGTTCCTGGTGATCTTCCTGGTGCCGCACGGCGCCAGACAGGTCGCGATGGTAGCCCAGGGCCTGATCGGCAAGCTCAAGCGTTAAATGGAAACCTGGAGCCTTTTCCGTTCCGATGGAATCGGAACGGGGCTCCGGTCTCTTGTGTCTCTCTTGTCTTGAAGCATTCGTTCATGCCAACCAGTGCCTCCCGGCCCAAACCGGGGGGCATGTTTCGTTTGAGACACGACAATCAGTAAAACCCAACCTAAGGAGAAATAATGCTTTCGACGTCACCAACAAGAATCGCCGCGTTCACGACGGCGGTCATCGCTTTCGCTGCCATGAGCGGCAGCGCACTCGCCCAGAAGAAGTACGACACCGGCGCGTCAGATACCGAGATCAAGGTCGGCAACATCATGCCGTACAGCGGCCCTGCCTCCGCCTATGGCGTGATCGGCAAGACCGAAGAAGCGTACTTCAAGATGATCAACGACAAGGGCGGCATCAACGGCCGCAAAATCAATTTCATTACCTATGATGACGGCTACAGCCCGCCGAAGGCCGTCGAGCAGGTTCGTAAATTGGTCGAGAGCGACGAAGTGCTCGTCGTGTTCAATCCGCTCGGCACCCCGTCCAACACCGCGATCCAGAAGTACCTGAATTCCAAGAAGGTGCCGCAGCTGTTCGTGGCGACCGGCGCCACCAAGTGGAACGACCCGAAGAACTTCCCCTGGACCATCGGCTGGCAGCCCGCCTACCAGAGCGAAGCGCAGATCTATGCGAAGTGGCTGACGAAAGAGAAGCCCGACGCCAAGATCGCGATCCTCTATCAGAACGACGATTTCGGCAAAGACTACCTCAAAGGCACCAAGGACGGTTTTGGCGCCAAGGCCTCCTCCGTCATCATCATGGAAGAGAGCTATGAGGTTTCCGAGCCGAGCATCGACTCGCACATCGTCAAGATCAAGGCCGCCAACCCGGACGTGCTGCTGATCTACACGACGCCGAAGTTCGGCGCCCAGACCATCAAGAAGACCGCCGAACTCGGCTGGAAGCCGCTGCAGATCATCACCAACGTCTCGGCCTCGGTCGGCAGCGTGATGGCGCCGGCGGGCTTCGACAACGCCCAGGGCGTATTGTCGGCGGCCTACGCCAAGGACGGCGCCGATCCGCAATGGAGCAACGATCCCGGGATGAAGAAATGGGTCGAATTCCTCGAAAAGTACATGCCGGGCGCCGACAAGACCGACGCGAGCATCGTCTATGCCTATGGTGCGGCCCAGACCCTGGCGAAGACGCTTGAGATGTGCGGTGACGACCTCACCCGCGCCAACGTCATGAAGCAGGCGGCCAGCCTGAAGGACTTCACGCCGGACACACTGCTGCCCGGCGTCAAGATCAACACCTCGGCCACCGACTTCGCCCCGATCAGCCAGTTGCAGATGCAGCGGTTCAAGGGACAGAAGTGGGAATTGTTCGGCGAGACCATCAGCGGCGACATCGCATCCGAATAATGCTGCATTGCCGTTCAGGGCACAATTTCCGGGCCGACGCGAAGTGTTTGCCCGGATATCACGCCCGAATAGATGAACGGCCGGAACAGCTGCCCTCTGCGACGCAAGCCGCAGAGGGCTTTTTATTGACCCGATGCCCGAAACGTATTCAATGCGGCAAACAACCGAAAACGGAACGTCGGAATGACTGCTATCTATCGGCGATTGGGAGCAGCCGTACTCGCCCTGTTCACCGCGACCTGCGGCAGTGCCTTCGCCCAGAAGAAGTATGACCCCGGCGCGTCGGACACCGAAATCAGGATCGGCAACATCATGCCGTACAGCGGACCGGCCTCCGCCTATGGCGTGATCGGCAAGACCGAAGAGGCCTATTTCAGGAAGATCAATGCCGAGGGCGGCATCAACGGCCGCAAGATCACCTTCATCAGCTACGACGACGGCTACTCACCGCCCAAGGCGGTCGAGCAGGCGCGCAAGCTGGTCGAGAGTGACGGGGTGCTGCTGATATTCAACTCGCTCGGCACGCCGTCCAACGTGGCGATCCAGAAGTACATGAACGACAAGCAGGTGCCGCAACTGTTCGTCGCCAGCGGCGCCACCAAGTGGAACAGCCCAAAAGAATTTCCGTGGACCATGGGCTGGCAGCCCTCCTACCAGAGCGAAGCACGCATCTACGCCAAGTACCTGATCAAGGAAAAACCCGACGCCAAGATTGGCGTGCTCTACCAGAACGACGATTTCGGCAAGGACTACCTCAAAGGCCTCAAGGATGGTCTCGGCGCCAAATCGTCGATGATCGTCGCCGAGCTAGGCTACGAGACCCTGGATCCGACGATCGACAACCAGGTCGTCAAGCTGAAGGCTTCCGGCGCTGACGTCTTCATCAGCATCACGACGCCGAAATTCGCGGCGCAGGCGATCAAGCGGGCCGCCGAGTTCAACTGGAAGCCGCTGCAGATCGTCGCCAGCGTCTCGTCCTCGGTCGGCGGCGTGATGAAGCCGGCGGGTTTCGAGAATACGCAAGGCATCCTGTCGGCGGCCTACGACAAGGACGGCGCCGATCCGCAGTGGGACAACGATCCCGGCATGAAGAATTTTGCGACCTTCCTCGCCAAATATTATCCCGAGGGCAACAAGAGTGACGGCGCTCTGATCTTTGGCTATGGGGCGGCGCAGACCATGGTGAAGGTGCTGCAGATGTGCGGCGATGACCTCACCCGCGCCAATGTCATGAAGCAGGCCGCAAGCCTGAAGGATTTCGTGCCCGACACGCTGCTTTCCGGCATCAAGATCAACACCTCAGCCACCGACTTCGCGCCGATCGAGCAACTTCAGTTGATGCGATTTAAAGGCGAGAAATGGGAGCTGTTCGGCGACATCATCGGCGGCACCCCCGGCCGCTGAACGGCAGGGCTGCTGCCGGGCTGTGCGACTAAATGAGGTCCCCCCGCGACACCGTCGCGGGGGGCTTTTCGTTGCTGGGAGCGGCCGAAAGGTATTGAATGCCGCAAGGAGCCGCCAAGCGCCCCAAATCAAAAAAAATCGACACATTCAACGTGATCCCAGGGAGATCAAAATGCCTGCTATCCATGTGCGATTGGGGGCGCTTTCGGCTGCCCTCGCGATATTGGCCGCGACCAGCAGCGGCGCATCCGCGCAAAAGAAATACGACATCGGCGCATCAGACACCGAAATCAAGATCGGCAATATCATGCCCTATAGCGGACCGGCTTCCGCCTATGGCGTGATCGGCAAGACCGAGGAAGCCTATTTCCGCAAGATCAATGCCGAAGGCGGCATCAACGGCCGCAAGATCACCTTCGTCAGCTACGACGACGCCTACTCGCCGCCGAAGACGGTGGAGCAGGCACGCAAGCTGGTCGAGAGCGACGAGGTACTGATCGTCTTCAATCCGCTGGGCACGCCGCCGAATTCGGCGATCCAGAAATACATGAACCAGAAAAAGGTGCCGCAACTGTTCGTCGCCACCGGCGCCACCAAGTGGAACGATCCGAAGGAATTCCCCTGGACCATGGGCTGGCAGCCCAACTACCAGAGCGAAGCCCAGATCTATGCGAAGTACATCCTGAAGAACAAACCCGATGCCAAGATCGCGGTGCTCTACCAGAACGACGATTACGGCAAGGACTATCTGAAGGGCTTCAAGGACGGGCTTGGCGCCAAGGCCGCCTCCTTGATCGTGATGGAGGAGAGCTACGAGGTCTCCGAACCGACGATCGACTCCCACATCGTCAAACTCAGGTCGACCGGCGCCGACGTGTTCTTCAACATCACGACGCCGAAATTCGCGGCGCAGGCGATCAAGAAGAACATGGAGATCGGCTGGAAACCGCTGCACTTCCTCAACAACGTCTCGGCCTCCGTCGGCAGCGTCATCAAGCCGGCCGGCTTCGAGAACGCACAGGACATCATTTCTTCGAACTACCTCAAGGATCCCACCGATCCGCAGTGGAAGACCGACAAGGGGATGATCGCCTGGAACGAGTTCCTGGATAAGTATTATCCGGAAGCCAACCGCGCCGATGCCTCCGTGATGTACGCCTACACCGTCGCCCAGGGCCTCGTGCACGTGCTCAAGGCCTGCGGCGACGACCTGACCCGCGCCAACATCATGAAGCAGGCGGCCAGCATCAAGGAGCTCGAACTCGGCGGGCTGTTGCCCGGCATCAAGGTCAGCACGTCAGACACCGACTTCGCGCCGATCTCGCAATTGCAGTTGATGAAATTCAAGGGCGAGGGCTGGGATCTGTTTGGTGAAATCCTGAGCGGCGACGTCGGCGGCTGAGGCGTTCGTCTGCGAAATTCACCTGAGGCATTCGGGGCTCTCTGCGACAATTCGCAGGGAGCCCTTTGTTGAGTACACCCCGGTATAATGGTATTCACGACTCCGGCGTCGCAAAAAGACTTCGATCCGAAAAGCCCTGACGCTCACGACAGAAAATGATCAAAAAACGGAGGAAGTCCTAAATGCCCATTACCGCCCGACGGCTTGCGATCGGCTCAGTGGCCGGCTTCGCGCTGCTTGCTGCAACCAGCAGCGGCGCATTAGCGCAAAAGAAATACGACATCGGCGCGACCGACACCGAGATCAAGATCGGCAACATCATGCCCTATAGCGGACCGGCTTCCGCCTATGGCGTGATCGGCAAGACCGAGGAGGCCTATTTCCGCAAGATCAACGCCGAGGGCGGCATCAACGGCCGCAAGATCACCTTCGTCAGTTATGACGACGCCTACTCGCCGCCGAAGACGGTGGAGCAGGCGCGCAAGCTGGTAGAGAGCGACGAAGTCTTGATCGTCTTCAACTCGCTGGGCACCGCGATGAACTCGGCGATCCAGAAATATCTCAATACCAAGAAGGTGCCGCAGCTCTTTGTTGCGACCGGCGCCACCAAGTGGAACGATCCGAAGGAGTTTCCCTGGACCATGGGCTGGCAGCCCAACTACCAGAGCGAAACCGTGATCTACGCGAAGTACATCCTGAAGAACAAGCCGGATGCGAAGATCGCGGTGCTCTATCAGAACGACGACTACGGCAAGGACTATCTCAAGGGATTGAAGGACGGCCTCGGCGCCAAGGCCGCCTCGATGATCGTCGCCGAGGAAAGCTACGAGACCTCGGAGCCGACGATCGACACCCATATCGTCAAGCTGAAATCCACAAATGCCGATATCTTCCTGAATGTCGCCAGCCCGAAATTCGCGGCGCAGGCGATCCGCAAGATGGCCGAGATCGGCTGGAAACCGATGCACTTCCTCAACAACGTCTCGGCCTCGATCGGCGGCGTCATCACGCCGGCAGGACCGGAAAACGCGCAAGACATCATCTCGTCGGCCTACCTCAAGGATCCGACCGACACGCAGTGGAAAGACGACAAGGGCATGAAGGCGTGGAACGAATTCCTGGACAAGTATTATCCGGAAGCCAACCGCACCGATGCCTCGGTGATGTACGCCTACACCGTGGCGCAAGGCCTCGTGCACGTGCTCAAGGCCTGCGGCGACGACCTGACCCGCGCCAACATCATGAAGCAGGCCGCTAGTATCAAGGATCTCGAGCTCGACGGCTTGCTGCCGGGCATCAGGGTCAACACGTCAGGCACTGATTTCGCGCCGCTGTCGCAGGTGCAACTGGAGCGCTTCAAGGGCGGCACCTGGGAGCTGTTTGGTGAAATTCTGAGCGGCGACGTCGGCGGCTGAAGCGTTAACACTCTCTTGTTTGACGCGTTTTCTACCGCAGATGGGTCTACGCAATCTGCGCAAGCCTGATTGCCATGCGAACCGGGGACCACCCCCGGATCAAGTCCGAGGGCATGCTTCGCTCGAAAACGCTGTGCTCGACTAAAGGAGAAGCCCCTGCGGCTTTGTCGCAGGGGCTTTTTATTGTGACCCATCGGGTAAAATGGTAATCAGCGCGCAAGTCACCAAGAGCTTTCGATCAAGAAAGCCATGACACATATCATTCCACCCTGTGGAAATCGAGGGAGAGACGTCATGCCCGTTATCGCCAGACCATTGGCCGTAGCTTCGACCGCATTCGCCTTGTTCGCCGTATCCGCCAGCGGCGCGCTGGCGCAGAAAAAATACGACACCGGTGCGACCGATACCGAAATCAAGATCGGCAACATCATGCCCTACAGCGGACCCGCTTCCGCCTACGGCATCATCGGCAAGACCGAGGCCGCCTACTTCAAGAAGATCAACGATGCCGGCGGCATCAACGGCCGCAAGATCAACTTCGTCAGTTATGACGACGCCTACTCGCCGCCGAAGACGGTCGAACAGGCCCGCAAGCTGGTCGAGAGCGACGAAGTGCTGTTCATCTTCAACTCGCTTGGAACGCCGTCGAACTCGGCGATCCAGAAGTACATGAACTCCAAGAAGGTGCCGCAACTGTTCGTCGCCACCGGCGCCACCAAGTGGAACGACCCGAAGGATTTCCCCTGGACCATGGGCTGGCAGCCCAACTACCAGAGCGAAACCCAGATCTATGCAAAGTACATCCTGAAGAACAAGCCGGACGCCAAGATCGCGGTGCTGTTCCAGAACGACGACTACGGCAAGGACTATCTGAAAGGCCTGAAGGATGGCCTCGGCCCGAAAGCCGCCAGCATGATCGTCGCCGAGGAGAGCTTCGAAACTTCAGAGCCGACCATCGACAACCATATCGTCAAGCTGAAGTCGACCAATGCCGACGTGTTCATCGACATCGCGACGCCGAAATTCGCCGCACAGGCGATCAAGAAGGTCGCCGAGATCGGCTGGAAGCCGACGCACTTCCTCAACAACGTCTCGGCCTCCGTCGGTGCCGTGATCAAGCCGGCCGGTTATGAGAATGCGCAGGACATCATCTCGGCCGCCTACCTCAAGGACGCTTCCGACAAGCAGTGGGACAACGATCCCGGCATGAAGGAATTCTACGCCTTCATGACCAAGGACTTTCCGGAAGGCGACAAGCTCGACGGCGGTACGGTCACGGGTTACGGCGTCGCCCAGACCCTGGTCCAGGTGCTGAAGCAGTGCGGCGACAACCTGACCCGCGAAAACGTCATGAAGCAGGCAGCGTCGCTGAAGGACTTCCGTACCGAAGTCCTGCTGCCCGGCATCAAGATCAACACCGGCCCGACCGATTTTGCTCCGATTTCCTCGCTTCAGCTGATGAGGTTCAAGGGCGAGCGTTGGGAGCTGTTCGGCGACGTCATCAACGCCGACGCCGGCGGCTAGTCTTTATGTTTAGACGCGTTTTCTTTACGCGAACCGGCGTCCACTTCGCTCGAAAACGCTATTGAAACTGTTCTGGATTAAGCCCCCTGCGACAGTCTCGCAGGGGGCTTTTTCTTGCGCAGATTTGTTTCCCCTGTATCAATGCGAGGGAAGAAACGACAGGCCCGCTCGACCCGAAAGGGCCGCCAAAAAACCGACAGGGAGTTCAGGGATGACCAGCCCGATCAGCCGCCGCTTCGCCACCGTCCTTTTGGGTCTGTCGCTGACTGCAGCCACCGGCCATACGGCGTTCGCGCAGAAGAAATACGATACCGGCGCCAGCGACACCGAGATCAAGATCGGCAACATCGTTCCCTATAGCGGCCCGGCCTCGGCCTATGGCGTGGTCGGCAAGGCGATGGGCGCGGTGTTCAAGAAGGTCAACGACGACGGCGGCATCAACAGCCGCAAGATCAACTTCATTTCCTACGACGACGCCTACTCGCCACCCAAAGCCGTGGAGCAGGCGCGCAAGCTGATCGAGAGCGACGAGGTGCTGCTGCTGTTCGGCACGCTCGGCACCGCCTCGAACACCGCGATCCAGAAATACGTCAACGGCAAGAAGGTGCCGCAACTGTTCGTCGCCACCGGCGCCACCAAATGGAACGACCCGAAGAATTTTCCCTGGACCATGGGCTGGCTGCCCTCCTACCAGAGCGAGTCGCGGATCTACGCAAAGTATCTCGCCAAGGAGAAGCCGGCGGCCAAGATCGCGGTACTCTACCAGAACGACGACATGGGCAAGGACTACCTGAAAGGCCTCAAGGACGGTTTTGGCGCCGACGCGTCGCGCATCATCGCCGAGGAGAGCTACGAGGTGGCGGAGCCGACGGTCGATAACCACGTCGTGCGGCTGAAGTCCGCCAATCCCGATGTCATCATCTTCTTCACGACGCCGAAATTCGGCGCGCAGGCGATCAAGAAGATCGGCGAGATGAACTGGAAGCCGGTCACGATCGTTTCCAATGTCTCAGCCTCGACCGCGACCGTGATGCGCCCCGCCGGCCTCGACAATTCGCAAGGCGTGATGTCAGCAGCCTATGCCAAGGACGTCAGCGACCCGCAATGGACCGGCGACGCCGGCATCAAGGCGTTCGACGAACTGCTCGCAAAGTACCTACCGGAGGTCAACCGCGTCGATGCGTCGGCGATGACCGGCTACAACATGGCGACCACCATGGTCGAGGTGCTGAAGCGCTGCGGCGACAACCTCACCCGCGAGAACGTCATGAAGCAGGCGGCCGGCCTCAAGCAATTGGCGCAAGGCGGCCTGCTGCCCGGCATCACGCTGACCACCGGCCCGGATGATTTCCAGCCGATTGAACAGTTGCAGTTGATGCAGTTCAAGGGCGAGCGCTGGCAATTGTTCGGCGACGTCATCAGCGGCGAACTGAGCAACTGATCCGGGCTCGCGGAGATATCATGACCGACCGACGTCCCCTCCTCCGCGCGATCTTTGACGCGGCGGTTGCTGCAGCCCATCCCGACGTCGTGCTGTCGGCGCATCTCCGCCCCGTCCCAAAGGGCCGCGTCATCTGCCTTGCCGCCGGCAAGGGTGCGGCCGCGATGGCTGCGGCGGCGGAGCGGCATTACCTCGACAAGCTCAAACTCGATCCGGCGCGCCTGATCGGTATTGCCACCACCCGCCACAGCCACGGCGTGCCGACGCGACGGATACGAGTCGTCGAGGCCGGCCATCCCGTGCCGGATGAAGCCGGCCTGAGAGCCGCCGACGACACGCTGCGGCTGGCGGCGGAAGCGACCGCGGACGACCTGCTGCTGGTGCTATTGTCCGGCGGCGGCTCCGCCAACTGGATCGCGCCGGTCGAGGGCGTGTCGTTCGCGCAAAAGCAGCAAGTCAACCGCGCGCTGCTGCGCTCGGGCGCGCCGATCGGCGAAATGAACGTGGTGCGAAAACATCTGTCGCGGGTCAAAGGCGGAAGGCTGGCGCGCGCCGGCCAGCGCGCCGCCGAAATCGTCACGCTGGCGATCTCCGATGTGCCGCATGACGATCCGTCCGCCATCGCGTCCGGCCCGACGGTGCCGGACCCGACCACGCTGGCGGATGCTCGCGCGCTGGTCGCGCGATATAACCTCGCGATCGATGATGCCGTTCGACACGCGCTGAATGATCCGAACAACGAGAGCTGCAAGCCTGGCGATCCCGCTTTCGCCCGCGCGCAGTTCGAACTGATCGCGCGGCCGAAGGCCTCGCTCGATGCCGCGGTCAAGATCGCCGGAGACGCGGGCTATGCGATCATCGAACTCGGCGCCGACCTCGAAGGCGAGGCCCGCGAGGTCGCCGCCGAACATGCGCGGCTGGCATTGAAGGCACGCAGCGAAGGCCGGCGGACCGCGATCCTGTCCGGCGGCGAGTTGACGGTGACCGTGCGCGGCAACGGCCGCGGCGGTCCCAACCAGGAATATGCACTGGCGCTGGCCGATCTCTTGAAGGACACAACCGACATGGCCGCGCTGGCGGCCGATACCGACGGCGCCGATGGCGGCGCCGGCAGCGCCACCGATCCCGCAGGCGCGGTGATCGACCACAAGACATTTGCGAAAATGAAGTCGCTGGGACTGGATCCCAAGGCGTATCTCGCCAACAACGACGCGTCGGCGTTTTTCGAAGCCACCGGCGATTTGCTGCTGACCGGCCCGACGCTGACCAATGTGAATGACGTCAGGGTGATTTTGGTGGATTAGGCGAGCCCTCCGCCGTCATTGCGAGCGCAGCGAAGCAATCCATCTCGCAACGTAAAGAAAGAATGGATTGCTTCGTCGCTTCGCTCCTCGCAATGACGGGTGGGGGCGCGCGCCCGCCCCTCAAAACTCCATCGCGATCTTCGACAACATGTCGAGCAGCGCGACGCGGCCGTCCAGACCGAGCAACTCGTTGAGCCGTGCCTCGTGCTTGGTCGCGACCAGTTTTTTGGCGCGCGCCAGCACAGCGCGGCCCTTGTCGGTCAAAACCAGGATGTGGGAGCGGCGGTCGTTGGTCGAACGCATCCGCGCGCAGAGATCGCGGCTCTCGAGCCCGTCCAGCATCGCCACGAAATTCGGCCTGAGGATGCCGAGCGTGTTGGCGATCTCGGTCTGGTTGCGGCCGGGATTCTTGTCGAGCAACAGCAGCACCGAGAATTGCGCCGGGGTCAGTTGCAGCGGCGCGACGCAGCGCAGAAAATCCTCGAACACCTTGAGCTGGGCGCGCTTGAGCGAATAGCCGAGCAGTTCGGACAGCTCACCCAGTTGCAGGACGGCATTGTCAGCGGCGCCGTCGAGCGCATCCTTGCCGCCCAGACGGGAAGCCTTGACGGCGTCGGCGCTCACCTTGGAAACTGTCATCGCTCGCGGCTCGCAATCCCGATAAAAAGTCCCGCCGACGGTCCGGGCCTTGATGTTATATTTGATAATTGTTATACGGTATATCAAATGCCGACGGCTTTCAACTGCCGATATCGGGGGACCGGCTGACCGCACAGGGTCGCGGCCGGCCCGACGCCTGAGGGGGAGCGCCAGGTCTTGAACACGACGATCATGCTGTTCCTGCTGCAGGACGGCATCACCAATGGCGCGATCTATGCGTTGCTCGGGCTAGCGCTGGTTCTGGTGTTCGCGGTCACCCGCGTCATCCTGATCCCGCAGGGCGAATTCGTCACCTATGGCGCGCTGAGCTACGCCATGCTGGCGACCGGCCAGGTGCCGGGCACGGCGCGGCTGGCGGTCGCGATGGGCGTGGTGGCGTTCGGGCTCGATCTGTTTGCCATCCGGCGATCGCTGCGCCTCAAACCGGTGGTGCGTGCGTTTGCGGTCAACATCGTTTTTCCGGCGGCGATCCTGGCGCTGACTTACGCTTTGGCCAGCCCGAAAACCCCGATCGCGGTCAATATTGCGCTGGCGCTATTGATCGTCGCGGCGATCGGGCTGTTTCTGTATCGCATCGCGTTCCAGCCGATCGCGCACACCTCGGTGCTGGTGCTGCTGATCGCCTCGGTCGGCTGCCACCTGGCGCTGCAGGGCCTGGGCCTGGTGTTCTTCGGCGCCGAAGGCCTGCGCGGACCGGCGCTGTCGAACGCGGCGTTGACCATCGGGCCGTTGCGTTTTACCGGCCAGAGCATCGCGGTCTATGTCCTCACCATCGCCTTCATCGTCGGGCTGTGGCTGTTCTTCGGCTTCACGCTGATGGGCAAGGCGCTGCGCGCCACCGCCGTCAACCGGCTCGGTGCGCGTCTGGTCGGCATCCGCACCACGTTGTCGGGCCAGATCGCGTTCCTGCTTGCGTCGGTGATCGGCGCCATTTCAGGCATCCTGATCGTGCCGATCACGACGCTCTATTACGACACCGGTTTTCTCATTGGTCTTAAAGGCTTCATCGCCGCCATCATCGGCGGCTTGATCAGCTATCCGCTCACCGCGATCGCCGCGCTGGTGGTCGGTTGCGTCGAAGCCTTCTCCTCGTTCTATGCCAGCAACTTCAAGGAGGTCATCGTCTTCACCCTGATCCTTCCCGTGCTGGTGCTGCGTTCGCTCGCAGCGCCCGCGGTCGAGGAAGAGAAGGATTGACTGATATGACGCAGCGGCTCCCCCTCCTCATCTTCGCCCTCGTGATGGCGGCGATCCCGTTCATTCCCGGCGTGCCGCCGTTCTGGATCGTGCTGCTGGACAATATCGGCCTCGCCTCGCTGGTGGCGATGGGCCTCGTACTCCTGACCGGCGTCGGCGGCCTTACCTCGTTCGGCCAGGCCGCTTTCTGCGGCTTCGGCGCCTACACCACGGCGGTGCTGACCACGACCTACGGCCTGTCGCCATGGCTGACGCTGCCGCTGTCGCTGCTGGTAAGCGGCATCGCGGCGGTGCTGCTCGGCATCGTCACGGTGCGGCTGTCCGGCCATTATCTACCGCTCGGCACCATCGCCTGGGGCATCGGGCTGTTCTACCTGTTCAGCAAGCTGGAATTCCTCGGCCGCAATGACGGCATTCAGGGCATTCCGCCGCTCTCGATCGGCTCGCTCCGGATGATCGATCCCGGCACGATCTATTTCGCAATCTGGATCGCGGTGTTGGTCTCGGCGCTGCTGACGATGAATCTGCTGGACTCGCGCACCGGCCGCGCCATCCGCGCGCTGCGGCGCGGCCATATCGCGGGCGAAGCCTTCGGCGTGCAGACGCCGCGCGCCAAGCTGCTGGTGTTCATCTATGCGGCGGTGCTGGCGGGCCTGTCCGGCTGGCTCTACGCGCATTTCCAGCGCTCCGCCAACCCGACGCCGTTCGGCGCGCAAGCCGGCATCGAATATCTATTTATCGCGGTGGTCGGCGGCGCCGGCTATGTCTGGGGCGGCGTGCTCGGCGCCGGGATCGTGGTGATCCTGAAAGAGGTGTTGCAGAGCTACCTGCCGTATATTTTCGGCGGCCAGAGCCAGCTCGAGACCATCGTGTTCGGCATCCTCCTGGTCGGCCTGTTGCAGCTGGCGCCGACCGGCGTGTGGCCCTGGCTGATGGCGCGCCTGCCGCTCAAGCCGGCCCGCAAGATCGCCGATACCTCGCTCAAGCTCCCCGCCCGCGTGCGCGCAGCGTCAACAGCGTCGGTATTGCTGCACATCGAAAACGCGAGAAAACAGTTCGGCGGCGTGATTGCCGTCAACGACGTGTCGTTCGACGTCCGGTCCCGCGAGATCGTGGCCCTGATCGGTCCCAACGGCGCCGGCAAGAGCACGACGTTCAACCTGATCACGGGCGTGCTGACCACAACCGGCGGCGCGATCTCGGTGCTCGGCAAGAAGGTCGATAACGCCCCGCCCCAGGAAATCGTCAAGCTCGGCGTCTCCAGAACCTTTCAGCACGTCAAGCTGGTGCCCGACATGACCGTGCTGGAGAACGTCGCGATCGGCGCGCATCTGCGCGGGAAAGCCGGCGCGATCTCCAGCATGTTCCGGTTCGACCGCGCCGACGAAGCAAAATTGCTGGCGGAAGCCGCACGCCAGATCGAGCGCGTCGGCCTCGGCGACCAGATCGACCAGTTGGCAGGCAGCCTGTCGCTCGGCCAGCAACGCATCGTCGAGATCGCACGGGCTTTGTGCGTCGACCCGTTGCTGTT
Source organism: Afipia sp. GAS231 (assembly GCF_900103365.1). Taxonomy (NCBI): domain Bacteria; kingdom Pseudomonadati; phylum Pseudomonadota; class Alphaproteobacteria; order Hyphomicrobiales; family Nitrobacteraceae; genus Afipia; species Afipia sp. GAS231. The sequence goes on from NZ_LT629703.1 coordinate 2,882,877, forward strand.
GCTGCTCGACGAACCCGCCGCCGGCCTGCGCCACATGGAAAAGCAGCGTCTTGCCGCCCTGCTCCGCCAACTGCGCGACGGCGGCATGTCGGTGCTTTTGGTGGAGCACGACATGGGCTTTGTGATGGATCTCGCCGACCGCATCGTGGTGCTCGATTTCGGCACCAAGATCGCCGAAGGCGCGCCCGCCGCCATCAAGATCAATCCCGATGTGATCAAGGCCTATCTCGGAGCGACCGCATGAGCGCGCTGCTGTCGGTCGCCGACGTCCATGTTTCCTACGGCAAGGTCGAGGCGGTGCGCGCGGTGGCGCTCGACGTCGCCGAAAACGAGATCGTCACCATCATCGGCGCCAACGGCGCCGGCAAGACCACGCTGTTGAACGCCATCATGGGCATCCTGCCGCTGAAGGGCCAGGCGGCCTTTGCCGGCAACGACATGGCCCCGCTCGACATCGAGGACCGCGTCGCCGCGGGTCTCAGTCTGGTGCCCGAACATCGCGAGCTGTTCGGCACCATGAATGTCGAGGATAACCTGCAGCTCGGCGCCTTCCGCATCCCGAAGGCTGTGGCTTTGCGATCGTTCGAACGGGTCTACACGCTGTTTCCGCGGCTGAAGGAGCGGCGCAAGCAGCTCGCCGGCACGCTGTCCGGCGGCGAGCAGCAGATGCTGGCGATGGGCCGTGCGCTGATGGGCGCGCCAAAGCTGTTGATGCTGGACGAACCCAGCCTTGGTCTGGCGCCGATCATCGTCGCCGATATCTTTCGGACTGTCAGCGAACTCAAGGCAAGCGGCGTCTCGGTGCTGCTGGTCGAGCAAAACGCCCAAGCCGCACTCAAAATCGCCGACCGCGCCTATGTGATGGAGCTCGGCGAGTTCATCCTGAACGGAACGGCAAAAGACATCGCCGCCAACAAGCGCGTCGCCGCGAGCTATCTCGGCTTTCAGCATGAGGGTGAGAGCGCGATCTAGGCTCGGGACCTGCTTGCACCGGTCATGGCGTTCAGGCGCTCGCTGACGGGTTCATCCATACCATCTCCCAAACATAGCCATCCGGGTCTTCGATGTGGCGGTTGTACATGAAGCCGAGGTCCTGCGCCGGGTTGGGATCGGCGCGACCGCCCGCCGCCACCGCGCGAGCCAGCGTTGCATCGACGGCATCGCGGTCAACGACCGTAAGGGCGAACAGTGCCTGGCTGTCGCGTCGCGCATCGCCGATCGGGCGTTTGGTGAATTCGCGATATTGGTCGTGGGTCAGCAGCATCACGCCGATCGCTTCCGTGAACATGAGCGACGTCGAAGTTTCACCGGAAAACTGGGGGTTCACCGTGCCACCAAGGGCGACATAGAACGCCGTCGACGCGGCGAGATCCCGCACAGGCAGGTTCACCAAAATCATCTGGGACATCGTCTTTCCTTCTAAAGTGTCTGGAGGCTACGCTATTGCCTCGCCAACCCAGCGATAGCTCAGATATATCTTGATATCAAGATACTTTATCGAAAGATAATCGACGATGGATCGTGCCGAAACTGCCTCCAAACAATGGGCTCGCGAGCGCCCCGATATTCCGACGTTGCCGGTAGAAACCGTCGGTCGTCTGCTGGACGCCGCCGCGCGGGTGATACGCGATCACATGAATCCTTTGCTCGCAGAAGCGGGACTGCAGGTTGGTGAGTTTGATGTCCTCACGCCACTCAGGCGCTCCGGTGAGCCCTACATGCTTTCACCGACACAGCTCTACGAACTGGCGATGATCTCTTCTGGTGGCATGACCAACCGCCTGGATCGGTTGGAGCGCGCCGGGTTGGTTGAACGACGCCCCGATCCCAACGACCGACGTGGCAGGCAAATTGCGCTAACGACTGCCGGCAAGCGTGCGATCGACGATTTGATTGGCCCAATGGCGGCGTTGGAGCAGCAATTGATTTCTGTGCTGACACCTGCGGAACAGAAAACTCTCAATGCTCTCCTCAGGAAATTGCTTACGGGCCTCTAGTCCGGTGCGACCCCTAACACATTCTTAAGCATAGTCTCGTTTTGGGCCGGCCCCCTCGGGTCGAAGAACTTCCTGAACACCTTCCGAACCCTAACCTTGCCGGAGAACCAGTCAGCTACCAGGGGTCAAACGCCCTGGAGACTGATGAGCCCAAGGTCAGACGATGCGCGCCGACGATTGCCCTGCGGTTGAAACACCCGAGTTCTTGCTGGCAGCGCTCGAGCAGGCCGGCGATGCCGTCGTCATCGTCGATCACGATCACCGCGTGCGCCATTTCAATGCCGCGGCCGAGCGGATCTGGGGATTTTCCCGCGCAGAGGTGCTGGGCCGCGGTGCCGACCTGCTCGGGTTGCACGATCACCAGCTCCAGCACATTGCGGCGGCGGATCACGCGACCAGCGAACGGGTCAGGCGAAAGCGCGATTCCGAGATCACGATCCACCACCATGACGGCCGGCCCGTTCGCATCGCGCTGTCGGTATCGCGCGTCGCGATCAGTGGCCATGTCAGCACCATGGTTTTCGTCCGCGATCTCACCGTCGAGATGCTGCGGCGCGACAGGATGGCCCTGCTCAATCTGGTGGCCGACAGGACCAATCGCGCCGTCGTCGTCATCGATCGCAATCTCGCCATCGTCTACAGCAATGCCGCTTTCGCCGGTCTGTTCGGGCATTCTCCCGAAGACGCGATGGGGCAACAGATCAACCGGTTGCTCGCCGGCCAGCATACCGACACTCCGGCGCTGGCGCGGTTGCGACGCCGGATCGCCGCAGGCCACGAAGGCGAGGAGGAGATCCTCACCTACGACAAGAACGGCGATGAAATCTGGGTCTCGATATCCGCAAAGACGTTTCGCGACGAGCGGGGACGGATCAAGTACCTGTTCGCCCTGCTGACCGATATTACCGAGACCAAGCAATTGCGGTCGCTGCAGCAACTGATCATGAGCGCGTTAGCCGACGAAGTCCCGATCACGGAGATTTTCGACCGGCTTTGCCGCCGCGTCGAAATCATCGCGCCCGACGTCGTGTCTTCGGTATTGCACGTTGACGCCGACGGATTGGTCCATCCGATGGGTGGACCTAGCCTGCCGGCGGAGTATTCCCAGGCGCTGGACGGTATCGCCATCGGGCCGGACATTGGTTCGTGCGGATCGGCGGCCTTCTTCGGTAAAGCGGTACTGGCCGACAATATCGACACCGATCCGCGCTGGCAGCCATTCAAGGCAATGCCGCTCGCGGCCGGCCTCAAAGCCTGCTGGTCGACCCCGATCAAGGCCAAGGACGGCCGCGTGATCGGAACCTTTGCGTTCTACTTCCGGGAATGCCGCGCGCCGAGCCGCTGGCATCAACGCATCGTCGACGCCTGCGTTCACCTCGGCGCGCTCGCAATCGAGCGCAAGGAGGCGCGGGCCCAGATCGCCCGGCTTGCCTACCACGATATGCTGACCGGCCTGCCGAACCGCGCGCAATTGCGTCAACTGGTCAACCAGGCGATCGAAGGCTGTCCCGACGGCAGTAATATCGCCCTGGTGTTTCTCGATCTCGATCATTTCAAGGACGTCAATGATACGCTCGGGCACTCGGCCGGCGACGCGTTGCTGGTCGAACTGACGCAGCGTCTGCGCTCCCGGCTTCAGCCCGGCGACATGCTGGGACGTTTGGGCGGCGACGAGTTCGTGATGGTGCTGCCGAATTGCGATCCGGCGAAGGCCTCGCTGATCGCCACAAGCATTACCGAAGTCCTCGCCTCGCCGCTGCGGCTCGGCGACCGGCAGGTGCCGATTTCCGCCAGCATGGGCATCAGCATTTACCCTGATAACGCCGTCGACATCGACACGTTGATGCGACAGGCCGATGCGGCGATGTACAAGGCCAAGCAGGCCGGCCGCGCCACCCATCGCTTCTTCAGCGTCGACATGAACCGGCTCGACGAACAGCGGCTGATCCATATCGCCGCCCTGCGCAATGCCATCGCCAACGACGCGCTGAAATTGCACTACCAGCCGCAGACCCGAACGGTCGACGGCTCGATCTACGGCGCCGAGGCGCTGGCCCGTTGGCACGATCCGGTGCTTGGTGAGGTGCCGCCGCTGAAGTTCATCCGGCTGGCGGAAGAGTGCGGCCTGATCGAGCAGATCGGCATGTGGTCGATCCGCGAAGCCTGCCGGCAACTGGCCGCCTGGCGTCGGGCGGGGCTCGACGTGCCCTGCGTGTCGGTCAATCTGTCGCCCATCAATTTTCAGAACCGCGGCCTCGCGGCTGTCGTCGCCGAAACCCTCGCCGCCAACGGCCTGCCGCCGGAAGCACTGATGCTCGAGATCACCGAAAGCGTGCTGATGAACGAGCGCTCGGTGGCGATCGAAACCATGAATGCGATACGCGAACTCGGCGTCGGCCTGTCGCTGGACGATTTCGGCACCGGCTATTCAAGCCTGAGCCGGCTGGCGCATCTGCCGATCCGCGAATTGAAGATCGACCGCAGTTTCATGCGCGACATCGAAAGCGACGCCAGCGCGTTGGCAGTCGCCAGCGCCGTAGTCCGATTCGGCCAGGCCCTGAAAATGACCGTGGTTGCGGAAGGCGTCGAAACCGAGGGCCAGCGCGACGTGCTGAAAACACTCGGCTGCGACGTCCTGCAGGGATATCTGTTCGCTCCCGCCCTGGCGCCCGAGGCGTTCGAACGCTGGCTGCTCAATCATTCGGTCGAGCAGGCCAGCACCATGCTCCGGCGCCTCAGCCAATCGCTGTCGCAGCCGCGTGAGGCGGCGCTGCCCGGCAAGCGATCGGCGTAGCGCGGGTACTGTCGGTGCGGAGAGACTGTCACCCCACCCCGCCGCTCATTGCATGAGCGTCGACCCACGAGCGAGCTTCGCTCGTCTCGACCCCTCCAGGGGAGGGTAAGAAAAAGCCGGCCCTCTAGAGAGCCGGCTCTGGTGCTTAGCGGATTTAAGAAATCAGAACCTGCCGCGTCGTCTCACATCGCCGGGATGTACTTGCCGTCCTTCACGGTCAGCAGGATGCGCGAGCGATCGTCGAGGCCGTAGCGGTCTTTTTCGGTCCAGTTGTAGACGCCCTGGGTCGCGACGATTTCCTTTTCCGAGATGAAGGCCTGACGGATTCCCTCGCGGAATTCCGGCGTGCCGGGCTTGCCGGCCTTCAGCGCCACCGGAATGATGCGCTTGAGCACTTCGAAAGCGTCATAGGAATGACCCGCGAACTGGCTGCGGCTGTTGGGGCCATACTTGGCTTCATAGGCCGCATTGAGCGTGAGGCCCGGCTTCTTGGTCAGCGCGCTGTCGGCCTGGGTTTCCGGCGACATCACCGGACCCGCCGACATGATCACGCCTTCCGCAGCCGCACCCGCGATGCGGATGAAGTCCATGCTGGCGGCGCCGTGGGTCTGGTAGATCAGGCCCTTGTAGCCGCGTTCGCGCAGCGCGGTCTGCGGTAATGCCGCGGCGGTGCCGGACGCGCCGACCAGGATCGCGTCGGGGTTGGCGGCGACGAGCTTTAGCACCTGGCCTGCGACCGAGGTATCCGGCCGCGCAAAACGCTCCTCGTCGATCATGGTCATGCCCATCGGCACGCCCTGCGCCTTGAAGTCGTTGACCCAGAGGTCGCCGTAGGAATCGGAGTAGCCGATATAGCCGATGGTCTTGATGTTGTGCGCCCGCATGTGCTCGTACAGCACCTTGCCCATGATCGGGATCGACTGCGGCAGGTCGACCGACCACTTCATGCGCGCTTCGTTGATCGGGAACGGCGCCAGGCCGAAATGCGGAATGGCGGCCTCGTTGGCGACCGTCGACACCGCAATCGACGGCGGCGTGGTGCAGGAGCCCATGATGATGTCGGCCTTGGACTCGGTGACGAAGCGCCGCGCATTGGTGGTGGCCGCGGTCGGATCGCCGCCGTCATCCAGCACGATCAGCTTGAGCGGCACGCCGCCGATTTCCTTCGGCACGAAATCCAGCGCGTTGCGCTCGGGGATGCCGAGCGCCGCAGCCGGACCGGTGGTCGAAATCGAAATGCCGATGGTGATTTCATTGGTCTGCGCCAGCGCCGGCGAACCGGGCAGTGCGAGTGCCGCCACGACGGCCGCGGCGGACAGAAGAGCCTTCTTCATTCATTCCTCCCTTTGAGTGTCTTTTTATAGTGTAAAGCAAAATCCGGCAGGCAATTCAGCCCCTTCTTTAGGTCATGCGGGGGCTCGAGTCAGCCTAATAAGTCAGCCCAATATAGCCCTCAGCCCCGCATGAACCGCTCGATGATCTCCTGCGGCATCGGCGCCGATTTCAGCTTCGCCGGATCGTCCGGGTGACGGCCGACCAGCACGCGGGTCTCGAACGCCTCGATCGCCAGCGCCTCGCCCTTGAACACCTTGTGGGTCACCTCGAAGCTGGAGCGCTTAAAACTCTCGATCCGGCTTTCGATCGTGATCCAGTCGCCATGGGTCGACGGGATATGGAATTTCGCCCGCGTATCCACCATGGGAATACCGACCAAGCCGTATTTGTGCACGAGATCCTGCTTCGAATAACCGGCCGCTTCGAACAGGATCGAGGTCGAATCGTCGAACATCGCAAAGTAGCGCGGGTAGTAGACGATGTTGGCGGGGTCGCAATCGCCCCACTGGATCTGCACGTCGCGGCGGTGAACGAACATGGATAGAACCCCTACCATAGCGTTTTCGAGCGAAGTGGGTACCGGTTCGCGTGAAGAAAACGCGTCAAAAAATAAAGGAGCTAGAATTCGGTTCTGATTTAATCAGAACCGAATTTTAGCGCGGCGCCATGCGCAGCGCGGCATCGAGCCGCACCACCTCGCCGTTCAGGTACGGGTTGTCGATCATGTGCAGCGCCAATGAGGCGAATTCGTCAGCCTGGCCGAGCCGGCGCGGGAACGGAATCGCGGCGGCGAGCGAGTCCTGCGCCTCCTGCGGCAAATTGGCTAATAGCGGCGTGAGAAACAGGCCCGGCGCGATCGTCAGCACGCGGATGCCGAACTGCGCCAGTTCGCGCGCGATCGGCAGCGTCATGGCGACGATGCCGCCCTTCGATGCGGAGTAGGCGGACTGGCCGATCTGGCCGTCATAGGCCGCGACCGAGGCGGTGGAAATCACCACGCCGCGCTCGCCGGTCGACAACGGCTCCAGCTTCGACATCCCGGCCGTTGCCAACCGCAGCATGTTGAAGGAGCCGATCAAGTTGACCTTGATCACCCGGTCGAAATCGGCGAGCGCCATCGGGCCCTCCTTGCCGATCACCCGCTTGGCGACGCCGATGCCGGCGCAGTTCACCAGCACCCGCGCCGGGCCATGGGCTGAGGCTGCCTTGGCGATGGCGGCTTCGGCGGAAGCCGCATCGGAGACGTCGCAGATCACGGCCACGCCGCCGATCTCGGCGGCGACGGTTTCGGCCAGCTTGGCGTTGAGATCGCAGACCGCGACCTTGGCGCCCTGCGCCGCCAGCCGCCGCGCGGTGGCGGCACCCAATCCCGATGCACCACCGGTGACGATGGCGGCCTGATCCTTCAACTGCATGGCGTTCTCCCTGACAATATCTGTTCGAATTCAGTTCAGCACGATCACCTGCGCCGGTGGCGCCGGTGTATAAATCGTCTCGATCAGGAGCTTGCGATTTTCCAGCACCGCGCGCTGGTTGATCGAGCCCTTGTCGGTGACTTCGCCGCGGTCGATCGACAGCGGCCGATCGAGCAACACCGCGCGCGTGATCCGGGTCGACGAGCCCGTGGCGTTTGCCAGCAATTTCTGGAAGCGCTCGCGGAAGGCCGTGCGGATCAGCGGGTCGGAGGCCGTCGCGGCGAGATCGTCCTGCGGTAAGGTCGGGTTGATCAGGCGGCAGCCATCGAGATCGAGCACCACCAGTGCCGAGATTTCGTCGTAGTTGATACCGGCGATGATGACGTCGCGCACCAGCGGTGCGCAAGCCGCGACGAAGCGCGCCCGCAACGGGCCGACGCTGACCCAGGTGCCGGAAGCGAGCTTGAAATCCTCGGCAATGCGGCCGTCGAAATCGAAGCCGGCGTCGAAATCATCTGGATTAGCCGGCTTCAGCGCGTCGCCGAGTTTGTAAAAACCCTCCTCGTCAAACGCTTTCGCGGTAAGTTCGGGCTGGCGCCAGTAACCCGGCGTGACGTTCGGCCCCCTGGCGCGCACTTCCAGCTTGCCGTTGTTCGGCAGCAGTTTGGCGTCATTGCCTGATACGGGAAGCCCGACATGTCCGGAGCGGCTGGTATCGGGACGCACCGACATGAAGAACGGCGAGGTTTCGGTGGCGCCAAGACCCGTCAGCATCGGCACGCGAAAACCGGTCTCGGCAACCGCGAGTTCGTCGAGGCTGTTCCAGATATGCGGCGACAGCGCCGCGCCCGAGAAGAACATCGCATGCAGGCGGCCGAAGAACTTTGCGCGCAATGCCTGATCGTCGCGCAAGTAAGGCAGCAGCGATTCATAACCCTTGGGGACGTTGAAATAGACCGTCGGCGAAATCTCGCGCAAATTACGCACGGTCTCTTCGATGCCGCCGGGCATCGGCTTGCCCTCGTCGAGATACATCGAACCGCCATTATAGAGCGTGAGCCCGATATTGTGGTTGCCGCCGAACGTGTGATTCCACGGCAGCCAGTCGACGATCACGGGCGGCTCGTCCTTGAGGAACGCCAGCGTCTCGCGCAGCATCACCTGGTTGGCGCAGATCATCCGCTGGGTGTTGATGACGGCCTTGGGATTGCCTGTAGACCCTGACGTCAGCAGGAATTTGGCGATCGTACCCGGACCGATGGCATCATGCGTCGCGTCGAGGTCGGGATGAACTGGCGTCGCCAACAGATCGGCCAGCAGTGTCACGTCGCGACCGGCGACCGTGCCATACGCCGCCGCGATCTCGGTCCCGCCGGGGACGTTGGCCGCCAGCGCGTCGGAAAATTTCACGGCGTCGTCGGCGAACACCAGGCCCGGCGTCAGCAGCTTCATGAGATAGCCGAGCTTGCCGTAGTCCTTCGACACCAGAGAATAGGCCGGCGAAACCGGGCAGAAGGGAATGCCGGCATAGAGCGCGCCAAAGGCGATCAGCGCATGGTCGATCGAATTGCCCGACAGGATCACGACCGGCTTTTCGGCCGAAAGCCCGCGCGCCAGCAGCGCCGAGGCGACGTGCCGCGATGACGCCAGCAACTCGGCATAGGTGATCTGGCGCCAGCCGTGCGCGGCGTTGCGCTCCGCCATGAAGATGCGGTTCGGTTCAGCCTTGGCCCAGTGATGCAGCCGGTCGGTGATGCGGAGCGGGTAGTCGCTGAGTTGAAGTTTTGGGCGCAGATAGATGGTGCCGTCGTCGCGGCGCTCGACCGTGACGTCGGGATTGCCGAATGAAATCGCGCGCAGCGGATGGGCGCTACCGGTCGCGGCGGATGGGCTGGGCTCTGATAGGTTTGTCTTGGCGCTCATGTCAGGTCGGCTTTACCTTGGCGGTCTTGCGGTCGAGAAACGCACGGATACGCTGTTTTGCCTCCTTGTCGCTTTGGGCAACGGTCGCCATCAGCGATTCCATCAGCAGGCCGGTTTGCGGATTGGCCTCGGCGATCATCGGTAGCGCTTGCAGCACGGCGAAATTGGTCAGCGGCGCATTGGCCGCGACCCGCTCGGCCAGCTCCATTGCCTTCGGCAGCGCGCCGCCCGCTTCGGTGAGGTATTGCGAGAAACCATAGGCCGCGCCTTCGGTCGCGGAATAAACCCGCCCCGTCAGCATCATGTCAGTCATCCGCGCGACGCCGATCAGCCGCGGCAGCCGCACCGACCCGCCGCCGCCGACGAAGATGCCGCGCTGGCCTTCGGGCAGCGCGAAATAGGCCGAGGGTTCGGCGACCCGGATATGCGCGGCACAGGCCAGCTCCAGCCCGCCGCCGATCACCGCACCCTTCAGCGCGGCAATGACCGGCACGCGGCTGTATTGAATGCGGTCGAACACCCGGTGCCACATCTGCGAGTGCCGCAAGCCCTCGGTGGCGTCCTGCTCGGTCAGTTCCGACAGATCGAGGCCGGAGGAGAAATGGTCGCCGATGCCGTGAATCACCACGGCGCCGACGCCGTCAGGGAGTTGAGTGAAGCAATCCTGGATCGCGAGGATGATGCCGTCGTTCAGCGCATTGCGCTTGGCCGGACGGTTGAGGCCAACCTTCAGCACCGTGCCCGACTGCTCGATCGTGAGCAGATCGGATTGACCCGCGGCGGCGGAGACGGCGTTTCCCATGGGCTTATTGCTTCCTGTCCAGAATAGTTATGTTTTATAACTATTCTGAGAGGAGTCAATGAGGCTAGCGGGGTTCTCGTGTCCCGGACGCGGTGCAGCGTTCTTCACGCTGCTCCGCAGAGCCGGGACCTATGGCGATGGACCCCGGACCAGCAGCGCACCGCATAGCGTGTCGAAGACGCGCGTAAACGCGCTTTTGGCGCTGCACTGCATCCGGGGAACGAACACCTCAATTATTGCTGCGTTCACAGCACCTGATGCACGTCGATCACGACGCGGTCGGCGTGGCGGGCGGCGGAGCCGATGAAGATGTTCTCCATCAGCCAGCGGTATTTCGCGTGCCCGGTCTCGAACCGCGGCACGGTGCGGAAATAGATCAGTTTTGGGTCGACCGGCTCGCCGCGCTTGAGTTTTTGCAGCAACTCTATTGGGCCGAAGCGCATGCCCTTGTTCTCGACATAGACCACCGCGCCGTCGTCGGTCTCGAAGGCGTACTTCGCCTCCAGCTCGATCAACTCGTTGGGACGGATGATCTGGAAGTCGGCGCCAAAGGGCAAAACCTTGCCGCTGATTCCCTCGCCTTTGACCTCGCCGCCGGTAATCGGAATGATCCGGCGCACGCCGGTGCCGATGTCGCCAGCCGAGGTGACCTCGCCGATCCTGGCCGTGATGGTGAAGACGTATTTGGTCTCCAGAACCGGCGTCATCTAGTGAACCCCGGCCATCATGCGTTGCGGCAACCACGTCGCCAGCAGCGGAAACGCGATCAGAATGACCAGCCGGACCAGATCCGTCGCCACGAACGGCAACACGCCGCGGAAGATCGTGGAGAACGACACGTCCTTGACCACGCTTTTGATGACAAAGACATTCATTCCGACCGGCGGATGAATCAGGCCAAGTTCGACAGTCATCACGATGATCACGCCGAACCAGATCGGATCGAAACCGAGATGGGTCACCACCGGAAAAATGATGGGAACGGTGAGGATGATCATGGCCATGGCATCCATCAGACAGCCCAGCACCAGATACATCACCATGATCAGAGCGAGCACGCCGTAGGCGCCGAGCCCGAGACCGGTGAGAAACTCGGTGACCTTCTGCGGGGTCTGCGTCACCGTGAGGAAATAGCCAAAGATCAACGCGCCGATCAGCACCGTAAAGACCGCGGCCGCGGTTCGCGTCGCCTGCAGCAGCGAGGCCAGGATCTTTTCCCGGTCGAGCCGCCCGGTGACGATGCCGATCAGGAATGCACCGGTCGCGCCGACACCGCCGGCTTCGGTCGGGGTGAAGCGCGGCAGGAACGGCAGGCCATACAACCCGCCGATGACGAAGACGAACAGCAGCACCGGGGCCCAGATGTTCTTCAGGCCCGCAAAGCGCTCACGCCAACTGGTTTGCGGACCGGTCGGCAGAAAACCCGGCCGGAAATAGCCGATCAGCGAGATCGTGATCATGTACATCATCATCGCCAGCAGGCCGGGGATGATGCCGGCGATGAACAGCTTGCCGATGTCCTGCTCGGTGATGATGCCGTAGACGGCCAGCACCGTCGAAGGCGGCAGCATCGCGCCCAGCGTGCCACCGGCGGCGATCACCCCGGTGGCAAAGGATTGCGGATAGCCGAAGCGGCGCATCTCCGGATAGGCGACGGCCGAGAACGTCGCAGCCGTTGCCACCGAAGAACCGCAGATCGCGGCAAAGCCGGCGCAGGCCGCAACGGTCGCGATCCCGAGCCCGCCGCGCAAATGGCCGACGAAACCGTTGGCGGCGCGGAACAGTTCACGGCTCATGCCGGAATTGCTGACGAGGGTGCCCATCAGCAGGAACATCGGAATGACGCCGAACGTATAGTCCGTCACGGTCCGCATCGAGGTCTGGCCGACCAGTTTTAGCGCCGGCGAGAAACCGACCAGATAGCCGAAGCCAGAGACGCCGACGAGGCCCATCGCCATGCCGACCGGCACGCGCAGCAGCATCAGCGCGAACAGCGCGACAAATCCCAGGACAGCGACAGCGTCGGTGCTCATGCCGTCTACTCCACGGGCTTGATCTTGGGATCGTGCATCTGATCCGGATGGAAAATCAGGCGGTAGGTGCGGATCGCAATCAGCAAAACCGCGGAGACGTCGCCGGCCCAGGCGATCGCGAAGAACGGCCAGGTCGGCATGTGCATTTCGAAGGTCAGCACGTTGTCGTTATAGGTGCCACGCACCTTGTCGAACAATGTCCAGGTCTGCACCGTGACCACGAACAGCAGCACCAGGGTCGCAAACACGTCGATCCAGCGCTGGTATTTCGTGCCGACATTGGCCCAGATCAGGTCGACGGTGATGTGGCCGCCGCGATAGCTGGTGGCGGCGATGCCCCAGAAGATCAGGATGCCGAGCAGCATGCGCCCGATATCGAAGGAGTCGGGAATCGCATAATTGAGGGTGTTGCGCAGGATGACGGCGATAAAAATATTCAGCGCGACGATGCCGACGAATCCGGCCGCGATCCATTCGATCGTATCGATAAAACGATCCATCGAGGCGCGATTCATGTCCGCTCCAAACGGCTGGCAGTGATCGGGAAATCGCGACGGCGGAAAACGCCCCGCCGTCGCTTGGGTGAACTGCGGTCCTACTGCGCCAGCGCGTTATATTTGGTCAGCGCGGCGCGAAGTTCGGCCATCGCCGCGTCCGGATCGACGCCGGTCTTCTTGACGCCCTCGCCCCAGGTCTTGACCAGCGGCTCGGACGCCTTCTTCCACAGCGCGGTCTGCTCCGGCGTCAGCTTGTAGACCTCGTGGCCTTCCTGCGCCCTCACCTTCTCGATGCCGGCGTCCTCGAACTTGCCCCAGGGTTCGCCGACGCGGCCGGCCGCCTCGGTGTTGCAATTGTCGTCGATCGCCTTTTTCTGGCGGTCGGACATCTGGTTGTACTTGTCCTTGTTCATCACGAAGGCGAACGTCGTGACGTAGAGCGGCGCGTCCATGTGATACTTCGTCACCTTGTCGATGCCGAACAGCACCAGCGATCCCCACGGGAAGGTGACGGCATCGGCAACGCCGCGCTCGATGATGTCGCGGACTTCCGGCGCCGAGGACTGCACGTTGGTGCCGCCAAGCTGGGTGATGAAATTCGCCATGGTGGCGTGCGCCGGGCGAACCTTCATGCCCTTGACGTCATCGGGCACGACAACCTTTTTCAGCCGCGAGTGAAATGACGACGGCGAATGGATGAAGGCGAGGCAGAACTTGACGTCCTTCATCTCCTTCTCGGCGTACTTGCGATACCAGGCATCGAGCGCCATCGAACCACCCTTGGCGTCCGACATCAGGAACGGCAATTCGCCGGCGCCGATGATCGGAAACCGGCCGGGCTGATAGCCGGGATTGACGTAAGTGACGTCAGCGATGCCGTCGCGCGCCATGTCGTAATGGTCGAACGCCTTACCGAGTTGCTGGGCCGGGAACACCTTGGACTTGATGGTGCCGCCGGATTCCTTTTCGACCGCAGCGCCCCAGTCCTCCAGGGCCTTTTGCAGCGGATGCGACGCCGGCACCCAGTGCGACAGCTTGAGCTCGAAGGTCTTTTCCTGCGCCAACGCAGGCGTCACACTGGCGGCGAGCAGCAACGCCAAACACGCTTTCCTCATCGACATATTCTCCCTTGGTGGATGGAGCCGGGCTTCGAGGCGCCGATCTCATTAATTAACATGTTATATAGATTGCGCGGTTTTTCAAGCCGGACATTGCGCGCTGCGGCGGTCGCCGTAACCGAAACTGGCTTCCCCCTGCTTTCATCCCGGAACGCTCCGGCGGTGCGGCGCAGCGAAACATTGTTTTGCAACGCCTTTGCGAAAATTGTTATATGATATAATTATCATTGCAAGAGCGGCCGCGCCTGCGGCATTAGACCATGGGAGCACGCCGGTGCGCACGAAAGTAGCCATCATAGGGGCAGGTCCGGCCGGATTGTTGCTTGGGCAACTTCTTCATCTTTACGGCATCGACAACATCATTGTCGAGCGCCAGACCCCCGAATATGTGCTCGGCCGCATCCGCGCCGGCCTGCTCGAGGAAGGCACCGTGGCGCTGCTCGACGAGGTCGGCGCAGGTGCGCGCGCCCACCACGAGGGGCTGGTCCACCATGGCGTCGAGCTCGCCTTCGGCGGCGCGCGGCACCGCATCGACATGCATGCCGCGACCGGCAAGACCGTCATGATCTACGGCCAGACCGAAGTGACGCTCGACCTGATGAACGCCCGCAAGGCGGCGGGCCTCACCACGGTCTACCAGGCCGTCGACGTCAAGCCGCATGATTTCGATTCCGACCGTCCGCGCGTCAGCTACGTCAAGGACGGCATTACCCACGACATCGAATGCGACTTCATCGCCGGCTGCGATGGTTTTCACGGCGTCAGCCGCGCCAGCGTCAAGCCGTCGGCGATCCAGACCTATGAGCGGGTCTATCCGTTCGGCTGGCTCGGCATCCTCTCCGAAACGCCGCCGGTCAGCCATGAGCTGATCTACAACAATCACGCGCGGGGATTTGCGTTGTGCACGATGCGCTCGACCCATCGCAGCCGCTACTACCTGCAGTGCCCGCTCGACGACGATATCGCGCAGTGGCCGGACGACCGGTTCTGGGACGAACTGAAGCGGCGGCTGGACCAGAAGGCGGTCGACGAACTCGTCACCGGCCCCTCGATCGAGAAGAGCATCGCGCCGCTGCGCAGCTTCGTCGCCGAGCCGATGCGGTTCGGCCGGATGTTTCTGGCCGGCGACGCCTCCCACATCGTGCCGCCGACCGGCGCCAAGGGATTGAACCTTGCCGCTAGCGACGTGCATTACCTCTCGCAGGCGTTCCGGGAATTTTATGACGAAAAGTCCTCCGCCGGCATCGACGGCTACTCGGCCAGGGCGCTGGCGCGGGTGTGGAAAGCGGTGCGGTTTTCGTGGTGGATGACGTCGATGCTGCACAAGTTCCCCGACGAGGGCGAATTCGGCGCGCGCATCCAGATCGCCGAGCTGGATTACCTCGTCAGTTCGAAAGCCGCGTCCGCGTCGCTGTCGGAGAATTACGTCGGGCTGCCGTTTTAGAGAACGCCGTCATTGCGAGCCAAATGGTGAAACCATTTCAAACACCCGCCGAAATCCCGTTTAAAACTTTGTAGGCGATGCGGTTCGCGCGCGAATGGCGTTTAGTGGCGAGAGATATCGTCAACACGCGAGCTGCAGATGACTGCTACCGACATTCCCGCAGGCTTCGAGCCTCACCTGCGGAAGAGCCCGCTCACCGAACCCTGGGAGCCGCTTTATTCGAAGCGAACCGACAACGCCGTGATCATCGGATTGCGACTCGCAAGGCCGCATACCAACGGCCGCGGCCTGATTCACGGCGGGCTGATCGCAGCACTTGCCGACAACGCCATGGGCCATAGCTGCGCGCATAAAATGGGCGGTGTGTCGTCGCTGGTGACGATCGGGCTGGCGGTCGATTTCGTCGGTACCGCAGAGGTCGGGCAATGGCTTGCGGTCGAGAGCGACGTGATCAAGACCGGTAGCACGATCTGCTTTGCCCAAAGCCTGATCAAAGCCGACGACGTCATCATTGCGCGCGCCAACGGAACGTTCCGCGTGGTGCCGAAGAAAGCGCCGTTGTCCTAGCCGAAATGCCAATCGATCGTCTCGGCGACGAGATCGATGAAGGTGCGGACCTTGGCCGACAGCAGCCGCGAGGTCGGATAGACGATGTGGATCGGCACGGGCGGGAGTTCGAACTTTTCCAGCACGATTCCGAGCCGCTTCGCTCTAAGTGATGCGGCCGCCTGATAGGCCATCACCCGGGTCAACCCGCCGCCCTGCTCGGCATAATGGATCGCGGCATCGGAGCTGTTGCTGGAAAAGCGTGGCGTCACCGCGATGCGGATCTCCTGGCCACCCTCGACAAAGCGCCAGTCCGGACCCGCGGTCATCGCGCCGAACTGGATGATGTTGTGGGCGGCAATTTCCTGCGGCGTCTTCGGCTCGCCGCGCTGTTTGAGATAATCTTTGGAGGCCACGACGATCCGCCGCATCTCGCCGACCTGACGCGCGACAAGCGTAGAATCCGGCAGATGGCCGATCCGGACCGCGAGATCGACGCCGTCTTCCACCAGATTGACCATGCGGTCCGACAGCCGCAGGTCGGCCGCGACATCCGGATAGCGCGCCAGATAGGCCGACACGACCGGGCTGACGTGGAGGCGCCCGAAGCCGAGCGGCGCCGAAACCACCAGCCGGCCGCCAGGCCTGGTTCGTTCGCCCTCGGCAGCACTTTCGGCCTCCTCGACATCGGCCAAAATCCGGCGGGCGCGCTCCAGATAGCGGCTGCCGGCGTCGGTCAGCGTCACCGAGCGCGTGGTCCGCTGCAACAGCCGCGCGCCGAGCCGCTCCTCCAACGCGGCAATCAACCGCGTCAGGCCGGAAGGCGACAGGCCGAGTTTGCGCGCCGCGGGGGCGAACCCCTGCAGGTCGGCGACGGCCACAAAGGCCTGCATCGCGTCGATCCGGTCCATCGATTATTTCATATATTGCAACAGTGAAGTGTCAATACGTCAGATTGTTTAAATTACGGGAAAGTCCATCTTCAGGACCAAGACGACCGCTTGGCGCGGCCTGAATTTTCAGGAGGCTCGGATGTCAGACGTTTACGCTTCTTCCAACCAGACCTTTTCCAGCGACGTCGCCTTCACCCCGGCGGTGAAAGCGATCCAGACCCGCAAGGGATCGCGCGACGGCTACGCCCAGGTCGAACAGAGTGGTGGCTGGCGCACCGAGATCGATGAAAAGCTGGCGGGCTTCCTGGCCGAAACCAACAGCTTTTATTTGGCGACCGCCACGGCCGATGGCCAGCCCTATATTCAGCACCGCGGCGGGCCGAAGGGCTTCGTCAAGATCATCGACAAGAACACGATTGCGTTCGCGGATTACAGCGGCAACCGGCAGTACATCACGCAAGGCAATCTGTCAGAGAATCCGAAGGCGCATATCTTCGTGATGGACTATACGCATCGCCGTCGCGTCAAGATCTGGGGTGAAGCTCGCGTCGTCGACGACGATCCGGCGCTGACGGCAGCCTTGATGCCGAAGGGCTACAAGGCACGGCCCGAGCAAGTCATTCTGTTCAGGATTTCGGCCTGGGACACCAACTGCCCGCAGCACATTCCGCAGAAGTTCGATGCCGGGGACGTGGCGCAGGCGCTCGCCGCGCGCGATGGCAGAATTGCAGAACTGGAAGCGGAATTGGCGGCATTGAAGAACCGGTCTGGGCCAGCTGATCGTGCGATGTGAGTACGAACAGAACCTTCGTTGTGTTTCTTCTTGTGCCATCGAGGAACCCAATGGCTGCCTCGTCCCGATCGGTGTCGTCAGAATGAATTGGGAAGACGATCGGGATGAGCGTTCCCTTGCCTGGCCGAGCGCGCCGGCATCGCTGCGCGCTCGCACGATGCCGGCGCTCCGTAGTCGTCAGAGGTTCGGATGCAGGTTCCGTACGGCGCTGATGCTTTCGAGCAGCGAAGCCAGGTGCAGGATGGTAGACTCCGCCTGCCACTTGCCGACGACCTGCACGTTAATCGGCAGCCCTTCCTTGCTCGTACCGAACCGCATCGACAGGCCGGGCAAGCCGGTGACATTGAGCGGCACGGTCGCGCCCTGGAGGTAGGTAGCGTCCACGGTCTGGCCGTCGATGATGAACTCCTCGACGCCATGCTTGTGGGCCGGGATCGGCAGCACGTGGGTAATCAGCGCGTCGTAGCGCGAGAAGTAGTCGGCATAGCCGTCGCGCAGCCGCTCGACCGCCTGCTCGGCGTCGATATAGTCCTTCATCGACGTGTCAGGCAGCGAGAGCATGGTCTTGGCCATCTTGTACATTTCGTTCTCATGGCCGGCCGTCGCCTCGGCGAAGGCGGGCTTCATCTCCATCACATGGAGGCGGTTGAACACGTCGAGGGGAAAATCGCGCTCCAGCGCCGGGATGCGCACCTGCTCGACAAATACGCCGATGTCCTTTAGCGCCTCGGCCGCGGCCTTGACGGTCGCCGCCACCTCGGGATCGACTGGCCCGAAGCCGGGTCCGACCATCCAGCCCACCCGGAGCTGGCGGTAGGGCTGGCGGCCGATGCCCGCATCGAACCGGACAGTGCTGGTGGCAAACGCGTCCTGGCCGTCAGGCCCGACCAGTTGCGAGAAGGCGAGCGCGATGTCGCGAACCGAGCGCGCCATCGGCCCGACATGCCAGAAGCGGCGCGGCGCGCGCGGCCAGATGCCGGTCATGGGCACGCGGCCATGGGTCGCCTTCATTGAGGTAATGCCGGTTTGTGCGGCCGGCCCGCGCACGGAGATGGCGAGATCAGTGCCGAGACCGATCGGCGACATGCCCGCCGCGATAGCCGCCGATTCACCGCCGCTCGAACCGCCCGGCGTGCGGGTCACGTCCCAGGGATTGTTCGACCGGCCGGACAGCAAATTATCGCTCTCGATCCAGTAGGAGAATTCGGGAAGGTTGGTCTTCGCCAGCAGGATGCCGCCTGCCTTCTTCATGCGCGCGACGCTCGTCGCGTCGACGTCGGGAACGCGCCCCTTAAAGATCGGAGAGCCACGCTGGGTCGCAACATCAGCAGTGTCGATCGAGTCTTTCACCGTAAAGGGTACGCCGTGCAGCGGGCCGAGTTCGTCGCCCGCCAACACCGCGGCCTCCGCCGCCTTTGCAGCTTTGAGCGCACCGTCCGCGAGCAGGACGATCGCGTTGATCTTGGGGTTCACCGCCGCGATGCGATCCAGGTGCGCCTGCACGACCTCGACCGGCGAGACCGCCTTGGTGCGGATCAGTTCGGCCAGCTTGGTCGCGTCGGAAAAAATGATCTCTTTGGTTATGGCTGTATACCTGTCTGGTTATGAGGCAGTGCTACCTGCCACTTGGTAGGCTTGACATAGGCCTTTATTTCCCTCGATCAAGTCCTATCTATCACTTGGTAGATAGTTCCCGGCGAAATGGTTCCCGGCGAGGGTGTAAGGCACTGAAATGAGTGTAAGTTCCAAGGAAGCGATCCTGGCGGCGGCCAGACGGACCGCACAGGCGCATGGCTATAGCGGCCTGAATTTCCGCGAACTCGCGGACCAAGTCGGCATCAAGGCCGCGAGTATCTACCATCATTTCCCGAGCAAGGCTGATCTCGGCGTAGCGGTCGCGCGGCGCTATTGGGAGGACACAGCGGCTGAACTCGACTCCATGTTGGCCGAAACCTCGGATCCATTCCGCTGCCTGCAGCAGTATCCCGATATTTTTCGCAAATCGCTCGAGAGTGACAATCGCATGTGCCTCTGCAGCTTCATGGCTGCCGAATATGATGACCTGCCGGAAGCAGTGAAGAAGGAGGTCCAGGCCTTTGCCGATGTCAATGTCGCGTGGCTGACCAGGATGTTGTCCGCTGCGGCCGTGGTCAATTCCGGGGAAAGCGAACAGCGGGCTCGCGCAATCTTCGCCGCTGTCGCCGGCGCCCAGCTCATAGCGAGGAGCCGCTCGGATATCTCGCTCTACGACGCGTTGATCGATAGCTATCGCGTGGCGGGCCTCCTGCCGGCATAGAGCCGACGCGCGGCACGGCAAGCCCGGTTCTGATTACCAGACCGTGCTCGCGCTCGTCAGGCGGCTTCCTGCAGCGGCGCCCAGGCGAATTCCGGATAGTATTGCAGCATCATCCGGTCGACATAGGCGGTAAGGTTCGCGAACCGTTCGGTCCGCTGCCGCAATGGCGACTCGAAGAATGGCGTCAAAATTCCGGCGAGCGCACCGAACGCGGTGGCGTCGGTGCCGCACGGCGTATCGCCCATCAAATACGGTTTGTCGCCAAGCTGCACCGACAGAGCAAACAGCGAACGGACCGCGAGGTCGACGTCCTCTTCCGGCGCGTGGCGGCCGAGGCCGCTGAGCAGATAGTTCTCGGCGACGCGAAACTGCGCGTCCTCGCGCAGCTTTTCGCGCTGATGCGCCGGCACGGCATCGAAGAAATGCGCCGGTCCCTTGGCGAAGTTCTCGGCGTCGACCCAGCGCGCGCCGACCAGCGCCCAATAGATGTGATGTTCGATCATCCGCTCGAACGCCCAGGCCTGCGCGCGTGCCTGCAGGCTGAGCGGCGCGTCGAAATCGAAACCGTATTTGCCCTCGAGATGCGCCCGGATGAAGGTGGAATCGGCGATGGTCTCGGCGTCGTCGACGATATAGGGCAGTTGCCCCTTGGGAGAGGCCGGCGGCCTTGCCTTCTCCTTGCGATAGGCCAGACCGGCCATTTTGAGCTGGACTTCGGTCTTGCTGACAAAGGGGCTGATTTCCGGCAGGCCGAACCCGGCGCCGAAGCCATAAAGCGTAATCATGCTGGTCTCCCGAACTTTCAAAACGTGCCTGACCCTAGCGACCCCCTGCTGCCACCATGGTGTCAGCAGCATCGAGCCGCCGCGCGAGGCAGCGCTTGCCGCGGCGGATTCGGCAGACCAACAGGGCCAACTGCCCTTGCGCGAGGCCGCACATTGCTGTGAATGAACGCAACACCAGTTCCAGCATCGCCCAGCGCAGGTCTGATGTCGTAGCGTGGATGGAAACCAGATGCTCCAGTGCGAAATACTGAGCATCCAGGAGGGGATAGCGGCTTCTCCGGAAGCCGAATTCGCTGAAAATCGTCATGGACAAATTCCCTTCAGTTGAGATGTTGTCCTTATCTACGCGACCCCTGCTGCCAACATGCTGTCAGCATCGGCCGGGTGCCCAAAGAAAAGAGACCTCCAGGAAAAGAGAGCTGCCATGAGGCGTGCCGACCGGCTGTTTCAGATCATTCAGGTGCTCCGGCGCACCCGAAAACCGCTGACGGCGGATGCGATCGCGGCCGAGCTGGAAACCTCGAAGCGGACGATCTACCGCGACATCGCCACCCTGATCGAACAGCGGGTGCCGATCCGCGGCGAAGCCGGCATGGGCTACATCCTGGAGAAGGGATTCGACCTGCCGCCGCTGATGCTGACGCCCGACGAAATCGAGGCGGCCGTGCTCGGCGCGCAATGGGTGGCGGGACACGCCGATCCCGTACTCGCCCGCGCCGCCCAGGACCTGATGGCGAAGATCGCCGACACCGTCCCGGAACGCTTAAGGCCGTTCGTGCTCGAACCCGCCAGCCGCGCCCGTCCGGTCTGGAACAGGGAGCCCGACCGCATCGACATGGTGCGGACGCGGTCGAATATCCACGAAGGCAAGAAGATCACCCTGAACTATCGCGACGAGCACGGGCGCGAGAGCCAGCGCACGATCTGGCCGATCGCGATCGGCTATCACGAGGCGGTGCGGATTCTGGCGGCGTGGTGCGAACTGCGCAAGGACTTCCGCAGTTTCCGCACCGACCGCGTCATCGACGCGGTGTACCATGACGACAAGTATCCGGAGCGCCGCGACCTCTTGCGGGCGAAATGGCGCCGAAGCCTGGTCTGGGAAGCGCCCAAAGATACCTGACGGTGGATAGCTGACGGTCGCCTTGCGGCCTGCGTTCAGCTAGAAGAAGCCATGGATCACATCGGCCCCGCCAACGACAACGAGAGTCCCTGCCAGAGCTGCGGCGCCTGCTGCAGCTATTCGGAAAACTGGCCGCGCTTCACCGTTGAAGATGACGCGGCGCTGGATTTGATTCCGCCAGAATTCGTCAATGGGCGGCTGTCGGGCATGCGCTGCGACGGCAACCGCTGCTCGGCGCTGTCAGGCAAGGTCGGCGAGGCAACCGCGTGCACGATCTATGCGGTGCGGCCCGAGGTATGCCGGACCTGCATGCCCGGCGATCCCGAATGCGCGATGGCGCGGAAGCGGCATGGGTTGCCGGTGCTGGCGTGAATGACACCGTCGTACCGGCGAACGCCGATGTGCAATTGCACATCGGGGGACCCATACCGCGTGATTTATCGATAAGGCAGGATGGCTGACGTCTTCTGCTATTACAACGGCCGGTGGCTATGGGTCCCTGCGTTCGAAGGGACGACAGCGGTGCGTTAGGCCGTTACCTTTTCCATTTCATCTTCGTCGTCGATCTCATCCTCGATCGGCGCAAAGGTCGAAAGCGGCTTGGTCGACAGCGTGATCGGCTTGCGGTGGCCGTAGGACGACGAGGGCGTGGAACGTGCGGCCGGTTCGCGCGACAGCGCATAAAGGGTGGAACCGACACGGCCGCCCAACTGGATCAGTTCGCGCTCGGTGCAACTTGCCGCGATGGCTACGGCCAGCGCGTGCAGATGGCTGCGACGGTAGCAGAACAGTGCCAGCATGGCGCGGACTTCCGAACTCACGCTGTCGACCAGCATCGGCAGGCCGTTGGCGTTGGCGCGGTACATCTCGCCGAGCAGTTCATCCCGGACCGGACAAAAATCGTTCTCGAATGCGTCACGGCTTGAAAACATGAAGGTTCTCCCTATGCGGAAGATGCATTGCAATTCTCTAATGAAAGGTTAACCAAGGGAGGCAGTAGTGTCCCGGGGCACTTGCCAGTTGTGGGCGAATCGGGAGCGGCCGTGGCCGTGATTCGCCTGGGAGCGCGCGGGGGTCTGATCCAGGCTGATCTGCCCTTGCCGGACGGCAGTCAGCTCGGCGCCATGAAGGCTGTTAGCTCCACGCCATGAAGGCGTTCAGTTCGACGCCATGAAGATCGACAGGCCGAATCCGGTGAGGTGGTGCAGCGCCTGGTCGACGCCGATCAGCGTCCAGAACCACGGATGCTCCTGCTCCTGCGTGACGCCGAACGACGAGGCGCAGATTCCCTTGAGCCGGTCGACCGTGATGTGAATGGCGAAGTCGATCAGGGCAACGAACCAGAACCGCGGCGCGACGATCAGGATCAACATCATCGACACGGCGAGGTGCACGAGACAATGCGCCAGCAGCGGCAGCGCCCAGCCGGTCTTTTGATCCTTGCCGATCGCCATCCAGGAATTTTGCAGAACGAAATCGGCGATGACGTGCTTCACGGTGAGAAGCAACATCCATCCAACCAGCGCACCAACCGGGACCGACGACGACATCGAAGGAAACAACAAAGCTGACGCCCTTTTGCTGGGACTGACGAGGTGGCGAGAAACCGTGATCTAGGCAGTCAGCGAAATTGTCTTCTTAAACCCGGACCTTCCGAAACGTTGCCGGTATTTATGACATCTCCCGGAGCGGAATGCACCTGTGGGTAGTTCAAAAATCGTATGGTGTGGCTGAACTGCGATACCGCAGGGAGTGCCGTCCTCGCGGTAAGGTTACCCGCCGGGGCGGTTTGCATTCCGTCGGAAGCGCGATATCATCGGCCCACAGGCAAAATTGTCGTTCTTTTCTAGGTATTTACGAATTCATTAGGACGGCCTGCGACGCCGGTTTATCGGCGAGAGGTCCCCTATCGGGTATGAGCCTTCGGGTACGAGCATGAGCGCTGAAGCCCCCACGCCGCAACCGGAAATGCCACGCCGACGTTCGCGGGTGGTGAAAAGCAATCGTTCGCAGATCGTGCTGTTTTCGATCCTGACGTTGATTCTGACCGCGGTCACGGTTTGGGGCGGCCGAACCTGGCTGCGGAATTCCGAGACGCTGGTGTTTGCCGTCGGCGAGGCCAACGGCCCCGAGGCGCGCTTCGCGGCCAAACTGGCGGCGCTCCTGAAGAGCAATACGTCGCGGCTGCGGCTCAAGATCATGCCCCACGGCGACAACGCCAAGGCGCTGGCGTCGTTCGACCGCAAGGAAGCCAACCTTGCGATCCTGCGCACCGACGCAAAAGTCCCGTCGCGCGCCCGCGCGGTCGCGATCCTCGACCACGACGTGCTGCTGATGCTCAGTCCTGGCGACAAGAAGATCAAGACCGTCGCCGATCTGAAGAAAAAGAAGATCGCTGTGATGGCCGACAGCGAGAGCAGCGCGGCCCTGGTCCGCAATATCCTCGAGCTTTCCGACAGCCCTGACGCCGCGGCGCGGGTGCAGTTGGCGCCGCCGGGCTCAACGCTGGAAAAGCTGTTCGCATCCGGCAACGGCGCCGTGGTCGTGGTCGCGCATGCCTCGCAGATCATGAAGGACAAAAGCTACGAACAATTTGCCAAGCGCGGCGGCTTCACCCTGAACGCGATCGACGCGGCGAAAGCGCTGGCCCGGAAATACCCGGCGCTGTCGGAGGAGACGCTGTCGACCGGCATGCTGTCTGCAGCACCAGCGATCCCGGACGACGATCTCACCACCATCGGGCTGGAATGGCTGCTGGTGGCGCAGTCGAAATTGTCGACCACGACCATGAGCGACCTCGCCCGCCTGATCTACGAAAACAAGGCCGATCTGGCGCTGAGCGACGGTTTCGCCAGCAAGATCGAACCGGCGGTGACCGACAAGGATGCCTTTATCGCAGCCCATGCCGGAGCCGCCGAATATATCAACGACGATACCAAGTCGTTCATGGATCGCTACAGCGACATGATGTACCTGGGCGCGGCAGCGCTGAGCGTCATCGGCTCGATCTTTGCCGGCATCTACACCAAGGTGACGCGGGTGGCGCCCGAGAAGGCCAGCGAACTCGCAACCGCCATTCTCGATATTGGCGAGCGGATGGAATACGCCAAGACGCTCGACGGGCTTGACGAGCTGCAGGACGAACTCGAGGCGATCCTGCGCGGCGCTGTGATAGGCCTGCGCGACGGCACCATTTCCAGCGACGGGCTGGAGACCTTCAAGCTCGGCTATGAATTCGTCCGCGACGAGATCGGTATGCGCCGCGAGCATCTCAAGCGGCACACCCCGCAGAACCCTGGCGCGGCGCAAAGTCCTGCACCGAACCCCGTCGCACATGACGACAATGTCGTAGTCGTGAAGACCGCGCAGAGCGCGTAAGCTTTCACGCCGCGTTCGGCTCGGCCGATACCCGCGCCCTGATCTCGGCGATCTTGCGCTTGAGCGCTACCTGCCGCGGATCGGGCAACACCGCGGCGCGCGCTTCCGTCACCGCGTTAGCGAGATCGGCCAGATCAAGCACGCCATCGAAGGTCGGCTTGGCGAGGCCGTCGATGATGGCGCTCCAGTCCGCCAGGCCCTGGCGATAGGAATCGCCATATCCGGTGATCATGTCAGCAGTCTGCACGATGGCGGGCGCGGCAGCAGGTTGCTTGGTCAGGCTGCGGTCGATCATGTGCAGCCAGCGTTCCACCCAGGCCCGCTCCTTGGGGTAACGCACCGAAAACAATCGCCACCGCCGCAGCCCCGCCTCGATCTTCAGGCGGCGAATGCCCCATCGGCTTGCCGTGCTGAAGCGGATCGACACCGGCAGGCGCAGCCAGCCGAGCCATTCGAGCGTATCGAGCACGGGTTCGGCGACAATGGCGGGAAGTGCACCGACCAATTCGTCGATCCGGAATTTCCTGACCTCGTTGATCGGCGGCGAATTTTCGAACGTCGCGAGCGTGAGCTGCGCGATCCGGATCGGGTCTTCGTAGCTCATGCGCGCCGCCATCAACCGCGCGACCTCGGCGAAGACGGCATCATCGAAACCGCGCCGGCCGACGAACCGCTTCAACCGGTCGACATAGAGCTGGGCGTAGCTCGTGCCCTGATAGTCGACCAGCACGTGGATGGCGTCGCTGGCGACCGGCACCACGGCTTCCGGCAATCCCTCCGGCAGCAATGGCGTCGGGGCATCGTCGTCGCCGATGACATCGGCGAGCAGGTAACGCAACGACGACAGGATACCGCGGTCCGACACGCTCCCTACTCCCGGCCTCTAGGCGGGCTTCGGCGCGGACGCGGCCGTCAGCTGGGTCAGTTGCTTCTGCAGCGTTTCGAGGTTCTGAAACAATCGCGCGCTGGAGAGACGAAGAAAATAGAAGCCGAACGCCGGGTTCTGCACGTAGAGCTCCTCGACTTTGCTGTAGCTGACGCTCAGCACGAGGCCGGCCTCGATGCATTCCAGCGACTGGGTACGCACCTTCGACGGCGACAGCATGCCGAGTTCGCCGACGATGGCGCCGACCGGAAATACGATGCCGGACTCGACCAGCTTGAATTTGCCGCTGACGATGTAGAGCATCTCCTCGGCCTTCTCGTCCTTGTAGAACAGCATTTCGCCGGCGGTACAGTTGCGCTCGGTCATGAACGGTTTCAGCCAGTCCATCGACAGGTCGCTGTTGACGGACTTCTTCACGTCGCGCACCAGCTGCAGCATCTGGTGCAGGCGATACGAGTTGACGAAGCACATCACCGACTGCACCAGCATGACCAGGTAATTATGCGCAGGGATGGCCGTCAGGAAGAGAACGACGTTGGCGAGAATGCCGAAGATCCGTAAGGGGATCATGGTCCGCATCGTGGTAGTGGCGACCACGAAGATCGACGCGAACAGCGCGCCGGCGGTTCCCGCATGTTCTGCCAGATGAGACGTATCCATTGGAGCCAACCAATTGTTTGGGAAGTGAACGGTTCGCGATTCTGTTGCGGTGCCCGCTATCGTAATGTCAGCAGGCCGTTTTTGATATACGAGGAAAAGCTGCGTTTTATCGGGATTTTCGTCAAACCCGGGCAAAATTCGGCTCCCAGGGAGATACCAAGGCGCGGCCAAGCCGTCCCAGGCAATCCCACGCCCGGCGGCGATAAACGCTGTTTAGCCGATGTCGTTGACGGCCTCCCCGGAGGCGGGCACGTTGCGCGGACTGGTCACGCCGTGGCATGACCGCTACCACGCTTTTTCAGCACCGATCAGGCGCCCTCTTATCCTATGCCCAAACGGCTCGTTCTTTCGGCTCTGACGCTTTTCGCCGCCCAGACGGCTGGCCGCAACATGACCAAGGCGGCCTATGTCGCTGTGACGGTCGGCGTCGGCGTCATGGTCCTGCTCACGGTCGCGCCCGCCTACGAGGCGGCGCATCTTTGGGTCGACGCCGTGCTGTGGGCATGCTGGGTCTACTTCGTGTTCGAATGGGTGGTGCGGCTGCGCCACGCGCGGGCGTTGCAGCGCGGCTGGGGTTATACGCTCTCGGTCCGCGGGCTGGTGGATGCCGCCGCCGTGATCGCGGTGCCGCTGGCGCTGGCTTGCGGCGTGGAGCCGCGGACGGCATGGCTGCTCGCGATACTCTGGGTGCTCAAGGTGGTCCCGGGCGTTCCGGGCTTGCGGCAATTGCGCCGGGTGCTGGTGATCGAATCCGGCTCGCTGCTGAGCGTGCTGGTGATTTTTCTGATGGTGCTGTTTCTGGCATCGGTCGCGGTCTATTTCTTCGAACGCGACGTCCAACCGGGCACCTTCGGCAGCGTGCCCGCAGCACTCTGGTGGGCGGTCGCAACCCTGACCACGACCGGCTATGGCGACGTGGTGCCGATCACGCTGCCCGGCCGCCTGGTCGCGGCACTGGTGATGATCTGCGGCCTCGGCGTGTTCGGGCTCTGGACCGGTATTCTCGCCACCGGCTTTGCCGCCGAAACCCGCCGCGACAACTTCCTCAAGACCTGGGAGTCCGTCAGCAAGGTGCCGTTCTTCGCCGCGCTTGGCCCGGCTGCAATCGCCGATGTCACCCACATGCTGCGCACCATGGACCTGCCGCCGCGCACCATGATCATCCGCAAGGGCCAGCAGGGCGACTGCATGTATTTCATCGCCGCCGGCGAGGTCGAGGTCGATTTGCCCGGCAAGAAGGTGAGGCTGAGCGAGGGCGCGTTCTTCGGCGAGATGGCGCTGCTCGGCAACAACCTGCGCTCGGCCAACATCACCACCACGCGGCTGTCCAAACTGCTGGTGCTCGACCTCGTCGATTTCCGCCTGCTGATGGCGCGGCACCCCGATCTGGCCCAGACCATCGATGCCGAGGCCAACCGGCGCGCACTCGAAAACAAGTAAGCCGAAAAACAAGTAACAAGAAAAACGGAGAACGAGATGTCCGATAGTGTCGAGGCGGCGAGCGCGCCGCTTCTCGAAATCAACGGCGCACGCGCCACCATCCGCCTCAACCGGCCGAAACATCTGAACCGGTTGCAGACCGAGGATCTCGGCGACCTGATGAAGCTGTTCGACCGGATCGAGGCCGATCCCGCCATCCGTGTGCTGGTGCTGACCGGCACCGGCCGCGCCTTCAGCGCCGGCTATGACCTCAACTCGGTCGCCGACCGCGCCACCAGCGCCAGGGAAGAACAGAGCGCGGGCTCCGCGTTCGAAGTCGTGGTCAACCGGCTGGAGGATCTCGGCGTGCCGACCATCTGCCGGCTCAACGGCGGCGTCTATGGCGGCTCGACCGATCTGGCGCTGGCCTGCGACTTCCGCATCGGCATCGACAGCGCCGAAATGTTCATGCCGGCCGCGCGGCTCGGCCTGCACTACTACAGAAGCGGCCTTCAGCGCTACGTCACGCGGCTCGGCGTCGACAACGCCAAGAAACTGTTTCTGACCGCGCAGAAGATCACCGCACCCGAAATGCTGCGGATCGGCTACCTCACCGCGATGGTGCCGGTGGAAGCGCTCGACGAGGAGGTCGACCGCCTCGCCGCCATTCTCGCCGGCAACGCGCCGCAGGCGATGCGCGGCATGAAGCGCGCCATCAACGAATTTGCCCGCGGCAAGCTCGACGAGGAAGCCTGTGACCGCCGCCACCGCGAAAGCATGCGCGGCGCCGAGATCAAGGAAGGTATCAAGGCCTTTGCGGAAAAGCGCCCGCCGCGATTCTAGTTCCCCACGAAACACTCCTGAAACACGATTCTCCAGATCGGGTGTGAACGCGGGGCGCGGTGGCCCCGACTGATGGGCAGGGACGAAACAACGGCCTCGCGCCACCAAACTGGAGAATTAAGATGCTTCGCAAGGTTACCCTCGGACTGATCGCCGCCGCCTCCCTCAGTGCGGCTGCTCTGGCTCCCTCCGCCGCTTCCGCGCATGGTTTTCATGGCGGCTGGGGACATCACGGCTGGGGCTATGGCGGTTTCGGCTTCGGCGGCATTTACGTCAACACCGGTGTCAGCGACTGCTATCAGCAGCAGTACATTCAGACCCGTCACGGCATGCGCCTGCGCACCGTCAATGTCTGCGCTTACTGATCGCGCCTGAACGACACGCAAAACCCCGATCGCGCCCTGCGATCGGGGTTTTACGTGCGCGCGGTGGTGTGTACCCGGCGACGGCCCCTGTCAGCTGGTTTTTGGGCGAACGGCTGATCACGCTCAAGCAGCGTCAGCGATTAGCCGTGACCAATATCCAATATATTCGCTCGCTGCTTCGTGATGGCCGCAACAGGAATATTCGAGAGAGCATCGTGATCTCCTGCACGATGACGCTCAGCGCGAAACATTTCTTTCGCGAAGAAATGCGTCCTAACAGGAGAGCCGACCATGCGAACGACAATCCTTACCCTTCTTGGCGTGGCGTTGATGGCTACCGCGACGTTCCAGGTCGCCTCGGCGAGGGAACACCACCACGTCCGCAAAGCCGAACGCGTGACCGCATCCCGTAGCCAGCCCGTGCGCAGTTCAAATGCCGATCTCTGGCCGGCCCAGTGGGGCGAGCCGGACTGGCATCGCTATCCCGGCCAATAACGGCGCTGGACTGGCCTCGCGACATCGAAAACGCCATCGCGTGTTTTATTTGTCGACGAAGGTCACGGTCTCCGCCACGCTCGCCCGCGAGGTGCGGTAGCTGTTGACCTTGTGCGCGTTGTCGGCGAAGCCGAACGAAATGCCGCAGACCACCTTGCGGTCATCAGCCAGCTTGAAATGCCGCCGGATCAACCCGGAGTGACGCGCCAGCGCGGCCTGCGGAATGGTGCCGAGCCCGAGCGCCTGCGCCGCCAGCATGAAGTTGCCGACATAGGCGCCGCAATCGATTGCACCGTAGATGCCGAGCGGCTCGTCGGTGTGGATAACGGCGACATGCGGCGCGCCAAAGAAATTGTAATTCTCCAGCGCCTGTTTGGCGTAAGCCATCTTGTCACCGCGCACGATGCCCAGCGTGTTGTAGAGCTGAAAGCCGCTTTCGCGGCGGCGTTCGAGATAAGGCCCGAGATATTCGCGCGGCGGCGTGAAGTCGTGGTCGTCCTTGGCGCCGGACGCGGCCTCGGCATAGATCGCTTTACGAAATCTTTCCTTGGCCTCGCCGCTGGCGATCAACACCTGCCAGGGCTGGCTGTTGCACCACGACGCGGTGCGCTGCGCCGCGACGAGAACGCGCTCGATGGTCTTTGATGGCACCGGCTGCGGCAGAAACGCGCGAACCGAATAGCGTTCTCCCAACAGCTCTTCGAGCACGCCGATGCGATCTTCGGTCGCGTACCTGGTCTTTGCCGCAGCGTCCATGGTCATCGCCCCTTGGTCGGGATCTTGTTGAACGGCACGTCCTTGTCGACCCGGATATCGCCGGGCAGGCCCAGCACGCGCTCGGCAATGATGTTGCGCAGGATTTCGTCGGTACCGCCGGCGATGCGCATCGACGGCGAACTGAGCAACATCTGCTGGAACTGGCCGTGCGCCACTTCCTCGTCCGCGCCGGTCAGCGCGCCGGCTGCCCCCTCCAGGTCCATCGCGTAGCTTGCGATGTCCTGCAGCATCGTGCCCGAGACCAGCTTGCCGATGGAATTTTCCGGACCCGGCCGCTCGCCCTTGGAGAGCGACGAGATCGCGCGATAGCTGGTATATTTCAACCCGCTCGCCTTCACCGCCCAGCTTGCGAGCTTGGAGCGGGTGGCGCGGTCGTCGATGGCGGGGCCGTCTTCCGTCATCAGGCTGGAGCAGAACTCGAACATTTCAGGAAAACCGGTCGCAAGCCGCGAGCCGATCGACATGCGCTCGTTCATCAGCGTCGTCAGCGACACGTTCCAGCCGTCGCCGACCGCACCGAGGCGCTGATGATCGGGAATCACGACGTCGGTGAAATAGACCTCGTTGAATTCCTGCATGCCGTTGGCCTGCTTGATCGGCCGCACCTCGACGCCCGGGCTCTTCATGTCGAGGAAGAACATCGTCAGGCCCTTGTGCTTCGGCACATTGGGGTCGGTGCGCGTGATCAGCAGACCGTAATCCGAATAGTGCGCGCCGGAGGTCCAGATCTTCTGGCCGTTGACGACCCAGTTGTCGCCTTTCTTCTCGGCGCGGGTACGAAGCCCCGCGACGTCGGAGCCGCCGGCCGGCTCGGAGAACAACTGGCACCAGATATGTTCACCGGAAGCGAGCTTCGGCAGATAGTGGCGTTTGTGCTCCTCACTGCCGAACGCCATCACGGTCGGACCGCACATGCCTTCGCCGATCTGGAACGGTTGCGTCAGCTTGCCGTAGACGCCCTCTTCCTGCTGCCAGATCACCTTCTCGATCGGGGTGGCGCCGCGGCCGCCATATTCCTTCGGCCAGTGCAGGCAGGCCCAGCCGCCTTCGGCCTTCTTCTTCTGCCAGGCCTTGCCGACGTCGACGATCTCTTCCTTCTCGAGCCGGATGCGGCCGAGTGAGGATTTGGAAAGCTCGGCCTCATATTTTTTCGGCGCGTTGGCCTCGACCCATTTGCGGGCGAGGCTACGGAATTCGGCTTCCTGCGGGGTGTCGTCGAAGTTCATGGCGGCTTCCTCTTTCTGTCATTCCGGGGCGCGCATCGCGCGAACCCGGAATCTCGATTTACAACCTCTAGATTCCGGGTCTGCGCCTGCGGCGCATCCCGGAATGACGATCTTGTTACGCGCGTCCCTTGGTCGGAATCTTGTTGAACGGCACGTCCTTGTCGACCCGGATATCTCCGGGCAGGCCAAGCACGCGCTCGGCGATGATATTGCGCATGATTTCGTCGGTACCGCCCTCGACGCGGGTACCCGGCGCACGCAGCAGCATCGCCTGGAATTTTCCGGCGACTTCGGCGTCTTCCGGCCCGCTCAGCACGCCTGCGGCGCCCTGCAGATCGAGCGCGTACATCGCCACGTCCTGAATCATCGAACCCGCCACCAGCTTGCCGATGGAGTTTTCCGGACCCGGACGGTCGCCCTTCGACAGCGCCGAGATCGCGCGCATCGAGGTATATTTCAACCCGCTCGCCTTTACCGCCCAGTTCGCCAGCTTGGAACGGACGCCAGGATCTTCGATCGCGGGACCATCCTCCAGCATCAGGCTGTTGCAGAACTCGAACAGCTCCGGAAAGCCGGTCGAGACACCGGCGCCGATCGACATGCGCTCGTTCATCAGCGTGGTCAGCGACACGTTCCAGCCGTCATTGACGGCGCCGAGCCGCTGCGAATCCGGGATCTTCACGTCGGTGAAATAGACCTCGTTGAAGTCGGAATGTCCGCTGGCCTGCTTGATCGGCCGCACCTCGACACCAGGGCTCTTCATGTCCAGGAAGAACATGGTGAGGCCCTTGTGCTTGGCAACGGTCGGATCGGTGCGCGTCAGCAGGATGCCGTAATCCGAATAGTGCGCGCCCGAGGTCCAGATCTTCTGGCCGTTGATGATCCAGTCGTCGCCCTTCTTCTCGGCGCGCGTGCGCAAGCCGGCAACGTCGGAACCGCCAGCGGGTTCGGAGAACAACTGGCACCAGACCTTTTCGCCCGACGCCAGCGGCGGCAGATATTTGCGCTTCTGCTCTTCGCCGGCGAACGCCATCATGGTCGGTCCGCACATGCCATGGCCGATGATGAAGACGCCGGAGAGCTTGCCGAACGGTCCCTCTTCCTGCTGCCAAATCACGCGTTCGATCGGCGACGATCCACGGCCGCCATATTCCTTCGGCCAGTGCAGACAGGCCCAGCCGGCGTCAGCCTTCTTCTTCTGCCAGACTTTTGCGACTTCGAGAATGTTGACGTCCTTGAGTGCGGAGCGACCGAGCGAGGATTTGCGTAGTTCATCCTCATACTGCTTCGGCGCATTGGCGCCGATCCAGGCTTTCGCCTCGGCGCGGAACGCGGCTTCCTGCGGGGTGTCATCGAAGTTCATGACGTTGTCCTTGCTCGTCATTCCGGACGATCCGCCTTTGCGGATCGATCCGGAATCCAGAAGTTATTATCTCGAGATTCTCAGATGTGCAGTTGCACATCATAGTTCGCGGCGTACCGCCGCGCCCCGGAATGACTCGTAACAATCAAGCCGCGTTGCGTTTGCGCATGTGGTCGATCAGCGCGTCTTCCCAGTACGACAGGCTGCCGAGCGTCAGCGCGGTGGCGTTGGCGCGGCGGTAGTACATATGGCAGTCGAACTCCCAGGTGAAACCCATGCCGCCATGAACCTGGATGTTGTTCTTGGAGCAGTGCTGGAACGCCTGCGTCGCGCTGATGCGCGCGGCGGCCGCCGCTTCCGGCAATTCCGAGGCGTTGGTCGAGAGCGCCCAGGCGCCGTAATAGCAATTGGAACGCGCCAGCGTCGCCGAGACATACATGTCGGCGAGGATGTGCTTCACCGCCTGGAACGAACCGATCGGACGGCCGAAGGCGATACGATCGAGTGCGTAATCGCGGCCCATCTCCAGCGCGCGGTCGGACCCGCCGACCTGTTCGAACGCCAGCAAGACCGCGGCGCGGTCGAGCACCTGCGTGACAACGCTCCAGCCTTCACCGGCCGCGCCGAGCGGCTCGGCCTTGCAGTTCTTGAAGGTGAGTTCAGCCTGACCACGGGTCGGATCGAGATTGGTCAGCGACTTTACCTCGACGCCGCCGGCCTTGAGATCGACAATGAACAGCGAGATATCGGAATCGCGTCCCGACGATCCCGTGCGCGCCGCGACGACGGCGAAATCGGCAATCGCGCCATCCGGCACCGGCTTCTTCGTGCCGTTCAGCGTGCCGCCGGCAGCGGACAGCTTGATCGCCGCCGGTGACGGATTACCCTTGCCTTCGAACAGCGCCAGCGTGCCGATCGCGTCGCCCGAGGCAATCTTCGGCAGCCACTTCTGCTTTTGCGCGTCGCTTCCTGCGATCATCAGCGCTTCAGCGGCGAGATAGACCGTGGAAGAAAACGGCACCGGCGCCAGCGCGCGGCCCATTTCTTCGGCGATCACGCAGAGTTCGAGATGGCCGGCGCCCGCGCCGCCGAACGCTTCGGGGATTGCAATGCCGAGGAAACCCATTTCGGCGAGGCCTTTCCACAGCTCCTTGTCGTACGGCGCCTTGCCGTCCAGCACCGCGCGCACGGCCTTCGGCGGGCACTTCTCGGCGAGGAACTTCCTCGCTTCGTCACGCATCTGCTTTTGTTCGTCGGAGAAATCGAAATTCATGGCGCTCTACTCGCGTTGGTGTGCGTTTCAGTTCAAAACAATGACGTCTTCGCCGGGACGATCGGCGTACAGCTTCTCGACCAGCGCGGCGCGGCGTTCGAGGCCGGCGCGCTGGTTGATGTAGCCCTTGTCGGTGAGTTCGTTGCCGTCGATCGACGGCGGCTCGGCCATCAGCATCGCGCGGGCGACCCGCATGCTGCTGCCCTTGCAAGCCGTGTTGTGCGCTTCCAGACCGCGTTTGACGCAGGCGATGACGTCGGGATGCTTGATCACTTCCTCGAACGTTGCATCGGCATTGCCGACGATCTGGCGGCAGGCATGCAGATTGGGCCAGGCCAGAAGCCCGACGAATTCGCGATCCTGTCCCGCGACCAGCGCATCATGCACCGCCGGCGTGGCGGCCGCGATCGCGTCGGTGCGCAGCGAGCCGACATGGACGAAGGTGCCTGTTGTGAGCTTGAAGTCCTCGACCACGCGGCCGGCAAAGATGATGCCCTGCAGCGGGTCGCTGTCGTCGACGAACACGCCGGCGTCTCCGATGCAGTAGAAGCCTTCCTCGTCGAACATTTTCTTCGTCAACTCAGGCTGACCGAAATAGCCGGGCGTGACGTTGATGCCGCGCAGCCGCAGCTCGTATTTCGAACCGCACGGCACCAGCTTCAGTTCGACGCCGGGAAACGGCAGGCCGATCAGGCCGACGCGCTCGGTGTCCCAATAGGTGCCGGTCGCGGTTGGCGCGGTCTCGGTTGAACCCCAGCCGGTATAGAACACGATGCGCTCGCCGGTGGTCTTCACCGCCAGCGCCTGCATGCGGTCGTAGAGATCGTCCGGCAGCCGCGCGCCGCCATAGGCCATGATGCTCAGGTTCTTGAAGAAGCTGCGGCAGAGCGCGTCGTCCTTTTCCATCGCCGCGGCGAGCGCGGCGTAACCAGCGGGCACGTTGGCATAATAGGTCGGCGAGACGTCACGGAGATTCTTCAACGTCTCCTCGAAAAGACCCGGCATCGGCCGGCCATCGTCAATATAGAGTGTGCCGCCATCGACCAGGATCGGATGGAACGCGGCATTGCCGCCCATGGTGTGATTCCACGGCATCCAGTCGAGCATGGTGGCGATCGGCCCGTTCGGATCGCGCGGGCGCACCTGCATCATCATCGCCGCATTGGCGCACATCATCTCCTGGGTGTTGATGACGGCCTTGGGCATACCGGTCGAGCCCGAGGTGAACAGCAGCTTGCCGACGCTATCGGGCGTGATCTTCGCAATCGACTCCTCGACTGCGTTGGTCACTGAGGTCCCCGCGAGATCGGCAAACGACACGCTTTCGATGCCGTCGCAGGGCCGCACGACATGCACGACGGTGACGCCGGCGAGATCGAGCGCCTTCAACGCCTTTTCGAAAGTCGGGCCGTCCTGAACCATCACGACCGCAGGCTTGATCAGGTTGAAGAGGTATTTGAGCTTCAGATGATCCTGGCTCATCAGCGAATAGGCCGGCGACACCGGTGCCGCCGGCAGGCGCGCCTGCATCGCGGCCTGCGTCATCAATGCATGTTCGATCGAATTGCCGGAGAGGATCGCAACCGGACGGCCGTCCGCAATGCCGAGATTGAGCAGGCCTTGCGTCAGCGCGTCGACGGTGCCCTTGGCTTCACCGTATGAAACCTTGCGCCATTGCCGCTCAGTACCGCCGCGCTGCGCCAGCCAGGTACGGTCGGGCGCTTGCTTCGCCCACTTCGCCAATGATGCCGGGATATGCGTCTCGTAAGCCTGCAGCGGAATTCGCGATTTCAGAACGACGACGCCGTCGGGCCGACGTTCGACGTCGATGTCGCGCTTCAGCCATTCGATCTTGCGAAAGCCGGGCTTGGTCAGCACCTCGGCTGCATTCCCACTCATATTGCGTCTCCCGGAATACGGTCCTTTGCGGATCCTTTGTCTTGTTTTCCTACCGCCTGATATAGACAGGCTTTCGCTTTTCGAGAAAGGCCCTGATGCCTTCGCCAAAATCTTCCGAGCGGCTGCACAGCACCTGATTGCGGTCTTCCATCGCGATCACGGCTTCGATGGATCCGGCATCGACGCTCATATTGAGGCATTCCTTGGACAGCCTCAAACCTGTCGGCGAGGCCGTCATCATCGCATCGACGTAAGGTTCCGCCGCGGCATCGAGCCCGCCTTCCTCGACCACTTCGGAAACGAGACCGACGGCAAGCGCCCGCTCGGCGCCGATGAAGCGTCCGGTCAGGATCAGTTCCGACGCAACCGACACGCCGACCAGGCGCGGCAGGAAATAGCTGGTGCCGATATCGCAGCCGCCAAGGCCGAGCTTGATGAAGGCACAGTTCATCCGCGCGGATTTGGTCGCGATCCTGATGTCGGCGGCAAGCGCCAGCGCAAATCCGCCGCCGGCCGCCGCGCCCTGCACCAGCGCAATGATCGGCTGCGGACAGCGCCGCATCAGCATCACGATATCGGCGATCCGTCGCTGCGAATCCAAGGACTCGGTGACGCCGGGCGGCTCCTGCTGCCCGGCCCGGCGCGCCATCGCATGTTTGAGGTCGAGGCCGGCACAGAACGCGTTGCCTGCGCCCTTCAGCACCACGACGCGGGTCGAACGATTACGCTGCAGGCCCTGGAAATAGGTGTTCAACGCGTCGATCAGTTCGGGGTTGAGCGCGTTGAGGCTGTCCGGGCGATTGAGCGTCACCCGGTCGACCCCGTCGTCGTGTTCGATCAGCAGCGGTTGAGTCACGCGTCACTCCCCATCACCGTCGTCCCCGCGAACGCGGGGACCCATACGCCGTGCCATTTCGTGATGGCACGGTCGCAGAGACCTTCAGAACAACAACCGCCGCGGAGTATGGGTCCCGGCGTTCGCCGGGACGACTCGCTGGGGGTTCTCCGCAAACAACAACTACCGCGGCGCCATGCGAATCGCGCCGTCGAGACGGATGGTCTCGCCGTTGAGCATCGGGTTCTCGACGATATGAACCGCGAGGTTGCCGTACTCAGAGGCATCGCCGAGGCGGGCCGGATGCGGCACCTGGGCGCCGAGGCTCTTGCGGGCTTCTTCGTTCAGGCCCATCAGCAGCGGCGTCAGGAACAGGCCCGGCGCGATGGTGTTGACGCGGATCTTGAGGCTGGCGAGGTCGCGCGCGGCCGGCAGCGTCAGGCCGACGACGCCGCCCTTCGAGGCGGAGTAGGCGATCTGGCCGATTTGGCCTTCATAGGCCGCGACGCTGGCGGTGTTGATGGCGACGCCACGCTCTTCGCCGATCGGGGCCTCGGTCGCCAGCCGTTCGGCGAACAGGCGCAGCACGTTGAAGGTGCCGATCAAGTTGACGTTGATGATGCGGACGAACTTCGCCAGCGGATAGACGCCGTCCTTGCCGACGATACGCTGCGATCCGCCGATGCCGGCGCAGTTCATCAGCACGCGGGCGATGCCGTGGGCGGCTTCCGCCTTGGCAATCGCGGCTTTGATGGCTTCCTCGTCGGTGACGTCAGCGTGGAGGGCAACGCCCTTCACTTCGGCGGCGACCTTTTCGGCATTTTCCTTGTTCTGGTCGATCACGCCGATCTTCGCACCCTTGGCCGCCATGGCGCGGGCGGTGGCGGCGCCGAGGCCGGAGCCACCACCGGTGATGAGAACGGCAACGTCTTTCAACTGCATCTTGATAACCTTTCCTTGGGGCGTTTCTTCTCTAGACTTGTTTGGCGAGTAGCTGACGGTGAATAGCGAATGGCTTTACAATTCCATACGCTATTCACCGTCAGCCATTCGCCCCTTCTTCTCTTGCAGCATTCCGCCACAGATCAGCGCTTCCATGTGCTTGATGTACTGGCGGCATACTTCATCCGTGACCGGACCCACGCCGGTCGCACGCGACATTGCGTGGCGGCCGAAGAACAGGTGATCGCAGGCGCCGACCAGGCTGGTGTAGAACATGACCGGATCGATATCGCGAAACTCGCCGGCCTTGACGCCTTCGGCGAGCAGCCGGCGCTGAAAATCCAGCAGCGGCGCCACGAAGAATTTCGAGACTTCGTCGGCGGCCTCCGCGCTGCTTTCATGCAGCAGATAATGGATCAGCCGGTTCATGTAGGGGAACTGGTGATAGGCGCGAATGATGCCGCCGATATGCAGGCGCAGTTTTGCGGCCGGAGCGATCGGCTGGCTGATCAAATATTCAAGCTGGCTCATTTCGGTGGCGGCGTCGCGCGCCAAAAGCGCCAGCAACAGCCCGTCCTTGTTGCCGAAATGGTATTTCACCAGGGCTGCGTTGACGCCGGACTTCTGCGCGATGTCGGAAAGCGAGACTTCGATCGAGGCACGCTCGATCATCAGCTCGCTGGCCGCGACAAGCAGCTTCTCGGCGGTGGAATTTTTTCCGCCCGGAAGCCTCGTCGGTACGCTGGTATTCAACTGTGATCCCATCACTGCCTGGTCCGAAATCCGGCCGCACATAAGCGCATGCCGCGGCTGCACTCAAGAGTTAATTGATTGATTGACTAAATCCCGGACCACCCCTTAAATCCGGCCCAACTTTTCCATCCAACAAACAATTCAGGGAGAACAGACATGGCCGAGGCCTATATCGTCGCCACCGCACGTACCGCAGGCGGCCGCAAGGGGGGACGTCTCGCCGGCTGGCATCCGGCCGACCTCGCCGCGTCCGTGCTGGATTCACTGATTGAGCGCACCGGCGCCGATCCCGCCCAGGTCGAAGACGTCATCATGGGCTGCGTGATGCAGGCCGGTGAACAGTCCAACAATATCGCCCGCAACGCCGTGATGGCCTCGAAACTGCCGGAGAGCGTGCCAGCCACCTCGATCGACCGCCAGTGCGGCTCCTCGCAGCAGGCGCTGCATTTCGCGGCGCAGGCCGTGATGTCTGGCACCATGGACATCGTGATCGCCGCCGGCGTGGAATCGATGACCCGGGTGCCGATGGGCCTCGCCTCGTCGCTGCCGGCCAAGAACGGCTTTGGCCATTACAAGAGCCCGGGCATGGAGAAGCGCTATCCGAACATCATGTTCAGCCAGTTCACCGGCGCGGAAATGATGGCGGAGAAATACGGTCTCTCGAAGGACCAGCTCGACGAATACTCCTACAACAGCCATCAGCGCGCGATCGCGGCGACCCAGGCCGGCGCCTTCAAGGACGAGATCGTTCCGCTGCAGATCACCCGCGCCGACGGCTCGACCGACACCCACCACATCGATGAAGGCATCCGCTTCGATGCCACCCTCGACGGCATCAAGGGCGTCAAGCTGATCGCCGAAGGCGGCAAGCTCACCGCCGCCAGCGCCAGCCAGATCTGCGACGGCGCCTCCGGCGTGATGATTGTCAACGAACGCGGCCTGAAGTCGCTCGGCGTCAAGCCGATGGCGCGCATCCATCACCTGACCATGATGGGCGGTGATCCCGTGATCATGCTGGAAGCGCCGCTGCCGGCGACCCAGCGCGCGTTGCAGAAGGCCGGCATGTCGATCGACGACATCGACCTGTTCGAGGTCAACGAGGCCTTTGCCTCGGTGCCGACCGCCTGGCTGAAGACCACCGGCGCCGATCCGGCACGGCTCAACATCAACGGCGGCGCCATCGCGCTCGGCCATCCGCTCGGCGGCTCCGGCACCAAGCTGATGGCCACGCTGGTCAACGCGCTCAAGCAGCGCAACAAGCGCTACGGCCTGCAGACCATGTGCGAAGGCGGCGGCATGGCGAATGTGACGATCGTCGAGCGGCTGTAAGTTCAGCAACAGCTGACGCAGTACCAACAACGGTGTCGTCCCGGCCTTGATGCGCAATTGCGCATCAGGAGTCGGGACCCATAACCCCAAGCGGAAGTGTTAGCACTCAGAACTAGCACCGCGCTTCTCTCATCACCATTGGCGGTTATGGG
This sequence comes from Afipia sp. GAS231, assembly GCF_900103365.1. Taxonomy (NCBI): domain Bacteria; kingdom Pseudomonadati; phylum Pseudomonadota; class Alphaproteobacteria; order Hyphomicrobiales; family Nitrobacteraceae; genus Afipia; species Afipia sp. GAS231. The sequence continues at coordinate 2,923,266 of NZ_LT629703.1, forward strand.
TCCCGGCTCCCGTGCGCAATTGCGCACTAGGCCGGGACGACGACGATATTTTGCCCTAGGAAACGCCATGACCCATCCGTCCATCTACGCCCGCACCGTGCCGAACAAGATCGCCTATCAGATGGCGGGCACCGGCAAGGCGATCACCTATCGCGAACTCGACGAGCTTTCGAACCAGGGCGCGCAACTGTTTCGTTCGCTCGGCCTCAAGGCCGGCGACCACATCGCCTTCCTGATGGAAAACCGTCTGGCGTTCATGGAGATCTGCTGGGCGGCGCAGCGCGCGGGGCTCTATTACACCGCGATCAGCCGTTACCTGACCCAGGACGAGATCGCCTATATCGTCAAGGATTGCGGCGCCAAGGCCTTCATCACCTCGCCGAAATGCGCCGAGCAGGTCAGGAGCCTGGTCAAGGGCGAAGCGGGCGAGCCGCTATTCTTCATGGTCGACGAACCCGAAGCTGGCTTTCGCTGCTGGGACAGAGAAGCGATCGCGATGCCGACGACGCCGATCGTGGACGAAGTCGCCGGCTACGACATGCTGTATTCATCGGGCACCACCGGACGGCCCAAGGGCATCAAGCGGGCATCGGAGAACAATCCGATCGATCTGCCGAACCCGTTCCTGAAAGTTCTCTGCGCCGACATGTGCGGCATGACCTCCGACAGCATCTATCTGTCGCCGGCGCCGCTCTATCACGCGGCTCCGCTGCGCTTCAACATGATGGCGATCACGCTCGGCGGCACCTCGATCATCATGGAGCATTTCGACGCCGAGGAATTTCTAAAACTGGTCGAGAAGTACAAGATCACCCAGTCGCAGCTGGTGCCGACCATGTTCGTGCGCATGCTGAAGCTCCCGGAAGACGTCCGCACCCGCTACAACGTCTCCTCGCTGAAGGGCGCAATCCACGCCGCCGCGCCCTGCCCGATCGACGTCAAGGCCAGGATGATCGAATGGTGGGGGCCGATCCTGATCGAGTACTACGCCGGCTCCGAAGGCAACGGCGTCACGGTCTCCACCTCGCAGCAATGGCTGACCCATCGCGGCACCGTCGGCCGCGCCGTGGTCGGCAAGATCAAGATTCTGGACGAGAACGATGCTGAGATGCCGGTGGGCCAGATCGGCACGGTGTATTTCGCCGACGCACCGGTTTTCACCTATCACAACGATCCCGAGAAAACGAAACGCGCCTACAACGATAAAGGCTGGTCGACGCTCGGCGACGTCGGCTATCTCGACGACGAAGGCTATCTCTACCTCACCGACCGCAAGTCCTACATGATCATCTCCGGCGGTGTGAACATTTACCCGCAGGAGACCGAGGACGTGCTGATCACCCATCCCGGCGTTGCCGACGTCGCGGTGTTCGGCGTGCCGAACGAGGAGATGGGCGAAGAGGTCAAGGCCGTGGTGCAGCCGCACGACATGGCCAAGGCCGGCAAGGAGCTGGAGGCCGAACTGATCGTGTTCTGCCGCAAGCACCTGTCGCCGATCAAATGCCCGAAGAGCATCGATTTTGAGGCTGAACTGCCGCGCACGCCAACGGGGAAACTGGTGAAGCGGCATCTGCGCGACAAGTATTGGCCGAAGGCCGCGAAGGCGTGAATTCGTAGGGTGGGCAAAGCGAAGCGTGCCCACCATTGAGAACACAGCACGAGGATAGATGGTGGGCACGGCGCGATGCGCCTTTGCCCACCCTACCGACCTCACCGCCGTCATGCCCGGGCTTGTCCCGGGCATCCACGTCTTTACAGTCCACGACATAAGAAGACGTGGATGGCTGGGACATCCAGTAAAGACGCGCTTCGCGCTTTCGTCCGGCCATGACGAGGAAACGAAATGACCACCCCCCTCCCCGACATCCCGCTCCCCGCCACCATCCGCTCGCGCTATGTCGACAACATCAACGGCCTGCGCATGCATGTGCTCGAGGCCGGCTTCGAGACGCCGGGCCGGCCCTGCGTGCTGCTGCTGCACGGCTTTCCCGAACTCGCGTTCTCCTGGCGCAAGGTGATGCCCACGCTTGCGGCCGCCGGCTATCACGTGATCGCGCCGGACCAGCGCGGCTATGGCCGCACCACCGGATGGAGCGCCGATTATGACGGCGACCTGAGCCCGTTCCGGCTCACCAACCTGGTGCGCGACGCGCTCGGGCTGGTGTCGGCGTTTGGTTATAAGCACGTCGACGCCGTGTTCGGCCATGATTTCGGCTCGTCGGTCGCGGCCTGGTGTGCGTTGATCCGGCCGGATGTGTTTCGCTCGGTCGCGCTGATGAGCGCGCCGTTCGGCGGCGTGCCGCCACTGCCGTTCAACACCGCTGATGGGCCGGCCAAGCCGGCCGCAGAAGATCCCGTGCATCGTGACCTCGCAGCGCTGCCGCGGCCGCGTAAGCACTACCAGTGGTACTATTCAACGCGCCCGGCCAATGCCGACATGCAGCACGCGCCGCAAGGCGTGCATGATTTCCTGCGCGGCTATTACCATCACAAGAGCGCGGACTGGAAAGCCAACACGCCTTATCCGCTGCAATCATGGTCGGCGGGCGAACTGGCGAAACTGCCGACCTATTACGTGATGGATCTCGCCAAGGACATGGCCGCGACCGTTGCGGCGGAAATGCCTTCACCTGCCGAAATCGCCGCCAACCGCTGGCTGCCCGACAGCGAGCTTTCCTTTTACAGCGCCGAATATGCCCGCACCGGCTTCCAGGGCGGCCTGCAATGGTACCGCTGCGGCACCTCAGGCGCGTTCCTGCCGGAATTGCAGACCTGGTCGTCGGGGCGGACCATCGACGTGCCCTCCGCTTTCATCTCTGGCAAGCAGGACTGGGGCACCTATCAGCGCCCCGGCGTCTACGAGGCGATGCAATCCAAAGCCTGCACCAACATGATCGGCTGCCATCTCGTCGACGGCGCCGGCCACTGGGTGCAGCAGGAGCAGCCCGCCGAAGTGAGCCGGTTGTTGCTGCAGTTCCTGCAACAGGCCAAACCGGCCGGCTAAACGATTTGACCTCGGAAATGCGGTGCTCTATATCAATTTAGAATAGTTCTAAGTTGATCATTGGAGCCCCGCCGTGAAGAATTTCGCCGACCTGACCGAGCGCGAGGTGCTGGCGGTTGCGATCTCCTCGGAGGAAGAGGACAGCCGCATCTATATGAGCTTCGCGGAGGATCTGGCCGAGCGCTATCCGGATTCGGCCAAGGTCTTCGAGGAAATGGCCGAGGAGGAACGCGGCCATCGCCACCGCCTGCTCGAAATGTACGAGCAGCGCTTCGGCCCGCATCTGCCGCCGATCCGCCGCGAGGACGTCCGCGGATTCCTGCGCCGCCGCCCGATCTGGCTGACCAAGAACCTGCCGCTCGACACCATCCGCAAGGAGGTCGAGACCATGGAGCTGCAGGCCGAGCAATTCTACATCAAGGCTGCCGAGAGGGCCGAGGATGTCGGCGTGCGCCGGTTGCTCGGCGACCTCGCCGAGGAGGAAAAGGGCCACGAGAAGCTTGCCGTGAAGCTGACCGACAAGATCCTCAGCCCCGACGTGCGCGCCGAGGAAGACAAGACGCGCCGGCGCATGTTCGTGCTGCAATATGTCCAGCCCGGCCTCGCCGGGCTGATGGACGGCTCCGTCTCGACGCTGGCGCCGTTGTTCGCCGCGGCCTTCGCCACGCATCACAACTGGCAGACCTTTCTGGTCGGCCTCGCCGCCTCGATCGGCGCCGGCATCAGCATGGGGTTTGCCGAAGCGCTGTCCGATGACGGCTCGCTAACCGGGCGCGGCTCGCCCTGGCTGCGTGGAATCACCTGCGGCCTGATGACGACGCTCGGCGGCCTCGGCCACACCATGCCTTATCTGGTCCCGGACACGTGGGCGAACGCGTTCTGGATCGCGACCGCCATTGCCGGCATCGTGGTGTTCTTCGAATTGTGGGCGATTGCCTATATTCGCGCGCGCTACATGGACACGCCGTTCCTGCAGGCGGTGTTCCAGATCGTGCTCGGCGGCGCCATCGTGCTCGCGGTCGGCATTCTGATCGGGGCCGCCTAGCGGGGCGGCCATGAAACGAAGCTTCAAACGCGGTGACCGCTTCCGACTTGGCGTCCTGGCGGGGGCGGCTTTCTCGCTGATGCTGGCCCAACCCGCTTGGGCCGTCGACGAAATCCAAGTCTACAACGCCGGAATCGCGGCGCCCGGCCAGTTCACGATTCAGCAGCACCTCAATTACGTCGCGCTCGGGCAAAAGGATCCGCCGTTTCCCGGCGGCCTCGTTTCCAACGGCAGCCTCAACGGGACGCCCGAGTTTGCCTATGGTGTCACCGACTGGTGGGAGGTCGGGCTTTATCTGCCATTCGCGGTGCAGAATCAGCAATTCCTGTCCGACTCTTTCAAGCTGCGGACATTGTTCGTCTCGCCCAATGCCGAGCAGCGCAACTTTTTCTACGGCGTCAATTTCGAGTTGTCGAACTCGACACCGAAATTTTCGCAGACCCGGTTCGGGCTGGAGATCCGGCCCATCATCGGCGTTCGCCAGGGCGACTACGAGTTCATCGTCAACCCGATCGTCGATATCGGCTTCGGAAAAAACGGCGAGGCTGACTTCGCCCCGGCGGCGCGGCTGGCGAAAAAGCTCGGCCCGGATTTCTCTATCGGGCTCGAGCACTACGCCGATCTCGGCGAGATCGGGAATTTCAAGAAGCTCAGCGATCAGCAGCACACGCTGTTTGCCGTTACCGATTTCAAGCTCGGTGCTTTCGACGTCAATTTCGGCGTCGGGTATGGCCTGACGCCGGCGTCCGACCGCCTCGTCATCAAGACGATCGTCGGCTACGCCTTTCCGGTTCCGGACAGCAAGTCCGGCGCAAGCGACCCCGTCAGGGTGCCCGTCAATCCGATGCCGCACGCCTCCGCGCGGCCATACCAGCCCTGACGCAACAGGCTCGGCTCAACTCCCGTTCAACCCGCCGATCTCCGGGAAGAACATCTCCTTCCACGACGCCGGCTCGTGTTTGGTGGTGCCGACCTTGCGCATGAATTTGGCGAACTTCATCGTCGCCGCCGGCGTCATGGTCCATTCGACGCTCGGGCCCATCACGACCCTGGTCACGGTCTCCAAAGGCAGCTTGGAGCCGGTATCGTCGATCCAGCTTTGCGCGGTGCCTTTGGGGTCGGCGGCAATGATCGCGGTCGCTTCCTTTACGGCATCGAGAAACGCGGCATAGAGCTCAGGATTGTCCTTGCGGAAGCGCGCCGAGGTCCACGCCACCGTAAAGGAGTGCGGGCCCAGCACGTCGAACGATGACAACACGGTGTGGATGTTCTTCTGCTCCAGTTGCTGGAACTGGAACGGCGGCACGCTGAAAGCCGAATTGACCCCGCCTGCCCCGCTCAGCATCGCAATCGTCGCGTCCGGCGGCGACATCGACACCGTCAGCGGATCCAGCTTGGCATAGTTTTCCTCGCCGAAGGCGGCGGCTGCCGCCATCTGCAACACCACCGCCTGCACCGAAACTTTGATGGAGGGCACGCCGATGCGGTCGCGCTCGCCAAAATCCTTGATCGACTTGATATCCGGATTGGCGGTGTTGAGCAGAAACGGTTGCGAGCTCAGCGCGCAGATACCCTTGACCTCGAACGACGTGCCCTGGGTCTTGTCCCACAGCGTGATCAGGCCCGGCACGCCGCCGCTGACGATGTCGGTCGAATTCGACAGCAGCGCCTCGTTCATCGCCACCGGCCCGTTGAAGCGCTGCCACGATACCTTGAAATCCTTCAGGCCACGCTGCGTGGCGTATTTCTCGATCAGTCTGTCCCGCTTCATGACGTTGAATTGCAGGTAGCCCATCGAGAACTGTTCGGCGAGCCTGATCTCGGCCGCATTAGCCATGGTTGCGCCGCCGATGGCAATCGCGAATGCAGCACCCGCCACCTGAGCCAGTCTCATGACACCTCCCGCCATTTTCATTTTTTGTTGATCGAGAGACTAGCGTGTACGCGGCGCTTTCGCCAATAGCCTAGCTGCATGACTGACGCGCCGCTGTACAGCCATTGCTCTTGCAGCGATGATGCAAACTGAGCATCATTCGCCGCATTCAATGACAAAACATCTGCAGACCCGGGAGCACGCCTTGGCCAAATCGGAATGGAGCTTCAAGACCGCCGTCGAAACATCGGCGGCGCTGGCTGCGAGGAAAGTCAGCGCGGTCGAACTGGCGCAGGACGTCATCGGCCGCATCGAGCGACACGACGCCAAGGTCAATGCGATCTGTGTGCGCGATTTCGAGCGCGGTCTCGACGCCGCCCGCGCCGCCGACGCCGAACTGGCGCGCGGGGTGAAGAAGCCGCTGCTCGGCATCCCGCTGACCGTGAAGGAATCCTACAACATCGCGGGCCTGCCGACGACCTGGGGTAATCCGGTTTACAAGGACTTCATCGCCAAGGAAGATTCGCTGCCGATCACGCGCGTCAAGGAAGCGGGTTGCGTCATTCTCGGCAAAACCAACGTGCCGATCGCGCTCGCTGACTGGCAGAGCTACAACGAGATTTACGGCACCACCAACAATCCGTTCGACCTCGGCCGCACGCCGGGCGGCTCCTCCGGCGGATCGTCGGCGGCGCTGGCCGCGGGCTATGGTCCGCTGTCGATCGGCTCCGATATCGGCGGCTCGCTGCGCGTGCCGGCATTTCATTGCGGCGTCTACGCCCACAAGCCGACCTTCGATCTCGTTGCGATGCGCGGTCACGTGGCGCCGCCTATACCGCCGCTGCCATCGAACCGCGACCTCAGCGTGATCGGGCCGATGGCGCGCGGTGCTGCCGATCTCGCTTTGCTGCTGGACGCGATGGCGGGACCCGACCCGCTTGACGCCGGCATCGGCTACCGACTGGAACTGCCGGCCGCGCGCCACACCGAACTGAAGAATTTCCGCGTGCTGCTGATCGATACCGATCCGGTGTTGCCGACCGACAAGGCGGTACGCGGGACGCTGGAAACACTGGCCGCAAATCTTGCCAAGGCCGGCGTCAAGGTCGACCGCAGCAGTCCGTTGTTGCCCGACTTTACCGCCTCGACCCGGCTCTACATGCGAAGGCTGATGTCGTTCCTGGGCGCATCCTTCCCGCCGGAGATCTATGCCGGGGCGAAGGCCGCCGCCGCGGCGCTGCCCGCCAGCGAGACCAGCCTCGGCGCCGAGCGTCTGCGCGGCATCGCACAGAGCCATCGCGACTGGCTGATGGACGACGGCGGCCGTTCGCGCCTGCGGGCGCAATGGCGCGAGCTGTTCAAGACTTACGACGCGGTGATCTGCCCGGTCATGCCGACACCGGCCTACCCACACGATCATTCCGCCGACCAGGAACAGCGCCGCATCAGCATCGACGGCAAGGACTACGTCTATCCCGACCAGCTCGCCTGGCCCGGCATCGCCACGCTGCCCGGCCTGCCCTCGACCGCGATCCCGACCGGCTTCGCGCCCGATGGACTTCCGGTCGGCGTGCAGATCGTCGGCCCGTGGCTGGAGGATCGGACGCCGCTGAAATTGGCCGAGCTGATCGAACGCGAATTCGGCGGCTTCGTGCCGCCGAAGATGTTTGATGATTAGAACTGGGCACAGAACCTAAACCCGTCATTGCGAGCGAAGCGAAGCAATCCATCTTTCCACTCGAAGAATGGATTGCTTCGTCGCTTCGCTCCTCGCAATGACGGAGAGGGCGAATAACGGGAGGAATCAATGTCCAGCGACCTCGACCAACTCACCGCGCTCAACCGAGACTACGTCGCCTCGGTGCAGAACTGCGACGTCAAGCGCTTCGACGAAATCCTGGCGCCGGAGTTCTATTGCTCCAATCCCGACAAGTCGCTGGTCGACCGCGCCGGGTTTCTCAAGCAAACGGCCCTGCCGGTCACGATCAGGAATCTGAAAGAGCACGACGTGAAGATCCGCGTCCTCGGCGACTTCGCCATCATCCACGCCACCACCAGCTATACGACGGCGGATGGTACAAAGGCCCACGGGCGCTACACCGATTGCTGGGCGAAGCAGAACGGCAAGTGGCTGGCGGTGTCGGCGCACGTGTCGCGGTAGGGTCTAACACCGTCATTCCGGGGCGATGCGAAGCATCGAACCCGGAATCTCGAGATTCCGGGTCTGGTCCTTCGGACCATCCCGGAATGACAGCCGTCTCCCATTGTGCCGCTTACATCGGCCGCGGCGTATGGGTCCCGGCCTTCGCCGGGACGACGGCTGTCTATCCATCAGCTATCAAACATGATCACGCTGCGCAGCGTCTTGCCGGCCTTCATGTTGGCAAAGCCCTCGTTGATCTCGGAAAGCTTCAACTTGGCCGAGATCCAGTCTTCCAGATGCAGCTTGCCGCGCATGTAGAATTCGATAAGGCGGGGCATGTCGACACGGAAATGGTTGGAGCCCATCGACGAGCCCTGGATCCGGCGCTCGCGCAAGAAATCGAAGCCGTGCAGCTCGATCTTCTGACCGAACGGAATCATGCCGACGATGGTCGCGGTGCCGCCGGGCGCCAGCATGGCGAACGACTGTTCCGCGGTGTCTTTCCGTCCCAGCACTTCGAACGAGTGCTGCACGCCGCCATTGGTGAGATCGCGGACCTGCTGCACCACGTCGCCGTTGCGGGGATCGACGACGTCGGTGGCCCCTAACTTGGTGGCCAACTGCAGCTTGGCCGGATTGGTGTCGATCGCGATGATGCGGCCGGCACCGGCAATCGCCGCACCGTTGATCGCCGCCATGCCGACGCCGCCGCAGCCGATCACGGCTACGGTTTCGCCGGCGGTGACCTTGGCGGTGTTCACGACAGCCCCATAGCCGGTGATGACGCCGCAGCCGATCAGCGCCGCCAGTTCCAGCGGCATGTCCTTGCGGATTTTGACGATGGCGTTTTCGTGCACCAGCATCTGCTCGGCGAACGACGACAGGTTGAGGAACTGGTTGAGCTTCTCCGAACGCGCCCAGGACAGCCGGTTGGAAGCGCCCGGCAGCATCTTCACGGTGGTGTCGGTGCAGAGCACGGTGCGGCCGGTGGTGCAGTTGTCGCAGGTGCCGCAGAACACCGACAGGCACGTCACGACGTGATCGCCGGGCTTCACATAGGTCACGTCCGAGCCGACCTTCTCGACGACCCCGGCGGACTCATGGCCGAGCACCGCGGGCAGCGGGTGCGGATACAGCCCTTCCATGAAGTGCAGGTCGGAGTGACAGAGGCCGGCGACGCGGGTACGGATCAGGACTTCGCGCGGGCCGGGATTCGGCACGCTGACATCCTCGATCTGCAGCGGCTTGTTGACTTCGAACAGTACGGCGGCCTTCATGGGCACTCCCTTTATTTTATGTTTCTTGAACCAGAACCTTGCGTGGCCACAGCCTACGCTGCCGAAAGCAATTCGCCAACCTCGGCCATGCCGATCGCGCGCTCGCCGAGCAGGTGTCCGGTAATTGCACGTTGCGCGGCACTTTCCGTGAGCTGGAACGGATCGCCCGGCGACACGCGATGGTCGATGACCATGCGCGACAGCAGCAGCCGGCGCGCGTCGCCGCGCATCTCGTGAATCCGCCCGCCTTCCCAGGCCAGCGCCACCGCGCTGGCGACATGGTAAAGCAGGCTCGTCGCACGCCGCGCGTCCCCTTCATTGTCGGATTTGGCGGCGACCTGTCGCGCAAAGCCGATGGCGCGATCGGCAAGATCGCCGAGACGCTTGCGCCAGGTCTGCGGCACATTGGCGCTGTCGTCGAGCCGGGCGTGCAGGTCGGCGGCGAGCGCGCCATCTGCGCCATGGCGGCCGACCGCGCGCTTCAACGCATCGATCGCGACGATGTTGCCGGTGCCTTCCCAGATCGAACCGAGATGGGCATCGCGCAACAGCCGCGCGGTGGCGAATTCCTCGATGTAACCGATGCCGCCGCGCATCTCCAGCGCATCGCCGCACACCTTGCGGGCGTCGCGGGTGGCGCGGAATTTCAGGGTCGGGGTCAGGATCCGCAGCAGCGCCGCCGCATCCTGGCTGCCGGCCTCGGCACGATCCAGCGCATCGGCGGTGAGAAAACTCATCGACAGCGCCTGCTCGGTCGGCAACATGATCTTCATCAATTGCCGCCGCGCCAGCGGCAGGTCGATGATGCGCTGGCCGAACACCACGCGGTTTCGCGCCACCGTCATCGCGTCATGATACGCGCGCCGCATCAGCGCGGTGGATTTGACGCCATTGGAAAGCCTGGACGAATTGACCATCTCGGCCATCTGCACGAAGCCGCGATCGAGCTTGCCGACCGCATAGGCAATCGCGCCTTCCAGTTTGATCTCACCCGAGGCCATCGAGCGGGTGCCGAGCTTGTCCTTTAGCCGCACGATCCGGTAGTGGTTTTGCGAGCCGTCCTCCAGCCGCCGCGGCATTAGGAACAGGCCGACGCCCCGGGTGCCGGGGCCGGCGCCTTCCGGCCGTGCCAGCAGCATCACCACCTCGGCGTCCGCATTGGAGCAGAACCATTTCTCGCCATGCAGACGCCAGTGATCGCCTTCCTGCACAGCCGTTGTGGTCAGCGTGCCGACGTCGGAGCCGCCTTCCTTCTCGGTCATGAACTGGCCGCCCTGGGTCAGCTTGCTCATGTCGGTCTGGGTCAGGCCGTCGAGATAGCGCGCCTTCAAGGCGTCGCTGCCGAAATTGTTCAAGAGCTTGGCGCAACCGTCGGTGACGTTGATCGGGCAACCCATGCCGAATTCGGTCTGGTTGAACAGGAACGTAAAGGCGTGCTTGGCGACGACGGGATATTTGTCCGGCCAGCCCATGATGCCCTTGCGGATCGACATCGCGTGAATGCCGAACTCGCCGAACGCGGCCTTCTCCAGCTCGCGATAGGCCGGATGATATTCGATGTATTGCGAATCGCGCCCGAAGCGGTCGCGCTGGTGCAGCACCGGCGTGTGGCGGTCGGCCAGCCGTGCGCATTCGTCGAGATAGCCGCCCGCGAGCCCGCCGAGGCGATCGAGATGCGGCTCGATGTGCCGGAACAGCGCTTCGGGAAGATGCAGCTTGAGCAAATCCGTCAGCGCCGGATCGGCCCGGTAGAAATTCATCCCCGTCGTGTCCGGTGCCAGCAATCCCGGCTGGTTGGCCGCGCCTGCGCGTTCCTGCTTGAGTGGCTGCATTTTTAGCCCTTGTTCGTTCCGCCCGATATTGATCATCTACCGATAACGCAGGCGATCAAGCCGTCAACAAGCAACATTGGAGGACCGCCCCATGGCGGACGGATATCGCGTTATCGGCGCAGAAATGTCGCCCTACTCCGTCAAGGTCCGCTCTTATTTCCGCTACAAGGGAATTCCGCATCAATGGGTGTTGCGCAATGCGGCAAGCCAGCCGGAATTCGAGAAATACGCCAAAATGCCGATCATCCCGCTGGTGGTCACACCCGGCGGTACTGGCATCCAGGATTCCACCCCGATCATCGACCTGGTCGAGAAACATCACCCTGAACCCTCGATCCATCCTGGCGAGCCCGTCACGCGGTTCATCTCCGCGCTGATCGAGGAATTCGGCGACGAGTGGGGCAACAAATGGATGTTTCACTACCGCTGGGCCCGCGACGTCGACCAGATCTCCTCGGCCGGACGCATCGCGCGGATGCGCGCGCCCGGCGCCAGCGAGCAGGAACATGATGCGTTCACGGCGCAAGTGCGCGCGCGCATGGTCGACCGGGTCTGGTTCGTTGGCTCGAACGCCACGACCGCACCGCAGATCGAGTCTGGATTCCAGGAAATCCTTGATATGCTCGACGCGCATCTGGCAACGCGTCCCTATCTATTTGGCGGACGACCGGCGTTCGGCGATTTCGGACTCTGGGGCCAGTTCTACGAGATGTGGACCGATCCAACGGTGGGCGGCTTGATCGGCGGCGGCGCACCACACGTGCTCGACTGGGTACACCGCATGCTGTGGCCGCGGAACGAAGGCGCGTTCGAAACATGGACCGCGCTGGCGCCGACCCTGATGCCGATTCTGACCAAGCAGGTCGGGCGGCAATTCTGGACCTGGACGCTCGCCAACGAAAAGGCGCTGATGGAGGCCAAGGACGAGTTCAGCGTTACCCTTGGCGACAAGGTCTGGGTTCAGAAGCCGCAGAAATATCACGCCCGTTCGCTCGGCATGCTCCGTGCCAAATATGCCGAGATCGCCGACAAGCGCGATCTCGACCTGATCCTCGCTGCCGCGGGTTGCCTCGCGGGATTGCGCGCTTAGATACCCAGTCCCCGACCATTTGAGGACCGCGCCGATGGACATCCCGAAATACAAGAACGCCCTGATCGTCGGCGCCGGAGAAGGCCTGAGCGCATCGCTGGCGCGGCTGTTCGCTCGCGAAGGCATCAAGGTCGCGCTGGCCGCCCGCAAGATCGAGAAGCTCGGCGCGCTCTGCACCGAGACCGGCGCCAAGGCCTTTGCCTGCGACGCCACCAACGCGGAGGAGGTCGAGCGGCTGTTCGGCCTGGTCGAGCGTGAAATCGGCGTGCCCGACCTCGTCGTCTACAACGCCAGCGGGCGCGCGCGCGGCGCTTTTACCGACCTGGTGCCGGCGGACGTCGCCCAGGCGATCGCAGTCTCGGCGTTCGGCGGCTTTCTGGTGGCGCAGCAGGCGGTGCAGCGCATGCTACCCAACAAGCATGGCGCCATCCTGTTCACCGGCGCCTCCGCCAGCGTCAAGGGCTACGCGCAGTCGGCGCCGTTCGCGATGGGCAAGTTCGCGTTGCGCGGGCTCGCCCAGAGCATGGCGCGCGAATTGTCGCCGCACGGCATCCACATCGCGCATTTCGTCATCGACGGCGGCATCCGCAGTGCGGCGCGGACGGAACCTGCCGACAGACCGGACTCGATGCTCGACCCCGACGCCATTGCGCTGAGCTACTGGAATGTGCTGCAACAACCACGCAGCGCCTGGACCTGGGAACTGGAACTGCGTCCGTGGGTGGAGAAGTTTTAGGCTGCCGTAGGGTGGGCAAAGCGAAGCGTGCCCACCGTTGACGACTGCGCATGAACTTGGTGGGCACGGCGCCAGCGCCTTTGCCCACCCTACGGAATTGCCACAAGAACGAACAACAAGGGCATGGGGAACGAAATGACCACCGAGACCAAGATCGACACCGGCACCGACGAATTGCTGTGCGTGATCCGCGACCGCGTCGCCATCATCACGTTGAACCGCCCCGAAGCGCGCAACGCGATGTCGGATAATCTGACGCCGGCCTTGCGCAACATGATCAAGGCCTGCGGCGAGAATCCCGAAGTCGGCGCGCTGCTGCTGACCGGCGCCGGGACGGCGTTCTGCGCCGGTGGCAACGTCAAGGGCATGGGCGCCAACCGCGACAAGAGCAAACTCGCAATGTCGCATGACGAGCGGGTCGCCGATCTGCAGGAGCGACAGCGCCTGCTGACCGGCGCGCTGGTCTCGGTGCGCAAGCCGACCATCGCGGCGCTGCCGGGCGCAGCCGTCGGTGCAGGTTTGGCGCTGGCGATGGCCTGCGACATGCGGATCGCCGCGCAGTCGGCCTTCCTTTCCACCGGCTATCTCAAGGTCGGCCTCAGCGGCGACTACGGCATCGCCTGGCTGCTGACCCGACTGGTCGGCACCTCGCGGGCACGCGAATTGATGTTCACCAGCGAGCGGGTCGAGGCTGCGCGCTGCGAGACGATCGGCCTCGTCAACCGCGTGGTCCCGGATGACCAATTGCAGGCGGAAGCCTTCGCGCTCGCCAAATCGATCGCGGACGGACCGACGATTGCGATCCGCTACATGAAGGACAATCTCGACGAAGCCCTGATGTTCGACTTCGCCACCGCGCGCGACCACGAAGCCGAACGCATGGTCCGCTGCCAGGTGACATCGGATCACAAGGAGGCCGTGCAGGCGTTTGTCGAGAAGCGCAAGGCGGTGTTCAGGGGGGCTTGAGTTCTTCTCCTTCTCCCCGCTTGCGGGGTCGAGACAAGCGAAGCTCGCTCTTAGAAGGTCGGGATGAGGGGCTTTATCCGCGAGCACGCTGTTAATCGATAGACCTGTACCCCCTCATCCGGATCGCATCTGTCGATGCGATCCGACCTCTCCCCGCAAGCGGGGCGAGGTGAAGCAAGCGCCCTAGCCGATCGGATTCTGCTCGAATAGCCGCGCCACCATCACCGAATCGAGGTAGGCGCGGACGCGCACGATGCTGTCGTTGCTGAAGTAGCAGACCCAACAATAATGGTTGTCGAAGCGAAAGCCGTTTTTAGCGACAGCTTCGGAATGCAGTTCTACAATCGCAACGTCGTCGTCAATGATCAGGTTATCGACGTGCAATTGCGCGCCGTTCGGCAGCACCCTGCCGAGCTTTGCGAATGTGCCGGCGATGAAATCGGCTTTCGATTTGTAATGTCCGCCAAGCGGATGGGTGCCCATCACGATCCAGTCGACGTCATCGGCGACATGGGTGAAGAACCCGGCGCCGTCGCCATGCTCGAGGTCGGCGAAGATTTTTCGAACGAATCCGGCATCGACCGCCACGGCGCTCCCTCCCCTGAATGCGTCAGCCGGTACTTTAGCGATCGGCGACGCAAAGGCCATACACAGCCTGTGCGACGTTTAGTTGCCCGCCCGCGCGAAATCGACGAATGCACGGAGTGCCGCCGGCAGTTGCCGGCGGCTCGGGTAGTACAGGAAGAAGCCGGGATAGGCCGGACACCAGTCGGCCAGCACGCGCACCAGTTTCTTTTTCGCTATCAACGCCTCGACCTGCGCCTCGAACACGTAGGCGAGCCCTGCCCCGTCCAGCGCCGCATCGACCATCAGGTCCTGATCGTTCATCGTCAGCGGCCCTTCGACATCGATATCGACCTCGATGCCGCCGCGTTCGAATTCCCAGCGATAGACCGCACCACTGGTGAATCGATAGCGGATGCACGGCATGCCTTTCAGGTCGTGCGGCGTCACCGGCGGTTTGCGCGCTTTGAAATACGCGGGCGAGCCGACCACCGCGAAGCGATGCCGCGGGCCGATCGGGACCGCGATCATGTCGGCGGCAATGGTCTCGCCGAAACGTACACCTGCATCGAAGCCGGCCGAGACCATGTCGATCAGAGCATCGTTGATCATGATCTCGACGCTGACGTCGGGATAGTTCTTGAGGAAGCGCGTCACGATCGGCAGCAGCACCAGCTGCGCCGATTGCCGCGCGGCGCTGAAGCGTAGCGTGCCGGCCGGCTTGCCGCGGAAATTGTTGAGGTCTTCCAGCGCGTCGTCGATATCCCGAAACGCCGGGCTGATGCGCGCGAACAGCCGCTCACCGGCTTCGGTCAGCGCGACGCTTCGGGTGGTGCGGTTGATCAGCCGGACATCGAGCCGCTCCTCGATATTGCGGAGCGCGTGGCTCAGCGCGGACGCGGACACGCCGAGTTCGGTCGCCGCGGCCCGAAAGCTGCGGTGACGGGCGATGGCCAGGAAGGTCGCGAGGTCGGATGGGTCGATCCGCATTGATGAATTCTGCTCAGTAGCTTGTAAAATATGTAGCGGATTATCTCATCTATGGCGAGCCGCTAGGTTTTGCCCATCAGCCCGGCGAGAGCGCCGGGCCACATCAGGAAAGGGCAACACCATGCGTGTCTGGTTCATCACAGGAGCTTCCCGGGGTTTTGGCGCCTTGATCGCGGAGGCCGCGCTCGCCGCGGGCGATGCGGTGGTCGCCACCGCGCGCGATCCCTCCACCATCACCGCTCGCCTCGGTTCGCATGAGCGGCTGCTGGCCACGCGGCTCGACGTCACCAGCGAGGCCGAGGCGCATGAGGCGGCGGGCCAGGCGGTGAAGAAATTCGGCCGCATCGATATCCTGGTCAACAACGCCGGCTACGGCCTCTTGGGTGCGATCGAGGAAGCCAGTGCGGCGGAGACGAGCAGGCTGTTCGCCACCAATGTGTTCGGCCTGCTCGGTGTGACCAGAGCCGTGCTGCCACATATGCGCCGCCAGCGCGCAGGCCATGTCATCAATGTCTCCTCGGTCGGCGGCTATGCCGGTTATCCCGGCTGGGGCGTCTATGGCGCCACCAAATTCGCGGTCGAAGGTATCACCGAGGCGCTGGCGGGCGAAGTAGCACCCCTCGGTATCAAGGTGACCGTGGTCGAGCCCGGCTTCTTCCGCACCGATTTTCTTGACGAGACCTCGCTGTCGCGCACCGCGCAGCATATCGAGGATTACAGCGAGACCGTAGGCCGAACCCGCGCGCACGCCGCCGACGTCAACCACGGCCAGCGCGGCGATCCGCGCAAGCTCGCCAGCGCCTTCATCGCGCTCGCAAACGCCGAGAATCCGCCGCTGCGGCTGCCGCTTGGGAGCGACACGGTGGCGCGGATCGAGGCCAAGAATGCCTTTGTGGCGGAGGAGTTGGCTACCTGGCGAGAGATCGCGACGTCGACGGATTTTACGGCAGAGGCCGCGTGAGAAGAAAGCAGCCCGGTTCCGGTTACCGCCAGAACCGGGCTTAGTTCCTGTCAGCTTGCAAGAGGAGGGATTGCAAGCTGGCGGGAGGCGGCGGCGAGTTTCCAGCTTGCGCAGGGAATATCGCGCGGCTGGAGTTCGATCTGCTTTTCGAAGCGAACCAGCTTCCAATCGCCGGGGCTCGCCGTGAAGGCGTAGCCGGCCTTGCGGGCCAGCGCGATCATCTGGTCATTGGAGCGCAGCGTGTCGCCGAAGATCCGCTCAGCGCCGAACGAGGCCGCGCGGCATTCGAGATTCTTCAGCAGCGCCTTGCCAATGCCATGCCCCTGCCAGCGGTCGTCGATCGACAGGCCGAACTCGATGCTGGAAGTTTCGGTGTGGAAGGCGTAGCGGACTTCGCCGACGATGGTTTCGTAACCGTCGAACATCATGGTCGCGACCGCGCTGAACTGCTCCGCCTCGCCGACATGCATGAAGTGCTCGAGCAGGGTCGGCGGCAATTCACGCATCGCGCCGAGGAAGCGGTTGTAGCGGGAGCGGGTCGTCAGCGAGCGGAAATAGGCCTGCAGTGGTTCGGCATCGCGCGGCTCGACGAAGCGCACGTTCACCGCCTCGCCGCTACGCGAGCGCAGCGTATCGGAATATTGCTTCAGATCGTCGAAACGTAATGTGGTCATGGCACGCTCCCCTCGATCTCCAGCAATCTTGAATCTTCGAGAATTCCGGACCTTCAAGAAATTGCCGGCGTCCCCCTGATGAGGCGACGCCGGCTTGGCTGCCCTAGGCCTGCCAGAACGGTTTTGAGGCTTCGTAGATCGCATCGCCCGAGGACAGGCCGATGTCGTGAAGATCGCGGTCCGACCACTGGGCCAGCTCACGGCGCGCCTCGTAGCGCTGCCGCCAGACATGAACGGTGTCGGCCAGCTGGGCCAATACGCCCTGTCCATGATGATTTATCATCGAGTCATGTGTGCAAGTGGACATTTGAAACTCCTTTAGCTAACCTGTTGACGCTAATATCTGCGCTAACTGGCCCTTTCACAAACGACACTTTGTACCGCTTCGCATGATATAAGCTCATGCATTTGGGATGCGGAAATGACCGCCAGGCTACCCTCGCTGAATGGATTGCGCGCCTTCGAGGCTGCGGCCCGGCATTTGAGCTTCACCCAGGCGGCTTCCGAGCTGAATGTGACGCAGACCGCGATCAGCCATCAGATCAAGCGGCTGGAGGAGGAACTCGGAATCCCGCTGTTCGTGCGCCAGAACCGGGCCCTGACCTTGACGCCGCAGGCCAAGGATTACCTCCCCGGCATCCGCGCCGCGTTCAACGATCTCAGGCTCGCCACCGACCGCCTGCTGCGCAAGGACGACGACCACGTGCTGACGGTCTCGACCCTGGCCTCGCTCGCCGCCAAATGGCTGCTGCCGCGGCTGACCGCGTTCCAGGAGGAACACCACGGCATCGACGTGCGCATCACCACCTCGACCAGCCTGGTCGATTTCCAGCGCGACAATGTCGACGCCGCGATCCGCTACGGCCGCGGCCAATGGCCGGGGCTGCGCGCCGACTGGCTGATGGCGGACGAATTGTTCCCGGTGTGCAGCCCGAGCCTTTTGAAAGGCAACAAGTCGCTGAAATGCCCTGAGGACCTCCGCGACCATGTGCTGCTGCACACCTCCAACGCCAACAGCGACGACTGGCGGCTGTGGCTGTGGGCGGCCGGTCTGCCGGCGGATTTCTCCAAACAGCCGGGCGTGACCTTCGACATGATCTTCATGACCGTGCAGGCCGCGATCGACGGCCTCGGCGTCGCGATGGGCCGCACCGCGTACGTGCAGGAAGACATCGCCAAAGGCCGCCTCGTGGTTCCCTTCAAGATCACGCTGCCGGTCGACGCCGGCTTCTATCTGGTCTCGCCGGCCGGGCGAACCGATCCGCCAAAGCTGTCGGCGTTCCGGCAGTGGCTGGTGGCCTCGGCGCAAGCCAAGCCCTGAAGACAAGCCAAGTCCTGAAAACAAGTTTTTCCCTGAACATCCGGTATTCCCCGTCGTCAGGGCCGCGCCCGCGATTTGCGGTTGGTCGGGCCGCGCAGGCGTGGCAGATTGCCACACCAAGGCAGGATAACTGTCTCGGCCGGCGGAATTTTCGCCGCAGTGCAAACGGGGGAAACAGCCGACATGTCGCAGACGGATAATTCGGAAACACCGCAGATCAAATCGCGCATCGGCGCCATCCTGCGCGCCACCAGCGGCAATTTCCTCGAGCAGTTCGACTTCTTCCTGTTCGGTTTCTACGCATCCTACATCGCCAAGGCGTTCTTCCCTTCCGAGAACGAGACCGCCGCCCTGCTCAACACCTTCGGCGTGTTCTGGCTCGGCGCGCTGATGCGCCCGGTCGGCGCGATCGTGCTCGGCGCCTATATCGACCGCATCGGCCGCCGCAAGGGCCTCATTGTCACGCTGGCGATCATGGCGCTCGGCACGGTAACGATCGCCTTCTGTCCGACCTATGCGACTATCGGTGTGGCCGCCCCGGCCATCGTGCTGGTCGGCCGCCTGCTGCAGGGCTTCTCTGCCGGCGTCGAGCTTGGCGGCGTGTCGGTCTACCTCGCGGAGATTTCCACCCCCGGCAACCGCGGCTTCTATACCTCGTTCCAGTCCGCCAGCCAGCAGGTCGCGATCTTCGTCGCCGCGATCATCGGCTTCGCGTTGAGCGAGGCCATGCCGGCGGCAACCGTGGCGGCATGGGGATGGCGAATCCCGTTCTTCATCGGCTGCCTGATCATTCCCTTCATTTTCTTCCTGCGGCGGACGCTTGAGGAAACGCCGGCGTTCCTGGCGATGAAGAAGCATCCGAGCACGTCGGAAGTCTTCAGTTCGGCGGCGGTCAACTGGAAGATCATCGTGCTCGGCATGATGATGGCCGTCCTGACCACCACGACCTTCTACTTCGTCACCGTCTACACGCCGACCTTCGGCAAGACGGTGCTGAAGCTCTCGACGCAGGAGGCCCTGATCGTCACCCTTCTGGTGGCGGTCATGAATTTCATCTGGAATCCGGTCGGCGGCGCGGTATCCGACCGTATCGGCCGCAAGCCGGTGCTGCTGACGATTGCCTGCCTCGCGCTTGTGACAGCCTACCCCGCGCTCAACTGGCTTGTCGCAGCACCTACCTTCGGCAAGATGCTGGCGGTCGAAATGATGTTCTCGTTCTATTTCGGCGTCTACAGCGGCACCATGCTGGGTGCGCTGGTCGAGGTGGTGCCGGCGCATGTCCGCACCACCTGCTTCTCGCTGGCCTTTGCGCTGGCCGCCGGCCTGTTCGGCACCTTTACGCCGTTTGCCGCGACCTGGCTGATCGACCACACCGGCGACAAGGCCTCGCCCGGCTACTGGCTGATGTGCGCCGCAGCGCTTGGCATCGTCGCAGCCCTCGTGATCTATCGCGGCGGCAAGACCATCGCGACGCGAGACGTCGTGCCCGCCTAACCCCCGCGCGCAATCGCCGGGCAAGCCGACAGGCTTGCCCGGTGGCACGTTTGATTTCCATGCAAATGAAGATAACAAGAGCGCATGGTCGATTTTAATCGCAAATTCGATGTGCTGGTGATCGGCGGCGGTAACGCCGCGCTGTGCGCCGCGATCAGCGCCCGGCGCTCCGGCGCTTCGGTGCTGGTGCTGGAGGGCGCGCCGAAATTCTACCGCGGCGGCAATACCCGCCATACCCGCAACATGCGCTGCGCCCATGACGCGGCGACCGAGATCCTCACCGGCCCCTACACCGAGGAGGAGTTCTGGCAGGACCTGCTGCTGGTGACCGGCGGCCAGACCGATGAGGAACTGGCGCGCTTCATGATCCACGAGTCCAAGGATATCCTGAACTGGGTCGTCGAACAGGGCGTGCGCTGGCAACCCTCGCTCGGCGGCACGCTCAGCCTCGGCCGCACCAACTCGTTTTTCCTCGGCGGCGGCCGGGCGATGCTGAACGCGCTGTATCTCACCGCCGAGAAACTCGGCGTCGAGATCGTCTACGACGCCGAGGTGACCAATCTGCAGATCGAGGACGGCATGTTTCTCGGCGCCACCTTGAAGCAGCCGATCAATGGCGCCGCCGAAATCCGTGCCTCGGCGCTGGTCGCGGCCGCCGGCGGCTTCGAGGCCAATATCGAATGGCTGAAGCAATATTGGGGCGATGCCGCCGACAATTTCCTGATCCGCGGCACGCCGTATAATCGCGGTTCGATTCTCAAGATGCTGCTCGACAAGGGCGTGCAGGACATCGGCGATCCCACCCAGTGCCACGCGGTGGCAATCGACGCACGCGCGCCGAAATTCGACGGCGGCATCATCACCCGCCACGACTCGGTCGTGTTCGGCATCGTCGTCAACAAGCACGCCCAGCGTTTCTACGACGAAGGCGAGGACATCTGGCCGAAGCGTTATGCGATCTGGGGCCGGCTGGTCGCGGCGCAACCCGACCAGATCGCCTACATCATCTTCGACTCCAGCGTCGTCACCAGCTTCATGCCGACGCTGTTCCCGCCGATCGGCGCACCGACGATCGCCGAACTCGCGGTGAAGCTCGAACTCGATCCGGCGGCGCTGGAAACGACCATGGCCGACTTCAACGCCGCGGTGCAGCCCGGCACCTTCGACCACACCATTCTCGATGACTGCCGCACCGAGGGCCTGACGCCAGCGAAGACGCATTGGGCGCGCAAGATCGATGCGCCGCCTTATCTCGCCTATCCGGTGCGGCCCGGCATCACCTTCACCTATCTCGGCACCCGCGTGAACAAGCAGTCGTGCATGCTGATGAAGGACGGCAAGCCTTCCGCCAACATGTTCGCGGCCGGCGAGATCATGGCCGGCAACGTGCTCGGCAAGGGCTACGCCGCCGGCATCGGCATGACCATCGGCAGCGTGTTCGGACGGGTGGCGGGACGGGAAGCGGCGAAGAATGCCAAGAATTAAATTTCGCCTATGGGAGGGTTCATGCCACGCCTTGCGATCGTTTCCACCGCGGCCCTGCTGATGGCATCGACTTTGGCCAATGCCGCCGAGCCGATCGCGTTGCGCGACATGGGCTCGTTCCATGTTGGCGGCCGGCTGGTCGAAATCACCGGTAAGCCGGTCAAGGAAGTCACCTTCACGCTGGGCGGCGTGCCCGCGAAGGTCGATCCCAACGGCACCTACCAGGTCGAGCAGATGTACGTTCAGTATTTCCTGCCCGCCAACGAGAAGGGCGCGTATCCGCTCTTGATGTGGCACGGCGGCGGGCTGACCGGTGTCACCTGGGAAACCACGCCCGACGGCCGCGAAGGTTTCCTGAATTATTTTCTGCGCAAGGGCTGGAGCGTCTACAATTCCGACGCGGTGGAGCGCGGGCGCGCCGGCTGGGCACAATATCCGGACATCTTCAAGGGCGAGCCGGTGTTTCTCACCACCGCCAATCCGTTCCAGCGCTTTCGCATCGGCGACGGCCCGGACTCCTACGATCCGGATCCAGCCAAACGCAAATTGATGCCCGGCAGCCAGTTCCCGAACGACGGCTACGAGAACTTCGTCAAGCAGAACGTGCCGCGCTGGACCACGACCGATGACGCCATCGTCGCGGCCTATATCGCCGAGATCGACCGCGTCGGCCCGTCCATCATCATGTTCCACAGCCAGGCCGGCAGTTTCGGCTTCAAGGTGGCGCAGGCGCGGCCCGACAAGGTCAAGGCGCTGATTGCGCTTGAACCGGCCGGTGTCGGCGATCCCGACAAGGCCGACGTGCTGAAGAACATTCCGACGCTGATCGTCTATGGCGATTACATCGAGAAAGATTCGCGCTGGCCGAAGATCCGCGCCACCGGCATCGCGTTCGGCGACAAGATCAAGGCCGCCGGCGGCAGCGTCGATGTCGTCGACCTGCCGCAGGCCGGCATCAAGGGCAATTCGCACATGATGATGATGGACAAGAACAACGCCGAGGTCGCCGCCCTGATCCAGAAATGGCTCGAAGGCAAGGGGCTGACGAAGTAACAAGGCCCGGTCTCGGGCAGGAAGCAACGCAAGATGCACGGAACGCGAATTCTCGAAGAGGCCGACCGCCTGATGACGGTCTGCAATTCCTGCCGCTATTGCGAGGGCCTCTGCGCGGTGTTTCCGGCGATGGAAATGCGACGCGCGTTTTCCGACGGCGACCTTAACTACCTCGCCAACCTCTGCCACTCCTGCGGCGCCTGCTACACCGACTGCCAGTTCTCGCCGCCGCATGAATTCAACGTCAATGTGCCGCAGACGCTGGCGGTGGCGCGCAACGAATCCTACGCTGCGTATGTGTGGCCGCGCGCTTTTGCCGGTGCGTTCGCGCGCAACGGGCTCGTCATCAGCCTCGTGGCCGCGCTCAGCGTCGCCGCTTTCATTTTCGGTTTTGCCGCGTTCACCGATCCTTTGGTGCTGCTTGGCGTCCATACCGGCCCGGGCGCGTTCTACAAATTGATGCCGCATAACGCGATGGCGGCGCTGTTCGGCGCCGCCTTCCTCTACGCGATCGTAGCCCTGGTGATGGGCGTCGTTGCGTTCTGGCGCGACATCGGCGAGCCCGTCGGTATGAAGACCGACTTCAAGTCGCTGCTGCAGGCGATGCGCGATGCCGGCGAGTTGCGCTATCTCGATGGCGGCGGGGTCGGCTGCTTCAACGAGGACGACAAGCCGACCGATCGCCGCAAGCTGTATCACCACCTCACCTTCTATGGTTTCGGGCTGTGCTTTGCCGCCACCTGCGTCGCGACGCTGTATCATTACCTGTTCGCGCGCGAGGCGCCCTATGCGTGGTGGGATCTGCCCGTCGTGCTCGGCACGCTCGGCGGCATCGGGCTTCTGATCGGACCGATCGGCCTGCTCGCCGAGAAATGGAAGCGCGATCCCGTGCTGGTCGACGGGACCAGGACGGGAATGGACGTTGCCTTCATCGCCATGCTGTTCCTGACCAGCCTGACCGGCATCGCGCTGCTGCTGTTCCGCGATACGGCCGCGATGGGCCCGTTGCTGGCGCTGCATCTCGGCGTGGTGTTCTCGCTGTTCGTCACCATGCCTTACGGCAAGTTCGTGCACGGGATTTATCGGTTCGTCGCACTGGTGCGGTATGCGCGGGAACGGCAGATCATGCACACATCGTAGGGTGGGTTAGCGACGCGTAACCCACCGAGGGTCTCTCAACGCGGATAGTTGGGCCGGTGGGTTACGGCTTCGCCTAACCCACCCTACAAACGCGGCTTCGCGTTCTCGCGGCATCATCTGCCCGAAGTTTTGCAATCAACCTTGCCCCCGAAATCAGAGGGCACAGGGAAGACCGGGTGCGCGCCGCACCCGCGGTCTCATGTGCGATAGTTGCAACAAGATGCTGCACATGAGCATACAGGTTTGGCGGAAGCCTCCGGCCTTCCCTGCGCAATGGCTTTACGGCTTATACGAGATCGTCCTGGTGACCCTGCGTTTCGTGACACCATCGCTCTGGGGCAGCGTTGGCTGCCTTCGAACTTGACGCCTGCATCGGGGCGTCCGACCCAAACGATTTCACCGTACGCAAGTGCCGCGCTCGTCAGTCGCGACCTTACGTCCACCGCTCCCTGTCCCTCGTTTGCGACGATGGCCCACGCCCCTCTGGCGGGACAGGATGGCGGGAGTCCTAGATCTGATTTGCCCGACGGCTCAACGGAAATATTTTTATCCGAAGGGCTGGACAGACTTTTGGTGATTTGCCCGTCGGGTTACTTTGTCGCAGCCGTTGCCTTCACTTTGCTCTTGCAGGCGCGGCGACTCAACTGTCGCGGCTCTCGCAATTCCGGCCGGAACTCCCTAAATAGGCCGCATGAAAAACATCGGATTTTTGTCGTTCGGGCACTGGACGCCCTCCTCGCAATCGCAGACCCGCACCGCCGGCGACACGCTGCTGCAATCCATCGAGCTTGCGGTCGCGGCCGAGCAATTGGGCGCCGATGGCGCCTATTTTCGCGTGCATCACTTTGCGCGCCAGCTTGCCTCGCCGTTCCCGCTGCTGGCCGCCGTCGGCGCCAAAACCAGCCGGATCGAGATCGGCACGGCTGTCATCGACATGCGCTATGAGAACCCGCTCTACATGGCCGAAGACGCAGGCTCAGCCGACCTGATCTCACAGGGGCGCCTGCAACTCGGCGTCAGCCGGGGATCGCCCGAGCAGGTCATCGATGGCTGGCGCTATTTCGGCTATCAACCGGCCGAGGGCGAGAGCGATGCCGATATGGGCCGGCGCCATACCGAGGTCTTCCTCGACCTGCTGCGCGGCCAGGGTTTTGCGCAACCGAATCCGCGCCCGATGTTTCCGAACCCGCCGGGCCTGCTGCGGCTCGAGCCGCATTCCCAGGGCTTGCGCGACCGTATCTGGTGGGGCGCCGGCTCGAACGCCACCGCCATATGGGCGGCGAAGCTCGGCATGAACCTGCAGAGCTCGACGCTCAAGAACAACGAAACCAACGAGGCTTTCCACATCCAGCAGGCGGCCCAGATCAAGGCGTATCGCGCGGCCTGGAAAGAGGCCGGCCATACCCGCGAGCCGCGGGTGTCCGTCAGCCGCAGCATCATCGCCATCATGAACGATCGCGATCGGAGCTACTTTGGCCACGGTGGCCAGGAGGATGACCAGATCGGCTTTATTTCCCCGGAAACCCAGGCGATCTTCGGGCGCGGCTATTCGGCCGAGCCGGACGTCCTGATCGAGCAACTCAGGAAGGACGAGGCCATCGCCGAGGCCGACACCCTGCTATTGACCGTCCCGAACCAGCTCGGGGTCGACTATAATACCCATGTCATTGAGTCGATCCTGACACACGTGGCGCCGGCGCTCGGGTGGCGCTAAGGAACGTTTTCAACGGCCGACCATTTTACAGGTGTCGCCCGAAGGAGTTCGATCGTGAGCGTTGCCTTCACCAAGGAAGACAGTGCCGAGACGGCATCAGAAACGCTGCTGCCCGACCGCCCGGTTTCGCCGCATCCGAACCACGTGACGGAGGCCGGACTGAAGGCGCTGCAATCCGCACTCGACCAGGCGCGCGAGGCCTACGAGACGGCACAGAAGATCGAAGACGTCAACGAACGACGGCGGCAGGCCGCAGCGCCGTTGCGTGATGCGCGCTACTTTGCGGCGCGGGTTCGGACGGCGCAGGTCATCGCCAGTCCTGCATCACACGACACGGTAGCGTTTGGCAGCACGGTGACGTTCAGGCGCGCCGACGGGCGCGTGCAGACCTATCATATCGTCGGAGAGGACGAAGCCGACCCCAAGGCTGGCTCGATTTCCTTCGTATCCCCCGTGGCAAGGTCGCTGATGGGCAAAGCCGTCGGGGATGTCGTCGGTGCACCGGGTCAGGAACTCGAGATCATGGCTATCTCGTAGCATCGAACCGATTTTCGGCCGTCGCCTCTTCACAAACATCTCAGCCAAGGATCGATCGGTACAAGGCCAAATATCGATCGGCCATCAGGTCCACCGTGAACCGCGCGGATACCGCGGCACGGCAAGCCGCGCGATCGATCTCGTCGATGCGCCCAATCGCTTCTACCGCCGCATCTGGGCTGTCGACCAGAAATCCGGTCACGCCATGCTCGATCAGCTCGGGCATCGATCCCCGGTTGCAGGCGATGACGGGCGTTCCGCAGGCGAGCGCTTCCACCACCGACAGGCCGAACGGCTCGTCGAAATTGATGAGGTGAAGCAGCGCGCGTGCGGAGCCCAGCGTCTTCGCGCGCATCGTTCCGCCAACCGGGCCAAGATAGGTCACCGATCCGCCGTCGAGTACGGGCGCAACATGCTGGTCATAATAATCCCGGTCCTGGACAATACCGGCAATGGTCAATTTCCGCCCGGTTCGATGGGCCGCCGCGATCGCTTCGGCGGCTCCCTTGTCCGGGTGAATGCGGCCGAAGAACAGCAGATCTTCGCCGCCGAGCGGGTCGAACGGGAAATCCTGAAGCGGGATGCCATGGTGGATCGTTGCGGCATAGCGCAGGTCCGCATGGCGATCGGCATCGCTGATCGCGACATAGTGGACACGCGCTTCGTATTCCTTGTAGGCGGGCAGAATGCGCATCGACGAGAAACCGTGGATCGTCGTCACGACAGGGGTTTCGACCAGACGCGAGAACGCGAGCGGTACGAAATCGGCTTGATTGTGAATAAGGTCGAACTGACCGGCCTGCTCGAAGACATGCGCGACGTGAAGCATCTCCCACACTTTTGCATCGATCGTGGGATCTTCGGAATAGGGCGCCGGACAGACGGCATCGAGCCTCGCGTTCGTCAGGCTGTCCTTGGTGGCGAACAAGGTGACATCGACGCCGCGGGCCACCAGCTCCTCGGTCAGGAGACTCGTCACCTGCTCCCAGGGGCCGTAATGGCGCGGCGGTGTCCGCCAGGAGATCGGCGCCAGCATGGCGATGCGCAAGGTATCGTTCCTCCTCTGCCTGGTGCTATCGGGCCTCGAGCACGACAGCTTCATTCGACCGTAACAGCAGGACGCCGGCTTCCACCGGTGCTGTATCCTCGACTGAGGACAGCAGCAGCTGGCTCCCGCGCGCCCAGTCCGGCAGCTCAAGCCGGTGCTGTTGCCCCCCGAAATTGAGCGCCACAATCATTCGCTCCGCGCCGTGCCGGCGCGCGTAAACCAGTATCTCGTCTTCCACGTTCAACAGCACGAAATCACCGATCGACAGTGCCGGGCAATCGCGCCTGAGCGCAAGCAACCGGCGATAAAGCGTCAGGATCGAGTGAGGTTGTTGCGTCATCCGCATCACATTGCGCGTCGGCCAGTCGGCATGGAGCGGCAGCCACGGCTTGGCCGTGCTGAAGCCGGCATTCTCGCTGTCATCCCACGGCATCGGCGTGCGCACGGGGTCGCGGCCCAGGGCCAGGCCAGGCTCACGCAACTCGCGCGGATCGCGCACCTGCGACGGCTCGATCGCGACATCGTTCAGACCCAGTTCGTCACCATAATAAAGCGTTGGCGTGCCGCGGAGCGTCAGCAACAACACCGCCGCGACGCGCGCCTGGGCCTGCCCGCGCCTGGCCGCAACGCGCGGCCTATCATGGTTGCCGAGCACCCAGTTGGGCCAACCACCAGGCGGCAGCGCTGCCTCATAGCCGGTGATAACAGCAGCCACGGCGCGCGCCCGCCATGGCGTATCGACCAGCTGGAAATTGAAAGGCAGGTGCACCCCGCGGCGTTCACCGCCGTAATAGTGCATCAGCCGGTCGACCGGCAGGTAGATCTCGCCGATCAGAACCCGCTCACCCTGTCCCCCGGCGCCATAGCCGTCAGCGATGTCGCGCATCTCGGCTGCGATCAGATGCACCTCGGGCTGGTCTGTTGAATGCAGTTGAAGCAGGCGGTGCATTTCACCCATCCCGGGCCGATAGGCCGGGTTGGGTGGATTGTCCGGAAAATCCGCGGCCTTCAGCATGTGCCACAGCACGTCGATGCGAAAGCCATCGACGCCGCGGTCGAACCAGAATCGCATCACGTCGTACATCGCCGCCTGCACGCCTGGATGACGCCAGTTGAGGTCCGGCTGCTCCTTCAGGAAGGCGTGATAATAATACTGTCCGGTGGCCTCGTCCCATTGCCAGGCTGAACCACCGAAATCGCTGATCCAGTTATTGGGCGGTCCGCCGTCGGCCGCAGCGTCGCGCCAGATGTACCAGTCTCGCTTCTGATTTTCTCGCGAGGCGCGGCTCTCGACGAACCATGGATGCTGGTCGGAGCTATGGTTGGGCACGAAGTCGAGCAGAACCTTGAGCCCGCGCCGATGGGCTTGCTCGAGCAGATCGTCGAAGTCAGCCAGCGTGCCGAAGCGTGGATCGACGTCGCAATAGTCGGCAACGTCATAGCCGAAATCAATCATCGGCGACGGGTAAATCGGAGAGATCCAGATCGCGCCGACGCCAAGGCCGGCAAGATAATCGAGCCGCCGCGCTATTCCCTTGAGGTCGCCGATGCCGTCGTCGTCGGTGTCCTGAAACGAGCGCGGGTAGATCTGATAGATCGCACAACTCTGCCACCAGGGCGCACCCATGCCACCAGCGATCTGGCCTGCGTGCTGACTTTCTTTACCGATCACGTGAGGTCGTCAAAACACTTCCATCCACTCTTTCGCGTCAACACGGGGACTGCGCGCATCCTGGCCGCTGCAGACGACCCTGTTCCTGTTGCGATCGGAAGTCGACGGCTTTCTCAGGTTCCCCTGATGGCGGATCAAGGCCAGATCTCGCGAATTCATAAACCATCAGCGCCGGTCAGCTTTGGTTTACCAGCCCCCTTAAGCTTTCCCGTCCGAGCGCGTGTCATGGTGGCTGTAGATCGAGAACAAATCTCGACAGGGAAAGCGTCAGGGTCAGGCCGCCAGGCGGCCTGACCCGCCATCTCCGGGGAATGCAATGTCGGCGAAGACAACGCCAAAAAAGGCGAAGCCCAAAAAATCAAGGACGGGCCCGCCGCTTGCCCAGGCTGCATCAACGATCTCGATGGCCAGGCAAAATCTGATCAATATGATGGTGGTGTCTACCGTCTCAGGCACTGTCCTGTTGGGGCTTTTAGCCGCCAGACATTTTTAGTCCGGCAGCATTCCAAAACATTCCCGGACGAAGCGCCGGTCAGCGACCGGCAAACGGCGAGGTTGTGAGCGACTTGATATCGTTCGCAGGATTGACCGGCTGTTGCGTATAGCTCATCCCGAGCGACAGGCTGACGTTCGGCGCCGGCTGGAATTCGACACCGCCATGCATCCGGTACCCCGACTGGTTGTTCTGATTGTCGAAGGACGAAAACGGACCGCCGCCGACGCCGTTATTGTATTTCAGGGTGTCGAGACCGCCGAACAGCGTGAGCGGTCCGGAAGACGCATTCTGGAATTTGTAGCCGAACTGCACGCCCTGATAATCGAGCGCACCAAAATTGCCGAGCCCGCCGATCTGGCTGAAGCTGTTCACACCCAAACCGACGCGGCCGCTGTCGCCGCCGACGAACCAGCCGCTTGGAAGATTGTAGCGCGCGGCCAACGAGCCACCGCCTCTGCCGTCAAAGCTCGGAAAATTACCGTAAGCATTCACGCCTTGGCCGTCGTCCAGACCGCCGCCGAAGCCGAACGGGCCGCCGGGGATCCAGTACGTCACCGGTGCCGACTGGGCATGGGCCGCCCGCCCGCCGAAACAAAGCGCCGCCAGCACCAATCCGAGAGCCAATTTAGGTGAGAGAATCGACATCCGCGCTACCGCCAATTTCGCCTGAAATTATACGGTCTGGCGACCCGGAAGGCTAGGGTTCTCAACGGCGAGCGGACCGCCTTGCGCACCATGGGAACCGGGTCCGGCTTACTTCACGCGCTCGTTATCGACCCACCATGTCTTGCCGCGATACGTCACCACGGTATAGCCGTCGTCGTCTTCGTTGGTGACATCGACCGATGCGCCCTTCGATATTCGGATCGGGCAATTCTTGTTCATCTGCCCGCCTGTCGGCCGCAGCGACTGCAAGGTGTATTCATGCGCCGCAGCCCAGCTCGTGCACGCATAGGTTTCGGCGCTGATCACCCCGGGCCGCGCTTCGGCCGCGGCCACCACGCCCATGGCGATGATGGCTGCGAGCACGCCGGTTTTCAAAAATGTTCTGATCATGATGGTTCCCAACGTTTTCCTCCGAAGCAGTGTCTGGAAACCGCTGTTTGGTTCAATCGAATTCGTCAGCTCACAAGCCCATGCTTGCCGGTATTTCAAAACCGACGTCGCGCCACCGCTCCGTTTTGTGCGAAAGCGGACTTGCGGTCCGGAAGCTTGATCCCAATGTTTGGAAAATGGCATTCGGAGCAGGGAGCGATGGGTGACACCGACAGGTCGGCAACGGTCAAAGTGCTGTTATTGAACGACGACGAGACGACAATGGAATTCGTTGTTGATGTGCTTGAGGGCGTCTTTGGGAAGACACGCGACGAGGCAATCAAGCTGATGCTCATCGTCCACCGTGACGGACGCGGCGAATGCGGAGTCTATACGTCAGAACAGGCGTCAGACATCATTGCGCAGGTAGCCGAGTTGGCCGGAGCAATGGCTATCCTCTGCGCTGCATCACCGAGCCCAACTCGAGGGTTTGAGCTTACGGCTCATCACTGATGCTCGATCGGCCAAAGTCCGCCTTGGGTCAAAAACATTCGCCCTGACATACCATGCCAGTGTCTGCTTTGTCGCGGTGGTCTCAACCGGTCGACGCAACACTTTATCTTAGAGGGAAAAGATGGAGTGTGGGATGGAACGAAGATTTCATAGAGGTTTTACTGCGGCAGAGAAAACGGAGTTATGGGATCGCTGGAAGCGCGGGGAGTCATTGAAGGCGATAGGGCGAGCTTTTGGTAAGCAGTCATCGTCGATCTATTTTCTGGTTGCCCCGCATGGAGGGTTTCGTCCTGCGGAGCGGCGTCGCTCCAGGTTGGCATTGACGCATGCGGAACGCGAGGTGATTTCCAGAGGTGTTAGCGCACGTCGATCGGCCCGGTCTATCGCCAAACTGCTTGGCCGCTCACCCTCGACGGTGAGCCGGGAAATGAGCCGCAATGGCGGCTGTGATCGCTACCGGGCGACAGTTGCGGACGAGAATGCCTGGGCACGATCGCGTCGTCCAAAATGTTGTAAATTGGCGATCAATTCGCGGCTTCGGCAGGCCGTGGCAGGGAAGCTCAGATTGGATTGGTCACCCGAGCAGATAGCCGGTTGGCTGAAGAGAACGCATCCTGAAGA
This sequence comes from Afipia sp. GAS231, assembly GCF_900103365.1. Lineage (NCBI taxonomy): Bacteria > Pseudomonadati > Pseudomonadota > Alphaproteobacteria > Hyphomicrobiales > Nitrobacteraceae > Afipia > Afipia sp. GAS231. The sequence continues at coordinate 2,954,550 of NZ_LT629703.1, forward strand.
CGAGTATAATCAGGTGTCACACGAGACCATCTATCGCAGCCTGTTTGTCCAAGCGCGCGGCGTGCTCAAGAAAGAGCTGCTTTGCCATCTCCGATCGAAGCGCTCGATGCGTCGCTCCAGGCCGGTTGATCCGAATGGCGATAGACGGGGGCATATGAAGGATGCCGTCTCAATCCGTCAGCGACCGGCTGCGGTTGAAGATAGGGCGGTGCCTGGCCATTGGGAGGGCGATCTGCTGTCCGGGCCGAACAACACCTACATCGCGACCTTGGTCGAGCGTCAAACGCGTTACGTGATGTTGGCCAAGGTGGCAGGCAAGGACACCCGGACGGTAGTCACCGCACTCATCAAGCAGGCGAAGAAGCTACCAAAGGAGCTGTATAAGTCCTTGACCTGGGACCGGGGCAAGGAACTGACGGCTCATCGTCGATTTACGTTGGCGACCAACATCGACGTCTATTTTTGCGATCCGCAAAGCCCGTGGCAGCGCGGGTCGAACGAGAACACCAATGGCCTGTTGAGACAGTACTTCCCTCAGGGCACCGACTTGTCGGTGCATTCGCAAGCCCATCTGAACAAAGTGGCTCGTCAACTAAACGAACGGCCACGTGAGACCTTGCAATTTGAAACCCCAGCAGAGAGATTTAACGCCTGTGTTGCGTCGACCGGTTGAGCCGGCACGCCAGTAACGGACATTGGACCGGTTGTTCGATGACACCAGCCACCGACCCTACGCGGGCTCGCGCGCGTATTTCTGCGCGGTCGCCACCAACCTTAGCGACAGGCTGAACGTCAACGCGACGACACTGCCGGCAATCATCGCCGCCGGCATCGCCGAATAGATTGAACCGCCGATCAATGCGACCATCGACGCGCCGATCGTGCCGCCGATGGACTGGATGGCGCCCAGCAATGCCGATGCCGCGCCCGCTCTGTCGCCAAAATCCGTCATCGCCATCGCGACCGTAACCGGCAAGGCAAGGCCACACCCCAGGCAAAAGAACGTGATGGTTCCCAGCAGATAGGGAGCCGAGACCGGAATCCATGCCATCGCGATCGAACTCGCCAGCGCAATCAGCGAACCAACACGCACGATCGTCGCCGGCTGAACGCGCGTTGCGGTCCACCTCGCCAGCGAGGCGCCCAATATCGTGCCGCACACGGCCACGGCCGGAAAACATCCGACCAAAGCCGGGCTCAATTGAAGCCCTTTCACGAAGATCGGAGCGACACTCACCAAAAATGCAAACATCGATGCGATCAGGGCTGCCGCCACCAGGTTCGGGACAATGAAACTCCGTGAAGTCAGGATATTTTTATAGGTCGCGAAGATAGCCTTGACGTTGATCGGCGCTGCCGGCGTCGTTTTCGTTTCCGGCAGAAGCAGCATGCCGGCGAATACGACGCAGCCGTAACTGGCGGCGAATGCGAAGATCGCGCGCCATCCAAGCCACGCGGCCAGCAGCCCTCCGAACAGCGGCGCAACTGCCGGGGCCAGCGAAAACACCAGTGTTACGGCACTCAACAATCGCGTGAGCTGCGAACCGGAATGGAGATCGCGGGCGATGGCGCGACTCAATATGATTCCCGCGCAGGCCCCGACGGCCTGACATACCCGACCGATGAACAACCAGGCGATCGAGGGCGCCGCGGCAGCGAAGATGCTGCCCACGATGTAGAGCCCCAGCGCCGGGAAAAGCAGTTGACGGCGTCCCATCGAGTCGGCGATGGCGCCAACGACCAGCCCGGCCAGCGCGCCCGTTACCAGCCCCAATGAAACGGTGGTCTGAACGATCTCGGTCCGGACGCCCAGGCCATCGGCGATGATCGTGATCGCCGGGATATAGGCCGTGACCGCAAACTCGCTCAGCGCGACCAGCCCGGCCAGCAGGAACGGGGTCACCTTTGGCGCTGAAGGAGGGGCCGTTGCAATGGCATCTGTCACGACTTCAACCCTTCAAATGGCCGGAATGATCAGCGGAGGCGGCGACGGCGAGAATCGCGAAGGCCTCGATCATCGCCTTCTTGAGTTACGGGACAACCCGCGAACACACCTTCCGGCCAGCACTCGCGGAATATCGCGCCTTTAGATTTCTTGTTCGTTACACCGCAATCACAAGGATACTTTTGAGCGATTGTACTTGAGCAAGAATGCGCTTGTGCGAGTACCGGTTTACCTCCCCTTCAGGAATGTCCCGTATATCTACGGCCGAGGCGCTTCATCCCCTGAGCAGGAGGTGTGTTGCGGCTCTCCACTCCCGTGCACCCGAGGTCGCGAATGACCGAGGAGCTGCCACCAAGCTGACAGAGATCAGCGGCCGCTCAATCGTTCCCCGCGCTCCAGGATCTTCCGTGCCCGTTCAGGATTTTCTCAACCAGCGTGCGGTCAACGTCACCGTTGACGGCAGCTATACGCTGCCCAACTGGTATGACCCGCAAGGCAGGCTTCGCACCTTTGCCTGCCGCACCACGCGCGTATCGCCATTCCGGATGATCGTCGACGTCCCTGTCGTCGGCAAGGTCGGCGACCGCCTGACTTCCTATTTCCGCGACTTCGGAAAATTCGAGGGCCGCATCAGCGACACGATGGAGCGCAGTTTCCTGCTCGAGCTGGAGATGAGCAGAGCCCGACGCGAAAAACTCTCGGACATGCTGGTCTGGCTGGAGAAGAAGCAAAAGGATTCGGCCATCAAGTGCGTCAGGAAGCACGCGCGCTTCGTGCCGCCCAACCAGCATTCGACGCTGACCCTGGCGGACGGGTCGGTCCATCCCTGCTTCATCATCGATGTTTCGGCCTCCGGTGTCGCGGTGTCGTCACCGGAGGCCTCCGGTGTCGCGGTGTCGTCACCGGTGCAGCCGCCGGTCGGCATGCCGCTCGCGGTCGGCGCGTGCATCGGCCGCGTGGTCCGGCTGCTGCCCAACGGCATCGCCATCAAGTTCGTCGAGCTGCAGAATTCCAGGGCGCTCGAACGCCTGAGCGTGAAGGTGGGTCAAATGGTGGCCCCGGCCGATTCCGGCTCGCCCGAACCAGCTGCGTCCGGTGACTTTGTCGCAGTGTGAGGGGCGCTTCGTCGGTTCTCCGTCGGTGGTGGTCGGCCAAATCCCGGGATATTCTTTTGACGGTTCGACCCGCCTGGTTCAAATCCAGGTACGGCACGACCATGGAGCCAAGCGATCGTATTTTGAGGAGTGGCAACGATGGCGACTTATTCGATAGACGATCTCAGCCGCCGTGAAATCTTGAGGATGTCCGCGGTGCTCGGCCTCGCGAGCGCTGCCTCAACCAGGCTTGCAATTGCGCAAACGGCCGGGCAGCGCACGCCAGAGCAGATACTGGGTCCGTTTTTCCCGCTGAAAGCGCTGGGTCGGAATGCCGATCTGACAAAGGTGCCCGGCCGGCCGGGCCGCGCGGCGGGCCTCGTCCTCAATGTTACGGGGCGAGTGCTCGATCTGAAGGGAGAGCCCGTTCGCCACGCGAAGGTTGAAATATGGCAGGCCAACACGCATGGACGCTATACCCATCCAAGCGATCACAATCCCGCGCCTCTCGATCCGAACTTTGAAGGGTCGGCCCTTCTGACGACCGACAACGATGGCCGGTATCGCTTCAAGACGATCAAGCCCGCCGCATATCCTGCGGGGCCCAACAGAATGCGACCAGCACACATTCACTTCCAGGTTTCGGGGCGGCAGGACAGACTTGTGACCCAGATGTATTTTGAAGGTGACCCTTACCTCGAACCAGACCGCTTTTTTCAGACCGCATTGGAGCAAAAGGATCTGCTTGTCGCCAAGCTATTGCAGCCAGCCTCGGAGATGGAGCCAGACTCGAAATTGGTGGTGTTCAACATCGTGCTGAATGCAGGCTAGCCGAGGGACGTCGAAAGCGTCCCGGACCGGGTTCCCAGAATCAACGGGGGTTGACACCTCCCCGAACGACAAACAACAGCGGCGCGTCTCGCGCCTGCGAGACGCCTGCATCTTTCGACTAACGCGACCACTCCTCAGGGAACGCTTGTTTCGCCACGGCGTTCCAACTCAAGAGGAGGAATTTGCCATGAAACTGAGAGGATTGTTTATCGCAGCGGCCGTGCTGCTGATGCCGACCGCCGCACTGGCGGCGCAGGGCATCGTCACCACCACAGTCAGCCTGAGGGCAGGGCCCGGTGAAGGCTTTCCGACGGTCGACCGCATTCCCGGCGGCGCCCGGGTCAACATCCATGGGTGCCTCAGAGGCACCGCCTGGTGCGATGTGAGCTGGTCGGATGATCGTGGCTGGGTGTCGTCGCAATATCTCGAATATCTCTACCGCAACCGCTATGTCTATCTGCCCGACTATGTCGACGAGATCGATGCGCCCGTTGTGCCGTTCGTGCTGACCTCGTACTGGTCGAGCTACTATGCGGGGCGTCCCTGGTATCATCGTCGTGCCTACTGGAGCGGCTACTGGCAATCGCATGAGCGCTTCGCGACGCGATTGACCATCGACCGCTCGGCGGCCCGGATCGGCCGGGCGGCCGCAGCGCGCGACGCTACGCTCCCCGAGGCAAAGGCGCGTGTCGGTGTGACGGAGCGCGTGACGCGGGAGAAAGACATTGCTACGCGTAGCGCGCGCGAAGGGCAGGAACGCGCGGTGCAAGCTCGCATGACGCGCGAAAACGCGCGGGTGACGCGTGAAAGCACAAGAGCAGCCGTGCGCGAGCAGCCGATGGCCCGCGTCCGCACGCAGACGCCGCCGATCATGGCCCGCGGTCATGATGAACCGCGCGCGGCTGCGCCGCGGATCGAGCGTGCCACACCCCACATGGCACAGCCTAATGCGGCGCGCGGCGGCGGTGGCCCGCCGATGAACGCACGCGCGCAGATGCCGGCCCCGGCCGCCCCGCGCGCGGCAGCGCCCGCGATGCCGCAGGGCGGCGGCGGCGCGCCGCACATCAACGCCGCACCGCGCGGTGGCGGCGGACCGGGCGGTGGTGGAGGCCACGGCCAGGACAAGCATCAATGAACGAAAAGCCCGGCCTTGAGCCGGGCTTTTTTGCTCGACGAGTTGCTGGCGACTTACTGTGCTGCCGGCCCAGCACCGTCATTCCACGCCGGACCTCAACCAATGGTCCGAGCGAGCACAGCGAGCCAATTGGCCGTGCCCAGCTTCTGCAATAATGGCTCTGAGTAACCATTTTTTCGCAGAGCGTCGATTAGCACCGGCAATCCGGCCGCCGAGCCGATCTTTTCCGGGATCATGGCGCCATCGAAATCCGATCCGAACCCGACGTGATCCTCGCCGAGCTTTTCGATGAGATGGTCGAGGTGACGCACCATCAGCTCGATTTCGGTATCGCGCTGCATGCTGCCGTCGGGACGAAGAAAGCCGGTGGCGAAGTTGAGGCCGACCATGCCCTGGGTATCGCGGATCGCTGCCAGTTGCCGGTCCGTCAGATTTCGCGGCGAAGCACACAGCGCATGCGCATTGGAATGGGTCGCCACCAGCGGCGCCTTCGAGACGCGCGCGACATCCCAAAAGCCCTTCTCGGTGATGTGCGAGAGATCGACGAGAATCTTCATCTCGTTGCAGGCGCCGACCAGCCTTTCGCCTGACGCCGTCAGGCCATCGCCGGTATCGGGTCCGCCGGGAAACGCGAACGGAACGCCATGGCCGAAAATGTTGTTGCGGCTCCAGACCGGGCCCAGCGAACGCAAACCCGCCGCATACAGTATTTCGAGAAAATTCAGATCGTCGTCGATGGCCTCGCATCCCTCGAGGTGAAGCACCACCGCGAGAGTCCCGCGTTCGATTGCCGCCTTGATCTCGGCCGTCGTCCTGCAGATCGCGACCGCGCCTTGCGACGCACGCACGATCCTCAGCAGGATCGCGAGTTCTCCGGAGAGGGATTTTCGCGCCTCGTCGATGCTGAGCGGCGGCGGCAGCGGCAACGCGTATTGTCCACCGGACATTTGCTTGCCCAACGCTGCAAAGTTGCCGGGCGACGGGCAGAACATCGCGAAGAAGCCGCCGACCAGCGAGCCGGCCTTGGCCTTCTTCAAATCGATATGGCCGGCCTCTTCGCCATCAAGGAAATCGGACACCACGTCGCCGGAAGCCGACTTGTACAGGCGCAGCAGCACATCGTTGTGGCCGTCAAAAACTGAAATGCTTGATGTCATTGATCCTCGGCGAGCGGCGGCAGTGATTCCGGATTTTCGAAGTTCGCTACAGATCCACCACCACGTAGTCGCTCTCGACCGACACGGCGAGCGTCTCAGCGATGTACGGCCCCTTCACGACGCTCGATCCCGGCTCGACATTGACCGGATAGGCACGGGCGCGAAAGCGTTTGGGGTCGCAGTAGGATTGGCCGGTGCGGATATCGAACTCCCAGCCGTGCCAGGGGCAGCGGATGATCTCGCCGAGCCTGGTGTATTCGATCTCGCCGGGATCGGAGGATTGCGCCAGCCCGATCAGCGGGCCCTCGCACAGCGCCGCGCCCTGGTGCGGGCAGCGGTTCAACAGGCCGAAGAACTCGCCCTTGATGTTGAAGATCGCGATCGGCCGCTCGTCGATGGTGAGGAATTTTCGCGTCCCCGGCGGAAGTTCATCCACCGGGGCAATGACGTGACGAGTCATTTTAAGTCCGCATGATCTGATTCGAAAAACCGGCACCCACTTTTTCGGATCATGCTAGGCAATCCCGTACAGCTTCTTCGCGTTGTCGAGATAGAACGCCTGCTTGTTGGCGTCGCTGACGCCGGCCGGCAGCACGCGCGACGGCTCGTCGAAATCCCAATGCGGGTAGTCGGTGGCGAACAAGAGCTTCTCCCATCCGATCCACTCGATCATCTCAAACAGATGCTCGCGCCGCTCCGGGTCTTCCATCGGCTGCGTAGTCCACCAGATGTGGTCGCGGATATATTCCGACGGCTTGCGCTTCAGGTGCGGCACCTCGGAGTGCAAACGCTCGAAATTCTTGTCGAGCCGCCAGGTCAGCGACGGCGCCCAGCCAAAGCCGGCCTCGATCATCACCATCTTCAGTTTCGGAAAGCGCTCGAACACGCCTTCCAGCACCAGGCTCGCCAATGCGGTCTGCTGGCACTGCGAGTGGCCGACCATTTCCTCGATGTAAAAACTCGGCCAGCCCGACGCCGTGATCGGATTGCCGCCGAAGCCGAACGCGTGGACGCCGACCGGCAGCCCGATCTCCTGCGCCGCTTCGTAGATCGGCCAGTAGCGGCGCTGGCCGAGCGGCTCGACGTTGCGGCTCAGGAGCAGCACCTGGACGAAATTCGGATCGCCGGCGCGCTTGCGGATTTCGGCGGCCGCGGTCGGGCCGTCCTCGTTGCCGACGACGATCGACCCCTTGAGGCGGGAGTCTTTGCTCGTCCACTTGTCGATCTGCCAGTCGTTGACCGCGGTCGCCAGCGCGGCGCTGAGGTCGTGGTTGCGCAGGCCCTGCCCGGTGGCGAGCGGATTGAGTACGCCCAGCGCCACGTTGTGCGGATCGAGCAACTGCTTCTGCATGAACGACAGCGACGAGCCCTGCGGGCCGCCTTCCGGAGGATAAGCATCGCGGCGCGAGGCGTTGGGCTGCGCCTTCGGATAGGGCGGGCCTTCCATCATGCCCTGATAGGCCTGCTTGCCGTAGGTTTCGAGATGCGAGTGCCAACGCTTGGCGAGGAACGGGTACAGCTCGGTCGCGGTCGCGCGCGCCGGATGGATGTCGCAATCGGCGATCGCGGTCTTGACGCTGACGGACGCGGATGGCTCGGGACGAAACTGGACGTTCATGGCGTCGTCTCCTTATCATCTTGGGGCATGATCTCTCCCGAAAACCGGATTCCACTTTTCGGGATCATGCCCGTACTGGCTGCTTGAGCCGACCGTAGGTCGCGAGCGGATTGTCGATCATGATCTTGCGCACGAGATCGGGCGAGATCCCGTCAGGCAGCACAGAATCACCTTCGAACTGCCAGTGCGGATAGTCGGTCGAGAATAGAAGCAATTCGTCCGACTGCATATGGTCAAACAAGCGGTTCAGGGTCGCGGGATCCGGCGGCGCATCGATCGGCTGCAGCGAGAATCGGATGTTGCTACGCACAATTTCGGCTGGCGCGCGGTCGACCCAGGGGGTTTCCATCCGCACCCCGCGCCAGAACTTGTGCAGCCGCCATAGAAACGCCGGCAGCCAGGTGAAGCCAGATTCCAGCATCACCATCTTCAGGTTCGGATGCTTTGCGAATACACCCTCGACGATCAGGCTGGTGAGCTGGGTCTGGAACGCCTGCGCCTGGGCGACATAATCCTCGATGTGATAGGAACCCCAGCCGACCGAGGTCGGCGGGTTGTGATAGGCGCTGCCGGCATGGATGCCGATCGGCAGCCCAAGCCGCTCGGCCGTGGCATAGATCGGCCACAGCGCGCGCTTTCCCAGCGGCACGTCGCCCATGACCAGCATCAAGACCTGGACGAAGCGCTTGTCCTTGGCGCAGCGCTCGATCTCGGCGACGGATTTTTCGACGCTCTGGGTCGGGATCACGATCGAGCCGCGCAGCCGCGCGTCCTTGTCGAGCCACTCCTTCACCAGCCAGTCGTTCAGCGCACGGCAGAACGCGTCCTGCATGTCCTCGGAAAACACCATCTGCACGCCGTACAGCGGGTTGCAGATGCCGAACTTGGTCTGAAACGGATCCAGCGCCTGTTTCTGCATGTCGGCGAGGCTGGAGCCCGGCTTGCCTTGCGCCGGCCGCCAGTCCGGACGCGCGCTAATCGGCGAATTGACCGGATAGGACTGCGAGACCAGATCGGTCATGCCGCGCGTCGTCACCTGGTCGCGCCAGTAATCGTTCATATAGGGCAGCAAAGTGGTGAGATGAGGAACGGCGGGATGCAGATCGCAATCCACGCCGCCTGCGATCGGCGACGTCATGATGTTTCCTGAGCTTCCTCGTGCGGCCTGCGTATACGCGCTCAATTCCGCAAGTCATGCTTCACGGTTATTTCAGGCATTCAAGCAGGCTGGCCCGGGTACCGCAACTCGGCAAACGTGGGCCTCCTGTGCTAGGAGCACATGGGTACAAGGTTTGGGTGCCAAAACTTGGTGCTCCAAGAGAGATTCGGCAGCCGGGAGACTTTCATGATTTGGACAGCGCGCGCAGCGATCACCCTCACTTTGCTATTGGCCGGCAGCGCGCTCGCCCAGCAAACGCCACCTGCAACCCAGCCCGCGACGCCGCCCGCAGCACAACCGGCAGCGCCGCCCGCCGCCCCGCCCCCGATCGATTTCTCCAAGGTCGAAATCAAGACCACCGACCTCGGCGACGGTGTCTATATGCTCGAAGGTGCCGGCGGCAACATCACCGTGGCGCTGGGCACCAGCGGCATCATCATGGTCGACGGCCAGTACGCGCCGCTGCACGACAAGATCAAGGCGGCGATCGCCGTGATCTCGAACCTGCCGGTGAAATACCTGATCAACACGCATTATCACGGCGACCACACCGGCGGGAACGAAGGCTTCGCCAAGGACGGCGCCACCATCGTCGCGCACGTCCATGTGAAGAGCAGGTTGGCTGCCGGCACCACCAACGGCCTGACCGGGGCCAAGACGCCGCCGGCCGCTCCCGGCGCGCTGCCGACCGACACCTATGAGGTGTTTTCAAAGGTCCGGGTGCCCGGCCGCGTCGCCGACCTCAAGCACATCCGCAACGCCCACACCGACGGCGACACCTATGTCTGGTTCAAGACCGCCAACGTGCTGGCGACCGGCGACACCTTCACCAACGGCCGCTATCCCAACATCGACTTCGCCAACGGCGGCAACATCAAGGGCATGATCGCGGCAGCCGACACCTATCTCAAGCTGACCAACGCCAAGAGCCGCATCGTGCCCGGCCACGGGCCAATCGCCGACAAGGCCGTGCTGACCGAGTACCGCGCGATGCTGGTCACCGCCCGCGACCGGATGGCGAAGCTGGTGAAGGACGGCAAGAGCGAGGCCGACGTCATCGCGGCAAAGCCGTTCGCCGACCTCGACAAGAAGTGGGCGCCGACCGACCTCGCCTCGACCAACTTCATTCGCGTGGTCTACAACTCGCTGGTTACGCCGCCGGCAGAGAAAAAGTCGCTGCTCAAGCGCATCCTGAAACGGAGCTGAAGTCCATGAAAGACCTTGTTGGCGTCGCCGAACAGATCGCGGCGAAACTGATCGCGCGCAAGCAGACCATTGCGATTGCGGAATCCTCGACCGGCGGGCTGATTTCGGCCGCGCTGCTCTCGGTGCCGGGCGCGTCGGCGTATTTTCTCGGCGGTGCCGTGGTCTACACCCGCGATGCGCGGCGGCTGTTGATGGATATCCCCGATGACGCGATGAAGGGCATCCGCTCGGCGTCCGAACCCTACGCCAAACTGCTGGCAAGCCAGATTCGCCAGCGTTTTGCGACCGACTGGGGCCTGTCGGAAACCGGTGCCACCGGTCCGACCGGCAACCGCTACGGCGACGCCGCCGGCCATAGCTGCATGGCGGTCGCGGGCCCCGCGCAGGCCGTGTTCACGCTGGAGACGGGAAGTGGCGACCGCGCGGCGAATATGCAGGCATTCGCAAAGACTGCGCTGGAGTTGTTGCTGAAGAATTTGGCGGGGTGATCCTGCAATATCGGCCGTCGTCCCGGCGAACGCCGGGACCCATACGCCGCGGCCTATCGTTCAAGAAAGCTGTTCGACGACTTTGTCGTAACCACAACCGCCTGTGGTTATGGGTCCCCGCGTTCGCGGGGACGACAAAACTCACTTCTCCCGGAACGAGCGCATCAACTGGTCGCTCAGCGGCTTCATCAGATAGGAAAACATGGTGCGGTCGCCGGTCTGCACGAAGGCTTCGACCGGCATGCCCGGGATGATCTTGTTTTCGCCGCCGAGGCGGGCGACTTCGGCCGGCGGCATCGAGACGCGGATGGTGTAGTAGGCCTGCCCGGTGCGCTGGTCGGTGGTGACGTCGGCGGAGACGCGGGTAACCACACCATTGAGCTCCGGCGTGGTGCGCTGGTTGAAGGCCGACAGCCGCAGCAGCGTCTTCTGGCCGATCTGCAGCTTGTCGATGTCCTGTGGATTGACCTTGGCCTCGACCGACAACGCGTCGGCCTGCGGCACAATCATCATGATGGCGTCGCCGGCGGTGATGACGCCGCCGACGGTATGCACCGTCGACTGCAGCACCATGCCGTCCTGCGGCGCGCGGATGTCGATGCGGCGCAATTGGTCTTCGGCGGTGACCTTGCGCTCGACGAACTCGCCGATCTTGTCGTTGGTCTCGCGCAAGTCCTTGGAGACCTCGCTGACCATGTCCTTGTCGACCTGGATGATCTGCAGTTCGGTCTCGGTGATCTTGCCCTTGGCCTGCGCGCGCGAGGCGATGTACTGCGCCCGCTCGCCCGACAGCCGGGCCTGATCGCGTTCCAGCGTGGTCAGGCGCGAGATCTGCACCAGATGCTGATCGTAGAGCTGACGCACGCCGATCAGTTCCTTTTCGACCAGCGCGATTTCCTTGTCTTTCGACTGCTCCTGGGCCGTGAGACCCGCGATTTCCTCGTTGAGCTGGGTGACCCGCTCGCGCAACTGCGCCTTCTGCCCGGTGCGGCCGTTGACGCGGACCTCGAACAGTTTGGTTTCGCTCGCCATCACGTCCCGCACGTCGGGATCGCTGACCTGGTCGAGCAGTTGCTGCGGAAACTTGATCTTGTCGACGCCGCGCTGCTCGGCCTCGAGCCTTGCGGCGCGTGCCCACAACCCGTTCAGCGTCTTGACCACGATGGCAAGGCTCGCCTTCACCACGGTCTCGTCGAGACGCACCACGACGTCGCCGGCCTTGACAGTATCGCCGTCGTGCACGCGCACCTCGCCGACCACGCCGCCGGTCGGATGCTGCACTTTCTTGACGTTGGAATCGACCACCACCGCGCCCGGCGCGATCAGCGCGCCCGAGATCGGCATGGTCGAGGCCCAGCCGCCGAAGCCGCCGGCCAGCACCAGCATCACCGCGAGACCGACGATCATGTGCGCGCGGATCGAGCGCCGCGCGCCCTTCAGTTCGCTGTTCGGCGCAAAGATCATGATTTGGCTCCCGCGTCGGAGACGATCTTGATCGGCGGCGGCGGCGCCACGCGCTGCAACACCTGGCCGAGCACGGTTTCCTTCGGACCGAAGGCCTGCATGCGGCCGTCCTTCAGCACCAGCAGTTGATCGACCGCCTCGATGCCGATCGGCCGATGCGCCACCACGACCACGATAGCGCCACGTTCGCGGGCGCCGCGCACCGCGCGGGTCAGCGCCTCGTCGCCCTCGGTATCGAGGTTGGAGTTCGGCTCGTCGAGCACGATCAGGAACGGATTGCCGTACAGCGCCCGCGCCAGCGCCACGCGCTGCGCCTGCCCTGCCGACAACGAAGTGCCCTGCTCGCCGATCGGGCTGTCATAGCCTTCGCGCATCTTGATGATCATGTCGTGCACGCCGGCTTCCTTGGCCGCGGCGATGATCCCTTCCGAACTGGCGTCGGGATCGAAACGGCAGATGTTCTGCGCTACCGAGCCCGCGAACAGTTCGACGTCCTGCGGCAGATAGCCGATATGGGCGCCGAGCACGTCCGACGACCACTGGTCGAGCGCAGCGCCATCGAGCCGCACCTTGCCGCGGAACGGCGTCCAGACGCCGACCAGTGCGCGCACCAGCGACGACTTGCCGGATCCGCTCGGCCCGATGATGCCGACGCCGCTGCCGGCCTCGACGGCGAAGGTAACGTCCTGCACGATGATGCGCTGGTCGCCGGGCGGCACGATGGTGACGCCCTCGACCGACAGCCGCTTCGACGGATTCTGCAGCAGGGTTTGCGTGCCCGACGCCGGCATCTGCAGCAGCAGCTTGTTGAGGCGATGCCAGCTCTGGCGGGCGGCGACGAAACCCTTCCAGTGCGCGATCGCGAGATCGACCGGCGCCAGCGCCCGCGCGCTCAGGATCGAACCGGCGATGATGATGCCGGCGGTAGCTTCCTGGTGAATCACCAAATAGGCGCCGACGCCGAGCACCGCCGACTGCAGCATCATGCGCAGGACCTTGGCGACCGCGCCGAGACCGCCGGCGACGTCGCTGGCGCGCTGATTGCCGGCCAGATAGGTCTCGTTGGCCTCGGTCCAGCGCCTGGTCAGCCGTCCGGACATCCCCATCGCGACCAGCACTTCGGCGTTGCGCCGGCTGGTGGCGGCGAGATCGTTGCGCCGCGCCGCCAGCGTCATCGCATCGCGGGCGGGCTGGCGCGACATGAATTCGGTGATCAGGGTCAGGGTCACCAGAATGATGGCGCCGACCAGCGCGGTGGTGCCGAGCAGCCAGTGGAATGCGAAGCAGATCGCGAGATAAAACGGCAGCCAGGGCAGATCGAAGAACGCGCCCGGTCCCATGCTGCCGAGGAACGACCTGACATTGTCGAGATCGCGCAGCGGCTGCAGCCCCTCGTTGCGGCTGCCGACCAACAGCGGCAGGCGAACCACGGTCTCGAACACCCGGGCGTTGATGGCTTCGTCGAGCGAGGTGCCGACACGTCCGAGAATGCGGCCGCGGAGCAGATCGAGGAAGCCTTGCGCGATGTAGAGGCCGGCGGCGAGAATGACCAGGCCGACCAGGGTCGGCACGCTGCGGCTCGGCAGCACGCGGTCGTAGACTTCGAGCATGAAAATCGAGCCGGTCAGATACAGCAGATTGATCATGCAACTCATGACGCCGACGCCGATGAATGCGTCGCGACAGGCGCGCAGCGCTTCAACGAGTTCGGAACGCCGGACGCCGGGAGCGGCTGCCATTAATGCGTGTCTCTTCAAATGAAATCGGGTGACGTGTAACGGGCTGGTTTTACCGATGTTTTCGGCCAGCGTCTATTTAAGTCACGTTAACCTGAATCCATGTGAACCAGATCACCAGGCGATGACACCCGGAAGTGACGTGAATGACGGTTAATCCGATGCCGGTACCGGCTTTGGCGCGCCTTCGGCCGCAACCTTGTCCGCTCCTTTGGGAAACGGCACCAGGATCACGGACATCGAGACCCGGCCAATCTCGCCATGGATATCGAGCAGCACGCGGCTGCCGGCCCCGAGGCCGGCCGCCGGACGCCACCGGGTTTCGGCACGGACGCCGACCCACGGGCCGGACGGCGGCCGGAACAACTGCACGGTCAGGTTCGGGTTCGGGTCGGCGACCACGTTCTGGACCGGCCTGGCGATGCCGTGGGTCCAGTCCGCCGGGCCCAGCACGGACGACAGCGGCAGGGATCCGGCGCCGTCGATGATGGCATGGTCGAGCCGGAACCAGGCGACGCCATCGCCCTCGCGCGCCTCCATGGCATCCATGAACCATGGTTTTCCGTGCGCCGCGCGCCGGTTGCGGACCGGAAACCGCGTGGGATCGGCGGTCGCGCCAACGGAGTCGGCAAAACCTCCGATTTCGACGGCGCGTTCGCGCGACAGCGTCACCCGGACGGTGGCGCAGGGCTGATCTTCGTCGGCAGGCCACAGCGTGTTGTCGATCACGCTGACCCGGCCGCCTTCGCTCACCACCGAAAGCTGCGTTCGCAAATCTGTCATCGGCGTCGGCCTCAGGAACCAGGCCGAGGCCGAAATCGCCGTGCCCCATTTCCGTATCCCCGCCTGCGCCTCGATCTCCGCGGTCAGGAGACTGGCGACCGCGCCGCCCTGCAACCCCGCGAACGGCCCGGCGGCCAGTGCGGAGGGGGTCCAGCGATGCGGATGACCGGAGGGTTCGAAGATCGGCATGGACGGGAGCCCTGTAATTTGAAGTGGGGTCGACAAGCAAGGCACCGCCGTCATTGCGAGCCAACGGGTCGCGCGAATGCGCGCCCGATGACAGGCTCCGCGAAGCAATCCAGCGCCGCGACAAGGAAGACTGGATTGCTTCGTCGCTGCGCTCCTCGCAATGACGGAGCGGGTTGCTTTTGCGGTGAGCCATATTGAATGCTCGTTGTTTTTGAACGAGACTGACGACTTCAACAAAAGGGATATTGTCACCTCAGATGAATATTATTCATCCTTTGGACGTCCCCGGATCCGCCCTGCGCGCGATCCCGCCCTTGACCGCGCTGCTGGCGTTCGAGCGCGCCGCCACGCAGTTGAGCTTTCGCCGCGCCGCGCGCGACCTGTCGCTCAGCCCGTCGGCGATCAGCCACCAGATCCGCGGACTGGAGGAGCAGTTCGGCACAAAACTGTTCGTGCGCGGCGCGCGGTCGGTGCGGTTGACCGCCGACGGCGAGCGCTATCTGGCAAAGGTCTCCGCAGCGCTGGCGACGCTGCAGGATGCCGGCCGCGACATGCTGCAGCAACGCCGCGGCGCGACGAGCGAACTCTGGATCAGTTCGCTGCCGTTTTTCACTTCCGCCGTATTGTTGCCGGCCCTGCCGGATTTCAAGCGGCGCCATCCCGATCTGACGCTGCGCATCGAAGCCACGCATCAATATGCCGACTTCAATGCGTCACGCGTCGACGTCGCCATCCGCTATGGCCGCGAACATTCGACCGGGCTGAAATTCGAACCGCTGGTGACGGTGAAGGGATTGCCGGTCTGCGCGCCGGCGCTAGTCCGGCAGGGCTTGCGAGCGCCGGAAGATTTGTCGCGCCAGGTGCTGATTCATCTCACGACACAACCGCGCTCGTGGCCGGCCTGGCTCAAGGAAGCCGGCCTGTCACATCTGGTTCCGCGCGGCCATCTCTGGCTCGACAGCGTGCCGGCGATGCTGGAGGCCGCCGAACACGGGCTCGGCGTCACGCTGGCGATGGCGCCGCTGATCAAGACGCGTCCCGGCTTCGGCAAGAAACTGGTCGCGCCGTTTGCGTTCGAGGGCGCCTATCACGAGACGATCTATCTGGTCTCCCGCACCGAACAGGCGCGCGACCGGCGCATCGGCGCGGTGCGGAAGTGGATCATGGAAGCGGTCGCGCGCGCGAAGGACTGAGGTCGGATGGAACCTTATCGGCTCCCGTCCGTTGTGTTGTCACCTCAGCCAACATCACTGGAGATATCATGATCCGCCGCGCTATCGGAATTACCGCCCTTGTTGCCGTCGTAGCGCTTCCCGTCGTGGCGCAAGCCCAGGGTGTTCCTGGCGGCGTGGAACGAGGTTCTCGGGAAGGCGAACGGGCCGCGGGTCCGGTGGGCGCCGTGGTCGGTGGCGTCATCGGCGGCGTGGTCGGTGGCGTGAATGGCGTGCTTGGTGTCGACCAGCGCCCGCGCTTCCACAGCTACGTGGTCGAGCGGCATCATCCTTCCTACGAATATCAGGGCGATTTCCGCGTCGGCACGGTGCTGCCCGAAGCGGGCGTCACTTACTACGACGTACCGCAAGAATACAATCAGCCAAGCTATCGCTATACGGTCGTGAACGGTCGCACGGTTCTGGTCGAACCGCGTACCCGCCGTGTCGTCGAAATCGTCGAGTAAAACTTCACAGGACCAAGCTTGCCAACGGGGCCGTCTGCAAAGACGGCCCCGTTTTTGTGTTCGGACAGCAACGTTGGCGTGTTGGCGGCGCTACATCCGGCCGCGAACCAGCCGCACGATCAGAAGCAGCACGACGGCGCCGATCGCGGAATAGATGATCTCCGAGACGAGGCCACTGCCGATATGAAGGCCGAGTTTTGGAAACAGGAAGGTGGCGACCAGCGCGCCGGCGATACCGACCAGGATGTCGCCGATGATGCCAAAGCCGGTGCCGCGCACGATCTTGCCGGCGAGCCAGCCCGCTACCAGACCGACGAACAGAACAACGAGAATGCTTTCATTGGATATGTACATTTGAATCCCCCCGGATTGCGCGGCGCCATGCCGACACCACATGATACCCTAACTGTAATCGAACGGCGTGACGACCCACAATCTTTTCGCGGCGTCCCCGTTCCGGGCAGCGTGAAACTTTTTTGCACCATTGGCGTTGGTTCGGCATGGCCCAGGGCGATATTTGGTATGTTACTTTTGGTCCGGATAAGACGGACGAAGACGCGACCAGCATGGTCCGCACCACCCGTACCTTCAAATCGGAAGTCGATGCCAGGCTGTTTGCGATGCAGATCCTGGCCAAGGGCTGGGTCGCGAGCGCCGGCACGCTCAATCCCCACCAGCCCAAGCAGGTGATCGGGCCTTCCCAGATCGAACATTGGGCCGATCCGGGGTTGGGTGGCTGAGTTTTCAAACCTGCATCATGACCGGGCATAGTAGTCTGCCTTGCGCAGACTACGTAAACTTGTCTGCGCTCCCGGCCATCCCCGTCTTAAGCCACGAAAGAAACCAACTCGTGGATGCCCGGGACACCTAGCGCGAAGACGCGCTTCGCGCTTCTGCCCGGGCATGACGAAGAGAAAGTCCAGGTCTTTGGAAAGCTAAGTCGCAGCCACAGCCGCCGGCTCCGCCAGCACGCAGCGCGCGGTGTGGCCTGCCGATATCGCCACATTTGATGGCAACTGCTCGGTGCAGCGCGGCTGCGCCTGGCTGCAGCGCGGCGCAAAGGAGCAGCTAACGGGCGCTTTGTCGAGCGACGGCGGCGTGCCCGGGATGGTCTCCAGCCGCTGCCCGCGCTTGGCGCCGTGGACGGTCGAAGCCAGCAACCCCTTCGGATAGGGGTGAACCGGCGAACGCACGATCTGGCCGAGCGTGCCCTGCTCCACGATCTGGCCGGCATACATGACGGCGACGCGATCGCAGATTTCGATCGCCACACCAATGTCATGTGTCACGAAGATGACGGACATGCCGAACTCGCGCTGCAATTCGCGCAGCAGCAGCAGAATCTGGATCTGCACGGTGGCATCCAGCGCGGTGGTCGGCTCGTCGGCCAGCAGGATTTTCGGTTTGCAAGCCAAAGCCAGCGCTATCATCGCGCGCTGCCGCATGCCGCCGGACATTTCGTGCGGATAGGCTTCGAGGCGGCGTTTGGCGGACGGAATCCGCACCACTTCCAGCATTTCCAGCGCCCGCGCCATCGCGTCGCGCTCGCTCTTGCCCTCATGGCGGATCACGCTTTCCGCGATCTGCCTGCCGATGGTGTAAACCGGATCGAGCGCCAGCGCCGGCTCCTGAAAGATCATCGAAACGGTCTGACCGCGAAAATCAGACAATTCCTCGTCGTCGAGCGCCAGCACGTCGCGTCCGAGCACGTTCACGCGTCCGGAAATCTGCGTGCGCTTTTTTGGCAACAGCCGCATCAGCGCGCGCAGGGTCACACTCTTGCCGGAACCGGACTCCCCAAGCAGGCCAAGGACCTCGCCCTCGCCGAGCGTCAACGAGAGATCGTTGACGGCATGCACCGTGCGCTCGCCGGTGAAGCGGATGTTGAGGTTATCGATCTCGACGAGGTTGGTCATGCGAGCTTTGGCACCCGTGCGTGGAAATCGGTGGCGCGCTGGAACGCCGCGCCGATACGGATCAGCATTGCCTCATCGAAGGCGCGGCCGACCAGTTGCATGCCGACCGGCAGGCCGGTCTTGGTGAAACCGGTCGGGATCGAAAGCGACGGCAGGCCGAGATAGTTGATCGGGCGGGTGAATTTCGTGATCCGCTGGATCACCGCTTCCGCATTGATGCTGTTGCCGACATCGCTTTCGGCAATGGTCGGCGCCGGCATCGGCGCCACCGGGGCCAGCACGGCGTCGGTGCCGGTGACGGCTGTGAGATACGCGGCCAACGCCGGACCTCGCCAGCGCATCGCTTCGAGATAGGATACCGCGGGGATCGCGAGCCCGTTCTGCAGCCGCATCAAGACTTGCGCGCCGTAATCCTGCGGCCGCTCGATCAGCCAGCGCTTGTGAAATGCCGCAGCTTCGGTCGCGAGCACGATCTGGCAAGCCGCGGTGAGCTGGCGCTGATCCGGCAATTCGACCTTGACGATCTCGGCGCCTTCTTTTTGGAGCGTCGCAATGGTCTCGTCGAGCACATCAGCGACTTCCGCATCGAGATCGTCGACATAGAACGCGGTGGGCACGCCGATCCTGAGGCCTTTGAGCGAACCTTTGGTGGCCGCCATGTAGTCCGGCACCGGCCGCGTCGAAGCCGTGAGATCCTCAGGGTCCGCGCCCGCCATCAATCCGGTCAACAGCGCGCAATCTTCCACGGTTTGCGCCAGCGGGCCGACCGTATCGAGCGACTGCGACAGCGGCATCGCGCCGGCGCGGCTGACGCGGCCGACCGTGGTCTTCAGGCCGGTGACGCCGCAGAAATGCGCGGGCATCCGGATCGAGCCGCCGGTATCCGATCCCAGCGCCGCAAAGGTCAGCCGCGCCGCGACCGCCGAGCCGGAGCCCGACGACGAACCGCCGGTGATGTGATCGACATTCCAGGGATTATGCACCGCGCCATAATGCGGGTTATGGCCGGTCGGGCCGTATGCGAATTCCACCATCTGCAGCGAACCTGATCGAACCGTGCCGGCGTCCTTCAGCCGCTGCAGCGCGGTCGAGGTCGTCGTCGCGACGAAATCGCGACGGATTTTTGAGCCGCAGGTCACCACCTTGCCGGCGTCGTAGTACATGTCCTTGTGCGCCAGCGGCACGCCATGCAGCGGGCCACGGCTCTTTCCGTTGGCGAGAGCGGCATCCGCGACGTCGGCGGCAGCGAGCGCGCTTTCCGCCTCGATCGCCATGAAGGCGTTAAGGCGCGGCTGCCACTCCGCGATCCGGTTCAGGCAGGACTGCGTGACTTCACGTGAGGAAAACTTCTTCTCCGCGATCGCCTTGGCGACGGCGACGAGCGACATCAGGGCCGGCTCAGAGCTGTGCTTGTTCACTTCGACACCTCGGCATTCTGGACCAGCAAATAACTCGCCGGCTCGAGATCGAACGGCAGCGTGCCGGCGACCGGCGCAAAGCCTTCAAAGGCGGGGCCAATGGAATTGGCGATGCGTGAGGCGGCTTCGCTGTCTACGGGCACGCCCGCGGTAGCGGTGATCGCCATCACGTCCTTGGGACCGGGTTTCGTCATGCGGCGTTGGCTCCCATATTATTTTCCTTGTTATTTTCTTTGGCCGGTGCGCGGCTGTGCCCCGAGCCTGGAATGGCCATGTAGCACGCCGCTTGATGACCCATTGTATCGAGGTCTGAGAGTTTTGGTGTCGCATTTGCGCAGAGCGGCTCCGCAAACGGGCAGCGGGTGTGAAAGCGGCAGCCGGACGGCGGGTCGATCGGATTGGGCGGATCGCCGGAAATCGGCGGCGTCTCGGTGCGCTTGTCCGGATCGGACGACGGCATCGCGGCCAAAAGCGCCCGCGTATAGGGATGCGCCGGCTGGTCCCAGACCTTGTCGACCGGGCCGAGTTCGACGACTTCACCGAGATACATCACCAGCACGCGGTCCGAGATGTAACGCACCACGTTGAGGTCGTGGCTGATGAAGAGATAGGTCAGGCCGAATTCGCGCTTCAGGTCGGCCAACAGGTTGAGCACCTGGGCCTCGACCGACTTGTCGAGCGCCGAGACCGCCTCGTCGAGGATCACCAGCCGCGGCGACAGCGCCAGCGCACGCGCGATATTGACGCGCTGGCGCTGGCCGCCGGAAATCTCGTGAGGATAGCGGTTGGCGAAATTTTCCGGCCGCAGGCCGACCTTGCCGAGGAGTTCGCGGGCCAACACGCGCGCCGCGGCGTCCGCCATGCCGTGGACCTTGGGCCCGAACGCAATCGACTCTTCAATGGTCAGGCGCGGATTGAGCGAGGCGTAGCTGTCCTGAAACACCATCTGCATGCCGCGGCGCAATTCGCGCAGCGACAAGGCGCGACCGACCTGCAGGCCGTCATAGACGATATCGCCGGCATCGCGCTTCATCAGGTGCATCAACAGCCGCGCCGTGGTCGACTTGCCGCAGCCGGATTCGCCGACGATCCCGACGGTCTCGCCCTTGGCGATCGCAAACGAGACGTTATCCACCGCGCGCACGGTCTTGCGCGGGCTGAACAGGTCGCCCCGCACCGGGAAATGTTTGGTCAGGCCGGAGACCTGCAACAGCGGCTGCGCCGCGCCGCCGATGTCCTCGATCGGCTCCATGAGTTCGACAGTTTCTTTTTTCAGTTCCTGCATCGCGTCAGTTCCTGATGTCCATGGCGCTGCGCATGCCGTCGCTGAGCAGGTTGAAGCAGATCGAGACCGCGAAGATCATGGCGCCGGGCAGCGCCGCCACCCACGGATTGACATAGATCGCGGTGCGCAGCGTGTTGAGCATCAGGCCCCATTCCGGCTCCGGCGGTTTTGTTCCGAGGCCAAGAAACGACAGGCCGGCGGCCAGGATCATCGACACCGAAATCAGCCCGGTGGCGTAGACGAAGATCGGCCCGAGCACGTTGCCGAGCATGTGCACGCGCATGATGGTGAAGGCGCCAGCGCCCGAGGCGCGCGCGGCCTCGACGAAATCCATGTTGCGCACGCCTGTCGTGACGCTTTCCGCGACGCGCGTAATCTGCGGCACGAACACGATGGTCAGCGAGACGATGGAGTTGACGATGCCGGCGCCGAGCGCGCCGGAAATCGCAATCGCCAGCAGCACCGAGGGGAAAGCGTAGAACACGTCCACCGTGCGCATGATCGCGGTATTGAGCTTGCCGCCGACATAGCCGGCGACGAGGCCCAAGGACGTGCCGATCCCGAAGGCGAGGATCACAGGCAGAATGCCGATGATCAGCGACAGCCGCCCGCCATAGACCAGCCGCGCCAGCATGTCGCGGCCGAGCTCGTCGGTGCCGAGCGGATAATTCGGGGTGCCGATATGGCGAAGCCTGCGGATCATCGAACCGGCATAGGGATCGGCGAGGCCGAGCCACGGCGCGCACAGCGCCGACAGGAAGATCAATGCCAGAACCAGCGCGCAGGCCATGCTGACCTTGTCTCTGACAATACGGCGGCCGACGGTGGCCCAATAGCCGCGCGCCTTGGTGGCGGGCGCGGCCTGCAGGGCGGTATCTGACATCACGCTCATGGGCGGATCTTCATTATGTTAGCTTCTTTTGATACGTGGGTCGATCGAGGCTTGCGCGATATCGACCAGCAGATTGAGGGCGACGAAGAACAGCGCCAGCACCAGGATGGTGCCTTGCAGCAGCGGCAGGTCGCGCTGGAAGATCGCCGAATTCAGTAAGAGCCCCGAACCCGGCCACGAAAACACGGTCTCGATCAGAATCGAGCCGCCGAGCATGTAGCCCAATTGAAGTCCCATCACCGCAAGCGCCGTCGGCGCCGCGTTCTTAATGACGTGACGGAACACATCGGTTTCGCGCAGGCCCTTGGCGCGCAACGCCTCGACGAAATCCTGGCTGAGGATATCGCCGGTCAGCGCCCGCACGGTGCGGGTGACGATACCCATCGGGATCACCGAGGTCGTGATCGCGGGCAGCACCAGATATTTCATGTGCTCCCAGTCCCAGGCCCACGAACCCGAGCCGCCGGGACCGGCGCCGACCGCGGGCAACCAGTTGAGCTGCACCGAGAAGATGATGACCAGCACCATGCCGAGCCAGTAATGCGGCACCGAGACGCCGGCGATCGCGATTGAGGTCGCGACCTTGTCAACCCAGGTGTCGCGGAAATAGCCGGCGATCAGGCCGAAGAACAAGCCGAGCGTAAAGCCGATCAGGGCGGCTGCGATAGCGAGTGTCACGGTGTTGCCGACCGCGCGCAGCACTTCGGTCAGCACCGCGCGGCCGGTGGCGATGGAGTTGCCGAGGTCGCCATGGACCGCGCGCCACAGCCAGAGCCCGAATTGCACCGGCAGCGGACGGTCGAAGCCGTAGGCGACGCGCAGTTGCTGTGCCAGTTCCTGCGACGCATCCGCCGGCAGTACCGCGACGAGGGGATCGCCGGGCGTGATGTGCACCAACAGGAAGCACACCAGCGCCACGCTGATCACGATCGGGATGACGTAGACGATACGCCTGACGATATAGACGAGCACGGATCACCTTGAACTTTCCTTCTCCCCTTGTGGGAGAAGGTGGCGCGGACGAAGTCCGCGCCGGATGAGGGGTTCTTTCGGGTGGAGAGAAACCCCTCACCCGTCTCAATCGCGCGGCTCGCGCGATTGATCCACCCTCTCCCACAAGGGGAGAGGGAAGAAAGCAACCCTACGGCGCGATCGATACCGGCGAGAAGTCGACGAACCAGCTCTTCGGCTGCACAAAGCCCTTGATCTTCGGGCTCATCGCGCGCGGGGCGACGTCGTGGGCGACGTAGAGGAATGCCGCGTCGTCGACCGAGGCCGCGTGCAGTTCGGCCAGCGCCGCGTCACGCGCCGCCGGCTCGAAGGTCTGGCGCGCCCTGGTCACCAGTTCGTCGAACTTGGGGTTGTTGTTGAAACCCCAGTTGTTCGACACCGGGGGCGCCATCGACGACTGCAGGAATCGCACCAGAGCGAAGAACGGATCCATCGCCGCATAGGTGACGTTGGTGGCATTGGCACCGTTGGCGGAAGGATCCTTGGCGCCGCGCCGCCAGTTGGTGAACAGCGTGTTCCATTCGATGACGTCGAGCTGGACGTCAAAGTAACATTCCGCCAGCGCCTGCTGCAGGTATTCGTTCATCGGCAGCGGCAACATCTGGCCCGAGCCGGACGCCGAGGTCTGGATCTTGACCGTGAGCTTCTTGGTCGGACCGAAGCCGGCTTCCTGCATCAGCTTCTGCGCGGCCGGCTTGTCGTATTTGATCTGGAAGGTCGGATTGCCGCGCCAGGGATGGCCGGGCTCGAAGGTGCCGGTGGCGGGCACCATCAGGCCGGCGAGCAGGCCGTCTTTGAGGCCTTCGCGATCGACGCAGAGATTGGCGGCCTTGCGTACCCTGATGTCGTTCCAGGGCGAACCTTCGACGCGGGAGAACTGCCACGGCCAGACATGCGGCTCCTCGTTGCTCTGGATCACAAAACCGCGCTGCTTGATTTCGGCAACCGCATCGGGGGCCGGCGCCTCGACCCAGTCGACCTGACCGGACAGCAGCGCCGCGGTGCGGGCGTTCGCCTCCGGCATCGGCAGCAGCACCATCTTGTCGACCTTGGGAACGCGCGCCTTATCCCAATAGTCGGCGTTTTTGGCCAGTTCGAGCCGCTCGCGCGGCGTGAACGCTGACATCTTCCAGGGGCCGGTGCCCGAAGCGTCCTTGGCGAACGCGGCCCAAGCCGCCTGCGATTTCGCCTTGGCATCGGCGCCTTCGGCGGCGTCAAACAGCTTCTGCCATTTCGCTGGGCTGGCCATGAACAGGTTGGTGAGGTTGATCGGCAGGAACGAGTCCGGCTCCTTGGTGATCAGCTCCACCGTCAGGTCGTCGATCTTCTTCGCCGACGCCAAGGTCGGCATGCGCGAGGCGGTGACGCCGACCTGGCTGGCGTCGAATTGCGGCGCATCCTGCTTCAGCACCTTCTCGACGTTCCAGACCACGGCGTCGGCGTTGAACGGCGAACCGTCGTGGAAGGTGACGCCGGGACGCAGCTTGAAGGTCCACTTCTTCTTGTCTTGCTCGTCCACTTTCCATTCGGTGGCGAGGCCGGGAATCATGACGCTCGCCTTGTCGGCCGAGGACAGGTCCCACATCGTCAGCGCGTCATACATCGTGAGGCCGGTGAAGCGGTTGCCCTCAAAGCCCTGGTCGGGCTGGCCGAGGGTGCGCGGAATATCGGCGGCCGTCATGCCGATCCGCAGCACGGATTCGGCCGAAGCCAGCGCCGGCACACCCACCACCAGGGCGGTCGCCAGCATCCATGCCGACACGGCCTTTTTCGAATTGACGATACGCATTTGCAGCAATCCCTTCTCACTTCGATGATTAATTCTTATGCAAAACTATGCAACGCCTGTGCCAAGGGAGGCGATTTTGCTACGATTGGCCAATTGGTCGCACAACTCCATGTGACCCGCCTGCGGAACGGGACGCAGTGCCTATTCTGGCATCAACCTTGCTTCGTTGGCATTAGGTATTTCGAATACTTCCAACGGAGTTTGACCCATGCGCACCCTGAAGACGATGCTTTTCGCTGCCGCGGCGCTGGCCACCGGCATCGGCCTGCCGGCGACGTCCGCGCACGCCGAATCCGTGGTGCGCTACGGCATTTCGATGGCCGACATCCCGCTGACGACAGGTCAGCCCGACCGCGGCGCCGGCGCCTATCAGTTCACAGCCTATACGATTTACGATCCGCTGGTGGCCTGGGAAATGGACGTCTCCGACCGGCCGGGCAAACTGGTGCCGGGCCTCGCCACCGAATGGAAGGTCGACGACAAGGACAAGACCAAATGGCGCTTCACGCTCCGCAAGGGCGTCAAGTTTCATGATGGCAGTGACTTCAATGCCGATGCGGTGATCTGGAATCTGGACAAGGTGCTGAACGACAAGGCACCGCAGTTCGACAAGCGCCAGAGCGCGCAGGTCAAGACCCGCCTGCCTTCGGTCGCCAGCTACGCCAAGATCGACGACGACACCGTCGAGATCACGACCAAGAAAGTCGACTCGTTCTTTCCCTACCAGATGCTCTGGTTCCTGGTCTCGAGCCCGACGCAATATGAAAAGCTCGGCAAGGACTGGGACAAGTTCGCCAGCCAGCCGTCCGGCACCGGGCCGTTCAAATTGACCAAGCTGGTGCCGCGCGAACTCGCCGAACTCACGAAGAATCCGGACTACTGGGACAAGAAGCGGATTCCGAAGACCGACAGACTGGTGCTGATTCCGATGCCGGAAGCGCTGACCCGCACCAACGCGTTGCTGGCGGGCCAGGTCGATCTGATCGAAACCCCGGCGCCGGACGCGGTGCCGCAGCTTAAATCCGCCGGGATGAAGATCGTCGACAACATCACCCCGCATGTCTGGAACTATCACCTGAGCGTGCTGCCCGGCTCGCCCTGGACCGACGTGCGCCTGCGCAAGGCGCTTAACCTCGCGATCGATCGCGAAAGCGTGGTCGGATTGATGAACGGTCTCGCCAAGCCCGCCAAGGGCCAGGTCGACCCGTCGAGCCCGTGGTTCGGCAAGCCCTCCTTCGACATCAAATACGATCTCGCCGAGGCCAAAAAGCTGGTGCAGGAAGCCGGCTATTCGAAGGACAAGCCGCTGAAGGCCACCTTCATCATCGCGCAAGGCGGCACCGGCCAGATGCTGTCGCTGCCGATAAACGAATTCCTGCAGCAGAGCTTCAAGGAAATCGGCATCGAGATCGACTTCAAGGTGGTCGAGCTCGAGACACTCTATACGCACTGGCGCAAGGGCGCGGCCGACGAGATGAACGCCGGCATCACCGCCAACAACATCGCCTATGTGACCTCGGATCCGCTCTACGCCATCGTCCGCTTCTTTGCCTCCGACCAGATCGCGCCTGTTGGCGTCAACTGGGGCGGCTACAACAACCCGAAGGTCGATGCGCTGATCAACGAAGCCAAGGAAACCTTCGATACCGCCAAGCAGGATGAGTTGATCGCGCAAGCGCATTCGCTTGTCGTTGACGATGCGGTGCTGGTGTGGGTGGTGCACGACACCAACCCGCATGCGCTGTCGCCGAAGGTGAAAAAGTTCGTGCAGGCGCAGCACTGGTTCCAGGATCTGACGCAGATCGGGCTGGAGTGATTTCACACCGTCGCGCGCTTATCCCTCCCCCTTGTGGGGAGGGTGGCGCGTAGCGCCGGGTGGGGGTAGCGCACGGCAGCGCGCGAACAGTCTTTTCGCGGAGGCAGCCCCCCACCCGTCACATCGCTCGCTTCGCTCGCGATGTGCCACCCTCCCCACAAGGGGGAGGGATAAGCAACTACTTCGTCAGCAGCGCGAACGCGCCGTTCCAGTCGTCCGGCGGCGGGTTTTTCATGTAATCGCGGATGCGCGCCTCGTACAGATCATAGAGCAGCTCCAGCGAATGGGCATCGTCGGTGCGGCGGCCGCGTTCGATCGCGGCGAGCGCGCCTTCCCAGTCGCGGGCTCTATAACAGGCCAGCATCTCGATGGTCAGGTTGCGCAAGCGCTGGAAACGGCCGGATTGCGCGGTGTCCTCGCGGCCGGCGATGGCATAGATCACCTCCGGCTCTTTCTTGCCCTTCACCATGATGAAGTCGAGTTCGAGGATCGCGAATCTCTCCTTCGCCGCCATCGCGGTCTTGGAGCCGATGATGATCGGAAAGCCGTATTCCTTGGTCTGACCTTCAAGCCGCGAGGCGAGGTTGACGCTGTCGCCGAGCACCGAATAGTTCTTCTTCAGATCGGAACCCATGTTGCCGACCACGCCGATGCCGGTGTTGAGACCGACGCCGACATTGAGCGGGATATAGATGTGGCCGCCTTCGGCGGCTTCCTGCTCGCGCTGCTTGTTGACCACGTCTATCTTCTCGAGCATCTGGATCGCGGCTTCGCAGGCATTGATCTCATGCAGCGCGTCGTCGAGCGGCGCGTTCCAGAACGCCATGATGGCGTCGCCCATATATTTGTCGATGTAGCCCTTCTGCTCCATGATGACGTCGGTCAGCGGAGTCAGGAAGCGGTTCATCAGCGTGATGAGCCCCTGCGGATCGTGCTTGTAGGATTCCGAGATTGAGGTGAAGCCGCGGACATCAGAGAACATGATGGTCATCTCGCGCTCCTCGCCACCGAGCACGAGCTTTTCCGGCGAGTTCGCCAACTGCTCGACCAGCACCGGCGACATGTACTGCGCGAACTGACCGCGGATCTGTTTTCGCTGCTGCTGTTCGCGCACGAAACTGGAGAAGATCAGCGTCAGGTAAATCGCCGTGGTCGACATCAGCGGATAGGTGAAATCGATCAACAGCCGGTGCTGCGTGTAGAAATACCAGGACGTGCCGATCAGAGCGGTTGCGAACACCGCGCCCAGCGCCACCAGCGTAATCGGCCCGAACGAAGGCGCAAATGCGATCACCAGCAGTCCGAACAGCAGCGCCGTGGTAAACTCGACCACAATGCCGTAGATCGGCGTCGAGATCAGCGCACCGGTCAGGGCGCTCTCCAGCACCTGAGCATGGATCTCGACCCCGGGCATGGCGCGCGACACCGGCGTGGTCTTGATGTCGTTGAGGCCGACCGCCGAGGTTCCGATCAGCACCAGCTTGCCGGCGATCATGTCCGGCGCGACGGTCTTTTCCAGCACGTTGATGGCGGGGACATAGATCGAGGCGTCGTTGCGGGCGTAGTGAACCCAGAGCTGGCCGTTGTGGTCGGTTGGAACCTGCAGACCGCGGATGCCGATGCTGGTGATGCCGGCTTTCTCGGCCTTGATCAGGATTGTGCCCGAGCCGGTCGCGACCCGCAGCATCTCGAAGGTCAGCGACGGCATGGTCTGGCCCTGCGCCTGCATGATCATCGGCACCCGCCGCACGATGCCGTCGCGTTCGGGCCGGATCGTGAACAGCCCGCGTCCGGCGGCGGCATGCTCCAGCACCGGCACGTTGCGCAGCAGGCCGGGGAAATCGAACATGAAGCGCTGCGGCTCCTCGCCCAGCATTGCGAGCCCGGTCACCGGCAGCGTCTTGTCGAGCGCGGTGATCTCCTCCGGCAGACCGGATTCGCCGAGCACCACGCGCGACGCCTTGATGGCATCGGCGAAAACCTGATCGTTGCTCGGCAGCAACCGCAGTTTTTCGCGGGTCGCCTCGTCGAGATTGCGGAAGGTATCCGCGGCGATATTCGGATTGAGGCGGTCGGGCTCGGAGAATACGGCGTCGAACGCGATCACGACGGCGCCGAGCCGCGTCAGTTCGGTGATGAGGTCGGCGATCCGGGTGCGCGGCCACGGCCACTGCCCGAGCTTTTCCATGCTTTTGTCGTCGATATCGACGATGGTGACCGGCCTGACGGCCTTCTTGCGGGGGTCGAAGCGCTGGAAGGTATCGAAGGTCCGGACCCTGATCTCCTCGACCGGCGACGGATCATAAATCCGGAAAGCCGCAAACAGCACCAACAGCGCAAGACACGCCAGCCGGGCGTAGCCGAACCGCCGCTTGAACCACCGCCGCAATATCCGAAGTCGCTTCATGGCATCGATTGATGGCTTAACCGGCGCCGTCAGACAAGCCGGATGATGTCGGTGTCACGGAATTAGCGCGAAATCGCAAATCGCGGCGCTAGGTAATATGCGGCGACACGATGAAGTCGCCCACATGCAGGTTGTTGAGGGCCACGTTCTTGAGGGTAACGGCGTCGTTGCCGTCCAGCGTGACGAGGACATCAGCGGAATTTGTCGGCGACACGCTGGCGTGAGTTGTCAGCCAGGCCGAGAGGTTGGACGAGTTGACGGTGCCTGAGAATGCCCGCAGGTCGATGTGGTCCTGACCCGGCGTAAAATCGGTGATCGTGTCGGAATTGGCATTGGATGAGGGCTTGAACACGAACTGGTCGGCGCCCGCGCCACCGGTGAGCGTGTCGTTATTGCCGGTCGTAAAAATAACGTCCTTGCCGGCAGTCCCTATCAAATTGGTGTCGCCCGTGTCGCCCTGGTTGAAGATGAAATGCACCGTGTCGGAGGCGCCGAAGCTGTCGGTGACGGTGAACGTGACCGAGTCGGTGTTCGGCTGGTCGCCGTCAGTATCGGGGTCGGGGTTGTAGACGATGCCGTGGCTCAGCGCCGTGTTGATGTCCGCCAGGGTAGCTCCCGGCCCCGTCGCCGACGGCGTCACGGTGCTTTCCGGAGCCGCGCCTGTTGTCGCGCTCAGCGTGAAGGTGTCGGAAGAGTCGGCATCGGAAACGTACAAACCGGAAACCGTCGTCGTGCCGTTGTCGTGATTCTCGGTGACATGGAACTGGTCGGTCGAAATTACGGGGGCATGGTTGGGACTGTAGGTCAGAAGGATCGCATCGTCCTGGCCGGCGCCGTTGCCGCCATTGGTGAAGCTCTTCGATTCGCCCGCGACATAGAGATTATGTCCGTCAGTCGTGATCGAGTTGAAGGCATCATACAGTGCGCCGCCATAGGTGGTGGTCGACACGACGCTTCCGTCCGCCGTGTTGATCTCCATCAGCACGCCGTCGGTATTGCCGCCGCTGGTGGTCGAGCCGACGACATAGAGATGACCATCGAGCGCAACCGCGCCGGTAAGCGCATCGGCGCCGCTGCCGCCGAAGCTCTCGCTCCAGGCGATCGAACCATCGGTATTGTACTTGGCGATCAGGAAGTCGCCGCCGTTGCTGTTGACGTTGCCGACGGCGTAGAGCTCATTGCCAATGGTCGCGACACCGTTGAACCCTGCCGACGCTCCTGCCGTGTTATCCTCGTGCATGACGACCGAGCTGAGGTTGTGGCTGGCGGTCCAGACCGTCGCATGCCCGTATGTGTCACCCAGGTTCGGATGGGAGGAAGAGCCGACCACCCAGATTGCGCCGTTCCAATCGACTGCGGCGCTGGCGTTTGAGCCGCCCGGATTCGAAGGCGAAGCCAGAGAATCGGCGACAGAATGCAGCAGAGTGCCGCTGCTGTTGTATTCGGCGATGATGTACCCGCTATAGCTTTGCGGCTGGCCGGAACCGAGGGCGTAGAGGACGGTGTTGCCGTCCTGCGTGGTGGCGAGGACGTTCTGGAACAACTCGACGCCGTTATAGCCAAAGAAATTGTTCGCGGCATAGCCGGTTGCCGGGGCGGGACTGCCGCCCGCGGTGCCATTGGTGTTGAAGAGCGCGAGGATGGACTTGTCTTCTTGTCCGCCGACGCTGTCGTGCGTCAGGCCCGCGCTCGGATGACTGCCGCCGACCGCATAAATCGTGCTGGCATCGGCGGCGACGCCGGCGAAGAACCCGTAGGACCAGGAATCCGAGAAATTCTGCGTCGGCGCGCCGGAACCGGTGGTAAAGCCCACGACCGTTGAGTGATCGGACGAGGTCTGCGTGATCGGTGCGTTGTAGGTCAGATACAGGTGACCGCCATTATAGGTGACCGCCGTCGCGGCCTGGTCGCCGGCGCCGCCGAGGAAGGTCGCGTCGACCAGCTGGATGGCCGATCCTGACGACGCCACGTCGATGGTCGAACTGGCGCTGGCGGAGAGATCGCCGCCGCCGGTATTGCCGTTGTCGTGAATCGCCAGCGTCAGCGCGACGGTTGCCGCGGATGGGCCGGCATTGTCATTGTAGACGACGGTGCCGGTGCCGCTGTTGAGCAGCGCGTTGATCTGCGCGACCGTACCGGAGAACGACACCGAACCGGAACCGTTGCCGGTGACGTTGGTGACGCCGCTGTCGCCGGCGCCGATCGTGATGATGCCCTGGCTGGCTGACAGCGTCGCGGTCTCGATCCCGCTGCCGCCGTCGACGTCGCTGACGGAAAGCCCGGTATTATGCAGGCTGAGATCGCGCTGTGCGGTCGCGCTGTAATGCGCCGAAGGCGCCGAAGCCACCGGCGCGTCGTTGACGGCTGCGACATTGAACGACACCGTTGCCGTCGAGGTCAGGCTGCCGTCCGTGACCGTGTAGGCAAAGCTGTCAGCGCCGTTGTAATTGGCGGCCGGATGATAGGTGACGATGTTGCCGTTGAGGCTGACGGTACCGCCATGCGCGCTGGTGGAACTGACGGAGGCGACCGTCAGCGTGGAGTCGACATCGGTGGCGTGGGCGAGCAGTTGCGCGGTGGTCAGCGTGGTGCCGGTATCCTCGCGGAAGGCCTCCTGGCCGGTCTGGCCGCCCCATTCCTCGACAAAGTCGCGACCGCCCGCGGCATCCGGCGCATCGTTCCAGCCGCCGTTGGGAGAATCATCGACACCCTCGATATGAACATATTCGGTTGCGCCGAAGCCCCCATTGGGTTCGCCCGCGCGCCAGTGCGTATAGTCGAAAGCGGTTCCTGCTTCAGGCCCCGTCAACCAGGTGAAATGGCCCGCGCCGGTGTCATCATCGGTAGCTCCGCCGCCGAGCCATGCACGATTTCCCGTCGCGAGCGTCGCGACGAAGTCCTGCTCGGCCTGGCTCGTGATGGTGGCAAGATAGGCACCATCGCTCTGCGCTGCGGCGTTGGCATTACTCCAGCTCAAACTGGTCGTGACCAGGCGATAGTAATGACCGTTTTCGGTATCAAGTATCCACCCGGCGCCGGAGGGCGCCGCGTTGGAGATCGAGAAATTATTCGCCACAGGCGCGTCGTTGGTGCCGACGATGTCGATGCTCACCAGCTGCGTGGTGCTGCCGCCGTGATTATCGGCTACCTTGACCGTAAAACTGTCGGCCAGATGCTCGCCGGCCCCAAGCGCGTCCACCGCGCCGCTGTCGCTGACCGTGTAGGTCCACTTGCCGGTAGCCGGATCGACGCTGGCCGTGCCGTACGACGCTGCGGCGCCTGACAGCGAGAACGAATGCGTGTCTGACGTGTCGACGTCGGTGTAGGTGATCGTCCCGGTCGCCGTCATCTCGGCGCCATGCGTCGGGTCGCCCTCCGACACCGTACCGCTGGCGACCGTCGTCGCCGCGTTGATCACCGGCGCGTCGTTGGTGCCGACGATGTCGATGCTCACCAGCTGCGTGGTGCTGCCGCCGTGATTGTCGGCGACCTGGACCGTGAAGCTGTCGGCCAGATGCTCGCCGGCCCCAAGCGCGTCCACCGCGCCGCTGTCGCTGACCGTGTAGGTCCACTTGCCGGTAGCCGGATCGACGCTGGCCGTGCCGTACGACGCTGCGGCGCCTGACAGCGAGAACGAATGCGTGTCTGACGTGTCGACGTCGGTGTAGGTGATCGTCCCGGTCGCCGTCATCTCGGCGCCATGCGTCGGGTCGCCCTCCGACACCGTACCGCTGGCGACCGTCGTCGCCGCGTTGATCACCGGCGCGTCGTTGGTGCCGACGATGTCGATGCTCACCAGCTGCGTGGTGCTGCCGCCGTGATTGTCGGCGACCTGGACCGTGAAGCTGTCGGCCAGATGCTCGCCGGCCGCAAGCGCGTCCACCGCGCCGCTGTCGCTGACCGTGTAGGTCCACTGCCCGGTGACCGGATCGACGCTGGCGGTGCCGTACGACGCGGCAGCGCCCGACAGCGAGAACGCGTGCGTGTCGGTCGTGTCCACGTCCGTATAGGTGATGGTTCCGGTCGCCGTCATCTCGGCGCCATGCGTCGGGTCGCCCTCCGACACCGTACCGGCGGCGACGGTCGTCGCCGCATTGATCTCCGGCGCGTCGTTGTGGCCAGTGATGGTCACAGTCACCGTCGCGTCGGTGGTCTTGCCCTCTTTGTCGTTCAACGTGACCGTTGAGGTGATCGTGAGCGTCTCGCCCTCGGCCAGGAAATCCAGCAAATCGTCGGCAATCGAATAGGTCCAGCCGACGGTTCCGTTGTTGGTGTTGCCCAACTGCGTCAGCGTCAGCGCATTCTCGATGGCCGTGAGTTCCGGCGGCGGCCCGAGGTCGGTGACGTGATTGGCAGCGATCCAGCTCACGGATTGAGCCGTGACGGTCGCGGTCGGCCGGTCCAGCAAGTCGATATCGGAGAAGTGCAACGTGCCGCCAACCGAATCCGGAGCCGACGATCGGGTCGTGGTCAACTGCTCGTCAATCGAACCCGTTTCCGACGTTTCGGCGAAGGCCGGCGCGTCGTCCGCGGCGTTGAAGGTGATCAATGTGTGCGTCGCGTCGCCGGCCCCCGCCAGGTGCGCGTGGCTGTAGTCGCCGACCAGCGTCATGGCGATCGAATCGTTGCCATGGAAGATCGTCAGCGCGCCGTTGACAAAGGTCGCGGTGGTCGTCGCATCGTAGGCGATGCTTTGCAGGTCGATTTCGTCGGTCGCGGCGAAGCCGACGATGCTGCCGCCAAAGCTTGAGCCATCGATCTTGAACACGGCATTGTCGCCGTTGAACGCGACCGTCTGGCTGTCGGAGCCGTTGAGTTCGAACGTGGCGCCGCCGTCGATCTTGACCGAGCCGGCGCCGGAGATCGAGCCGGAGATCTTCAAGCTGCCGCCGGTCACCTCGATCGTGCCGTCGTTGGTGAGGGAGGAGAGCCCCGAAATAACCGAGGTGTGGCTGCTTTCGATGGTTCCTGCATTGGCAAGGGTGCTGACGCCCGTAAAGGTGCTGGTCCCGTCCAGCGACCAATCGCCGTGGAGTTCGTTGGTGAACGTCGCATTTCGCGCGATGATATTGCCGGTCAGATGACCGAAATTGTCGATCGTCGCCGTAGCGGCGCCGGTGGTCTGGGCGTCGATCGCCGCCACACCGCCGGTGACCGAGCCGTGATTGGTGATGCTGACGTTGCCGCCATCCTTCCCGAATGCGCCAACGCCGAAACGCGGGCCGTTGATGACGGCACCGTCTTCAACCGTGATCGTGACCGTGCCTGTGCCCCAATTGTACCCGCGGATGCCATCGGTGCCGGCAGCCGCGGTAATCGATGCGTAGTCGTCGATGATGACATTGCCATGCACATTATTGTGCACAGCTCCATCGAGATAATATCCGGCGAGGATACCAGCCGCGGGGTCACCGCTGCCGCTGCGGATCGATCCCGAGGTGATGGTCCCGCGGGCGAGAACGTAAACCTGGGAGGTGGACGGCGCCGCAGCGGCGGAACTGTTCGCCGAGATGCCCGAACCGCCGGAGTGGATGGTGATCCCGTCGGCGGTGCTGACGCTGACATTGCCCGTGCCGTAATTATAGGCCCCGATGCCCACGCCATCCCCGATGGGCGTGTTGGTCAGGCCCAGCGCGGTGATATCGCCGGCGCTATCGTCAACCGTGACGTTGCCGACCCCGTAATTGAAGGCGCGGATGCCGTCGCCGGCGGCGGCCGTGATCGTGGCGGAATTGGTGACGGTGACGTCGCCGTAAACACCGGTCGTCGGAGTACCGTTGAGTGAATAATAGCCTGCATTGATGCCGGCGGGAGACGAGCCGTTCAGATTGCTGGTCGTGCCGGAGTTGATCGAGCCGTTTGCGGTAAGTGCGATCGTGCTGTGGAACGCAGACCCGATGGCCGCGTCGAAATTGACAAGGCTGATGCCGGTGCCGCCGGAATTGATGACGCTGCCCGGATCCGTGACCGCGGAGATGCTGCCGGTGCCGTAGTCCTCGGCGCGAATGCCGAATTGCACGCCCGCCGTGACGGCGCCCGCGGATTCGATCGCGATATCGCCGCTGCCCTGGGTGGCCGCCTTGATGCCGTTCTGGCCGCCGCTGACGCCGCCGAGTTGCGTGACCGTGACCTTGCCGGCGTTGGCCGCGTCGAGGTTCTCGGCCAAAATCCCGATCGATCCCGCGCCGGTCCCGGTGATGCTCTTGGCGGTCTCGACGTCGATCTTGCCGGAACCGTTCGCGCCGATCCGCGCGATGATGCCGTCGCCGGCCTTGCCCGTGACACTGCCTGTGGGATCGACCGCGATATCGCCGAACCCGTTCTGGACCACGACGATGCCGTTCGCAGCGCCGTTGATCGTGCCGCCTGGCGTCAATGTCACCTTGGCGGGATCGAGCGACGTGCCTCCCGACGAAGTAAAGTCGAGCGCATCGCCGGTCGTTGTGACGATGCTGCCCGTCCCGGTGATCGAGAAGGCGCCACCGACCGACGAAAGTCCGGCGATCGTCCCGATAAACTGAAGGGCGGTCGAATCGAGCTCGAGCACGGCGCCATCGCCCGTGAAGGTAAATGTCTGACCGTCCGCCCCGGCGAGTTGCAGCGTTGCGCCGGCATCAATGATGACCGTTCCCGCTCCGCTCAGTCCACCCGCAAGATCCAGCGTACCGCTGACAACTTCGATGGTCCCGGTATTGGTGACATGCGCGGTGATCGTGCTGAGGCCCGTAACATTGTCGATGATGCCGGAACTGGCGATCGCTCCGCCGGTGATGCTGCTGCCGTTCAGCATCAAAGCGTCGCCGGCATCGACCGTCAGCTGGCTGCCCGTGACCGTGGTTCCGTTGTCCAAGACGAGCTGACCTACCGGACCGGCGCTTCCATCTACCTCAATGCTCGTGCCCGATACGGCGACATGGTCGAGCGTGAGCTTGATCCCATGATCGATCTTGAGGCTGCCGTTGTTGAGGCTGGCATTCTTGATCGTACTGTCGCCGGCCACCTCGATATTGCCGCCGAGAATGTGAGAAGCGGCATCGGTACTGTAGTCGTTGATCGTGCCGCCGCTGATCGTAACGTCGTTCAACGTCAGGATCTGGCCGCCGTCGACCTGGATCGTGCCGTTGTTGTTGTTGACGCTGTCGTCCTGCAGCGTCGCCGATCCCGAGACTTCAAGTGTGCCGTTGTTGGTAACCGCACCAAGCAATGCGCTCGAGGCGCCCTTGATGGTGGCGCCGCCTTGCAGCTTCACGGTGTGGTCGGTCTCGACGCTCGAATTGTCGGTGATGGTGCTGCCGTCGACCGTCACGCCGTCGAGCTTCAGTTGGGCGTCCGCCGTCACCGAACTGGTGCTCAGCGTCGCGCCGCCGTTGATGGTGCTCGCCACTGCCACGTCGATGGTGCCGGCGCCGTCGACCGCGCCGCCGCCGATCGTGGTGTTCTTCAGCGTCAACGTGTCATCGACCTGGATCGTGCCGCCGTTGCTGACGGTGTCGTTGAGCAGCGTCGCCGGACCGGTGACCTGCAGCGTCCCGTTGTTGGTGACCGCGCCGCCCTTGATGGTGGCGCCGCCCTGCAGCTTCACGGTGTGGTCGGTCTCGACGCTCGAATTGTCGGTGATGGTGCTGCCGTCGACCGTCACGCCGTCGAGCTTCAGTTGGGCGTCCGCCGTCATCGAACTGGTGCTCAGCGTCGCGCCGCCGTTGATGGTGCTCGCCACTGCCACGTCGATGGTGCCGGCGCCGTCGACCGCGCCGCCGCCGATCGTGGTGTTCTTCAGCGTCAACGTGTCATCGACCTGAATCGTGCCGCCGTTGCTGACGGTGTCGTTGAGCAGCGTCGCCGGACCGGTGACCTGCAGCGTCCCGTTGTTGGTGACCGCGCCGCCCTTGATCGTGGCGCCGCCCTGCAGCTTCACGGTGTGGTCGGTCTCGACCGTCGAATTGTCGGTGATGGTGCTGCCGTCGACCGTCACGCCGTCGAGCTTCAGTTGGGCGTCCGCCGTCACCGAACTGGTGCTCAGCGTCGCGCCGCCGTTGATCGTCGAGGCAACCGTCACGTCGATGGTGCCGGTGCCGTTGATGGCGTCGCCGCTGATCGTGGTGTCCTTTAGCGCCAGCGTCGTGCTGCCATCGACCTTGACCGTGCCGGCATTGGTGACGGTGTCGTCCTGGAGCGTCGCCGGGCCAGAGATCTCCAGCGTGCCGTTGTTGGTGACCGCACCCTTCGAGGCCGCCGAGACGCCCTTGATGGTGGCGCCGCCCTGCAGCTTCACGGTGTGGTCGGTCTCGACGCTCGAATTGTCGGTGATGGTGCTGCCGTCGACCGTCACGCCGTCGAGCGTCAGTTGGGCGTCCGCCGTCACATTGCCGGTGCTCAGCGTCGCGCCGCCGTTGATCGTCGAGGCCACCGTCACGTCGATGGTGCCGGTGCCGTTGATGGCGCCGCCGCTGATCGTGACGTCGTTCAGGGTCGCGATCTTGCCGCTGGAGACAGTTAGCGTCGCGCCGGTGTTGCTGACCGCGCCGCCGGTGATGGTGGTGCCATCGATGGTCAGCATCCGGCCGGGGTCCACCGTCAGCTGATGGTTGCCGAAGATGTCGTTGGTGATGCTGCCGGTGCCGGAGATCTCGATGGTGCCGAAGCTGGTGATCGAACCGCCGTCGATGCTACCGCCATTCAACACCAGCTTCGCGCCGCTCTCTACCTTGATCAGCCCGCCGTTGATGATGGCGATATAGTCGGTCAGGATACCGCCCGTCAGATCGACGACGCCGCCGGTGAGATTGGTAACGCTGCTGCTGTCTTTGAAGTCGCCGCCCTGGGCGAGGTTCAGTGTACCCGAGTTGGTAAGCTGACTGGTACCCTGGACCTCGATGGCGCCGCCGACGCTGATCGTACCGGTATTCTTGACAATCGAGTCGGCGAGCAGATCGAACGCACCGCTAATCTGCAGCGTGCTGTTGTTATCCAGCTCCGGGGGCGTGGTCCCGAAGTCGTTCATGGTCACGGTCTTGGCGAAGGCCGCGGCATTGATCGTGACCGGATAAAAGGGTGTCAGTTTCTGCAACTGATTGGTGATGATGATGGCATCATCCGTTCCCGTGGGAACGTTTCCGGTTTCCCAATTCGCCGCGTCGTTCCAGTCTCCGGTCGAGCCGGACTGCGTTGTGGCGATCCAGACCACCGCCGGCGTGTTGTTGCCGGTGATCGTGACAGTGATGTCCTGCGTGGATGTCGCTCCCTGCGAGTCCGTCACCGTTACGGTGTAGACCAGGGTGAGCGTGTCTCCCGGTGGCACGAAATCAGCAAGATATGCGCGCAGATCCGCCAGCGCCCAGCCGATCGTTCCGGTATTCTTCTGGGTGCTGTCGTTGCCGGCCGCGATCGATGCGGTGAGTGCAGTTTCGAATATTTTCAGGGGAGCCGGCGCCAGCGTCGAAATCTCGGCGCCGGAAAGCAAGGCGCTGGTCAGCTTCGTCGAGACCGTATGGGTATCGGTGAGGTCGACATCGGTGAAGGACAGCGTTCCCGAGGTGGCATCGCCCGTCGTCAGGAAGGGGCCCGGCGTCGTGGTGCCGCCGGTAAACGAAATGTGCTGTGGCCCGGTGGTGATCACAGGCGCATCGTTGGTGCCGGTGATCGTGATCGTGAACGTAACTTCCTTGGATTCGTTGTTCAGCGCGAAGTTGTTGTCGACATGCGCGGTGTAGGTCAGCGTCAACACTTCGCCGGCGGCGAGAAAGTCGAAGGCGCCGTCGGCGATGTTGTAGGTCCAGGTAGCCACGCCGTGATTGATGCTGGTCGGATCCTGCGTCACGACCAGCGGCGCTTCGACGGCATGGATCGCCGCCAGTTGCGCCGCGGTCAGCGTCGCGGTGACGTCGGTGTGGCCAGCGTTCTGATAGGTAAAGGAAGTGAACTTGGTCGAGACGGTCGGAACGTCGCCCGGGTTGATGTCGGCATAGGCGACCGTGCCGCTCACGCTGTCGATCGCGGCGCTGCCGGTGGTCAGCGTGCGTTCGGCGGTGGTGCCGTCGTGGGTGACAACCTCCGGCGGCCCGGGAATATGATCGCGGCTGCTCGGATTGGCGCTCTTGGACGGGTCGGTTGCCTTGTCTGCAACGTTGACCGTCAACACCTTGACAGCCACGTCCTCGCCGCTCGCCGTTTTGAGGGTCAGGAATTGCTGAGTGATCGAGTCGGTGAAATTGGTGGCGGTCTTGGTATTCGGGTTGTTGAGGTCGGAAAACTTCAGCGCAAAGACGTCGGTGATGATCTTTTGCGCGTCGGCCGACAGTTGCGCCGATGACAGGAAGTTGACGCCGCCCTGGCCGTTGACGATCGTCTGCGTTCCCGCCTGGTTGACGGTCGCGATCGGCGTCAGCGTGGTCTTGTCGAACAGGATGTAGGAGCCGGTGGTGCCGTCCGGCTCCACCAGCACCTGGAATTTCGCCGGCGGCGCGCTACCGTTGGCGGGCACCGTGAAGTCGATCTCGACCAGCACCGCGGTGCCGCGGATGCCCATGGTGGCGACCGGCGTGTCGACCTTCATGTCGCCATGCTTGGCGGTGGCGCCGGCGACGAACGAGATGGTGCCCTGCACCAGGCTGATCAGCGATTTGTTGTCCGACCCGTTGGGGTCGTAGATCATCTCGTTCAGCACCATCTTGGCGTTCGACGCCAGACCGAACACGGTGCCGTCGATGAAGGTGATGCCGAGCGTCGAATCGGATCCGGACGCGACTACGTCGCCTTTGTTGACGTTGTCGCCCTGGTTCAGGATGATCGACACGCCGTTGCGGATCGCGGTCGCGGTTCCCGTCAGCTTGGTGACGTGACCGATGACCTGGGCCACGCTGGCGCTGCCGTCGGCCTGCGCAAACTGGGTGTGCCCGGTCAGCGCGTTGATAATGTCGCCGGTGAGATGGGCGCCATCGGGAGAAGCCAGCGCCGCGCGCTTCTCGCCCTTGAAGTAATCATGCAGGACCACTTCATGGCCGTCGCCGGACACGACGAGATCGACGCCGGCACGCTTGAAGTCGCCGGTGAAAAGCAGGTGCGCATCAGAAATAACAATAGCGTCGGCCGGCGCATGG
Organism: Afipia sp. GAS231; assembly: GCF_900103365.1. Taxonomy (NCBI): domain Bacteria; kingdom Pseudomonadati; phylum Pseudomonadota; class Alphaproteobacteria; order Hyphomicrobiales; family Nitrobacteraceae; genus Afipia; species Afipia sp. GAS231. The sequence continues at coordinate 2,994,663 of NZ_LT629703.1, forward strand.
CCCGAAACGGTTCCCGAATAGAGGTGCGAGCCGGGGTGAGCACCCTGGGCGTCAGGCGTCAGGTCGGTGAATTTGCCGGCCAAGCTCAAAATGGCACCGTCGCCGCTATGGTTAAATCTTATACAATATCAATTGTCTAAGCTTGCATATCATCGGAACGTTTGTTCCGAAACTATCCATTGCTTGTGCAAGCCAAGTCGGCCGAGCCACCCAAGACCCGGTCTTCTTGAGATTCCTTAGAAAGTAGCAAGTATTAGATGCCACAACGGCAACAATACACCGTTACCTTCGAGGTTGAAGTAACAATACTGTGGTATTCGAAGTATAAAATGTGAAGCCTATACTTCTCACTTCTTTCCTCGAATGCCGCACTGCAATTTGACGACATTTTTCAAGTTGAAACTGTGAGCGAGGTAACAAATCACGCGATTCTTAACGAATTAGCCATATTAACTGGAAATCAAGGATAAGGCGCAGTTAAGGCAAGCCTGTTGCACGGAAACCCGTGTGCGCCGCAACAACCGATAAAATTCTACCGATTCCGGCGAGACCACCTTTAGGCCGTTTCTTGCTTTCCGGCCAGCACCCTCCGGTCTTAAGCAGACGAAAACCTCCCCCACCCATCCTGACGCCAGCGAAATGACCCGGTCACGTGCAGGCTCTACAAACCTGCCGATGCCCGGGCGAGAGGCGTCAGATGGTGAAGTCGGTTCAATTCCGTGCGTTGCGTGCGCTTATCGTTGCCTGTGGCGTGGCCTGGTTCGGACCCGGCGCACCCGTAACTGCCGGAACGTTGCTTTCGCCGGGGCCTGCGACCCTGATCCGGAAGTCGGCCGAGCCGTTCGGGCTTTCCGCAGCCTCCCTCACCTATGGCGGGCTCTACGACAAATGGCAGGGCGTGCAACGCCGTCTCGAAGATGAATTGGTGCAGCTCGCGCTGTGCGAGGGCGATCCCGACCGCTGCGCGTCGCCGGCCGCGCTGAAATTTCTCGCCATTGTCGATGCCGCCAGGCTTCGCGAAGGCCGCGCCCGGATCGGCGAGGTCAATCGCGCGATCAACCTCGCGATCCGCCCGGTGAGCGATTTCACCCAATATGGCCAGATCGACGTCTGGAGTTCGCCGCTGGCGACGCTCGCCAGGGGCGGCGGCGATTGCGAGGACTACGCGATCGCGAAATACGTCGCGTTGCGCCTCGCCGGCATCGCGCCCGACGACCTGCGAATCGTGGTCATGCACGACACCATCCATGCCGAGGATCACGCGGTGGCCGCCGCACGGCTCGATGGCCGCTGGCTAACGCTGGATAACAACCGCATGATGATGGTCGAGGATACCAATATCAAGAATTACCGGCCGACCTTCGTGATCGACCAGCAACAGGTGATGCGATACGCCGACACGCCCCTGCTCGCCAACGCGACCGGGCCGGTCCCTGCAGTACCGCTTGCCGTGAGTTCGCTCGTCCGCCCCGGCCAGATCGTGTCCGCCGGCGAGGTCCCGGCGCAAGCCGATTGACAAACATCCCCCCAGCAATTTCATTGCGCGGCGAAGGCTGAGAGGCCATCACGGCGCGAGGTTGCTTTTTGCAGCCTTTGCGTCGCCTCTCCTGGTCTTCGCTGGGGCGGGCTTCCGAATGCGCATCATCATGCTGGCTGCCGCGGCAGCCCTGATCGGGACGGCGTTTTCCGTCCGCGCCGAAGGTACGCCCGAATCCGACCGTTCGCTGCGCGACGCCCTGCCGCTGTTCGAGACCAATCGCTGCGCCGAGATCAGGGACACCGCGGCGCAACTATTCTGTGGCGATCCCGAACTGCGGAGCGCCGGCACGCGGCTGAACGTCGCGGTGCAGGAGCGGCTGAACCGGATCGCCGACCGCCGGATGGCGATCGAAGAGAATGTCGAATGGATCGCAAGCCGCAACCTGAGTTGCGGAATCTTCGACCGACAAAGCACGGCAAACCTGCAGGTCGCCCCGGTCAAGGCCTGCCTGCTGAAGCAAACCGAAGAGCGAATCGCGATCCTGAACGATCCGAATTTCGATTGCCTCGCCAACAGCACCACCGCCGGCATGCTGATCTGCGGCGATCCCGATTTGGCGATCGCCGACAAGGAACTCAACGGCCATGTTCTCGCTCTGGCCGGCAAGCTGAAAGAGGACGAGGCCAATGCTGCGTTCAGCGAGTATGCCAGGTGGGTTCGTTCGCGCGACCGCAAATGCGACCTGGACGACAAGGACAACGTGCCGCTGGCCGAATTGCTGCCCGCGGAGACATGCCTGTCGGCCCAAATCAACCGCAAGATCGCCGAGATGATCGCGGCCAAAGGCGATCCGAAACGGGTGTTCAGCCGATCGACCGTCGCGGCAACTCCGGACGAAGACGCGGTCGATCTCTGCGTCGCGCAGATTCACGCCGCCAATACCTGCGGCGATTTCCTGCGGGTCAGCCGCATCATCCAGATCGACACCGAGGTGTCGGCGGAACAGGCGCTGGTCACCGCCGAAGTCGAGATGAAGGTGCTGTCGCCATTCGCCGTCTGCAGCCCGGTCGCCTCGAACTGCACCGGGACCTGCTGGGACCTGCGATCGGGGCAGGCCAAGTCCGCGCCGGGAAACCGCGAGAGCATGCCGATCGCGCACCGGCTGCGGATCGAAAAATCGTTCGCGTTTCAGAAAACCGGCGACGGCTGGCGCTGCAATACGCCGGCGTTGCAGCCGATCGAACTCGGGGTCGCACTGCGCGGTCCGTAAACAGTGCGCACCACGTCGTGGCGCACAGGCTTGCATACAAAATACCGGATCTCACTCAATTTGAATCGCCCCACGATGCTGCGGTGCATCCGGATGCGCGCCGCATCCGGATGCGCGCCGCATTCCGTTTGGCGAAAACATGACGACACAAATTTTCTCTTTTTATTTTCGTTCTCCACCTCTGATTGACGCCGTCATTCACACCGGCATACCATCGCGACAGATCCGCTAGAGATCGTTGGGAGGGATACGAATGACACGTTCGCCGCGCGTTGATTCCGCTTGCCGCTTTTTCCCCGAAGTCACCGCCAGCCTGCACCGGCCCGCGCGTCTAACGCAGGCCGCAATCGCGATCGGTCTCGGTCTTGCGCTATCCGCCGGCACGGCCTTGGCGCAAACCAAGGGATCCGCCGATCATATCAAGGCCGTCACCTCGGCGGTCGACAGCGCCTCCATCAAGGCCAACACGGCGACATCGAACGACTGGCCGACCATTGGCCTCGACTACGCCGAGACCCGCTTTTCCAAGCTCAACCAGATCAATACCGACAACGTCAAGAAACTGGGACTGGTGTGGAGCTACAGCCTCGAGTCGTCGCGCGGCGTCGAGGCGACGCCGGTCGTGGTCGACGGCATCATGTACCAGACCGCGTCGTGGAGCGTGGTGCACGCCATCGATGCGCGCACCGGCAAGAAGATCTGGGGTTACGATCCCGGCGTCGATCGCGAGAAGGGCTACAAAGGCTGCTGTGACGTCGTCAACCGCGGCGTCGCGGTCTACAAGGGCAAGGTGTTCGTCGCCGCCTATGACGGCAGGCTGATCGCGCTCGATGCGGCCACCGGCGCCAAGGTGTGGGAAAAGGACACCCTGATCGATCACGATCATTCCTACACCATCACCGGCGCGCCGCGCGCCTTCAACGGCAAGGTCGTGATCGGCCAGGGCGGCGCGGAATATGGCGCGCGCGGTTACGTCACGGCCTACGACACCGAGACCGGCAACCAGGCCTGGCGCTGGTTCACGGTGCCCGGCGATCCGTCAAAGCCGTTCGAAGACGCTTCGATGGAAGCGGCCGCCAAGACCTGGGATCCCTCGGGCAAATACTGGCTCAATGGTGGCGGCGGCACGCCGTGGGACACCATGACCTACGATCCTGATTTGAACCTCGTCTTCATCGGCACCGGCAACGGCGCGCCGTGGAATCGCAACGTGCGCAGCCCGTCCGGCGGCGATAACCTCTATCTGGCGTCACTGGTGGCGCTGAATGCCGATACCGGACAATACGTCTGGCACTATCAGGAAACCCCCGGCGATCACTGGGACTACACCTCGACCCAGCCGATGATCCTCGCCGACATCAATATCGACGGCGCGCCGCGCAAGGTCATCCTGCATGCGCCGAAGAACGGCTTCTTCTTCGTCATCGACCGCACCAACGGCAAGTTCATCTCGGCGAAGAATTTCGTCGACGTGAACTGGGCCACCGGCTACGACGCCAACGGACGGCCGATCGAAGTGCCGGCAGCGCGCGGCGATGCGCCTTACGACAGCATTCCCGGTCCGTTCGGCGCCCATAACTGGCATCCGATGTCGTACAATCCGCAAACCGGCCTCGTCTATCTGCCGGCGCAGGGCGTGCCGCTCAATCTGACGCCGGAAAAATCGGTCGTGCAGAATGCGCCGACGCCCGGCAAGTTCGGCGGCACCACCGGCTGGAATGTCGGCTTCGTGCTCAACGGCGAACCGCCGAAGGCCCCGGCGTTCGGGCGGCTGGTGGCGTGGGATCCGGTCAAGCAGAAGGAAGCCTGGCGCGCCGAATATGTCGCGCCGTGGAACGGCGGCACACTGACCACCGCGGGCAATCTGGTGTTCCAGGGCACCGCCGACGGACGCTTCATCGCCTACAACGCCACCTCGGGCGAAAAGCTCTGGGAGACACCAACCGGAACCGGCGTGGTCGCGGCGGCCTCGACCTATATGATCGACGGCAAGCAGTATGTCTCGGTCGCGGTCGGCTGGGGCGGCGTGTTCGGCATCTCGCAGCGCGTCACCGAACTGCAGAGCCCGGGCACGGTCTATACCTTCGCGGTCGACGGCAAGGCGCCGCTGCCGTCGTTCGTAAAATACCAGACCGAGGGACTGCTCGCGGGCGTCAAGTATGACCCGAAGGACGTACCCGACGGCACCGCGATCTATGTCGCCGCCTGCGCCACCTGTCACGGCGTGCCCGGCGTCGACAAGGGCGGCAATGTCAGGAACCTTGGCTACGTCTCGCCGGAGACCATCACCAACCTGAAGGACTTCGTCTTCAAAGGCCCGTTCCGCGACCAGGGCATGCCGGACTTCTCGGGCAAGCTGACGGAAGCGGACGTGGTGAAGATCCAGGCCTTCATCCAGGGCACCGCCGACGCGATCCGGCCGAAGTGACGGTACCGTCATTCCGGGGCGATGCGAAGCATCGAACCCGGAAGTTCGAACTTCCGGGTCTGGTCCTTCGGACCATCCCGGAATGACAGCACTCTCCAAACAAAAAGGGCTGCGCGAGATCATCGCGCAGCCCTTTGTCGTTGGAAGGAGAGACCAACCCGTCAGAACATCAGGCCGTCCTTCATCAGCACCCAACGGCCCTTCTGGACCTGCTGAACCTGGGTGATGGTGTTGGCGAGATGATCGGTCTTGGAGAACTTGGTCGGCGGCGAGTTGAAGATATCGAGGAACTTGTCGCCGCCCTCCAGTGCGTCGAGCATCTTCTGACCGTTCAGATCCTTGCCCGCCTTGTTGGCATAGAAGGCAAAGGTCTCGATCGCGTTGTAGCCGATGATCGCCTGCGTGTTGGCGTCGGTGCCGAACATCTTCTTGTAGTTCGCCAGCCAGTCCTTGACCTTGCCCTTGGCTGTATCCTCGTAGGGAATTTCGAAGCCGGAAGCCGCATAGAGGCCCTCGACCGCGTCCTTGCCCAGCGTCGGCACTTCGAGCACGTTGGTCGGGGTGGCGCCGAGGAAGGTGACGTCCCAACCGAGCTTCTTGGCCTCGCTCATCGCACCGATGGTCTCGCGGATCACGGTGCCGAGCACGACGAGATCGCAGCCGTCGGACTTCATCTTGGCAACCTGCGCTGAGAAGTCGGATGCGCCGCGCTTGTAGCTGGTCACCGAAGCCGCCGGGACCTTCATCGCCGCCAACTGCTGGGTGAAGCCGTCAAGCACGTTCTTTCCGTACTCGTCGTCCTGATGCATGATGCAGGGCTTGGCGAATTTCTTGGCCTCCATCATCCATTTCAGCGCCGCCCGCGTGCTCTCGACATAGGGCAGCAGGTTGTTGAACTTCAGGCGCTCCTGCGGCTTGGCCGGGTCGAACTTGAAGGTGAATTCGGCCGCCGTCAGCGGGAACAGTTGCAGCACGCCGGCGTCGAACAGGATGTCCTGCGCGGCGAGCACGGTCGGCGAACCCATCGGGCCGATCATGGCGAAAATCTTGTCGCGCTCGACCATCTTCTGCGATGCCAGCACCGCCTTCTTCGGATCGTAGCCATTGTCTTCGAGGATCATCTTGATCTTGCGGCCCTGGATGCCGCCCGCGGCGTTGATTTCCTCGACCGCCATCTTCATGCCGTTGGAAACCGGAACGCCCCAGACCTTGATCGGGCCGGACAGGTCCTGATGGGTGCCGATCACGATCTCGCTAGCCGAGATGCCTTCATTGGTAACCTTGGTCTGGGCTGCGGCCGGCAGATGGGTCAGCGCAAGGGCGCTCACCGCAAGGCCCAACACCCTTAACGATTTCGACATTGCAAACTCCTCCTCTTGGCCCGTGTTGAGCGAAGGCTGGGGCCTTACGATCCTTCGCCGTTTTTCAAAAATTCCGGTTCAAATCCTTTTTTTGAGCATGACCTCTCGGAAAACCGGTTTCCACTTTTCCGGGTCATGCGGCTCACGCCACCGCCCGTTCGCGATACATGGCGTCGATCTCCGCGGCGTAGCGCTGGTTCACGAAGCTGCGCTTCAACTTCATCGTCGGCGTCAATTCCTCGTCCTCGGGCGTCAACTGGCGCTCGATCAGGAAGAAGCGCTTGATGGTCTCGACCCGCGCGAAATTGCCGTTGACCGCCTCGATCTCGCGCTGGATCAGGTCCTGGATCTCGGCCGCGCGACACAGGCTGGCATAATTGGTGAACGGAATGTCGTGATCCTGCGCGAACTTCTCGACATTCTCCTGATCGATCATGACCAGGCAGGTCAGATACGGCCGCTTGTCGCCGATCACCACGGCATCGGAAACGTAGGGCGAGAACTTCAACTGGTTCTCGATTTCCGACGGCGTGATATTCTTGCCGCCGGAGGTGATGATGATGTCCTTCATCCGGTCGGTGATCTTGATGAAGCCTTCATTGTCGATCGAGCCGACGTCGCCGGTGTGCAGCCAGCCCTTGGCGTCGATCGTCTCGGCGGTCTTTTCCGGCTGGTTCAGATAGCCCATGAACAGGTAATCGCCCTTGATCAGGATTTCGCCCTGCGGGGAAATCGCGACCTCGCCCCAGGGCGCTGCCTTGCCGACCGAACCGAGCTTGATGCGATCGAACGGCATCACCGTAGCGACGCCGCAATTCTCGGTCTGGCCGTAGACCTCGCGCATGTCGAGGCCGAGCGCGAGATACCAGCGAATCAGATCCGGCGCGATCGGCGCGGCACCGGTGAAGGCCAGCCGGCAGCGGTCGAGCCCGAGCATGCGGCGGATGTTGCGGAACACCAGCCAATAGGCGGCGCGATTGGCCAACTGCAACGACAGCGGCGGCGTGTCACCTTCCAGCCGGTATACCGTCATGCGATGGCCGATGGCGAGCGCGTGACGGTACATCCAGTTCTGGAATCCCGTGGCATCCTTCAAGGCGATCGTGATGCCCGAATAGAATTTTTCCCAGATTCGGGGCACCGCGAGGAAAGCGGTCGGCTGCACCTCGCGCAGATTGTCCGGCACCGTTTCCGGGCTTTCGGCGAAATTCATCACCGATCCCAGCGCCAGCGACAGGTAATAGCCGCCGACCCGCTCGGCGACATGGCACAGCGGCAGGAACACCAGCCGCTCCTCGGCATCCGTCGACGGGAACAGGTCGTTGGCGTGGCGCATCTGATGGGTGACGCTGCGGTTGGAATGCATCGCACCCTTCGGCGGGCCCGTCGTGCCCGACGTGTAGACCAGAATGGCGAGATCGTTGGCGCCGCGGCCGCCGACCATCGTGTCCCACAGCGCCTCGTTGCCTTGGGCGTGGTTGCGCCCGAGCGCCATGAATTCGGCCAGCGACAGCACCATCGGATCGATGAAGCCGGCGAGGCCCTCCATGTCGAACACGATGATCTTCTGCAGGGTCGGGCACCGCGCGCGGCAGGACAGGATCTTGTCGAGCTGCTCCTCGTCTTCGGCGAAGATCACTTTGGTCGCGGAATCGTTGACGAGATATTCGACCTGGACCGACGAATCGGTCGGATAGATCCCGGACGAAACACCGCCGGCGCAGAGGATGCCCATGTCGGCATACACCCACTCCGGCACCGCGTTGGAAATGATCGAGGCGACGTCGCCGGGCTTGAAGCCGATGGCGTGCAGGCCGTAGGCGATGTCTTTGGAGATCTGCAGCCATTGCCGCCAGCTCGTCGGCTGCCAGATGCCGAACTTCTTTTCGCGGATCGCAGGCTTATCGCCGCGCGTCTCCACGCCGAGCAGAAAACTCTTTGCGATCGTGTCGGCGACCGTCAGCACTGCCGGTCTGGCCATGCTTCCTTCCTCCCTCTCTCGCCTGCCCCGAACGCCGTTAACCGGTCTTTTTTCGAAGCAGGCCCCGAATTTAGCCCCAACCCGTTCAGAACGCCATGCGCTTAACTGTCATCCTTACGGCCAATGCCTTCGCCGCCGCCACGCCTTTGCCGCCAAGCCTCTACCGCCAGGTCTTTTTCTTCTTCCAGCGCCGCTCGCCGCGGGCGCCCTCTTCCTTGGCGCCGAGATAGAATTCCTGGATGTCCTTTGAATTCATCAGCCGATCGCAGGTGTCGTTCATCACGACCCGGCCGATTTCCAGCACATAGCCGTAATGCGCCGTCTCCAGCGCGACCTTGGCGTTCTGCTCGACCAGCAGGATCGACATGCCCTGCTCCTCGTTGACGCGCTTGATGATGGTGAAAATCTCCCTCACCAGGATCGGCGACAGCCCGAGCGACGGCTCGTCCAGCAGCAGCAAGGTCGGCCGGTTCATCAGCGCCCGTCCGATCGCCAGCATCTGCTGCTCGCCACCGGAAAGCTGCCCGGCCGGCTGGTTGATCCGCTCGCGCAGCCGCGGGAAATATTCGAACACGCGCTCGAGATCCTCCGTGACGCCGTCTCGATCCTTCCGCGGATAGGCGCCCATCATCAGGTTTTCGTGCACCGAGAGGAACGGAAACACTTCCCGCCCCTCCGGCACATGGCTGAGGCCGAGCCGCACGATCTTGTCGGCTTCCATGCGCTGGATCGGCTTGCCCAGAAACTCGATCGAGCCCTTTTGCGGATCGAGAATGCCGGAGATGGTCTTCAGCACCGTGGTCTTGCCGGCGCCGTTGGCGCCGAGCAGCGTGACGATCTTGCCGCGCGGCACCTCGAGGCTGATGCCCCTGATCGCCATGATCGGCCCGTAGTAGCTCTCGATGTTGCTGAGCTTCAGGATGATGTCGGGTGCGCTCATGGCCTCATCCTCATGCGCCGAGATAGGCGGCGACGACATCAGGATGGCGCTGCACCTCGGAAGGTGAGCCCATCGCCAGCACGCGGCCGTAATTGAGCGCAATCACCCGGTCGGAGACGCGATTGACCAACGTCATGTCGTGCTCGACCATCAGGACGGTGATGCCGAGCTCGGTTTTCATGTCGCGGATCCAGAACGACATGTCACTGGTCTCCTCGACGTTCAGGCCGGAGGACGGCTCGTCCAGCAGGATCAGTTTCGGCTCCGAGCACAGCGCGCGCGCGAGCTCGATCACCTTGCGGACGCCGTAGGGCAGCCCCGAGATCAGCTTGTCGCGATAGGCTTCGAGATCGAGAAACTCGATGACCTGCTCGACCCGGCGGCGGTGCGCCTTTTCGTTGGCGCGCACGCTCGGCAGAAACAGCAGTTCCTGCCAGAGCTGGGTGGTGGAATGCCGATGCCGGCCGACCAGCAGATTGCTCAGCATGGTCGCATTCTCGAACAGCTCGATGTTCTGGAAGGTGCGAGCAATACCGAGGCCGGCAATCTCGTAGGACGGCTGCCCGGTGATGTCCTGATCCTCGAAGTAGATCTTGCCTGAGGTCGGCGGATAAATCCGCGAGATCAGGTTGAAGATCGAACTTTTGCCGGCGCCATTGGGGCCGATGATCGAGAGGATCTCGCCCTTCTCGACCGCGAAGCTGACGGAATCGACCGCCTTGAGACCGCCGAAATGCAACGAGAGATTTTCCGCACGGAAATAGCTCATCGGTTCCGCTCCGACTTCACATAGATCTTCTGCCGCTTGAAAGTGGCGCGCTTGTAGAGCGGGAACAGCTGGAAGAAGAGCTTGATCTTCAACCACCGCCCGTAAAGGCCGAGCGGCTCGAACAGCACGAACAGCACGATGATGATGCCGTAGATCGCGCCCTTGAGGCCGTTGGCGGACGCAAACGCCGCGACGTTGCTCTGAATGCTGTCCGCCGCGGCCTTGCCGGCGCCGAAGGTCGCGGCCGCACCCGCGATGATGCCGGGCATGTCGTCCTTGAGGTAAGTCAGGAACGGGTCGATCATGACCAGGAAGATCGCGCCCAGCACCGCGCCATGCAGGCTGAAGGTGCCGCCGATCAGGATCACGATGATGAACTCGATCGAGAGCTGCAGCGTGAACATTTCCGGGCTGATAAAGGACAGCTTGTGGGCGAACAGCACGCCGGCAAACCCGGTGATCGCGGCACTGATCGCGAACGACTTCACCTTGTAGAGAGATACGTTGATGCCCATGCTGCGCGCCGCGGTCTCGCTGTCGCGGATGGCGACGAAGGCGCGCCCGGTCGGCGAGCGCAGCAGGTTGAGCGTGCCGACGATGGTCAGGATCAGCACGCCGACACACAGAAAATAGAACGTAGGCCCGTCGCGCGGCACCGCGCTGCCAAACAGGCTCATGGTCTTGACGCGCATGCCCTCATTGCCATGGGTCACGCTTTCCCAGCGCGCCAGAATTTCCTCGACGATGAAGGCAAAGGAAATCGTCGCAATCACCAGGTAGATGCCCTGCAGCCGCAGCGCGGGAAATCCGACCAGCGCGCCGACCACCCCGGTCAGCAGGCCCGCGGCGAGGAAATACACCGGAAACGGGACGTTGAACTGCTGCAGATAGGCCGCCGTATAGGCGCCGATGGCGAGAAAGGCGGCATGGCCGAGCGAGGCCTGTCCGGTAAAGCCGGTGAGGATCATCAGCCCGACGCCGACGGTGGCGTAGATGCAGACGAACACCAATTGGCTGACGATGTAGCTCGACAGCACGAACGGCGCGATCGCCAGCAACACCAGCAGCACACCATAGGAAACGATGTAGCCGCTGTGCGGAAACAGCCTGATGTCATCCTCATAGTCGGTCTTGAACAGGAACCGCATCAGACCTTCTTCCGCGTATGAATCCCGAACAGGCCTTCGGGCTTGAGCAGCAGCACCACCAGCAGGACGATGTAGGGCGCGACGTCCTTCCAGCCCTGCGGCAGATAGAAGCCGGCCATGCTCTCGATCACGCCGATCATCACGCCGCCGACCACAGCACCGGGGATCGAACCGAAGCCGCCGAGCACGGCGGCTGGAAACGCCTTCAACCCCAGCACCAGCCCGACATTGGAATGAATGAAGGTGATCGGCGCCAGCAGCACGCCGGCACAGGTCGCGACCGCGGCCGAGATCGCCCAGACGATCGAAACCACCCGCTTGACCGGAATGCCCATGTAATAGGCGGCCAGCATGTTCTCCGAGCTGGCGCGCATCGCGGTGCCGAGCGTGGTGCGGTTGAAGAACAGATAGAGCAGCGCGCACAGGATCACGGTCGCCGCGATCACCGAGAGCTTGTCATTGGCCAGCACCAGGCTGCCGATCCGCAGCACGCCCTGGCTGAACGGCGTCTCGATCTTGAAGTCATCGGTGCCCCAGATCATGCCGACGACGGAGCGCAGGAAATAGCCGAGCCCGATGGTGGCCATGATGATGGAAAATTGCGGATAGCCGAGGATCGGCCGCACCACCACGCGTTCAGCCAGCATGCCGAACAGCGCCATCGCGATGACGGCGCCGGCAAATCCGATCCAGTAATTGAGGCCGAGTATGCCGATGAACGTGTAGGCAAAAAAGCCGCCCAGCATCATCAAGTCGCCCTGGGCGAAATTGACGACCTCGGTGGCCTTGTAGACCAGCACGAAGCCGAGCGCGATCAGGCCGTAAACGCAGCCAAGCGCGATGCCGCTGACGAGCTGCTGAACGAAGTCCAGCATGATTTCCCTCCCCCGGATGCCCGGCAATTCTATCGATTGCCTGTCGCATCCTGCCTTCGCGCCGATGTGTCGGAAGCGCTGAAGACTTCATATGTCCGGATACAGTTGAGCCTAAAGCCCGGAGCCCTGTCAACAAACCGCTGGTGGCCGTCCGGGTCCGAAATTGCGGAGAAATGCCGCAGCCTTCGAAGTTGCGTGGTGAAGTTGTGCCGTTCGGCGGGATTTGGGGCCGGCGATTCACCACGCCGAAAGTTCTTGGGTCCATGGTGCGCAACGAAAAGCGCTGGCCTTGCAACCTGGACCGTTCGGCAATCATGACAGATGTATCCGCACTCGAAGTGCGAGGGTTAACGAAGCGTTTTGACCGCCCCGCGGTCGACGCGCTCGACCTGACGGTTCGCGCCGGCGAGTTCTATGCCCTGCTCGGCCCCAATGGCGCCGGCAAGACCACGACCTTGCGCATGGTGGCCGGCCTGCTGCGGCCCGACGCCGGCTCTGTCTTTATATCGGGCATCGACGCGCTCGCCGATCCCGTGGCGGCCAAGCAGGTGATGGCCTGGGTGTCGGACGAGCCGATGATTTATGACAAGCTGACGCCGCTGGAATATCTCGAATTCGTCGCCGGCCTCTGGGGTATCGATCCCGCGGTGTCGGAACCTTCAGCGCACCAGCTTCTGGTGTCGCTCGGCCTCGAGCCGCATCTGCACGAGCGCTGCGAGGGCTTTTCCAAGGGCATGCGCCAGAAGGTCGCGCTGGCAGGCGCGCTGGTCCACGACCCCCGGTTGATTATTCTCGACGAACCGCTGACCGGCCTCGACGCGCTGTCGGCCCGTCACGTCAAGGGACTGCTCGGCGATCGCGTCCGCGCCGGCTGCACCGTGATCATGACGACACATATTCTGGAGGTCGCCGAGCGAATGGCCGACCGCATCGGCGTCATCGCCGCGGGCCGGCTGGTCGCCGAGGGCACACTGACCGAATTGCGCGCGCAGAACGGCCGCACCGACACCAGCCTCGAAGACATGTTCATCGCACTGGTCGACACCGAAGCTGCAGCGGCATGAACGCAACGGCGGCGCTGAGCTGGTTTGCCCGGCACGAGATCCGGCTGGCATGGCGCGAATGGCTCGCCATGATGACCGGCGGCCGCGGCAAGCGTAAGCGCGCGATTATCGGCCTGATTTTGTTCGCCGCCATCATGCACCTGCCGGCCTGGGCCGTGATCGGCCGCTTCGCCGATCTGCAGCCGCCGCTCGACAAGCCCACCCTGATCGTCATTACTGCGACCATCTTCCTGGCCTGGGCATTGATGCTGTCGCAGGCGATCGAATCGGTGACACGGGTATTCTATGCCCGCGCCGACCTCGATCTGATCATGTCGTCACCGGCACGGCTCACCAACGTGTTCTCGGTCCGGATCGCGGCGATCGCGTTGTCGGTCACCGGAATGGCGCTGTTACTGTCGACGCCCTTCATCGACGTGCTCGTACTCGGCGGCGGCGTCAGATGGCTTTCCGCATTTGGTGTCGTCTCCGCCATTGGATTGTCGGCAGCGGCCGTTGCGATCGCGATCACCGTGATGCTGTTCCGGCTGATCGGGCCGAGCCGCACCCGGCTGGTGGCGCAGATCCTGGCCGCGGTCATCGGCGCCGGCTTTGTGATCGCGCTGCAGGTTGCCGCGATCCTCTCTTACGGCACGCTCTCGCGCTTTACGGTGCTGACGTCGGATGCCGCGGCGGCGTATGCGCCCGGCCCCGACAGTCCGCTATGGTGGCCGGCGCGCGCCGCGATCGGCGACGGCGAAGTGCTGGCGCTGCTGTTGGCTTTCAGCCTCGTGCTGCTCGGCGGTGTGATGGCGATCTTTTCGCCGAAATTCGCCGACACCGTCGCCCACGTCTCCGCAACATCGATGATTACCCGCCGGGCGCCGCGCGCCAGCGCGTTCCGCGGCGGTTCGCGGCAGCAGGCGCTGCGCGCCAAGGAATTTTTGCTGCTGCGCCGCGACCCCTGGCTGGTGTCGCAGAGCCTGATGCAACTGCTTTATCTGGTGCCGCCCGCGCTGATGCTGTGGCGCAGTTTTTCCGACAGCTCGGCCGCGATCGTGCTGAGCACGCCCGTGATCGTGATGGCGGCGGGCCAGCTCTCGGGCGGTCTCGCCTGGCTGACGATCTCGGGCGAGGACGCCGCCGACCTGGTCGCGACCGCGCCATTGCCGCCGCAGCGCGTGACCCGTGCCAAGATCGAAGTGGTGTTGATGGTGATCGGCATCATCTTCGCGCCGCTGATCGCAGCCCTCGCCTTTGCTTCCGTCGCGCAGGCCGCGATCACAGCGCTCGGGGTCATCATCGCCACCACGTCCGCCGCCGCGATCCAGCTCTGGTTCCGCGTGCAGGCCAGACGCAGCCAGTTCCGCCGCCGCCAGACCTCGTCGCGGCTCGCGACCTTTGCCGAAGCCTTCTGCTCGATCGGCTGGGCCGCCACCGCGGCACTGGCGGTCTCGATCCCGCTCGCGGCTGTGATCAGCGGCGCCATCACATCGGCGATCCTTGCCGCGACGTGGAAGATCAGCCCGCGGCGATCTTGAATGTAAGGCCTTTTTGCCTTACATTCAGTTAGGCTACTAACTTACGCCGGAGGCTATCATGAGTACGCTAACGGTCACCGCAAAAGGTCAGGTCACGTTGCGCAAGGATGTGCTGGAGCATCTGGGCGTACATCCCGGCGAAAAAATCACCGTGAGTAAACTTCCGGACGGAAGAGTGGAGGTCAAGGCGGCCAAACCGACAGGGAAGATTTCAGATTTCTTCGGCTGTCTGAAGCAGGATGACGGGCCTTCCTTGTCGATCGATGAAATAAATGAGATTGCCGCTCGGGGTTGGGCCGGCAAACGATGAAGATAACTGCCGATACCAACCTGTTGGTTCGCGCTGCCACCGGAGACAACGAGGAGCAAAGCAGGGCCGCCGAGGCTGCTTTGAGAAAAGCTGAGCTGGTTGCAGTTTCAATATCTGCCCTCTGCGAATTGGCCTGGGTGTTAACTCAAGGTTACAAGGTGCCACCGGGACGTGTCGCTGACGCAATTCGTCGGCTAATCAATGGCACAAACGTCGTGGTAAACCGCCCCGCAGCAGAGGCTGGATTAGCCCTAATCGACGCAGGCGGCGATTTTGCCGATGGCGCAATTGCTTACGAAGGAAGCTGGCTCGGCGCAGACACCTTTGTCTCTTTCGACAAGAAGGCCGTCAAATTGATCGAAGCTCAGGGCAGGTCCGCGCGCCTGCTCACTTAACGCTGCCCTACATCTTCACCAGGTCCATCACCGCCGCAGCAAACGCTTCCGGCGCTTCCTGCGGCACGTTATGACCGGCGCCTTGCACCACGCGATGGATGCGGCGGCCGGTGAATTTGGCGGCGCTGGCGCGGCCATCGCCGGCGGGGAGCACCCCATCGGCATCCCCATCGAGCGTGACTGAAGGCACCGTGATCGGCGGCAGCGGCGCGAGGCGGCGTTGCAGCTCCGCATAGGCGGGATCACCTGCCGCGAGGCCGAAGCGATGGCGGTAGCTGTGGATCACGACGTCGACATAGTCAGGATTATCGTGCGCAGCAGCCGAGCGATCGAAGGTGGCATCGTCGAAATCCCAGTCCGGCGACCAATCCTCCCACAGCATCCGCGCGATCTCGCGGCGGTTGGCCGCGAGCCCGGCACGGCCGCGCTCGATCTGGAAATAATATTCGTACCAGAGCTCCACTTCGTATCGCGGGTCGATCGGCACCATGGCGCGGGCAAGATCCTGAACGAGATAGCTGTTGACCGTGACCATGCCGCTGCAGCGCTCCGGCCACAGTGCAGCGGCAACACACGCGGCACGGCCGCCCCAGTTATGCCCGGCAATGACCGCGCGCTTGATACCAAGCGCATCCATCAGCGCGATCACGTCAGCGCCGAGCGCGGCTTGCTCGCCCGAGCGCGAGGTAGCCGGATCGCGAAAGCGCGTCGTGCCGAATCCGCGGAGGTACGGCACGATGAGGCGACAGCCTTGGGCAGCGAGCAGCATTGCGACGTCGACATAGCTGTGAATGTCGTAGGGAAAGCCGTGCAGCAGAATCGCAGCAGGTCCATCAACCGGACCGGCTTCGTAGTAGCCAATGTTGAGCGGACCTGCGTCCACGTAACGTAACGGCTCCATCCGCTGCGATGACGGCGCCCGCGCCGGGCGCGCCGGTGCGTCGGCCTGGGCAAACGCCCGGCTCGCTACTCCCGACAGGGCCGCGCCGATGATCAGACGGCGGCGATCGATCGAATCGGACATCGCTTATGCCTTGATCAGCTCCATGACCGCCGCGGCAAAGGCCTCGGGCTCTTCCTGCGGCAGGTTATGTCCGGCGCGCGGGACCACGCGATGGACACGGCGGCCGGTGAATTTCGCGGCGCTGGAGCGGCCGTCGGTGGCAACCGCGACGCCATCGGCCTCACCATCCAGCGTCACCGCGGGCACCGTGATCGGCGGCAATGTCGCGAGCTTCCGCTGGATATCGGCGTAGTGCGGATCGCTCTCGGCAAGGCCGTAGCGGTGGCGGTAGCTGTGGATCACCACATCGACATAGTCGGGATTGTCGTGCGCGACCGCAGTCCGCTCCAGGCAGGCCTCGTCGAACGGCCAGTTCGGCGACCACTGCTCCCACAATATTTTTGTAATTCCACGCCGGTTGGCCGCGAGCCCGGCCCGGCCACGCTCGAGTTGAAAGTAATACTGGTACCACAGCGGCACCTCGCGTTCCGGCCGCGCCGGCACCATGGCCCGCGCAATGTCCTGAATCAGGTAGCTGTTGACGCAGACGAGGCCGATGCAGCGTTCTGGCCACAGCGCCGCCCCGATGCAGGCCGCGCGACCGCCCCAGTCGTAACCGGCGAACACCGCGCGCTGGATGTGAAGCGCATCCATCAGCGCCATCAGATCGGCGCCCATCGCCGCCTGTTCGCCCGAGCGCAGCGTCGCCTTGTCGAGAAATTTGGTCGGCCCGTAGCCGCGCAGATAGGGAACGATGACGCGGCAGCCCTGCGCCGCCAGTTGTGGCGCCACGTCGACATAGCTGTGAATGTCGTAGGGAAAGCCGTGCATCAGCATCACGACTGGGCCATCGGCGGGCCCCGCCTCGTAATAGGCGATGTTGAGCACGTCGGCATCGGCGGTGCGCAACGGTTCAAGCCGTTTCGACGATGGCGCGCGCGTAAGGGCGATTTCAGTCACGGCTTACTCCAATGCGAATTCCGAGGCGTATTCCACATTACGGCATTGTGCTCCCTTGATGAAGCAAATCCGACGCGCAGCCGTGCGCGTTTGTCATCATGACGTATGCAGAATTCGGCGATACAGTGCCGTCAGCGGCCGTTGCCGCCGACAGGTCTTGCCATGCTGCGATCCCTTGTTGCCGCCACCGCCTTTCTGGCATTGTTGATCGCGCCTGCCGCCGCCGCGGAGCCGCTGCGCAGCGAGTGCCTGGCGATGGCCAATGCGCCGCCGCGCGCGCTGCCGGTCAGCTTGCGCGTCGCCGCCAAGGAAAATGAAAAGTCGGAAGAGGTCGCGATCACCTATGTCGGCCACTCCACCTATTACATCGACACGCCCGGCGGCGTGCGGATCGCGACCGATTTCAGCGGCGCCTACCGGACCGGCCGGCTACCCGACGTCGTCACCATGAACCGGGCGCACTCGACCCATTACTCGTTATTCCCGGATCCGAAGATCGCGCATGTGCTGCATGGCTGGGGCGACGACGGCCAGCCGGCGCATGTCGGATTGCGCGTCGGCGACGTCTATATCCGCAACGTCACCACAGACATTCGCCGCTACTTCGGCGAAGGATCCGGCGGTGAGATGATCAAGGACGGCAACTCGATCTTCATCTTCGAGGTCGCCGGCCTCTGCATCGGCCATCTCGGGCACCTGCACCACAAGCTCGACGAGACCCATTTCGCGGCGATCGGCCGGCTCGATATCGTGATGGTGCCGATCGACGGCACCTATACGATGTCGCTCGACGGCGTCTCCGAGATCACAAAACGCCTCCGCGCCTCCGTCGTGCTGCCGATGCACCGCTTCGCCACCCCGCTCGACGAGTTCATGCGCCTGATCGGCCAGCAGTTCCAGATCGACCAGCGCAGCGAGCGGACCTTAAGGATTTCAAGGGAGACGCTACCGGCGACGCCGACGGTGATCATTCTGGACGGGGTTTGAGAAGAGGCAAGCGACGCAATACCGTCATTGCGAGCGAAGCGAAGCAATCTATCTGGCAGCAAGCAAGTCTGGATTGCTTCGTCGCTTCGCTCCTCGCAATGACGAAAACAAAAACAAGAACGAAATCAGGGAGTGGAATAATGGCCACCACTGCACCCGCCGCCAAGAGCGGGCTCTATGCCGATCCGCGCGAAGACTGGCTTGCGCTGCATACCGAGGAGATCATCGACCCGGCGCGTCCGATCGTCGATCCGCATCACCATCTCTGGCATCGCGGCGGGCTGCACTACATGATCGAGGAGATGGCTGATGATGCCGCCTCCGGCCACAACGTCGTCGCGACCGTCTATGTCGATTGCCGTTCGATGTACCGCGCCAACGGGCCGGAAGCATTTCGTCCCGTGGGCGAGGTCGAGTTCGCCAACGGCGTGGCGGCGATGGCCGCCAGCGGCGGCTACGGCAAGGCGGCGCTGTGCGCCGGGATCGTCAGCCACGTCAATCTGCTGCTCGGCGACGATGCCCGGCCGGTACTGGAAGCGGAGATCGTCGCCGGCAACGGCCGCTTTCGCGGCATCCGGCATTCCTCGGCCTGGGATGCCGACCCCGACGTCGCCGGCATGTACGCGACGCGGCCCCAGGGCCTGCTGCTGGATCCTGTCTTCCGCAAGGGCTTTGCCTGCCTCGCGCCGCTTGGGCTGAGCTTCGACGCCTGGCTGTTTCATCCCCAGATCGGCGAGCTTACCGATCTCGCCCGCGCCTTCCCCGCAACCAAGATCGTACTCGATCATTGCGGCGGCCCGGTCGGCCTCGGCCGTTTCGCCGGCAAGCGCGAGGAAACATTCCCGGTCTGGAAGGCCTCGATCCAGGAGATCGCCAAATGCAAGAATGTCGTCGTCAAGCTCGGTGGGCTCGCGATGTGCCTGCTCGGCTACGACTTTCATCTGCGGCCGAAACCTCCGTCTTCGGAGGAAGCTGCCGCCGCGTGGCGTCCCTATATCGAGACCTGTATCGAGGCCTTCGGACCCGACCGCTGCATGTTCGAAAGCAACTTTCCGCCCGACAAAGGCCAGTGCAGCTATCCGGTGATCTTCAACGCCTTCAAGCGGATCAGCGCGCAATACAGTGAGGCCGAGAAGACGGCGCTGTTCTCGAAGACGGCCGCGGACTTCTACAGGCTGAAACTCGACTGAGGATTAGTTCTACTGCGTGACAAGGCGGCATTTCGAGGTGGCGAGCGGCTGAAAGGCCTCGTCACCCGGAATGGTTTCCTTGACGTTGTAGTAATCCCACTTGTCCTTGACGTCGGCCGGCGCCTTGACCTGAACCAGATACATGTCATGGACCATGCGTCCGTCGGCGCGGATGCGGCCGTTGCGTGCGAACATGTCATTGATCGGCATCGACTTGAGCTGCTTCATGACGGCGTCGGCCTCGTCGGTCTTGGCCGCCTGCACCGCCTTCAGATAGTTCATCACGGCGGAATAGGCTCCGGCCTGAACGAAGTTCGGCATCTTGCCGAATTTCGTGAAGAAACGCCGGCTCCATTGCCGCGAGAGATCGTCGAGGTCCCAGTAGAACGGCTCGACCAGAATCATGCCCTGCGTCGCCGCGGCGCCGAGTGCGTTCACCTCGGTGATGGTGCCCACCAGCGGCACGATGGTCTGGCCAGGGGTAATGTTGAAATCCTTGGCCGCCTTGATCGAGTTGAGCAGGTCCGCGCCGGCATTGGCGAAGCCGATGACCTTGGCCTTCGAGGCCTGCGCCTGCAGCAGGAAGGACGACAGGTCCGTGGTCGAGATCGGATGATAGACCGTGCCGGCAACTGTTCCGCCGGAGCGCGTGATCGCCGCCGAGGCCTCCGCCACCAGCGACTTGCCCAGCGCGTAATCGACGGCGACGAAATACCAGGTGTCGAGGCCAAGCGATTTGACGATCCGTGACTGGCCGTTGGCGTAGGAATAGGTATCCCAGGTGTAGCTGATCGTATTGGGCGAGCATTGCTCGTTGGTCAGCCGTGTCGAACCTGATCCAGTGACGATCAGCATCCTGTTCTTGGATTCGGCGACGCTGGAAACCGCGAGCGCAACGCCGGAATTGATCACATCGGTGATGAGGTCGACGCCGCCGGTGTCGTACCACTGGCGTGCGATCCCCGAGGCGATGTCGGGCTTGTTCTGATGGTCGGCCGACACCAGTTCGACCTTGAACGGCGGCTTGGCCTGCGCGACGAAATCGTCGATCGCCATTTGCGCCGCGGTAACGGCGCCTGCGCCGGCGAGGTCGGAAAACACCCCGGCCATATCGGTCAGCACGCCGATCTTGACCGTGCCGTCTGAAATTGCCGGCGTCTGCGCGACCGCTCCAGCGCATACGCCCGCGAGCGTCGCGGCCACCAGGGCCGCACGCGAAATGGCTGTTCTCATCGTTCTCTCCCTGCCCGCGCGGCTTGTGGAACGCGGCTTGTGTTCTTGTTTGTCGTTTGCGTCTTATTCGGCTGCCTGCGGCTGCGTGTCGTTGCGGCGCAGCTTGCGCTGCGCCCAATTGGCTACTTCAGCCATCGTGCTCTGCGTCTCCGGCAGGAACGGAAAGATGGTGTAGACGTGGACGGAATCCTCGACCAGCCGCAGCGTCACGTCGACGCCCGCCTTCTCGGCCCGCTCCGCCAGGCGGGTGGTGTCGCTCAGCAGCACCTCGCCTTGTGAGGCTGTCACAAACAGCGGCGGCAGGCCGGTCAGGTCGCCATAAAGCGGCGACACCAGCGGATCGGTCGGTTCATGGCCTTGAAAGTAGGACGCGCCCATGAACTTCAAGAGGTCGCGGCTCGCGGCCGGGTCGTCGCCGTTGAAGGCGCGTACGCTGGGTCCCGACACCGTCAGGTCGGAGAATGGCGCCACAGCAAGAATCGCGGCAGGCAGCGGGTCGCCTGCCGTGCGCAGCGCGAGCACGAGCGCTACCGCCAGACCGCCACCGGCCGATTCGCCGGAAACGAGTATCGAGCTTGCCGGAATGCCGCGCGCCAGCAGCGCGCGATAGGCGCAGATGGCATCGTCGATCGCCGCCGGATAGGGATGTTCCGGCGCGAGGCGATACTCGGCCGTATAGCAGACGCCGTTGACCGCAGCGGCCAACCGGCCGGCATATTCCAGCGATCCCTTCGCCGAACCGATCAGATATCCGCCGCCGTGGAAATGCAGCACGACGTTGCCGCGCGGCGCGCCCTTTACGGCGACGCGCCAGGCCTTGACGTCGCCGAGCTCGTCCTCGACGGCTTCGACGTTATCCGGCAGCGGAAAGTTCGTGGTCAGGAAGCGGTCATAGGCCTCGCGCAGCCCGTCATGGCCGCGCGCCACGTCTTCAGGCTGAAACGCATGTTTCCAGAGATCGAAGGCGCGCTGGCCTTCCGGCCGCTGCAGCCGCTTGCCTTCGCGCAGGCCGTTGACGTTGCGGACTTCGCCGGGCGGTCCCTCGACCGCTTTGACGACGTCATAATCCCAGGCCAACCCCCAGCTCGATTCGGCCATCGGATCGATGCGCGCCAGACCCTTCCAGCGGCCGTTGCGGTCGCGCAGGCGGCCGCCATCCGTCTCATGCATCAGCTTGACCACGGCGCGGGCGCCGGCCTGGATCCGGGTCGTGCGCGGCAGCCGTCGCTGCTCATATTCGAGCAGCGCGCCCGGCACGTCGTCCTGACGGCGCGCCAGCACGCGCGCGAACGTCCAGGCGTCCTCGATGCTCTGCCCGGCACCGGCGGCAAGAAACGGCACCATCGGGTGCGCGGCGTCGCCGAGCAGTGTGACGCGGCCGGAGGTCCAGCTGTCGATCGGGTCGCGGTAATACATGCCGGTGATGAACGTGCTCTTGCACTGTTCGAGCATCGCGCGGGCACGCGGCTCGGCATCGTCGAACGAGCGCAACATCTCCGAGATGTCACCGCTCTCGGTCCAGGATTCGCGCTGCACTTCGTGCGCCGGCACCGACGCCAGGATGCTGTAGAGATTCTTCGGCCGCACCCAGTAGGTGATCAGGGTTCGGCCGGGACCGAACCAGTAATTGCCACGCTCTTCCAGCCCGAGGCCCTCGAGACGTTCGGCCGGGATCAGCGACCGCCACATCAGGATATTGGCGAAATGCTTTTCCTCGTTGCCGCGCAGATGCTGACGCACGGCCGAATGAATGCCGTCGCACCCCACCAATGCGTCCGCACGCAGGACTTCGTCGGTCTGCAGCCGCACCTCGACGCCGTCCTTGTCCTGGGAAATCCCGACGCAGCGCGCGCCGAGGCGCTTCGCCTCTGATGGAACCGCATCGAACAGGATCTGGATCAGATCGGCGCGGTGGATATTGTACATCGGCGCGCCATAACGCTCCGCCGCTTCGTCGCCGAGCGGCGCCTGGTACAGCATGCGGCCGGTGCGCAGATCGCGATAATCATAGGACTGCGGCTTGACGCCGACGGCGCGCATGGCCTGCTCCAGGCCGAGTTCGCGCAGCACGATGGCCGCATTGCTGGCGAGCTGGATGCCGGCGCCGATCTCGGCCATTACCTCGGCCTGCTCCAGCACCAGCGCGTCGATGCCTTGATGACGCAGCGCAATCGCAGTAGTTAGACCACCAATACCGCCGCCAGCGACGAGAACACGCATGGTTTTCTCCTGGGATTTTTTATTAAGCGATTTCGCTTAATTTAGGATAAGGTCGTCAGCCATGTCAACCAAAATGCGGGCCGCGCCCCGCGCCGCATCGGAAGAGACCCGGAACCAGATCAAGGCGGCGGCGCAACTGCTGTTCGCCCGCCATGGCGCCGAGGGGGTGACCGTGCAGCAGATCGTTGCCGCGGCCGGGCAGCGCAACAACGCCGCCCTGCACTATCATTTCGGCTCAAAGGAGGAACTGATCCGGCAGATGGTCGTCGATGGCGCGGCGGTGCTCGACGAACGGCGACAGGGCATGCTGCGCGAGATGGAAGCGCGCGGCGGAGCGGCGACGATCCGCGAGGTTCTGTTGATACTGGTAATGCCGGTCATCGAGCTCGGCGACGACGACCGCTGGCGCGGTTATATCCGTTTCATCTCGAACCTGCAGGCGTCCGACCCCAAGACGCTCCGCGAAGCACTCAACAACCGATGGAATGCCGGCTATGTCGCCTGCTTCACGCAGTTGAAGCGGATGCTGCCGCTGCCGGCGGCCCTGGTCGATCAACGCCTCTCGCTGCTGTCGATCTACTCCAACGCCATCCTGTCGGCGCGCGAGGCGGCGCAGGAAGCCCGCAGGGGCAAGAGCCGCCTCTGGGATCAGCGTTTCACGATCGAAAACATTCTCGATACGCTGGAAGCAACGATCAGTTGCCCGCCCTCCGCGCAGACGCTTGTCATTCTGGCGTCTGACGCGCCTTGAGCGGCGTCATCCGTCCGCCGACAGGCCCCGTCGCACCGTTACGCCCACTCCCCCTTGCGGAACACTGGCACGACGCGGCCGTCGGCATGGATGCCGTCGATGTCGGTCTCGGCCGAGCCGATCATCCAGTCGATATGAATCAGGCTCTTGTTGCCGCCTTGGGCTGCGATCTGTTCGGGCGTCAGATTGCCGCCGTCGATGAAGCACTTCGAATAGCACTGGCCGAGCGCGATGTGCGAGGCCGCGTTCTCGTCGAACAGCGTGTTGAAGAACAATAGCCCGCTTTTCGAGATCGGCGACGAATGCGGCACCAGCGCCACTTCGCCGAGGCGCGCGGCGCCCTCGTCGGTGTCCAGCACCTTCTTCAGCACTTCCTCGCCGCGCGAGGCCCGGGCCTCGACGATGCGGCCTTCTTCGAACCGCACCGCGATGTTGTCGATCAGGGTGCCTTGATAAGATAGCGGCTTGGACGAGACGACATGCCCGCTGACGCGCCGGCAATGCGGCGTGGTGAAGACTTCCTCGGTCGGAATATTGGCGTTGCAGGTGATGCCGTTCTTGGCGGTCGAGGCGCCGCCTTCCCATTCATGGCCGTCGGCAAGGCCGATGGTCAGGTCAGTACCCGGACCGGAATATTTCAGCGCGTGGAAGCGCTGCCCGTTGAGCCAGTTGGTGCGCTCGCGCAGCACCGCATTGTGCTTCTCCCAGTTCGCCACCGCGCCATCCTGGTCGACGCGCGAGGCGGCGAAGATCGCATCGGCCAGTTTTGCCACCGCGACGTCTTCCGGCACGTCCGGAAAAACCTGCTTGGCCCAAGCCGGGCTCGGATAGGCGATGATGTTCCAGTTGGTCTCGAAATTGACGATTTTTTCCAGCGCCGGCTGATAGGCCATCGAGTTGGCCTTGCTGGCGCGCGCGACTTTCGCCGGGTCCTCGCCCGACAGCAGCATCGGATTATCGCCGACGATGGCGAGCCGCGCGGTGTTGGCGCCGAACGCCTTCGCCATACCCTCGTAGAGCCAGCCGGCGGCGCGATCGAAACTGTCGTCGCGGGCGTAGCGATAGCGCGACAGCGTGATCTCTTCGTCCGACAGGAACGGCGTCACGATACCGGCGCCAGCCTTGTAGGCATGTTCGGCGATCCGGCGCACCAGCGGCAACGCGACCGAAGGCGCGGTCAACAACAGGTCCTGGCCCGGCTGCAGTTGCAGGCCGACCTTGACGGCGACTTCGGCAAGGCGGTCGAGTTTGACGGGATCGATCGAGGCGGAGAGATTGCGCTGATGTGCGGTCATGTTCTTTGGGCCAAAATGCTGTTGGATATGTTGGCTCCGCAGCCTCCGGCCCAAATCACGACGTCAAGTCACGACATCAGGCCAGTGCGAGCGAAGCGCCTGACACCAGCAATAGCACAAGAATGGTCCGGCGAAAGCCGACCTCGTGGATGTTCCGGAATGCCAGAATGCCGAGTGCGGAACCGGCAAACAGCGCCGGCAGGCTGATCGCGAGATCGATCACCACCTTGGAAGACAGGCCGTGGCGCTCCAGCAGCAACACCAGCGCGAATATCTGCATGATGGCGATGAAAGGCTGGACCAGGCCGCGCTGGTCGCCCTTCGGCATGCCGCGCATGTCACACCAGATCGTGGGAATGGCGCCCGGCATCGCCGTCAACCCGCCGATCAGTCCGCCGCCAAATCCGACCAGCGCGGTAAGGTGCCGGCTGGCGACACCGTCGGACCGCGTCAATGCCGGGCGGAACAGCATGTAGCCGGCATATAGAGCGACAACAACGCCGAAGCCCGCCCGGAGAATATAGGTGTCGGCGTTCTGCAGCAGGTGAACGGCGATCGGAATCCCCAGCGCGCCGCCGACGATCAGCAGCAGACTGCCCTCCCACTGAATATTCCGGCGCAGCGCCCACAGATTGGCGGCCTGCACGCCGATGCTGCAGGCCATCATCAACGGCACCGCTTCCAGCGGCTGGAAAATCCGAAGCAGGATGGCGCCGGCGACCGCGGAAAACGCAAAACCGGCGAGACCCGAGACGAAGGCGCCGGCGAACACGGCAACGCTCAGCAGAACATTTGTTGCCAGATCCGGCATGGGCCTTCACTCCGGTGATGCGGACTAATCGTACGGCAGCGATGGTTGTGGCGGGCTCGCTTCGGTTACGCACGCAATGGCTTCATCCAGTGCGGCGCCAGCCTGGCCCGCATGCGAACGGTCGAGCATGACGCCGCTGGCGACATGAAGGACCAAGGCAAGAATGGCCGCGATGACGAGCGGTGTCAGGCCGAGCGAAGTTGCTTCAGGCGTATTGACCCCGGGCAGGGCCGCCTGCGGCATTCCGGCGGGTCCGATCGTCGACGCGGATGGGGGATTTATTTCCGTTGGCATTTCGACAGTTCTCTTCTGTTTGCTGGGAGTCGGGCACGATGCTGGGCGCGGAAGCCCGGGAATGCCGTTCGATCAAATGGTCGTAGCGGCGAAGCACACGCTGTGCTTCACGGCGTCGCGACGCGTGAAGCGCTTCGAGGATACGGACGAAAATATTCTTGCGCTTCACCCGCTGAGATGCACCTTCAATATTGCGCATCGCTGATGATCCCTCGTGTTGGTGGATTCGAGTTTTCGCGAAGGCAACATGTCAGCGATCGCGCATGACGCCTGTGATATCTTTCACAGACTTCGCGCGACGCTAGCACACATGGATGTGAGTGGCCTTGAGGGGTTCTTGAGAAGTCCTTGAGATGCATCGAAACGCATCACGTCGCTCGTTGAAGAGGCGCCACTTCGCCGTAATTTGATGCAGGCTAGCGCTTCGATGCGGCGAGAACGCGATCGACCATTTCAGGCGCAAGGCCGAGATAATTCTTCGGCGAGGTCAGGCGATCGATCGTCGCGCGATCGATGCGTTCGGAAACCCTGGGGTCGGCCGACAACGCGTCCGCCAGCGTCATGCCCTTGTCATTGGCAACACGACAGGCGTCATAGACGACGTCATGCGCCTCCTGGCGGCCGATGTCGGGCGCCAATCCCATCATCACAGCCTCAGCCACAATCAAGCCGCGGCTGATGTCGAGATTGTCGGCCATCTTCTTCTCATCCACGATCAGCCCGCCGAGCGCGAACTTCGCCTGATGCAGGCTGCCGGCGGTCAGCACGAAACTTTCCGGGATCGCCATCCATTCGGCATGCCAGGGACCGGTGGCGCGCTCGAAGTCCTGCACCATCGCATCCAGCATCAGGCCGGCGTGCTGGCGCACGCCCTTGGCCGCCGCCAGCATCAGCTCCGAGGAAATCGGATTACGCTTCTGCGGCATGGTCGAAGACGCGCCGCGGCCTTTGACGAACGGTTCGTAGACCTCGCCGAACTCGGTCGACGCCATCATCATGATGTCGAGCGCGATCTTGCCGAGCGAGCCGGTGACGAGGCCGAAGAAATTCATCACCTCCGCCAGCCCGTCGCGCGCGACATGCCAGGTGGAAACCGGCACGCCGAGGCCGAGCTCCTCGCACAGCGCGTGTTGTACCTCGAAGCCTTTATTGCCGAGCGAGGCCAGCGTGCCGGCGGCGCCGGCGAACTGGCCGACCAGCACGCGCGGCTTCAACTGCGCCAGACGCTCGGCGTGGCGATCGAACATCGCCAGATAGATCGCGGTCTTGTAGCCGAACGTCACCGGCAGCGCCTGCTGCAGATGGGTGCGGCCCGCCATCGGCGTGTCGCGATAGCGCTTCGAAAGACCGGCGAGGATGCCGCGCAATTCGGTGATATCATTCGCGATGATTTCCAATCCAGCGCGGACCTGCAGCACCACGGCGGTGTCCATGATGTCCTGCGTGGTCGCGCCCCAATGCACGTAGCGCCCGGCGTCGCCGCACTGTTTCACCATCTGGTGCACCAGCGGCAGGATCGGATAGCCGACGATATCGGTCTCGCGGCGCAGCAGGTCGAAATCGAGCGCCGAAACATCCGTCCGCTTGGCAATCTCAACGGCGGCCTC
Source organism: Afipia sp. GAS231 (assembly GCF_900103365.1). Taxonomy (NCBI): domain Bacteria; kingdom Pseudomonadati; phylum Pseudomonadota; class Alphaproteobacteria; order Hyphomicrobiales; family Nitrobacteraceae; genus Afipia; species Afipia sp. GAS231. The sequence continues at coordinate 3,022,555 of NZ_LT629703.1, forward strand.
CGCCGGAATCACCCCGCAACGTGCCTCGGCCTTTGCCAGTGCGACTTCGACCTCGGCATAGCGCGAGATCAGGCTGAAGTCGGAGAACACCTCGCGCATCGCCGGCGTGCCGAAGGCGTCGCGGAACAGGATGGAATCGAGGACGGTGGTCGAAGTCGGAAAGGCGGGCATGGCGAATTCCTGACGGCAAATTCCGGCGAGCGCCGGAATAATGTCATGCCATAATCGCTTCGTATTGGGAAAGCCGCGTTTTTCCAGGGCTCTGCTTCACCAGTTCTCTTGCGACGTCCGCACGTCGAGCTCGAACGACCAGGCCCGGCGCGGCTGCTGGTGCAGGAACACGAAACCATCGACGATCCCGGCGATACTGATCAGGCGCTCCTCGCGGTTGGCGGCATCGGGGAAGCGCTTCATGATTTTCTCGCCGCCGATCGGACCATCCACCACGACGTGGCCGACGTGGATGCCGTCGGCGGCATATTCCTTTGCCATCGCCTGCGCCAGGGTGCGCAGCCCGGCCTTCGACGAATTGAAGGCGCCGTAGCCGGAACGCCCGCGCAGCGAGGCGCTCGCCCCGGTGAACAACAGCGAGCCCTTGCCCTTTGGCACCATGCGGCGGACGGCTTCGCGCCCGAACAGGAAGCCGCCGAAACAGACCACGCGCCAGCTCTGCTCGAAATAGGCCGCATCCATGTCGATGATCTTGCCCGGCGTATTGTTGCCGGCGTTGTAGATCGCAAGCTCGAGATCGGCGCCCGCCTTGTCGAACAGCGCGACGATATCGGCCTCACTGGTCGCATCTGCGACAACGGCCGCGGCGCGCCCGCCGGCCGCGGCAATATCGGCGACGACCGCATCCAGCGCCGGCTTGGTGCGGCCGGCCACCAGCACATTCAGGCCTTCGGCCGCGAACCGCTTGCAAAGCTGTGCACCGAGGCCCTGATCGGGGCCGACGCCGATGATGATTGCCGTTCCCATGCCTGGCGCTCCCGTACCGTTCGATGTCTTGATGTTTTAATATATGACAACCATCATTGTAATCGCGCAGAAGCGAGTCAATCCCTCCATAACCCGTCTTTCAAACGATTGCGTGATGATATCCGGAAGCACATATCGTATCGTGCGGCCGCGAGCCTCAACCAGTGGAGCAGACGACGACCATGTCCGGCGAACCAACGGTCCTTCTTTTCTCTTACGGAACGCTGCAGCAGGATGAGGTTCAGATTTCCTCGTTTGGCCGTCTGTTGGAAGGACGAGAAGACGCGATGCCGGGCTATCGGCAATCCCTGATCGAAGTCACCGATCCGGACGTGATCCGGACCAGCGGCAAACGATTTCATCCGATCGTCGAAGCCAGCGACAATCCCGGCGACGAAGTCAAAGGCAAGGTTTTCCTGATTACCGAGGCCGAATTGAAGGCCGCCGACGAATATGAAGTCGCCGATTACAAGCGCATCCAGGTTCGGCTCCGGTCCGGAAATACCGCCTGGGTATACGTTCGCGCCTGATCGTCATGCCCGGCCTCGTGCCGGGCGTCCACGTCTTCCTCCACTCGAACAAGAAAAGACGTGAATGGCCGGGACAAGCCCGGCCATGACGAAAGAGATAGAGACGAACAGCGCTCAGGACAGGCCGCGCACCGTCAGCACGATGGCGTCCGCACCGGCTTTGCGGTCGACCGAGATATCCTGATATTCCTGCGAACTCTGAAATTCCTGTGCCGCAGCGGCATCGGGAAATTCCATGATCACGACCTTGTCGCGCGGCCACTCGCCTTCGAGCACGACCGGGTGCGCATCTGCGACCAGTAGCTTACCCCTAAATTTCTTGAAAACGCCCATGAAGCGTGACTGGTAGCGATCGTAGAGTTCGCGGCGGGTGAACTTCAGTTGCGCGATGATATAGACCGACATGGCTGCTCCCCGATCGAATGTTCACTCCGGCTGAATGCCGGCCACTCTCGTATATTCGGTCCAGCGCTCGCGTTCGGCCCGCACCTCGGCCTCGCAGGCCGCGAGGTCGGTGATATCATAGGACAGGCCGAACTCGTCCATTCGCCGCCGCACTTCTGGCGCGGTCAAAGCTTCGTTGATGAGCCCGTTCAATTGCACCACGATCTCGCGCGGCGTAGCGGAGGGAACGGCCATGCCGAGAAATCCGGTGAGCTGAAATCCCGGGAAGGTTTCTGCCACCGCCGGCACGTCGGGCGTTGCGCGAGCGCGGGTCAGGCTGGTAATCGCGAGCGGACGTAGCTGGCGGCTTTGCAGATACTGGTTCGATGCCGTCGTATCCATGAACAGGCAATGGATTTCGCCACTGATCAGGTCCGCGATCGCATTGGCGATGGCGCGATACGGCACGCCCTGCAGCTCGATTCCGGCGAGACGGCCGAGATATTCCGGCGGCGTTCGCGACGAGGCGTTGAAATAGCCAAACACCAGTTTGCCCGGTGCGGCCTTGGCGGCGGCGACGAAGCTCGGGAGATCGCGCCACGGCGCCTCCGGCCGTACCATCAGATAGCTGCCGCTGGAACGGAACACGCCGACCACGGTAAAATCCTTGGCCGGGTCGTAGCTGAGGTTGCGAACCAGGCTGACATTGGCCGCATGCGTCGAGGTGGTGATCAGCAGCACCGTGTAGCCGTCCGGCTCGGCGGTCTTCACCGCCATGGTGCCGATGATGCCGTTGGCGCCCGGGCGGTTGTCGACCACGACGGCCTGCCTGGTCTTGTCCTCGATCTGCTTGCCGATCAGCCGTGCGGAGATGTCACCCGAACCACCCGGCCCGAACGGCACGATGATCTTGATCGGCCGCGACGGGTATTGCGCGGCCTGCGCCTGAACCGGCATCAATGCCGCACCGATCAGCGCCAAAATGGAACGGCGATCAATTGCTGTCTTCGGCATCAGAGGCGTCACCGGGCTTCCTCGTTGTTCTTATTCTCTCCGAGCCCTAGCCTTAAATCGCGACACGAGCGAGCGGATTGGCGCATGCCTGCCCCTCGCTCCGGGTGTCGGCCTGACGACGCGTCATCCCGTGATATGCATCCAACCGAGGACGGCGCCCCAGATGGCCGCGGTCGTCACCAGCATCAGGACAAGCGTGGCCAGCAGCGAGACGCAAAGCAGCAGCCCATCCTCTTCGAGATAGGCCAACGCGATCAGCGCGACCAACAGCGCCGGCACGATCTGGATCAGCGGCAACGGTGCGAGAAACAATCCGCTCAGCGCGAGGATGGCCAGGCCGGCGGCACGTCTGGATAGTCCCGGCGAAATCGGCCAGCGCGGATGCACGATCTTTTCCAGCATGGCAAGCAGCGGAAGCGCACGCTTGACGATGCCGGCGAGGGCGGAGGAGCGGAGCGGATAAACGGCGATACGCTTCGGAAAGCTCGGCCCGCTTCGCCCCAAAATCATCTCGAAGGCCGGGATCGCCAGCAGCGGCCCGATCAAAAGCGAAATGCCGGGCACCATCGCCACCAGCGACATGACCAGCATGACGATTCCGAAGGAGCGGCGATCGAGCCGGCCAAGCAGCCATTCAATGGTGAAATGCTCGCCCGGAAGGTTATTCACCAGATCCGTTAGCGTAGCAGTAACCGGGATAGGCAGGGATTTGGCGTCTACCGGTTTGGAAGGATGTTCGTGCCGCAACATTGACGCCATTTAGCAGACTACCGCTCAGCCGCGAAATTTCTTCTTTGGCTTCTTGGCGGATGCGGGTTTCGCGTCAGCGCCCCGGTCACGCCTCGAATTTCCGGCGAAGGCCGGTTTGTCCTGGTGCCGCTTCTTCGACTTGAAGTCAGGCTTCCTGTCGAATGCAGGTGGATTTTCGCCACGGGGTTTTTCGTCATGCGGCTTGCCGTACTTCCTGGACGGCCGCTCGTCGCGCGCGAAATCCTTTGTAGCCGGAGCGCGCTCGGCCGCTCGCGTGTCGTATCGAGGAGCTTCATGACGCGGCGCCTCATGACGAGGCGCTTCCCGACGCGGTGCAAACGACCGCTTTTCCGGAGCCGCCTCGGCGCGCGGCGCGTCCGTCATCGCCTCGATCCGGATGGTGTCTTCCTTGTCGGGGCGCTTGATCATGGTGGCGAAGGATTCCGCAGCCCGCTGCGAAATTTCGAACTCGGTCGTGGTGTCCAGGATCCGGATCGCGCCGATATCGCCCTTGGTGATGCCACCGCGACGGCAGATCATCGGCAGCAGCCAGCGCGCTTCCGCGTTCTTGCGGCGGCCGATGGCGGCGCGGAACCAGACGCTGCCTTCGGGCATGCCATCGCGCAGCGACTTCTTCGGCTTTCGCGGTCCGGCGTCACGATCAAAATTGCGCGGTCCGGACTCGCGTCCGGCCCGCTCCTGCGCGCGCTCGGCGCGAGACCGGACACGGCCGTCGCCGGGGTCGCCTATATCCTCGGGCGACGGCAGCCGTGCGCGGTAGAGCCGCGCCAGCGCCGCGGCGATGTCTTCTGCCGATCGCTCGGCGAGCAGCGCCTGCGCGATCGCCAGATCTTCCGCCGTCGTTTCCGCCGCGAACAGATCGTCCTTCAGCATGCGCTCCTGGTCGAGCTTGCGGATTTCGTCCGGCTGCGGCGCGATACCCCAGACCGCATCGATGCCGGCCAGATTGAGCAGCGTCTCCGCGCGCCGCTTCCGGGCCGGCGGCACCAGCAAGATACTGACGCCCTTGCGGCCGGCACGGCCGGTGCGGCCGGAACGATGCTGCAGCACCTCCGGATCGTTGGGCAGATCGGCGTGAATGACGAGATCGAGACTCGGCAGATCGATGCCGCGCGCGGCGACATCGGTCGCGACGCAGACGCGGGCCCGGCCGTCCCGTAGCGCCTGCAGCGCCATGGTGCGTTCGTTCTGCGTCAATTCGCCCGACAGCGCGACCACCGAGAAGCCGCGCTCCAGCAGCACCGCCTGCAGATGCCGGACGGCATCGCGGGTGTTGCAGAACACGAGTGCACTGGGAGATTCGTAGAAGCGCAGCAGATTGACGACCGCATGTTCAACATCGCCAGCCGCGATCCGGATCGCGCGGTATTCGATATCGGCGTGGCCGCCTTCGTCGCCCTCGACTTCGACGCGGAACGCCTGCTGCTGATATTCTTTCGCCAAGGCGACGATGCCGCGCGGCAGGGTCGCCGAGAACAACAGCGTGCGGCGGGTTTCCGGCGTGGTCTTGAGGATGAATTCCATGTCCTCACGAAAACCGAGATCGAGCATCTCGTCGGCCTCGTCGAGCACGATCGCCTTCAACTCCGAAACATCGAGGCGGTTGCGCCGCAGATGATCGCAGAGACGACCGGGCGTGCCGACCACGATGTGGGCGCCCGCGGCGAGTTCGCGCTGCTCGCGGCGCGGATCCATGCCGCCGACACAGGAGACGACGCGCGCATTGGCATGGCCGTAAAGCCAGGCCAGTTCGCGATGGACCTGAAGCGCCAGTTCGCGCGTCGGCGCCACGATCAGGGCAAGCGGCGCGCCTGCGTGTTCGAACCGCTCGGCATCGCCGAGCAGATTTTTCGCGAGCGCCAGACCATAGGCGACGGTCTTGCCGGAGCCGGTTTGGGCGGAAACCAGCAAATCGCGGCCGTCAGCGGTATCGGCCAGCACGGCGGTCTGGACCTGCGTCAGCCGGTCAAAATTGCGCTCCGCCAAAGCTCGGGCGAGCGGCGGATGAGTGGGCATTAATGTCACGAGATGTAAAACCTTGGTTGGCGTTGTCCGCCGAAACGGAAAACAGGGCTTTGAGCCCGATGGCTCGAAAGCTGCCGCCTGGAACACGCGCAGGCGCACGGCGCGATGAATTGGATGAGATGGGGAGCCTTTAGGCCAAATCCAACCGAAACACCATCCATTCTTTGCAGAGCAGCCCACCGTGGAAGCCGGTACATGGCTGGGAATCGCCGAATGATCGACTAAACTGCGATTTGGCGGCATTTCGGCCGTCATTTACCTTAACCATGCCGCCAGAGGGTCCGCACCCCGTGACGTCGTTCAAGACCATTCGTGCCCGCGCCGAGAAGCGCAAAGGCGGGCCCAAGGCGCTGGCCAAGTTGCTGCCCGCCAAGCCAGACCCGAAGGCGCTGGCCAAACTCGGCGACGACCGCATTCTGGCGGAGATGAGCCGGCGGGTGTTCTCGGCGGGATTTGCCTGGAGCGTGATCGAGAACAAATGGCCCGGCTTCGAGACGGCGTTTGTCGGCTTCAAGCCCGGCCCGCTGACGCTGCAGCCGGACGATTTCTGGGACGACCTGATGAAGGACACCCGCATCGTGCGCAACGGCGCCAAGATCATGTCGGTGCGCGCCAATGCGGCGTTCGTTAGCGACATCGCCAGGGAGCATGGCAGCTTCGGCAAGTTTCTGGCGAAATGGCCGTCCTCCGACGAAACCGGCCTGCTCGAGCTTCTTGCCAAGCGCGGCAGCCGGCTTGGTGGCAACACCGGGCAGATGATGCTGCGCTTTCTCGGCTGGGACGGTTTTGTGACATCGAGGGACGTCGTCAAGTGTCTGCGCGATGCCGGCCTTGATATCGCGGAAACCGTCACCTCGAAGCGCGATCTCGCCAAGGTGCAGGCGCAGTTCAACGCCTGGGCCGAAGAGACGGGGCTACCTTACGTACAGATTTCACGGATTTGCGCGATGTCGATCGGCGAGAATTATGCGGCGGAGAAGCTCGCCAGCATGATCGGCGACGATTGAGCGATTCATGAAATGCGAAGGACGGAATAGCCTTCGCCATTCCGCCCTCCGCTTTCGTCTCGATCAATCCGTGTTCACGCGCCATTCGTCTTGCGCGCAGCCTTCGGCGCTTCATCCTTCAGCCGCTCCAATGCGGCCGGCATCATCTGGCCGAACATCGAGCTCAGCATCGCGGTCGGGATCAGACCGGCGCTGCCGCCCTCCTGACCCTGCGTACCTGACATCAGGAACTGCGGCACCAGCGGCTGGTTGATCCGTGTCAGGGCGTCAGCGAACTTGGTAAAATTCTGCTCTGCCAACCGGAATTCCGGGCCGCCATAGGCGTCGACGGACAATTTTGTGGCCTGGGCGTTGGCGGCGCCGACCGCCAGAACCCGGTCCGCCTCGCCCTGGCCCTCAAGCCGCGACTGCTCGCCCACTGCGGCCGCCGTGACCTTCCGGGTCTCGGCATCCTTCAGGGCACGGGCGAGTGCCGCGGCGCCGTCGTTCTCGTTGACCTTGACCTGAATCAGCGACTGCGTCAGCGCCGATTGCGCCGCCGCCGTCGCCTTGGCTTCGTTGAGCGTGCGCTCCTGAACCGCGGCCTTCTCCTGCTCGCGATAGGTCTCGATCTGCTCGCGCGCGATTTGACGCGAGCGAAGCTGGATCAGGATGTTCTCGATCGTGTGGTCGTTCGCGGCAGCCCTCGGCGTGCCGATCAGCACCTCCTGAAGATCGAGCGAGTAGCCTTCGAACTTCGCTTTCATCTCGGCCGCGGATTCTTCCTGGATCGCGGCGCGGTTCTGCAGCAGTTCGATCAGCGTCATCTTCTGCGCGATGTTCTTGAAGAAGGCGCTGACCATCGGATCCAGCGTCTGCTCGACGAGTTTCTTCACGTCGCCGAAGCGCTGGATGATCATCGGCGCCTTCTTGTAGTCGATATGCATCACGACCGAGAGCGGCAGCGTCGGCTCGAACGCGTCCTTGGTGATCAGCGAAATCTCCGAAAGGTTTTCGTCGAGCTTCATGGCGCCGACTTCGCCGCGCATCCATTTGAGGATGAAGTTGACGGTCGGGATGATCTCGATTTTTCCGGCATAGGTGTTGAAGGCGTATTTGCCCGGCAGCAGCGGATCTCTCCAGACGCCGCGGCTGCCGTTCGCCACCAGTTCGCCGTGGCGATACAATTCACCAGACACGTCTTCGGTGTGCGGGCCGGTGTAGAAGATGACAACGCCGACATTGCCGACCGGAATCACCGTCTTCGCTACCGCCTCGACGGTGGCAAACAGGCGGTTGATATACCAGGTACCTTCGACGATGACCTGTAGCTGGCGTCCGCGATAGCCGCCGCCGCGCAGGAATTTTTCGGGTTCCTGAAAATTGTTGTGAAAGGTTTCGTCGTCGCGCAAATCGGTTCCGACTTCCGGAGCGATGATCTCGCCGGGAGGCAGCGACGGGCCGTCGTGCACGGTCACGATTCCAACCAGGTCATGGTCGGCAGCAAGGATGACCGGCGCAAAGCCCCAGCGATCGGTGATCGTCAATTGCATGTTGTCGAGGATGTTGCGTTCCTGTGGGCTGAGGGCATGGCCGTACACGCGATCATCGGTGATGATGGCGAATTGCGTCGTGTTGATCGCATAGGTGCCTTCGCGCAGCACTTTCCGCTGCGGGCCCTTCTGGCCGCCACCGAGCAGGAATCGCCGCGCGTCCTGAAAATCGGATTTGTCCTCGGTGTCGTTGGCACCGAGCACCTGCGAGGCGCCGAGCGGCGTACCGTCGCGCGCAAATATATAGGCGATCTTGCCCTGACCGACCGTGACCAGATCCGATTTGTGAATCCGGTACATGAACGGGAAAAACAGATGCAGGCCGCCGCGCAGCACTTCGGGCTCGTAACCCGCCTCGCCGTTCAACGCGATGAAACCGTCCTTCACCGAACCTTTCGGGGTCCAGAGTTTCTCGACGATTCCGACCTGGTTGTTGGGGATGTAGCGAAAGATATTGGACACGCGCAGCAGGATCACGAAGGCGACCGCTGCAGCTAACCAGATGCCCGGCTCGACATAGTTAAAGCCGTTAAGATTGTTGAGGATTTCCATGTTCGATCTCCCGAATAAGTCCGGCTGATCGTCCCGCAGTCACAACTCCACAGCCCGGAATTGTGAGCGGAGAGTGGTGATATTCCGGCGGGATAACCAGACGGTGGGCTCCGAAAGATTTGTTTGGCCGACCTATTGAAATCGCAGGAAGACGTCACCAACGCGCGGCGCCGTCACATGACAGAAAAATGTCGATGCCAGGACGCCGTCATGCCGGCGCAGATGACTGACGCATCACCGGATGATCAGAGGCCCGCGCCCTTGCCGATCGCGCCGGAAAACGAGCGATCCAGGATGTCGGCGGCATTGAGCTTCTGCTTGATCAGGCCGTTCCTGAAATAGAGGTCGATGGTCTGCTGCTCGTCAGCAACAGCGCTGTCATCGATCGGTGCGATCCGGATTTTGGCGCGGCTCAACCAGTTGAGCGGCACCGCGGTCGGGATGCCCATCAGCCTGCCCCAGGTCTCAGCATAGCTGCCTACATTGGTCAGCGACCACGCCCGCGCCGCGGTCAGTCGGCGCAGGAAATCCTCGAGCTCCGGCCGCTTGTCGCGGATCGCATTGGGTGTCGCGACCTGAAAGCCGATCCCTGGCGTAATCCCGTCCGCCGTGATGATACGCCGCGACTGGAACAGCACCTCTTCCTGGCTGACATAGGGCTCCCATGTCGACCATGCGTCGACCGAGCCCTGCGTGTAGGCGACCTTGGCATCCGAAGGCGCGAGGAACACGATGTTCACATCTGCCGCCGACCAGCCCTTCGATTCGAGCGCCGCCAGAATGAGCTGATGCCCGATCGAACCACGGCCGGTCGCGATCTTCTTTCCCTTCAAATCCTCGAAGCTGCCGATCTTCGATTCTTTCGGCACCATGATCGCGAGGCCTGCCCGCGTCTGCCTGACCGTGCCGATCGCCTTCACCGGCACGTTGGCCGCCGCCGCGAAGGTAAAGGGAGCATCGCCGACCAGACCGGTGTCGATCGCACCGGCGCCGAGCGCCTCCAACAAGGGCGCCGCGGCCGGAAATTCCTTCCACTCGATCTTGTAGGGCACGTCCTTGAGCACGCCGGCCGCCTCCATCACAGCCTGAGAGTTACCCTTCTGGTCGCCGACGCGAAGTGAATTCTGCGCGCCGACCGAGACGATCGCACCCAGCAGGAGGCCTGCCGTCAATATGAAGCGCATCATTCCGCGGCAACTCCCCTAGCCGCGCCGCGCGACGCAATCAGTTTGCGCGTCAGCGGGATCAGCTCCCGGCCATAGTCGATGGCGTCGATCAGCGGATCGAAGCCGCGGATCAGGAAATGGCTGATGCCGAGATCGTAGTAATCGCCGAACACCTCGGCGACCTGCTCGGGTGTACCGACCAAGGCGGTGGTGTTGCTGTTGGCGCCGGTGAGCTTTGCGATTTCGGTCCACAGCCGCTTGTCGATCCGCGTGCCCTGATCGGCCAGCGCCAGCAATCGCCGGGCGCCCGCGGTCGCATGCCCATCCGCCGGCTTGCGATAGCCGGTCTTGTCCTGCAACGCGGTGGCGCGCTCGAGAATGGCTTCCGCCTTGGCCCAGGCCTTCTCCTCGGTGTCGGCGAGGATCGGCCGCACCGAAAGGCTGAATCGCGGTGCCGGCCTTCCGAGTTTGGCGGCGGCATTTCGCACCCGTGAGGTGACATCGCGCACCTGCGCATAGGATTCGCCCCACAGCGCAAACGTATCGGCATGTTTGCCGGCGACCTCGATCGCGGCATCGGAGCCGCCGCCAACGAAGATCGGAATGCCAGCGCTGTGGTAGGGCTTCAGTTGCGAGAATCCGTTCTCGACCTGGTAATACTTGCCACGATAGCTGAACGGCTTGTCTGAGCTCCATTCGGCTCTGATAACATCGAGGAATTCCGAGGTGCGGGCATAGCGCTCGTCCTTGTCGTCGAGGACATTGCCGTCCTGTTTCAACTCGGTCGCGTTGCCGCCGGTGATGACGTGCAAGGCAACCCGGCCGCCCGAGAACTGGTCGATGGTGGCGAGCTGCCGCGCCAGCAGCGTCGGTGCGGTGAAGCCGGGCCGTTGCGCGATCAAGACATTGAGCCGGTCGGTGACGCCAAGCACGTGCTGTCCGACCTGCAGCCCATCCGGCGTCGTGGAATGAAACGCCAGCAGCACCCGATCGAAGCCCGCATTCTCATGGGCTTTCGCCACCGTCTCGACATGGTGGCGATCCAGCACCGGGCCGGAGCGCACGATGGTCTCCGACGAATTGTTGTTGCTGATATATCCGATGAATTCCACTGACATGATATGGCTCCGGTTTCGATTGAAGGTTCAGATGCCGAGCGCAAGGCGGCCGGCATTGAGGCGGGTGGCGTCGTCCTGCGGGGTGTGCACGCGCCCGCACAACACATCGCGGTAATGCCGCTCGAGCGGATTGGCGCGGGTCAGGCCGTGATTGCTGGTCAGCGACAGCGCATCCTCGACGACAGCGACCGCGTTGTTGGTCACGGTGAGCTTGATGATGTTGGATTCCGACGCACTCAATTCGACGCCATCGTCGAAATCGCCGGCAAAGCTTTCGATCAGGCGCGCATTGACCGCAAGCCGCGCCTCGATGCCGCCGACGATCTCCTGCACGCGCGGCAACGTTGCCAGCGACGCGCCGAGATTGGACGGTACGCGGGTCTTCAGGAACTCGACCAGCCAATCCCGCGCCGCGCGCGCGATGCCGTCATAAATCGCCGCCACGAAGATCGCGTGGATCGTGGCCTGGGTGAAATCGGGAATTCGCCATTCGTCCGGCTTGCGAACGTCGATCTCGTGATCGAGCGGAAACACGACGTCATCGAAGACGACATCGTGGCTGCCGCTGGCGCGCAGGCCGAGATGATCCCAGGTCTCGACGATCCGCGTCCCCGGCAGGCCGGCGGGGACGAGAAACAGGCCGACCCGCACCTCCGGCTCATCCGTTTTGGCCCAGACTGCATACCATTTCAGGATCGGTGCGCCGGTCGAATAGATCTTTCGGCCGCTCAACCGCCATCCGGTCTCGGTCTTTCGCGCGGTTGTCGCCGGCAGACCGCCGCGCGACGGCGACCCCAGATCCGGTTCGACCCGCAGCGCGTTGATCAGCGATACGCCCTCGACGTTTTCGCGCGCCAGTTTTCGTGACAAACGGCCCGGCCAGCGCGTGCTTCGCGCCATGACGAGGTGCTGGATATAATGCATCGACAGCACCAGCGCCGTCGACGGATCGGCCTTGCCGATGATGTTGATGACGCGCGCGGCCTCGCTGGCGTTCGCGCCGCCGCCGCCGAGCGCAGCAGGCGCCGTCAGAGCGAGCAGTCCCGCGTCGGCCAGTTGCGTGAAATTCTCGAACGGAAAACTGGCGTCGCGGTCGTGCTGGGCGGCCCGCGCCGCGAATTCGGACGCGAGCAATTTTGCGCACGGGATAACCGACGGCGCCGCATCCGCTGCCGGCGGCTTGCGCAGCGAACTGCCTTGAACCTTCACCATGTCGCATCCAATCCGAGCAATCCCAAAATGTTGCGGCGGAGATCGGCGAGATAGGGGTCGCCGCGATGTCGCGGATAGGGGCGATCCACCGCGATGTCGGCCTTGATGCGCGCGGGCCGGTCGCTGAAGACGATGACGCGGTTGGCGAGAAACACCGCTTCCTCGACGTCATGCGTCACCAGCAGCGCGGTGAATCCGGTTCGCTGCCACAGCGACAGAATCTCGGTCTGCATCGTGATCCGCGTCAGCGAGTCGAGCTTGCCGAGCGGCTCGTCCAGCACCAGGATTTTGGGGTCGTTGACCAGCGCCCGCGCCAGCGAGACCCGCTGTGCCATGCCGCCGGAAAGCTGATGCGGATAGGCGTTCCGGAACCCGGACAGTCCGACCAGATCGATCGCTGCATCGACGCGATGCCGCTGTGACTTGAGAATGCCCTGCGCTTCCAACCCGAGTGCGACGTTGTGCCAGACCGTGCGCCACGGGAACAGTGTCGGATCCTGAAACACCACGACCCGGGAGGGAAATGGTCCCGTGATCGCGTCGCCGTCTTCGTGCAACGTGCCGGCGCGCGGCGGCTCTAAGCCCGCGACCAGCCGCAGCAAGGTCGACTTGCCGCAGCCGGACGGACCGAGCAGGGCGACGAATTCGCCGGGCTTGACGCCAAAGCTGACGTCGTCGAGCACCGGAAGCACGGCACCGTCGATATCGAAGGCATGGCTGACATGGTCGACGTCAAGCGAAGCGCCGGCCGTATCTGGCGCGATTTGCGCGAGCGCTACCATTTGACGACTCCCTTCTGCCAGACCAACAGGTGATCGCGGGCACGAAACAGCAGCGTGATCGCGCCGGAGCACAACAGCGACATCACGATCAGCGCCGCATACATGTTGGCGTAGGCCGCCCAGCCCTGCGCCCATTGCAGGTACCAGCCAAGGCCGGCCTTCACGCCGATCATTTCGGCGACGACGAGCACGGCGAAGGAGGAACCGAGCCCCATGAACAGGCCGACGAAGACGTGCGGCAGCGCCGCGGGGATCGCGACCTTCAGCACCAGGAACGACGGCTTGGCCCCCAATGTCCGCGCGACGTCGTAATAGGCGTTGCTGACGCTCGCGACGCCGGACCAGGTCAGCACCGTCACAGGGAATCCCGTGGCGAGTGCGATCAGGAAGGTGCTGGCGCTCCAGCTCGACGGGAAGGTGAAGAACGCGATCGGCAGCCACGCGGTCGCCGGCAGCGGACCGATGAAGCGCAACACCGGATGCACCCAATAGCCGACGCCGCGCGACCAGCCGATCGAGACGCCGGTGAGGAAGCCGACCGCAGCTCCAATGGCATAACCGCCGAGTTGCAGCTTCACCGATGCGAACACGCTGTCGAGCAGCTTTGGCAGATCGTCGGTATAGACCTCGATGATGGACTGCGGCGGCGGGAAGAATGGCAACGGCAGCCATGCCAGTTTTGCGGTCGCAATTTCCCACAGGGTCAGGAACAAGGCGAGCGCCAACAGCCACGGCGAGCGCCGCTGCAAGCCCGCGTCGAAACGACCGAGCCGGCTGCCGGCCACGGTGACCACGAAAATGGCGCCCGACAGAACGAAGGCGGCAACCGCGAGTTCCCTTGTGCGCGACCAGTCGCCGATATCAGGCCACCACAGGCACGCCACACCGAAGCCGACCCATGCCAGGCTGGCGAACACGCCGATCCCGCCCGACGGGAACGAGACCGATAACGACAGCGGCCGCGCCGAGAGGGCTGCGCCCTCCTCCGCCGTTTGCGCGAGCGCGACGGCCTTAGACACCGAATACGTCGACATAGATCCGCTCCGCAAATTTCGCCGTGTCGGTGCTGGGCTTGAATACCGCGACCTTCTTCAGGTCCTCGGCATAACCCTGCAGCTCGCGCTTGAGCACTTCACCAACGGGGTGGTGATGATGGGTGTGGTAGCGCACCATGCCTTCGAGATCGGCGAGCGACGCCGCCTTCGGCGCATAGGGCTGGAATGACTTTGCCGCCTTCTCCGGATTCTGCGACGCGAACATCGCGGCATCCAGCAGCGCCTGGGTGATCGCGCGCGCAACGTTTGGCTCCTCGCGGACGAGGCTGCCGCGCAGACCGACGATGCAGCAGCTCTTGTCCTTGTAGTCGCCGTCAAGATTGGAGGCGACTTCCTTGTAGGCCGAGTCCTTCAGCCAGAGATAGGCGAGCGGATCGGAGGACAGGAAGGCCTGCACTTCGCCCTTCTCGACCGCGAGATTCAGGAGGTTGCCGGGATAGGGCCGCCAGTCGACATCCTTGTTAGGATCGATACCGAGCTTGGCGAGCTGGATCGAGAAGAAGTTCTTGTCGGGCCCGGCGAGGTCGCCCACTGCTACGATCTTGCCCTTGAGGTCGGTGAGCTTGTCGACGCCGGAATTGGCGCGCGTCAACACCCGCATGCAGCCGCCATGGGTTCCGGCGGCGATCTTGACGTCGAACCCCTGCTCCAGCGGCTTGAGCCAGCGCAGCGCCATGCCGAGACCCGCATCCGACTTGCCGGTCGCGATCGCTTCCAGCAACTGATCGGTCGAGCCGCTGTAGTTGACCAGTTCGACGTCGAGATTCTGTTTCTGGAAGAATCCGTGATCGATCGCCACCGGAAGCGGCGCAAGGCAGACCGCGCCCGCGTTCCACGACAGTTTGAGTTTGCGCGGCGCACCCGTCAGTGCCAGTGCGTCGGACGCCGTCTTGCAGATCGGGAATTGCGAGAAGTCGATATCAGGTGTCGTCGGGCGGAACGGGAACGCCTGGGCGCCGATCACGCCGGCGGGCAAGGCCAGCGCTGCAGCGGCACCGCCGCGCAGCAGCGCGCGACGATCCAGCAATGATTTAGCCGATCTCATTTTCTTGCACCTTCATTGGGTAAAGCTTCCCCGTTGACGCAGAGCGCGCGGCTCGGCGTCCCGACAGATGCGGGGTCGCGATGACGGGTCAGACTTCGTTTCGGCGATCTCGCGCCGTCGAATTGGATGTGCAAATGATGCGGCGCGATGCAGCGATCGTCAATGAAATGGAATTTCGAATGTCATTGGCATCGAAGGGATTATCTCCCCGTTCGCGCGACGCGACGACGAAACGATTTTTGGTGAATGACGCGCGCATCGACGGGGCTGCTGCATCTTTGATGAGCACTTTGCGTTCCAACGACTGGTGTCTGCCATGCAGGTCGAAGCGCGAACAAATTCCTTGCTCACGCGCGCTTCAATTCAGTCAACTATTCCGCAGCGCGCCACTGCGCTGGTGTCAGATCACGTAGAATCCGTGGCTAGCGTCGCGGCGGAGCTGGTCGACGAGGCCGTATTCCCAGTCGAGATAGGCCTGCATCGCCTTGGTGTTGACGTCGGTACCTTCATAGGGACGCCGGTAGCGGTGCGACGGATCGGGCTTCGGCGGCACAAGCGGCGGCCCGACCTCCAATACGCCGTCATAGCCGCCGTCGAGTACGAACACTTCCCAGCCCATCTGCGCGAGCCAGGACGCCGTCATGTCGGCGCGGACGCTTTTGTCATCCGTTAGCACGATGCGCGCGCCGCGCACCGGTGCTGCCATGTCGATTTCCTGCACCAGTTGCCCACCGGGGTAATGGCGAAATCCCCCAAGGTGGCCGGCGGTGTATTCCGCTTCGTCGCGCACGTCGAAGCGATAGAGTGTGCGATGGGTCTGCGCCTGCAGCGCCGTCATTTCTTCGAGGCCGATATGGCGAACGCCGGCGCGATAGGCGACGTTGCGCGCGTTGGTTTCTGCGCCCTTGAACGCGCCGATCTCGCCGCGCCGGTTCGAGCCATGGTCGAGCTTTTGATTGGCGAGCGTCCAGCCGATGGTGCCGTTGCGCAGCGCCACCACTCTGTTGGCAACGCCGGCATTGATCAGCGACTGGGTGCCGATGATCGAGCGGGTACGGCCGGCGCAGTTCACCACGATGGTGGTCTCGGGATCCGGCGCGGCGCGGCCGGCGCGCAGCACCAGTTCGGCGCCGGGTACGCTGATCGAGCCCGGAATGTTCATCGTCGCATATTCGTCGAAGCGGCGAACATCGAGAATTTGAATGTTTGCTTTCGCCTCGATCAGCGCCGCAACCTCGTCCGCAGCAAGCGACGGCGTATGGCGACGATGTTCGACCAGTTCGCCGAACGCCTTGGCGTAGGAGTTCACGTCTTCGAAGATCTCGTAGCCGGCCCGCCGCCACCCATCGAGTCCGCCGTCGAGTTGACGAATATTCGTGTAGCCCAACGCCCTGAAGCGATCGGCCGCGGAAGCAACCAGGCCCTCGCCGGCATCGAACAGCACGATCGGCACATTCTTGCGCAGCAGCCTAATCGCGGCCTCCAGTTCGATCCGATCGGCCGCCATGTTGGCGGCGAACAGCGGATGGCCGGTGGCGAAAGCGGCCTCGTGCCTGAGATCGAGCAGCGCGATTTCCTCGCGCAGCAACAGCATGCTGCGGATTTGCGAAGGCGTAACGGAGGGGATGGTCATGAGGATCGATTTCTTGATCGAGAGCGTTGAGCTCTGATTAGCAGCATCATGGCTCCCCTGCCACGCCGGATCGCTCCGCATTGGGTTTGAAGCCTGCCGCAGGCGCGTCTAAGGTGGGCCTATGGACCTCAAACAATTGCGCACCTTCCGGGCCGTGGCCGAGCTCGGCAGCCTGAGCAAGGCCGCCGACCGGCTTCGCTCCGCGCAGCCGGCGCTGAGCCGGCATATCAAGCTGCTAGAGCACGAATTGCGCGTCGAGCTGTTCGTGCGCAACGGCCGCGGCATGCTGTTGACCAGCGCCGGCCGCATGCTGCTCGACCGCACCACCGGGCTGGTTCGCCAGATCGAGCAGGTCCGCGACGATCTGCAGTCGGCAAAGGGCAGTCCGTCGGGCCGCGTCATTCTCGGCCTGGTGCCGACCGTCAGCGCGGTGTTCGCCGGACGCTTCGCCCGCCGCGTGATCACCGAATTCCCTGACATCTCGCTGCGCATCGTCGAGAGCTATGGCGGACATCTGGTCGAATGGCTGCACCGCGGCGAGATGGATTTGGCGATCATCTACGGTCCCGCGGTCGATCTGCATCTCCAGGTCCAGTCGATCGGACGCGAGGCCATCGTCGTGGTGGGGCCGCCGGGATCGGGGCTGAACAAGCGGAAGCAGGTCGACCTGAAATGGCTGGTGAAGCAGAAGCTGATTCTGCCCAGTATTTCGCACGGCCTGCGGGCGCTGCTGGAGAAGGCCGTCGCCCGCCAGCGGCTGACGCTCAACGCCATGATCGAAGCCGATTCCTATCGCGCCCAGATCAGCCTGATGGAAGAGGGCCTCGGCTACACGCTGCTGCCGCCGTCGGCGATCCGCGCCGAACTGGCGACGAAGCGGCTGGAGATGGCGGCCCTCGTCAACCCGCCGGTCTCGCGCGAACTGATCCTGGCGTCGCCGATCGCCGATCAGCCCTCGATTGCGACGACCACCATCGCGACCCTCATCATGTCCGAGATCGAGCAGCTCGCCAAAGAAGGCCTCTGGAAGATCGACATGACGGGGTGAGCGGTGGCTCAACGATAATCCTCAGTTATAGAGCGCCTCGTCGCCCAGCACCGATTGCCGGAAGCGCGACGTCAGAATGACGCCATCGGCCGGCGGCATCACGAACACCAGGGCTTCGGGCGCGATCTTGATCTGCGCGAACGCCGTGCCGCGCCCCTCATGGGCGAGGTCGCGCAGTTCGGTGACTTCGGCCATGGTTCTGACAATCCGCGAAGTCCGGATTCCGACTGCCGTTGCGACGGCCGCGAGATCGACGCCGGCGGCGGTGTGGGTCTTCTGCATCCCGGTCTCGCCGAAACGTTCGTTGTCGAGTACCGCGACGGTAAGGTTAGCCGGCGCTTCGACGGCGATGGTGGCGAGCGAGCCGAGGTTCATCAGCATTTCGCCATCGCCGGTGATGACGAGCACTTTTCGCTTCGGCTGCGCCAGCGCCAGCCCGAGCCCGATCATCGAAGCCGCACCCATCGCGCCCCAGAGCGGAAAATTATTGACGTGGTCGCCGGCGGCCGAGACGTCCCAGTTCGGCGCGCCGAGGCCGGCGATCACGAGCAGATCGCCGCGCGCCCGCACCAGTTCGTTGACGACGTCGCGGCGGTGCAGCAGCGCATTCGGATTCTTCTGCGAATTGGTCATTTGCGGGCCAGCTCCTTGAAGTTCTTGGCGCCGAGCACGCGCTGTCCGATCAGAAGCGCGACCGGCTTCCAGGTGTTGAAGGCAAGGTGGGCCGCGCCCTGCACGGCGGAGGCGACCAGATGCGGCTCGTCGACCTTGTCGACGATCACGCCGACGGATTCCAGCGCCGCACGCGTGCCCTGCCCCATCGGGATCTGCCACGGGTTGAACTCGCCCCAATCGCCGCGCATGGTCACGATCATCAGCAGCGGCATGTGACAGATGGTGGGCAGCGACAGCATGTTGATGCAGTTGCCGACGCCGCTCGACTGCAGCAGCAGCACGCCGCGCTGGCCGCCGAGCCATGCACCGGCCAGCATCGCCACACCCTCTTCCTCCGTCGTCAGCGTCACGACGCGGGTTTCCGGATCGGCCTCGAACGAACGGATCAGCCGGCTATGGCCGGCGTCGGGCACCATCGCCACCTGCTTGACCCCGGCGTCCTTGAGGACGCGGTAGATCTCGTCCGGCCACGTCGGCAACGCCATCGCGCCTGCCGGTTTTGCTGCAACTTGCGTCATCGGGCCAAATTTCCTCCGTGATCCCCAAGGGGGTGATTTGCACCGACCTTAGATCGCGGAGACAGTGGCAGGAATATCAATGTCGACATGGCTTCTATTGCAAAATTGAAAGGCCGGGAGGGGGGTGGGGCGGTCGAGCCCCGGGAACAGCCGTCATTGCGAGCGAAGCGAAGCAATCCATTTCGCCGCGCGAAGAAAGAATGGATTGCCGCGTCGCTTCGCTCCTCGCAATGACGTGGTGAGACATGCGTTCTTCTTCTCGCGGCGCGATGCGCCCGAAGTTTGCTGGAAACCTTACCCTCGAAATCAGAGGGCGCAGGGAAGACCGGGTGCGCGCTGCACCCGCGGTCTCGCAGGCGTGTTGCAAAGGAATATGCTGCCCACGAGCATACAGGTTCAGCGGAGAACACCCGGCCTTCCCTGCGCAATGGCTTTACGGCTTATACGATTTCGTCCTGGTGACCGGCTTTCTTGCCACCATCACCGGCTTCAGCTTTCGCTTCCGCCGACTTGACGCCAGCACCGGGGCGTCGGACCCAAACGATTTCGCCGTACGCTGCAGCCCGTTCGTCTCGCGTGCTGCCGCGTCCACCGCTCCCTGTCCCTCGTTTGCGACGATGGCCAACGCCCCTTGTGTCGGCAAAAACTGGCAGAATGTGCGAACGGGCGGAACCGCCCGTTGCTGGAACTGAGCCCGTAACGCCCCAAAGCGGCAGAGCCTGTATGAGAGCGAGGGACAGCTCCGGTGTCTTCCTCAACCCGAACAGTTGCAAGGGCCGTTGAGCCCGTACCGAGCAAGGAAGGGAGTGGATGATGGCACAAAATGGTCTCGTTGTCGTCGGCATCGATGTAGCAAAGGACAAGGTCGATGCGTGCATTCGCGAGTTGGCGCTGCGGCAGACGTATCCGAGCACTGCCCAGGGTCATCGCAAGCTGGTTGCCTGGCTTCGCAAGCACAAGGTGAACAGGGCGGTGATGGAGGCCAGCGGCGGCTATGAGCGCGATTGGGGGAAGGTGCTCCGCCTGGCCGGCATCGCCGTACGGATCGTCGACCCCAAGCGAGTCCGCAGCTTTGCGCAGTCGGCCGGACGCCTGGCCAAGAACGATACGATTGATGCAGAGATGATCGCTTGGTTCGCAGAGACGTTCAGCGAGGCGCCGGGCCAAGTGCACGATGCCGCGCGCGAAGAGCTGCAGGCGCTGGTGAAAGCTCGTCTCAATCTGGTCGATCTCAAGATACGACTGGAAGCTCAAAACGAGCATGCTGCACCAGGACAGGCTCGGAAAGCGCGGACCCGTATCTTGAAGAGCTTGCTCGGGGAAATTGCCAAGCTCGAAGTCGCGATCTCGGCCCAGGTCAGGGCCACACCTCATCTTGCCGAACGCGCCGAGATCGTCGAGAGCGTGCCGGGCTTTGCCGAAACGAGCTCAGCGAACCTCATTGCTGGAATGCCGGAGCTTGGGCAAGTGAGCGACGAGATCGCCGCGGCGTTGTTAGGCGTTGCCCCTTATGACGATGATAGCGGAAAGCGCCGCGGCGAACGCCACATCAAGGGCGGCCGCCGTTGGGTCCGAAACGCCCTCTACATGCCGTGCCTCGGCGCGGCCACACAGAACAATCCTGTCTTCAAGGCCTACTATCAACGGCTACTTGCCAAGGGGAAGGAGCCGAAGGTTGCGCTCGTCGCCTGCATGCGAAAGCTGATCATCATCCTCAACACAATGATCGCACGCCGGCAGAAATGGGATCCCAGCCGTTACGCACTGAATTGAGCGAGCGCACTTCACCGCGCTCGGTCCTAGACCGAGCGCATGCCTAGCCAACAGACCGGGGAGCGGACGGCGTCAAGGCCGTAAGCCGCCGAAGGCGGGGGCGCGCCTCGCGCCAGCCTTGAGGCCAGCCGATCACCGGTCTACTTCAGCACAGTTGCTCTGGCGGGACAGGATGGCTGGATTTGTAAGCGTGATTCCACCTGGCACCGAAGTGGAATATTTTCAGGCGAAAGCCTTGACCCACATCTGGCGTGATTTGCCCGTCGGGCAAGTCAACAGCTACGTATCCGGTCCGTCCCCGAGCGCCCGCAGGGCGGTGAGCCCTTCGCGATAGGTCGGATAATTTAGCGTGACGCCCAGCTCTTCACGGATGAGGTTGTTCCGGACCCGCCGGTTTTCGCTGTAGAAGCTGCGCGCCATCGGCGAGAGTTCGGCGCGTTCGAAGGGAATTTCGGCCGGAGGCTCCAGCCCGCAAAGTTTTGCCGCAAACGCGACGACGTCCTGCGGCGGCGCCGGCTCGTTGTCGGTGACATTATAGACGCCGCCCGGCCGCGGCCGGGCCAGCGACGCTTCGATCACGGCGGCGATATCGGCGACGTGAATGCGGTTGAAAGTCTGGCCGGGCTTGACGATGCGGCGCGCCGTTCCCGACGCCAGTTGCACCAGCTGGTTTCGGCCGGGGCCGTAGATGCCGGACAGCCGGAAGACATGCGCGCCCATGGCGAGCCACGCCTGTTCCGCCGTGGTCCTGAGCCGCGAGCGGCCTTTTCCCGGCGTGGTCGGCGTCGTCTCGTCGACCCAGTTGCCGGCATGGTCGCCATAGACGCCGACCGTGGAGAGATAGCCTATCCAGTGCAAGTTCGGCGCGGCGGCGGCGATCGGAGCGGCAAAGGACGCCAGCACCGGATCGCCGGATTCGCCCGGCGGGATCGAGACCAGGATGGCGTCGCTATCAGCGATATCTTGCGCGATCTCTGCATCGGCATGTTCCGGAGAGAACACCCGTGCCGTGATTCCCGCCGACGCCAGGCCGGCGGCCTTGGCGCGGCTGCGCACGGTCGCCGTCACCTGCGCGCCCGAAATCTGCAGACGCCGCGCTGCATGCAGCGCCGAATAACCCAAACCAAACACCAGAAGCTTCATGAGCGCACGATAGTCCAGGATAGATAGCCACGCCATCCTCCGGCGAGCGTTGGCTTAAACCCAACGAAGGTTTAGCCAGTCCGGCTTGCCCGGCCCTGAAACCGCCCTATGGTGATAAAAAACATGTCGGGGAGACGAACATGCACAGCCACTGGGCCGCGGTCGCAGCACTTCTGATCGCGGCCGGCTTTAGCGGCGCCCGTGCCCAGGACTATCCGACGCGGACGGTCACGGTGATCGTGCCGTTTGCCGCCGGCGGACCGGCCGATATCACCGGGCGGATCGTCGCCGACATCTTCTCGCGTCATCTCGGCCAGAAATTCGTGGTGGAGAATGTCGGTGGCGCCGGCGGCACCATCGGCACGCTGCGCGCCGCGCGCGCCCCTGCCGACGGCTACACTCTTTTGTCCGGTCACTCCGGCACCAACGCGCTGGCGGCGGCGTTCTACCCCAACCTCGGTTACGACCCGCTCAAAGATTTCGAACCGGTCGGGCTGTCGGCCGAATATCCGGAACTGCTGGTGGTGCGGAAGGACTTTCCCGCCAACAACCTGAAGGAGTTCGTCGCCTACGCCAGGGCTAACGAAGCCAAGCTCAACGTCGGCCATGCCGGCCTCGGCTCGGTCTCCTATATCGGCTGCCTGCTGCTCCAGTCGGCGATCGGCATCAAGCCGGCGATGGTGCCGTTCACCGGCACCGCGCCGGTGCTGAACGCCATGCTCGGCGGCGAAATCGATTACGAATGCGATCCCGTCCTGGGCACCCTGGAACATGTACGCGCCGGCACCGTCAAGGCGCTGGCGGTCGCGGCACGCAAACGGAGCCCATTGCTGCCTGATGTGCCGACCTCCTACGAACAGGGGCTGCCCGAATTCGACTGCGCGCCGTTTTACGGAATATTCGCACCTGCCGGCACGCCGAAGGCGATCGTGGAGAAACTCGCCGACGCGCTCGACAAGGGCCTCAACGAAGAGGCCGTGCAAAAACGGCTGGCCGAACTCGGCTCCGATATCGTCGAGCCGAACCGCCGCGGACCGAAAGCCCTGGGTGACCTCATCCGCAGCGAAACCACGCGGCTGATGCCGATCCTGAAAGCCGCGGCGGCCAAATAAGCGAACGCTGGCGCGTATCTCAATCCGTCATCCCCGCGCAACGGCTTCGCCGTTGTCGCTGGAGGGGGCACGAGCCTTGCGGTGCACTTGCATCGCTGGGCGAGCCTCGAAGGCTCTGAATTTACTTCTGCTTTCAGCGGCACGGACATGGCCGGACTTGCCACTGGTTCGACCCGGTCGCGAATGACCCCGAAGGGGACATCAACTTCGGCCAGGAACATGGCTGCTAATCAAAGCCGGCTGACGACTCACAATATCAGGAGCCCTTCCGAACCGGTACGAATCGGACACGATGCTGCAGTCGCAATATAGCTGCGACGCGCCGGGTATTGTACAAAGCTTGTCTCGCCAATTCCGTTTCAGGAGGCGATATGAACCGACGCGAATTTGAGTTAGTTTTGGGATTGGGTGGACTTGCGGCGTTTACAGGCCTTGGCGGGGCGTCTGCGTCGGCCGACGGCAAGCGTATCGGCCTGGTAATCGGTAACAGCGCTTACAGGAACGTGCCGGCCCTGCCCAATCCAGCGAATGACGCTGGCGACGTAGCTGCTGCGCTTAATCGCCTTCGCTTCGCGGTGACGCTGCTCACCAATGCCTCGTTTGACGAGATGCGGCGAGGTCTGATCGCCCTCGGGCGTGATGCGGCGGGCGCTGACATGGCAGTGGTGTACTTCGCCGGCCATGGCATGGAAATTAGCGGCGAGAACTGGCTTATCCCGGTTGATGCGGAATTGAAGCGGGACACTGATGCGGCGAACGAAGCAGTCAGTCTCCGTAGCGTGATGTTGCAGGTCTCGGATACAACAAGCCTCGGCCTCGTCATTCTCGACGCCTGCCGCAACGATCCATTCGCCGCGAAGATGCAACGGTCGCTGGCGCAGCGCTCGACAACCCGTGGAGGTTTCGGCCGCATTGAACCAGTCGGCAACGTGCTCGTCGCATATGCCGCGCGCGATGGCACTACCGCTCTCGATGGCGACGGTCGAAACAGCCCGTTTACCACGGCACTCCTGCACAATATCGAGAAGCCCGGGGTTGAGGTCACTTTCATATTCCGCAACATCCGCGACGACGTTATGGAGGCAACCGGAAACGAGCAGCAGCCCTTTGTCTACGGCTCTCTCTCGCGCAAGGCGATCTACCTTGCAGGTCAACCGTCGTCGACCGACCAGACGGGCACGAAGCAGGCGAATGCTACGCCGGCGGCGACGGATGCGCCATCGCCTGTGGTACCCGCGCCTCCTCCCCCGGCAGTCGATCCCACTCTGGTCGGGACCTGGGAGATCATGGTGCCGAGTGATCACGGGTTGTCGCGCTGGATCTGGCGCATTACGGGCGACGGTACATACAAGTTCCGCGCCGAAGGACCGCGCGCCGCGAAACCGCATGAGGGTACGATCACCGCCATGAACGGTCACTGGTCGCTTCATGCAATAAGGGGGCTCGCGGGTTGGGACGACGGCGGCTCCTACGAAGTCCGCGACGCCACGGTGGTAATCACTGGCAAGCTCGGCACCGGCTATTGGAAGCGGAGTTTGCAATGACCCGGCAGACTCTGGGTTCACGGACTAAAATTCTCAGGCTCTAATGCCCCGAACGATAATCCGCGCGCACCGGCGCCTTGCCTGACGGCGGCACGTCGAGGCGCACGACGGCGCCTTCAAGTTCCGGGCTCACCGCCGGATACAGCTTCATGACCAAGGGATCGTGGCCGGGAACGATGTGGCTCTCGTCCGGCGCCATCGCAATCAGTTTGTCGAAACCCTCGAGCATTTCGCCGATGTGAAAGGCGGTCGTGAACGGACGCTCGCTCGCCATGTTCTCGTAGAAATGACTGACGTCGGAAGCGAGCACCACCGGACCGCGGCGGGTGTTGACGCGCACGAACTGCAGCCCGGCCGAATGGCCGCTGGCGGCGTGGATGGTGATCCCGGGCGCGAGCTCGGCATCGCCGTTATAGAACACGACGCGGCGGGCATAGTTCAGCCGCACGATGCCGCAGACATCCTCGACCTCGAAGGAATGCGACAGCCGCGGATATTGCATGTAGCGGCCGGTGGCATAGGCTAGCTCGCGCTCCTGCAGATGGAAGCGCGCGTTCGGGAAACGGTCGAAATTGCCGGCATGGTCGTAATGCAGGTGGGTGAGGATGACGTCTTCGACCGTGTTGGCATCGATGCCGAGCGCACCCAGCGTCTCGATCGGCGAGCGCAGGAAGGTGCGCTTGCGCTTCTGCGCGATCTCCGCATTGAAGCCGGTGTCGATGACGAAGGTGCGCCCACCGCCGCAGGCCACCCAGACGAAATAATCCATCGGCATCGGACCGTCATGCGGGTCGCCGCCGATGAAATGATCGCTGCGCCGCGCCTCGCGGGTGGCATAGCGGATGGCAAACAGCTCGTAGTCCGGTTCGGCCGTATTCCGTTCAGCCATGGGGTCCCCTGCGCACGACGAAATGCTTGATAGCATCCGTCATCGTCAGCGCAAAGCGACCGCCGATCAGGCGGCTTCGTCGGTCCACACCTTGAAGCTGACCAGCGTATTCGGCCCGAACGTCTGGGTGATCGGAACATCGGACGCGTCGCGCCCCTGCGCTATCAGAACGCGACCGATCCGCGGCACGTTGTTGCGCGGATCAAACATCTGCCAGCGGCCGCCGATATAGGCCTCGAACCAGCCGGCGAAGTCGCCGACCGCCCAGGGTTTTGGCGTGCCGATGTCACTGAGATAGCCGGTGCAATAGCGCGCCGGGATGTTCATGCAGCGGCAGAACGCGATGGCCAGATGCGCGTAGTCGCGGCAGACGCCCTTGCGTTCGTTGTAGACTTCCCACGCCGTCTTGGTGGCGCGCGCGTGCTCGTAGCCGAACGCGA
Source organism: Afipia sp. GAS231 (assembly GCF_900103365.1). NCBI lineage: Bacteria > Pseudomonadati > Pseudomonadota > Alphaproteobacteria > Hyphomicrobiales > Nitrobacteraceae > Afipia > Afipia sp. GAS231. Next base: position 3,048,501 of record NZ_LT629703.1, read on the forward strand.
TATGGCGGTGAACGAAATCGCAGATCGCCTGCACCCGCGCCCAGCCCGGCGGCGTGTTCTGGAACAACTGCCACGCGGTTTCCGACAGCCGGTCGGTCTCGCAGTAGCGGCTGCCCAAAAGATAAACCAGCGTGTCCGGCGGCAGGTCTTCGACCGCATGCTGAACCGCCGAGGTGACCACCGTATCGGGCTGGCCACTGTCACGGATGACGCCGTCGGCGAAAAGACGCATCGGCCCGGCCGGCGCCACGATCCGGCTGCACCAGTTGCCGAACATGTCGCGGTACGGCGTGATCGGAACCGAAGGCGTGGTGGTGAGGAAGTCGGGCACGATGACGTCGGACGCGCGCGTGAAATGCGCTCCCAGCACCATGATCATCGGCGTCGGTTGCGGGAAGTCGTAGTTCATTTCGAATCCGACGCGGAGCTTCATTCGAAATACCTTCCCGGCTAAACATTCGAGATGGCTATGAAGCCGTCGAATACAAGCCGCGGCTGCGGACGGGGGCTGCCTTATTTGGCAGAATACGCTCTTGCCCGAGAAAGCAATAGCTAATTGCCGCGAAAGCGCGCACAGTGAATCCATGTCCAAACATGTTGGCGCCCCCGCGCGCGAAAACGCTGGTCACTCGAAATGACCACGCGCTCGCGCCGCGAGACCGTTCATTTCAAGCATCCATTCCGGATCAAGGGTATCGATCGCCTGCTGGCGCCGGGTGCCTATGAAGTCATCACCGATGAGGAGATGATCGAGGGCCTGTCATTCGCGAGTTTTCGGCGCGTCGCCACCATGATCATGGTCCCCGGCGCGGCGCCACGGACATCCTCGATGGAGATGATCTCGATCGGCGCGGTCGACCTCTCGGATGCGCAACGCGACGACGCCAGCGCCGCGCATGAATGACACCCCGATCGAGCTCGACAAGCATCGCGGCATGGCCGCGCAAAAGGCGACCGATATCCGCCGCGTCATTGCCGACGTCGAAACCAAGGCGAAACTGCTGCGCGACCATCAAGGCGTCGTCGAAATCCAGTTGCTGGCGGTGCCGGCCACTTCATGGATCGAGGCCGCCGCCAAGGCGCGCTATGTGCTGAATTTATATGCGGCCCAGCTTCCGCCCACCGATGCGCATCACCGCGATCTGGTGGCGGCGGTGCTGGCGGATTTCGTCCGGCTCTCCGGTGAGGGCACCGACGCAAGTATCTGAGAAACGAAAGCATCACCCCCTGCGTTCGACAAAACTTTCGAACGCACAATGAAAGTATTCCATGCAAGATCTCTCGCCGCGTCACGTCAAGACCGAAGAATCGCTTCGCCTCGGAGTCGTATCGGGCTGGTATTCGACCAAGGTCAGCGGGACCTTCGTCTCGGGCCCGCACGATACCGAAGCTGCCTGCCTGAGCCGGATTGCCGAAATCAATCCGCCGGTGGTGAAAGCCAGACCCGGAGTTCGCCGATGACACTGGAGCGCGGCAGCGTCAAAGGCTTCGAGCACAACCGGATGGTGATGCTGTTCTCGATGATGGATGGCGGCGCGGAAGTCTCCTGCGCCATCAGCAGTTCGGCGATGGACGACCTCGAGCGCGGCGTGAAGGCCAAGCCGGATCAGCGCGACGCGCAGTTCCTGCGGTTGCGCGACCGGATCGAACAATGCGCATCGCGCAAATTCGAGGCGCGGGAATTCGAGGGCGCACCGCCCGGCATCATTCTGCGCAGCCTCGATTTTCGGAACTAGTTCGCGAGCCGGCATCCGACCGGCTGCGGTCATCCCCTTTCCCGGCGGTGCCGAACGAGGGGGTTGCCGGCCGCTTTGCGTGACGTAGGTCACGCTTTGCGTGACACCGGCTTGAACCGACGAGATGGCATCCGTGACCAACGGAGAGGCGACGATCCCCGTCGCAACGAGATTGCCATGACAATGACTTCCGATATCCGCCCGCCCGCATTGCCGCGCCCCATCGTCTCTGACGTCGCGCTCGCCATGAGCGTCTACGTTCTTTACGGCATCGGCTATTTCACGGGGATTTCGGCGCTGATCGGCGTCGTTATCGCGCACGTCAAGGTCGAGGATGCCGACCCGGTGCTGCGGTCGCATTATCAGTTCCAGATCAGGACGTTCTGGATCGGATTTCTGTACATCACGATCGGCTTTGCGCTGAGCCTGGTGCTGATCGGTATTCCAATTCTGATCTGGTGGTTCGTGTGGTCGCTGATCCGCATCGTCAAGGGCATCATCGCGGCCAACGAGCAAAGGCCGATCGCCAATCCGAGGTCGTGGCTGTTCGGGTAAGCCGCGACGCGGCCGCGCAAGGTGAAAATCCCGTTCGAGGCGATCGCCGAACCTGTTCTCGTTCACTCGAAGTAGAGGCGGACGAGCTCCTGCACCGTCGTGACGAGCCGCTCACGCAGTTCCGGGGGTTCGACGACCTCGGCGTCGGCACCGAGCGCGATCAGACCGGACGCGGCCCGATCGATCGACTCGATCGGGATCGTGACGCTGACCCAACCGTCGGCATCCGGCGGCGTCGCCGTCTCGGCGGCCGAACGGGCGACGAGCGTGCCGAGAACGTCGAGCTTGGCGAGCCCGCGCGCCGTCACGCGCAGCGTTGCGCTGGAATGGTAGACGCTGGTCTCGAACGCGCGTGACGACGTGACCCAGAAGCGCGTCAGGTCGAAATCTTTCGGTCTTTCGAACGACTCGGCGGTCACCGCGAGGTCGATGATGTTGGATACCCGATAGGTGCGCGGCTGACCGCCGACCTGCGCGACGAGATACCAGATGCCCGCCTTGAGCACGAGGCCGAGCGGCTGCAGCCGGCGCTCCACCGCGCCCTCCGCGCGCCGGTAGTGCACGTCGAGGCACTTCTCGTTCCACACGGCGTTGGCGATCGTCGGCAGCAGCTTGGCGTCTTCAGCATTGCGGAACCAGCCAACGGGATCGAGGTGGAACCGCGCGCCGACGCGGCCCGCGGTTGCGCGTGCGCGTTCGGGCAATGCCGCGCTCAATTTCAGTTGGGCCGCCGTGAGCACGTCGGCGAGGCCGAGTTGCGCCGCGGGTCCCGGCAGGCCGGCGAGCGACAGCGTCTCGGCCTCGGCGGGCGAAAGGCCGGTGAGCTTGGTGCGGTAGCCGTCGAGCAACTGGAATCCGCCGCTCGGGCCGCGATCCGAATAGATCGGTACGTCCGCGGCGCTGAGCTGATCGACGTCGCGATAGATGGTGCGAACCGAAACCTCGAATTCGCTCGCCAGCGCTTCGGCCGTCATCCGGCCGCGGGCTTGCAAGAGCAACAGGATCGACAACAGCCGGCTCGCACGCATTTCCGCAGCCTAGCAGAAATACCTGACACATGCTGTCAGGTATGGCGGCGTATAACCGGGACAGCCATCGCCGACGCCGTCACTGGTCGGGGACCATGAGCTAACATACTGAAAAAGCAACGGAAAAGGAGAAAGCCATGTCGACACTGTTGTCAGAGCACCGTCAGCCGATCACCGCGCCCAAGCTTCGGGACCGAGCGCCGATGCAAGGTTCGGCCCTGCGGACATCAACCAGGCACGAGCCGGTGGCTGCGGTTTCCGGCCCGGTCGTGGCGCCGCGCGCGGGCTGGAGCCAGGTACTGGACGTGATCGTCGCGACGCTGCGCGAGTGGCGCCGCCGCCGCGCGGGGCGCTGCGAACTCGCCAGCCTCGACGCGCGGACGCTCCGCGACATCGGCCTCGATCCCGGCGTCGTCGACTACGAGGCGCACCAGTTGTTCTGGCGGCCCCTTCGCGATTGGCGAGATTGATCGCCGTAGCCGCGGACTGAACGGCCAATGTGGTTGGCAGCCGCGACCGCAAGCGATGGCGGCCAGCGATGGCCGGACACCGTGCTGGAATTACGGATAGCGAATTGCCGTGACAGTGCATTCAATTCGCGCCGTCATTTCAATTCTTCGCTTACCGTTTGCATCTAAAAACGACATATGTGGCGGCAATGGCAGCATTGCAGAGCGTTTCCTTGCGGACCGGCTCGATCTTTCTGGCGGTGAAAGAATGAGCAAGCGGGTGGTGACGGGCAGGCACCATCTTGCACCTTGTGCGGGAATCGGCCGACTTGCTGCCATCTTTGCAGTACAGGTTGCCGGCGGGTGCTCTTGCTTACTGATTCTCAACCAACGAAGGGGGCGGATGACGCAGCCGTCATGGATGCGTCATGTCTGGCGGGAACAATCTTGGTGCCGGGGACGATTTCGGCATCGCAGGGGAGGACAATTTGCGCAAACACGAATCCGCATTCGACTAGCGTCGGCCGAAAATGCACCACCATACGGCTCTTCATGATCCCGTTCTGGTCGCGCTATCGATACTGATCGCGGCACTCGCCTCCTATTCCGCGCTGGATCTCGCGACCCGGATGCGGGCCGCGTCCGGGAGGGCCCGCCGGGCCTGGCTCGCGGCCGCTGCGATTGCCATGGGCGGCGGCATCTGGTCGATGCATTTTGTCGGCATGCTGGCCTTCAGCCTGCCCGGAACCGAGATCTCGTACGATCCATTCCTGACCGCCCTCTCGCTCGTCATTCCCATTGTCGTCGCCGCTGCCGCATTTGCCGTTGTCGGACGGCGCCCACAGGCGCTGCTCGCGTCGGGCTTCGCGATGGGGCTTGGTATTTCCGGCATGCACTATACCGGCATGGCCGCGATGCGAATGGCGGCCTTCATCAAGTACGATCCCTGGTGGGTTGCACTCTCGCTCGCGATCGCGATCGGTGCGTCGGTCGTGGCGCTCTGGCTCGCCTTTCGCAACACCAGTGCGGTCCAGCGGCTGTTCGCGGGACTGGTGATGGGTCTTGCGATCTCCGGCATGCATTACGCCGCGATGGTAGGCGCCATGTTCATGCCGACGATCCCCATGGCAGGGCAGGCAGAACATCTCGGAGTGGGGCAAGCGCCGCTGGCCTTCCTGCTCGCCGGCACCACCATTGTGATCCTGAGCTTCGGGATCACCGCCGCCGTCTATGACAGGGCATCCGCCGAACGCGCCCACCGCGAAGCCAACGCGCTGCGGCGCAGCGAAGAACGCTTTCGGCTCCTCGTGGAGGGTATCGTCGACCACGCGATCTTCATGCTCGAGCCGGACGGGCGCGTGGGAAACTGGAACCTCGGCGCACGCCGGCTGATGGGCTATGGCGATGACATCGTCGGGACCAGCTACACGATCTTTCATACCAAGGAAGATTGCGCGGCCGGGGCGCCCGCGCGCGCGCTCGTTGAGGCCGAGCAGGAGGGAAAATCCGCGATCGAAGGCTGGCGTGTGCGCAAGGACGGCAGCCACTTCTGGGCCGAGGCAACCATCGTCGCGGTAAGGAACGAAAGCGGCGCAATCGCCGGCTTTGCGAACATCGTGCGCGATGTCAGCGAAAAGAAACGGGCGCAGGAAGCACTGGATCGGGCGCGGGAAGCGCTGATGATGTCGCAGAAGATGGAGACCATCGGCCAGCTCACCGGCGGCGTAGCCCACGATTTCAACAACCTGCTCGCCGCCGTTCTCGGCAGCCTCGAGATTTTGAAGAAGCGGCTGCCGTCGGGCGATCCGAAGATCCAGCGCCTGGTGGACAACGCGATGCAGGGCGCAATGCGGGGCGCCTCCCTGACCCAGCGCATGCTGGCCTTCGCGCGCAAACAGGATCTCAGGCCCGCGGTCGTCGATGTCCGCGAATTGGTGCTCGGCATGGCGTCACTGTTGAAATTCGAGGCCGGCATTCGTGTCGAGACGCTGTTTCCGATGGACCTGCCAAAGGTGAAGGTCGACGCCAACCAGCTCGAACTGGCTATCCTCAACCTGGCGGTCAACGCGCGTGACGCGATGCCGGGCGGTGGCCAGATCACCATCGCCGCTCGCGAGGAGAAGGACGATGGCGGCCTTCCGACCAGCGGTTATGTTGCGCTCTCGGTAAGCGACACCGGCTGCGGCATGGACGATGAGACCCTCAAGCACGCTCAGGAGCCGTTCTTTACGACCAAAGGCGTCGGCAAAGGCACCGGCCTCGGCCTGTCCATGGTCCACGGACTTGCCGAGCAGTCCGGTGGCAGGCTGGTATTGAAGAGCCGTCCTGGAGAAGGCACGACAGCCGACATCTGGCTGCCGATAGCCCGGGAGACCGCGGTGCCAGACCTGCGCGCGGAAGCGCCTGTACCCCCGCCTCGGGCCAGCCGGCGGCTTTCCGTGCTTGTCGTCGACGACGACCTGCTGGTGCTCGAGAACACGGCAGCGATGCTGGAGGATCTTGGGCACACCGTGGTCGAGGCGCGCTCGGGCGAGGAGGCGCTGGCTTTGCTCCGCCGCACGCGCACCGTCGACCTGATTGTTACCGACTATGCCATGCCTGGCATGACCGGACTGCAGCTTGCCAGCGCGGTCGCAGCCGAGCGTCCCGGGACGGTCATCCTCCTGAGCACGGGATACGCGGAGCTTCCCAGCGACACGCGATCCAGCCTGCCGCGTTTATCAAAGCCATTCGACCAGGCTGCGCTTGCAAAGGCCATCGAGGCGGCGATGCGCGCAGAAGAGCCAACCGGATCCATCGTCGCGTTTCGGCCGAAGAGTGCGTGACCCCGCACCTCCAGCGTCGCCCTTTCACCACGAATACCGTGCCACGCCCTTGCCGGCATAGCTGCGGGTGACGTTGGAAAACTCGCCTTCGAAAGTGCCGGCGAGCGAGAAGCCGTTGGTCCATTTGCGCTCGAGGGAAGCCGTGGTGAGTGCGGCATCCTTGGCCTGCGCCGCGCCGCCCGTGACGAAGGAGGCCCCGGGCAGTGCCTGGAAGGTCGCCGCGATCGAGCGGTCGGGATTGTAATCATGCGCCCAGGCGAAGCGCCCGCGCAGGGTGAGCACCGAGTCCGGCATCGCAAAGGATTTGTCGGTGCGGATGCCGAGTTCCGAACGCGTGTCCGTCACGCTCTTCGAACCGTAGGCAAGCGCGAAGGTATTGGCGCCGGACACCACCTGTTCGGCGTAGGCGGGCAGATCGAAGGTCGTGAACTGTGCGGCCGCGTAAGGCGTGATGCCGATGCCTCCAGCCCAAGGCGCGACAAGACGGTAACCGCCCTCAACGCGGCCGGACCAGGCATTGGCGTCGAACTCCGCGCGCAGGCGATCGATGCCTGCAATCGTCACGATGCGGTTCGTCGTGACATCCTGCCAGCCATAGGCCACCGCGCCGGAGATGTAGGCCGGGCCGACAGTGTGGCGGACGAAGGCGCCGGCCTGGAACAGGTCGGAGCGGCCAGAGCCTCCATTGGCGACACTGAAATTGGTGCCGCCGCCGGCCAGCGCGAAGCCGGCGAACGTGTCGGGCGAGAAGCGGTAGTCAGCACCGACCGCCGTGCCAAAGATGCTGCTGGTCGTATTGTTCGACCCGAGCGCCGCGTTCCCGTCGGTGGTCTGCGATCCGCCAAAGCCCGCCGCCCACACGCTCCAGCGCGGGTCATAATTCTCACGCAGCGGCGCTTTCGTAAACATGGCATAGGCGTCGCGCGCGGTGGCGCCAGGCTCGCGTCCCTTCGCGGCATAGGCATTTGCCCGGTCATCGCCCGCAAAGGCAGGCGCGCCTGTTGTCCCGCCCGCGACACCGCCGCGGCCGCCGATGGTGGGGTCGTTGATGATCCCCATGAACTGCGTCATCGCATTGAAGGTGGTCTGCTGCGAGCCGGCGCCAGTCTCGCCCGAGGCTTGCGCCAGACTGCTTGGGGACAGCGTGGCGAAAACCAGCGGCAGGCTGCCATTGCCGTTGAAGAAGCTGGCAAGTGCGTTGCTGACAGCCTGCTGGTTGCCGGTGAGGCCGCCGGAAGCCGCGAAATTCAGGTTCACGTTGAGGAAGGCATGAGTGGCATCGTAGCTCAGCGCGGCCTGAACGTTCGGGGCCAGGTTGGTGTTCAGCGAACCAAATGATCCGGATACGCCGCCCGCCGCGGACAGGAGGGTGTACTGCTTCAGGAGTGAAGTGCCGGCGAACACGATGTTCGCGGTGGCGCCGCCCAAGGTGGCCGTGCCGGTGACGTTCGCGAACGAAGCCGTCGTCTCATTGAGCTGCACCAGATAGAGCGCGCCGGACTGGAAGGCGAGATTGCCGGCGACCACCATCGACGATGCTGCCGTTCCATTGCCGGGGGCGAACAAGCCACCGCTGCTGACGGTGGTGTTGCCGACCGTGCCATTGCCGGTCAGTGCCGCGCCGGTGCCCACCGTCGTCAGGCTGGACGACGCGATCGAGCCATTCACCGCGAGCACGCCACCGGTGATGGTGGTGGCGCCGGTGTAGGTGTTCTGGCCCATCAACGTCACGAGGCCCGGACCGTCCTTGAGCAAGCCGGCGCTGCTGCCGAGCGAAGCCCAGATGGTGCCGACTTGCAGTTCGAACGACGACACCGGCCCACCGGAGCGAACCGTGTCGGCGGCGGCGATCGCCAGCAGTTGCGCGTCGTTCGCCGAGATGCCGAGCGCATGCGCCGCCGATGACTGGAACAACGGATTGTTGGCATTGAACTCGGCCTCCATCAGCACCGGGTCCATGCCGGTGATCTTGTAGAACAGCGTGAGCGCATCGAGATAGGCGCCATGGGCGCTGGGATGGTAGCCGATCGGCGTGGTGCAGCACCCCGTCAGCGGATCGCTGTCCCAGAGATTGACCAGCTTGGGCGAATTGGTCGTCAGATACGGATTCGTGACGGCGATGCCGAGATTCATCGCGCTCACCCAAGAATCGCCGGAAAACGCGACGCCGACGTGCGACTTGGTCGGATTCGCGGAATTATACGAGGTGGCTTCGTTCAAATAGGCGTTGTGCAGATCGCCGGCCATCTGCTGCATCGGGTTGGCGGCGCCGACATAGGGCGCATAAGCCGGGTTGCCGCCTTGTTGCGCGACCGTGCTGCTGCCGAAGATCGGCGCATTCGGGTTGCTGCTGGTGTAGCCATAGGAGGCCAGCGGCTGGGTCTGTTCCAGAGTGATGGCGGCGTTGGCCTTGCTGCCCGCCGCGTCAGCGGCGTCGATGGCGTTGATCAAACCGGTCGCGCCGGACTGAAAGCCGGCAGGGTTGCCGCGCGTCGCCACGCTCACACCGTTGACCGTCACCGTCGTCGGCAGCGGCCGAAAACTCTGGTCCTGCATGACGACCTGGTTCCACTTTGAATTCGCAATCAGCGAAAGCATGCCGGCTTCGCCGCCGGTATTGTTGAGAAAGCCCGTCAGCGTGGCGCTTGAGACCGAGACGAGCGAGACGTCGTAATGCAGCCCGGCTTCCTTGGTGAATTGCAGGAAGACACCGGCCACACCGGAGTACGGCCCAACCTCGGTGTAAGCAGCCGACGGATTGGCTTGCAGATAGTTCAGTTGCGCCGTCAGGTTGGCCCCGGGGACAGTGGCCGATGTCGGAACCACGCGAGCAACCGCCTCGGCGCCCGAGGTGCACGGCCCGGAGGCGGTTGCCGCCGGGCAATTCAAGTCGTGAACGACGCTCGGATCCCCCACGGAAGCGGCAGTGCCGGCATTGTAGTTGAGTGCGGGCGGGTATTTGCCGTGCGTGAAACTGTTGCCGACGAACAGGAGCTCGATCGGATTGGCGGCCGTTTGCGCGATCGCGGGGCTCCCCGCCAGAACCGACGTCACGGCCAGCGCGGCCGCAGCTAGTTCGGCACGGCACACACACAGTCCAGCTCGCCTCCAATAAATCGGCATAGCTTCCCCTCCCCACACTTTCACCCAGGGTCGTCTACGTACCCATCTTTGGATCTATTCGAACGGAAGAGCAGTTGTAAAATATATAATAACTACATATTGCATACGTCTGACATATGATGAGGTCGACACGTGGAATTGCGTCATCTCCGATATTTCCTGGTCGTCGCCGAAGAGCGGCATATTACGCGTGCGGCGGCGCGGCTCGGCTTGCAGCAGCCTCCGCTCAGTCAGCAGATCCGGGCGCTGGAGAGCGAGTTGGGCACCAAGTTGTTCACCCGCGTGCCGCGAGGCGTGGAGCTGACTCCGGCAGGCGAAGGATTCCTGGAGGAAGCGCGCGCGGTGTTGAGCGGTGTCGAGCGCGCCATCGCGCGCGCGCGCTCCGCTTCGATGGGCCAGCGCGGCCGGATCGCGATCGGGCTGACCACTTCGGCGTCGCTGCACCCTGGCGTGACGCGCACGTTGCGTGCCTACGCCGATAGTCACGCCGCGGTGTCGCTCGACATCCACGCCAACAGTGCGGCCGGTCTGACCGAAGCCCTGCTTCGTGAGGAGGTGCAGGTGGCGGTCATACGTGCGGCCGTGGCGCGACCGGCGGATCTGGTTTTCAAGGAATTGGCACGGGAGAACATGTTGATCGCACTGCCGGCCGGCCATCCGCTGGTTAGCCGCACGGCTTCGGGCACGAACGCGCCAATCCCGCTGCGCGCGCTGGCCGGCGAGCGGTTGATTCTGGTGCGCCGCCATGCCGCTCCGGGCATGTACGGCAATGTCGTTGAAGCCTGCCACAAGGCCGGCTTCGAACCACTTGTTATCGCCGAGGTGGAACAGATGCTGACCAGCATGAACCTGGTCGCCGCCGGCGTGGGCATTTCGCTGGTACCCGCCTCGATCCGGGAAATCCGACAGGAGGGCATCGTCTATTGCCCGATATTGGATGCGCCGTCGCTGGTCGCACCGCTGACCCTTGTCTACCGGCGCGGCGAGGTGCGGCCGTTCGTTACCGATTTCATCGAGCTCAGTCGAAAGCTGGCCAAGGACGAGCGTTCGAACTGACGTGTGAGTCCGCCGCCATACCGGGCGGCTCCCCTCGCAATCATCCGTTCCGGAGATAGTTGACCAGCATCATCGTGACCATCCCGCCGATTGACGGGATGAGGGTGCGCCTGACGATTTCGAACGGCAGGCATTCTCCGGCCTTGCTGACCGCAATGATGACGCCGGACACCGGCGAAATGGCTCGTCCCATTCCGGCCATCAATTGCATGGGAAGAACCATGGTGACCGCGCTGACCCCGAAATTAGTCGCGATGCCGGGAGCCAGGCCCGAGAATGCAAAGAAAGCCGCCACGCCGGAGCCGGTGATCATCGCGGTCACACCGACCATCAACGTCATGATGACGGCCATCGCATCGACGCCGAAGCCCGCATTGCGCACCGACTCGATCATGTAGCCCACTGCGCCTACGACCTCGAGGCCCTGCGCAAACGCATCCGCACAGACCAGCAAGGACACCACACTGGCGAAGCTCGATCCGATGCTGTTGAAGAACACCTGGAAACCCCTGAAGGCCGTCCGGACGTCGCGTTTGACGAGCAGTTCGCAGACCAGGCCCACGACGGAGCCAAGCACCATCGCGGTGACCACATCCATCGTCACCCCGTCGACGAGGAGCGGACTGAACACCAGAATCAGCGTGATCGGAACCAGCGGCAGCAAGGCATAAAAGCCGGGAGCATCATGGCGCACCTGTTCGCCTGTTGCAGATTCGGGCTGCGCTCCAAAGATGCTGCCGTCACCCCTCCTGTCAAAATACCGGGCAGAAAAAAACAGCAGGATCGCGACGACCGCTATGACCCATACGGCGACCGGAATCTGATCCCGAACGAAATACACCGCCGGCGGGATACCAGCCGTTTTGGCGGCAAGGTTTGCCGTCCCCACGGCTGGCCCGAGATCCATGAACGAGCAAAGCGCAATCATCGCCGCGGCGGCCGGTTTGCTGACGCCAAGCGAAACCATCATCGGAAAAAACGTGACCAGCAACAGCATCGCCAGCCCGGCGGCACTCGGGATCGCGACGTGAAGGCATTGGCCGAGAACGTAACCTGACGCCAGGATGAGATACGGCGCCTTGATCAGCCTGAGCGGCTTGATGCAGAACCGCACCATGGTCGCGGTTGCGCCAACGTGGTCCATGTAGTCGGCGAATGCCGCCGAGGCCATGATGATCAATCCGATCCCGCTCATCTGCGTGATCAGCGATTCCTTGACGAAGGCGAAGACGTCAAATCCCTTGAACCCGGTTGATTTGGCCTTCTGATACAAGATGGAATGGTCGGGAAAGAGCAGCGAGGTCAATGCCAACAGGATCAACCCGGCCACGAGCAAAACGGTTTGCGGCTGATAGTTCCGGACGATCATCGTCGCGGCAACGGCAATGACCGCAATACCAATCAGAAGACCCAACAAGCGTGGCTCCTTGTTTGCGCTATTTTCCCGACAGGAAGTCGTCGATCAGACCATTGTAGTATTCCGGCGCCTCGAAATAGGGAGCGTGGCCGAGACGTGGCATTTCGACATGTCTTGTCGCCGGTGTCAGCCTGAGCAGATCAGCCTTCAGTCTCGGCTGAACGTCGGTATCCAGTTCGCCGGTCAGAATGAGAACCGGCATTTTGAGTTTGGGCAACAGCGGACGATTGTCGGCAAGCTGCAACATCCGCGTCGCCCGACGCAGGCCTTCCGGATTGGTCTCGGAGGCAATCTCGGCTGCGTAGTCGAACACACAGGCTGAAGCCGAATCGGGCAGCAGCCCCCGCGCCCGGTTCACTCCGTAACCAACGGGACCGATTTCCTTGAACTCGCGCATCCGCTGCTCGAACTTCGCCGGCATCGGCGCTGTCGGGGGATCGCCATATCCAGCGTGTGAACACGACAGCACGAGACGTGAAACCAGTTCCGGAAACGTTGCGGCAAAACACGCGGCAACCGCTCCACCCATCGAATGTCCGACGAGTGAAATCTTTGGCTGACCGATGTTTGCAATAAACTCCCGCAACGCTTCGACATATGCGCCGATCGAGGCTGCAACCATATCGGATTGCCCAAACCCCGGGGCATCCCACGCCATCATCCGATAGTTGCGGGAGAAGTGGTCAAACTGGAACGCCCAGCTTTTGGAACTGCCAAGCAGGCCATGCAGAAAAACCACCGTCTCTCCGTCGCCGCGCGCACGGAACGACATTTGACCATATGACTGCCTGGCGAACTGCAACGGCGGGCAAACCGGCACGGAGGCGGGGGCACGATAAGTCAAAGAACCTCGTGCCGGCGTCGGATCGCCTCCCTTTGCTTCCTGCATTCAGCCAAAATGCATTTTGTGACCAGCAGGTCAAATATCGAAAAGGGGATGATGCGATACGATTTTCATATGGAATGACGGCCTTGTTGGGCCGCCTCGCTCATGCCCGCGTTCCGCCGATCATGGCAGCGGTTACGTTCGATTTGCAAACCGCAAGAGCCATTTGGGCAGGCTCGAATAGATGTCGCAAGTGCTGTCGAGCCACATTTGCACGCCTAACCGAATAACAAATATCGATAGCGTGGCAGTGATCGAAATGGTGATGACCGCGTCCAACATGGCAATCCACTCCGCGCGTTCTTGTGGGGATGCTCAAACCGGTACGAATCAGTCTCAAACCTTATGGTTAACGAAATCTTAACGCCAAACCCGACGCTGCCCGGCGGCTCCGATGACACGGCGGTCCCGCTGCTCTCAGAAGCGGGAAATACGCATTTCGGCTTCATCAAACCCGCATCGACCGCTACCAATAATACCGAGCAACACCCCTTCCGGCGCAGGACGACGTGACGTCCGAGAACTCGCCTTCGAAGGTCGCGGTGAGCGAGATGCGCTGCCGCACTTCAACGCTAGTTATACGGATCAAGGCCAAGGACCAGCCCGTGATGACCGAGGTGAAGCACAACTGAGAACCAAAGAGGCCGCCTCAGTTGGCAGCCCTTCCTTTCGCCAACCAGGCCCGCTAGCGCACCGAGACGGGCGGCTATCGTCGCGACTGCTTGTGCGCGCTGACCCAACGCATCGAAGACGAAAGAAGTTCGCATCATGGGTTCGAAAAGCGAACCGCTGCGCACGCTCGTCGCCGCATCAAGCGCAAAATCGGCGGCTTTTGGAGTGCCCAGTCTCGTACCGAAATGGCGCGCCACGGCCGATGAAGATGGGCAATATTGCTTCGCCGTGGCACTATGATGTCGATGCCTACCGTCCGCTCCAATCGGCAAGAGTGCGACTGGCTGCGATGTTGTACGAATTCAGCTAGGGCGTCCTGGCTGAATGTAAAGCGCTACGCGCCATTCTCCCCGCCGTTGTTGACGCGCTCCATGCGCTGCGCCGCCCGCAACGCGCCGGCGCAGCCGCGTAGACCTGGTCGGGACTACTTTTGATGCCAATCTCCGCCCTTGACGAACGAGCGATTGCTCGATCCTCCGACATAAAGTGGATCCTCGGCTTGCGGATGATCCGCGATCTCCCAGTCGCTCACTTTCTCTGCGACGGTCTTGCCATCGCGCAAGATGCGCATAATGGGCCGGCCGAAACGCGCGGGCGCGTCCAGGACTGCAAGCCCGGCGGGCGCATCTGACCGCTGCACCGTATCGCCCTGGCGAATCTCCAGCGTCGCGGGACGAGTCAACAAGGCGATCATCTCGACGCGGTTCTGCACCGGGCCGCGCCCGAGCAGCTTCAGGGGCTTGTCATCCGGCCGTGGTGCCGAGCCCGGAACGAAGATCTGTCGCCTGTGGCAGTAGTAGATCGCGTCACGGATGATGCGTGGTGGCCGGCCCAGCTTGAACCAGCTGATGAAGTATGCGGAAAGGTCATAAAACAAAAATTGCGTTCCGCTCGACGGCTCGATCTCGGTCGCTTCCGAATAATCGTTCCAGGTGATGACATGCGCATATTGCGCCTTCTCCCGGATGGCCTTCATCCAGCAGCGTCGAAACAGTTCCGTGTTGAGGCTTTCCCAAAAGATCGATGTCTTGGGCTGAGCATCCTGCGGCGCGATCGCCTCCATCCAGATCGCTCGCTCGCCCTTGAGCTTGCGCCAGACTTCGATGGCCGGATCACCGTCGACACTGGCAGGATCGCGGTTGCCCCATTCTGACATCCCGTAGCAGATCGGCGCGAAAGTCTCAGCATAGGCGCGCAGATTGTTGAACACTGGCAGGACCGCCGACGGTACGCCCGCCTTCGCGAGGCCGTCGAGGACGGCTTGCCAATATGCCACCGGCCGTTCCTCCGGTGCAAAAGGCGCAAGCAGCAGGCGCCCGTCGGGCAGCTTATAGGCCGACGGGTGGTGCGCGAGCCGTACCAGAGATTGGACGAGTTGCTCTGCGCTGATGGCCTTCATGATATCGGTATCCGGCTCGATCAATATCCTGAAACCGGTCCTGGTCGCCTGCGCGGCGCCGAACAACGCCGTTGCATTGTCCCAATATCGACCGCCGTCGAGCTGCTGAAGATCGACACCGAAGCCGTCGGCCCCCAGCCTCTCGGCTCGAAGCACATCGATCGTCGCATTCACGGCCTGCCAATGCTTTCCAGGCAACGTGCCGCCTCCCAATGGCCGCTGCCGCAAATATCCGCCGACGTGGGCGAATTTGCCGTTTTCGCCGGCCCGCTCCAGATATTGCCGGCGGTAATAATCGTCATCGAGAGGCTTGTTGTCGAACGATAGCGGGAACGGCGTGAAGTAATGCAGGAAGACTTTCCGCTCGGATTTTGCCAGCTCTTGCGCACCCGCGCGCTCGAAGGGCCATACGCTATCCGGTGATTCCTGCGATACGAAATTCCGCGCCGCGGCCACAACCTCGTCCCAGGGAAAACCGGTGGCTGATCCGGCAAGCGCGCCCTGCTGGGCGCGAAGGGGAGAGCCGAGAGCCGCGAGCATGACGCCGGACCCCGCTGTCCGAAGCAGCCGTCGACGGCTTGTGAGGAATTGGGGAGCAATCCGTGACGGCATTCCGGGACTGTCTTGATCGCGGGATCGGTTACTCGACGACTTGCATCGGGAGAACGGAATATCTCGGCGTCAATAGCGTATTCCGAAATGGCGCGCCATGGCCGATGAAGATGGGCACTATTGCTTCGCTGCGGCGCTATGACGCTCGCGCCGGCCACGCGCTCCAATTGGGAAATCTGCGACGGCCTGCGATCTTGCACTACGCTGCGGGCCGGTGCGCGATCTCGCGGGGTGGCCGGTTACCCTTCGGCTGCAGCCATGTCGGTAATCCGTTGAGGCGATGGGCCAACGCACACTTCCCGACTTGTCGCGGGATGGCCGATGGCCTTGAATGGGCTGCAGGTGTGACGCCACAGGAGATGGCTGATGTCATTTTGGCGTACCGCGATGCTCTGGCCGGCACTGTTGGCGGTGATTCAGATTACCGACACTGCTGCTCAGACGTTGCCGGTCATGGGCTATGTGGCCGCCAAGAATGCCGATCCGAAACGGCTTGATGTCTTCAAGCAGGGATTGGCGGAGCTTGGTTATGTTGAAGAAAAAAACATCCGCATCGAATACCGCGAGGCCGTCTTGGACGCAGAATATCAGGGCGTGATGGCCGACTTGGTCAATCGGAAGGTCGATATGATCCTTGCGGCAAACGTAGCAGCTACCGTAGCCGCCGCTAAAGCGAGCAAAGCGATCCCGATCGTGATGTTGGCGGTTTTTGATCCGGTCGGCATAGGCGTAGTCAAAAGTGTGGATCGGCCGGGCACCAACGTCACCGGCACGACGATGTACGCTCCCCAGTTGATCGGGGAACGCCTGCGCATGCTCAAACGCATAGTGCCTAATCTCGACAAAGTGGCGATGGCTCTCAATGGGAACAATGCCAACAACGCCCCCCAGTTCGAATTGCTCCGTTCGGAAGCACAGAAACTTGGCATCGAAGTTCAATCGCTGGACATTCGAAAGCCCGAAGATGTCGATGCAGCGTTCGATAAGGCCTTGGCATTCGGCGCGAAGGCACTCGTGAACGCCGTTGACACCTTCATCAATTCTCGGCGCTTCGCGCTTGCAGTTCGAGCGGCGAAATTCAAACTGCCGGCTGTCTACAGTGATGTAGAATATGTCTTGGCAGGGGGGTTGATGGCGCTTGGTCCGGGTCACTACGAAGGCTATTACGGTGCAGCCAAATACGTAGATAAGATTCTCCGCGGTGCAAATCCGGCTGACCTGCCGATCGCAGGCCCAACAGAATTCACGATGAGCGTCAATCGCGCGGCACTTAGCACGCTCGGCTTGTCCTTACCGTCCGACCTCGTTGCCCAAGTCAACCAATGGATCGATTGAGGCCGGCCACACGGCGGCGTTCATTGCCGAGAGTCGCGGGTTTGACCTCGTGCTCATTCGCGCCAGAATTTGCCGGCCCTCAAGCGGAGAAACGGTGGCATTTGGCGTCAATAGCGTATTCCGAAATGGCGCACCATGGCCGATGAAGATGGGCACTATTGCTTCGCTGCGGCGATAAGACGTAGCAGCCGCCGAAGCGATCCGGCCGGATAACCTGCGACGGACTGCGATTTTGCGCTACGCCTCATGGGCGGCCGTCTTTCGAATGTCGCGGGTGGCCCGGTTGCCCTTCGATGGCAGCAGCCATTTCGATCAATCCCGGGTACGGCCCATTGGCCATTCCGAGCATCGCCATCGCATTATCGCAATCGCGCAGTTGGATTTGGACCATGGTGATTGTCATTGGGCGGTCGCCAAATGGTCGATCGGTATTGGGCAACCACTTTGGCGTCGTGCAACGATGGCTGCTGGCCGGCGACCCGATGCCGGCGTTCCTCAGCGGCCCAGGCCCGCACCCGACGCCCACGCCAGCCTGCTGAAGCTGCCACCCCCTCAAATTATTTTTTTTGCCGCGACCCCGGCGCCGGGTTTGCGCCCTCTTGTCTGGGTGAATGCGCCATAGCGGCGCGTCACGAACCGGAGCACAGAACCATGTGGTATAGGAAGAACGTTGGCGGGTGGGAGCGCGCGGCCAGGCTGATCGGAGGAGGCTTGATGCTCATCTGCGGCGTGGTTGCGCTGCACGCTTCGCCGCTCGGGCTACTACTCAGCGGCGCGGGTGTCGTGACGCTGGTCACCGGCGTGTTCGGCTATTGCCCTGCCTGCGCCATCGCCGGGCGCGAGCCACTGAAGGGGTGACCGCCTTGGTGCGCGTATCAGACGATCTCTTGCTCGCGGCACAGTCGGGTGACCGGCACGCGCTGACACAGCTATTGGTGGCGCTGCAGCCGAACATTCGACGCTACGCCCGGCGCCTTTGCCACCGCACCTCGGTCATCGAAGATGTGGTGCAAGAAGCCCTCATCGTCGTGTACCGGCGCGTGGGTACGATCCGCAGTCCAGCCGCACTCGTCGGCTGGCTGGTGACCGTCATCGCCCGCCTTTGCATGCTGCCGGCGCTGATGCTGATGCGCGGAGTCGAGGAGCTCGCCAGCCTGGAAGAGTCACGCGAGCTCGCAAAGGTCCCGCCGGACGAGTTACGCATGGACTTGGTCAATGCGATCGAGTCGCTTTCGCCGTCCCATCGCGAAGTGCTGCTGCTGCGAGATCTCGAGGATCTGACGATTGGGGAAATCGCCGGGCGGCTCGGCGTGACGCGGGAAGCGGCCAAAAGCCGCCTGCGCCGCGCTCGCGCATTGGTGCGCGAATATTTGCTCGGCACAAAGGACAACGGACGAGAGAGCACATGAATTACTTTCGTGGAGTGGGTATGTTCGGCAGCTCCTTCCTGGGCGCACACCTGATACGCGGGCTAGCTGCGGCGGCGCTACTCGCTTGGGCCATCGTCCACCAGACCGCGCACCCTTGGCTATCCTTGGGCGCGGGCGTTGCCGCCCTCGTCGCGCTACGCGGATGCCCGATGTGCTGGACTGTGGGCCTGGTCGAGACGTTTTCGCTGGGCCTTCGCGATTCAACCGCTGAACGCGCTGACCGGACTTGGCTGCATTAACATTGCGACAGGACGGGAAGGAGCGAGGTGAAGAGAACTCGACGGCCGGGACAACTAATTGTGGGGCCGCATTCAATGCTCGTAGCAGAAAGTGATTTGCTAACCTATTCTTGTCGGGTCGTGGGGAGCACGCAATGTCGAAAGCAATTGCCGTCTTGGGCTCCGCTCTGTTCTTCGTCATTGCGCCGTTGGTGCTGGCAGGCTTCGTCCCCTGGTGGGTCACGCATTGGGAATTTCGGCCGGCTTTTTTCGGCGTCGATCTAACCCGCATCCTCGGCGGTATATTGATCATCGTCGGAGTGCCCGGAGTTGTGGATTCATTTGCCCGTTTTGCGCTGGAGGGGCTGGGGACGCCCGCCCCGATCGCGCCGCCACAAAAGCTCGTAGTGACTGGCCTTTATCGCTACGTGCGAAATCCGATCTACATCGCGGTCGTCGCAGTCATTTTTGGTCAGGCCCTTTTGTTTGGTGACTGGCGTCTCCTCTGGTACGGCGCGCTACTCTGGCTTTTTTTTCATGTCTGGGTGGTGATGATCGAAGAACCGACGCTCAAGCAAACATTCGGCACGGAGTACGAGAGCTTTCGGACTAATGTGCCGCGCTGGATTCCGCGGTTGACGCCATGGCGAGCCGCATAAAGGAATCGCTGCAAGCGGCTCGATACCGGCTGCTAATTGTCGGGCACGTCGGAATTGCGGTGACAGTGCACTTAGTTCGTCAGCGCGATCGATTGAGATTGCGAGCCGCGCGGCCGGCAACGCGACGGCTTACATCGGGAGAACGGCTAGTCTCGGCGTCAATAGCGTATTGCGAAGTAATGGCGCGCCCGAAGAGATTCGAACTCCTGACCCCCAGATTCGTAGTCTGGTGCTCTATCCAGCTGAGCTACGGGCGCGTTTTTCGCCAAGGCGTTTGGACTAACGCATTTGGGCCTGATGGCCCGGATGCATCCGACAATGGATCGGAAACCTCGCGAAGAGGGCTTTAGCTACCCGCTCCGGCCTCAATTGGCAAGCGGGGGAAATGCCGGTCGGAGCGCAATAATTCCAGTCATTCCGGGGCGATGCGCAGCATCGAACCCGGAATCTAGAGGTAATTAGCTCGAGATTCCGGGTTCATCGCTTCGCGATGCCCCGGAATGACGGCGCGGAGGGGCTTAAGCCCGCGCCCGCTCGTTGCGGACGCTCTGCAGTTCCACCGGGCGGTCCGGGATCGAAATCCGGAAGGTGGCGCCGATGGTGCCTTCGACCAGGTGGATGTCGCCGCCATGGGCGCGGACCAATTCGGCGGCGATGGCGAGGCCCAGCCCGCTGCCGCCGGGGCGGCCGGAGGTCTGGAACGCCTCGAACAGATGCTCACGGGCGCGCGCCGGCACGCCGGGACCGGTGTCGGAAACCTCGATGATCGCGACCGAGCCTTCGCGGCGGCCGGTGATCCTGATCTGCATCGTCGCCGCATCGCCCTTGGGGCGGCTTTCCAGCGCCTGCGCCGCGTTGCGCACCAGGTTGAGCAGCACGCGAAACAACTGGTCCGGATCGGCGTCGATCGAGAGCCCGCGCTCGATCGCGCTGATCCAGCCGATCGACGCGTCGGCGGCGAGGCCTGCGGATTCGCGCACCTCCAGCACCACGGGCTCGACCAGAATCATCCGGCGGTCGGGAGCGGCTTCCTGCACGCGGCCATACGACAGCGTCGACTGGCAGAAATCGATGGCCCGTTCCAGTGAACGCATCAGCTTCGGCGCAAAGCGCTGCACCCGCGGATCCGGCACGCTGGACAGTTGATCCGACAGCAGTTGCGACGACGCCAGCAGGTTGCGCAGGTCATGGTTGATCTTGGAGACGGCAAGGCCAAGGGCGGCGAGCCGGCTCTTCTGATGCAGCATCGACACCAGGTCGCGCTGCATGTCGGACAGCTCGCGCTCGGCGACGCCGATCTCGTCGCCGCGCTGGCTCGGCACGATGATGCGCGCCGCACTTTCGGGGTTTTCGTGGAAGCCCGCCAGGTTCGCCGTCAGTCGCCGCATCGGCCGCACGAACAGGTAATGCAGAACGAGATAGACGAGGCCCGCGGTCAGCATCGCGATCCCGAGCGACACGACCAGGAGGTTGCGGGAAAACCGGTACATCGCCTGCCGCAGCGGCAGTTCGTCGATCACGACCTCGATGAATTGCGCGCCGCCCGGTGCCGGTCCGACCACGCGGATGGTCTGGTTGCCGCGCTCCAGCATGGTCTCGAACGAATCAACGATCGCGGACCACGCGGTCATCGTCCGCATGTCGATGTCATGGTCGATCGCGTCAGGCAGGTCGGCGCTGGCGAGCAGGCGCCGCTGCTGACCCATCTTGATGGCGACCGCGCGGGCGCCGACGCTGGTCAGGATCTGCCGCGCCAGCGAGTCCGGAACCATGCCCAGGGGGGCGGCATCCAGCACCAGCGCTGCGGTATTGGCCGCCGCCAGCCGGTCGTTCAACCGGTTCATCCGAAAATTCGCGATCGCGGGCACGTAGATCATCAGGCCGGCGATCATCACGAGCGGAATGGTGAGCAGCAGCAGCTTGCCGGACAGGCCGAGGCGCCGCCGCGGCGCGGGCCGTGACGTTTCCATGGTCGGCTGGTCGTCGCTCGCTGACACCTGATATTTGCCTTTGATAACCCTGTTTTGGGTCCGGCGAGCCCCCAAAACAAGGCCCAAGCCACTTCTGACCCCGGACTATCTGATTCCAAGGATGCGTTTCTTATTCCCGACCGGTCAAATTACCGATCGCTCATGTTGGCGGGTTCCAGGAGCCCGGCGCCATCAGCCGTATCACCGTTAAAAACCCCGCGAAAACAGATATATTCGACCCAATTGCGCCAATTCAAAGAACCCCGATTGCGGCGCTCCGTAGCGTTGACGAAAAGGAGACGCTCCCGTATAAGCCGCGCCAACTGTCCGCGATGGCCCGGTTCTCCGGGGGCGGCTCATTTGGGGCCGTAAATGGCCTCGTTTCGGGCCGGCCAGCATCACCGGACTTATCTCAATTCAACAGGCAAATTGCCCGGTCAGCGGAGAACTACCCGTGAAGCGGACTTATCAACCAAGCAAACTGGTGCGCAAGCGCCGTCACGGCTTCCGCGCCCGTCTCGCCACGACCGGCGGCCGCAAGGTTCTCGCCGCGCGCCGTGCACGTGGCCGCAAGCGCCTGAGCGCCTGAGCCGGATCTTCCGGAGATTACAACATGGATCGGCTAAGGCAGCGGGCGGACTTCCTCGCCGTTGCCAATGGCGCACGGGCCAACGCGGCTGCCTTCGTGCTGCAGGGTCGCGCGCGCGACGATGACGGCTCGGTCCGGATCGGTTTCACGGTCACCAAGAAGAACGGCAACGCGCCCGAGCGCAATCGCATCCGGCGCAGGCTTCGCGAACTGGTGAAGCGGCTGGACGTCATATCGGTGCGACCGCACCATGATTATGTGCTAGTCGGCCGGCGGGCCGCACTCAGCCGCGATTTCGATACCATGCTCGACGACCTTCGCTCGGCGCTGCAGCGGCTCGACCGGCAACCATCGCGAACCGGCGATGGCAGCCGTAAACCGAACTGAATGACGAGACCTTGAAACGATGACCGACAATCGCAACACCATCCTGGCCGTCATTCTGTCCGGCATCGTGCTGATCGCCTGGCAGTACTTCTACAACGTGCCGCAGATGGAAAAGCAGCGGGCGCAAACCCAGACCCAGACCGAACTGGCCAAGCCGACGCCGCAGACCACGCCCGGCTCGACCACGCCTGGTTCAAGTACTCCTGGTGCAACGCCGTCCGCCACTGCTCCCGCCACCCCGGCCGCGGCAGCCGCCGCCATCGTCAGCCGCGATGCCGCGATCGCCGCCAACCCGCGCGTCAAGATCGAAACCCCGAGCCTGATCGGCAGCATCTCGCTGAAGGGCGCGCGTATCGACGATCTGTCGCTGGTCAAGTTCCGCGATACCGTCGATCCGACCTCGCCGCCGATCGTGCTGTACTCGCCGTCGAACACCGCAAGCCCCTATTACGCCGAGTTCGGCTGGGTCCCGGCCTCCGGCTCGGCGGCAAAGATTCCCGACCAGAATACGGTCTGGCAGCAGGAAGGCTCCGGCAGCCTGTCCCCGGGCCATCCGGTCACGCTGAAATACGACAATGGCGACGGCCTCACTTTTCGCCGCACCATTGCGATCGACGACCGCTATCTGTTCACGCTGAAGGACGAAGTCAGCAACGTCGGCACCGCACCGGTGACGCTGTATCCGTTCGCGCTGATCTCGCGCCACGGCACCCCGCAGGTTTCCGGCTACTACATCCTGCATGAAGGCCTGATCGGCTATCTCGGCGACGAACACCTGCAGGAATACGGCTACAAGAAAATCGACGAAGCCAAATCGGTCGGCTTCAACGTCACCGACGGCTGGCTCGGCATGACCGACAAATACTGGGCCTCCGCGCTGTTGCCCGACACCACCGCCAGGCTGCAGGCGCGCTTCTCCTCCAACCTCGTCGGCACGGTCCGCACCTACCAGACCGACTATCTGCAGGACCCGCAGACGATCGCGATCGGTGGCACCGCCAGCGCCAATGCGCGGCTGTTCGCCGGCGCCAAGGAAGCCAGCGTCGTCGGCATCAACTTCCCGTTCGCCGGCCTCGGCGGCTACAACAAGGAACTCGGCCTCAACCATTTCGATCTGTTGATCGACTGGGGCTGGTTCTACTTCATCACCAAGCCGATGTTCCTGGCGCTCGACTTCTTCTATCGCGTGGTCGGCAACTTCGGCATCGCCATCCTGCTGGTGACCGTGCTGGTGAAGCTGTTGTTCTTCCCGCTCGCCAACAAGTCCTACGCCTCGATGGCGAAGATGAAGTCGGTGCAGCCGCAGCTCGCCGCGCTGAAGGAGCGCTATCCGGACGACCGGCAGAAGCAGCAGCAGGAGATGATGGAGATCTACAAGAAGGAGAAGATCAACCCGATCGCCGGTTGTCTTCCCGTCGCCTTGCAGATCCCGGTGTTCTTCTCGCTCTACAAGGTGCTGTTCGTCACCATCGAAATGCGCCACGCGCCGTTCTACGGCTGGATCAAGGACCTCTCGGCGCCCGATCCGACCAACCTGTTCACGCTGTTCGGCCTGTTCCACTACGACCCGACGCAACTGCCGCTGTTCGGGCACTACCTCGCGCTCGGCATCTGGCCGATCATCATGGGCATCACGATGTGGTTCCAGATGAAGCTGAACCCGACGCCGCCGGATCCGACCCAGCAGATGATCTTCGCCTGGATGCCGCTGATCTTCACCTTCATGCTGGCGGGCTTCCCGGCGGGTCTGGTGATCTACTGGGCCTGGAACAACACGCTCTCGGTGCTGCAGCAGAGCTTCATCATGCGCAAGAACGGCGTGAAGGTGGAGTTATTCGACAATATCAAGGCGACGTTCGCCAAGAAGGCCATCGAGAAGACGTGAATGTCATTCCGGGGCGATGCGAAGCATCGAACCCGGAACCTCGAGATTCCGGGTCTGGTGCTAGCGCACCATCCCGGAATGACGACCGAGAAAGAACCCCCTTCGCATGAACGCTGAAACCGATGCGAAGCTGATCGAGCAGGGGCGAAAACTGTTCGCCGGCGAATGGCAGTTCGTCTGGGCCTCGCCCTCGATCGAAACGCTGCCGCCGATGGCCAGCGTGGAAGTGGCGTTTGCCGGCCGCTCCAATGTCGGCAAATCCAGCCTGATCAATGCGCTGACCGGCCGCAACGCGCTGGCGCGCACCTCGCATACGCCGGGCCGCACCCAGGAACTGATCTTCTTCGAAGGCCCCGATAACGCCGGGCTTCGCCTGGTCGACATGCCCGGCTATGGCTACGCCTCGGCGCCGAAAACCAAGGTCGCGTCCTGGACCAAGCTGATCCATCAGTTTTTGCTCGGACGCGCCACGCTGGCGCGGGTCTATGTGTTGATCGACGCCCGCCATGGCATCAAGGACGTCGACCAGGATGTGCTGAAGACGCTGGATAAGTCGGCGGTCAGCTATCAGGTGGTGATGACCAAGGCCGACCAGGTCAAGCCGGCCGAGCTGCAGAAGCATATCGAGGAAACCACAGCCGCCCTCGCCAAACATCCCGCCGCATTTCCCGAAGTTTTGGTGACGTCGTCGAAGAACGGCGCCGGCATGCCCGAACTGCGCGCCGCGATGGTACGCCTGCTCGGCGAGCGAAGCTGATGAATCGCGCCTCACGTATCCTGATCGTTCTCGCCGCCGTCATGGGCGCCGACGGCGTCATCCTGGCGGCCGCGTCCGCGCATGGCGCCGACGCATCGCGGCTGGCATCGGCGTCGTCGATGCTGCTGTTTCACGCATCAGCCGTGCTCGGCGCCGTGGCCCTCATCGAGCGCGGAATTATTCATGCACGGCTCGGCCTGCTGTCGGCCTTCGGCTTCGTCATCGCGGCGTCATTGTTCGCCGGCGACCTGACCTTGCGGCAATATGCCGGCCACAGCCTGTTCCCGATGGCAGCCCCAACCGGCGGTACGCTGCTGATCGCAAGCTGGCTCGTGCTGGGAATTGCCGCCGCCTGGCCGCGGCGGGGTTGAAAGTACACACCAACTAACCAATTGCGTGTCCCGGACGCGGTGCAGCGCCCTTCGCGCTGCTCCGCAGAGCCGGGACCTAAGAACCCAGCCCGGAAAATAGACCACGGATCAGCAGCGCACCGCCATAGCGCGTCGAAGACGCGCGTGAACGCGCTTTCGGCGCTGGCAGCATCCGGGGCACCCAAGACGGTGCTTTGCGCCCTGCCCGGCAATCAGATAGAACCCCGCCCGACATCCGGAATGACGAGAGCCGCTTCATGACAGACTCGCCGAATATCAGCCCGCTCGATCAGGCCCGCATCCTGTCGGAAGCCCTGCCGCACATGCAGGAATATGACGAGGAAACCATCGTCATTAAATATGGCGGCCACGCCATGGGCGCGGAAGAAACCGCAAAGGCCTTCGCCCGCGACATCGTGTTGCTGGAGCAGACCGCGATCAACCCCGTGGTGGTGCATGGCGGCGGTCCGCAGATCGCGACCATGCTGAAGCGGCTCGGCATCACCTCGGAATTCGCGGCGGGCCTGCGCATCACCGATGCCGCCACCATCGAGATCGTCGAGATGGTGCTGGCCGGCTCGGTCAACAAGCAGCTGGTCGGCTACATCAATGAAGCCGGCGGCAAGGCCGTCGGCCTCTCCGGCAAAGACGGCAACATGGTGAAGGCGTCGAAGACGACGCGCACCATGGTCGACCCGGATTCCAATATCGAGAAGGCAATCGATCTCGGCTTCGTCGGCGACCCTGACAAGGTCGACCTGACGCTGCTCAACCAGTTGATCGGCTATGAGCTGATTCCGGTGCTGGCGCCGCTGGCGACCTCGCATGACGGCCAGACACTGAACGTCAACGCCGACACCTTTGCCGGTGCCGTCGCCGGCGCGCTCAAGGCCAAGCGGCTGTTGCTGCTGACCGACGTGCCCGGCGTGCTCGACAAGTCGAAGAAGCTGATTCCGGAACTGTCGATCAAGGACGCGCGCAAGCTGATCGCCGATGGTACCATTTCCGGCGGCATGATCCCGAAGGTCGAGACCTGCATCTACGCGCTGGAGCAGGGCGTGCAGGGCGTCGTCATCATCGACGGCAAGATGCAGCACGCGGTGCTGCTCGAATTGTTCACCAACCAAGGCACCGGCACGCTGATCCACAAGTGACCCCCGCGATAGCAACGCCTCCGATGCAAACGCGCCGCCTCAGCGCAATGCGGCGGTATGGGAGGCGTACGATCCTGGCGCTGCCGGCGGCGGTGATCTCGCTGTTCGTCTCGGCCGCGCCGGCTTTTGCCGACCTGAAACTCTGCAACCGCATGAGCTATGTGGTCGAGGCCGCGATCGGCATCGACGACAAATCCGCCACCGCGACCCGCGGCTGGTTTCGCATCGACCCGGCGGCCTGCCGCGTGGTGCTGCAGGGACCGCTGACCGCCGATCGCATCCTGTTGAACGCCCGCGCGCTCGGCGTCTACGGCGCCTCGCCGATCCCGCAGAATGGCGGCGACACGCTGTGCATCGCGCCGGAGAACTTCGTCATCGCCGCGGCTCGCCAGTGCCGCGCCGGGCAGACGCCGGCGCCGTTCACCCAGATCACGCCGACGTCGACCGACGACGGCCATATGGTCGCCTACCTCGCCGAGGATTCCGAATATGACGACGAGCAGGCGCGGCTGGCCGGCATTCAACGGCTGCTGGTGATCGCGGGCTACGACGCCGCCCCGATCGACGGCGTCGACGGGCCGAAGACGCAAGGAGCGCTCAGCGCATTCCTGAAGAGCCGCGGGCTTAGCCCCGACATTGTGCAGTCGCCGAATTTCTTCACCGCCATGATCGACGCGGTGCAGACGCCTTCTTCCACCGGGCTGACCTGGTGCAACGACACGCCGCACAAGATCGTGGCCGCGGTCGCGACCGACGACGGCAAGGCCATCACCAGCCGCGGCTGGTATCGTATCGATCCCGGCAAGTGTCTGCACCCCGACGTCACCGGCCAACCGAAACAGGTGTTCAGCTTTGCCGAAGCGGTCGACAGCGACAACCGCGCCATCAAGATCAAGGACCGGCCGCTGAACTGGGGCGGCGGAAAAGAGCTCTGCACCCGCGAGAGCAAGTTCGAATTCACCGAGCAGAGCGATTGCGGCAGCCGCGGCCTCGCCCCGATCGGCTTCGCCCCCGTCGACATGTCCGGCGGCGGCAAGACGCTGCGGTTTGCGCTGCCGTGACGATGCCTTTCACATATTTCCGTTGTCATCACCCGCGAAGGCGGGTGATCCAGTATTCGCTGACGTCAGCGAATACGGCAGAGGCCACGGCGTACTGGATGCCCGCCTTCGCGGGCATGACAGCGGACGGGACACGATGAAAACGAAATCCCCCCGCACGTTCCATCACATCGACACCTGGGTGTTCGACCTCGACAACACGCTGTATCCGCACCACGTCAATCTGTGGCAGCAGGTCGACGCCCGCATCGGCGAGTTCATCAGCGCCTACCTGAAGATTTCCGCGGAAGAAGCCCGCGTGATCCAGAAGGACTATTACAAGCGCTTCGGCACCAGCATGCGCGGCATGATGACCCTGCATGGCGTACATGCCGACGACTACCTCGCCTACGTGCACCAGATCGATCACTCGCCGTTAGAACCGAACCCGGCGATGGGGGCCGCGATCGCCAAACTTCCCGGCCGCAAGCTGATCCTGACCAACGGCTCGACCGATCATGCCGGCGCCGTGCTGGATCGCCTCGGCATCGGCGACCATTTCGAAGCGGTGTTCGACATCATCGCCGCCGATCTCGAGCCGAAGCCGGCGCTGCAGACCTACCAGAAGTTTCTGCGTGTCCACGGTGTGAATCCGGAAAAGTCCGCGATGTTCGAGGACCTCGCCCGCAACCTCGTGGTGCCGCATGAACTCGGCATGACCACGGTGCTGGTGGTGCCCGACGGCGCCAAGGAAGTGGTGCGCGAGGACTGGGAACTGGAAGGCCGCGATGCTGACTATGTCGATCATGTCACGGATGATCTGACCGGGTTTTTGCAGCGGTTGGCGTAATTCGCTGTCGTCCCTGCGAACGCAGGGACCCATACGCCGTGCAAGCTGAAGGGGCCAAGATGCCCGATACCTTCAATTACAACTGAAGCCTGTGGTTATGGGCCCCTGCGTTCGCAGGGGCGACGGTGTAGCCTTGACTCTCCCCCGCCAAATCCCGAAAAAGCCCCCGGCTTTGCCCCAATATCCCACGCCCTAAGGAAATCCCGATGTCCCTGTCCGCGCTTGAATCCACCGTCAACACTGCGTTCGAAGCCCGCGACGGCATTTCGACCGCGACCAAGGGTGAAGTTCGCGACGCCGTGGATCATGCGCTCGAGCTGCTCGACAAGGGCGAGGTGCGCGTCGCCGAGCGCGAGGCCAGCGGCAAGTGGAAGGTCAATCAGTGGCTGAAGAAGGCGGTGCTGCTGTCGTTCCGCCTCAACGACATGAGCGCAATTCCGGGCGGCCCCGGCAAGGCGTCGTGGTGGGACAAAGTGCCCTCGAAGTTCGAGGGCTGGGGCGAGAACCGCTTTCGCGATGCCGGCTTCCGCGCCGTGCCCGGCGCGATCGTGCGGCGCTCGGCCTTCATCGCCAAGAACGTCGTGCTGATGCCGTCCTTCGTCAATCTCGGCGCCTATGTCGATGAATCGACCATGATCGACACTTGGTCGACGGTCGGCTCCTGCGCGCAGATCGGCAAGCGCGTGCACATTTCCGGCGGCGTCGGCATCGGCGGCGTACTCGAGCCGCTGCAGGCCGAGCCCGTGATCGTCGAGGACGACTGCTTCATCGGCGCGCGCTCGGAAGTCGCCGAAGGCGTGATCGTACGCAGGGGCGCGGTGCTGGCGATGGGCGTGTTCCTCGGCGCCTCCACCAAGATCGTCGACCGCGACACCGGCGAAACCTTCATCGGCGAAGTGCCGGAATACGCCGTGGTGGTTCCCGGCGTGCTGCCGGCCCGTCCGCTGAAGAACGGCCAGCCCGGCCCGTCGACGGCCTGCGCCGTCATCGTCAAGCGCGTCGACGAGCGCACCCGCGCCAAGACCAGCATCAACGAGCTGCTGCGGGACTAATACCAGCCGTTTTTGGCGCATCCGGCCCGAAAAACGGGCCGGATTCGCCCCGGTTTCGAACCCTCCGCCCGCTGCCGCGACCAATGTACCGGACCGCGGAAAGTACCGCCGTCCGGAGGTCGGGCGATGGACTGGGTCTGGTATCTCTTCCGTTTCGAAGGCCGCATCAACCGCGCCAAATTGTGGC
The DNA here is from genome assembly GCF_900103365.1 of Afipia sp. GAS231. Lineage (NCBI taxonomy): Bacteria > Pseudomonadati > Pseudomonadota > Alphaproteobacteria > Hyphomicrobiales > Nitrobacteraceae > Afipia > Afipia sp. GAS231. Next base: position 3,078,143 of record NZ_LT629703.1, read on the forward strand.
TCGCGGGCCTGATCGTCATCTGCTGGATGCTGTTTCTCGCCATGCTGACGTCGGGATTGATCGTCCTCCTCGGGGGTCACCCCCGCAACATCGGCTTCGGCCTCGACTATCTCTTGAGGATATTCGATCCCGGCTTTTATCGTTCGCGGTCTTTGGCGGAGCTGCCGGTTCCGCTATTCGAAGCGGCGGGCTCAGTGCTGCTGTTCTGGGTTTACTTCGCGACCGCGATCAAGCGCCTTCACGACCGCGACAAGAGCGCCTGGTGGGCGATCCCGCTGGTGGCGCTTCCAGGTTTCTACAACGAGTTGGCCGACTGGCTGCCCAACAAATCCTATCTCAGCCTTGTTATCGGCGTGCTGGCCTTCATTTTCTGCATCTGGGCCTTTGTCGAGCTCTACTGCCTGAAGGGCTCGCGCAAGACCAACCGGTTCGGCGGCAATCCGCTGGCGCCGATCGATACGCGGCCGCGCTGGGAGCAGATGAGCGAGATCGAAATGGTGCCGCACAAGGCTGGCCCGCCGCCGGTTTGGCGTGTTAAGCCGGGCTATGAATGATGCTGTTTCGATCACGCGCGACCTCGTCCGCTGCCCGTCCGTTACCCCCGCCGATGCCGGCGCATTGGGTGTCCTTGAAAACCTGCTGAAGGCCGCCGGCTTCGAGCTGCATCGCGTCACCTTCAGCGAGCCCGGCACCGAGGACGTCGACAACCTCTATGCCCGGCTCGGTAATACAGCGCCGCATATCACCTTTGCCGGCCACACCGACGTAGTGCCCGTCGGCGATGAAGCCGCCTGGAGCCACGGCGCGTTCTCCGGCGAGATCAACGACGGCTTCCTCTACGGCCGCGGCGCGGTCGATATGAAGGGCGGCATCGCCTGCAGCGTTGCCGCGGTGCTGCAATATCTCGCCGACAACGGCGGCAAGCCGCGAAAAGACGGTAGCGGATCGATTTCGTTTCTGATCACCGGTGATGAGGAAGCCATCTCGGTCAACGGCACCGTCAAGCTGCTGAAGTGGGTGGCCGAGCGCGGCGAAAAATTCGACCATTGCGTGCTCGGCGAACCCTCCAACGTCGAAGTGCTCGGCGACTGCATCAAGATCGGCCGCCGCGGCTCGCTGTCCGGCACGCTCTATGTCGACGGCGTGCAGGGCCATGTCGCCTACCCGCATCGCGCCGCGAATCCCGTGCCGGATATCTCGCGGCTGATCGTGGCGATCTCCGACGAGCCGCTCGATCACGGCAGCGCCCAGTTCCAGGCCTCGAACCTCGAATTCACTTCGGTGGATGTCGGCAATACCGCAAGCAACGTGATCCCGGCGCAGGCGCGCGCCAAATTCAACATCCGCTTCAACGATCACCACACCCAGGAAACACTGCGCGCACTGGTCGAGCAGCGCCTGGAAAAGGCCTGCGGCAATCGCATCCGCGCCCACATCAAGTGGGAGTATTCCAACTCCAACGTGTTCGTCACCAAGCCCGGCGCCTTCACCGACCTCGCGGTCAGCGCGATCGAAGAGGTCACCGGCCGCAAGCCGGAGCTCTCGACATCCGGCGGCACCTCGGACGCCCGCTTCATCGCCAGCTATTGCCCGGTGATCGAATTCGGCCTGGTCGGCCAGACCATGCACCAGATCGACGAGCGCACACCGGTGTCGGATCTGGAGAAACTGACGATGATCTATCGCGGCGTGCTGGATCGGTATTTCGGATAGACCGCCGCTGTCATCGTCCGCCTTGTGCGCCATTGCGCACTGGGGCGGACGATCCAGTACGCGGTGAACTCTCGGTCAATCGCCAAAGCCGCAGAGTACTGGATACCCCGCCTTCGCGGGGTATGACGACCATCAATAATCCACCTTCACCAGATACAGCCCCTCCGGCGGCGCGACGATGCCGCAGGCGGCGCGGTTGCGGGCGGCGAGGGCTGCCGAGAGATCATCCGCGCTCCAGCGGCCTTCGCCGACCCAGACCAGCGAGCCCACCATCGAGCGCACCTGGCTGTGCAGATACGAGCGCGCCGAGGTGACGATATCAACCGCGTTGCCGTCCCTGATGACGTCGAGCTGGTCGAGCGTCTTCTCCGGCGACTTCGCCTGGCATTCGGTGTCGCGAAACGTCGTGAAATCGTGCTTGCCCAGCAACCGTTGCGCTGCGGCATGCATCGCGTCGGTATCGAGGTGACGCGGCACCCGCCAGCTCCGTCCGATATCGACGGCGAGGTTGGCGCGGTGGTTGGTGATGCGATAGCGATAGTGACGCTTGATCGCGGAGAAGCGCGCTTCGAAATCATCCGGCACGATATCGGCTGCGAGCACGCCGATCGGATGCGGGCGCAGATGTGCATTCAGCCCGTCACGCAGGCGCCCAGGCGGAAACGGTTTCTGGATATCGCAATGGGCGACCTGCCCCAGCGCATGCACGCCGGCATCGGTGCGGCCGGCACCATGGACACGCACTTGTTCGCCGCAGATGGCTTTCACCGCGGTCTCGAGCGCACCCTGCACCGTCGGTGCATTGTCCTGGATCTGCCAGCCGGAAAACGGCGTGCCGTCATATTCGATGGTGAGTTTGTAGCGCGGCATCAGGCGAGCCGCGCCGGCGGCTTCAGCGGCGTGCCGCGCAGGAAATCCGCCGACTTCATCGGCGCCTTGCCTGCACGCTGCAGTTCCAGAATCCGGATCGCGCCGTCGGCGCAGGCAATCGTCAGGCGATCGTCGAGCACATCGCCCGGCCCGCCCTGCCCCTTGGCCGGTTCGCATCGCAGGATCTTCAGACGCGCCGGCTCACCATCCGTCGCGAGTTCGCACCACGCGCCGGGAAACGGCGACAGCCCGTGAATGTGGCGCAGCACTTCGTGCGACGATTTGTTCCAGCCGATCCGCGCTTCTGATTTATCGATCTTGGCGGCGTAGGTGACGCCTTGTTCGCTCTGCTTCGCAAACTGCAATCCGCCGCGCGCCAGTGCTGCCATCGCGCGCACCATCAGGTCGGCGCCGAGCGGCGCCAGCGCATCGTGCAGGTCGGACGCCGTCATCTTGTCCGTGATCGCCAGCCGCTCGGCCATCGCGACGTCGCCGGTGTCGAGGCCGGCATCCATCTTCATCACCATCACGCCGGACTCGGCATCGCCGGCCATGATGGCCCGGTTGATCGGCGCCGCGCCACGCCAGCGCGGCAGCAGCGAGCCGTGCAGGTTGAAGCACCCGAGCGGCGGCGCATCCAGAATAGCCTGCGGCAGGATCATGCCGTAGGCGACGACGACGGCGGCATCGGCCTGGTGCTTGCGGAATTCGTCGAGCGCTTCCGCGGTCTTCAGCGTCTTCGGCGTCAGCACCGGTATATTGAGCCGCCGCGCTTCCTGCTCGACCGGCGTCGGTTGCAGTTTCATGCCGCGGCCGGCCGGCTTCGGCGCGCGGGTATAGACCGCCACGACCTCATGGCCATGGGCGACGAGCTCCAGCAGCGTCGGCACCGCGAAATCGGGCGTGCCCATGAAGATCAGGCGGAGAGGCATTTAGTTGGGTGTCCTGCGGACGTTCAATTTACTCCGTCATGGCCGGGCTTGTCCCGGCCATCCACGTCTTTGACACAGCAAGAAAGGAAGGCGTGATGCCCGGGTCAAGCCCGGGCATGACAGCGAGGCCTACTCCACCGCGCGCTTGGCGGCTTTGGTAAACTTCTTCAGCACGCGGTCGCGTTTCAGCTTCGATAGATAGTCCACGAACAGCACGCCATTGAGGTGATCGATCTCGTGCTGGATGCAGGTGGCGAACAGGCCGTCGGCGTCTTCCTCGTGCACCTTGCCGTCGAGGTCGGTGAAGCGAATGCGCACCTGGGCCGGACGCTCGACTTCCTCGTAATATTCGGGGATCGAGAGGCAGCCCTCCTCGTAGACCGACAGCTCTTCCGACGACGAGACGATTTCCGGATTGATGAAGACGCGCGGCCGTGGCGTGGTCTCGCCGTCCTCATCGCGCTTGGCGAGGTCCATGGTGATCAACCGCAGCGGTTGCGCGACCTGGATCGCCGCCAGCCCGATGCCGGGCGCGTCGTACATGGTCTCCAACATGTCGTCGGCAAGCTTGCGGATCTCCGCCGTCACCTTCTCGACGGGTTTGGAGACGAGCCGCAACTGCTTGTCCGGCAGGATGATGATTTCTCTAAGTGCCATATCGCGCGATTTAAGCTGCCGGTTTGCCGGGGTCAATGCGCCGACGAACCTGTTAAGGCGGCCTTAACCATGATTTTTAGGGTTTTGTTAACCACGAAAATCAACCTCCCGTTAACCATAAATGTTCCCTCTTCGTTCGCTATGGCGCCCGAATCGGTTACAAGGCGTGCATGAACGAGATTCTTTTCATCGTCGGCGACCTGCCGATTCACGTTGGTGAGGCCCTGATCGGCTTTGGCGCGCTCGCGCTGGTGCTGCTGCTGGTGATCGCCATCGTCATTGCCCGTTCGGGCCGCCGCGGTGCGGAACTGGCGATGGCGCAGGCGATCCGCGCCGACGAACTGGAGGAGCGCCTCAGCGAAATGCTGCAGGCGCAGAACCAGTCCACCGGCAGAGTCGACGCCATGGCGCAGGCGCTGGCCGGCCGCCAGGCCGAGATGGCGCGTGCGGTCAACGAACGGCTGGATTCGGTGACCCACCGCGTCGGCCAGTCGATGGAGCAGACCACCCGCAACACGATGGATAGCTTGCGCGTGCTGCACGAGCGGCTCGGCATCATCGACAACGCGCACAAGAATCTTACTGACCTGACGTCGCAGGTGACGACGTTGCGCGACGTGCTCGCCAACAAGCAGTCGCGCGGCGCCTTCGGCCAGGCGCGGATGGAGGCGATCGTCCAGGACGGCATGCCGATGGGTAGTTACGAATTCCAGCACACGCTCTCGACCGGCAAGCGGCCGGATTGCGTGGTGTTCCTGCCCGACCAGCGGCCGTTGTGCATCGACGCCAAGTTTCCGCTGGAAGCCGTCACCGCGCTGCATGACGCGCGCACCGACGACGAGAAGAAATTCGCCGCCCAGCGGCTGCGCAACGACGTCATGAAGCATGTCAGCGACATCGCCGAGAAATACCTGATCACCGGCGAGACCCAGGATACCGCGCTGATGTTCGTGCCGTCGGAATCGGTCTACGCCGAAATCCACGACGGTTTCGACGACGTGATCCAGAAGGCCTACCGCGCCCGTGTCGTGCTGGTATCGCCCTCGCTGTTGATGCTGGCGATCCAGGTGATGCAGCAGATCCTGAAGGACGCGCGGATGCGCGACGCCGCCGACCAGATCCGCACCGAAGTGCTCAACCTCGGCGACGACCTCGGCCGTCTGCGCGACCGCGTGCTGAAGCTGCAGAAGCACTTTGGCGACGCCAACGAGGACGTCCGGCAAATCCTGATCTCCGCCGACAAGATCGAAAAGCGCGCGGGGCGGATCGAGGAACTCGATTTCAGCAAGCCCGACGCACCCGCCGAGCTGCCGCGCGCGGTCAAGCCGGCTGCGCCGGAGCTGTTTCCCCTGCCGCGCAAGCTGCAGGCGGGGGAGTAGTGCGGGTTTGAGTTTAGCTTACGCCGCATACTAAGCTGTCATCGCCCGGCTTGACCGGGCGGCCCAGTATCCCAGAGACCGTAGATGGGAGCGCGCAGTTATTACGTCTACATCCTGGCGAGCCGCATCGGCGGTACGCTGTACATCGGTGTAACCAATGACATCATTCGACGGGTCGGCGAACATCGCCTGGAATTGACCAAGGGCTTCACGAAGAAATATGAAGTCCACAAACTCGTCTATTTCGAGCAATTCGATGACATCGAAAATGCGATCAAGCGCGAGAAACGACTGAAGAAGTGGAATCGAGCGTGGAAAGTTCGTCTCATCGAAGAACTCAATCCGAATTGGGATGATCTCTATTCCGGCATCGCGGGTCCTCCTTAGTTGTCCGTCGCACCCCCGCACTCCCTGTCATACCCCGCGAAGGCGGGGTATCCAGTAATCTGAGGCGTTCATTATTGACCATAGGCTTCGCGGAATACTGGATCGTCCGCCTTCGCGGACGATGACAGCGTAAATTGGGGCCCGAATCTGCTAACACCCTTCCATGAGCCCACCTGAAACCACACCACAACCCGCCACCTCCTGGCGCGACAGCTTGGCCGTCTATCTGCAGCCTCGCGTCCTGATCGTGCTGCTGCTCGGCTTTTCCTCCGGGCTGCCGCTGGCGCTTTCGGGGTCGACGCTATTGGTGTGGATGCGCGAGTCCGGGGTCGATCTCGGCACCATCGGGCTGTTTGCGCTGGTCGGCACGCCCTACACGCTGAAATTCCTGTGGGCGCCGCTGGTCGATGCGCTGCATGTGCCGTTGTTCACGCGCGCGTTCGGCCGCCGCCGCGGCTGGCTGCTGTTTTCGCAACTGCTGCTGATTGTCGCGATCCTGCTGCTGGCGCTGACGGACCCGGCGCGCTCGCCGCTGTTCGTCGCCCTCGGCGCGCTGCTGGTCGCGACGATGTCCTCGACGCAGGACATCGTGGTCGACGCGTTCAGGGTCGAAAGCCTGCCGGAGAGCGAACAGGCCGCCGGCATGGCGTCCTACGTCGCGGCCTATCGCATCGGCATGCTGGTCTCGACCGCGGGCGCGCTGTTCATCGTTTCGGGATTTGAAGGCACCGGCCTGCCGCGCAGCACGGCCTGGATGTGGGGCTATGTGGTGATGGCGGCGCTGGTCTTGATCGGCACCATCACCGCATTGGTTGCGACCGAGCCCGAGCAATCCGCCCGCGCGGAGGCCGCCACGCGCACCGAAACGGCGTTCGCCCGCGTGATGCATGCCGCGGTCGGCGCGTTCTCCGAATTCCTGACCCGGCGCGACGCGCTGGCCGCGCTGGCTTTCGTGGTGCTGTTCAAATTCACCGACGCGTTTTCCGGCACCATGACCGCGCCGTTCGTGATCGATCTCGGTTTCACCCGCAACGACTATGCCGCCATCGTCAAGGGCGTCGGGCTGGCGGCGACCTTGATCGGCGGTTTTGCCGGCGGCTTCGTGGCGCGGCGCTATTCGCTGGCGGCTTCTCTCTGGATCGGCGGCGTGCTGCAGGCGGTCGCCAACCTCTCGTTCTCCTGGCTGGCGATTGTCGGTGTCAATCAATGGGCGCTGGCGTTCGCGATCACGGCGGAAAATTTCACCAGCGCCATCGGCACCGTGATCTTTGTCGCCTATCTGTCGGCGCTGTGCCGAAATCCGCTGCACACCGCGACACAATACGCGTTGCTGACGGCGCTGGCCGCGGTGGGACGAACGTATCTGTCGTCGGGCGCCGGCTATGTGGCGAAGGCGACCGGGTGGCCGGCATTCTTTGCGATCTGCGTCGTGGTCGCCGTGCCGAGCCTGATCCTGCTGACCTGGCTTCAGCGGCGCGGCCATTTTGCGTCGCTGGGGCCGGTGAAGGTTTGATCTTGCAGGGTGGATTAGGCGAAGCCGTAACCCACCGCGACGCGTACAAGGATGGTGGGTTACGGCTTCGCCTAACCCACCCTACGATTCCGGCGCAACCTCAATGCTTGGTCACCACGCTCCACTTCGTGATGACGGCTTCGCTCATCTGCCCGGCGTCCTGCGCGCAGGCGACCTCGTCGACCTTCACCGAAATTTCCTTGCCGATGAAATTCTTCAACTGCGCCGCCTGCGCGTCGCTGTTGGTGATGAGCTGGAAAGTTTCGGGCCCGGTCTCGAGATTGCAGAGCCCGTTCGGCGGCGGCAGCCGGCGCGGCTCGCTGGTCACCTGGAAGCTATTGATCTTGGTGCCACGTTTGCCGCCACGAACTTTCATGGCGCTGAGTTCCCCCGACAGCACGTCGCCGGCGTTGATCGGCTTGCCGGCCTTCGCCGGTGCAGGCTCGGGCTCGGCCTTCTGCGCCCATGCGGAAGGCGCAGCGAGGGCCACGGCCACCATCGCCGCAAAGCTGGAGCGCTTGCCGAATCGTCGTTTCGTCATGTCGATCAGTTCCGTCTATGATGGTTAGAACAGTGTTCGCTGCCGCATGGCTGCGGATAGCGTACCTTCATCGAGATAATCAAGCTCGCCGCCGACGGGAACTCCGTGGGCGAGCCGTGTCACCCGGACGTTGGCTTCCTGCAACAAATCCGTGATGTAGTGCGCGGTGGTCTGGCCATCCACCGTGGCGTTTAGCGCCAGAATGATCTCGCTGACCTGCGAATCGTGTGCGCGCGCCACCAGCGCGTCGATGGTCAGATCCTGCGGACCGACCCCGTCGAGCGGCGACAGCGTGGCGCCGAGCACGTGGTAGCGGCCATTGGTCGCATTGGCCCGTTCCAGCGCCCACAAATCCGCGACGTCGGCGACCACCACGATGATGGAGCCGTCACGCTTCGGATCGGTGCACACCGTGCAGGGGTTCTGCGTGTCGATGTTGCCGCAGGTCTTGCAAACCTGAATCTTGTCGATCGCGACCTGCAGCGCGCCGGCCAGCGGCGTCATCAGCGCCTCGCGCTTCTTGATCAGATGCAGGGCCGCGCGCCGCGCCGAACGCGGCCCGAGGCCCGGCAGCCGCGCCAGCAACTGGATCAGACGTTCGATTTCGGGGCCGGCAACCGCAGAAGCCATTTCAGGTGAGACCGTGTATTTCAGGAAGACCTGGCACTCAAGTAAGACCCAGGCCGGGTGGCAGGCCGAGCCCGCCGGTCAGCGCCTGCATCTTTTCCTGCATCGCCGCCTCGGCCTTGCGGCGCGCGTCGTTATGCGCGGTCACCAGCAGGTCCTCGAGCACTTCGCGTTCCTCGGCCTTCATCAGCGACGGGTCGATTTTGACGCCTTTAACTTCCATCTTCGCGGTCATGCGCACGGCGACCAGTCCGCCGCCGGAAACGCCCTCGACCTCGACATGGCCGAGCTCTTCCTGCATCGCCTGCATCTTGGATTGCAGTTGCGCCGCCTGCTTCATCATGCCGAGAAAATCAGCCATCTTGTTTCCTTAGGATACGCCTATCGATCAATCGTCGTCGCTGTCGGAACTCTCGGCCGGGTCTTCCCCGGTAGCATCGGATTCCGGCGGCTCGGCGGCAAGCTTGCGCACTTCGACGACCTTGGCGCCGGGAAACCGCGCCAGCACCTCCTGCACGCGCGGATCGGCCTCCGCGGCGCGGGCGTACTCGTTCTTCCGGACTTCATTCTGCGAACGCAGCGTCGGTTCGCCGGCCTCGTTGGACACGATCACGGTCCAGCGCCGCCCGGTCCATTGTTCGAGCTTGCGGGAGAGATCGTTGACCAGCCCACGCGCCGCGTTGCGTTCCAGCGCCACTTCGAGCCGGCCATCCTCGATGCGGACCAGCCGCATGTCGGATTCCAGCGCCGTCTTGGCCATGATGTCGCGCTTCTCGCCGGCCAGGGCGACGAGTTGCGGAAAGGTCGTGATCCGCAGCGCCGGCGCGGCATTCGTCTCCGGCTGCGGCGCCATCATCTGCGGGCGCGCGGACGCTTCGGCGCCGCTTCGCGGTGACGTCGGCATGCGCATCGGCGAGGAAGACATCGACGAAGCTGCGGACGAAGAGGACGATGCGGTCGAAGCCGGTGCCGATCGCAACGACGCCGAAGAGCTGGCGGCAGCCTGCGCGCCGCCGCCGTTCTGCTCGATCATCCGGATCACCTCATCCGGCGTCGGCAGGTCGGCGACATAGGCGATGCGCACCAGCACCATTTCGGCCGCGGCCGCCGGCCGCGTCGCGGTCTGCACCTCGGCGATGCCCTTGAGCAGCATCTGCCACATCCGCGACAGCACCCGCATCGACAGTTTTGCCGCGAATTCGCGGGCGCGGACGCGCTCGGTTTCGCCGAACGCGACATTGTCGGCGGTGGCCGGAACGATCTTCACCCGAGTGACGAAATTGACGAATTCGGCGAGATCGCTCAGCACCACAACCGGATCGGCGCCGACGTCGTATTGCGCGCGGAATTCGTTGAAGGCTGCGGCGATGTCGCCGCGCGCCAGCGAATCGAACAGGTCGATCACGCGGGTGCGATCGGCCAGCCCCAGCATCTGCCGCACCGCGTCGGCGCGAACGGTGCCCGCCGCATGCGCAATCGCCTGGTCGAACAGCGACAGCGAATCGCGCACCGAGCCTTCGGCGGCACGGGCGATGATGCCGAGCGCCTCGGGTTCGACCTCGACGCCTTCCTTGGTGGCGATGTTGGACAGGTGTCCCATCAGCACGTCGGCCTCGACCCGGCGCAGGTCAAAACGCTGGCAGCGCGACAGCACCGTGACCGGAACTTTTCGGATTTCGGTGGTGGCGAACACGAACTTGGCGTGTTCCGGCGGCTCCTCCAGCGTCTTCAGGAAGGCGTTGAAGGCCGCGGTCGACAGCATGTGGACTTCGTCGATGATGTAGACCTTGTAGCGCGCGCTGGCCGGCGCGTAGCGCACGCTGTCGTTGATCTGGCGAACATCGTCGACGCCGGTATGGGAGGCGGCGTCCATTTCCAGCACGTCCATGTGCCGGCTTTCCATGATCGCCTTACAGTGCACGCCGAGATCCGGCATGTGGATGGTCGGTCCCTTCACCGACCCGTCAGGCTTTTCGTAGTTCAGCGCGCGGGCGAGAATCCGCGCCGTGGTGGTCTTGCCGACCCCGCGGACGCCGGTCAGAATCCAGGCCTGCGGAATTCGCCCGGTTTCGAACGCATTCGAAACGGTGCGGACCATGGCCTCCTGGCCGATCAGGTCTTCGAAACTGGAGGGGCGGTATTTGCGCGCCAGCACCCGGTAGGGCTTGGCCGCGTCAGGCTGACCGCCGAGCGCGAAACCGCCCTGGTTGGCGCCTTCGGGATCATCGGGGGGAGCGCCAGCATCACTCATCGGTCGATCCGCAATTGATTGTCTCTCAAGGCCGGCTTGCGGAACGGAACGAAATCAAGCGCACGGTACGAACTTGCCGCTTCCATGCGCTTTTCGCTCGAAAAACAGGTAGGAGACTGACGAGCGACCCGATCCGGACCTCGTTAGGGCTGCTTCCTTCCGGACCTGACCCGGTTGGCGAGAGGCTCGTCCACCGCCAATCTCCCGGTCCTTATTTGGGGCCAAAAGGACCGGAAAGCAAGCGGGCTGGCTGGGTGGAACGGGCAGGAATTCCCCCATTTCGTCATGGCCGGGCTTGACCCGGCCATCCACGTCTTGCTTCTTCAGCCGCGTACAAAAGCCCGGGTCACCTAGCGATGTTGTTTGCGGGGCCAGTCTCTGCAAGGCTGCTAGAAAGATTAGAGAAAAAAAGATGCCCTCTGACGCCTCCGACTGGTCGCTGCACTCCCAGCTCAAGAAAGACACCATCGACATCGGTGACCTGCCGCTGTGCCGGGTGCTGGTCATCAAGGACGCGCATTACCCGTGGCTGCTGCTGGTGCCGCGCCGGAACAATGCGGTTGAAATCATCGATCTCGACGAGGTCGCGCAAGCGCAGTTGATGACCGAAATCTCCCGGGTCGCGAAAGCGCTGAAGGAGGTCACCCAATGCGACAAGCTCAATATCGCAGCACTGGGCAACCTGGTGCCGCAACTCCATGTTCATGTCATCGCACGGCGCTCGAACGATGCCGCCTGGCCGCGTCCGGTCTGGGGCGTAATGCCGCCGCTGGCGCATGACGCCGAGGAAGTACAGAATTTCATCAGCGCACTTCGCCGCAAGATCTGGTTGGGTTGAATTATGTCCGCATTCGATAAGTATCCGCTCGGAAAGCCTGCCTTCGTTACCCATGTTCTCGACCGCGCCGCACATCTGCGCACCAACGACGAAAAACTGTTCGCCCTGGAAAACCACCGCGACGCCCGCGCCTATGTGATCTACCGCGACTCGCTGGTGGTGAAACAGGAAGCCGATGGTCCGCGCCTGCTGCTGGGCGTCGACGAGGCCGTGAAGCTCGGCGCCAATCCCGGCACGATCTTTTTGGGTCTACGCGACGGCGCGCCGCTGTTCGGCATGGGGATCTCGCCAGCGGCCGTGGAGAAGCTGGTGGGGCGCGCTGACGTCGCCGTCACCGAACTGCGCGGCATGGCGATGCAGGGCCTCGCTCCGATCGAGCAGCTCTCCGCGATTGCGATGGCCAAATCGATGGTGTCCTGGCATCAGCGCCACGGCTTCTGCGCCAATTGCGGTACCCGCACTTCGATGAAGGAAGGCGGCTGGAAGCGCGAGTGCCCGAACTGCAAGGCCGAGCATTTTCCACGCACCGACCCGGTCGTGATCATGCTGGTCACCCATGGCGATCGAATCCTGCTCGGCCGCCAGAAGCAGTTCCTGCCGGGGATGTATTCGTGCCTCGCCGGATTCGTCGAAGCGGCCGAGACCATCGAGGACGCGGTCCGCCGCGAGATTTTCGAGGAAAGCGGAATCCGCTGCACCGACGTGAACTACTACATGACGCAGCCCTGGCCCTATCCGTCATCGCTGATGATCGGGTGCACCGCGCGCGCCACCACCGAGGAAATCGTCGTCGACCGTGCGGAACTCGAGGACGCCCGCTGGTTTACCCGTGCCGAGGCGACCCTGATGCACAAGCGGGAGCATCCCGACGGCCTTTTTGCCGCGCATCCGTTTGCGATCGCGCACCATCTGATCGGGCTGTGGCTGCATGAGGGCAGCGCCGCCGGTGCATAACGGGAACCGTACGATGGCCCAATCGGTTAACTCCGGACCAAGGTTCCGGCACAACGCGGAGCCGGCATGACGGATTCCCGGATGAACTTTCACGACAGAGCGCCCAAAATACCGCCCCGTATTCTCTGCATCGGAATGCCGGTGCGCGACCTGACCTTCCGCGTCGGCGGCGTTCCCGCCCGCGGTTCCAAGGAAAACGCCACCCATTTCGAGGAAATCTGCGGCGGCAACGCGCTTAATGCCGCCATCGGCATCGTGCGACTCGGCGGCCGCGCCTCAATCTGCGGGCCGATGGGCGATGCCCGCGACACCTCCGACCGGTACATCTTCGACAAGCTTGCGCATGAAGGCATCGAGACCAAGCATGTGGTCCGCATGCCGGGCCTGGTGACGCCGATCTCGGCGATCATGATCGACCCGACCGGCGAGCGCACCATCGTAACTTTCCGCGATCCCGAGCTCTGGAAAGTCGAGCTGCCGCCCACCGCGACGCTGCTGGACGATTGCGCGGCGATCCTCACCGAAAGCCGAGCTGCGGAATTCTGCACGGATCTGTGCGCTGAAGCGGTCCGGCGTGGCATCCCCGTCATCGTCGACGTCGATCGTGCGATGTCGTTACGCGAGGGTCTGCTGAACGCGTCCTCCCATCTGGTGTTCTCGAGCGAACCGCTGCAGGAGACCGCCGATATCGCCGACGACGCCAAGGCGCTGCACAAGATCGCCAAACTGACCAAATCGTTCCTGGCGGGCACGCGCGGCCCGCAGGGCACCATCTGGCTGGACGAGCACGGCGCCATCCAGGAAACCCCGGCCTTCCATGTTCATACCGTCGACACGCTGGGCGCCGGCGACGTGTTCCACGGCGCCTTTGCGCTCGCCATCACCGAGAAGCAGGAGCTGCGGCAGGCGCTCCGATTCGCCTCCGCCGCCGCGGCTTTGAAATGCACCCGGTTCGGTGGCGCCTTCGCGGCCCCGCAACGTGCTGAAGTTGAAGCACTTTTGAGCCAGAGCCAGGGGGTCGACCGGGCGCAGACGGCCCCGTAGCAGGGGCTTGCACGAGAAGAATTTTCTATATATGAGGTATATCAACCTCTTCTATGGAACATTTTTCTCATGACCGATCTTGCCCTTCAGATTCCTGAAGCCAATCGCCGCCTCGACGCCATCGACCGCAAAATCCTCACCGTGCTGCAGGAAGACGCCTCCCTGTCGGTGGCCGAGATCGGCGACCGGGTCGGGCTATCGTCGACGCCGTGCTGGAAGCGGATCCAGCGGCTGGAGGCCGATGGCGTGATCCTGCGCCGGGTCGCCCTGGTCGATCAGAACAAGATCGGGCTCGGCATTTCCGTGTTCGTCTCGGTCGAAAGCTCCGACCATTCCGAAGCCTGGCTGAAAACCTTCGCGGCCGCCGTCAGCGCCATGCCCGAGGTGATGGAATTCTACCGGATGGCCGGCGACGTCGATTACATGCTGCGCGTCGTGGTCGCGGACATGGCAGCCTATGACGTGTTCTACAAAAAGCTGATCAGCGCCGTGCCGCTGAAGAACGTCACCTCGCGGTTTGCGATGGAGAAGATCAAGTCGGTCACCGCACTGCCGGTGCCGGCGGCGTAAGAAACCGCAATCCGCTGTCGTCACCCGGCTTGACCGGGTGACCCAGTATTCCACCGAAGTTGAGCGCCGATCGAGAAGCCACAGCGTACTGGATACCCCGCATGCGCGGGGTATGACGATTGAGCGCGTGGTTCGACCGGCCGTCGTCGCGCGGGCGCGCATTTAAACGCTCCATTAACCAATCCATTTACGAGCAATTAGCTTCATCACGATACCTTCACGTGATGGAGCGGGAAAAAACCATCTCACCTTCGCGATGGCCCGCCTGGCTGAACGCTGCTGCGTTGCTGGTCGCGAGCTTTGTCGCGATCGCGGCACTGTCGCTGCAGGTCCGGCCCGGCTCCGAGGTCATTGCCGTGGCCTTCCCGCCATGGTGGAGCGCCCAGGAGGTCCTGCTGGCTGCCGCATCTGCCAATGCCGCCATTGTCAGAATGACGGCGCTGCCCGCGCTGCTGGTGGTGCGTCCGGACGACCGTGACGGGCTGACGAGACTACGACAAGCCGGCGCGTGGCTGGCGATGGATCCGCAGGTGATCGCCGCCTGCTTTACGAAATAGAACGCTTATTTTTCGAATTTCAATCGGGGGACTGGGAATGACCATCGAAAGCGATGATCTGGCAAGCTTGCGCGAGACCACCAGCAAGACACTGCTTGCGGTGCTGTGGCTGCACGTGCCGATCGCCGTCACCATCGGCATGATGCGCGGCACCGACTGGATCGTGCCCGGCGCTTTCATGATGGCGATGGCGCTGGCCGCGACCATATCGTGGCGCGCGGCCGGTAACGGACTGTCGACCCGCCTGATCTTCGCTGTCGCTCTGATGGGCGGCGTGTCGGTGTTTGCCTATCAGCTCGCGGGGCACGCCTGGCAGATCGACATGCACATGTACTTCTTTGCAGCACTGGCCTGTCTCGTCGCCTATTGCGATTATCGCCCGATCATCGCCGGCACGCTGGCGGTGGCGTTGCATCATCTGGTGCTGAATTTCCTGCTGCCGGCCGCGATCTATCCCGGCGGCGCCGACTTCGGCCGCGTCGTGCTGCATGCCGTCATTCTCCTGATCGAGGCCGGCGTGCTGATCTGGCTCTCGTCGACGCTGTCGCGCCTGTTCGAAACCTCCGCGGAGAAAACCGCCGAGGCAGAGGCGGCCAGTGCCGCCGTCGCCCGCGCCAATGTCGACCGCACCGAGGCCGACCGGCAGGCCAAGCAGGACCGCGACGCAGCGCGCCGCGAACTCGCCGCCGGCTTCGAACGCAAGATCGGCGGTATCGTCGAGGCGGTCGCGGTTGCCGCCAACGAGATGCAGAGCCTGTCTTCCTCGATGAGCAACAGCAACACGGAAACCACGCGGCAGACGGCGGCAGCTGCGGCCGCGTCGACCCGGGCTTCGTCCAACGTGGAAACGGTGGCTTCAGCGACCGAAGAACTCACCGCCTCGATCAACAGCATCGCCCAGCAGGTGACGCGTTCGGCCGAGATCGCCAACAAGGCCGCCGGCGAAGCGCGCCGCACCAACAGCGTGGTCGAAGGGCTTGCCGCCGGCACCCAGAAGATCGGCGAAGTGGTGACGCTGATTCAGAACATCGCCAGCCAGACCAATCTGCTGGCGCTGAACGCCACCATCGAAGCGGCCCGCGCCGGCGAGCACGGCCGCGGATTCGCGGTGGTCGCCAGCGAAGTCAAGGCGCTGGCCAACCAGACGGCGAAAGCGACCGAGGAGATCTCGACGCAGATCCAGGATATCCAGAGCGCCACCACCGAGGCCGTCAACGCCATTCAGGCGATCGGCGGCACCATCGCCGAGATCGACGAGATCTCCAACGAAATCGCCGCCGCCGTCGATCAGCAGGGCGCGGCGACCCGGGAAATCGCCGGCAACGTGCAGCAGGCGGCCGACGGCACGCGCGAGGTCAACGACAACATCCTCAGCGTCAGCCGCGCCTCCGAAGAGGCCGGCCGGGCGACGTCGAAGCTGCTGGATGCCGCCAACGGCCTGTCGTCGCAATCCGATCGGCTGAAATCCGAGGTCGGCAGTTTTCTGGGTTCGCTGCACGTGGCGTAGAGCACCGGATACTCGTCATCGCCCGCGAAAGCGGGCGATCCAGTATTCCAGAGCATTAGCGATCAAACAGAGAAGCCACGGCGTACTGGATACCCCGCTTTCGCGGGGTATGACGGCTGTGGGCGGGGCGACGTGAACGCCTCAAATCTTCTGATTATATTCGCCCACTTCGGGATGGGTACGCAGCACCGAATCCATCGCCTCGAACAAATCCCGCATCCGCTGCTCGCTGACCGGGCTCTCGACCACGACAACCAGTTCCGGCTTGTTGGATGAGGCCCGCACCAGACCCCAGCTGCCGTCCTCGACGGTGACGCGCACGCCGTTGACGGTGACGAGATCGCGGATCTTTTGCCCTGCGACCTTGTCGCCGTTTTTCTGCAACGCCTCGAAATGCTTCACCACGGCATCGGCGACGCCGTATTTGGTTTCGTCGGCGCAGTGCGGCGACATCGTCGGCGACGACCAGGTCTTCGGCAGCGCGTCTTTCAGGTCCGCCATCGATTTGCCGGGTGCGCGATCGAGCATCTCGCAGACCGCAATCGCCGAAACCAGACCGTCGTCATAGCCGCGGCCATACGGCTTGTTGAAGAA
This sequence comes from Afipia sp. GAS231, assembly GCF_900103365.1. Taxonomy (NCBI): domain Bacteria; kingdom Pseudomonadati; phylum Pseudomonadota; class Alphaproteobacteria; order Hyphomicrobiales; family Nitrobacteraceae; genus Afipia; species Afipia sp. GAS231. Next base: position 3,095,077 of record NZ_LT629703.1, read on the forward strand.
GAAGTGCCCGGATTTTTCGAAGCCGGCCAGCGCACCGAGCTCGTTGGTGCGGCGCTTCATGTAGGAATGGCCGGTCTTCCAGTAAGTGGTATTGGCACCCTGCTTCTGCAACACCGGATCGGTCATGAACAGTCCGGTCGATTTCACGTCGACCACGAACTGCGCATTTTTGTGGATCGCCGACATGTCGCGCGCCAGCATGACGCCGACCTTGTCGGCGAAGATTTCTTCGCCGGTGTTGTCGACCACCCCGCAGCGGTCGCCGTCGCCGTCGAAGCCGAGGCCGACGTCGGCCTTGTGCGCGAGCACTGCGTCGCGGATCGCGTGCAGCATCTCCATGTCTTCGGGGTTCGGATTGTATTTCGGGAAGGTGAAGTCGAGCTCGGTGTCGAGCGGAATCACCTCGCAGCCGATCGCTTCCATCACCTGCGGCGCGAACGCGCCGGCGGTGCCGTTGCCGCAGGCAACCACGACCTTGAGCTTGCGCTTGATTTTCGTCCGCCCGGTGAGATCGGCGATATAGCGCGCCGGGAAATTCTCGTGGAACTGATAGGCGCCGCCAGCCTTGTTGCTGAATTCGGCGTTGAGCACGATCTGTTTCAGCCGCGTCATCTCGTCGGGGCCGAAAGTCAGCGGACGGTTAGCGCCCATCTTGACGCCGGTCCAGCCGTTGTCGTTGTGGGAGGCGGTGACCATCGCGACGCAGGGCACGTCGAGATCGAACTGCGCGAAATAGGCCATCGGCGTCACCGCCAGCCCGATGTCGTGCACCTTGCAGCCGGCCGCCATCAGGCCTGTCATCAGCGCGTATTTGATCGAGGCCGAATAGCTGCGGAAGTCGTGGCCGACGACGATTTCCTGCTTGACGCCAAGTTCGGCAATCAGCGCCCCGAGCCCCATGCCCAGCGCCTGAATGCCCATCAGGTTGATTTCCTTCTCGAACAGCCAGCGCGCGTCATATTCGCGAAAACCGGTCGCCTTCACCATCGGCCCGGATTCGAAAGCATAGGTATTTGGAACCAGCACGGATTTCGGCTTCGGAAACATCAGATGGCCTTGTCGTCAAAAGGAAAAGGAACACCGCAGCCTTAGCGGATGCATGGGCCGGGCGATAGGCGGGACCGGCGCCTTGTGAGGGCTAATTGCGGCGGTTTGGTAACCGGGAAACCTTACTGCTCCAGCACCATCTTGCCGTTGGCGTATTCGAAGCGCTTCAGCTTCGACAGGAACGACAGGCCGAGCAGGTTTACCGACAGCGCTTCGTCCGGCAGCACCATCGCATCGACGTCGCGGACCACGAGGCCGCCGATTTCGACCATGGCGAGCCGCGTGCGCGCCGCCTTGATGGTGCCGTTGGCGGTAGAGACGGAGGCGTTGTAGTCGCCGCGGGCCGGGCGCAGGCCGAACCGCGCCGCAGACTTCTCGTTCAGCGCAATCACCGAGGCGCCGGTGTCGACCATGAAGTCGATGCGCTGACCGTCAATCCTGCCGTCGGTCTGAAAATGACCGCGGGCGTCGCGCGGAATGCTCAAGGTGCGGCCGGAGGTTGGTGCTTCCGTCTCGACGGCAGCCTTGCGCGGCGCTGTGGTGGCGGAAGCCGCCGCCGGTGTCATCTTGTCCGCCATCTGCGCCATGAAGGTGCCGAGGCCGATCAGAATAGCGGCACAAATCATCAGGTTACGCATGACGCCACACACTCGTTTCCGCAGGCGGCCGATATCACCACGGCAGCCGCCAAGCCGCGACTAACGAAGGCGGCCAGGGCCGTCATTTCGGCGAAAAGGATGAGTGAAGTGTTAACGGCGGGCGCGGATCACGTCCCGCGCGGCTTGACCCGCCGGGTCGGCAGCGCGCTGGCGGGATCTTCCGGCCAGGGATGCCGGGGATAGCGGCCGCGTAGATCGGAACGTACCGCGGCGTAGCTGCCGCGCCAAAAACCCGGCAGATCGCGCGTGACCTGGACCGGCCGCTGCGCCGGCGACAGCAGTTCGAGCACCAGCGGCACTTTGCCTTTGGCAATCGAGGGATGGGTGTTGAGCCCGAACAATTCCTGCAATCGGACGGCGATGGTCGGCCCCTGCTCGGCTTCGTAGTCGATCGCGAGCATGGTGCCGGTCGGCGCTTCGAAATGGGTCGGCGCTTCGCGCTCCAGCCGCGCACGCAATTCCCACGGCAACAGCCCCATCATCGCGTCCGAGAGATCGCCGGCTGAAACCTCTTTCAGCGAAATCTTGTCGTAGAGCGCAGGCACCAGCCAGTTCTCGGCTTCAGTCGCCAGCGCCGCATCCGACAGATCGGGCCAGCTATCGCCTTCCGCCTTGCGCAGAAACATGACGCGGTCGCGCCATTGCTGCAGCGATTTCGACCACGGCAGCTTGTCGAATCCTGCTGCAATCAGTCCCGCGGCGAAAACGCGTGCCGTCTCTGCCGAAGGCGACAGCGCCATTGGCGCTTCCGACAGCGTGATCGCGTGCAGCGTCTTTTTGCGGCGCGCGCGTAGCGCCATCGCGGCGCGATCGAACGAAACCTCTTCGGTGTTTTCGATCTGACCGGCGAAGCGCAATTCGATATCGGCTTGTGTGATCGACGCCGCCAACAAAATACGTCCCTGCGCCGCCGTACCGGTCAGTTCGCCCACCGCGATATAGGGCGCGCGCGCCAGCGACGAGGTCTGCTCGACCGCGGCGCCGCGGCCATTGGCGAGCACGAAGCTGCCATTGCCGCGGTTGCGCGCGACCCGGTCGGGAAACGCAAAGGCCAGCATGATGCCGGTGGCTGGCGCGGCATCTTCGGTCGGTGCTTTTTCGGTCGACGCCACCTGCGAGGCCCAGCGCTGCGCGAGGCTGCGCGCACTGGAGGCACGCTGCGAACGGTCGCGGCGGAACTGATCGAGCCGCACGTCGAGATCGACACTGTCGCCACCGAGACCGCGTTCGGTCAGGATGGCCGCGATTTCGGCGGCCTCCTCGCCGGCGCCCAAACGATGCGAATCCACGATCATCCGCGCCAGCCGCGGCGGCAACGCCAGCGCGCGCAGGCTTTGACCTTCCGCGGTGATCCGGCCGTCGCCGTCGAGCGCACCGAGTTCGGCGAGCAGGCTGTTCGCCTCCTTCAAGGCCGGCGCGGGCGGGGAATCGAGAAACGCCAGCGTCGTGGGGTCGCTGACGCCCCATTGCGCCAGATCGAGCACCATCGAGGACAGGTCGGCGGAAAGAATTTCGGGCTGGGTGTAGGCCGCCAGCGAAGCGGTCTGCGGCTCGTCCCACAGCCGGTAACACACGCCGGGTTCGGTGCGGCCGGCGCGGCCACGGCGCTGATCGACCGCGGCGCGCGAGGCGCGCACGGTCTCCAGCCGGGTCAGGCCGATATCAGGCTCGTAGCGCGGCACCCGCGCCATGCCGGAATCGACGACGATGCGGACACCCTCGATGGTCAGCGAGGTCTCGGCAATGGATGTCGCCAGCACCACCTTGCGTTGGCCCTTTGGCGCCGGCGCGATGGCGCGATCCTGCACGGCGGCATCGAGCGCACCGAACAGCGGCACGATCTCGATGCTGGCGTCGTGAACGCGTTCGCTGAGGAAATTCTGGGTGCGGCGGATTTCGGCGGCGCCCGGCAGGAAAGCCAGCACCGAGCCGGGATCGGCGCGCAGCGCCGTTGCGATGGCATCCGCCATCTGCCGCTCCAGCGGCGCATCGGGCTTGCGGCCGAGATACCGGGTCTCGACCGGAAAGGCGCGGCCCTCGCTCGCTACAACAGGCGCGTCGCCGAGCAGTTTGGCGACCCGCGCGCCATCGAGCGTCGCCGACATCACCAGGATGCGCAGGTCCTCGCGCAGGCCGGTCTGGGCGTCGCGCGCCAGGGCCAGGCCGACATCTGCATCGAGCGAGCGCTCGTGAAATTCGTCGAACAGCACGGCGGCAACGCCGTTGAGTTCGGGGTCGTCGAGAATCTGCCGAGCGAAGATTCCCTCGGTCACGACTTCGATCCGGGTCGCGCGCGAAATCTTCGAGCCGAAACGAACGCGATAACCGACGGTCTCGCCGGCACGCTCGCCGAGCGTCTTCGCCATCCGTTCCGCACTGGCGCGGGCCGCGATCCGGCGCGGCTCCAGCATGATGATCTTCTTGCCCTTCAGCCAGGGTGCATCGAGCAGCGCCAGCGGCACCCGCGTGGTCTTGCCGGCGCCGGGTGGCGCCACCAGCACGGCGGCGTTGTGGCCGGCCAGCGTCCGCGCGAGCTCATCGAGCACGACGTCGATCGGAAGCGGCGTATCGAAAGTGCGAGGCAAGTTGTCTGACCCGTCATCACCCGCGAATGCGGGTGATCCAGTAAACGCAGGTGTCACCGGTTACGAACACCGGGCGTACTGGATACCCCGCATGCGCGGGGTATGACAACTGTGGTTGCGGCTACAGGCCCGGCTCGACGCCCCGTCCGACGCTCTCGTAAGTGAATCCGTGGGCCGCCATGTCGTCGGCGCGGTAGATGTTGCGCAGGTCGACCACGACGGGCTGCGCCATCGCGCGCTTGATGCGGTCGAGATCGAGCGCGCGGAACTGCACCCACTCGGTGACGATCACCAGCGCGTCGGCGCCGCGCACGCACTCATAAGGGTCTTCGCAGTATTCGATATCGGGCAGTTCCTTGCGCGCCTGTTCCATGCCGACCGGATCGTGGGCGCGCACGGTGGCACCCATGTCGAGCAGGCCGGTGACCAGCGGAATCGATGGCGCCTCGCGCATGTCGTCGGTATCCGGCTTGAAGGTCAGACCAAGCACGGCAACGGTCTTGCCGCGCAGATTGCCGCCGACCGCGTTGGCGACCTTGCGCGCCATCGCGCGCTTGCGGTTGTCGTTGACGCCGAGCACCGCCTCGACGATGCGCAACTGCACATCGTGATCGAGCGCGATCTTCACCAGCGCACGGGTATCCTTCGGGAAACAGGAGCCGCCGAAGCCCGGTCCGGCATGCAGGAATTTCGAGCCGATGCGATTGTCGAGCCCGATGCCGCGCGCGACTTCCTGCACGTTGGCGCCGACTTTTTCAGAGAGATCGGCGATCTCGTTGATGAAGGTAATCTTGGTGGCGAGAAAAGCGTTGGCCGCGTATTTGATCAGCTCCGCGGTGCGCCGCGCGGTGAACATCAGCGGCGCCTGATTCAGCGACAGCGGACGGTAGATGTCGCTCATCACCTTGCGGGCGCGCTCGTCCGAGGTGCCGACCACGATGCGATCCGGGAACTTGAAATCGCGGATCGCCGCACCTTCGCGCAGGAATTCCGGATTGGAGGCGACCGCGACGTCCGCCGTCGGATTGGCTTCGCGAATCAGCCGCTCGACTTCGTCGCCGGTGCCGACCGGCACGGTCGACTTGGTGACCACTACAGTGAAGCCGGACAATGCCGTGGCAATTTCCTTCGCCGCGGCGTGCACATAAGTGAGGTCGGCGTGGCCGTCACCGCGCCGAGACGGCGTGCCGACCGCGATGAACACCGCATCGGCTTCGGCGACCGGCCCGGTCAGGTCGGTGGTGAAATCGAGCCGCTTGGCCTTGACGTTGGACGCCACCAGCGCATCGAGGCCGGGTTCGAAAATCGGGATCTCGCCCTTGAGCAAAGCGGCGATCTTGCCGGCATCCTTGTCCACGCAGGTGACCTGGTGGCCGAAATCGGCAAAGCAGGCGCCGGACACCAGCCCGACATAGCCCGTTCCAATCATCGCAATGCGCATCGAATAACCTGTTTCCAGGGCCGAACCGTTCTGACCAAATCAGAACCTGGTCTTCAGCCCTTGTTTCGAAGCGCTTTCTTTACCCGAGCCGGCTTCGGTTTCGCTCGAAACGCTGTGGGGTGGTTAACGCCCGTTCAGCTTTGCGTCGCCTCTTAAAACATTTGCGGGCCAAGGGGAAAGCGGAAAGCCACTGATCCGGCATGACATTTGTATGAATAAAGGAGAATGAAACCGATCGGGCGGATGATGCCGGCTTACCGCGCCGAAAAGAGACATTGATGACCGCAAACGGCACATTCGCCATGTCAGAGCGTCCCGCTTTTGCGGGGGCCTCGGCGCGGCCCGACCGTGTCGACTGGGTCGACTATGCCAAGGGCATCTGCATTGTCATGGTTGTCATGATGCATTCGGTGCTGGGCGTCGAGGCCGCCGCCGGCCAGACCGGCTTCATGCATCTCGTGGTGATGTTCGCAAAGCCGTTCCGGATGCCGGATTTCTTCCTGATTTCAGGGCTTTTCCTATCGGTCGTGATCGACCGCGACTGGCGCACCTATCTCGACCGCAAGGTGGTCCACTTCGTCTATTTCTACGTGCTGTGGGTAACGATCCAGTTCGGCTTCAAGGCTGAGTCCTTTGCCGCCGAATCAAGCTGGCATCATGTCGGCTACCTGTATCTGGAATCCCTGATCGAGCCGTTCGGCACCTTGTGGTTCATTTATTTGCTGCCGGTCTTCTTCGTCGTCACAAAACTGTCGCGCCGAATCCCGCCACCGGCGATCTGGCTGGTGGCAGCGGCACTCGAGATGATGCATGTCGCCACCGGCTGGACCGTGATCGACGAATTCTGCGCGCGCTTCGTCTATTTCTATTCCGGCTACTGGGCTGCCGCTTACGTGTTTACGCTGTCGGATCGCGCACGGGCACGGCCTGCGCTCGCGCTCGCCGGGCTTGCGCTATGGGCGCTCGTCAACAGCAGTCTGGTCGCGTCAGGTTTCAGCGAGTGGCCGCTGGTTTCGCTGGCGCTGGGGCTGACGGGTGCGTGCGCCATCATCGTAACAGGCACGCTGCTGGCCCGGGCGCACCGGCTCAATTTCCTGCGCTATTGCGGCGAGCACTCCATCGTCATCTATCTCGCCTTCTTCCTGCCGATGGCGGCGACGCGAACGTTGCTGCTGCACAGCGGACTATCGGTAGACATCGGTACGATCTCGCTGATCGTGACCATCGCAGGCGTCGCCGGTGCCCTGGCGATCTGGCGGCTGGCCCTGGCGCTGCACGCCAACTTCCTGTTCGAACGTCCCGATGCATTCTGGATCGCGCCGAAAAAGCCGGAACCGGTACTGCAGGCGGCAGAGTAGGTCGTCCGCCTCGCGGGTGATGACGGTGTGTATTGGGCGCAAAAACTGCCCCCCAAGGCTGTCATTCCCGCGCAAAAATCCCTAAATTTCGGCCATGCCGAAAACAGCCCCCAAAGCCACCGCAAAACCCGATGCCGTCAAAGCCCTCAAGAAAGGCGACCATGTCTTTCTGGTCGACGGCTCCTCCTACATTTTCCGCGCCTATCACGCGCTGCCGCCGCTGAACCGCAAATCCGACGGGCTGCAGGTCAATGCTGTGCTCGGCTTCTGCAACATGCTGTGGAAGCTGCTGCGCGACATGCCCGAGGATAACCGGCCGACCCATCTGGCGATCATTTTTGACAAGTCGGAAATCACCTTCCGCAACAAGCTTTACCCGGATTACAAGGCGCACCGGCCGCCGGCGCCGGATGACCTGATTCCGCAATTCGGCTTGATCCGCGACGCCGTGCGCGCCTTCGACCTTCCCTGCCTGGAACAGGGCGGCTTCGAGGCCGACGACCTGATCGCGACCTACGCCCGCGAGGCCGGCGAGCGTGGCGCCACCGCGACCATCGTATCGTCAGACAAGGATCTGATGCAGCTCGTCACCGACAAGGTGACCATGTACGACACCATGAAGGACCGCCGCATCGGCATCGCCGAAGTGATCGAAAAGTTCGGCGTGCCGCCCGAGAAGGTCGTCGAGGTGCAGGCGCTGGCCGGCGATTCCACCGACAACGTGCCTGGCGTGCCCGGCATCGGCATCAAGACCGCGGCGCAACTGATCGTCGAATACGGCGATCTCGAAACGCTGCTCCTGCGCGCCGGCGAGATCAAGCAGCCGAAGCGGCGCGAGGCCTTGATCGAGAACGCCGAGAAGGCACGGATTTCGCGAAAACTGGTGCTGCTCGACGACAAGGTCGCGCTCGACACGCCGCTCGACGAACTCGCGGTGCACGAGCCCGATGCACGCAAGCTGATCGCCTTCCTCAAGGCGATGGAATTCTCCACCCTGACCCGCCGCGTCGCCGACTATTCGCAGATCGACCCGGCCGATGTGGAGGCGGATGCGGCGAGCAAGAGCGGCGCCAGTGCCGCTGCGCCTGCCGCGGCCAAGTCCGGCGGCGGCACCGGCGATCTGTTTGCGAGCCCGGCCACCGCCAAGCCCGGCGCCGACAAGCAGGACAAGGCCGCCAGCGTCAAAGGCACACCGATTTCACTCGCCGCGGCCCGCGCCGAAGCCGCGCGAAAGCTGCCGGTCGATCGGAGCAAGTACAAGACCCTTCGCAGCGTCGACGAACTCAAGGTTTGGGTCGCCCGCGCCCGGGACGCCGGCACCTTCGCGATCGATGCCCAGGCGAATACCGACGATCCGATGCAGTCCGACATCATCGGTATTGCGCTGGCGCTGGCGCCGAACGATGCCTGCTACGTGCCACTGGCCCACAAGCAGGCCGGCGGCGGCGCCGGCCTGTTCGACGCCGGGCTTGCGCCGGACCAGCTCAAGGCCAGTGAGGCGCTGGCGGCGCTGAAGCCGCTGCTGGAGTCGGCCGGCGTCTTGAAGATCGGCTTCAACATCAAGTTCAACGCCGTGATGCTGGCGCAGCACGGCATCACCGTGCGCAACCTCGACGACGCGCAGTTGATGTCCTACGCGCTCGACGCCGGACGCAACTCGCACGTGCTTGGGTCATTGGCCGAAAGCTGGCTCGGCCATGCCATGGTCGCTTACGGCGACCTCACCGGCAGCGGCAAGAACAAGCTCGGCTTCGATCAGGTCGCGATCGATAGAGCGACGGAATATTCCGCCGAGATCGCCGACGTGATCTGGCGGCTGGCGCGGTTGCTGAAGCCGCGCCTCGTCGCCGAGCACATGAACGTGGTCTACGAAACCCTCGAACGGCCGCTGGTCAGCGTGCTGGCGCGGATGGAGCGGCGCGGCATCTCGATCGACCGCCAGGTGCTGTCGCGGCTGTCGGGCGAATTCGCCCAGACCGCGGCGCGCGTCGAGGCCGAGCTTCAGGAAATCGCCGGCGAGCCGATCAATGTCGGCAGCCCCAAGCAAATCGGCGACATCATCTTCGGCAAAATGGGGATAACCGGCGGCAGCAAGACCAAGACCGGCGCTTGGTCGACCTCGGCGCAGGTGCTCGACGAACTCGCCGAACAGGGCCACGAATTCCCGAAGAAGATTCTGGAGTGGCGGCAGGTATCGAAACTGAAGTCGACCTATACCGACGCGCTGCCGGAATACGTCCATCCGCAGACCCATCGCGTGCACACCACCTACGCGCTGGCCGCGACCACGACCGGACGCCTCTCGTCCAACGAACCGAACCTGCAGAACATTCCGGTGCGTACCGAGGACGGCCGCAAGATCCGCCGGGCCTTCATCGCCACCCCCGGCCACAAGCTGGTGTCGGCGGACTATTCGCAGATTGAATTGCGGCTGCTGGCCGAGATCGCCGACATCCCGGTGCTGAAGCAGGCCTTCCGCGACGGGCTCGACATTCACGCCATGACGGCGTCGGAAATGTTCGGCGTGCCGATCAAGGACATGCCGAGCGAGGTGCGGCGCCGCGCCAAGGCGATCAACTTCGGTATCATTTACGGCATCTCCGCGTTCGGTCTCGCCAACCAGCTCGGCATCGCCCGCGAGGAAGCCTCGGCCTACATCAAGAAGTATTTCGAGCGCTTTCCCGGCATCCGCACCTACATGGACGCGACGCGCGATTTCTGCCGCGCCAACGGCTACGTCGAGACGATCTTCGGGCGCAAGTGTCACTATCCCGATATCAAAGCCTCCAACGCCTCGGTCCGCTCCTTCAACGAGCGCGCCGCGATCAACGCGCGATTGCAGGGGTCCGCGGCCGACATCATCCGCCGCGCCATGACCCGGATGGAAGACGCCCTCGCCGCGAAAAAACTCTCGGCGCAGATGCTGCTGCAGGTCCACGACGAACTGATTTTCGAAGTACCCGACAAGGAGGTGGCGGCGACCTTGCCGGTGGTGCAGCACGTCATGCAGGACGCGCCATTCCCCGCGGTACTGCTCTCGGTGCCGCTGCAGGTCGACGCCCGCGCGGCGAACAACTGGGACGAGGCGCATTGAGTTTCTTACTTACCTCTCCCGCTTGCGGGGGAGGTCGGCGCGCGCGATAGCGCGCGACGGGCGGGGGAAGTCTCTCCGCTCGATAGGTCATCGTTTGTTGCGGCACCCCCACCCCAGCCCTCCCCCGCAAGCGGGAGAGGGAGCGCACCACTGATGCGGCAGCGAGCCTAGAAATGTCCTCGGAGCAATTTCCGAAATGACAGCGCGGCTGCCGGCGCGTTAGAACACGCGCATCCCCTCGCGCGAGTCTGTCATGCCTCACATTGCCACGCTGCTCGGTTTCGCCCTGGTCTCGCTCGGCATGGTGCTGACGCCGGGGCCGAACATGATCTATCTGATCTCGCGCTCGCTGACGCAGGGCCCGGCCGCGGGGATCGTGTCGCTCGGCGGCGTCGCGCTCGGTTTCTTGTTCTACATGCTGTGCGCGGCGTTCGGCATCACCGCGTTGTTGTTCGCCGTGCCCTACGCCTACGACGCGCTGCGCTTTGCCGGCGCGGCCTATCTGTTGTGGATGGCGTGGCAGGCGCTGAGGCCGGGCGGCCGTTCGCCGTTTCAGGTGAAGAAGCTGAAGGTCGACGGCCCGCGCAAACTGTTCGCGATGGGGTTCGTCACCAACCTGCTGAACCCGAAGATCGCAATGCTGTATCTGGCGCTGCTGCCGCAGTTCATCGATCCCGCTGTCGGCAGCGTGCTGACGCAGTCGCTGGTGCTTGGCACGGTCCAGACCGTCATCAGCGTCGGCATCAACGCCGTGATCGCGCTCACCGCCGGATCGATCGCGATGTTTCTCGGCACCCGCCCGAGCTGGCTGTTGGTGCAGCGCTGGCTGATGGGGACGGTGCTGGCGGGCCTGGCGGTGCGGATGGCGTTCGAAGCGAGGAAGGCGTGACGCTCCTTACCTCTCCCGCTTGCGGGGGAGGTCGGATCGCATCGAAAGATGCGATCCGGGTGGGGGAAACTCTCTCCACACGAACGGTGTGACTCGCGGCGGCACCCCCACCATAGCCGATGCTTTGCATCGGCGTTCTTTTGGAAGAACGGCGGCCGTAGGCCGCCTATGCCCTCCCCCGCAAGCGGGAGAGGGAGCAGAAAGAAATTAATCCAGCTTCGCGTCGAAGCCGCGCTTGGTGGCGGGGCGCGCCATCAGGGCGTTGTACCAGCGCTCGACATTGGGGAAATCCTTCAGCTCGACCTTATGGCGCGGGTGGCGCCAGGCCCAGCCGAGGATGGCGAAATCCGCGACCGACAGCGCATCGGCGACGAACTCGCGCCCCGTGAGCCGGCGGTCCAGCACGCCATAGAGGCGACGGGTCTCGGCCATGTAGCGCTTCAGGCCATAGGTACGGTCGGTCTCGCTCTCCAGCGCGATGAAATGATGCACCTGGCCCGGCATCGGGCCGAAGCCGCCCATCTGCCACATCAGCCATTCATAGACAGGGATGCGATCGGCCAGCGGTTTCGGCAGGAATTTTCCGCTCTTCTCGCCGAGATAGAGCAGGATCGCGCCGGATTCGAACACGCTGACCGGCTTGCCGTCCGGGCCATCCGGGTCGACGATCGCCGGGATCCGGTTGTTCGGACTGATCTTGAGGAAGGCCGGCGCCATCTGCTCGCCCTTGCCGATGTTCACCGGGATCGCCTTGTAGGGCAGCCCCATTTCCTCCAGCGCGACCGAGATCTTGCGGCCGTTCGGCGTGTTCCAGGTGTGCAGCTCGATGGTCATTTCTTAGCTTTCCCCACAAAGGCTTTGACCTCCCGTAGCGCGGAACCTCGCCGCTCGACAACTGCGCTTTGCGCGGGCCGCGCCTGCGTCCCACGGTACCCTGTTGACGACGACAGATCGGCTCTGGAATGTCTCCGGGAGCATCGATAGATTGCGCGCCACCTCAAAACCCCGAGCAAAACCTTGTCCAAATCAGCCTCCCGCGCCCGCCTCGCCGAGATCATCCGCAAGCGCTCGTTCGGACGCGGTGAGATCACGCTGGCCTCGGGCCGCAAGAGCGACTTCTACTTCAACCTCAAGCCGACCATGCTCGACCCCGAAGGTGCCGCGCTGCTGGCGGAACTGACCTATGAAGCGCTGAAGGACGACAGGCTCGATTACGTCGGCGGCTTGGAGATGGGCGCGGTGCCGTTGGCCGGCGCGATCGCGCAACTGTCGTGGCTCAAGGGCCATCCGATCGCAGCGTTCTTCGTGCGCAAGAAGCCGAAGGAGCATGGTGCGCGTCTGGCCGTGGAAGGCCTCGCCAAGGGCGAGAGCCTGCAGGGCAAGCGCATCGTGATCGTCGAGGACGTCACCACCACCGGCGGCTCGGCGCTGAAGGCGGTCGACGCCGTGCGCGACGCCGGCGGCGAAATCGTGCTGGTCTTCACCATGGTCGACCGCGACGAGGGCGCGACCGAATCGTTTGCCGAAGCCGGCATTCCGTTCCGTTCGCTGTACAAGGCTGGCGAGTTTTTGAAGGATTGAGGGCTACGTCGGTGGTTTGCTTACCTCTCCCGCTTGCGGGGGAGGTCGACACGCGCGATAGCGCGTGGCGGGTGGGGGAAATCTCTCGGCAAACTCTGATATCCGTTATGCGGCGACACCCCCACCCCGGCCCTCCCCCGCAAGCGGGAGAGGGAGCAGAAAGACGCATTTCTTTTGCGCCGTCCGCGCCCCGTGCACCGCTCGTTTACCATCCCCTTTTATGGTGAATCGCACTGAAGCCTGTTGTGCTTCGGCGCGTTTTGTTGCGTTGGGTGGAGTTAGCGTTGCGTACAGAGTTGGCTTTTTTGCGCGTGCGGCGCCGCGCGACGCTTGTTGCCGCCATGACCTTGGGGTCGATGATGCTTGTGCCCGGCAGCGTTTCCGCTGAAGGGCTGTTCGACATGTTTTTCGGCGGCGCCCAGAAGCAGCAGGCGCGGCCGGCCCCGCCCCAAGCAAACTTCTTCGCCGATCCGTTCGGCAATAACCAGCCGGCACCGCAGCCTGCACCGACGCAGCGCGTGGCCGGGGGCTCCGGACCCGCTTTCTGCGTCCGAAGCTGTGACGGCAAGTATTTTCCGCTGACCATGCGCGGTAGCGCCTCGGCGGCGCAGACCTGCCAGGCCTTCTGTCCCGCCAGCGCCACCAAGGTGTTCTACGGCAGCCATATCGACGGCGCGACCTCAGGCAATGGCGAGCGCTACGCGGACAGTGAAAACGCCTTCGCCTACCGCAAGGCGCTGCGCGCCGATTGCACCTGCAATGGACGGAGTCCCTCCGGCCTGGCGCCGGTCGACCTGACGCTCGACACCTCGCTGCGCTCCGGCGACGTCATCGCCACGACCGACGGCCTGGTCGCCTATACCGGCGTCCGGCTCGGCGCAGAGCAGACCGCGGAATTCACGCCGGTCGCGAGCTATCCCGGCCTCACCGCCGATGTCCGCGCGCGGCTCGGCGAAATGAAGGTCGCACCTGTCAGCGCCGAAATGGTCCGCGAGACGGTGATGCCGGAAGCCAGCCGCGAGATACCTACGGGGACGGTGACAGTGCCGAAAACCGTGGCGCCCAAAGCGGCGAAGCGGGCGGAAGTGAATTAGGCGCCGCACGACCGAACCAAAATTTCGAAAACAACCCCATGCAAAGTAGGCAGCGACATCCGTAGGTCGCTGGACCTCATGGTGAGGAGCACGCGAAGCGTACGTCTCGAACCATGAAGCCCCACCAATGCAGCCATCCTTCGAGACGGCGCTGACGCGCCTCCTCAGGATGAGGACCAATCACCGCCCCACGATCACACCGATCACATTCGGCGCCGACAAATATTTTTCCTCGATCGCCGCGCGTGACGCGGCGCGGTTTTCCGGCGTCAGCAATCCGCGCTTTTCGGCGAGGATCATCCAGCAGTAGCCCCACCAGTCCGTCAGCATGCCCTGATCGTCGACGAGGTCGTAGCCCTGCTCGGCGGCGAAGATCCGCGCATGCGCTTCATCGAGCGTGTCGAGCCAGGCGTGGTCGGCGACCGAGAACAGATCGTCGCTGAAATCGTCCGTGGTGTAGCCCCACACCGACATGCAGACGGCATTGAACTCGCGGTCGATGGCGTCGTCGTCGACGGCCTGCCGGCGCGAGGTCTGATGCAGCCGCGACAGCGAGCGCGCGAAATCGGCGATGCGGGTAAGGGCGAACTGATCGAAGGCGATGGTGGACATGTAGTCCTCACAAACTCGGATAGACCATAGATATTGTGTCGGCACGGCGTCGAATCACAATGATATATCAAGTACTTGCTAAAGTGTTCTTAATTTGTTCCAATGCTCACGCAATTTGGGCTTGGGGATAAGACGATGGATCGGGAACAGGCAACGGAAATTCACAAGCATCTCAGGGACGCCAATGCATCGGTCGAACGCGCGGCTGGAATAGCGTTCACCCTTGAGGCGCAGGACCGCAAAATCTTTGCTGCACTACTCCGTGGATTCTATCGCGACTGCGACGAAGTACTGGAGGGCATTTACTTCAGATATCCCGATTTGCGGCCACGGCCGCAACCGCAGGAAGAGCCCGAAATCAGTAGTTCGGTGCGATGGGCCGACGTCGTTCTTCCTGCATCGGTGACCGCAGCCGACCTCGACAGGATCATCTTCTCCAAGCTGAGCGAGCGATTGATGAAGACCGCGCGGATCGTCGGCGACGTCGTTGTAGAATGTGAAAGACTGTCCTGGCCGATTACGCCGGAAATCGTCGGCGCACGCATCGAGGAACTGTCCGACGACGACCGCATCGACAGCGAAGGTGACCTCCGTTACTGGCGCTTCAGCGAAATCCGTCTGAAGCCAGAGGATTCCGACTAGACCGACGACTTCACATCGCCGACAGCAGCTTGTCGCCGCAATAATTCGCGTAGAATTTTCCGCCGCATTGCCGCTTGATCGATGCGCAGCGGGCGGTGGGGGAGGCGTTGGCGGGGACGCTGAAGGAGCAGCTCAAGCCGTCGGCACTCTTGCCGGCCTTGCCCGCGGCAAACGCGGCGCTGCTGGCGCTGATGCAAAATAACAGCAGTACGGCGGCGGCGATCTCGATCATCAATCTCATGGCCGATTCCTCCCCTAAACTGTCACGATCTCCCAGCTGTCCCGCCCGAACCTAGCACCAAACCCGCTTCCGGATGCCGTGAAATCGGCCCGGTCCTTGCATAAAAACATACCAGCGCAGTGCACAACAATCCCCCCGACGGTTTCGATTGTCGTGCAAGGCGCGTATCGTTGGTACAAGTATCAACCGCAGGGATTGAAGCGTTGCAGGAACAGTTCCCAGGGAGTTACCCGCTGCCCGGTCAGCCGATCGACGAACTGGCGCTGGCCGAAATCAAGGGCGCGATCCTCGCCAAGCTTCGGCTGGCGATCGGCAAGGATGCCGGCAATGCCACCAAGCGCGACTGGTACAAGGCCGCAGCATTGGCATTGCGCGACCGCATCGTGCACCGTTGGCTGACGGCCGAAAAGGCGAGCTACGATGCCGGCCGCAAGCGCGTCTATTATCTCTCACTCGAATTCCTGATCGGCCGCCTGTTCACCGACGCGTTGAACAATATGGGCCTGTTGCCGGTGTTCGAGGCCGCGCTCGGCGACCTCGGTGTCGGGCTCGATGATTTGCGCAAATGCGAACCGGACGCAGCGCTCGGCAATGGCGGCCTCGGCCGGCTCGCGGCATGCTTCATGGAAAGCATGGCGACGCTCGCCATCCCCGCCATCGGCTACGGCATCCGCTACGATTTCGGCCTGTTCCGCCAGATCATTTCGCAGGGCGTGCAGCACGAATATCCGGACGAATGGCTCGGCTTCGGCAACCCCTGGGAATTCCAGCGGGCGGAGGTGGTTTATCACATTCATTTCGGCGGCGAGGTCGATCATGTCGACGACCGCGGCCGCGACCGCGCCACCTGGCGTCCGACCGAAACCGTGCAGGCCGTCGCCTACGACACGCCGATCGTGGGCTGGCGCGGCCAGCACGTCAACGCGCTGCGGCTATGGTCGGCGCGCGCGCCCGATCCGCTGCGGCTCGATGTCTTCAACAGCGGCGACTATCTCGGCGCCGTTGCCGAGGAAGCGCGCGCGGAATCGATTTGCAAATTCCTCTATCCGAATGACGAAAGTTCAGCCGGTCGCGAGCTGCGGCTGCGGCAGGAATATTTCTTCGTCTCGGCCTCGCTGCAGGACCTGATCAAGCGGCATCTTTCCTCCGACGGGCAACTGCGCAGCCTCGCCTCGAAGGTCGCGGTGCAGCTCAACGATACCCATCCGAGTCTTGCCGTCACCGAGCTGATGCGCATCCTGGTCGACCTGCACAATTTTCGCTGGGACGAGGCGTGGAAGATTACCGTGGATACGCTGTCCTACACCAATCACACGCTGCTGCCGGAAGCGCTGGAAACCTGGCCGGTCGAACTGTTCGAACGGCTGCTGCCGCGGCACCTCGAAATCATCTACCGCATCAACGCCCAGCATCTGGCGCTGGCCGACCAGCGCTGCCCCGGCGACATCGACTTCCGCGCCTCGGTATCGCTGATCGACGAAAAATCCGGCCGCAGGGTCCGGATGGGACAGCTCGCCTTCGTCGGCTCGCACCGCATCAACGGCGTCTCGGCGATGCATTCCGACCTGATGAAGGAGACCGTGTTTCACGATCTCAACCATCTCTATCCCGGCCGCATCACCAACAAGACCAACGGCATCACCTTCCGCCGCTGGCTGATGCTGGCCAATCCGCGCCTGACCGGCCTGTTGCGCGAGGTCTGCGGCGAGGCCGTGCTCGACGATTTCTCGCTGTTCGAGCGGCTCGAAGCCCGCGCCAGCGACAACGCGTTCCAGCAGCGTTTCCGCGACGTCAAGCACCACAACAAGCTGGCGCTGGCGCGGCTGATCGGCGAGCGGCTCAGTATCCAGGTCGATCCGTCGGCGCTGTTCGACATCCAGATCAAGCGCATCCACGAATACAAGCGGCAACTGCTCAACATCGTCGAGACCATCGCGCTGTACCAGGCGATCAAGGACGAGCCGCAGCGCGACTGGGTGCCGCGCATCAAGATCTTTGCCGGCAAGGCGGCGGCGAGCTATCGCACCGCCAAGCTGATCATCAAGCTGATCAACGATGTCGCCGAAGTCGTCAACAACGATCCCGTGGTCGCCGGACGGCTCAAGGTCGTGTTCCTCGCCAACTACAATGTCAGCCTGGCGGAGGTGATCATCCCCGCCGCCGATCTGTCCGAGCAGATTTCGACCGCGGGCATGGAGGCCTCCGGCACCGGCAACATGAAATTGTCGCTCAACGGCGCGCTGACCATCGGGACGCTCGACGGCGCCAACATCGAAATCCGCGACCATGTCGGCGCCGAGAACATCGCGATCTTCGGCATGGAAGCCGGCGACGTCATGGTCCGGCGCAAACAGGGCCTCGACGCCACCGACGTGATCAGCCGCTCGCCGCGGCTGGAACGCGCGATCCGCGCCATCGAGAGCGGCGCGTTCGCCCCCGACGATCCCTCGCGCTTCGCCTCGATCGGACACATGCTGCGCTACCTCGACCACTACATGGTCTGTGCCGATTTCGATTCCTACTACGAGGCGCAGCGCGGCATCGACGCGCGCTGGCAGGTGGTGCCGGCCTGGACCCGCGCCTCGATCCTCAACGTGGCGCGGATGCCGTGGTTCTCGTCCGACCGCACCATCCGCGAATATGCCGAGGACATCTGGAACGTTCCGGTGCGCGCGGCGGCGTCCGGCCTGCTGGAGGCGCGCGAGGCGGCGCGGTGACGCCGCTTCTCCGTCCCGTCGTCATGCCCGGCCTTGTGCCGGGCATCCACGTCTTAACTTTTAGGCCGCAAGGAAGACGTGGATGGCCGGGATAAACCCGGCCATGACGAGAAAAATATTACCTCCAACGTCATTGCGAGGAGCGCAGCGACGAAGCAATCCAGACTTGCTTTGTCGCCGCTGGATTGCTTCGCTGCGCTCTCATGCACAAACGCTTTGCGTTTGTTGCAGACAATGACGGAACAGAAGGCCCCATGCTGACCAAAACCCCGCACCTTTTCGACGACGCCACACAGGTCACCGCCGGCGACAGTTGCTGGCAGGGCAAGACCAGTCCGGATTACTGGGCCTTTGTCGGGCCGTTCGGCGGCTGCACGGCGGGGACCATCCTGCGCGCGCTGATCGATCATCCGCAGCGCGCCGGCGATCCGCTGTCACTGACCGTCAATTTCTGCGCGCCGGTCGCGGAAGGCGCCTTCGACCTCGACGTTCGCCTGGTCAAGGCCAACCGCTCGTCGCAACATTGGTGCGTGGAAATGACGCAGAAGGGCGGCGAGGTTGCGACGCTGGCAACCGCCGTGTTCGCCGAGCGCCGGCCGTCATGGTCGCACGCGCAGGCGCCGTTTCCGGACACCAGGCCGTATGAGCAGACGTTGCCCTACGCCAAGATCGCAGCCCCCTGGGTCAAGCAGTATGATTTCCGCTTTGTCGAGGGCGAGCCGGGTTGGGGCGTAACGGACGCTTCGGCGCCGCCGAATTCGTATTCCAAACTGTGGATCGGCGATCGCGCGCCGCGCAAGATCGACGCACTGTCGCTGATGTCGATGTCGGACGCGTTTTTCGGCCGCATCTTTCATGCCAGGCGCGAACTGGTACCGTTCGGCACGGTGTCGATGACGACCTATTTTCACGTCGATGCCGGCGACCTCACGGCGGAAGACATCACGCGGGTACTGGCGGTCGCCGATGCCAAAATCTTTCACAAGAGCTATGGCGACCAGAACGGCGAATTGTGGTCGCCGTCGGGGCGACTGCTCGCAACGACGACGCAGATCGCCTATTTCAAGGCGTGATGGAACTGGCGAGCCTGTTCGGCACTTCGTAGGGTGGGCAAAGGCGCGCTATGCGCCGTGCCCACCATCTATCCAAATCGTGCTTTGAATGGTGGGCACGCTTCGCTTTGCCCACCCTACGATTTCATCGAGATCAGACCCCATGTCCGAATCCCACGCAAGCAAACCGCGGATCGCCCTGCTCGGCATCCCCATCGAGATCGGCGCCTCGCAGGCCGGCACGCTGATGGGGCCGGCGGCGCTGCGGACCGCGGGGATCGGCCGCATCCTCGACCAGCTGGGATTTTCTGTCGAAGACCACGGCGACATGACCGCGCCCGGCATCGCGCCGGTGGAAGAAACGGCGCCGGCCAATGCCAGATATTACGATGAGATCAAGGCCTGGATCCGCGCGCTCAGCGACCGCAGCTTCGAGCTGGCGCGCTCCGGCGCGGTCCCGATCTTCCTCGGCGGCGATCACTCGCTCTCGATGGGATCGGTGAACGGCGTCGCGCGCCACTGGCAACAACAGGACCGGCCGCTGTTCGTGCTGTGGCTCGATGCCCACGCCGATTACAACACCCCGGAAACGACGATCACCGGCAACATGCACGGCATGTCGGCGGCCTTCCTCGCCGGCGAGCCCGGCCTCGACGGCTTGCTCGGCGGCGGGCCGCGCGCTTCGGTTGGCGCCGACCGGATCGAGCTGTTCGGCGTCCGCTCGATCGACCCCCTGGAAAAGAAACTGGTATCCGAGCGCCGGGTCGCCATCGCCGACATGCGCGCGATCGACGAGTTCGGCGTCGGTGTGCTGATCCGCAAGGTGATCGAACGGGTGCGGGCGCAAAACGGCGTGCTGCATGTCAGCTTCGACGTCGACTTTCTCGATCCCGCGGTCGCCCCCGGCGTCGGCACCACGGTGCCGGGCGGCGCCACCTACCGCGAGGCGCATCTCATCATGGAGCTGCTGCACGATTCAGGTCTGGTGCGATCGGTCGATATCGTCGAGCTCAATCCGTTTCTCGACGAACGCGGCCGCACCGCGCGCGTTGCCGTCGAGTTGATCGGCAGCCTGTTCGGATTGCAAATCACCGACCGGCCGACGCCGAGCAACGCCGTCTTTCCGGACAACACCTGACAATAGCGTTTTCAAGCGAAGCATGCCCTCGGACTTGATCCGTGGGTGGACACCGGTTCGCGTAAAGAAAACGCGAAAACAAAGAGCCTTAGCTGGCCAGCGTCGCACTGCCCTCGATAACGCTGGTATTGCCGGACGCGGGATCGGTGATCACGTTCCTGACGTCCGCCGTCCCCTGCGCCGTCAGCGTGAACTTGGTGTCGCCGAACCGGAACGAACTGTCCTTGATCAGGACGCTCTGGTACTGAATGGTTGAACCGCTCTGGTATTTCACCTGCGCGCGAAATCCATTGACCTGCGTGACGGAGATCTCGAATTTCTGGTTGTTCGAATAGGTACCGTTCCAGGTGCCTTGATAGAGCGTGGGATCGACATTGGTATAGGGCGTGTTCGACGGCGTACTCTGCGACGCCGCCGAGTAGCGGCTCCGGAGAATGCTCATAATGTCGCCCATGACGACGTTTCCCTCACCTGCAATCCGCGATGGGCTACTTGCGGGTGAGCGCGGTTAACGAGAGATTGAGCGCCTTGCCGGGATGTTGCCGGGACGGCACTGGAAACACTCTGAAACAAAAAGGGCGGCTCACCGAGCCGCCCGCTTGGGTCATTCCGGACGGTCCGTCTTCGGACCGATCCGGAATCTAGAGATCGTAACGTCGAGATTCCGGGTTCGCGCTACGCGCGCCCCGGAATGACAGCCATTGTTACTCGGCCGCGAGCTTCAGGTCCGGCGCCGCGGCGCGGACCTCGGCGTCGACCTGGGCTTCGAACTTGGCAAAGTTCTTCTGGAACATGCCGACCAGCGCACGCGCGGTCTTGTCGAACTCGGCCTTGTCCTTCCAGGTGTTGACGGGATCGAGGATCTCGCTCGGGACGCCCGGCAGCGCGGTCGGCACCGCGAAACCGAAATACTTGTCGGTGCGGAATTCGACGTTGCGGAGCGAACCATCGAGCGCCGCGGTCAGCAGCGCGCGCGTCACCTTGATCGGCATCCGGCTGCCGGTGCCGTACTTGCCGCCGGTCCAGCCGGTGTTGACCAGCCAGCAGTCGACATTGTGCTTGGCGATCAGCTCGCGCAGCATGTTGCCGTAGACGGAGGGGTCGAGCGGCAGGAACGGCGAACCGAAGCAGGTCGAGAATTCCGGCTGCGGCTCGTTGCCGAGGCCGCGCTCGGTGCCCGCGACCTTGGCGGTGTAACCGGACAGGAAGTGATACATCGCCTGCGCCGGCGACAATTTTGCGATCGGCGGCAGCACGCCGAAGGCATCGGCCGCCAGCATCACGACGTTCTTCGGTTGGCCGGCGCGGCCGGTGCGCGAAGCGTTCGGGATGAATTCAAGCGGATAGGCCGAGCGGGTGTTTTCGGTCTTCGAGCCGTCGTCGAAGTCAGGCACCCGCGTGTTCTCGTCGAGCACCACGTTCTCGAGCACGGCGCCGAAGCGCTTGCTCGCCGCGAAGATCTCGGGCTCGGCTTCCTGCGACAGCTTGATGCACTTGGCATAGCAGCCGCCTTCGAAGTTGAAGATGCCGTCCGACCCCCAGCCATGTTCGTCGTCGCCGATCAGCGTCCGCTTCGGATCGGCCGAGAGCGTGGTCTTGCCGGTGCCGGAGAGGCCGAAGAAGATCGCGCTGTCGCCGTTCGGGCCGACATTGGCCGAGCAATGCATCGGCATCACACCCTTGGCAGGCAGATAGTAGTTCAGCGTGGTGAACACCGACTTCTTCATCTCGCCGGCATAATAAGACCCGCCGATCAGGACGATCTTGCGGGCGAAATCGATCGCGACAACGTTTTCCGAACGCACGCCGTGACGTTTCGGATCGGCGCGGAAGCTCGGCAGATCGATGATGGTGAGTTCAGGCACGAAATCCTTCAGCACCGAGGCTTCGGGCCGGATCAGCAGCGTGCGGATGAACAGCGAGTGCCAGGCCAGCTCGGTGAAGACCCGGGTCTTGATCTGGAAAGTCGGATCGGCGCCGCCGTAGAGATCCTGCGCGAACAGCGTCATGCCTTCGGCATGCTTGAGGAAGTCGGCATAGAGCGCCGAGAACTGTTCCGGCGTGATCGACTGGTTGCCAGCCCACCACATCTTTTCGGTGGTCGCGTCGCGAACCGTGAACTTGTCCTTCGGGCTGCGACCGGTGAAGTCACCGGTGTCGGCGCAAAGCGCGCCGTCCGCGGAAAGAACCGCCTCGCCCGCCGACAGCGAGAACTGATAGAGCTGCGGCGCACCGAGGTTCCAATGCACCGTCTTGAGATTTTTTAAGCCGAACTTATCGGCACCGAAGGCGCCGTTGCGTAGACCCGTCTCTTGCACGAAGAACCTCCTCGAACCCGCGTATCTCGATCGCGCGAATGCCGCCAAACGCGCTCTGCCGCGGTGACCTCTGAATATAGCCTTCCGGCCTTGGTCCGGCGACCTATTACTTGGCAACGCTCGCCTTGCCAAGCCGATCCCGCAGGTTTTGGTTTATTCCGACAGCGGCTGTTGACCTGGATCAACTTGCTGCAGCGCATTTCTTTCGTTTGCCTTCGTGATTGCGCGACCATCCGCCGCAATGCGGCTTTTACGGGTGATTTGCTGCAATGCACAACTACCTTGCAGCCCCCTCGCCGATCAGCGCGAAGGGCGCCCAGAACGCCGGATAGGCATTCCGCGGCGAGGAGGTGTCGTTGAGATAGGCCAGCATCGCCTGCCGCAACGCCTCGGCGCGTCCGAGTTTCGGGTCGGCCTTGAGGCGATCGAAGGTCGATATCGAAAGCCGGGTCGCGGCTTCCGAATTGACCGCCCAATGCGAAACCAGCAGCGCCCGCGCGCCGGCATAGAAGAATGCGCGCGCCAGGCCCGACAACGCCTCGGCTCCGGGTTTGTCGCCGGCAATCGTGTTGCAGGCGGACAGCACCACCCAGTCGGCATTGAGTTTCAATTGCGCGACTTCACTTGCGGTGAGCAGGCCGTCGTCGAATTCCGACGGCACTTTGGGAATGCTGAGCACCAGCGACGGTTCGGCAACGCCCTTTACATCGCCCGCGACCAGCCCGTGGGTGGCGAAATAGACGATGCCGTAATCGGCGAGCGCTGCGCGCTTCACCGTGGTTTCGCTGGCGTCCTCGCCGAGATGAATATCGGACGCGGCAACGCCGAGGTCTTTGGCAACGGCGTTGAGTTCGTCGGCCGTATCCGGCAGTTGCGGCAGGGCAGCGGCGAGCCGCGCGCGATCGACGCCGGCGCCCTGCCAGAAGTCGGTATAGGCGCCGGTCGCCAAACTCCGTGCCGCTGGCTTGGTGGAGCGCTGGCCGTCAGTGGGCTTTACACCGGGATTGAACAGCGGATCGCCAAAGCCCGTCATCGGCTTGGTGCTCTCTTCCTTGCGCGCAAACACGCGCAACGTTTTCAGGCTCGCTGCCGACGGCAACACCGACACCGCCTGCCGTTTCAGCAGCCACGCCGCCTCGCGGTAGCCGTCGAACGTATCGGGGATCGCGGCCGCCGGCTTCTCGGTCACCAAGAGATGGAACGGCAGCGCCGTCAACGCCCCTGAAGGCACGACCAGCAGCGACGGCTTGTCCTTTACCAGCGCCTCGACCGGCGCCAGCAGCGTTCCGTACAATTCGTTGGCGAGCGCCAGATCGAACAGTCCCGACTTGCCGGACGCATCGCTCGCCTTGCCAACATCGAGGCCGCGGCGGAATGCCGCGACCTTCTGCGACAGGGCTTCCGCGCCTGATGGAATCTGTCGCCAGTCGACCCGATCGCGTGTCATCGCAAACACGTAGCTTTCCTTGTCCGCGACCGCGAACAGCACCAGCGCTTCCTGATCGGACAGCAGCGCCTGCATCTCCCTGGCCTTCAGCGGCAACGGATTCGACAGCGACGCATAATCGGGAAATTCAACGGCGAAAGTTTTCTGCAAGCCGGCGCGCTCGGTGGCAATGACCGCAAGCCGGTCGCGACTTCTCTGCTCGGAAGCCGCGTCGCGTTTGGTGCGGTCCTTCGAGACGGCCGCGACAATCGCCTTGTCCAGCGTCTCGGCCTCATTGGCGAGATCCTGATCGCGACGCACCAGTTGCGCGAGCCGGTCGGAGCCTGCGGCGAGCCGCACCGCCAGCTTGTTGACGGCGGATGCTGCGGAAGACCGGGTGCCAGCTTGAACCGCGTTGAGGGCATCGTCGAGCGCCCGTTCGGCCGGCATGATCTGCTGCTGTTGCGCGGCAAGCAGCACCGGCAACGCGACGCGCAACTGCGCGCGGCCGCTGGCCAGCGTTTTTTCCGTCAGCGGCAAGGCATCCGCGGTGCGGCCCTGCGTTTGATAGAGCGAAGCGAGGTTGTTCAGCGATATCGCCGCATCGGGATGATTGGCGCCCAGCGCCGTTTCGCGGATCGCCGCTGCCCGCTGGTAGAGCGGCAAGGCGTCGGCATAACGGCCCTGCCGCTCATAGAGATCGGCCATGTTGTTCAGCGAGCGGGCGACATCGGGATGATCGCGCCCCAGCACTTTTTCGCGGATCGCCAGCGACCGCTTGATGAGCGGCTCGGCCTCGGTAGTGCGCCCCTGGACCTTGTCGACCTGGCCGAGATTGTTCAAGAGCGTCGCGACCGCCGGATGTTCCGGACCCGCCGCCTTTTCGTAGATCGCCAGCGCGCGCTTGAACAACGGTTCGGAGTCGCCGTGGCGGCCGAGCTTTTCGTACAGCGTCGCCATGTTGTTGAGGGACTGGCCGAGGTCGGTTTGGCCGCTGCCCGGCGATTTTTCGCGGATCGCCAGCGCACGTTTGAACAGCGGTTCGGCGTCAGCAAGCCGATCCTGCCGTTGATACAGCGCCGCCAGATTGTTCAAGGCGGATGCGATCTCGGGCGAATCAAGTCCGGCCGTCTTCTCCAGGATCGCGATCGATCGCTTGAACAGCGGCTCCGCCTCGCCATCCCTGCCCTGACTGCCGTAGACCTGCGCCAGATTATTCAGCGCCGCCCCGACGTCGCGATTGTCAGGACCAAATTTTTTCTCGAGGCTTTCCACCTGTCCCTGCGCCAGGGCTGCGGCCTCGGTATATTTTCCGGCGCGGCTGAGTTCGTTGATCTTGGCGCTGAGCGCGGCAGCCCCACCCGTCTGTGCCCAAGACGGCGCGCCAGGGCAGGTACCCGACAGCAGCGCGAGACACAGCGAAAACACCAATCGGTTGCAAGGTTTCATGATCCGGACTTCGCTGGGTCAAACTGACGCGTGGTCCTGGATTAAGTCGCGCAAACGGCCGCGCCCGTTCAATCCGGTCCGGTGAACCGCAATCAGCCCTTCGCCCGCGCCTCGCCCGCAAGCCGCACCAGCATCTTGCGCAAGGCGGCACCGCCCGTGACCCGTTCCGGGAAATCCAGCCGCAGCACCGTTTGGCCGGCCTGCATGTCGATGCCATCGGGATCGCAGCCGATGCAGGTCCAGTCCGCGCTCTCGGCGCCGAGCAGTTTTGTCGCATAGAGGTTCATCGCCTCGCGGTGATCCTCGTTCATGTGCTCGACGGCGCCCTGCTCGGCCTCCAGCAACTCGCCGGCATCGCCGATATCGGTCAGAAACTGCGCCGGCGTGAGGTCGATGATGCGGCCAAATCCAGCCACCAGGTGGGCGCCGGACGGCACGAGCCGGAAGAACGAGAAATCCTTGAAATCGACAAAGGCTTCCGCGGACGGATGGGCGTTGAGGTAGCGCCGGCGCAGAGTTCCAGCCGCTCCGTCCGTGGCCTCCTCGGCCCGGCCCGCCAGCATGATCCGCGCGCCCTCCAGCGGATCGCCCGCGGCACGCTCGTCCAGCATCAGGGACACCCTGTTATCGGCGAGGATATTCTTCGTATGCAGCGCCAGCCGCGAAATCAGCAGGATCGGCGAGCCATCGGCATGGCTGGCGACATTGACCAGCGAACAATAGGGATCGCCGCTCCCGGCCATCAGGGTCGCCAGCGCCCCCTGGCGGCTACGCCGCAATAGCTGGCGGGCGAGCCTGGAAGCATTGAATTCTGCGGTCGGGTGCATCGTTTTGATCCAGCCATCTTATTGCAAAAAAGGGGTTTTCCCAGCCAGCAGGGGTGCTATATGGGGGGCAACGCATCGCCCGTGGGGACGTTTTTGCGGAACTCGGTCACACTTCAGCCCAGCTTGCATTGCTCGTTGACCGTATACGAAGGCCATTTATGCGGCGCATAGCTGGATTGCCCGCCGTTTAGCCACTGTCTCATTCGAAAGCAGGCTCATGCCCACAATCGCCCTGGTCGATGACGACCGCAACATTCTCACTTCCGTCTCGATTGCGCTCGAAGCCGAAGGCTATCGCATCATGACCTATACGGATGGTGCATCGGCGCTCGACGGCTTCCGCACCTCGCCGCCGGATCTGGCGATCCTCGACATCAAGATGCCGCGCATGGACGGCATGGAGACGCTGCGGCGGCTGCGGCAGAAGTCCGATCTGCCGGTGATCTTCCTGACCTCCAAGGACGAAGAGATCGACGAATTGTTCGGCCTCAAGATGGGCGCCGACGATTTCATCCGCAAGCCGTTCTCGCAGCGCCTCCTGGTCGAACGCGTCAAGGCTGTGCTTCGCCGCGGCCAGCCCAAGGATCCGACCGCCGTGCCGAAGGAGCCGGATGCCAGGGCGCTGGACCGCGGCCTGCTGCGGATGGATCCGGAGCGTCACACCTGCACCTGGAAGAACGAGCCGGTGACGCTGACGGTGACGGAATTTCTGATCCTGCAGGCGCTGGCGACACGCCCGGGTGTGGTGAAAAGCCGCAACGCGCTGATGGACGCCGCCTATGACGATCAGGTCTATGTCGATGACCGCACCATCGACAGCCACATCAAGCGGCTGCGCAAGAAGTTCAAGGTGGTCGACGACGATTTCGAGATGATCGAGACGCTGTACGGCGTCGGCTACCGCTTCAAGGAAGCCTGAAACGGGCATGATCCGGAAAAGTGGGAACCGGTTTTCCGAAAAGATCATGCCCCGACATAAGAGCTTTATGACGGGGTTTGTTAACTGACGCCGCAGCAGGGCTCGGATAAAATGCCCGGGCAGGACACGCGAGCGGCGCGCATTGCGGGACGTAATTCGAGACAACCGGCAGTTTTGGCCATTGCTAGATCGAACGCAGCCTGATCAGGGCCTGAACAACGGGGATGCTTCGGAGCGCCGCGATCAGGATCTTGTTGCCCAGGATCTTGCTGCCGAAGACAACCTGGCTGACAAGGGCTGGCGGCGGCCGCTGAGCTGGTTGCGGCGGGCCGGGCAGTTCTTCTTCGCGCTGTCGTTCTCGAGCCTCACCCGCCGCATCGTCTCGCTGAACCTCGCGGGCCTGGTCGCGCTGGTGGCGAGCATTCTCTATCTCTCGCAGTTCCGCGCCGGCCTGATCGACGCCCGCGCGCAGAGCCTCCTGGTGCAGGCTGAAATCATCGCCGGCGCCATCGCCGCATCCGCCACCGTCGAAACCAATACCATCACCATCGACCCCGACCGGCTGCTCGACCTCAAGCCCGGCGAAAGCTACGGCGTGCCGGACGAATATTCCGGGCTCGATTTCCCGATCAATCCGGAGCGGGTCGCTCCGGTGTTGCGCCGGCTGATTTCACCGACCAAGACCCGCGCCCGCATCTATGGCGGCGACGGCGGCATGATTCTCGACAGCCGCAATCTCTACGGCCGCGGCGACGTGTTGCGCTTCGAATTGCCGCCGCCGACGCTGGAGAAACCGAGTTTCGTCGAGCGTGCCACGATCGCGGTCCGTACCTGGCTCAACCGCGGCGACCTGCCGCTATACCGCGAACTCGGACCCGAGAACGGCAAGGGCTACCACGAAGTCGTGCAGGCGCTCGACGGCATCAAGACCAGCATGGTGCGCGTCAACGACCGCGGCGAGGTGATCGTCTCGGTCGCGGTGCCGGTACAACGGTTCCGCGCCGTCCATGGCGCCCTGATGCTGTCGACGCAGGGCGACGACATCGACCAGATGGTGACCGCCGAACGGCTCGCGATCCTGAAAGTCGGCGGCGTCGCCTCCGCCGTCATGATCATGCTGTCCCTGCTGCTGGCGAGCACGATCGCAGGCCCGGTGCGGCGCCTCGCCGACGGCGCCGAGCGCGTCCGCCGCCGCATCCAGACCCGCGTCGAGATTCCCGACTTCACCCGCCGCCGCGACGAGATCGGCCATCTCTCCGGCGCGCTGCGCGACATGACCAACGCGCTCTATAGCCGGATCGAGGCGATCGAGATGTTCGCCGCCGATGTCGCCCATGAACTGAAGAACCCGCTGACCTCGCTGCGGTCGGCGGTCGAGACGCTGCCTCTGGCGCGCAACGAAACCAGCCGGGCGCGGCTGCTCGAGGTGATCGAGCACGACGTCAAACGGCTCGACCGCCTGATCTCGGACATTTCAGACGCCAGCCGGCTCGATGCCGAACTGCAGCGCCAGGACATGGCGCCGGTCGATCTGCGCCGGCTGCTGACGACGCTGACGACGGTCGCCAACGAAACCAGGCTTGGACACGACGTCGGCGTCGAGGTCCGCTTCGAAGGCCGCGGCCCGACCGACGCTTTCTCGGTGCCCGGCCACGATTCGCGGCTCGGACAGGTGATCTCCAACCTGCTGTCCAACGCGCAATCCTTCTCCACCGCCGGCGGCAAGGTGCGGATCGTTTGTCGCCGCGTGCGGTCGGAAATCGAAATCACGGTCGAGGACGACGGGCCTGGTATCGGCGAGGATGCGCTGGAGCGCATCTTCGAGCGCTTCTACACCGATCGGCCGCATCAGGGCTTTGGTCAGAATTCCGGCCTCGGGCTATCGATCTCCAAGCAGATCATCGACGCCCATGGCGGACGGATCTGGGCCGAGAACCGCCCTGGCCCGGCCGATGACGAGGGGCAGCCGACCGTCGCCGGCGCGCGCTTCGTGGTCCGGCTGCCGGCGCCATGACATCGGCTGCGCCATGACGTCCGCTCCCAGCGTCCACGCCTCCGCGGTGCTGATAGGTCGTCAGGCCGTGCTGATCCGGGGCCCCTCGGGCGCCGGCAAGTCGCGGCTGGCGTTCGACCTGATTCTGGCCGGGCGTGCCGGACAGCTCCCGAAGGCCGTTTTGGTCGGCGACGACCGTGTCCATCTCGACACAGTCGCCGGACAATTGTGGGTTCGCCCGGCACCGGAACTGGCCGGTCTGATCGAGATCAGGGGGCTCGGAATCCGGCATTGTGAGTTCGCCGGCGAGGCCGTCGTTGGCCTCGTGGTCGATCTGGCCGCGGCGGACGCCGAGCGGCTGCCGCCAGCCGAAGCGCTCTCAACCCGCCTTAATGGTGTTTTGATACCGCGAATCCCCGTCCCAACGGGCTATCTACCCCTTCCGCTGGTTGTCGCCGCGCTAACGACAACTGAGAGTTCATCTTCTGGTAACCATTCGGCCGATTGTGTGAAGGGGTTTGGTAACCATATAAGCCCCACTATCGCGACCGAATAAGACCGGCGCAGTCTCCCATCGCTTCCGCCAAATCCGGGAGAATAGCCAAGATGCCCTCTTGCGCGGGGCCTCTGGATGGTCAAAGTGGCGCGTTCGTGCGGTGCACCAAAAAGCACCCGCGAGGAGTTTCCGATGATTGGTCTAGTGCTTGTGACCCATGGGCGCCTTGCCGACGAGTTCAGGGCGGCGCTCGAACACGTAATGGGTCCGCAGAAACAAATTGAAGCCATCACGATTGGAGCCGAGGACGACTCCGATTTGTGTCGAAGTGACATCATCGAGGCGGTGAACCGCGTCGACAGTGGTGATGGGGTAGCTATCCTCACCGACATGTTCGGCGGCACGCCCTCCAACCTCGCGATCTCCTGCATGAGCCGCCCGAAGGTGGAAGTGCTCGCAGGCATCAATCTTCCGATGCTGGTCAAGCTCGCCAAGGTGCGCGAAGAGCGTTCGCTTCCCGACGCCATCGCCATGGCCCAGGAAGCCGGCCGCAAATACGTCACCATCGCCAGCCGCGTGCTCGCCGGCAAATGAGCGAAGAGGCCGAGCCCGAAAAGGATATCGGGCTGAGCGTGCCTGACGGCGCCGTTTCGCGCGAACTTCTCATCATCAACAAGCGCGGCCTGCACGCCCGTGCTTCGGCCAAATTCGTCCAGATGGTCGAACGCTTCAATGCCGAGGTGTTCGTGACGCGCGGCAACGAAACCGTCGGCGGCACCTCGATCATGGGATTGATGATGCTGGCGGCAGGACCCGGCACCACGGTGACGGTCGCCGCCATCGGCCCTGACGCCCAGGCCGCGATCGATGCGCTCACCGCGCTGATCGCCGACAAGTTCAACGAAGAAGGCACGTAGGCGCTTCGGCGGACGTCCGTAGGGTGGGTTAGGCGAAGCCGTAACCCACCAACTTTCTTGCGCGTGCAATGGTGGGTTACGCCTTCGGCTAACCCACCCTACAACTGACAAGTTCAACGAAGGCACGTGAGGCGGAGCGGTTAGATCCTCATGGTGAGGAGGCGCGAAGCGCCGTCTCGAACCATGAAGCCCCGCTGGTGCGATTCATCCTTCGAGACGCATCGCCTCGCGATGCTCCTCAGGATGAGGTCTGACATTTTCAAAACGGATTGGTGACGATGCCGCCGTCGACGCGGAGTGCCGCGCCATTGGTGGCGCTGGAGGCTTTCGAGCAGATGTAGCAGATCAGATTGGCGACCTCTTCCGGCGTGGCGTAGCGCTGCAGCAGCGAGGCCGGCCGGCGTTCGGTGAACATGCGCGAGGTGAGGTCGTCGACGGTGGTGCCCGCGGCTTCTGCGCGCGCGGCCAGGCGCACCGGCGCCATTTCGACCCAGGTCGGGCCGGGCATCACCGAATTGACGGTGACGTTGGTGCCCTTGGTCGTTTCCGCCGCGCCGCGCGCGATCACGAGCTGGGCCGACTTGGAGAAGCCGTAATGCACCATCTCCTTCGGGATGTAGACGCCGGACTCGCTGGAGACGAACACGACGCGGCCCCATTGCTTGTGGTCCAGCATGCGCTTCAGGTAATGCCGCGTCAGGCGGACTCCGCTCATGACATTGATCTCGAACATCCGCGACCAGTCGGAATCTTCGATATCGAAGAACCCCTTCGGCTCGTAGATGCCGAGATTGTTGACGAGGATGTCGACCTCGGGGAATTGCGCCAGCAGCGCGTCGCAGCCGTTGGCGTTGCCGAGATCGAACGCTGCCGCATGCACTTTGGCTGATGGTGCGGCTTTCAGCACTTTCGCCATCGCCTCGGTGACCGCTGCCTTCTCGCGGCCGTTGACGATGACGTCAGCGCCCATTTGCGCAAGACCGATGGCGGAAGCCAGGCCAATGCCCCGCGTCGAGCCGGTGACCAGCGCCGTCATGCCTGTCAGGTCGAGATCCATCCGTTACCCCCGAATTGAAATTTGCGATGACCGCTACTTGGCCGGCGGCACGACGAAGATATTCCACGCCGTCGCCGCCCCGGCGATGCCGAGCGTAAACCGACGGGTAGTGACCACCATGCGTTCGCCATTGGCGGCATGGAGCTTCATCCAGGCCTCACACTTTTCCAGCTTCCAGTCGCCGGTTTCGCAAACGCCGATGAAGCCGGAGTGCTTGGCTTCCTCGAGCGAAGTCAGACCCGACGACCACGGCTCGTCCGGCGTCAGCGGCGCCGGATGATCGGGGCTGTAAAAGGTGATGGGCTCGCCGGTATCGGTATAGGCCGCGACCACCGGCCAGCGCGAATGAAACCGGGTCTGCCACACCTCGGTCAGTTCGCGCGCCAGTTCGGAACGCGCGCGATAGGTCGCGCCTTCATTGCGCTTCTGATCCAGTTCATAGGCGACGATCTTCGGCGAGGCCGCGAGCACCGCGAGCGAAATCACCAGCCAGGTCGCCGTGAGGCTCGACAGCGCGATCTGCCGCACCCGCACCGCGGGTATCGCGACCAGCGCCAGCGGCACCAGGAAGAACAATGGAATGCCCCAGTCGGTCTTGATGTAGGTTTCGAACATCACCGCGCCGATCGGCGGCCCGAGCGCGACGATCAGCTGCACGATCCACACGTTGCGGGCCTGCGGCATATTCACGCTCGCGTTGGGGCCACGCGACCAGAATGAGAACAGCCTCCAGCGCCGCGGCGGCCACGCCAGCGCGAGCGCCGCCAGAAGCGCCGGCACCGCCACCAGCCCAAGATTATGACCGAGATACCCGACCGCGAGATCGATCAGCTGCGCACGATCGGACTGATGATAGCTGTCGCCGGCATAGGTCAGCGCGATAAAATTCACCTGCTTCAGCCACAGGAAATGCGGGATCATCGCCACCACCAGCGTGGCGATCGCGACCCACGGCGCCGGCGAACGCAGGAACTGCAGCCTTGCAGGGTGAATCAGCGCGGCAAGGCCGATGGCGCCGATCATGGTCAGCACCCAGTATTTCGTCATCAGCGCCAGCGCGCCGGCCAAGCCGAGCCAGATGCCGGAATTCACGCTGCGTTTTTCGAACGCATCGAGATAGGCCAGCATCAACAGCGGCAGCGTGACGAGTTGCAGAATATCCGGATTGTATTTGAAGCCCTTGAAATTGAAGATCGGATAGAGCGCGAGCATCACCACGACCAGGAAGGCGCGGCGGCGATCGACCACGCGCAGCGCCAGCAGCCAGCAGATCACGAGCCCGCACGCGAGCGTCGTCATCGCCAGCGCGTAGGTCGCCCAGTCCTTGACCGGAAAGATCATGAACCAGACGCCGGCGACCCAGCCCGACAGCGGCGGGTGCTTGCCATAGCCCAGCAGGAACTTCTGGCCCCAGGCGTAGGCCTCCGCGACGTCCATGTGGACGTCCTGGCCGGTCTTCAGGTTGACCAGAATCAGGGTCCACAGCACGGCATGGATCGTGGCAAAGCCGATCACCAGCCAAAGACTGGCCTTGGGATCGCTGGCGCGCGAGGCCAGCCTTGCCCCCAGCCGCCGGAGCGAGGGAACGCGCTTGCCGCGGGCGGCCGCGGGTAAAATGGATGCAGTCGACATACTTGCGTGCGTAGCGCGTTTTTGGTTGCTATGGAATCAGCCAGGCGTGAAGAAAGCCCCTTAAAATACAGCAATATGGTTGCCGCACGGGGATGTGAATGCTATCCCGCGCCCCATGACAACCGTCCCCATTTCCAACATCCGCAACTTCTCCATCGTCGCCCATATCGACCATGGCAAATCGACGCTGGCCGACCGCCTGATCCAGATGACGGGCGGGCTGACCGATCGCGAAATGGCGGGCAAGGAACAAGTGCTCGATTCCATGGATATCGAGCGCGAGCGCGGCATCACCATCAAGGCGCAGACCGTCCGGCTCAGCTATCACGCCAAGGACGGCAAGGATTACATCTTCAATCTGATGGACACGCCCGGCCATGTCGACTTCGCCTACGAAGTCTCGCGCTCGCTGGCGGCCTGCGAGGGTTCGCTGCTGGTGGTCGACGCCAGCCAGGGCGTCGAGGCGCAGACGCTCGCCAACGTCTATCACGCGCTCGACGCCGGTCACGAGATCGTGCCGATCCTCAACAAGGTCGATCTCCCGGCAGCCGAGCCCGAACAGGTCAGGAAGCAGATCGAGGACGTGATCGGCATCGACGCCTCCGACGCCGTGATGATCTCGGCCAAGACCGGCCTCGGCGTTCCCGACGTGCTGGAAGCCATCGTCACCCGCCTGCCGCCGCCGAAGGGCGACCGCGACGCGACGCTGAAGGCGCTGCTGGTCGATAGCTGGTACGACGTCTATCTCGGCGTCGTCGTGCTCGTTCGTGTGGTCGACGGCGTGATGAAGAAGAACAGCCGCATCCGCATGATGGGTACCGGCGCCGCCTACGACGTCGAGCGCGTCGGCTTCTTCACGCCGAAGATGACGCCGGTCGACGAACTCGGCCCCGGCGAGATCGGCTTCATCACCGCGGCAATCAAGGAAGTCGCCGACACCCGCGTCGGCGACACCATCACCGACGACCGCAAGCCGATCACCGAGATGCTGCCGGGCTTCAAGCCGGCGATCCCGGTGGTATTCTGCGGCCTGTTCCCGGTCGACGCCGACGACTTCGAGACGCTGCGCGCGGCGATGGGCAAGCTGCGGCTCAACGACGCCAGCTTCTCGTTCGAGATGGAAACCTCCGCGGCGTTGGGCTTCGGCTTCCGCTGCGGCTTCCTCGGGCTGTTGCATCTGGAAATCATCCAGGAGCGGCTATCGCGTGAGTTCGACCTCAATTTGATCGCGACCGCGCCGAGCGTCATTTACAAGATGCATCTGACCGACGGTCAGGAGATCGAGATCCACAATCCCGTCGACATGCCCGACGTGGTCAAGATCGCCGAAATCCAGGAGCCGTGGATCGAGGCCACGATCCTCACGCCGGACGAATATCTCGGCAGCGTGCTGAAGCTGTGCCAGGACCGCCGCGGTTCGCAGAGGGAGCTCACTTACGTCGGCTCCCGCGCGATGGTGAAATACGACCTGCCGCTCAACGAAGTGGTGTTCGATTTCTACGACCGGCTGAAATCGGTCTCGAAGGGCTACGCCTCGTTCGACTATCACCTGACCGACTACAAGCCGGCGGATCTCGTCAAGATGCAGATCCTGGTCAACCTCGAGCCGGTCGACGCGCTGTCGATGCTGGTGCATCGGACCCGCGCCGAGGGCCGCGGCCGCGCCATGGTCGAGCGGATGAAGGAGCTGATTCCGCCGCACATGTTCGTGATCCCGATCCAGGCTGCGATCGGCGGCAAAGTGATCGCCCGCGAAACCGTCCGCGCGCTGCGCAAGGACGTCACCGCAAAATGCTACGGCGGCGACATCACGCGTAAACGCAAACTTCTGGAGAAGCAGAAGGAAGGCAAGAAGAAGATGCGGCAGTTCGGCAAGGTCGACATCCCGCAGGAAGCGTTCATTGCCGCGCTGAAGGTGGATAGCTGAGGTAGGTGCTCAGCTCGCCAATCCAGCGTTTCAGTGGCCGCACTACAAAATATCGAAAACAACCCCATGCACAGTAGCCGGTGGCGGGCCGACGCGGGCCATGCTGATTTTCCGAAATTTGGTTGACACGTCGGGCAAATCAGAGGCATGATATGATCATTGCACTTCCCGCGATCGGCAGCAGCCTCAATCAGCCGTTCGACGGCGATCAGGCGGCTGCATCGAGGTCGAATTCGACGTCAGTCTTAGGGTATTATCGTCTCGCTCCCACGATAACCACTACCTTGCGCTTGCCGCTCTGGTTGCGGGTGTAGCGCCGGTCAAGGCTATCGGCCTTCAAGCGGCTAAGGAAGCATGGCCTGAAGGAAACGGAGGCTTCGATTACCAATAAGCTGGCGAGGGGCACATTCCCGGCCACGTTCTTTCTGGCTTGTATTGCGGCGATGGAGCTGGACGGGGTAGCATTGGAGCAAATCTAACGTGGCCGCCGCCGTCTTCGTAGTTCGTGGAGGGCGATGATGCAAAATGACAGCACCAACATCCCGCCCATGACTGAAACAATCGACAGCGCACATGCGGCCGCCTCAACCCTATTTCTTGGCCACAATGGCGAATGGTGGGATTCCTCTCTCATATTGGCCGTTATATTCGCGGCGCTAGCAGCCATAGCTATTGGCGTAACTACGGCGGGCTCCATTATCTCGCACACGCGCGAAGCTGCGTCGGCAGAGCGAGCGCTGGAGGCATACAAACTTGCGGTTGATGACAGGGTAGCCGACGCCAAAAAAGAGGGAATCGCAGCCGGCAAGTCGGCAGGTGATGCGCTTCTCAAAGCGGCAGAGCTCGAAAAGCAAGCCGAACAGCTGCGGAAAGATACGGCAGAAGCAAATGCTCGCGCCGCCGAAGCTAAATTGGAGTTGGAAAAATTTAGAGCTCCACGCACGCTTTCCATTGAGCAGCAGCGGCGAGTTTCCGAGAAACTTAGGCCATTCGCGCCCCGGCAATTCGATGTTGCGATGCCGCCCGGGGACTCCGAGGCCGCCCAATTGATGATAATCCTTGTCACAGTGCTTAGGGATGCGGGCTGGACGCAAGTCCCATGGAAATACCCCGATGGATTCCAAGGGCTCATGTTCACCACAAGCGGGTTCGAGTCGGCCGGCAACGCCACCATCCAAGGCCTGTCCATAGTAGGACAAGTTTCAGAGGTCCGAGCGATCACCGCGGTTGTTGACGCTCTGAACGCCGAAGGCGTCCCAACAGATGCCCATGGCGTTGAGGGCATCAAAAACGACAACCCTACCGTCATGCACATAATGATCGGACGGAAGTAGCCGAGGCGCTCACGGCGCCTCCCCAGCTAGGTCTGGCCTTGTCGCAGCGCTTGTGGAGTTTACGCCACAATACAACCGCGTTGAACCACTTTCTAAGCGTCATAGCCTGCCACAACAAGGGCGAGCGCGTCTGGTACAAAGGCGTCGCCGATGATCCAGCAATGGTGGCGACCGGTCCGGAAATTGGACGATCAGACGTTCGCCGCCGACATGCTGCTTCGCGGCGCCGACGAACAGAATTTCGGAAGAACCCGGCCGACGCCTGGTTCGACTTTAAGGGATGCGATCCCTACGACGTAGAAGAGCAGTCCCTCCTTCTGCCGGACGACGAGATCCCCACTATACTCACACTACGCCGCCAGGCGATCGCTTGGGTCCCTTTTATTGCTTCGCGTCGCCCCGGAATGTCGGGTCGTCTTGCTCTCCGCATGCGGATAGGCCACGATCTCCCTTGCGCACCATCAACAAGATAAAAAAGCGCGAGGAACGCATGAGCAAATCCCACAATTTCAACTACGGCTGGGTCGTGGTCGGCGCCGGCGCCTTGATGACCTGCGTCGGCTTCGGCGCGATGCTGTCGCTGGCGGTGTTCCTGCAGCCGATTTCGAACGCGATGGGCTGGTCGCGCAGCGGCGTCTCGGCGGCGGCGACGATCGATTTCCTCTGCATGGGGTTAGCTGCATTTTTCTGGGGCGCGCTGTCCGACTGGTTCGGCACCCGCATCGTTGTGCTCGCAGGCAGCCTACTGCTCGGGGCTGGGCTGGTGCTGGCAAGCCAGGCCAATACGCTCTGGCAATTCCAGCTTTCGTTCGGCGTGCTGATCGGGGTCGCGGCCGGCAGCTTCTACGCGCCGATGGTCGCGGTCGCGAGCGCCTGGGTCGAGCAGCACCGCAGCCTCGCGGTCGCATTGGTGTCCGCCGGCATGGGCGTGGCGCCGCTGACGGTGGCGCCTTCGGCGAGCTACCTGATCACGGCCTATGACTGGCGCACCGCGATGCTGGTGATCGGCATCGCGGCATGGGTGCTGTTGATTCCGGCCGCCTTCCTCGTTCGCCCGGCGCCGCCGGCTGCGGCACCCGCCACGACAGGCGGAGCCGGATTGCCGGAAATGCAATGGACGGTGGCGCAGGCGTTGCGGACGCCGCAATTCATCACGCTGGCGCTGGCGCATTTCGCCTGCTGCGCGGCACATTCCGGGCCGATCTTCCACATGGTGAGCTACGCCATGATCTGCGGCATCGCGCCGTTGACCGCGGTCACGGTCTATAGCCTCGCCGGCTTCTCCGGCCTCGGCGGCCGCCTGCTGCTCGGCGCGATGGCCGACCGCCTCGGCGCCAAGCCGGTGCTGGTCGGCGGCCTGTTCGTGCAGGCGCTGGCGATTGCGACCTATCTCGCGGTTGGAGGGCTCGGCGAATTCTATGCGCTGTCTGTCGTGTTCGGTATCGCCTATGGCGGCGTGATGCCGCTCTATGCGGTGCTTGTGCGCGAATATTTCGGCGCGCGCATCATGGGATCCGTGTTTGGCGCCGTGTCCGCGTTCGCCAGCCTCGGCATGGCGCTCGGACCGCTGGC
Source organism: Afipia sp. GAS231 (assembly GCF_900103365.1). Taxonomy (NCBI): domain Bacteria; kingdom Pseudomonadati; phylum Pseudomonadota; class Alphaproteobacteria; order Hyphomicrobiales; family Nitrobacteraceae; genus Afipia; species Afipia sp. GAS231. The sequence goes on from NZ_LT629703.1 coordinate 3,133,094, forward strand.
CGGCGGATGGGTGTTCGACACCTATCACGGCTACTGGTGGCTCCATGTCGGTTCCTTCGGCATCGGAATGGCCGCAATCGCGGTGGCGCTGAGCTTTCCGTCGGCGCAGCGACCGCCACACCCCTCGCTCGACCTCGGCCGCGCGATGGCATGATGCGAGGACGGACGTCCTCCCTGGCTTGATCGCGCGCGGCGGATGGGCCACCATCGCGCCGCGCCAAAAAATAAGAGACTGCGAGGAAACGCATGAACAAGCAGCCCGGCTTTGACCTCGTCGAAAGCGCCCGTTCGCTGCAGCCCTTGATCACGCGCGATTCCGACGAGATCGAGCGGACCCGACGGTTGACGCCGGCCGTCACCTCCGCCCTGATCGAAAACGGTCTCTATCGCTCGCTATTGCCGCAGAGCCTCGGCGGCAGTGAGGCGCCGCTCGAAACCTTCATGCAGATGCAGGAGGAGATCGCCAAGGCCGACGCCTCGACCGCATGGTGCCTCGGCCAGTGCAGCGTCTGCGCCATGACCGCGGCCTATCTCGATCCCGATGCCGCCAACGAGATTTTCAACACCGCACCCGGCATCCTCGCCTGGGGCGCGATCGCGCATGAAGTGCAGGCGGTTCCGGGCGGCTACAAGGCCAGTGCGCGTTGGGACTTCGCCTCCGGCTCGCGGCAGGCAAGCTGGTTGGGTGCCCATGTCCGGGTCGTCGAGGCCGACGGCACCCAGCGGCGCAAGAAAGACGGCTCGCCGGAGATCCGCACCATCCTGTTCCCGATGGCGAGCGCCACGATGTACGACGTCTGGGACGTCATTGGGCTGCGGGGAACCGGCACCGATTCCTATTCGGTCGAAAATCTCTTCATCCCGGAAAAATTCGCAGCCCTGCGCGACGACCCGACGGCGTTGCGGGAAAACGGCGCGCTGTACAAGCTCACCACCAACATGGTGTTCAGCATGGGTTTTGGCGCGACATCGCTTGGGCTCGCCCGCGCCACGCTGGACGCCGCCACCGAACTCGCCCGCGGCAAGACACCGCAAGGCCTCAAGGCGATGAAGGACAACAATGCGGTGCAAGGCCTGATCGGCAAGACCGAGGCGACCCTGCGCGCCGCGCGCGCCTATCTCTACACCACCGCGGCCGAAGTCTGGCGCGATCTATCGCGCGGCGACCCGCTCACCGAACAGCATCGCATCGCGCTCCGCATCGCCGCGACCTGGACCATTCATCAATCGGCTGCGGTGGTCGATACCGCCTATCACATGGCCGGCGCCACCGCCGTATTCGCGGCCAACAAGTTCGAACGGCGTTTTCGCGACATGCACGCCATCGCCCAGCAGATCCAGGCGCGCAACACCCACTACGAGGATGCCGGCAAGGCGATCCTTTCCACCAGCCTCGCCACCCCGCCGACGGCGCGATGAGGCCGTGCCATGCAACCGGGCCGTAGCAGCCCTGCGCTTGCACCGTCATTCGACGGGCCCCTGATGCCCTTTGTTGTTAAGCATTTTCTGAGAAGTTCGGAGAACATCCATTTGCAGGATTTTCCGGTTCCCGAATGTTCAAGATCCGATCCATTGCCGCCCGCCTGATCCTCGCAATCGCACTGACGGTGGCGGTCGCTTGTGCGATCCTCGGCGGCTTCTCCATCAGCCAGCAGCGCGCGCTGACGCGGTTGGCGCTCGATCAGCAACTCAAGCTGCAATATGACAGCGTCACCGCCGCGATCGATTATGAGGGACGCGCCGCGCTCGCCGTCTCCGCCGTGATTGCAGCACTACCGCCGGTCGGCGACGCCGTTGCCAAGGGGGACCGCGACGGCCTCGGTAAGTTGCTCGGCGACGCCCTAGAATCGATGAAGGCGCAAGGCATCCCGCTGATCTCGTTCTGGCAGGCCCCCGCGGTTGCCCTGTACCGCGTCCATGCGCCAAAGGTCTTTGGCGACGACGCCTCAGCGCGGCGCACGACCGTCGTGGAATCGATCCGGAACGGAAAGCCGATCGTCGGCGTCGAACCCGGCCGCGAAGCCCTTTCAATCTTCGGCATGACGCCGATCATGCGCGACGGCAAGACGCTCGCCAATGTCGACGTCGGCGCCGCCTTCGGCAAGGAATTCGTCGACCGCGCCAAGAAGCGCTTCGGCATCGACCTCGCCGTGCACTCCTACGATGGCAAGGCGTTCAAGCGGCTGTCCTCGACCTTCGGCGACAGCGTGGTGGCAACCCAGGACGAACTCAAGAACGTGATGAACGGCGCGGTGCTGCAGCGCGACGCTGTCCTCGACGGTCATTCGGCTGCCCTCTATCTCGGGCAGATCAGAAACTATGCCGGCCAGCCGGTCGCGGTGCTCGAGATCATCAAGGACACCACCGAATACGAGGCGGCCGCCGCGAGCGCGCAGCGCAACCTGATTCTCGGCACGGTCGCCATCCTGGCGGTAGCCGTCGTGCTGGCATTCCTGCTCGGCCGCGGCCTGTCGCGGCCGCTCGCCGCCATCACCGCCGTGATGAACCGGCTTTCCAGCGGCGAAATCGACGTCACCATCCCCGGCAGCGAACGCCGCGACGAACTCGGCACCATGGCGGCGGCGGTCGACGTGTTCCGCCGCAGCATGATCGAGGCACGCGGCATGCGCGACGCGCAAGAAGCTTCCAAGCAGCAGGCCGAACGCGAGAAGCGAGCCTTGCAGCGGCAGATGGCCGACCGCTTCGAGGCCGACGTCAAGAGCGTCGTCGCCACCGTCGCCAAAGCGACGTCGGAGATGCAGCGCGTGGCCGGCGAAATCACTTCCAGCGTCAACGGCACCTCGGAACAGGCCGCTGCCGCGGCTGCGGCCTCCGAAGAGGCTTCCGCCAGCGTCAGCACGGTGGCCGCCGCTACCGAGGAGCTCGCCTCCTCGGTCAGCGAGATCGGCCGCCAGGTCACTCATTCAAGCCAGGTCGCCGACGACGCCGTGGTCAAGGCCGGGCAAACCACCGAAATGGTCGGCAGCCTCGCTACTGCTGCCGAAAAGATCGGCGATGTGCTGCGGCTGATCGGCGCGATCGCGAGCCAGACCAACCTCCTGGCGCTCAACGCGACCATCGAGGCCGCACGCGCCGGCGACGCCGGCCGGGGCTTTGCCGTCGTCGCCTCCGAGGTCAAGAACCTCGCCAGCCAGACCGCGAAGGCGACCGAGGAGATCGCGGGGCAAGTCGCCGCCATCCAGTCCGCGACCGGCAATTGCGTGACTGCCATCGGCGGCATCAGCGACACCATTCGGGAGATCAGCGGCATCGCCACCACGATCGCCGCCGCCGTCGAACAACAGGGGTCTGCGACCCGGGAGATTGCACGCAGCGTGCAGCAGGCCGCCACCGGCACCAGCGAAGTCTCGGTCAACGTCACCGGCGCCAGCCAGTCCGCCGACCGCTCGCGCGCGCTCGCCGACAACGTGCTGGCCGCCACCGGCCAGCTCGGCCGTCAGGCCGATGCGCTGCATGAAAGCGTCGATACCTTCCTGGCTGGCCTGCGCGACGCCGCATAGGCGTAGTCGCGGCCCGCTTCCGATTGTGCCGCAGATATTCTAGTCTGTCGGGCGCAATGCGCGGACAGGCTGCGATGAAAACGTCGATCAAGAAAAAAGTCGTGTCGAAGAAACCTGTGGGACATTCAAGTCCCGTGGACGGGGTTTTCGAATCCTATCCTCGGCCGGTCAAAGCGAAATTGCTGGCGCTGCGCCGGCTGATCCTCGACACGGCCAAGGCGACCCAAGGCGTCGGCCCGCTGGAAGAAGCCCTGAAATGGGGGCAGCCGAGCTATCTCACCACCGAGAGCAAGAGCGGCAGCACGGTCCGGATCGATCAGGTGAAGGCCGAGGCCGGACAATACGCGGTGTATTTCCACTGCCAGACCAATCTGGTCGAGACGTTTCGCGAGCTTTACCCGGAGCTGAACTACAGCGGCAACCGCGCGATCCTGCTCGATGCGGCTGACAAGCTTCCCGAAGCCGCACTGCGCCACTGCGTGGGGTTGGCGCTGACGTATCATCTGGGGAAGCGGAGGATGAAGTGATGTCATTCCGGGATGGTCCGAAGGACCAGACCCGGAATCTCGAGATTCCGGGTCTGCGCTTCGCGCATCCCGGAATGACGGTGGCCCTCACGCCACCAGCGCGTCACCCGCCGTTAGCCTATCGCCGCGCTGCGCCTTCAACAGGCTGACGATCTCGACATTGGGCCGTGCGCGGCTGAACAGAAAGCCCTGCCCCTCGTGGCAGCCTTCGTTGCGCAGACAGCTCAGTTCGGCTTCGGTCTCAACGCCTTCGGCCGTGATCGTGACCCCGAGGCCCTTGCCGAGGCTGATGATCGAGCGAACGATCGCCTGGGCATCGGGATTGGCGCCGAGATCGCGCACGAACGACTGGTCGATCTTGATCTTGTCGAACGGAAAGCTGCGCAGATAGCTCAGGCTGGAATAGCCGGTGCCGAAATCGTCCATCGAGATGCGGACGCCGAGCGAGCGCAACGCATGCAGCGTCGCCAGCACCTGATCGCTCTTTTCCAGCAGCAGTGTTTCGGTGATCTCGAGTTCCAGCCGCGTCGGCGGCAGGCCGGATTGCTTCAGCGTGTCCATCACCACCGACAACAGGTTACCGACACGGAACTGCAGCGGCGACAGGTTGACCGCAACGCGGACGTCGTCAGGCCATTGAGCCGCATCCATGCAGGCGCGGCGCAGCATCAGCCCGCCGACCGCGTTGATCAGGCCGGTCTCCTCGGCCACCGGAATGAACTCGCCGGGCGAGACCATGCCGCGCTCCGGATGCGGCCAGCGCACCAGCGCCTCGAAGCCGGTGATGCGGCCGGTCGAAAGATCGACCAGCGGCTGATAGTACGGCCGCAGCACATCGTTCTGGATCGCTTCGCGCAGGTCGATCTCGATCTTGCGCCGGGTCTGGGCGCGCGCATCCATCTCGGCTTCGAAGAAGCTGAAGGTGCCGCGAAAATCGGTCTTGGCGCGCGACAGCGCCATGTCGGCGTTTTTCAACAGTCTGTCGGATTCGTCGCCGTCGCCAGGCGACAGCGCGATGCCGATGCTGGCGCCGATCACGACGGAATGGCCGTCGAGCAGATAGGGGTCGCCGATCGCCTCCAGCAGCCGCTTCGCCAGCAGCACCGCGTCCTCGGGACGTGTCACGCCGCTCTGGACGATCGCAAATTCGTCGGAGTTGAGCCGGGCCACGGTATCTTCCTCGCGCAGCGTCGACTTCAACCGCTTGGCAACGCCGCGCAACAGCTTGTCGCCGACGCCGTGGCCGAGCGTATCGTTGACCGCCTTGAAATTATCGAGGCCGAGCACCAGCACCGCGACCTTCTCGGCGCTGCGCCGCGAGTGCAGCAGGATGTCGTCCATCTGCTGCCGCAGCAAAGTGCGGTTCGGCAGCCCGGTCAATCCGTCATGCTGGGCCATGAAGGCCAGCCGCGCCTCGGCGCGCTTGCGCTCGGTGATGTCCATCAGCGCCAGCAGGATCGCCGGCCTGTCGCCGTAAACGAGCTGACGCGAATAGATCGCAAGGTCGATCAGGGTGCCGTCGGCCCTGACATGCTTCCAGGTCCGCGCGTTCTGCTCGTCGCTGGAACGGTCGCCGCTCCAGGGCAGTTCGGGATCGAAGGCCTGCAGATTGCGGATCGTCAGCTTTTCGAACTCGCTGCGGCTATAGCCATAGTGTTCGATCGCGGCATCGTTGATGCCGAGAATCCGTTCGCCGTCGATTGCGCAGACGATCATCGGAACCGGATTGCTGTCGAACAGCAGCCGGAACGACGCCTCGCGCTGCTTCAGTTCGGTGATATCGACGCGCAGGCCGATGACGCCACCGTCCTCGGTCAGCCGTTCGTCGATCAGGATGACGCGGCCGTCGGCCAGCGTCTGCTCATGCCGCTCACCGGGCTGGTAAAGTTTGCTGAGCCGCTCGGTGATCCATTGCTCCTCGCGGCCGATCGCTTCGGGATAATCGCCGCGCTCGACGCCGATGCGGATGGTGTCTTCCAGCCGCGCGCCGCGCTCGAACAGGTCCGAACTGCGGTTGTAGATCTCCGCGTATTTCTTGTTCCAGAGAATGTAGCGGCCTTCGGGGTCGAGAAACACGACGCCCTGCGGCAGGATATCGATCGCCTCGCGCAGCCGCTCATTCGACTTGCGCGCATCCGCCATCGCGGCTTCGACCTCGACACGCCTGCGCGCGATCTCGCCGGTCTCGGCACGACCGCGTCGGCTTGGGGAACGTTGCGGACCGGGTTTTGCCGGCCGCCCGAACAAGCGGGCACGCGCCGGAAGTTTCGGCTTCCTGGCTGTTTTTGGCTTCTTGTTCGGCATCGCTACGCCCCACCGCATCCTGCGTGCCATGTTCTCCGATAAGTATCTGAAAAATTGGTGTCTCTTGCCGATCCGCAGCTTCGCCGCCCGGGCTCTGCATGCCTGTTAAAAGGGCTTGTTCGCGCAGGGCGTGTGTCGTTGCACGGCGCAAGTGAAAATAAACGCGGCAAAATTGCCGACTACGCATGATGGCAATGCAATGCTGGTCCGAATTGCATACCGAATGCGCGAAACGGCGCGTTTGCGCATCAATATTCGCCAATGACCGACAGGGTTATCAGACCGTTAAGGCTGTGGTCTCCGACATCCTACTTTCGTTGGACGTCGCCCTAGTTGATCTCGATGCGCGTGCTGCCCGCGCCGTTGCGCTGGACCAGCCCATACAGCGCCGCCGCGTGCGACGGATGCAGCCGCACGCAACCATGCGAAGCGGGACCGCCCAGCCGGGCGATGTCGTTGGTGCCGTGAATGGCAAAGCCGTAATAGGAGAAAATCGAATGCGGCATCGGCGAGTTGTAATATTTGCGCGAGAAATGCATCCGGGCCATCGATTGCGGATGGAACACGCCGCTCGGCGTGCCGTAGCCACCACCGCCGGTCGAGACCGGCCAATTGTAGCGCGGCACGCCATCAACACTGACCGCCATCCGCTGCGATGATTTGTCGATCTGCACCACGACGTCGGCCGACGCCGGCGCCCACGACGATACCACCATCGCGACCGCGGCGATCAACGCCTTGCCCCACGCAAATTTCATCAAGATGCCCCTGCCAGCCATTTTCCGGTCGCATGATGTCGTTTGGCTGTGCATCTTGTAAAGAGCGCCGGCCGCTCCTGGCATCGGCAACGCGGGTTGATCTTACTTGCCCCTTTGGGCGCATCGCCATGGCTGTGTGGAGATCAAGCGATTGCGATTGCCGCGCTTGTCCCCGCTTGCTTGTTTCATGCTACGTTCGGGCAGATAGAGTGATCCGATGACACCCCGCCTGATTCTGATCCCGCTCCTCATCGCACTCGCCGCCGCCAATGCGTCTGCCGCATGGGCGCAGGACAAGGGCACGGTCGACCCCAAACCGCTGCCGCCGCTCGCCAACCCCAACGATCCCAGGATCGGCGCCAAGGAATTGTTCGGCCGCAAGGTGCTGCCGGCGGCGATGCCGACCCGCGTGCTCGGCTTTTACGCCCACGGCTGCATCGCCGGCGCAGAGGCGCTGCCGATCAACGGCGCCACCTGGCAGGTGATGCGGCTGTCGCGCAATCGCTTCTATGCGCATCCCGACATGGTCGCGCTGCTGAAGCGGCTTTCCGAAAAGGCGCACAAGGATGTCGGCTGGCCCGGAATCCTGGTCGGCGACATGTCGCAGCCGCGCGGCGGCCCGATGTTCACCGGCCATGCCAGCCATCAGGTCGGGCTGGACGCCGACATCTGGCTGACGCCGATGCCGAACCGAACGTTGTCGCGCAACGAGCGCGAGGACATGTCGGCGGTCATGATGGTGCGCAACGACCGGCTCGACGTCGACACCAAGGTGTTCACGCCGGGTCATCTGGCTGTCATCCGCGATGCCGCGCTGGAGCCGACGGTGCAGCGGATCTTCGTCAATGCCGCGATCAAGAAGGCGCTGTGCCGCGAGGCCAAGGGCGACCGGCACTGGCTCTCCAAGGTGCGGCCGATGTACGGCCACGACTATCACTTCCACATCCGGATCAAATGCCCGCCCGGCAGCGGTCCCGAATGCGAGAGCCAACCCGATCCGGCAGAGAGCGAAGGCTGCAGCGCCGGCGATCTGGCCTTCTGGTTCAAGGATTCGACGCTCCATCCGAAACCGCCGAAAGAGCCGCCCAAGCCCAAGCCGCCGATGACGATGGCGGCGCTGCCGGCCGCTTGCAAGGCGGTGTTGGCCGCACCCGACGCCAAACAATAGCGCCGTTATGGTGTTTTCATTCGCGGCCCGGATAGGCTAATATGTGGGCCTCGCGCCGTAAGCGCGACCACGCCACGGATCAGGGCTGCTGATCCCACCCATCCCCGATTTTGCCGATGCCGGCCGTCGTCATGCGCGGGATGAAAACCATGAAAGACCAGCCATGCGCATCAGTGCACGCAACCAGATCAAGGGCACCGTCGTCGAAGTCAAGAAGGGCGCGACCACGTCGCATGTCCGCGTCGATATCGGCAACGGTCAGATCATCACCTCATCCATCACCAACGAGGCGGTCGACGAACTCGGCATCAAGGCCGGCGGCAAGGCTACGGTGGTGGTGAAGGCCTCTGACGTCATGATCGCGGTGGACTGATATGCGCACAGCCGTTCTCCTCGCACTGGTACTGTTCGGCGCTGCGCCTGCATGGGCGGCGGAGGAACCGAGCGGCTGTGACAAGTTCAAGTGGCCGATCGATCGCGCGCGTGCGGCGCTCACCGCGCCGGATCGCGCCAAGCTCGCGTCCGGCGGCGAACTCGCGAGCTTGCCGTCATCAGGCGTGACGCTGGCGCTGGTTGTGCCTGCCGACGCCAGGCTGCCGACGCCGCCAGAGCGGGCGCCCAAGGAAGGCACCTTTGCCGGCTTCGCCAGCATCAAGACCGCGCCCAAGGCCGGCCTCTATACCGTCAGCCTGTCCTCGGGCGGCTGGGTCGACGTGGTGCAGGACGGTCATTTCCTGAAGCCCAAGGCCTTCAGCGGCGCGACGGATTGCGACGGCATCCGCAAGACCATGAAATACGAGCTTTCGGCGAGCCCGCTGGTGCTGCAGGTCAGCGGCACCAAGGACAATTCGATCTCGATTGCGATCCTGCCGGCCGAATAGGGCTTCCGGGTAGACAAACGGTCACCTTTACCCGGTCCGTCAGCCTGCTATTGTCGGCCATTGGCGATATTCCGATCGGCCGTAAGCCATTGGAAATGCCGGAACAGCGCTTCCGCCTGTCGCATCCCTGACCCAACCAACGCCCTGATTGCGGCGCGCGAACTGCGCGGCTCGCGATCTCGCTCGGAGCGCTCTCATGTCTCGTCTCGCCGGAATTGTTGCCGCCTTTGTCATCCTGTTCGGGGCAGCGCATTCGCCCGCCGCCGCGCAGGACAAAACCCTGACGGTGTTTGCCGCAGCTTCGATGAAGAACGCGCTCGACGACATCGACGCGGCCTATACCGCCAAGACCGGCGTCAAGGTCACCGTCAGCTATGCTGCCAGTTCGGCGCTCGCCAAGCAGATCGAACAGGGTGCGCCGGCCGATGTGTTCATTTCCGCCGATACCGACTGGATGGATTACGCCATCGGCAAAAACAACATCAATGAGCCCACCAGAGTGAACCTGCTCGGCAACAGCATCGTGCTGATCGCGCCGAAGGATTCCAAGATCGACCATGTCGATATCGGACAAGGCTTCGATCTCGCCAAACTCGCCGGCGACGGCAAGATCGCGACCGGCGACGTCAAGGCCGTGCCGGTCGGCAAATACGCCAAGGCGGCGCTGGAGAAGCTGGATGCATGGCAGGCGGCCGAGCCGAAGTTCGCGATGGCCGAGAGCGTGCGCGCAGCATTGACGCTGGTGGCGCGCGGCGAAGCCGTGCTCGGCATCGTCTATTCCACCGACGCCAAGGTCGAGCCCGGCGTCAAGATCGTCGGCACCTTCCCGGCCGATTCCCATCCGGCGATCATCTATCCGGTGGCGGCGACGACGACCGCGAAGCCGGAGACCTCGGATTATCTCGCCTTCCTGCGCTCGACCGCGGCGAAGACCATCCTCGAGAAATACGGCTTCAAGTTCCTGGTCAGCCCATCAACCTGATGTCCGAGATCACGCCGGCCGAGTGGACGGCCATCCTGCTGTCGCTACGCGTCGCCATCATCGCGACGCTGGTGGCGACACCGTTCGGCATTGCCTTGGCGTGGCTGCTGGCGCGACGGGATTTCTGGGGTAAGGCGATCCTCGATGCGGCGATGCACCTGCCGCTGGTGCTGCCGCCAGTCGTGACCGGCTACCTGCTGCTGCTGACGTTCGGCCGCCGTGGCCTCGTCGGTGCGTGGCTGGCCGACCACCTCGGCATCGTGTTCGCGTTCCGCTGGACCGGAGCCGCGCTCGCCTGCGGCGTGATGTCATTCCCATTGCTGGTGCGGCCGATCCGACTCTCGATCGAGGCGATCGACCGCCGGCTGGAACAGGCAGCAAGCACGCTCGGCGCCGCACCCTGGCGGGTGTTTGCGACCGTGACCCTGCCGCTGGCACTGCCCGGCATACTGGCCGGCATGGTGCTCGGCTTCGCCAAGGCGATCGGCGAATTCGGCGCCACCATCACCTTTGTCTCCAACATCCCGGGCGAGACCCAGACCATCTCCTCGGCGATCTATTCGCTGATCCAGACCCCCGACGGCGACAGCGCGGCGATGCGGCTTGTGATCATCTCGATCGTGATCGCGATGAGCGCCCTGATCGCCTCCGAATGGTTTGCGCGACGCGCCTTGCGGCGCCTGCACGGGAATTGACCATGCTGCGCGTCGACATCACCAAGCAGCTCGGCGAATTCTCGCTTGAAGCCTCGTTCGAAAGCCAGGGCCGCGTCACCGGCCTGTTCGGCGCCTCCGGCGCCGGCAAGACCTCGCTGATCAACATCATCGCAGGGCTGCTGCGCCCCGATCGCGGAAGCGTCGCACTCGACGGCGAAACACTCGACGACACCTCCGCGCGCATCCACGTGCCGCCGCACCGGCGGCGGATCGGTTACGTGTTCCAGGATGCGCGGCTGTTTCCGCATCTCGATATCCGGCAAAATCTCGATTACGGCCGGCGCATGAACCGGCTCACCGAGGATTCAGTACAGCACAAGCGGATCACCGATTTGCTCGAGATCGGTCACTTGCTGGACCGCCGCCCCGGCCAGCTCTCCGGCGGCGAACGCCAGCGCGTCGCGCTCGGCCGCGCGCTGTTGTCGAAGCCGCGGCTGCTATTGCTGGACGAGCCGCTGGGCTCGCTCGACGAGGGCCGCAAGGTCGAGATCCTGCCCTATCTGGTGAGGCTGCGCGACGAAGGTATTCCGATGGTCTATGTCAGCCACGACGCGGCGGAGCTGCGCCAGCTCGCGACCCAAATCGTGATGCTGCAGCGCGGACGGGTGACCGCGCTCGGCGGGGTCAAGGTGCTGACGTAACTGCGGCGTCCGACTGCAGTGCGTCAAACGGCCTGTTGGCATACGCATCGGGAAAGCCCCCGCGCTTGTCCCGGAGCGCGCCATAGTTGCGCTGTAAACCGGTGCAAGCCTTCCCGAAAATACCGAACGGGAGGCCACCGCCATGGAAGACGTCGAACGGCGTGCAATCGGCAAGGTGATGCGGCGGCTGATACCGTTTCTGATCCTGTGTTATTTCGTTGCCTATCTCGATCGCGTCAATGTCAGCTTCGCCAAGCTGCATATGAACCAGGCGCTAGGTTTCAGCGAGGCGGCATTTGGCCTTGGCGCCGGGCTGTTCTTCATCGCCTATTTTCTGTTCGAGGTGCCTTCGAACCTCTTTCTGGAGCGGGTCGGCGCGCGGGTCTGGATTGCGCGCATCATGATCTCCTGGGGGATCGTCTCGGCCGCGTTCGCCTTCATCCCATCAATATCAGGCGCAACCGGCGCTTCGAACGAAACGGTGTTCTATACGCTTCGCCTGTTGCTCGGCGCATGCGAGGCCGGGTTCTTTCCCGGCATCATCTTTTATCTGACGCTGTGGTTCCCGGCGGTCTATCGCGCGCGCGTCATCAGCTTCTTCATGCTGGCGATCCCGATTTCATCCATCGTCGGCGCGCCGATCTCCGGCATGCTGCTGAACCTTACCGGCTGGGGACTGGAAGGCTGGCAATGGCTGTTCATTCTGGAAGCGTTACCGTCGGTCCTGGTGGGGCTCGCTGTGCTGTTCTATCTCACCGATTTTCCGCACCAGGCGCGCTGGCTGCAGCAAGACGAGATCGCCTGGCTGGAGAACGTGCAGGCAACCGAGAAGCGGAACAAGGAGCAGGTCGAGCATCTCTCGCTGTTCCAGGCCCTCACCGATATCCGCATCCTGATGTGCGCGCTCGTCTACTTCTGCTTGAATGCGGCAAGCTACGGCGTTGCGTTCTTCCTGCCGACCATCATCAAGAACTTTGGGGTGAGCGATACCCAGACCGGATTGCTGGCGGCGCTGCCGTTTATCTTCGGCGGCATTGGCATGGTGCTGCTCGGCCGGCATTCAGACCGCACCATGGAACGAAAGGGCCATGTCGCGGTGGCGTTGCTGATGGCTGCGGTCGGAATTGGATTGTCCGGGCTGGTTTCCCATCCCGTCATCGTCATGGCCCTGCTCTGCTTCGCGCAGATCGGCGTCTCCGCGGTGCCACCGATGTTCTGGCCGCTGCCGGCAAGCTTCCTGACCGGCGCCTCCGCCGCCGCGGGGATCGCCGCGATCAACTCGCTTGGCAACCTCTCGGGCTTCGCCGGTCCGTTTGCGATGGGCTACCTGAAGGATCTGACCGGCAACTTCACGGTCGGCCTGCTGCTGCTCGCCGGATGCGCCGTCATTGGCGCTGCCGTGGTCATGAGCTTGCGCATCGACGTGCGGCGCGAGCAGGCATCGGGTGAGGTCGCATTGGCGCATTAGGAGAGAATGGCCATGAACGGCCCCCCGGCAGAACCCAGACGCGTCAAATTAATCGGGCTTTGTTGTTGGGCCGTCGCGGCGATGTTGCTGTTGCCGTCCGCGGCGCTCGCGCAAAAATTCGAGATCAAGTCGGTTGCCGAGAAAAAGATCAGCCAACTGCCGACGGGACCGTTGTTCTGGCGGATCGAAAACTTTCCGACACTGGCACAGGCCGAGGCGGCCGCGGGCCCGACCGGATTGGCGGCCGAAGTGGCAGGCAAGGTCTGGCTGTTTACGCTCGGCGCCAAGGGCGGAGCATCTTCAGGCGGCAGCACGGTGGCCGAGATCGGGCCGGTCCCACCGATCACCGCACCGGAATATCTGCTGCGCATCAACAACACCGGAGGCCCGCCAGGGGTCAAGACACCGGTGCACACCCATCCGGGGTCAGAGACCTTCTACGTGCTGACCGGACAGTTGAGCCAGAAGAGCCCGCACGGCGAAAGCCATGTCGACGCCGGCCAGTCGATGCCCGGACACGGGCCGGGCATGCCGATGGAAGTCTCGAGCAGCGGAACCAGCGATCTGAACGCGCTGGTCATGTTTTTCGTCGACGCCACGCAGTCGTTTTCCACGCCGGCAACGATGCCGTGAGGAAGGCTTATTCGGGCACCACCCGCACCGCGCCGCGCGCGGCGCTCGTGGTCAGCGCCGCATAGGCCTTCAGCGCCATCGTAATCTTGCGGCTGCGCTTCTTGGCGGGCTTCCAGGCATCCGCGCCGCGGGCCAGCATGGCTTCGCGCCGCTTCGCCAGCGTGGCATCGTCGACCTCGAGGCTGATCGAACGCGCGGGGATATCGATCTTGATGCGATCGCCGTCCTCCACGAGGCCGATCAGGCCGCCTTCGGCGGCTTCCGGCGAGAGGTGACCGATCGAGAGGCCCGATGAGCCGCCGGAGAAACGGCCATCGGTGACGAGCGCGCAGACTTTTCCGAGGCCCTTCGATTTGAGGTAGCTGGTCGGGTACAGCATCTCCTGCATGCCGGGACCGCCGCGCGGGCCTTCATAGCGCACCACGACGACGTCGCCGGGCTTGATCTTGTTACCCAGGATGCCCTCGACCGCGGCGTCCTGGCTTTCGAAGATCCGCGCCGGCCCCTCGAACTTCAAGATGCTGTCGTCGACGCCGGCGGTCTTCACGATGCAGCCCTCGAGCGCAATGTTGCCCGACAGCACCGCAAGGCCGCCATCCCTGGAATAGGCATGATCGAGATCGCGGATGCAGCCGGTCTCGCGGTCGGTATCGAGTTCCTCGAACCGGCGCTCCTGGCTGAAGGCCACCTGCGTCGGCACGTTGCCCGGCGCGGCCATGAAAAACTTCCGGACGCTCTCGCTCTTGGTGCGCTTGATGTCCCAGCGCGCCAGCGCGTCTTCCAGCGATTTGGCGTGCACCATCGGCAGGCCGCGATTGAGCAGGTTGGCGCGATCGAGCTCGCCGAGGATCGCCATCACGCCGCCGGCGCGATGCACGTCTTCCAGATGCACGTCGGCCACCGACGGCGCCACCTTGCACAGCACCGGCACCCTGCGCGACAGCCGGTCGATGTCCTGCATCGTGAACGGCACTTCGCCCTCATAGGCGGCTGCCAAGAGATGCAGCACCGTGTTGGTCGATCCGCCCATCGCGATATCGAGGGTCATGGCGTTCTCGAACGCCTTGAAGCTCGCGATCTTGCGCGGCAGCGCGGTTTCGTCGTCCTGCTCGTAATAGCGGCGCGCCAGATCGACGATCAGGTGGCCGGCTTCGACGAACAGACCCCTGCGGTCGGCATGCGTCGCCAGCACCGAGCCGTTGCCGGGCAAAGCAAGACCCAGCGCCTCGGTGAGGCAGTTCATGGAATTGGCCGTAAACATGCCGGAGCAGGAACCGCAGGTCGGACAGGCCGAGCGCTCGATGGTCTCGACGTCGGCATCGCTGACGGTGGGATCGACCGCCGCGACCATGGCGTCGATCAGGTCGACCGCGCGGAGTTTGCCCTTGATACTGACCTTGCCGGATTCCATCGGGCCGCCGGAGACGAACACGGTCGGGATGTTGAGCCGCAGCGCCGCCATCAGCATGCCCGGCGTAATCTTGTCGCAGTTGGAGATGCACACCATGGCGTCGGCGCAATGCGCGTTGACCATGTACTCGACGCTGTCGGCGATGATCTCGCGCGACGGCAGACTGTAGAGCATGCCGTCATGGCCCATGGCGATGCCGTCATCGACCGCGATGGTGTTGAACTCCTTGGCGACGCCGCCGGCGGTCTCGATCTCGCGGGCGACGAGCTGGCCGAGGTCCTTGAGATGGACATGGCCGGGCACGAACTGGGTGAACGAATTGACCACGGCGATGATCGGCTTGCCGAAATCCTCGTTCTTCATGCCGGTGGCGCGCCAGAGGCCGCGGGCGCCCGCCATGTTGCGGCCGTGGGTCGTGGTTCGGGAGCGGTAGGCGGGCATGGTGTGTCCTCTCGGCAGTTCAGCTTTTTGGCAATTCGGTGCGGGCGTCTTTTAGACGGTGATTTCAATCGGTTAAACGTGCCCCTGCGCAGGGGCGCTATGCACGCACCCCGGCGGGGCGGGCCCTTTGGGGGTGATACAGGCCGGGACTTGCGGGTTCAAGCCGGGGTCCCGGCGTCGAATGGTCACCGCAGGCGCCCCCAATCAGACAATCTGCCCGTCGGCGGTCGCGATCAGGCCTTTGGGAACCAGCCAGATCGCCGGCAGCATCAGGGCGTAGACGGCGGTGATCGCGATGACGCAGACGTCAAAGCTGCCGAAATGATCGTAGAGGTGGGTGCCGAGCAGATCGCCGAACCGCGAGACCACGTAATAGAGGCTGGTTGCCAGCATCAGCGTCGTGCCCTGCAAACCCCTGGGGCATGAGCGCATGATCAGATCCAGATAGGCGCCGGTGGCAATGCCGCCCATCAGTCCGATCGGCACCGCGGCGATCAGGGCACCGGTCACCGAGTGGATGAAGATCAACGGCACCATCTGCGGGACCGCGATCACGGTTCCCCATACCAGCAGCGTTCTCAGCGCAAACTTGCGGCACAGGATTCCATAGATGATGAAGGTCGGAATGAAGGAGGCGGCGAAGATCGCGTTCCATTGGCCCCATTGCGCATCCGAAGCATGCAGGGCGTTCTGCAAATGGTATTGCAGCGGCGTGGCCGAGCCGGGCGCGAAATTCCACAACAGCCAGATCAGCATCGCCGGATAGATCGGCCAGTGCCGCACCAGCCGCTTGAGGTCTGCGATCGGATGCCGATCGTCTGCGTATTCGACACGGACGTTGTCGTACACGTCACCCGGACGCCACAGCGCGTAAGCGGCGACGCTGAACATGATCGCGGCGCCAACCAGAAACAGGATGCGGACGGCTTGATCGGAGCCCTTGTCTTCGAGCAGGCCGCTGAGCGCGCCGCCGGCGAGCAAGGCGGCGAAGGTCGGGACCGACAGAAACACGTTCCACGCCGCGCTGATCTGCCCGGTCATCGCATGCTGCTGGCCGATCACGGCCGTCAGTCCGTTCTGGGCGCTGGAGACGAACAGGAAGGAGACGGTGAGGACGATCACGGCGACCAGCAGCGCCAGGTAGCTGATCGGGATGAAGGCGAAGACGACATAGAGCAGTGCGCTGATGACACCGAACAGCAGCATGAATCCGCGGTCCCGCATCCCGAACGGATTCCAGATGTCGCGGAGAAAGCCGAACGCGAAGGCGAGGTAGAGCGGGATCGCGGCGATGAGCCGGAAACCGGCGACCTCATGCGCCGGCAGATGCAGCTTGTTCTTCAACAGGAAGCTGATCGGAATATCGATCAGGCCGCCGGCGGGGCTGCCGAAGGCCAGCATGAGGATCAGGATGCCGAGATAGAGAAAGATTTTCCGCCGCGCCGGACCGGACAGGACCGTGGGCGCGACAGCAACGTCTGCCGTCATCGTCTCAGCCCGGTCGATCGTGGTCATGACACGCGCCTCCGCAGCCAGCGGCGACCGGTACCGTGATTTTCGCTCCCCACCTAGACAATTTCACGCGCGCGCAGGTCCGCGATCGCGCTCTTGTCATAGCCGAGCGAGGCCAGCACCTCCTCGGTATGGGCGCTGAGCGCGGGCGCCATCCGTTCGAGCCGGCCGCCGCCATGGGCAAGCTGAAAGCCGCTGCCGGCAAAGCGCAGCCGGCCGTAGGGCGTATCGATCTCCTGGAGGGCACCGCGCGCGGCGATTTGCGGGTGATCGATCACTTCCTCGACCTTCCAAATGCTGGCGCAGGGTGCGCCCGCGGCGTCGAGGATCTTCTCCCACTCGCGCGGGGCCTTTTTCGACAGCGCCTCCTCGATGATGGCCCGCAGCGCCGGCTCGTTTTCCTGCCGGGCAAACCAGTCGACGAAGCGCGGGTCTTCCAGCGCATCGGCACGGCCGAGCGCGGTCATCAACCCGCGATACTGCTTCTCGCTGTTGACCGCGAGCAGCAGGTAGCCGTCACCCGCCTTGAACAGGTTGGCGGTCGGCCGGCGGCTGACGGCCTGGTTGCCGGAGAGTTGCTGGCGATGGCCGGCGACCGAATAGTCCGCCACCTGTCCCGACAGGAACGCCAGCGTCGCCTCCAGCATGGAGACGTCGACCAATTGCCCCTTGCCTGTATGAGTCCGCTGGAACAGCGCGCTCGACACGCCGAACGCCGCGGTTGCGCCTGACAGGACGTCGCAGACCGCAAAGCCCGCGCGGGTCGGCCCGGTCGCCTCGTGGCCGGTGATCGACATGATCCCCGACAGCGCCTGGATCTTGCCGTCATACCCCGCACCCAATCGTTCAGGGCCGGTCTGGCCGAAGCCCGAGATCGCGCAATAGATCAGCCGGGGATTGATCGCCGACAGCGCCGCGTAGCCGATGCCGAGCTTGTCCATCACGCCGGGGCGGAAATTCTCCATCACCACGTCGGCCTGCGCGGCGAGTTGCTTGACGATGGTGATCGCCTCTTCCTTCTGCAGGTCGAGCGTCAGGCTGCGCTTGTTGCCGTTGATCGCCTGCCAGCCCGGCGCGAGGCCACGGTCGGCCCATTCGCGGCTCAGTGGCGTGCGGCGCATGTCCTCGCCCTCGCGCCGTTCCACCTTGATGACGTCGGCGCCGAGCAGCGCGAGCTGGTAGCTCGCATAGGGGCCGGCCAGCACCTGCGTGAAGTCGAGAATCTTCACGCCTTCGAACGGTCGGGTCAATGGATGTCCTCCTGCGAGCGTCATTGCGAGCCAACGGGTCGGCGCGAAGCGCCGCCCGATGATAAACTCCGCGAAGCAATCCATCTCACCACGTAAAGGAAGAATGGATTGCTTCGTCGCTTCGCTCCTCGCAATGACGAAATGTGAGGGGCCGATCGTTGTTGCGATGGCCCGATTGTTGTTATTGATGCCGCCTCACGCGGCGCGGTTGCCGCGCGCGATCTCTTTCTGCTTGTCGAACTCGGCGCGGCGCCGCGCCAGTTCTTCCGGGCTCATCTGCGCGACGTTGTTGTAGTCGAGCTTCCAGGACGCATCCTCGCTCCAGCGCAGCGGCGACTGCATCGTGGTCCGCGCGCCGGACGCGGACTCCAGCAGGCCCAGCGCCAGTTCGAGTGTCAGCGCCTGCGAAGAGACGCCCTGCGGCTTACCCGCGGAGTTGCCGAGCGGGAAATCGTTGAACAGAAAGCGCGGCACCGCGGCGTGCTCGATGATGTCCTTGGCGCAGCCCATCACGACTGTCGAGATGCCGTTGGCTTCGAGATGACGCGCCACCAGCGCGGAGGTCTGGTGACAGACCGGGCAGTTCGGCACGATCACCGCAACGTCGACCTTGTCGGCGAGGCAGCGGGCGAGAATTTCGGGCGCATCGATATCGATGGTGACGCGATGGCTGCGATTGGTCGGCGCGCCGAAAAAGCGCGGCGCGACCTCGCCGATCCGCCCCGCGGCTTTCGCCTTCAGGAGCTGCGGCAGCGGAAACCAGGTGCCGCTGTCGGTCGCTGACGTGTGCTTGCGGTCGTAGCCGATATGCGAGATGCGCAGATCGTGCTGCTTGGAGGTATCGCCGTCGTAGACCTGGTAGAACTTGGCGCCGCCGTTATAGGCCGCACCGGGGCCCTGATCGCCCTTGGCGGGATCATATTGGGCCGCCGTGGTGACGATGGTGACGCGCGACTGCGCCAGCGGCTTCTTCAACGGCTGGAACGGCGCATCGATATAGTGTGCCCAGCGGTACGGCGTGGTGTAGCCGATCGCGGTGTAATAGTCGCGGGTCCGCTGCATGTAGGGAACCGGAGAATCGTAATCGGGCGCGAAGCCGAGCTGGTCGTCGAGGGGGCCGGACATTTGCTGTCTCTCCTGCGTTTCCACCGTGGGGCCGCCGGGCGGCCTCTTGGCTTAAGCTAGTGATAGTCGGCGGTTTGCTCAACAGCGGAAATAGCAACCCAACCCTCCGCAGGGTCATTCCGGGACGGTCCAATGGTCCAGACCTCAGGGGTGCAATTGCAGCCCGGGGCATCTCCACTCTTGTCCAGTTGAACATGAACCAGAACAACAAACACCGACACATATTTCAGGATACCAAAGTTCGCTCAAGGAGGTTTCATGGGCCCGACGGATTGGAGATTTTGGAGCGCGCTTTGTGCCGCGATGATGCTCTTGAATCATGCAGCCGCCGCCGACCCGTGTGATACTCTGAGAGACCCCGAGCCTCGGATCATTGCCTGTACACAGAGCATCAATTCCGGGAATTGGACCGGACGCAATCAGGCGATAAACTACACCAATCGAGGCAATGGCTATCGCGACAAGGGCGACCTGGACCACGCCATCGCCGACTTCGATGAGGCGATCCAGATCGATCCCAAACACGTCATGGCCTTCAACAATCGAGGTGTCGCCTACAACTACAAGGGCGACGTCGATCACGCCATCGCCGACTACAATGAGGCGATCCGGATCAATCCCAAATTCGCCATGGCTTTCACCAATCGAGGTGCCGCCTACCGCGACAAGGGTGACATCGACCGCGCCATCGCCGACTATAGTGAGGCGATCCGGCTCGATCCCGGCGTTGCCATTGCCTTGTACAATCGAGGTAACGTTTATCGCGACAACGGCAAGATCGACCGCGCCATTGGCGACTACAGCGAGGCAATCCGGCTCGATCCCAAATACGTCATGGCCTTCAACAATCGAGGTCTCGCCTACATCGACAAGGGCGACATCGAACGCGCCATCGCCGACTACGATCAGGCGATCCTGATCGATCCCAAAGCCGCCATCGCCTTCAGCAATCGAGGTGTCGCTTATCGCGGCAAGGGCGACCTCGACCGTGCCATTGCCGACTACGATGAGGCTATCCGGATCGATCCCAAAAACGCTCTGGCTTTCAACAATCGCGGTAACGCCCATAGCGGCAAGTGCGACTTCGATCGCGCCATCGCCGACTACAACGAGGCGATCCGGATCGATCCCAAATACGCTAGGGCCTTCTACAATCGAAGTACCGCTTATCGCGCCAAGGGTGACCCAGACCGCGCCATCGCCGATTACAATGAGGCGGTTCGGCTCGACCCCAAAGACGCCGTCAACACTCAGGAATTACGGTCACCGTAATCCCGGTCACTGACGTCCCGGCCGCTTGAGTTCGGCAACCTTGTACTTGTTGCCGGCGGCGAGGCTGCTGCAGTACCACCAGATTTCATTGTTTCGCCAGCCGACGAACAGCCCGTGGTCCCTGCACTCATAGTAGGTTTTGAAGTTGCGCACGTTCCGGCACGTCGCCGAGAAAATGTCGCCGGTCGTGGAGCAACCGTTCCAGGGTTGGTTGCCGTACTTGAAGCTCGTCTGGCAACCATCGGTGCAGTTGCTGCTGGTTCTCTCCAGCTCGGCAAACTTCGCCATGGTCGAACCTGGCGCAGGCGGTGGCGTTGGTGTGGCCGTTCGAACCGGCGCCGGTGCGGGTGCTTGAGCGGGTTTTTCAGCGGCCGGTACGGTCCGGTGCGATGTAACTGTGGTCACCGTCTGCCTCTGCCGATGTGACCTCGCCACCGGCTTCGGCGCCGTGACCGTGATTCCGGGAAGCGTGGTGGCTGGTGCGGTTTGCGACACCGCGGTGCCGCTCAGCAACGAAGTTGACACGATAACGATGGCGAGACGCGCGATAAAGGTTGACGACAATCTCATGACGACGTCCTCCCGAACCCGGGACGGACATGCCATCCCAATGAATGCACGGCTCATAGGCTAGCCAACGTTTCTGAATTCGACCACCAAGGATATCGCAGAGCTTCGTTGCGAGACTCGCGCCCTAACCCCGGCGACCGACGACCAGATCTCCGCCAACTTGAACTTTTGCAGCGCCAGCTCGGCGCCTTCCTTCGGCGCGCGGTCGAGATGAATGTCGAAATAGTCCGATAATGTCAGCTTGGCCCGCTCGTCGGCGACAGCGGCTCCTGCTTTATCCAGCGTGCAATCCTGGGCCAGTACTCTTCGAGAACCAGTCTGCCGATGAAGAGGCCGAGATGATCGCTTGGTGCCAGCTCACAGGGAATGCTCTCAGAGGGCGTCCCGGCAAGTCGCGCCAATGCGAATAGTTGCTGGGGGGCGACCACCGCGTCGACGTTCCCGGCAAGAAGAAAGATCGGAAGCCGCAGATGCGAGAGATCAATCTTTTGCCCCAGGGCAATGAATTCACCGGTCGCCAGTTCGTTACGCTTGTACAATTTCTCGACTACCTCGAGATAATAACGTCCGGCCAGATCGAGCGTCCATGAATTCCAGTTGTTGAAGGTGGCTTCGAGCCGCGCGAACTCCGGTGAGCCAACCGGTGCAGGCGTCTGCAGCGATCGGTGGGTCTCGTGTGCGTCAGGCCTGTCAGCACCCCACAGCCTCGAAATATGGCGGCCGATCGCGCGACCGCCGCCCATTCTCACCAGTCCCTGGAAAACGGCCAGCGGCGTTGCGTCGGCGAGGGCCGACAATCCGGATTGCTCTGCAGCGATGTCGACCGGCGCTCCTGCCAGGACGAGCTTGCGTACCTTGGCAGGGAAACGGGCCGCATACAGCAAGGATAGCCAGCCGCCCTGACAAAGCCCCACCAGATCGACCAATCCATCGAGATGATCGACCAAAACGTTGAGATCGGCCAGATAGTCGTCGATTCCAAGAAACTGCATGTCAGCGCTCGCCGAACGCCATTCGACTGCCAGCAGCCGGTCAACGCCGGCGGATCGAAGCGCGGCAACGAGGCTGTGGCCCGCCGCGAGGTCGACGAGAACCGCTCCATGCAGCGCAAGCGGCGTACAGAGGAGAACGGGGGTGCCACTCGCCCCGCTCGTGAAATCCCGGAGACGTACGGAATTCAACTCAAGTGTGATCGTACCCGGCGTCGCCCCTTCCGGCTCTTGAGACGCGCTGTCGGCAGCGGCGTCGCCCGAGAGCGTCAGAATTTGCTCCGACATGAGCGAGGCAATTTCGCCCGCGGAAGCTGCAGCAAGAGCCGGCCAAAACATCGCATACGGGAACTGAGATCCTAGGCGCCAATCCATCTGACATGCCCGGTTTGACCGGGCCATATTGCGCCCGATTAAACTCAAATGCATTCGCCGCGTGGGTCAACCGGGTCGAAAAACCTTGAGAGGTTCCGGCGGCAGGATATCCGCCCTACACCCCCGCCACCGACGACCAGATCTCTGCAAGCTTGCGCTTGAACTTTTGCGCGCGCGTCAGCGGCACGGTCTCTTCCTCGTCCTCGGGCAGGCGGAGGCCGACGACATTGACCCGGCCGCCGCCGATGCTGCGCGCCACCAGGACGATGGGATCAAGCACGAGCTCGGCACCTTCCTTCGGTGCATAATCGAGATGGATGTCGAAATAATCTGCCAGCGTCAGCTTCGCCTGATCCTCTGCCACCGCGACACCGTAGATCTCGGCCAGTTCGCCGAGCGTGTGTTCGCCCAGGACGACGAAATCGCCGAGCATATGCGGGTCCGGCGCCGTACTCGGGGCCATGTCGACAAAGAAGCGATCCAGCGCTTCGGCCTTTTCCGGCGGCGCCAGCAGGTAGATGTAGTCGCCGGCCGCGACCGGGTCGGCCTCGGTCGGCGTCAGAATCCGCTCGTCGCGGATCACCAGCGTCGGCTTCGACCAGGACGGAATCAGGCCACGGCGGAAATACAGGCTTTTTGCCCGGACGGGATAGCCGACCAGTTGCTGCTCGAGCTGGCCCGGCAGATCCAGCTCGACACGCCGCGGCCCGCGCTCGGCGCGCGGCAGCGCCACATGCAGGCGCCGCGCCGCCGGCGCCAGGGTCCAGCCCTGCAGCAACAGCGAGATGATGACGACGACAAAGGCGACGTCGAAATAGAGATAGGCTTTCGACAACCCCACCAGCATCGGGATCGAGGCCAGGAAGATCGCGACCGCCCCGCGCAGGCCGGTCCAGGCGATGAAGACCTTTTCCCGCCAGTTGAACTTGAACGGGGCGAGACACAGGAAGACCGCGACCGGACGGGCGACCAGCATCAGCGCGAACGCGACGATGACAGCGGGGCCGGCGCTGCCCAGCAAACGATGCGGCGACACCAGCAGCCCGAGCAGCACGAACATCACGATCTGCGCCAGCCAGGTCGCGGCGTCGAGGAACGTCACCACCGAATTATGCGCCCGCGTCGGCCGGTTGCCGATGATGATGCCGGCGAGATAGACCGCGAGAAAGCCCGACGCATGCGCGATCTGCGCCGCGCCGAAAATCACCAGCGCCGCCGTCGTGACGAACGGCGCATGCAATCCCTGCGGCAGCGCCACCCGATTGAGCGCCAGCACGACAAGCCGCCCGCCGATCACCCCCACGACCGCGCCCAGCAAGGCCTCGCGGGCGAATTCGAGCACAATATGCGCCAGCGAGCTTTCGCCGCTGGAAATGTATTCGACCAGCATCAGGGTCAGGAAGATTGCGAACGGATCGTTGGTGCCGGATTCGGCCTCCAGCGTTGCGCCGACGCGGGGACGCAAGCGAAGGCCCTGGGTATGCACCAAGAGGAACACCGCGGCGGCGTCGGTGGAGGCAACCACCGCGCCGACCAGCGAGGCTTCGGTCCAGTTGAGATCGAGCGCATATTTGGCGACCGGTGCGGTGATCAGCGCGGTCAGGAGCACGCCGATCGTCGCCAGCACCATCGACGGCGCCAGCACGGTGCGGATGCTCTGAAACCGGGTTTTCAGGCCGCCGTCGAACAGGATCAGCGCCAGCGCCACCGATCCGACCAGATAGGTGGTGCGGACGTCGTCGAACTGCAGCCGGCCGGGGCCGGAATCGCCCGCCAGCATGCCGATCAGCAAAAATACCAGCAGCAGCGGCGCGCCGAAGCGCAGCGCGAGCAAGCTCGACAGGATCCCGGCCATCACCAGAGCCGCGCCGAGGAAGACCGCTATGCTGACTGAGTCCAGTGACGCCATGAATTCTCACAAATCATTGCAAATACTTGCGATTGCATCCTTATCGTTGCCACACTTCGACGCCAACCCATTTTATGGCGGGAGCGGCAAAGTGCCCGATTTACCGGCCTAACTCACGCTCCCGGCATGTCGTATCGATGGCGCCGCCGGCGCGCTTATGGGATTCTCGCCGGTATTCGAATCACGTTGGCCCGCTGAGGCCGAAAAGAGATTTTGCGAATGGATATGGACCTGAAGGACGTTATCGAGTTTCTGCACGCGACCGCGCGATCGCTGGGCGCCGAGGTCACCTCGCCATGGTTCTATCTGCAGTTCGGCCTGATCCTGGCCGCGTTCGGTATCGCGTACGCTGCGGATGCGGGGATCCGTGCGCGCGTCGACATGTCATCGGTGGCCATGAAGTGGCCGCTGCCGTTGCGGCGGCTTGCCCACGTGCTGGTCGGCAGCGCGTCGACCGTGGTGTTCGCGATCCTGGTGATCGCGTCGCGGGTCACGATGTACCATTCGACCTGGCCGAGCCGCAGCTATTTGCTCGCGGTCTCGGCCAAGCTGGCGCTGGCCTGGCTCGCGATCCGGCTCATTACATCCGTCATCCGCAACGCCTTCATCGTCCGCGTGGTGTCGATTTCGGCCTGGCTGATCGCCGCCTTGAGCATTCTCGGCCAGCTCGGGCCTGCGATCGATATCCTGGATTCCGACCAGGTTGCGATCGTGCTCGGCGGGCTGCGGCTGACGCCGCTGGTCCTGATCAAGCTCGGCGCGCTGCTGATCTTGGCGCTGTGGCTGACCAACATCGCCAGCAACTTCGCCGAGAGCCGGATCAACCGCTCGACCGACCTGACGCCGTCGATCCAGGTGCTGCTGGTCAAGATGATCCGGATGGGACTGATGGTGATCGCCGTGGCGATCGCGGTCAGCGCCGTCGGCATCAACCTTTCGGCGCTCGCGGTATTCTCCGGCGCGGTCGGCGTCGGTATCGGTATCGGCCTGCAGAAGATCGTCGCGAATTTCATCTCGGGTATCATCCTGCTCGCGGACAAGTCGGTGAAGCCGGGCGACCTCGTCACCATCGGCGACAGTTCGGGGCGGATCAGCGCGATGAAGACGCGCTATATTTCGGTCGCCGCCGGCGATGGCCGCGAGTTCCTGATCCCGAACGAGGATCTGGTGACGCAGAAGGTGGTGAACTGGACCTACACCGACAAGAACACGCTGGTGAAGGTGCTGTTCAGCACCAATTACGACGCCGAACCGAGGCTGGTCTGCAAGCTGGCGATCGAGATCGCCGCCGCCGCGCCACGCGCCATCAAGAACAAGCCGCCGAACTGTATCCTGACCGAATTCGCCGAAGCCGGGATGAAGTTCTCCCTGACCTTCTGGATCGCCGACCCCGACGGCATGGACAATGTGAAGAGCGACGTGATGCTGGCGCTGTGGGACGTGTTCAAGCGCGAGGGCATACGGGTGCCCTACCCGGTGCGGGAAATCCGGGTCCGCGGCGGCGCCTTGCCGGTCGAGACCGTGGTGGAGGCTTCCGGCTAGAGCCTGCCTGGTTTTCCAGAGTCTGCCGGCTCTGACGGAAGCAAGGCCTTTTGAAGGCCTCCAAACCCCCAACCTTGGCTTGCACTGACCGTCCCGATCATTAAATTAGGTGCAAATCAGTCCATTCCCTCAGCCCTCGCGCCCTGCCGAAGCATGACCCGCCCATGAGCTATATCGAAGCGACAGACACCTCCTTGCGAAAGACCGGCCAGATCAAGCTGCATGGACCGAACGCGTTTGCCGGCATGCGCAAGGCAGGCGCACTGGTCGCCAAATGCCTCGACGAGCTCACCGACGTGGTCAAGGAGGGCCTCCCGACCTCTGTCATCGACGAGTTCGTCCGCAACTTCGCCTTCAGCAACGGCGCCTATCCGGCGACGCTGATGTATCGCGGTTACCGCTATTCGACCTGCACCTCGATCAATCACGTGGTCTGCCACGGCATGCCCGGCGACCGCGCGCTGAAGGAGGGCGACGTCGTCAATGTCGACGTCACCTTCATCGTCGACGGCTGGTACGGCGATTCCAGCCGTATGTATGTGATCGGGCCCATCGCCCGAAAGGCGGAACGGCTGATCGAAGTCACCTATGAGGCGATGATGCGCGGCATCGCCTCCGTAAAACCCGGCGCCACCACCGGCGACATCGGCCACGCCATCCAGAGTTTTGTCGAACCGCAGGGCATGAGCGTGGTGCGCGATTTCTGCGGCCACGGCCTCGGGCGCATGTTCCACGACGAGCCGAACATCATCCATATCGGCCGGCCCGGCGAAGGCGTCGCACTGAAGCCCGGCATGTTCTTCACCATCGAGCCGATGATCAATCTCGGCAAGCCGCATGTGAAGATCCTGTCCGATGGCTGGACCGCCGTCACCCGCGACCGCTCGCTGTCGGCGCAATTCGAGCATTCGGTCGGCGTGACCGCAACCGGCGTCGAAATCTTCACGCTGTCGCAGCGCCATGGCGAGAAGCCGCTGGCCGCGTGATTTCGGGTCGCGAGACCTGCAATTCGTGATTGCAAAAGCTACACGGCACGGCATGCTCCCTGCCGATGCCCGCGAAGACCGACGATAAGCCTGATCCATCCGCCGAGACGCCGCATTATCACGGCCATCGGGAACGGCTGCGCGAGCGCTTCTACCGCGCCGGGCCGGACGCGCTCAGCGATTACGAACTGCTGGAAATGGCGCTGTTTCCGGCCCTGCCCCGGCGCGATACCAAGCCGCTGGCAAAGTTGCTCTTAAAGAAATTCGGCTCGTTCGCCGAAGTCATCCACGCGCCGGTGGCGCGCTTGCGCGAAGTCGAGGGGATCGGCGAGGCCTCGGTCAACCAGATCAAGCTGCTCGCCGCGGCCGCGACACGGGTGGCGAAAGGCGAGGTCAAAAAGAGTATCGCGCTGTCGTCCTGGAACGACGTCATCGATTATATCAGGACCGGCATGGCGTTCGCCGACAAGGAGCAGTTTCGCCTGCTGTTCCTCGACAAGCGCAATCAACTGATATCCGACGAGGTGCAGCAGACCGGCACCGTCGACCACACCCCGGTCTACCCGCGCGAAGTCATCAAGCGCGCGCTGGAATTATCCGCGACCGCGCTGATCCTGGTGCACAACCATCCCTCCGGCGATCCGACGCCCTCCCAGGCCGACATCCAGATGACCAAGGCGATCGTCGATATCGCCACGCCGCTCGGCATTTCCGTGCACGACCACATCATCGTCGGCAAGAACGGGCACGCGAGCTTGAAGGGGATGAAGCTGATTAGGCGGTGGCCAGGCCGCCGCGATCCTTGACCCCAGTAAAAATATCGAAAACAACCCCATGCAAAGTAGCCGGCGGTCATGAATGACGCATCGCGGAAGCCGGCGGCCGCGGCAAGACGGCTTCACGAACTCACCCATCGCTGCACAGCCTCGACCGTGTCGGCCGGCGTGGTGTTGAAGCCGATCGCCGCATGCGGGGTGTGGACGTGAACGAGATTGAGAATCTTTTCGAACAGCAACAGGCGTTCCGGCGGTTCGCGCAGTCCGGCGCCGATCACGACGCAATCGAGCGGCCTTGAGGCCAGCGCCGCCTTGGCCACCGTCATGGCGGTTTCACCGAGATCGATCAGCCAGCTCTCGGCGTCGTAACCCTGCGCGCGAAGCTTTGCGATTTGCGTCTCGATGAAGTGATTGACCAGCTCCGGCGTGAACCCGGGGAACGCGCTGTAATCCACCAGGGAAGGATCGATACCAATCGCAAGCACCGTCTTTTTCGTCATCCGCTTGTTCCGTGCAGGGTGAGCAGGTCATTGCAGAAACGCCCCAACGGCAAGTCGGGTTCCGCTGACATCACTATTCGACCGTTGCCGAAGCATTCTTGTCAGGAAGCGGGCATGCTGCGCCTGAGCCGGCGATTGAAATCGGCCGGCGGCATTCACAGGAGAACATCATGACAGCCACCAACAACGCCAACCAGAACCTGGTCGTCACCGCCTTCTGGGAAGTCAATTCCGGCGAGGAAGGCGCGGTCGCAGCATTGCTGCAGGAGTTCCTGCCGCGGGCCCAGCGCGAACCCGGCGTCAAGGAATTCCAGATCCACCAGAACATCGCCAAGCCCAGGGAATTCTTTTTCTACGAAGTGTTCGCGGGTGAATCGGCATTCGCCGACCACCAGCAGACCGACCATTTCAAGAACATCATCGTCGGCCAGGCTGTCCCCAAACTTGCCAAACGCGAGCGGTCCCAGTTCCGGTTCATCTGAATTGATGACGGTGACGCGCGGCGGATAGTCCCGCCGCGCGTCGGTCGGACTATTTTGACGGCCGCATGTTCGGGATTTTGGGCAACGCTGGATCCAGATGATCCCAGGCGTGCCCGCGGGATGCGAACATCACCAGATCCGGCTTGAAATCGGAGGGATCGTCGAGCGTGCCAACATAGACGCCGAGCATGTCGGGCTTGGATAGCGGCTTGTTGTCGAGCGGCGAGCCGCAGGACCCGCAAAACCCTTTCAGTTTCTGCTCGCCGGAATCCGCTGTCCGCAAGGTCTCGGTAACGACGCCAGTGACAGCAAGAGCGGCTCGCGGGAACACCATGACGGAAGCATGTCCGGAGCCGGTATCCCTTTGACAGTCACGGCATTGGCATTGGAAGCCGCGAATGGAAGCGGCCGTTATCGCGTAACGGACTTTGCCGCAGCAGCAACCACCCGCGTAGCGCGTCATATCAGCCTCCATCGCCGGCGCGATCGTCACATCCTGTCGAACCGGCGGCCTCGGCGGCGCGTCGCTTCAGTAACTCCTGTTCACGCCGGTTACCCGCGAGCTCCGCAGCCGCGCTGAAGGCGTCGCGCGCTTCATCGAAACGGCCGAGCTTTTGCAGCAGATCGCCGCGCACGCTTGGCAGCAGGTGATAGGCTTTCAGCGCCGGCTCGTGAGCCAATGCCTCCACCATCGCCAGCGCCACGGCCGGGCCCTCGGCCATGCCGACGGCCACCGCGCGGTTGAGTTCGATGATCGGCGAGCGCACCAGTTCGTTAAGCTCGGTGTAGAGCCGGACGATGCGCGGCCAGTCGGTTTCATCAGGCGTGCTTGCCGTGGCATGGCAGGCGACGATCGCCGCCTGCAGCGCATAGAACCCGCCGCCACCTCCGAGTTCGCGCGCCCGCGCCAAGGACAGCAAGCCGCGGCGGATCTGGAGCTGGTCCCACAATGCGCGGTTCTGGTCCATCAGCAGGATGGGTTCGCCGGCGGTGTCCGTGCGTGCGGACGTGCGTGAGGCATTCAACTCCATCAGCGCCAGCAGGCCGTGCGCTTCCGCCTCCTGCGTCGCGATCGAGGTGAGCACGCGGCCCATCCGCAGCGCGTCGTTGCAGAGTTGCGGCCGCAGCCATTCGTCGCCGCGGGCCGCAGCGTAGCCTTCGTTGAAGATGAGGTAGACGACCTCCAGGACCGACGCGAGGCGCTCGGAAAGCTCCTCGCCGCGCGGGGTCTCATAGGCAAGGCCCGACTCGGACAGCGTCCGCTTCGCTCGCACGATGCGTTGCGCGATCGTCGGCTCGGGCAGCAGGAAGGCGCGCGCGATCTCTTCCGTCGTCAGGCCGCAGATCATCTTCAGCGCCAGCGCGGCACGGGCCTCGCGCGACAGCTTGGGGTGGCAGGCCGTGAAGATCAGCCGAAGCAGTTCGTCACCGATATCGTCGTCCAGCGCCGCGTCCGGATCGGGCATCGTCTGCTGCTCCTGCAAGAGGTCGCGCACCAGCATCTCGTGCTTGCGCGCGAGCATGTGGCGGCGGCGCAGTTGATCCAGCGCCCGGCGTTTGGCCGAAGCCATCAGCCACGCGCCGGGCTTGTCCGGCACGCCGGTCCTGGGCCAATGTTCGAGCGCCGCCAGCAGCGCTTCCTGGGTGAGGTCCTCGGCCAGCGGCACGTCGCGCAGCATCCGGGACAGGCCCGTGATCAGCCGCGGCTGTTCGATCCGCCAGACCGCGAGGATGGTGCTGTTGACGTCGGCGGCCGTCATCGCCGCCGACGTGGCAGAAACCGTCTGCTCAAGCGTCGCCCGCTCAAGAGGCGATCTTGGCCGGCTCGGCATCGACCTGGCAGTCCATTTCGTCCCCAGGCGAAGCCATGATGCGAACTTCACAGGTGCCTTCCCAGCCGGGCATGTGGTCGAGGTGAAGCTGCATGAACTCGCGCGCCGCGGCCAGCGCTTCTTCCTTGTTGCGCAGTTCGAAGATGGCGTAGCCGCCGATCATCTCCTTGGTTTCGACGAAGGGCCCGTCGACCACGCTCAGCTTGCCATCCGTGATCCTGACCTGGGCGCCCATCTGGACCGGCAGCAGCCCACCGCTGTCCAGCATCCGGCCGGCCTTGATCTCCCGCTCGGCCAGCTTGTGCATGGCTTCCATCAGGGCCGGGGTGGGCCCGCGGGTCGGCTGCGACGAGGTAACGACATACATGAAGCGCATCGGAAAACTCCCGTTGAGGCGAGCCGCGGCGACGATCGCCGCAAAACTGTCTCGCTATTGAGGTCGACGAACGGAACCGCTGGAAATCGACAGGCAACCTGAAAATCTTTCAAACGGCCCCGCGAAGCTGATTGCAACCCGGGATGCCGGCCCGATAGGATATCCGGATCAATACTAGGGAGGAAGCTGTGAGATCGCGCACCCTTCGGCCTGGTATTTTGGGGGCGCTTGCAGTGCTGGCAGCCCTGTCGAGTTTCGTGCCTGCGTCGGCTGATGCCGCGACGATCGTGGCGCTGGGAGCGAGCAACACCTACGGCAAGGGGGTCGCGCGCAATGAGGCCTTTCCCGCGCAACTCGAAGCGATTTTGCGAGCCAAGCGCGCCGGCATTCATGTCGTAAATGCCGGCATCAACGGCGATACGACCGAGGGCATGTTGCGGCGGCTCGATCACGCCGTGCCGAACGGGACCAGCGCCGTCATCCTGCAGCCCGGCGGCAACGACCGGCGCAAGGGCTCGCCCGACCGGACATCCGAGATCCAGAGCCGGCTGAGCGCCCGTGGTATCCCGGTTATCATGATCGCAAACGGCACGTTCAGGGGATTGCCGCATCAGCCCGACGGCCAACACCTGACCCCGGAAGGCTACCGCATGCTCGCCGAGCAGATCGCGTCTCAGGTCGCGGGGGCGATCGGCCGCTAGAGGCGATCGGCGGGCGCCGCTACTGCCCGCGGATCATGATCAGCGGATCGGCGCTGTCGGGCACCCGCCGCCATTGCGCGTTGTCGTCGGCCTCGAATTGCCAAGTCTCGCCCTTGGACGACATCAGCTGCATCTGGCCGTGATCGAGCCGCCACTGGGTCGGCGCGAAGGCGGCGACGGCGGGATCGCATTTCGGCTTCAAAAACACCTGGAAATTATCCTGCCCGGCCTCGGTGTTGGTCAGCGTCAGGCCGCACACCGCCTGGCCGTTGCCGCGCACCATCGACCAGTCGCCGATCATCTGGTCCATCGATTTGGCGAGCGATCGGGCGGCGGCGAGGTTCTGCAGGATGTAGACGCCCTCGTTGGTGCGCAGCCCTTCGAAGATACCGCTCTCGACCTCGGTGAAATCGATCACCGGCTGGCCGCTCGCGTCCTGCAGCCGCACGATGTCGCCCAGCCCCTTGACGTTCCAGGACGTAATATCCTTGGTGAACGGCAACGCCGCCGCGCAGCCGGGTTCTAATTCCAGCTTTAGTCCCTGCGGCGTCGCATCGCCCTTCAGCGTGACGACGCAGGTCTTGCTGCGCTCGGTGGTCGCCAGCTCCCACTGGCCGACCATGTCTTTCTTCAGGTTCGGGGCATCCTGCGCCGCAACCGGCGGCGCAAGCAGTGGCAGCGCCGAAAGCGCCGCCACCATGATGACCCGACCGCGCGAAAACATCAGCGCCCCTTCACCGGGGTTTCCGGAACCGGCGTCAGCGGCGCCTTGCCGGCAAACCAGTTCTTGAGATTATCGACCACGAGCTGATCCATGGCATTGCGCGTTACCACCGAAGCCGAGCCGATATGTGGCAACAGCACGACATTTTGCATCGACTTCAGTTCGTCGGGCACGCTCGGCTCCTTGGCGAACACGTCGAGCCCCGCGGCCAGGATGGTGCCGGACTTCAGCGCCGCCACCAGCGCCTCCTCGTCGACCACCGAGCCGCGCGCCACGTTGATCAGCACGCCGCGCGGGCCGAGCGCCTTCAGCACGTCGGCATTGATCATCTTTGCGGTGGCCGCGCCGCCGGGCACGATCACGATCAGCGTATCGACCGCCTTCGCCATCTCCATCAGGTCGCCGTAGTGCTTGTACGACACCGCCGAGGACGGGTTGCGCGAATGATAGGAAACCGGGACGCGCGAGGCCTCGAGCCGGCGGCCGATCGCCTGCCCGATCCGGCCCATGCCGACGATTCCAATTTTGCGGTCGCGCAGCGAGCCGACGCTCAGCGGATAATTCTGGGTGGTCCACAGGCCGGAGCGCAGATAGCGGTCGGCCTTGACGAATTCGCGCAGGGTCGCGATCAGCAGTCCCATCGCGACGTCGGCGACCTCCTCGGTCAGCACGTCGGGCGTGTTGGTGACGACGACATTGTGCTCACGCGCATAAGCGCAATCGACGTGGTCGTAGCCGACGCCGAAGCTTGCGACCATTTCGAGCTTCGGAAAATGCGCCAGCGCTTTTCCGTCGGCATGCACCGTATGGTAGGTGACCGCGACGCCGCGAACCTTCGCCAGCACGTCCGGTGTCAGCCGTTCGAGATCGGCGCGGCTTTCGGCCGTATGCAGGACGAACTGGTCCGAAAAGCCGTTTTCGAGGATCGGCCTGATCGGTCCGTAGATCAGAAGATCGATCTTCTCGGATGAAATATTCGCGGCAGCCATTAGTTTTCCTTTCCGAGCGCGCTTTCATGCCAGCGCCGTAGTACGAGATGTGAAATTAGCGCCAGCAGCCCATAGATGACAATCCCGGCGGCGGACAGAAGCAGCAACGCCGCGAACATTCGGGGAATGTTGAGGCGGTAGCCGGATTCGGCAATCCGGAACGCCAGACCGGAGCCGGCGCCCGCGGTGCCCGCCGCGATTTCGGCGACGACAGCGCCGATCAGCGACAGGCCGCCCGCAATGCGCAGGCCGCCCAGAATGTAGGGCAGCGCCGCCGGCAGTTTCAGGTACCGCAGCGTTTGCAGCCGTGACGCGCCATAAAGCTGGAAAAGCCCGGCGAGATTGCGATCGACCGAGTTCAGCCCGAGCGTGGTGTTCGACAGCACCGGAAAGAAACCGACGATCCAGGCGCAGACGACGACCGCGGTCTGCTGCGGCAGATAGATCAGCAGCAACGGCGCAATCGCAATGACCGGCGTGACCTGCAGGATCACCGCGTAGGGAAACAGCGAATATTCCAACACCCGGGATTGATTGAACAACAGCGCCAGCGCGACGCCGCCGACGGCCGCGGCGACGAATCCTTCCAGCGTCGTTAGAAGTGTGACGCCGAGCGATTCCGACAGCACCTGCCAATCGGCAACCAGCGTCTGAAACACCAATAGCGGCCCCGGCAGCACATAAGGCTGGATGTCGTTGATATCGACCACGGCTTCCCATGCCAGGAGGCCCGCCGCGAGCACGATGACGGGAAGCAGGATGCGGCCGAGGTTCGGAAGCGAGCTCATGCGCCTGACAGCCCCAAATAAGAGGGCGACAGCGCCTTGGAGACCTCACGGCAATAGGCGGCATAGCCGGAAGACATCCGGAAATCCTCGACGCGCGGCTCTGGCGTATCGATGCGAAATTCGCTGGCGATGCGTCCGGGCCGCGATGTCATCACGATCACGCGCTGCGACAGATAGACCGACTCGAATACGGAATGGGTGACGAACACGACGGTCTTTTTCAGATTGCGCCATAGCTCGAGCAGGTCGTTGTTGAGCCGAAAGCGCGTGATCTCGTCGAGCGCGGCAAACGGTTCGTCCATCAACAAGATGTCCGGATCGGTGACCAGCGCGCGGGCCAGCGAGACCCGCATCTTCATCCCGCCGGACAATTCGCGCGGGTAGGCATCGGCAAATTCGGCAAGCCCGACCTGCGCCAGCGCCTCGCGAACGCGCGCATCGGCATCTGCCGCCGGCGCATGCGACAGTTTCAGCGGCAGGCGAACGTTTTCGCGCACGCTCGCCCATGGCATCAGGGTCGGCTCCTGAAACACGAAGCCGATGGAATGTCGGCGATCCGTCTCGCCGGCGCGGTGCGACACACTCACCGTCCCCGAACTCGGTGTCGCGAGCCCCGCGATCAACCGCAGCGCGGTGGATTTTCCGCAACCGGAAGGCCCGAGCAGCGAAACGAATTCGCCGCGCGCCACGTCAAGATCGAACGGCCCCAGCGCGGTGACGCCGTTGTCGTAAGTTTTGGTGGCGCCGCGCAGCCGCACGGCGACGCTGGCAATATCCGTCTCTGATGCGGTATCCGCCATCGGGCGTCAGTTCTTCGGCCGCAAATTGAGACCGACGGCCTTGTTGGTAAAGCGAAGCGTGTAGGCCTGGCGGTAGTCGATATCGCCTTTGACCACGCCGGCCCGCACCATCTTGTCGAAGAAGCTCGCGACCCGCGCGTCGCTCATGGCGCCGATGCCGTCCTTCAAGGTGTCGCCGGAATCGACGATGCCGTATTCCTTCATCTTGGCCAGCGAATAAGCCAGCAGTTCGTCGGTCATGTCGGGGTTGAGCTTCTTGATCATCTCGTTCGTCGACTTGTTGTCGCCGTAGAGATAATTGTACCAGCCGATGATGGAGGCATCGACGAAGCGCTGCACCAGGTCCGGCTTCTTGTCGACCATGTCGGTACGGGTCTCGATCAGGGTCGAATAGGCACTCCAGCCGTAATCGGCCATCAGCACCACGTTCGGCTTGAAGCCCGCGGCCTTCTGCACGGCATAGGGTTCGGAGGTGACATAGCCCTGCATCGCGCTCTGCTTGTTCACGATGAAGGGCTGCGGGTTGAAGGTGTAGGGTTTGACCTTGCTTTCGTTGAAGCCGTATTCGGACTTCAGCCACTGGAAATAGCTCGCAAGCCCCTCCTTCGACACCAATAACGTCAGCGGCTTGAGATCGTCGAGCTTGCTGATCTTGATTTCAGGGTGGGTCAGCAGGACCAGCGGGTCCTTCTGGAACATGGCCGCCACCGTCACCAACGGCACCTTGTTGGTGACCGCGTCGAACGATTGCAGCGTATTGGCGGTCATGAAGAAGTCGAGCTTGCCGGCAGTCAGCAGCATGCGGTTGTTGGTGTTGGGACCACCCGGCACGATCGACACGTCGAGGCCGTATTTCTGGTAGGTGCCGTCGGCGACCGCCTGGAAGAAGCCACCATGTTCGGCTTCCGCCACCCAATTGGTTCCGAACGAAACCTTGTCGAGGGTTTGGGCGCGTGCCGGCGTCAACGCCGCCATCAGCGCCAAAAGGCCGGCGGTTAACGCTCGCGGCAAAAAGGCCGGGTTCATGGTTGGACTCCGTCGATCATTCTGGCCCAAGATTGAGAACATGATAGGAAGGCATTGGACGTGGATCACGTCCTCTGGGGTCACTGCGTGTTATCCAGGGCAGGCACCCCGGAATGACTAACAAACTACCCTGCAAATTCATCCAAAGAAACGCTCCTCCAAAGAAACACTTGGCTTGATGACTTCGCCCGTTCCACCCCGTGACTGGACCGACATCCACTGGCCCGATGTCACCGCGGCCGAGGCCGCGCGCTGGATCGCGGTGCTGCCGTTGGCGGCAACCGAGCAGCACGGCCCGCATTTGCCGCTGGAAACCGATGTCATGATCGGCGAGGCCTATCTGGCGCGGGTGCGCGAGCTGCTGCCCCCGGCGATCCCTGCCACCTTCCTGCCGATCCAGAAGGTCGGCATTTCCACCGAGCATACTGACTTCCCGGGCACGCTGACGCTGCCGACCGACGTCGCTCTGAGAGAGTGGATGGCGATCGGCGAAGACGTGGCGCGCAGAGGCATCCGCAAGCTCGTCATGGTGACGAGCCATGGCGGCAACAGTGCTGCGATGATGCTGGTGGCGCAGGATCTGCGCGCCAAACACCGGATGCTCGCGGTGACCACGAGCTGGTCGCGGTTCGGCGTTCCGGATGGATTGTTCTCAGGCGAAGAGCTGCGCTACGGCATTCACGGCGGCGCGGTCGAAACCTCGATCATGCTGGCGCGATATCCACACACCGTGCGCCAGCAAGCGATCGCGGATTTTCGACCCACGACCATCGCGATGGAAAAGGAATTCCGCTGGCTCTCGACACAACGGCCCGCCCCGTTCGCCTGGCAGGTGCAGGACCTGCACCCGAGTGGCGCGGTCGGCGACGCCAGCAAGGGCTCCGCGGACAAGGGCGAGAAGTTGCTCGACCACGGCGCGCGAGCGTTCTGCGAATTGCTTGATGACGTCGATAACTTCGACGTGAACAGACTGGCCGCCGGCCCGAATAAGTCACATAAGTAATTGTTATAACTACAGAATAATAGATCGTCCAAATCCCCCTCACGGGATTCGAACCGGAATCAAACAGCCTCCGTCCAACTGGCATGCGGACCCCAAGGGCCGCTCCAAACCGGATGGAGTTTTTTCAATGTCGATCAAGACCAGGATTGCCGCCGTCGCTCTCGCAGCACTTGCCGTTACCGGCACGATTGCATCCACCACCACCCAGGCACAGGCCAAGCCGTTCGGCTGGGGCTGGGGCGTTGGAGCCGGCCTCGTCGGCGCTGCCATCGTCGGCTCCGCGATCGCCGCCAGCAACGACGGCTACTACTACGACGGCTATCGCCGCTGCGGTTGGGTTCGCCAGTTCGACGCTTACGGCAACTACATGGGCCGCGTTCGTACCTGCGGTTACTGATTGATCGACTGAGTTTGATTTCTGTTTGAGAAGCGCTGCTTCAAGCAAACCAATCCAAAAGTTCTAACGCTTCGCTCTTTGTTTGACGCGTTCTCTTCACGCAAACCGGAAGCCCACTTCGCTTGAAAACGCTTCTCTCTTTGTTTGACGCGTTTTCTTCACGCGAACCGGAAGCCCACTTCGCTTGAAAACGCTTCTCTCTTTGTTTGACGCGTTTTCTTCACGCGAACCGGAAGCCCACTTCGCTTGAAAGCGCTTCACTAGTGGATCCTGCGTCCGGCACGGGCGCCTCATCCACCCCCGTGCCGCACCCGACCCGCCCGGTTGTCCCCCCGGGCGGGTCAACTTTTTGGCCTTCAGCGGCTCCGCCAGGCGCCCCTGTTGCAAAACTGTTACCGACCGCTGCCATCCAACGGGTGCGCTATTTAGTCTTGTTGCTATTGCGAATTACTTGCAATAGGAACGGAACGAACAATGCATTTCCCCGCTCTGGCTTGGACCGGGAGAATCATGAGAATCCGACCGGGGGCGGCGGGGTTGATGACTTCATTTCTTGGGTGGCGGCAGGCCTTCAAATCTGCAGTGATGACGCGAGACCACCGCAACCTTTGCGAAGTGTCCGCACGATGACCCGCGACCGCCGATATCAGAAGCATGATGCGAGGCTTTTCCTGGTTGGTGTGGCGTTCGGCACGCTCGCGCTGGGCGGACCTGCGGCCGCGGCGGATATGGCGCTCAAGGCGCCCGCTTACAAAAGCATCTACGACTGGACCGGCTTCTATCTCGGTGGCCACTTCGGCTATGGCGGCGGAAGTCTTGGACCGGGAACCAATCCGCTTCCCGAGCAGGGCGTATTCCTGCCGCACAGCGTCACCGGACTGACCGGCGGCTACCAGGCTGGCTACAGCAGGCAATTCTCGAACCGCGTTGTGCTCGGCATCGAAGCGGACGCGTCGTTTCCAAGCCCGATGGACGGCGCGGCGCTGATGCCGGCGCCGTTCCACACCACTCTCGACTATACCGGCACCCTGCGCGGCCGCATCGGTTACGCATTCGGGCGCTGGATGCCTTATCTGACCGGCGGATTTGCCTGGGGACATACCCACGTCAATATCAACGACCCCACCGGAGGCCTCATCTCATCGCCGGGCCAATATCACACCGGCTGGACTGTGGGTGCCGGCGCCGAGTTCGCGGTGAGCGGCAACTGGAGCGCAAAAGCCGAATACAGCTACATCGATCTGTCACAGCGCATGTACGACCTCTCAGGTTTCGGGCTGCCGGGCGTGAATGTCGACCCGCGCATCCATCTGGTGAAACTCGGCCTCAACTACCACTTCGGCGACGCGCCATTGATCACGCCAACCGATGGAAAAACCCTGCTTCCGGAATCCAACGACTGGAATGTCCACGCGCAAACCACCTTTTTGCCGCAGGCCTATCCCGGCATTCGTTCGCCCTATGCCGGTGCCTTTAGTCTTCCCGGCTCCGGACAGTTGCAGGAGACCTGGACCACAACGGCGTTTGTCGGCGTGCGGCTGTGGCAGGGCGGCGAGTTCTATTTCAATCCGGAAATTGCGCAGGGCTTTGGCCTGAACGGCACGCTGGGATTGGCGGGATTCCCGAACGGCGAAGCGCAAAAGGCCGGCGCCGCCTTCCCGAAAATCCGCCCGCAGCGCTATTACATCAAACAGACCTTCGGCCTCGGCGGCGAGCAGGAAGAGGTTCCGGACGCGGCCAACCAATTGCCGGGGAAACGCGACATCGACCGCGTCACGCTGATCGTCGGGCGCTTTGCGATCGGCGATTTCTTCGACGGCAATTCCTATGCAAAGGATCCGCGCGCGGACTTCATGAACTGGGCAATGTGGTCGTCGGCGGCCTACGATTTTCCGGCCGACCTTCCCGGCTATACCCGCGGTGCGGTGGCCGAACTCAATCGCAAGGATTGGGCGGTACGCGCCGGATTGTTCCAGGTGCCCAGCGCGCCCAACAGCGACATCCTCACCTTCAAGACCGGCGGCGCCGTGGTCGAATTCGAGGGCCGCTATGCGATCTTCGATCAGCCGGGCAAATTGCGACTCGGGGTATTCGGCAATCGCGGCAACACCGGCGATTATCGCGACGCGCTGGCCATCGAGGCGATGAACCCGGCGCTTGATATCAATACGGTCATGGCGGGCATTCGCCGCGACAACCTGAAATACGGTTTCTATGCCAATGCCGAGCAGCAGATCGCGCAGGATGTCGGCCTGTTTGCCCGCGCCAGCTGGAACGACGGGCGGAGCGAGATTCTGTCGTTCACCGACATCGATCGCAGCATTTCAGGTGGCTTGTCGGTGAAGGGCAGCTATTGGGGACGCCCGAGCGATACCATCGGCATTGGCGGCGCCGTCAACGGGTTGTCCAGCGCGCATCGCGATTACCTCGCCGCCGGCGGCCTCGGCCTGCTGATCGGCGACGGCCAGCTCAACTATCGCAACGAGCGCATCTTCGAGACGTATTACGCCTATGCGCTCAACAAGCAGTTTACTTTGACCGCCGACTATCAGTTCATCACCAATCCCGCCTACAACGCCGACCGCGGCCCGGTTCATATCTTCTCGGGCCGCTTGCACGGCGAGTTCTAGGCAGCACCGGGCACTGGCAAAATCTCGCGCCGAAATCGCCCCGATCCCGTGCAAAAAAACCGCACCGGGAATAAAAGCCGGCAAACGGGATTCAGGTCATCGGGTATCCACGATAGGCGGAGGATGACGCACGTGCCGTTCCGGCTGATCTTGGCCAAGATTCGCCGTGGAACGACAGCGCCCGGCAGGTTCACCGCGCTGACGCTCGTTCTCGTCGCCGCTGCACCGACGCTCGCGCAGGCCGGGGAATGCCCGGGCTCGGCGTCGGAGATCGCCACCGACCGGCCGGACGTCACGAACTCCAGCCTCGTCGTTCCCGTTGGCAGCCTGCAGGGCGAAAACGGCATCAACACCACGCGGCGCGGCCTCGACAAGGCGTTCGACGGGACCAACAGCCGGCTCCGGCTCGGCATCGCCGACTGCCTCGAGATTCTGATCGACGTGCCGAATTATACCGGCCGCGTGAAGGGCGACGCCGACACCGGCTTCGGCAACGTGGCGCCGGCCATCAAATGGCAATTCGGTTCGCTTCCCGAAGCATGGAATCTATCGGTGACGGCGGGCGCTGGCCTGCCGACCGGCTCGCCGAAAATCGCAGGCCCCGGCCTGCAGCCCTATCTGCAATTTCCGTGGTCGTATGAGATCGGCGCCGGCTGGGGCACCAGCGGCATGGTGACGACGTTCTTTTTCCCGTCCGATCTTGCCAACAAGCAGACCACCGAAGCGACGTTCGTGCTCGAAAAGAAGGTCACCGATCGCGCGTCGCTGTTCGTCGAATATGTCGGCGATTACCCCTCGCGCGGCAGCAGTGTTCAACTCTTCAACACGGGCGGCGGATATCTGCTGACCAGGACTCAGCAGATCGACTTCCACGTTGCATTCGGCCTCAACCGGAATTCGCCGAATTACATCGTCGGCCTCGGCTATTCATTCCGGTTCGACGATCTGTTTCACAACGCCGCGCGG
The DNA here is from genome assembly GCF_900103365.1 of Afipia sp. GAS231. Taxonomy (NCBI): domain Bacteria; kingdom Pseudomonadati; phylum Pseudomonadota; class Alphaproteobacteria; order Hyphomicrobiales; family Nitrobacteraceae; genus Afipia; species Afipia sp. GAS231. The sequence continues at coordinate 3,174,065 of NZ_LT629703.1, forward strand.
TAAGACGACGCGTTGATGGACGCGCGCGTGACGTCACCCCGCAGGCTGAAACGAATCCGCCCGCGCCATCGCCCAGTCGTCGCGGAAGCGCGGATCCTCGGTGCCTTCGATCAATTCGCCCGGTCGCAGCGACGGATAAAGCTGCGCGAAAGACCGTACCTCGGTGGTCGAGCTTCGCTGCGAGAAATGGATCGAGCGGATCTGCTGCGGATGCTCGAGACCGGCGGCAGCGAGCAGTTCGGTCAACGCATGCAGGGTCGCGTGGTGATAGTTGTAGACACGCTCGACCTTGTGCGGCACCACCAGCGCGCGATTACGCGAGGGATCCTGGGTCGTGACGCCGGTCGGGCAACGATCGGTATGGCAGCTCAGCGACTGGATGCAGCCGAGCGCGAACATGAATCCGCGCGCCGAATTGCACCAGTCGGCGCCGATCGCCATCGCGCGCGCCATGTCGAACGCGGTCGCAATCTTGCCGGCGGCCCCGATCTTGATGCGGTCGCGCGCATTGATGCCGATCAGCGCATTGTGGACGAAATTGACGCCCTCGCGCATCGGCATGCCCAAATGGTCCATGAACTCCAGCGGCGCGGCACCCGTGCCGCCTTCATTGCCATCGACGACGATGAAGTCGGGATAGATGCCGCTCTCCAGCATCGCCTTGCAGATCGCCAGGAACTCCCAGGGATGGCCGATGCACATCTTGAACCCGGCCGGCTTGCCGCCTGACAGCCTTCGCATCTCGGCGATAAAGGCCATCATCTGCAACGGTGTCGAGAACGCCCGGTGATAGGCCGGCGAGATGCAATCCTCGCCCATGGCAACACCGCGGATCCTGGAAATTTCCTCCGAGACCTTGGCCGCCGGCAGCACGCCGCCATGACCGGGCTTGGCGCCCTGGCTGATCTTGAGCTCGACCATCTTGATCTGATCGTCGGTCGCGACACGCGCGAACTCATCCGGATTGAACGTTCCGTCGCGGTTGCGGCAACCGAAATAGCCGGAGCCAACTTCCCAGATGATGTCACCGCCATTCTCGCGATGATAGGGGCTAACGCCGCCCTCGCCGGTGTCGTGGGCGAAGCCGCCCTTCTTGGCGCCCGCATTCAGCGCGCGCACCGCATTGGGGCTGAGCGCGCCGAAACTCATCGCCGAGATATTGAACACCGACGCCGAATACGGCTTGGCGCAATCGGGACCGCCGATGGTGATGCGGAACTGCTCCTCGGCACGCGGCTTCGGCGCCACCGAATGATGCATCCACTCATAGCCCTCGCGGTAGACGTCCTCTTGGGTACCGAATGGCCGCTTGTCCAGCACCATCTTGGCGCGCTGATAGACGAGCGCGCGGGTGTCGCGGGAAAACGGCATGCCGTCTTTCTCGCTCTCGAAGAAATACTGCCGCATCTCGGGCCGGATCTCTTCGAGCAGGAAACGGATATGCGCCGAGATCGGATAGTTGCGCAAAACCGCGTGGCTCTTCTGCGTCAGGTCGCGAATGCCGAGGAACGTCAGCGCGCCGAAGATCACAATCGGGATCAGCACGACTTCCCATATCTTCGGGTTATGGTCGAACACCCCGATACCGAGCAGCAATGCCGTGACGACGGCGCAGATCGTCAACACGATGAAGCGTGGCGAGAACGGAAGCAGCAGCGTTTCCATAAAATCCCTCAGCCGGATTATTGCTTGTCGACCGGTAGCTTAGTCCAATCAACGGAATAAGCGCCATACGATATACGCCCCCGCAATCGCGGATGTGACAGCAGCCCGTAAAAATTTACAGGCCCGGCCCCCGGAACGGTATGGTCCGGCGAGCTATTGCAGTGCAGCGTAACGATGGTTCTCAGTGACTGTGCAAGCGCATTTCGTGGGGAATTCTGCCCTGCTGCAGGCCGTGCTGGGCCAACCAGGCGTCGGTCGTCTCGATGGCGCGGGTGATATGATCCGATGTGCGCGAGAAATCGTACGGTGATCCCACCAGCGGGCATAACGGCGGCACCACGAAATACTCGATTTCGGGCCCGAGGCTTTCCAGTTCGCTCACCAGTTGACGCGCGATCAGCAGCGTCAACGCATGCAACGCGTTCGCGACCGCACCGACCGGCGGCTTCTGCGTCGCACAGGCGTGCCCGGTCGGCAGAATGATCAGCCGCCTGGCGCCTTTATTCACCGCCACCTGGATCGGCGTGTTGCTGGAGATGGCGCCATCGGCGAGGTAGTAATTCCGGTAATGCACCGGCGCGAACGCGCCGGGGATCGCCGTCGAGGCCACGATCGCCTCGTCGATCGGCCCGTCCGACAGCACCACGCTGTCGCCGGAGACGATGTCGGTGGTGACGATGTGCAGCGGCAGCTTGGCATCCTGCAGATTGCGATAGGGGATGTGATCCTCGATCAGCTTGCGGATGCCGTCATGGGGAATCAGAAAATCGCGGCGCCACAGGAAACTCAGCACAGTGCGCCAGCTCATCGGAAACACATCCTGCCGCGTCAGTGCGCGCCAGATCGTCTCCAGTCTCTCCACGCCTTTGAGCGTCGGGTCGCCGGCATAGAACGCGCCGTTCAAGGCGCCGACGCTGGAGCCCACCACCATATCGGCGGAAATGCCGTGCGCTGCGAGGGAATGCAGCATGCCGACCTGAATGGCGCCAAAACTGCCGCCGCCGGCAAACACAAAGGCGGTCTTCGCTGGCCCGATCTCATCGCGTACCGCCACGGCGCACTCGCTCCCCGATGCCGCCGCGTCGGCCAGGTGCCGCGCGGCGTTCGGAGGCGGTTATAGCAGCGGGAGAACGGGAGAAGCTACTGGCGCCAATGTCGTCCCCGCGAACGCGGGGACCCATACGCCGCGGCTTCTCGATTTGAGGTGGCATCAGTCGCCACCACCCGCAACAATAACGGCCGCAGAGTATGGGTCCCGGCTCAAGGCCGGGACGACAATCTTAGCGCTCGACGAACGCCTTCTCGATCACGAAGTGACCGGGCTGGCTGTGGCTGCCTTCGAGGAAGCCGCGGCCTTCGAACATCTGGCGCAATTCTTCCAGCATGCCCGGGCTGCCGCACATCATGATGCGGTCGGTCGCGATATCGAGCGGCGACTGGTGAATGTCGTTGAACAACTGTTCCGACGTGATCAGGTCGGTGATACGGCCACGGTTGCGGAACGGCTCGCGGGTGACAGTCGGATAATACAGCAACTTCTCCGACAGCAGCGGCCCGAACAGTTCATCGTCGCGCAGCTTGGCGACCAGTTCTTCGCCATAGGCGAGTTCGGATACCTGCCGGCAGCCATGAACCAGCACGATGGTCTCGTACCGCTCGTAGACATCGGGGTCCTTGATCAGGCTCGCGAACGGCGCCAAGCCGGTGCCGGTCGACAGCAGCAGCAAACGCTGGCCCGCAATCAGGTTGTCGGTGATCAGCGTGCCGGTGGCCTTGCGGCCGACCAGGATCTCGTCGCCTTCCCTGATCTTCTGCAGCTTCGAGGTCAGCGGCCCGTCCGCGACCTTGATCGAGAAGAATTCGAGTTCCTCCTCGTGATTGGCGCTCGCCATGCTGTAGGCGCGCAGCAGCGGACGGCCCTCGACCTCGAGGCCGATCATCGCAAACTGGCCGTTCTGGAAGCGGAAGCCGGAATCGCGGGTGGCGGTGAAGCTGAAAAGTGTATCGGTCCAATGCCGGACAGAAAGAACTTTCTCTCTATAGAACGCGCTCATGTGTTTTCGTTTTTCCTGACGTCTTGGTGTAGAACGTTTTGGTTTTTCGGACCCGAAGATACGAAAAACCCCCGAAATCATTGGCGATTTGACGCTTCATTTGCGCCAACGGGACAGATAGTCAATATGATCTGACGCACAATTGAGAGATCGGAATGGAAGTCGGTTTATTTTCTGGAATGGTTCAAGTCGAAGTCTGTTAACGCTGTCAGCGCGCGCAATTAACTTGCTGAAATCGTCACCGATCTGGCAATAAATTACCTCCAAAATCACTGCGATGGCAGAGCGGGAAAGTCGGTCATGATCAACGGCGAGCGCGCTTTCGTAAGCGCCGTCAGAAAATACTGCGCCAGCCACGGCATCGACGTCGAACTGAAAGCCGAGGGCTGGCTCATTGTCATGACGCGCGGGTCAAGCCGGCGCTTCGCCTTCGGCTATGATCTCGGGTTGAACAGCGCGGTCGCCCATCGCATCGCCAACGACAAGGCCGCGACCGCAGACGTTCTCGAAATCTGCGACATTCCCTGCGTGCCGCACACCGCGTTCCTGAGCCCGCGGATGTACAAGTACATCGTTCCCACAGGGGCATGGACGGCGATGCTCGATCTGCTGAAGCAGAATCCGCAAGGCCTCGTCGTCAAGCCCAACGAAGGCACCGGCGGAATTTCGGTCTTCAAGGTCAGGACCGAACCGGAACTCGAAGTCGCAGCGAACGAGATTTTCTCTTCCGAAAGGAGTCTCGCGATCTCGCCTTACGTGGAGATCGAGGATGAGGTCCGTGTCATCCTGATCGACTACCGACCGATCGCCGTCTTCAGCAAGAACCGGCTAGCGGTCGTGGGCGACGGCAAGCGCTCCGTTCTGGAACTGGCCATCGCAACCATTCCGGCCGCACGGCTATCTTCTGTCTTGTCCGGGCAGGCCGGCGATATCAGCAAGGCCTCGCTCGATGAGGTCCCGCCCGCGGGCCGGCGCCACGCGCTGAACTGGCGTCACAACCTCGGTGCGGGCGCGCAGGCCGTCGTTCTGGAGCAGGGTGACGCGCGGGCCGCCGCCTGCATCGAGATTGCGGTAAAGGCGGCGCGATCGATCGACATGCGCTTCGGCTCGATCGATGTCGTCAGCGTCGATGGCGCGTGGAAAGTGCTGGAAATCAACTCGGGCGTCATGATGGAAGCGCTGAACCGGTCGCACCCCGAACTGGTCGATGCCGCCTACGCCGCGGCGCTTGATCTGGTCTTCGATCCAGGGACGAACGCCTGAAACGAAGCGGCCCGGGCATCCCCGGGCCGTCCTTGCGTGCGAACCAAATATTTGCTGGTCTAGTTGTTGCTCGTTCCCTGCGTGTCGTCGAGCACCTTGAAGGCTTCCTCGAGCTGCGGCGAGATCGCGACGTTGAGCTTTTCGCCGGTCGGCAGCCGCGCCACGAACCACTTGTTGTAGAGCGGAATCAGGTCGCGGTTCGAACCGAGCTTGCGGAAGGTGCGCTCGACCACCGCCGACAGTTGCGGCTCGCCCTTGCGAAACATGATGCCGTAGGGATCGTAGGACAGATATTCGCCGGTCACCTTGAACTTGTCCTGGCTCTTGTGCCGCGCGATCAGGCCATAGAGCAGGATGTCGTCGGTCGCGAACGCATCGGCCTTGCCGTCCACCAGCATCTGATAGGATTGTTCATGGTCGGGCGCCGCCACGATGTTGAGGCCGAGCGAAAGCTTCTTGTCGACATTGTGCATCGCCTGCTCGTTGGTGGTGCCCTTCGTCACCACCACGGTCTTGCCCTTCAGGTCCGCCGGCCCTCCTATCGTCGAGGCCTTCGGCACCATCAGTTTGGTGCCGGCCACGAACATCAGCGGCGAGAACGCCACCAGTTTGGCGCGTTCGGCATTCGCGGTGGTCGAGCCGCATTCGAGATCGATCTTGTTCTGCGTCACCGCCGGAATGCGGTCATCCGAGGTAACCTTGACGTATTCGATCTTGAGATTGGGATCGTCGACCTCGATCCCGATCTCCTCGACCACCGCCTCGCAGAGTTCGAGGCTGTAGCCGATCGGCCGGTTCGACGGATCGAGGAACGAGAACGGCGGCGAGCTCTCGCGATAGCCGAGCCGCACCACATGGGTCTTCTTGATGTTGGCAAGCGTGGGGCTAAGCCCCTCGCTATCAGCGGTCTGGGCCGACGCACCCGTTGCCAGCAGGCACGCTGCCAGCAACAGGCCGACGGCTCCTATCGGCCTGCTACCTGTTCTCCTCGGGGACTGATGCATGCATCTCTCCCTCAATGCGCCGGCACGGCGTCACCGGCAACAGCGTCTGATGACACGAGGTCATCCGGACCGAGTTCATGCTCGGCCTTCAGCTCGCCCTCCCACTTCGCAACCACGGCGGTCGCCAGCGAGTTTCCGATCACGTTGGTGGCGCTGCGTCCCATGTCGAGGAACGTATCGATACCCATGATCATCAAGAGGCCGGCCTCGGGAATCCCGAACTGGCTGAGCGTCGACGCGATCACGACGAGGGAGGCGCGCGGCACGCCGGCGACGCCCTTCGAGGTGATCATCAGCGTGGCCAGCATCGCGAGCTGGGTCCCGAGCGACATTTCGATGTGGTAGGTCTGCGCGATGAAGATGCTCGCAAACGTGCAGTACATCATCGTGCCGTCGAGGTTGAACGAATAACCCAGCGGCAGCACGAAAGCCGATATCCGCGACGAGGCGCCGAAGCGGTTGAGGCCTTCGAGGGTTTTTGGATAGGCGGCTTCCGACGATGCCGTCGAGAACGCGATCATCAGGGGTTCGCGGATCAGACGCATCAGGTGACTGTATCGAGATCCGAAAACCAGGAATCCCACCGTGAACAGGATGCCCCACAGCAGCATCAGCGACACGTAGAAGCCGCCCATGAACACGATCAGCTTCCACAGCACGCCGAGGCCATTCTTGGATACGGTCGCCATGATCGCAGCCCATACCGCGACAGGCGCGAACAGCATCACATAGCCGGTCACTTTCAGCATGATATGGGCGAGATCGTCGATCAGCCCCATGATCGGCTTCGACCGCTCCGGCATGGCGCCAAGTGCTACGGCGAAGAACACCGCGAACACCACGATCTGCAGGATTTCATTCTGCGCCATCGCGTCCGCGATCGAGGTCGGGATCAGATGGGTCAGGAATTTCTCGATCGAGAAGGCCGAGACCGGCAGGCCGGTCGACTGCCCCTTGTCGGGCAGCGTACCGGGGAAGTTGGCACCGGGCTGCAGCAGGTTGACCATCAAGAGGCCGAGCAGCAACGAGACAAAGGAGGCGCTGACGAACCAGCCCATCGTCTTGGCGAAGATGCGGCCGAGCTTGGCGCCCGAGCCCATATGCGCGATGCCGCCGACCAGCGTGGCGAACACCAGCGGCGCGATGATCATCTTGATCAGACGCAGGAACAGCATCGCGATCAGGTTTACGTCGGCCGCAATCTCGACCCGGCTGTCGGGCAGATAGTTGAAAACCAGTGTGCCCATCACGATGCCGAGCGCCATCGCGATCAGAATGAATTGCGTAAACCTGCTGGACATTATCTCACCCCCGTAAGTTCCGGCGGAGGTGAGTTTGGCAGATTTCGCAACCGACGCAACACCATCGCGGCGGTTAGTGGTCTTGCTGCGCCCTTGCCATAATGTTCCCGTTGTGAAATGCGCGCGCCCCGACTAGCGTTCAATGCAGCGCACAATCTGTGCAATGGCCGCCTCGCGCGCAGTCAATTGCAGCCGGAAACGCCAAAACAACAATCAATCGAGGGAGAGAACACCATGAACGACACCGTCAACCGCCAGGTCTTGCTTGTGGAAAAGCCGACCGGCAAGCTCGGCCCCGAACATTTCAAAATGACCAAGGGCACCGTTCCCGAACCGAAGGACGGCGAGGTGCTGGTGCGGACGCGCTACATCTCGCTCGATGCCGCCAACCGGGCCTGGATGCATGGCGCCACCTACCGCGCCGCGGTCGAGGCCAACACGGTGATGGCCGGCGGCGGCATCGCCGAAGTCGTGTCCTCGAAAGCCCCGGGGCTTGCAGCGGGCGATATCGTGTTCGGCGACACCGGCTGGCAGGATTATGCCGCCGTTCCGGCCAAGCACCTCTCGAAGATGCCGAAGCTGGAGCCGATGACCCATCTGCTCAGCGTCTACGGAATCGCCGGCCTGACCGCTTATTTCGGGCTGCTCCATGTCGGCAAGCCGAAGGCCGGCGAAACCGTCGTGGTCTCGGCGGCAGCCGGCTCGGTCGGATCGATCGTCGGGCAAATTGCGAAGATCAAGGGCTGCCACGTCATCGGCATCGCCGGCGGCAAGGACAAATGCCACTGGCTGACGTCCGAACTCGGTTTCGACGCCGCGGTCGATTACAAGGACGGCGCGACCTTCAAGGCGCTGCGCGCGGCGGCGCCCAAGGGCATCGACGTCTATTTCGACAATGTCGGCGGCGACATCCTCGAAGCCTGCCTGTCATTGATGAACAACCGCGGCCGCATCGCCTGCTGCGGCGCGATCTCGCAATATGACGGCGTGCCGTCGGCCACCGGCCCGCGCGGCGTGCCCGGCCTGATCGTGGTGAAGCGCCTGATCATGCAGGGCTTCATTGTGATGGACTACATGGACCAGCGCGATCAGGCTTTGGCCGACCTGCAGTCCTGGGTCGCGTCCGGCAAACTGAAGGTGCAGGAGGACGTGATCGACGGGCTGGAGAACACGCCGAAGGCGCTGATCGGATTGCTGGCCGGCGAGAACCGGGGCAAGCGGATGGTGAAGGTGTAGATCCAGGTCCGTAGGGTGGGCAAAGGCGCGTTTGCGCCGTGCCCACCATCTATCCCCGAGTCGCGATCATGGTGGGCACGCGGAGCCTGTCATCGGGCGCGCATTCGCGCGACCCGTTGGCTTTGCCCACCCCACGAAGCTAATGCACCGTGCCCGGCGCGGGCGGTGCGACCGGCGCTCCCGCCTTCGTCCCCTTGCGCTCCTTCAGCCAATTCTCGAAACGCTGAACCACGACAAAGAACGTCGGCACGAACAGCACGGCGAGGCACGTCGATGCCAGCATGCCCGAAAACACCGTGATGCCGATCGACTTGCGGGCGTTGGCGCCGGCGCCGGTTGCGAGCACCAGCGGGACCACACCAAGGATGAAGGCAAACGACGTCATCAGGATCGGCCGGAACCGGGCCCGCGCCGCCTCGACGGCGGATTCGAGCAGCGGCTTGCGATCGCGCACATGGAGTTCGAGCGCCACCTCGACGATCAGGATGGCGTTCTTGGCCGACAGCGCGATGAGAAGAATAATGCCGATCTGGGTGTAGAGATTGTTCTCGATCCGCAAACCGGTCAGCACCGCCATCGGACCCAGCAGCGACAACGGCACCGCTAGAATGACGGAGACCGGCGCGTACCAGCTCTCATATTGACCGGCCAGCACGAGATAAACCAGCAGCAGCGCCAGCCCGAACGCCCAGTAGATCTGGCCGCCGACAACCTTCTCCTGGTACGACATCGCCGTCCACTCGAAGCCGGTACCCGGCGGCAAGGTCTTGCCGGCGATCTCTTCCATCAGTGTCATCGACTGGCCGGAAGAGAAGCCGGTGGCCGGCAGGCCGATGATGCTCGCGGACGGATAGAGGTTGTAGAGGCTGATCAGCGAAGGGCCGACGGCCGGTGTGATCTTCGCGACCGTGCCGAGCGGCACCATGTCGCCCTGGCTGTTGCGCACCATCAGCTTTTCGATGTCGCGCGGCGTCAGGCGAAATTGCGAATCCGCCTGCGCATAGACCTGGAAGGTGCGGCCGAACTTGTTGAACTGGTTGATGTAGGTCGAGCCGAGATAGGACGACAGGGTCGAGAAGATCTGGTCGGTCGTGACATGCAGCGTCTGGGTCTTGATCCGGTCGACCTCGACGTCGAACTGCGGCACCATCGAACGGAACGACGAGCTGACGCGCTGTAGCGCGCTTTGGGTCTGCGCATTGGAGACGATCGCGCCGGCAATGGCCTGAAGCTTGCCGTAGTCGGCATTGCCGTCGCGGAGCTGCACCTGCATCGCAAAGCCGGCCGCATTGCCGATGCCCTGGATCGGCGGCGGCGGAATCACCAGGATCCGCGCCTCCTGAATGACCGACATCTTCTCGTTCAGTCCGACGAACAGCGAACGCAGGTCCTGGCCCTGGCCGCGCGCGCTCCACTCCTTCAGGATCAGGTAGGCGACCCCGGCGTTGGCGAGACTTGAGGAACCGTCCAGCGCCGAAATGCCGGCGATGCTGATGACCTGATCGACGCCCGGCGTTTGGCTGGCGATATCGCTGACCCGCTTCAGCACCTCCTGGGTACGGTCGAGCGCCGCACCATCGGGAAGTTGCGCCGCGACCAGGAGATAGCCCTGGTCCTCGATCGGAATGAAACCGGTCGGCACCCGCGACAGCCCATAACCGCTGGCGCCGATCACAATGAGCGCAAGGACCACACAGAAGCTGGCGTGGTTGGTCATGCGCACCATCAGCCGGCCGTAGGCACGTTCGAGCCGGTCATAGACCGCGTTGAAGCCGCGATAGAAGAAGTTGCGCTGCTCCGGCGGCACCGGCCGCCGCAGCCACAGCGCGCATTGCGTCGGTTTCAGCGTCGCAGCGTTGACGGCGCTGAGCAGCGCGGTCGCGGCGATCACCAGCGCGAATTGCGAATACATCCGCCCCGTCAACCCCGGCAGGAATGCCGACGGCAGGAACACCGAGATCAGCACCAGCGTAATGCCGACGATCGGCGCGAACAGCGCATCCATCGCTGATATCGCGGCATCATGGCCGGACATGCCCTTCTCGATATTGTGCGCCGCGCCCTCGACCACGACGATGGCGTCGTCGACCACGATGCCGATCGCCAGCACGATCGCAAACAGGGTCGAGATATTGACCGTGAAGCCGAGCGCCGCCATCGCCGCAAAGGCGCCAATGATCGTGACCGGCACCGTGGTCGCCGGCACCAGCATCGCGCGCCAGTCCTGCAGGAAGATCAGGATCACGACCAGGACGAGCAGGCCGGCCTCGATCAGCGTCTTGTAGACCTCGTTGATCGATTCCGAGACGAACTTGGTGGTGTCGAACGGCGTGGCGTAGGTGATGTCCCGCGGAAACGCTTTGGCCAGCACCGCCATCTTTTTCTGCACCGCGGCCTCGACCTCGAGCGCGTTGGCGCCGGGCGACTGGAATACGCCGATGCCGGTGGACGGCTTGTTGTTGAGCGAGAACACCTGGCTGTAGGTCTGGGCGCCGAGTTCGACCCAGCCGACGTCGCGCACGCGGGTGACGTCGCCATTGTTGCCGGTCTTGACGATGACATCCTCGAACTGGCTCTTGTCGTCGAGCCGGCCGTTGACGTTCAGTGTGTACTGGAACGCCTGGCCCGCCGGCGTCGGCGGCGCGCCGACCTGGCCCGCGGTCACCTGCTGGCTCTGCTGCTGGATCGACTGGATGACGTCCTGCGGCATCAGTCCGCGCACTTGCAGCTTGTTCGGATCGAGCCAGACCCGCATCGAGTATTGGCCGGCGCCGAACACGGTGACGTTGCCGACGCCGGGCAGCCGCGCCAGTTCGTCCTTGATGTTGATGGTGGCGTAGTTGCTCAGGAACAGGCTGTCATAGGTCGCGTCAGGCGAACTCAGCGTCACGAACAGCAGGATCGCGGTCGACCTCTTCTGGACCGTGACGCCCTGGTTCTGCACCGATTGCGGCAGTTGCGACAGCGCGCTCGACACCCGATTCTGCACCAGCACCTGCGCGAAGTTGAGGTCGGTACCGATCTTGAACGTGACCGTCAGCGAATAGGTGCCGTCGGCGCCGCTGTAGGACTGCATATAGAGCATGTCCTCGACGCCGTTGACCTGCTGCTCGATCGGCAGCGCCACCGTGTCGATCACGGTCTTGGCGCTGGCGCCGGGATACCGGGTCGTGACCTGCACCGTCGGCGGCACCACATCGGGATATTGCGCGACCGCCAGCCGGAACAGGCAGACGCCGCCGATCAGGACCATCAGGATCGCGATGACGTTGGAAAGGACGGGCCGTTCGATGAAGAATTTCGAAATCATGACCGACCTACTTTTTCGCTGCCGGCTGCGCTTCTACCGTCTTGAGCTGAGGATCGACCTTCTGGCCGGGGATCGCGCGCAACAGGCCTGACGTGACGACACGGTCATCCGGTTTCAACCCGGTTTCGATGACGCGCAAATCGCCTTCCAGCGGGCCGGTCAGGACCTTGCGCTGCTCGACCACGTTGTCGCCGTTGACGACCAGCACGTACCGGCCGGCCTGATCGCTGCCCAATGCAACGTCGGGTACCAGCAGCGCATCTTTCTGCTCGTCAAAGGGAACGCGGACCCGGACGAAGAACCCCGGCAACAAGACGCGGTCGGGATTGGGCAGCACACCGCGCACGGCCAATGTTCCGGTCGACTGATTGAGGCTTGGCGAGATGTAGTCGAGCTTGCCCTTGTGCGGGTAGCCGCTCTCGGTCTGCAATGCGACCTCGACCGGCAATTGCCGAAGCTCGCTCGGCGTCATGCCGCGCCGCTTCGCCTCCTCGCGAATCCGCAACACGTCCTGTTCGTTGACGTTGAAATTCACATAGATCGGATCGAGCGCGACGATAGTCGCAAGCTGGGTCGGCGACGCGGCGCCGACCAATTCGCCGACCGAGACGAGGTGGGCGCTGACGATGCCGTCGAACGGCGCGACCACGTTGGTGTAACCGTAATTGACCGCCGCGATCTTGGTGTTGGCCTCGGCCTGCAGCAGGTTTGCCTGCGCGTTGTCGCGCGCCGACGTCGAATTATCGAGCGTTGACTGCGAAACCGCCTGTCGTTGCACCAGATCGGACTGGCGCTTGAAATCGGCATCGGTCTGCTTCATCGAGGCCTGCGCGCCGGCTTCCGCGGCCTGCGCCTGTTCGAGCTTCAGCTTGTAGGTTTCGGGCTCGATCGTGAACAGCGTGGTGCCTTCTTTCACGAAGGTGCCGTCCTGATAATTGATCGCCTGCAGAACGCCCTGCACGCGGGCGACGAGATCGACGTTCTTGATCGGCGCGGTATTGCCGGTGGCTTCCAGATAGCGCGTGACCGGCCGCTGCAAGGGCGTGGCGACTTCAACTTTCGGTGGTGGTGGCGGAACAAAGCTATTTTGTTCGCAGGCACTTAAGCTGACGGAAGCAACTATGGCGAAGGCAATTCGTGGTGCAGCGACGGCATGTTGCGAATGCGTAAGCTTCATTTTTCCGTGTCCCAATCAGTTTAGTTTGGCAACGGCCATCTACTCAGAACCCGGCTTCCGCCATCCGATAAAAGTAGCAACAATCCTCTTGCAGTGGAACCCGAAACCGAAAATGATATCGCGCGCGGAAGTTATTTCGCTGGCTCACTCATGATTTCAATTCGATTGAAGCGGCGGCTTTAGCGATAGCAACAAGGATTTATTCAAATGATCAACACGTTGACACGTGCGGCGACGTTTGGTGCCGTGATGACGGCCGCAATTTTGATAAATGTCGCGCCTGCATTTTCCCAGGCCCCCAGCGAAGCGCAGCGCGCAGCCATCAAATCGCAATGCCGCTCCGATTACATGGCGCATTGCTCCAGCATCCCGCCGGGCGGCGAAGCTTCGCTGCAATGTTTGCAGAAGAACATGTCGAGCCTTGCCCCGGGTTGTCAGAGCGCCGTGAAGGCCGTCGAAGCGCCGAAGGCTGAATCCGCGCCCGCGGCTGAGGCCGCCAAACCTGCGGCTGAGCCCAAGAGCTCCGAATCCAAGACTGCTACACCAGTCGCCGCAACGCCGAAGGCCGCAGCAGCGAAGCAGCCGACCAGCGCGCAGATTTCCGCGATCCGCAGCGCCTGTCGCTCCGATTACCCAAAGGTCTGTGCGGGCGTGCCGACCGGCGGCGCTCCGGCGTTGCAATGCCTGGAAAAGAACAAGGCAAAACTCTCGGCCAGTTGCGAGAAGGCCGTCGCCGCGGCGACCGGCGGCGCAGCGACAAGTGGCGGCGCAGCGGCGCCCGCGGCTGGAACGGCTCCGGCTGCCGCAGGCGCGGCGCCCGCCGCGGCGGCAGCGCCCGCCGTCATCGTGCTGCGACCGATGCGTCCGCGCGAAGAGCTGTTCGTGCTGCGCTCGGCCTGCGGCGGCGATGTCCGCACCATCTGCGGCGGCGTAGCGCCGGGTGGCGGCCGGATCGTGCAGTGCCTCGCGACCAACGCCGCGCAGCTCTCGCCGGCCTGTCAGGATGTGCTGTCGCAGTTCAGGGCGCAATAATCGCGCGCCTTCGGCGATCCCGATCCGATGTTCGGGGTCGCCGGCGACGAGAAGCCGCGCGAGCCTTCGATTGCAAAGCGCGATGACCTGTTCTCGGCTCTGAATAACAAACCCAACGGCCATCACGACGAAAGGAAATCCGATGCACCGCGCCATCCTGACCGCCACCGCCCTGCTCTGCCTGTCCCAGGCTGCCTTCGCGCAGGAATTGACCGCCGAGCAGCGCGACGCCTGCAAGGGCGACTACACGAAATACTGCAAGAGCGTCGTCCCCGGCGGCGGGCGGATCATCGCCTGCTTGGCCAAGGAGAGCGACAAGCTCGCCCCCGCCTGCAAGAAGGTGCTGGAGGCGGCGGAGAAAAAATAGATTTGGGGAGACGAAATAGAACGGCCATGAATTCCGCCGGCCATTCGCTCTGGCCGGGCCAGCGAGATCGGCGTGCGAACGTCCGAGATCCGTCCGCAGAACCCTGCAACGTGTGCACATCAACCAAGACAAGTCCGGGAGGTCACCATGCGTTCGTTTCTGCTCATTGCATCCGCCATCCTCGCCTTCGGCGCTACCATGACGGTCGAATCGACCGACGCCAATGCGGTGGTTTGCGCCCGCGGCGTCTATCGCGCCGGCTGCGCCGGTGCGCGTGGCGCGGTGGTCGTCCGCAGACCGCCGGTGGTGGCTTGCCGCTGGGTCTGGGTCGGCGGCGTCAAGGTCCGCCGCTGCGTCTAGCGACGGCCGTCAGGCAGACCAAAATTCGGTTCCGATTTGTTCGGAGCCGAACTCTGGACCAACCATCGCATAATTTCCTCTAGCGGAATTTTACGGCACGGATTAGGGTGGCCCCAATTAGTCAGTATACTGTCGATTGGGAGGAAGGACGTGCGCATCGCCGTCATCGGCGGAGGCCCCGGCGGTCTCTACTTCGCTTATCTCTGGAAGCGGCGCCATCCGGACGCCGAAATCGACCTGTTCGAACAGAACCCCGAAGGCGCGACCTGGGGCTTCGGCGTGGTATTTTCCGAACAGGCACTGGAATTCCTGCGTGCCGACGACCCCGAAACGGTCGATGCGGTTGCGCCAAGGATGGAGAGCTGGAAGAACATCACGCTCAACCTGCGCGGCGAGAGCGTCGAAATCGACGGCGTCGGATTTTCCTCGATCGGCCGGCTCGAACTACTGACCATCCTGCAGCAACGCGTGCGCGCGGCAGGCGTCACCCCGCACTACGACACGACGATCCAATCGGTCGACGACCTCAAGGGGTACGACCTGATCGTGGCCGCCGACGGGCTGAACTCGCTGGTGCGCCGCGGTTTTGAAAAGCAATTCGGCGCCTCGGTCGCGCACTCGACCAACAAGTTCGCCTGGTATGGCACCAGCAAGACCTTCGCGACGCTGTCGCAGACCTTCGTGAAGACCGCTCTCGGCACCTTCAACGCCCATCACTACCGCTATTCGCCCGCCATGAGCACCTTCCTGGTCGAATGCGACGCCGCGACCTGGCAGGCCTACGGCTTCGAGCACAAGACCATCGAGCAGTCGCAGGCGATCTGCGAGGACATCTTCGCCGATACGCTCGACGGCCACCCGCTGGTGTCCAACAAATCGGTGTGGCGCAATTTTCCCTGGATCTGGAACGAGAACTGGTCGCACGGCAACATGGTGCTGATCGGCGACGCCCTGCATTCGGCGCACTTCTCGATCGGTTCGGGAACGCGGCTCGCGATCGAAGACGCGATCGCGCTGACCAAGGCGCTGGAAGCGGAGCCGGAGATCGCCACGGCGCTGGCCCGTTACCAGGCCGAGCGCAAACCGATCGTGAAGAAGCTGGTGACGGCGGCGCGCACCAGCGCCGACTGGTATGAGCATTTCCCCGAACACATGAAGCGCGACCTGATGGATTTCGCCTATAGCTACATCACCCGTTCGGGACGGATCGACGACAGCAGGCTGCGCGCGATGTCGCCGCAGTTCATGGCGCGCTATGAGGCGGCAAAGAACGGGAGCCGGTCATGACATCAGCGATTTCCGATCTGGTCCCCCGCGAAAACCCCGGCGCGCGCGAAATCGGCTTTGCGATTCCCGAACGCTACAATGCCAGCCGCATTCTGTTCGACAATCTGGCTCTAGGCCGCGGCGACCGGCTGGCGCTGACCGGCCCCGCCGGCAACACCACCTATGCCGAACTCTGCGCGGAGGCTTCGCGATGGGGGCATGGCTTTCAGTCGCTGGGTTTGAAGCGCGGCGACCGCATCCTGATGTTCCTCGACGATACGCCGGCCTATCCGGCGGCATTTTTCGGCGCGGTGCGCTCGGGCTTCGTGCCGCTGTTGATCAACACGCTGACGCCGCCGGACCTGTTGCAGTTCTATCTATCCGATGCCGGCGCAACCGTCGCGGTCGCCGAAGCCGAGTTCACATCGCGTTTCAACGCCGAGGCCTGCAAGGACACACCCCTGCAAACCCTTGTTGTCGTCAACGGCGGCGCCGGCGAACACGCCGTGCCCACCGCGCTGATATCAGAGCCATGGCTGCAAGATTTTGCCACGGAACTCGCGGAAGCCGACACCGGCCGCGACGAGATGGCGTTCTGGATGTACTCCTCCGGCTCGACCGGCCGCCCGAAAGGCATCGTGCATCTGCAGCACGACATGGCCTATAGCGAGCAGGCGTTCGCGCGCCACGTGCTCAAGCTAACGGCCGACGACATCTGTTTCTCGGTACCGAAAATCTTCTTCGCTTACGGCTTCGGCAATGCCATCACCTTCCCGTTCTCGGTCGGCGCCGCGACGCTGCTGCTGCCGGGTCAGCCGAAGCCAGCCACGATCTTCGAAGCGATCGGAAAATATCGTCCGTCGCACTTCTTCGGATTGCCGACGCTTTACACTTCGCTGACCAAGGCCGACGGCGCATCGACGGCCGATTTCTCCTCGCTGCGGATGGCGCTGTCGGCCGCCGAAGTGCTGTCGGCTGATGTCTTCAACGGCTGGAAGGCGCTGACCGGCCTTGAAATCATCGAGGGCCTCGGCTCCACCGAAGCGCTGCACATCTACCTCTCCAACCGGCCCGAACAGAAAAAGCTCGGCGCTGCCGGCCTGCGCGTTCCCGGCTACGAGGTCGCGCTGCGCGACAAGGACGGCCGCGACGTCGGCGACAACGAGGAAGGCATTTTGTGGGTCCGCGGCGACTCCAACACGCCCAAGTACTGGAACCGGCCTGACAAATCGGCGGAAACGATCCGCGACGGCGGCTGGATCTACACAGGCGACCGTTTCGTGCGCGACAGCGACGGCTTCCACTTCTTCCGCGGCCGCGCCGACGACCTGATCAAGATCTCCGGCCAATGGGTCTATCCGCTCGAAGTCGAACTCTGCCTCGCCGAACATCCTGATATCAGGGAATGCGCGGTCTACGCCGCCGAACTGCCGGACCGCCGCATGACGCTGAAGGCGGTGGTGGTGATGAACAGAGGCGGCTTCGACGAGAGAGAGGCAACGAAGCGGCTGCAGGATTACGTGAAAGCAAAACTGCTGCCCTACAAATATCCGCGCGAGATCGCGTTTACCGAGGAGTTGCCGAAGACCGGCACGGGCAAGATCGATCGTCAGGCCGTGATGAAGATGTGATCGTCATTGCGAGCGTAGCGAAGCAATCCATCTTGCCGCACAAAGAAAGACTGGATTGCTTCGTCGCTTCGCTCCTCGCAATGACGACTGCTTGAAATGTGTATGTTCGGAGCAACAAACACGGTGTCGTCCCGGGCTTGACCCGGGACCCATAGCCACCGGCCACGATCGTTTGCACGATCGTCGTTATCTTTCTTTTCCAACAAGCCCCGCCGCGGCGTATGGGTCCCGGGTCAAGCCCGGGACGACAGCGATGTTACCCCGCCAGCCCCGTCCCGCCGTAGAGCCAGGTCAGATCGCCGAAATAATCTTCCTGCGACTTGCTACGCATGATCGCATTTCGAATGCGGGCGTGCTCGCCAGCGGGGTGATAGATGTGCTCGCCAATCGCGCGCGACAGCATCTGCACCCGCGCCGTGCGCGGAAAGCGCTGTGCGCGATAGGCTTCCAGCGCCGCGGCCTGATCGTCATAATGCGACAGCATATGCGACAGGCACACCGCGTCTTCCATCGCCTGGCAAGCGCCTTGCGCGAAATATTGCAGCATCGGATGCGCGGCGTCGCCGAGCAGCGCGACGCGGCCATCGACCCAGCGCTCGGCGGGATCGCGGTCGCACAACACCCACAGCCGCCAGTTCTTGCCGTGCCGGATGATCTCCTGCGCACGTGCATGCACGTGACGAAAGCCCTGCATGACTTCTTCGTCGCTGACCGGCTTGCCCGCCACCGGTTCCGGCGCGTCGTTGTGATAGGTGACGACGAGGTTGAACACCTTCCAGCCCGACAGCGGATAATGCACGATGTGGCACTTCGGCCCGGCCCACAGCGTCGCCGCGTTCCAGCGCAAATCTTCCGGCATCTGTTCGGTCGGAATCACCGAGCGGTAGGTAGTGTGACCGGACACCCGCGGCGGGCCATCCGCGATGACCTGCTTGCGAATGTTCGACCACAGCCCGTCGGCGCCAATCAGGAGCCGGCCCGTGACGCGCTCGCCATTGGCCAGCCGCGCCGTCACCCACGAACCTTCCTGGTCGTAGCCTGAGACCTCGCTGCTCACGCGCAACTCGATCAGGTCGTGGCTCTGGCAGGCCCTCAGGAAAACGCCATGCAGGTCGCCGCGATGCACCACCGCGTAAGGGTTACCGAAGCGCGCGCGAAACGCCTCGCGCAGATCGACATGGGTGATCTCCTCTGATGTCATCGCATCCATCAGCCGGAGCTGATCGATATAGACGGCCATGCCGCGTGCCGCCTCGCCGACGCCGAGATAATCGAAGGCGTGAAACGCATTGGGCCCGAGCTGGATGCCGGCACCGATTTCGCCGAGGCTTGAAGCCTTCTCCAGCAGGATCGAGCGGATGCCCTTTTGCGCCAGGCCAAGCGCGGTGGCCAGTCCACCGATGCCGCCGCCGGCGATCAAAACCGGTCGCGCATCCATCAGCCCGACTTTCCCAGATGTTCAAGCGCGTCTTCGGCGCGCAGCGGCACCCGCGACGATTCGTTGTTGAGATCGACCAGTTGCGTCATCAGCGCCAAGAGCGTCTTGCGATCAGCCGGCTTCAGCGGCTGCAGCATCCGCGCCTGCGCCCGATCGACCGCTGGCATGATCTCGCGCAGCAGAGCGCTGCCCGCCTTGGTGAGGTAGAGCAGTTTGACGCGCTTGTCCTCGCGCGCCGGCTTGCGCTCGATCAGGGTTTTGCTCTCCAGCCGTTCGATCACATTGCCGAGCGTGGAGCGGTCGAAGGCGATCACCGCCGACAGCCGCGTCGCATCGATGCCGGGATGGGTGTGAATCGACACCAGCGCCGCGTATTGCACCGGCGTCAGGTCGAACGCCCGGCATTCCTCGACAAAAATCGCAACCGCGATCTGCTGCATCCGCCGGAACAGATATCCCGGCGCGGTGTAGACCGCGTCCATGGTGATGGGCGCCGCCTTGGGTGCGGCCGCAGCCTTGGGTGCGGGCGTAGCCTTGGGTGCGGGCGCGGGCTTACTCGGCATCGGCTTGCTTATCCGGAGCGGCGTCCGCGAACGCCTTCATTTCCTTCGCCGCGGCCTCGGCCTTGAGCAGGCGCGGGTAGACCGAGACATCGACACCGAAACGGCGCGCATTGCCGAGCTGCGGCACCAGCGACAGGTCGGCCATGGTGGGCGCCGGCCCGAAACAGAACGGCCCCTCCTCATTGGCAATCAGCGCTTCGCAGGCGCCGAGCCCCTCGCGGTTGGCCCAGGCCGCCCACTCCGTCACCTTTTCCTCCGGAATGCCGAGCTGGCGCAGCCGGTTCAACACCTTGAGATTTTGCACCGGGTGGGTGTCGCAGGCCAGCGCCATCGCAAACGCACGGACTTTGGCGCGGCGCAGCGGATCTTTCGGCAGCAGCGGCGGCTCCGGATAGGTTTCATCCAGCCATTCGACGATCGCCAGCGATTGCGTGAGGATCGCGCCGGTATCGTTCTCCAGCGCCGGCACCAGGCCTTGCGGGTTGATGGCGAGATAGGCCGGCGCGCATTGCTCGCCCTTGCGAAGGTGATGCGCGAGGTGCTCGGGCCGCATCCCCTTCAGATTGAGCGCGATCCTGACCCGGTATGCCGCGGCACTGCGGAAATAGCCGTGCAGCTTCATCGGAACCTCCGGTAAAATTGTCGTATGCCAATGATAGGCATGATTGACGCTATCCATATTGTCAGTATGCTGTCAATAAATCGAATGGCGGGAGGCTCACATGGAAGCCGTGCAGAAGACCCCTGAACGCGAAGCGTTCTACAAGAAGATCGACGGCGAAAATCTCTCCGCGTTGTGGAACGTGATGGGCGACCTGATCACGCCCGAGCCGCGCTCTGCCTGCCGGCCGCATCTGTGGAAATTCGATGCGATCCGCGACTACATGACCGAAGCCGGCAAGCTGATCACCGCCAAGGAAGCCGAGCGGCGGGTGCTGGTGCTGGAGAACCCCGGCCTGCGCGGCCAGTCGAAAATCACCACCTCGCTGTTTGCCGGCGTGCAGATGGTGGTCCCCGGCGACGTCGCGCCGGCGCACCGGCATAGCCAGTCGGCACTGCGCTTCGTGCTCGAAGGCAAGGGCGCCGCAACGGCGGTTGACGGCGAACGCACCTTGATGGAGCCCGGCGATTTCGTCATCACGCCGTCGATGACCTGGCACGATCATTCCAACGAGACCTCCGAGCCGATGTTCTGGCTCGACGGCCTCGATATTCCGATGGTGCAGTTCTTCGACGCGTCCTTTGCCGAAGGATCGAACGAGGACCAGCAGAAGATCACCCGTCCCGCCGGCGACAGCTTTGCCCGCTACGGCCACAACCTGCTGCCGGTCGACGAGAAGCGCAAATCCAAGACCTCGCCGATCTTCAACTATCCCTACAGCTACACCCGTGAGGCGCTGGAGCAGGCCAAGACCCGCAACGAATGGGACGCCTGCCACGGGCTGAAGCTGAAATTCTCCAATCCCGAGACCGGCGATTTCGCGATGCCGACCATCGGCACCTTCATCCAGATGCTGCCGAAGGGTTTCAAGACCGCGCGCTACCGCTCGACCGACGCCACCGTGTTTGCCGCGATCGAAGGCAAGGGCCGCAGCCGGATCGGCGATCAGACATTCGAATGGGGCGCGCGCGACCTGTTCGTGGTGCCGAGCTGGCAGTGGGTCACCCATGAGGCAGATACGGACTCAGTGCTGTTCAGCTTCTCCGACCGTCCGGTGCAGCAGAAGCTCGATCTGTTCCGCGAGGACCGCGGCAACGCGTGAGATTGCTGTCGTCAGTCTCGTCGTCATTCCGGGATGGTGCGCAGCACCAGACCCGGAATCTCGAGATTCCGGGTTCGATGCTTTGCATCGCCCCGGAATGACGGCCCGCCCTACCGCCAGTGCAGCAGCCGCGCTTCCAGCCAGTTGATCAACCTTCCCACCGCCAGCCCGAACAGCGACAGGATCACGACACCGGCCAATAGCTGATCGGTCTGCATCAGGTTGCCGGCCTGCAGCACGAAGGCGCCGATGCCGTATTGGGCGCCGATCATCTCGGCGCTGACCACCAGCAGCAGCGCGACGGAAGCCGTGATGCGGAATCCCGCAAGGATCGAAGGCATCGCGCCGGGCCAGATCACCCGGGTGACGATGGCGTGGAACGGCACGTTAAAGCTCTGCGCCATCCGGATCAGGTTGCGCGGCACCGCATCGACGCCGCTATAGACCGAGATCGCGGTGGAGAAGAACACGCCGAGCGCAATGGTCGCGATCTTCGGCTCCTCGCCGATCCCGAGCCAGAGGATCAGCAGCGGCAGCAGCGCGATCTTCGGAATCGGAAACAGCGCCGAGATGAAGGTGATGCCGACACCGCGCGCCAATGTGGATAGACCGATCGCGAAACCGACGATGACGCCGGCGACGGTACCGAGCGCCCATCCGGATCCGATCCGCATGATCGACCACGACAGATGCTGCCAAAGCGCGCCTGACAGCGCGAGCTTGTAGATCGCGGCAGCAATTGCTGACGGCGACGGCAGGAACAGCGGATTGACCCAGCCGGCGCTGCCGGCCAACTGCCAGAACGCGATCACCAGCGCCAGCGCGATCCAGCCGGAGGCACGGCCCGCGCGCGGCGTAAAGCCCGCGCCGCGGAAGGCGACCGGCCGCGTCTCGCCCTCAGGTTTCGCAGCCTGCGATGCCGCACGGTCAAGCATGCTGGACCTCGCGCTCGGCGTCGATCGCCTCCTCGCGGATCAGCGACCACAGCTCGTTCTGCAAACCGATCAGCTTGCCCCGCGCCTCGATACCGCCGCGCTCGTCACGGGTCATCGGGATGGTCACGACCTCGCGGACGCGGCCGGGACGGCGCGACAGCACCACGATGCGATCGGCCAGCCGCACGGCTTCTTCCAGGTTATGCGTGACATAGACCGCGGCCATCCCGCCGTCGGCTAGCAGGCCGATGAAATCCTCCATCAGCAATTCGCGGGTCTGCGAATCCAGCGCCGACAGCGGCTCGTCCATCAACAGGATCGCGGGCTTGACCGCGAGTGCCCGTGCGATACCGACGCGCTGGCGCATGCCGCCCGACAACTGCTTGGGATAGGTGCCGCGAAAATCGCTCAACCCCGTCCGGCGCAGCGCGTCGTCGACGACGGCATTGCGCGCGGCAGCGTCCAGCGCCGTATGCACGAGCGGAAATTCGACGTTCTCCGCCACCGTGCACCACGGCAGCAGGGCGAAATCCTGAAACACGAAGGTCAGCGGGTTGAGGCTGCCGGCCGGCGGCGCACCGCGCAACTCGGCCTGCCCCCCGCTCGGCCGCAGCAGGCCGCCGAGGATCGACAGCAGCGTGCTCTTGCCGCAGCCGGAAGGACCGACGATCGCGACCACCTCGCCGGAAGCGACCTGGAACGACACCTTGTCGAGCACGTCGAGCGTGCCGAAACGGTGACTGATATGGTTGGCGATCAGGTCCATCAATTTCCTTGTCGAAGACTAGCTCTTACCTCGTCATGCCCGGGCTTGTCCCGGGCATCCACGTCTTACTTTGCTCGGAGCCACGAAGACGTGGATGGCCGGGACAAGCCCGGCCATGACGGGAGACCATCAATCCGCCTTCACATATTCCTTGGCGACGATCGCGTCCGCCGAAAATCCCTTGTCGACAAAGCCCTGCTCCTGCAGCCACGCGATCTGGTTGCCGACGTTCTTGACGTCGAGTTTGCCGTCGGGATCAATATAGGCGCAGTTGCCGACCACCTGCTCGACCGGCAGATTGGTGTACTTCGCGATGATCTCGAGCAACGGCCTGGTCTTGTCGTTGACCTCGGCCTTGCCGTCCTTGACGGAGGCCAGCACCACATCGTGGTATTCGCGATCGGCACGCACCAGCGCGGAGAGCAGCTTGGTCACCAGCGCCTTGTTGGTCAGCGTCTTCGGCGAGGCGAACACCGCGCCGAGTTGCCACGGCGTTTCGTCGCCGACCCAGCCCAAAAATTTGGCGCCGCCGGAATCGATCAGCGTGCGCGCGGTCGAGACCGGCAGCAGCGCCGCATCGACGGTCTCGCCCTTGAGGGCCGCGGCCGCATTCGACAGCGATTGCAGCGGCAGCACCTTTACGTCGGCCAGCTTGAAACCGTATTTGTCGGCGAGCAGGCCCAGCGAATAATGGAAGCTCGAGCCCACCTGCGTCACCGCGATGCGCTTGCCGGCGAGATCCTTCGGCGTCTTCAGGCCGGCCGCATAGGCGTTGTTGCTGGCGAAATAGCCGATCAGGGGATAGCCGGCCTTTTCGCGGCTCATGCCGCCGATCACTTTCAGCGTGCCCTTGCCCGCGAGGTTATAGAGACCGGCCGTGAACGCGGTGATGCCGAAATCGATGTCGCCCGACGTGGTCGCCACCGCGATCGGCTGCGCCGCGTCGAAGAATTTCAGTTCGACGTCGAGCCCGGCCTCGCGGAAATAGCCCTTGTCCTGCGCGATGAACACCGGTGCCGACGACGACAGCCGGAGCACACCGACCTTGGCCTTCAGCGCGTCATCGGCCCGCGCGATCCCGCCGGCCGCGATTGCCAACAGAGCCGCCAGTGCGAGCCGTGCAAACCTTCTCATCCCGTTTTCCTCCGCAGCAATCCAAGAGCTCCGTTCCGATCAAAATCGGGAACGGAGCTCTTGGCTTCTAATTTGACGCGTTTTCTTGACGCGAACCGGTTTCCACTTCGCTTGAAAACGCTCTATAGCCCATCAGGCACGCGCTGGTCCCGCCCGATGAAGGCGCCCTGTTGTTTCAACGTTTGTTGCAACTTTTCAACCGCAATGTCGCGCGGAATCGTATTGCCCGACAGTGCCAGATCGGCCGCGGCCCCCACCGCCTCCCCCATCGCAAAACAGGCGCCGGAAACCCGCGCCGCCGACTGGCCCTCATGCGTCATCGAGGCGCAGCGGCCGGCCATCAGGAGGTTGTCGACGCCCTGGGGAACCAGCATGCGATAGGGCAGCTCATTAAAGCCGCGCGATTCCGGGATCGGCGGGAACTTGAAGATCACGTCGCCGGCGACATGCTGCTCCATCGGCCAGCCGTTGACCCCGATGGAATCCTCGAACGAGGCACAACCGAGCACGTCCTCGCCCGAGAGCATGTAGCCGCCGACCACGCGGCGGGTTTCGCGGATCCCGAGCTGCGGCGGCAGGTCGACGATGTAGGATTTTTCGAAGCCCGGCACCGTGCGCAGAAACTCGAACGCCTGCACCGCTTGGCGGCGGCCCTCGATTTCGCCGCGGGTCATCTGGTCCGGATCGAGGCCGTTGACCGCGCTGCCGTCCTCGCGCGCCAACTGGGTAAAGTTCACCCGCCACTCGATCCCTGACTTTTGCGGCCGCACGATCGCGCCTTTGCGCGGAAACTTGTGGGTGCCCGCGGTTTCCGCCTTTTCCATCAACGCCGGAATCGTCCGCCAGGCGTCGCCGGCTTTTTCCGGGTCGATGCCGTTGAGACGGAGCATCATGGAAGGGAAAAGCATGCTGCCGGCATTGTCGCCGACTTCGAACGGCGCTCCCGCCCACGCCGCGAGATCGCCGTCGCCGGAGCAATCGATGAAGATGCCCGCGCGCACCGCCTGCCGCCCGGCCTTGGTCTCAAGCATCAGCACGTCGATGCGCCTGTCGTCCTGCATGACCACGCCGGCGCCGAGCGCATGGAAGAGACTATTGACCTTGTGCGCGGCCAGCAGATCGTCGGCCGCGATCTTGTAGGCCGCGGTGTCATAGGCCTGCGCAAAAATCTTGCCGAGGATCAGATGCGGCGCGTTGAGCCCGCCGAGCCGGTCGATTCGATCAAGCAGATCGGACGCGACGCCCTGCACCACCCGATGCGCCTCGCCGAAGACATTGGCATGCAGCCCGCAAAAATTAGTGACGCCCGCCGCCGTGCCCATGCCGCCGAGAAAGCCGTAGCGCTCGATCAGCAGCGTACGGCGGCCGGCGCGGGCAGCCGCAACCGCCGCTGCGATCCCCGCGGGGCCGCCGCCGAGCACGACGACTTCATATTCGCCGTAGAGCGGAATCTGGCGAGCGGGCTCTTCAACGGTTTTGGCCGACACGGCAGCGATCCATCCCTGATGATTTTGCTTCGCGGGACTATGAATTGATGCGAAGCGGGTTACAATCCCGCAAATTGTGCGATCAGCTTTCTCGAATCGAGAAAAGTAGATGGATACGCTCGTCAATCTTCAGGCTTTTTTGGCCACCGCCGAGGCCGCCGGGTTTTCGGCCGCGGCCCGCAAGCTCAACGTCTCGACCTCGGTCGTGTCCAAACGTGTCACGCAACTCGAGGCCCAGATCGGCACCGTGCTGTTCCATCGCTCGACCCGGCAGTTGCGATTAACGGAAGCGGGCCAGCGGTATGTGCATCGGGCGCGCAGCGTGGTTGCGGATGTCGGCGACCTTCTCTCCCGCATGGGTGAGAAGGACCACGACCTGGTCGATCAGCTGCGCATCAAGGCGCCGACCTCGCTCACCACGGCCAGGCTTGCCGATATCCTCAGCGTATTCCAGACGCAAAATCCGGGGCTCAAACTCGAGATCGTGTTGATCGACCGCCCGGTCGATCCGGTGACGGAGGGGTTCGACATAGCCATCGGCGCGTTCCCGCACTCGTTCGGCGGCGTCGTTGACGAGCCGCTCTATCCGATCAAGCGTCTGCTGTGCGCATCGCCCTCGTATCTTGCGGCGCACGGCGCTCCCCGGCATCCGCGCGACCTGATCGATCATCGTTGCCTGAGCTTTCTGCCCACCGGGCCGGAATGGATGTTCGATGGACCGCGCGGCCGCATTACCGTTGAAGTACGTCCGATGTTGAGTTCGAACGAAGGACAGGTGCTGGTGAAAAGTGCCCTTGCCGGGAACGGCATCGCCTTCATTTCGCACTATCTCGTCGCCGACGGGCTGCGCAGCGGCGCACTGCAGGTCGTGCTGCCGGAGTTTCCGATTCCGGAACTATGGGTCAAGGCAACCATTCCCGCGCGGCGCATCAACGCTGCGGCGGTGCAAGCGCTGCTGCAGCTATTGAAACGCTCGCTTTCGCCCGCTCACCTTGAACCGCAGCGTTCCTAAGTCCCGACCTGCAGCGACGCACCGAGCTTGCGCAGCGCCGCGATCGCCGAAAGCGCAGTGATGCGGCCGGTCTTCGGATTCTCCGAGGGGATATTCTCGATCGACATCGTAAAGCTCGCCGAGTCGGATTCGACCTTGATCTGATGACAGTTGCGCGTCACAGCGGGGTCGGCCCAGATTTCGATGGTGGTGCGATCGGGGCCGATGCCGGCCAGCGACAACGCCGCGACCACATTGACATTGGCCGGAAACGCGGCGGCGGCATCGCGGGCCGAGCCCTTGAAGACGCACAGTGCTGACGTCAATCCTTCTACTGAAATCCTGTTCTCGACCAGATAGGGCGCACCGGCCAATCCGTTGGGCGGCTTGCGCGTGATCATCTGCACCGAATGGATCGTGCCTTCGGCGGCGGCCGAAACCGCGTCGAAGCCGATCAGCGCGCCGGTCGGCACGATGATCCGGCCGCCTTTCGCGCGCGCCAATTCGATGAGATCGGGACGCGGCAGCAGCGCGCTGGCGCTCAGCACCATGACCTCTTTGCCGGCATTGAGCATCGGGCGGCAGATCTGATCGAGAATCGCCGCCGGCGCGCATTCGACCGCGAGGTCGGCATGATCTGGCAACTCATCGAGCGCGATCAGCGGACAGGAAATGCCCTCGCGATCGAGCCAGGCCTGCGCCTTGACGCGGTCTCTTGTCGCGATGCCCGACAGCGCCAGACCCGGCAAGCCCTGCGCGAGCTTGCGCGCCAGCGTTTTGCCGATTTCGCCCAACCCGGCAATGGCAATGCGTTTGGAAGACAAATTGAAGCTCCTGTCATCGTGGCGTCGCGGAAACCTACTTCCAGTTCGCCGCGCGCTTCTCCGCAAACGACGCCAGTCCTTCCGAGGCCTCCGCCGTCTGCCGCCGCGCCGAATGCATTTTGACCAGCCGCGTATAGGCGTCATCGTCGACGCTCATGCCGCCGAACGAACTTTCCAGCGCCAGCGCCTTGGTCTCGGCCATCGCCGCGGGACCGTTCGCGAGCAATTGCGCGACGACCTTGGCGCCGGCGGCTTCGAGGTCGGCCAGCGGCACGACTTCGTGCACCAGACCGATGCGGCGCGCGTCTTCCGCGCCAAAACGCTCGCCGGTCAGCGCGTAGCGGCGGACCTGGCGCACGCCGATGGCGTCGCAGAGCTGCGGGATGATGATCGCCGCCGTCAGCCCCCAGCGCACTTCGGTGATCGAGAACAGCGCGTTGTCGGCCGCGATCACGACGTCGCAGGCCGAAATCACACCGGTGCCGCCGCCGAAGCAGCCGCCCTGCACCAGCGCTACGGTCGGAATCGGCAAGGTGTTGAGCCGCTGCACGGCCTCGAACGTCGCCCGCGACACCGCCTCGTTCTCTTCGACCGATTTCGGCCGCACGCCGTTGATCCATTTCAGGTCGGCGCCGGCCTGAAAATGTTTGCCGTTGCCCTTCAGCACAACCACGCGCAGGTTCGGCTTCTTGCCGAGATCGTCCATCGCCGCGAGCACGCCGTTGATCAGGCCGGCATCGTAGGCGTTGTTCACCTCGGGGCGATTGAGCGTGACGGTGCCGACGCCGTTTTCATCGAGATTCCACAGGACCGGATTGGCGCTCATCGGCGATTTCCTTTGTTTTCTTGCATTTGTTTTGTCAGCAATATGCCTGATGGTTGCGCTGCGGCGCAAGCTTGTGGAAAGTGGCGCCTCACACGTCGATCGCTTCAGCAGGACCTCAACTCCATGCGTATCTGCGTTTTCGGTGCGGGCGCCGTCGGCAGCCATATCGCGGTCCGGCTGGCGCTGGCGGGACACGACGTCTCCTGCGTGATGCGGGGGGCGCATCTCGACGCGGTCGAGGCCAACGGTCTGACGCTGCGGGTCGGCGATGCCGCGTTCAAGGCCAAGGTGAAAGCGTCCGACGATCCGGCGGCGCTCGGTCCGCAGGACGTCGTCATCAGCACCTTGAAGGCGACCGGCGTGTCCAGCCTCGCCACCGGGCTGCAACCTTTGCTGCGCGAGGATACTGCGGTCGTGTTCGCGCAGAACGGCATTCCCTGGTGGTACGACATCGGGCTGTCGCCAAAACATCCGCCGGTGCCGGATCTCGGCTTTCTCGATCCCGGCGGGCTACTGCGCGCCGCGATCCCCAGGGAACGCATCATCGGCGGCGTGATCTTTTCGTCCAACGAAATCGTGGCACCCGGCGTCGCCGCCAACCTCTCACCGGAGCGCAACAGGCTCCTGATCGGCGAATGCGACGACCGCGCCAGCGAACGGATTGCAAGGCTGCGCGCCGCACTGAACGAAGCCGGAATCGAATCGCCGGACGTCCCGCAAATCCGGGAAACGATCTGGTCGAAGCTGCTGACCAACATGTCGATGTCGGTGCTGTGTTCGCTGACCGGACAAACCGCGCGCGGCGTCCGTGACGATCCTGCGCTGGCCGAGGTCATCCCGCGCCTGCTCGACGAAGCCAACAGCATTGCGCAAACCTGTTTCCCCGAGGTCAAGCGCGTCACCCGCACCGGGCCCGCGCCGGACCACAAGCCGTCGATCCTGCAGGACTACGAACTCGGCCGCGCCATGGAGATCGACGTGCTGGTCCGTGCCCCCGCCGCATTCGCGCGCGCCGCAGGGCTTGCGACACCGATGCTCGATCTGATGGCTGCCCTTGCGATCCGCCAGGCTCGAGAGAAAGGCCTGTATCAGGCAGGATAGCGCGAGCAGCCGCGGCGTCAGGCCGGCTGCAACCCCAGCCGATCGAACAGCTTGGTGTCGGCCTGGTTTCCCGGATTGCCCGCCGTCAGCAAGGTATCGCCGACAAAGATCGAATTGGCGCCTGCAAAAAAGCAGAGCGCCTGCATCTCGTCGGTCATGGCCGAGCGACCGGCCGACAGGCGAACATGTGACTTCGGCATCATGATCCGCGCCAGCGCGATAATCCTGACGAACTCGATCGGCCCGATCGGGGCGGCGTTGGCGAGCGGTGTGCCGGCGATCGGAATCAGCATGTTGATCGGAACGCTTTCGGGCGGCTCGGCCAGGTTGGCCAGCGTCACTAGCATATCGACGCGGTCGGCTTCTTCCTCACCCATTCCGAGGATGCCGCCGCAACAGACCTTCATGCCGGACTGGCGGACATTTTCCAGCGTGTCGAGCCGGTCGGAAAATGTGCGTGTGGAGGTGACCTGCGGATAATAACGCTCCGACGTATCGATATTGTGGTTGTAATAGTCGAGACCGGCCGCGCTGAGCCGGTCCGACTGTTCGCGGTCCAGCATACCCAGGGTCATGCAGGTCTCGAGTCCGAGTGATTTCACCGCGCCCACGACTTCGACGATGGCGTCCATGTCCCTCGGCTTCGGATTGCGCCAGGCCGCGCCCATGCAGTAGCGGCTCGCGCCGGCTTCTTTGGCCTTGCGCGCCTCGGCGACGATCTTTTCGACATCCATCAGCTTGGAGGCCGCCAGGCCCGTCGCGTTATGCACGGACTGGCTGCAATAGCCGCAATCCTCCGGGCAGCCCCCGGTCTTGATGTTGAGCAGCTTGCTCAACTGCACGCGGTTGGGATCGAAATGCTGCCGATGAATCGACTGCGCCTTGAACAGCAGGTCATTGAACGGGAGCCGGTAGACCGACCAGGCAGCCTCCGCTGTCCATGTCGGCGCGACGGCGGGCGCTGCGGTCATTTCGTTGCTCAGTTCAAGCATTCGGATTCTCCGGGACTTCGATCTCGGCGGGCTTATTGCACAATAGCGAGACCGAAACCAGCGCGCGTCGATTATCCGCGCGACGGCATTGACCGTACACCGCGCACTGATATCAATCTTGCGTTATGAGGCCAGCGAATGCCGGTGCGCGAGGACGGAACATGCACGTCAAGGACAAGGTTTGTGTCGTAACCGGGGCGGCGAGCGGTATCGGCGAAGCGGTGGCGCGCGCTTTTGCCGACGCCGGCGCGCGCGGCGTCGTGGTCGCCGACCTCAAGACCTCGCGTGACAAGCTGGCGAAAGTCGCCGGCGATATCGATGGGCTCGCCGTGACCGCCGATGTCGGCCTCGAAGACGACATCAAGGCGCTGGTGGCGGCGGCCGAGGACAAATACGGCCGGGTTGACGTGTTCTTTTCCAACGCCGGCCTGTCACGCAAGGGACAGGAGAGCGCCTCCGACGCCGACTGGGACGTGAGCTGGCGGGTCCATGTCATGAGCCATGTGTTCGCGGCGCGCGCGCTGGTGCCGGGCATGCTCGCGCGCGGCTCCGGCTATCTGCTCAATACCGCTTCCGCGGCCGGCCTGCTGGCTTCGCTGAACTCGATGCCTTACGGGGTCACCAAGAACGCCGCCGTGGCGCTGGCCGAGCATCTCGCCATTCAGTATGGCGACTGCGGCATCCGCGTTTCCGTGCTGTGCCCGCAATCGGTACAGACCGGCATGACCACCCCCGGCCCCAGCGCCGCGCGGGTCGACGGCGTGCTGCAGCCGCCGGAAGTGGCGCGCATGGTGCTCGAGGCGATGGAAGCCGAACAGTTTCTGATCCTGACCCACCCGCAAGTCGGCGAATACATGCAGCGCAAGGCGTCGAGCCGCGATCGCTGGCTGACCGGCATGAGGCGGCTGCGCGACAAGATCTACGGCGATCAGCGCGCGGGCTGAAATCGCGCGTCAGCCCACGATCCCGCCGACCCACCTCGCGAAAGCGTCCAGCACCTCGTCCATCACCTCGCGATCATTCCGTCCCGAACGCTTCAGCACGTGGAAGGAATGATCGGCCTCGTCAACAAGATGCAAGGTCGCCACGCGGCTCAACCCTTGAACGACAGGTTCGAGCAGGCTCAATTCCGCCAGCGCGTCGCGCGTCCCCTGCAGGAACAGCATGGGGATTTTGATATCGGCAAGATGTTTGGCCCGGTCGCTGGAAGGCTTGCCGGCCGGATGCAGGGGAAAGCCCAGAAACGCCAGGCCGCGAACGCCGGGCAAGGGAGACAGCGCCTGTGCCTGCGACGTCATGCGGCCGCCGAACGATTTGCCGCCGGCGATCAAGGTGAGCCCGGCGCAGCACCGCCCGGCCTCCGCCACCGCGGCGCGCACCGCCGCATGCGCGACCGCGGGGGAATCCGGCCGCTTGCTGCCGCTCTCCATATAGGGAAACTGGTAGCGCAGCGTCGCAATGCCGCGCACGCCGAGACCGGCGGCAATCGTGTCCATCGATGCATGCGCCATGCCGGCGCCGGCCCCGTGCGCGAACACGTAAGCCGCGCGCGCGTCAGGCGGCCGGATCAGCAGCGCGGAGACCGGAGCAGCATCCGGGATCGCGATCTCGAGCTTTTGCGCGTTAGCGGCATTCAAATCGGCGCCTCCCGGAATCTGACTTCAAGGATGTGATCTCAAATGTGAGATTTCAGCTATGTTATTGAACGCGCCTGATTCTACATTTCCGGCGCGGCACACGCAAACCAGCCGCGCCAGGCCGGGACAGCCGGTTTCAACGCCGGCAAAAGCCGCGCAACCGGATTCATGGACAGAAACATGACGCCCTTGTAAGATGGTAATATAGCTCGATACACGCCAGAGGCGAAATGCTCTCTGGCGCCCTTTTTTTGATAACAGATGATTTCGCGCCTCGGGCGCAGCGAGACAGGGGCCGGCCATGCGTCGCAGGACAAAGATTATTATCGCGGTGTTGGTCGCCGCCGGCGCTTACACTTTTTTCAAGGACGACATCGCGCAATTCTGGGACGGGCTTCATGTGAAGCTCGCGGAATATCCGGCGCCGAAGAATACCAAGTGGCTGAACCAGAATGTCAGCGATAAGGATATCGGCTGGTTCTACCACGCCGACCAGGGGACACGGACCTTCGGCATCCCCTATGAGTGGTTCATGGCGCTGGAGCAGCCCAGCCTGACGGCGATGCTCTGGTCGGCCGACCCGTTCAGCGATCCGGCCTACCTGGATCGGTACGGTTTCATTCCCGATCCCTTCGACAAGAAGGCGCTGCCGATCGGCTTCGCGCATGGCGACGCCATGCTGGATCCAACGGGTGAGCCCTGGCGCAACCCGACCAACAAGCAGGATATGACCGGTATCGGCCTGACCTGCGCTGCCTGCCACACCGGCCGGTTCACCTACAAGGACACCGCCGTTATCATCAACGGCGGCCCGGCGCTGACCGATCTGCTCAAGCTGAAGCAGGGTATCGGCGTCGCATTGTTCGAGACCCGGTATTTACCCGGCCGTTTTGGTCGCTTCGCCAAACGCATTCTGGGGCCGGATTCGACGCTCGACGAACGCGAAACGTTGAAATACCAGATCGACCAGGTGCTGAACCAGTACAACCAGACCCTCACACTCGAGAAGCGCGTCGCGTCCCGCAGCATCGAGGAAGGCTACGGGCGGCTCGACGCGCTGAACCGGATCGGCAATCAGGTGTTTTCCATCGACCTGAAGAATCCGGACAACTATGCCGGCTCCTCGGCGCCGGTGCATTACCCGCGGATCTGGAACACGCCGTGGTTCGACTGGGTGCAGTATAACGGCTCGATCATGCAGCCGATGGTGCGTAACGCCGGCGAGTCGCTCGGCGTCTCGTCCGAACTCAATCTCACCGACCCGTCGAAAGGCCTGTTCAAGTCGAGCGTGAATGTGAAAAAGCTTTACGACATGGAGGAGATGGTCAAGGGCAAGAACCCGCCGAACCCGAAGGACGGGTTCTCAGGGCTCCAGTCTCCGAAATGGCCCGCCGACATTCTGCCGCCGATCGACCAGACGCTGGCTGCAAAGGGCGCCGAACTTTACAAGGATCGTTGTCAGGGATGTCACCGGCCGCCGATCTCGAGCGAGGCCTTCTACGATTTCAACAACACGAAATGGTGGCGGACGAACCAAAACGGCGAGCACGTGATGGTGCTCGAAAACATCCCGATCGATCATGTCGGCACCGATCCCGCGCAGGCCACTGACATGATTGCGCGAACGGTCGCGCTTCCCGCCAATCTCGGAATCGACGAGACCGGATTCGCCTTTGCGCTGGGAAAAGTGGTCGAGAAGACCGTCAACTACATCTACGACCGGCCGCAACCGCCGCTGGACGAGAACGGCAAGCCGAAACCGCCGCTCAGCGAGGCAGAGCGGCAGCGCCTGGACGGATATATGCCGAACGAACTGCGGGGCGAAATGAAATACAAGGTGCGTCCGCTCAACGGCGTTTGGGCGACACCGCCCTATCTCCACAACGCCTCGGTCCCCAGCGTCTACGCGCTGTTGTCCCCGATCGAGGAGCGGCCGACGAAATTCTATCTCGGTAACCGCGAATACGATCCGGTCAATCTCGGCTACAAGACCGATTACCTCGCCAACGGTTTTGAATTCGACACCTCGATTCGCGGCAATTCGAACAGCGGGCACCAGTTCCGGAAGGAATACGACAAGGACAAGCCGGTGACGGGAATCATTGGGAAGTATCTGGAGCCCAGTGATCGCAAGGCGCTGATCGAGTATCTCAAGACGCTGTGAGGGGGCTGATCGAGCGCCCGTCGGTCGCGTTGCACCCACGCCGTCATGCCCGGGCTTGTCCCGGGCATCCACGTCTTTGGCCGACGCGAAGGAACTCGTGGATGGCCGGGTCAAGCCCGGCCATGACGAGAGTAGTTAAACCATCGGCAAACTGACCGGCACGCTTTGGGCGTGGTGAAACAGATTGTCTGGATCGTAGTGCTGCTTCACCGCCACCAGGCGCGCGAGATTGCCGCCCCAATAGGCGCTAGCGTAATCCGGCAAATCCAGATCGCAGTAATTCACGTAAGACGCACCGGGCATGTACGTCCGCATCGCGGCGTAGACATTGGCGACTTGCGCGAGATGGGCCGGCGTATCGGCCGCGCGGGTCCAGCTCGAATAATACTGGATGCAGTATTGCGTGCCGGCGCGGCGCGGAAACGCCGTGGCGTCTGCGGCAACGTCGGAAATCTTGCCGCCATAGGAATCGCACAACAGCACGATCCCGCCGGCAGCGACTGGCGCCACCGCCGCCATCATGGCGTCGATGCCGGCGCTGCCGAGCGGGCTTAGCACGTAGTCGGATTTGGCCTTCATATAGACCTGCTCATAGGCGAGCGGTCCGGCAAAGTGTTTGACGGCGTCGAGAAAGCCGAGCGACTGCACCGACAGCGGCGAGGATGGCGTCTGCAGCGTCGTCAGCGTTTTCAACTGGCTGCGCAGCGCCGATTCCGAGCCGATCGACTGTCCGATGCAGCGCATGCTGATCAGGCCGCCGCCGGCGGGACCGACTTTCATGATCGAGGTGATGGTGGCCGGCGCGCCCGGCGCCCAGGCCTGCCAGGCCGCGAACAATCGCGCGGCGTGCGCCCGCGATAGTTTCCAGGAGACGCCGAACACCAGCGCCGTGCTCAGCGGGAAGACATTCAGCGTGAACCGCGTGGCAATGCCAAAACTGCCGCCGCCGCCCCCGCAACAGGCCCAATAGAGATCGGGCTCGGACGCGGCATCGGCCTGCAGCACCTGCCCCTCACTGTCCACGACATTGATCTGCTGCAGGCTGTCGCAGGTCAGGCCGTGCGAGCGCGCCAACAGACCATGGCCGCCACCCATCACATGACCGGATATGCCGACCGTCGGGCAGCTCCCGGCCTGCAGCGCGAGCCCTTGCGCGGCGAGCGCCTGATAGATCTGGTACAGCGAAGCGCCGGACCCCGCCGTCACCAGTCCGGCTGATTTGTCGACCGTGATGGTGTCGAGACCGCGGACGTCGATCACCACATCGGCGGATTGCGAAAAGCCTTCGTAGGAATGGCCGCCGCAGCGGACGGAAAAGTTCAAATTGTTTTCGCGGACCCAGTCGACCATGACGGTAACCGCATGTTCGGTCTTGCAGACCGCGCGCAGCGCCGGATTCAATCGGGTGCGAATATTGGCCGCCGCCAGATAATCAGCGTAATGCGCGTCCGAAGGCTTCAGGAAAAGCACGTCGCCGGCCGGAAGATTCGGCAATGGCGGCAATGGCGCCGCTTGTGCTGCCATCACGGGTGCGGCGACGCTGGCCAGCGCGAAGGTGGCGGACGGCGCCGCCTCGGCGGGCGAGAATTCATCGACACGAAGCGGATGTTCCACGAAATCCTCCCGCAATTGACGAAACCTATTTCACAACCTCCAGTATAGAGCCGGCTCCGCGGCGAGATCATGACCTGCTTCACATTCCGCCCGATGGGACGACGGCCTTGCAGGCGGACATGTCAGCCCAGCGCGGTTGCGATTGACCCCCGGCGCGCTTTCGGTTGTTCTATGTTCGCGGATGTGGCCGAACGGATCGCATCACGACAACAACAAGAACAATTCGATACGGAAACGCACCATGACCGGCACCACCAATGGTCACTCTCGTCAGCCCGAGACCGGCGCGGTCTTTGACGCCGTCATCGTCGGCGCAGGCTTCGCCGGCCTCTACATGCTGCACCGCCTTCGCGGACTCGGCTTTACCGCACGGGTCTATGAAGCCGGGGGCGGTGTCGGCGGCACCTGGTACTGGAACCGGTATCCGGGCGCGCGCTGCGACGTCGAGAGCATGCAGTATTCGTTTTCGTTTTCCGAAGAGCTCGATCAGCAGTGGAACTGGTCGGAGAAATACGCGCCGCAGCCGGAGATCCTTAGCTACGCCAATCATGTCGCCGACCGCTTTGATCTGCGCCAGCACATTCAATTCGACACCCGCGTCACGTCAGCGACTTTCGACGAAACCGCAAAGTGCTGGCAGATCGAAACTGGTCGCGGCAACAAGGTTTCCGCCAAATTCTGTATCATGGCGGTCGGCTGCCTGTCGGCGGCCAATCACGTGCCGTTCAGGGGACGCGAAGATTTTCGCGGGCCTCTCTATCACACCGGCGAATGGCCGCATCAGGGCGTGGACTTCACCGGACTTCGCGTCGGCGTCATCGGCACCGGCTCGTCGGCGATCCAGTCGATCCCGATCATCGCGCAACAGGCGTCACACCTGACCGTGTTCCAGCGTACCGCGACCTATTCGGTGCCGGCCTGGAACGCAAAACTGACGCCGGAATACCGTGACGCGATCAAGGCCGATTACCCGGCCCTCCGCGCCAAGGCGCGGGCGCGGCCGACCGGGTTCTATTTCCCGTTCAACATGAAGCCCGCGCTGGAAGCCTCGCCGGAAGAGCGCGAGCAGCAATATGAGGAAGCCTGGGAGCGTGGCGGGCTGCCGTTCCTCGGCGCCTATGGCGACCTGTTGTTCGAGAAGGCCGCCAACGACACCATCGCCGACTTCGCGCGCAACAAGATCCGCGCCATCGTGAGGGATCCCGCCACCGCCGAACTGCTGTGCCCCGACAATGTGTTCGGCTGCAAGCGCCTGTGCGTCGATACCGGATACTTCGAAACCTACAACCTCGCACATGTGAAACTGGTCGATGTCTCCAAGACGCCGATCGAGCGCTTCACCGCTGATGGCGTCGAAGTCAACGGGTCGGAATACAAGCTCGACGCCATCGTCTGCGCCACCGGCTTTGCCGCGATGACCGGCTCGTTCGACCGGATCAAGATCACCGGCCGCAACGGGCAGACGCTGGCCGAGAAATGGCGCGCCGGGCCGCGCGCCTATCTCGGCGTCGCGACGACAGGCTTTCCCAACCTGTTCACGATCACCGGGCCGGGCAGCCCGTCGGTACTGGCCAGCATGATCCAGGCGATCGAACAGCATGTCGACTGGATGGCCGACTGCATCGCGCACGTGCGCGACATTGGCGCCGCAACCATCGAACCGGTGCAGGCCTCCGAGGACAAATGGGTCGAGCATGTCAACGAAGTTTCAAAAGTGTCGCTGCGGTCGACCTGCAGCTCCTGGTATGTCGGCGCCAACATTCCCGGACGGCCGCGCGTGTTCATGCCCTATATCGGCGGCTTCCCGGTCTATGTGCAAAAGTGCAACGAGGTCATGAGCAACGGCTTTGAAGGCTTTGTTATCGAAGGCGCGGCTGCCAGCAACGAGGCGCCGCGCGTGCGGCTGACCGAACGATGGCGCGTGCCGCTCGACATCGACGTGATCTCGCCCGCCGCCATCGCCGCGCGGCGGGTGCCGGTGGTGTGAACGATCATTGCTGGCGCGCAAGGCGCGACCTATGGTGCACCCCCGTCCCACGCGAGGCTCTCCATGACGACGCCGCTCGATCCCGTTATCGCCCAAATCATTCCGCTGTTGCCGCTACGAGATCCTGACAACATGACGCCGCAGAGCGCCCGCGACGCGCTCAGCGCGCTGGCCGCCGCGCGCGCGGCGGTGCCGCCGCCACCGGTGACGAGCGCGGAAGCGATCGAGGTAAAGGGCGCCGCCGGACCGCTCGCGGCGCGGCTCTATCGTAACTCAACCGGCAAATCGCCGACCGTGGTGTTCTTTCATGGCGGCGGCTGGGTCGCCGGCGATCTCGCAACCCATGACCGGCAGGCGCGACTGCTGGCGATCGAGACCGGCGCGGTCGTGATCTCCGTCGACTACCGCCGCCCGCCCGAAGTGCGCTTTCCCGGCGCGTTCGAGGATGCCTTTGCTGCGACCAAGGACGTCATCGCACGCATCGCCGAGTTCGGCGGCGATGCTGCGCGCGTCGGCGTTTCCGGCGACAGCGCCGGTGGCAATCTGGCGGCGGCCACCGCGATTGCCTGCCGCGACGCCGGCATCAAACTCGCGGGACAGTTGCTGGTCTATCCCGTCACCGACGTCGTCGGAAATTTCGCCGACACGAAAGAAAACGCGCGCTTTCCATCGCGTAACGAGAACGCCGAAGGTTATTTTCTGTCACGCGCGGTGATGGAATGGTTTTGCGGCCATTATCTCGCCAATCGGTCTGACGGTACCGACTGGCGTGTCTCGCCGCTGCGCGCGAAAAACCTCGCAGGCCTCGCGCCCGCCGTCGTGACCACGGCGTGGTTCGATCCCCTGCGCGACGAAGGCAAGGCCTATGCGGATGCACTCGCCGCCGCCGGCGTCCCGACAAAGTATCATCATGGCGCTGGTCTGATTCACGGCTATTTCGGCCTCGGCGAAGCCTCCGAGACCGCCAAGCGTGAGGCACAGGCTGCACGCGCCGATTTCAAGACGTTGCTGGACAAGGGCGCGTAGGCACCGAAGAAGAATGGCGACGCCGCGCTACGCGCGCGTGCAGAAGTCGCATGATACTCACGTGAGGTTCCAATTCCGATGAATCAATCCACTGGTCCACTCGCCGGCATCCAGGTTCTGGATCTCACCAGCGTGCTGTTCGGCCCTTACGCGGCGCAGATGCTGGGCGATTGGGGCGCCGACGTCATCAAGGTCGAGCCGCTGACGGGAGATACCTGGCGATATACCGGCCAGTTTCGTAACCGCGGCATGAGCGGACAGTTCATGGCGGTCAACAGGAGCAAACGCAGCCTGGCATTGGATCTGAAGCATCCCGATGGGAAGGCGACGTTGCAGCGGCTGATCGCCAAAGCCGACGTGCTGCTGTCCAACATCCGCCCGGCGGCGTTGGCGCGGCTCGGCTTCGGTTACGAGGATTGCCACAAGCTCAATCCGCGGCTGGTCTATGCCGCCGCGACCGGCTTCGGGCAGGACGGCCCGTGGGCCGCCCGTCCGGCCTTCGATGAGATCATCCAGGCGAGCTCCGGCTTCGCATCCTCCATGGGCAGCGACGAGGAGCCCGCTTTCGTTCCGAGTCTCGTCGGCGACAAGATCTGCGGATTGGCGATGGCCGGCGCGATATCGGCGGCGCTGGTACACCGCGAGCGTACCGGCAAAGGGCAGATGGTCGAGATCCCCATGCTCGAGACCATCGCCGCCTTTAACAGCATCGAAATGCTCGGCGGTCATGCCTTCGTTCCGCCGATCGGACCAGCCGGCTACAAGCGCATGAAGGAGCGGCGTCCCGTGCGCACCAGGGACGGCTGGTTGACGATGCTGCCCTACTCCGGCGACAACTGGTGCGAATTTTTCGAAGCCGTCGGGCATCCCGAATGTATCGAAGACTTTGCGGTCCGCGATCCCGTCGCGCGCGGCCAGAATATCGACCGCATCTACAACAAAATGGCCGAGATCGCACTGACCCGCACCACGGCCGAATGGGAAGAGTTGTTGCTGCGGATCGATGTGCCGCATGCCGCCTTTGCAAAAGTCACCGAGATCGCAGAGCAACCGCACCTCAAGGCTGTCGAGATGTTCCCGACGCTTGACCATCCGACCGAAGGAGCGATCAGGCAGGCGCGTCCCTCTGCCCGGTTTTCGGAAAGTCCCGCCGCCATTCAGTGCATGGCGCCGCGGCTCGGCGAACACTCGCAGGCGGTCTTGCGGGAAGCCGGCCTCAGCGATGACGACATCGCTTCGCTGGTCGAACGGAAGGTGGTTGGGATTTCGAGCTAGAACTGGATCGCCGGCTTATTGGGCTTGCACGATCGGAAATGGCGATCCCGGCATGGCTCGAACAAGCCGCGGTCACACCGGAACGCCTTCGAGGGAAAGCGATCCGGCGTGGATACCGGTCTTGTGCGAAGATACCGCCTCAACCGATCAGCGCATCAATGACGACCATGATCGTCGTCATCGTCTCTGGAGGCCGAGACGACGGCCCCTGTCTTCTCGTCAAGCACCAGCATGCGTGGGCCGCCTTCGTCGCGGTTGTCAAAGTCGAACATGTTGTTGAGCGGTCCGGCGATAGTATCGAACGAGCCGCCGCGCTGGATGCGCTGACCGT
This sequence comes from Afipia sp. GAS231, assembly GCF_900103365.1. NCBI lineage: Bacteria > Pseudomonadati > Pseudomonadota > Alphaproteobacteria > Hyphomicrobiales > Nitrobacteraceae > Afipia > Afipia sp. GAS231. Next base: position 3,214,585 of record NZ_LT629703.1, read on the forward strand.
CGAGCCAGTTGTCCTCAATGAAGCGAAGCACCGAGGTCTGGTCGGTCAAGGTGTGATCGACGTGATTGCGCTTCGCAAAGGGCGACACCACCAACAGCGGCATCCGCGTTCCGTAACCGCAACGTCCCCACGCCGGCTTCCCGGAGTTACCGTTGAGCGGCGTGGTCAAGACCGGCTCGTCCTGCTGGAAGCCGTTGCTCGTCTGGCAGACGCCGGGCCCATTGAGCGTATCCACCGCCGGGTTGAACGAAGGATTGGCGATCGGCGGCATTTGGTGGTCATACCAACCATCGGAGTCGTCATAGAGGATGATGACCGCGGTTTCCGACCAATCCGGGCTCTTCTGCAGGGCGTTGATGACCCGCACCAGGAAATGCTGCTCGTCGATCGGGTCCGAATATCCGGCATGACCATCTTCGAACGCCGCCGCCTTCAGAAAACTCACGGCCGGCAGCTTGTGCGCGTTCAGCGCGGCGAAGAAGTCGTTGACGTCATAGTTGTGGTTGGCCGGATCCGGCGTGTTGGTACCCGGGATCAGGCTATGGCCGATGGCCTCGACCGAACTCGGGCGGGCGTGGGTCGGATTCCGGGTCGACGCATAGTACTGGAACCAGGCGTGGTGCGGAATGTAATCCACCGACGTGAACGCGGGTGTGCCCGGTGCGGTCGGGTTGGTGTGCCGCAAGCAGCCGGTGGTGCCATCGGCGTTGACGACCGTCAGGTCGAAACCACCCATGAAAGAACCCCAGGTGATGCCTTTGGCATTGAGGAGATCGCCGATGTTCTTGCCGGCCATCGTGACCTGGTCGATAGCAGGATTCGAGCAGACGTCCTGCAGCGGATCACCGTCGCCGATCTCGGTGATGTTGTCGGCAGTCTTGGCTGCGTCGCCGAACGCCTCGTGGGTTTTGAACTTCAGCGTCTGGTTCGTGGGATCCGCGGGATCGAACACGTTCTTGGTGGCCGCAAAACCGTTGGTCTGGCCCGAGATCAGGTTGATCGCGCCCGGCGTCGATGGGCCGAATTGCGTGGTGTAGTTGTTGTCGTTCAAGGAGAAATGCTGGGCGTAGTTCCACATCGCGGTGACGGTGTTGCCGTCGTAATAGCCCATCACCAGTGACTTGCCGGTGCCGGTCGGCGTCCCTCCGGATCCGACGAAGACAGGGAAGCCGTCCATGCGGCCGTTGTCGTACGCGCTCTCCTCCGGGCTTTCGTTGTGGCCCTGATCCGAGGTCAGCGCCTGGGCGGGCGACAGCCGGAACGGATTCGACGCGTTGCTGCCGTTCTTGTTGGCGACGCCGCCGGTCGTCGGGGGGACCGGATTGACCGGATTGGTGGCGACGCTGTTCGGATTGTTGTGGAGCAGATCGACACCCGTGAGCGGCTTGAAATGGTGTTCCACATCGAGCGGGTTGACGAGATTGTTGACTCTTCGGGTGCGCGGCGACGACTTGAACGGCGTCTCGCCGGACAGATTGAGGGCGTTCGGATAGGTTCCGAAATAATGATCGAACGAAACGTTTTCCTGGAAGATCACGACGACATGCTTGATCGGCGTTGCGGTGGGTACACGATGAAAGTCGTCGGAATCTCGGCCGTGCCGATCCTCCGCTGCGGCGCCTGCACCCGCGATCGCGAGGGCCAGGACGGAAACCAGACCTAGGGCTGTTGGCAAACGCATCAAGAATGCCTCCTAATGAACGAGTTGAATGGGAGATGGTGTGAGCTGCGAGTGCCGACCAAGCAATCGCTGTGCGGAACTTTTCAGAGCCGCGTCACAGCCAAAAGAAGCATTTGTGACGTCTTGTTGAAGAACTCGCGAATGGGCTTGCACGAAAGATGCCCGGCATGTCGGCTCAAATCCCGTGAATTTCTACCGGGCTAGCCCACGTTCGTATCGATTGGCTTCCGCCGCTGTCATCGCCGGCGCGGGCAGTCTGCTGGACGGTGCACGGGCGGGCACCGACACAGCCACGGCTTTTCCGTCGGGTTTGTTTTGGCGCATCACCAGAACGTCAATGGATTGAGGCGTGATTTTCATCGCAAAATCGTAACCGTCCAGCACGCGCACCGCGACCCGCCGCAATGGTCCATTGAATGTTCCGGTTATGCGCGTGTCGAGTGCATCGTTGCTGCGATAGCGCAGATCGAAATTCGCTTGCAGCGCGTCCAATACCTCTCGCAGCGTAGCGTCCCTGGCCTCGATATGGACCGCCTCGGGTTGCCCGCCAACCTGGACTTGGGCGTGCGCCGCTTTGCCGCCTGCAGCGAGAAGCAAGCCCGATGCGAGCGCAAGCGTATGCAGACGGCGCAGAAGTGCCGGCGATCGTTGCCGCGCGGCACGGCCCACGTGGCGTCGCAGAAACCCGCCGGCGGGGCCGGCGGGGTCGCTATCTTCGTTCGAGCTGTGCCGCACGCTGTTCAGTGACGCCCATCGTCGCGATGGTCGTGGGCAAGGTCCGCTACCACATCGATGATCGCGCGGGCGCGGCGCACCAACTGATCCTCCTGGCGCTCGTTGATCGGTTGATTGCCAAAGGCGGCTGCATCCAACAGCAGCTTGATCTCGGCCGCCAGCGCGTCGCGTTGACCGGTAATGTCGGCAATCTTTGCGAGGAATTTACCGTAAGCGGTATCGTCGCTCAGGATTGACCGGTTCGCGTAACGGAGACTGTTCAGCCCCACCGATCCTAGCGGCGCGTTGAGTTGCTTGTAGGCCTGCGCCAGTTCCAGGAAGTTCTCGTTGCGCCGCAACGCTCGCGGCACGGCGCGATCATCGAGGAACTCGATCAGCACCCGGCCATCATGGGTGTAGTCGTCCTTCAGGCCGGCCAGCGCGATCATGGTCGGGCGAAGGTCGGTGTGGTCCGAGAACACATCGTCGTTGCGGCCGAAGCGGTTGACGCCGGGCCCGACCATGCCCATCCAGGTGCGCGTGATGTCCTTCTGCACGTCGCCATGGTTCCAGGCGAAGCCGGGAGGTTCGCTGACGCAGGCAGGAGCCTGCGAGCAATCCTTGCCCTGGCCGGTCGACGCCGACGACGTCGTGTTGAAGTAATCGGGATTGCCGAACATGGTAAAGCTCGGCGAGCGCGCAGGATTCGACGTGATCATGTGCAGCAGGCCCATCTCCGCGCGATCCGCCAGAAAAGCATTGAGCTTTTCGACCCGGCCGGTGATCGGGTTCGTCACCTGCAGTGCGTCGACATCGTGCTCCATGGTCCGCGTCAGCGCATCCGTCGGCGCCGGGTTGCCGTGAATGTAGAAGGTCGGAGCATCGTCGAAGTGGATATCAAAGGGCGTCGTATTGCCCCGCTGCGTCAACAGCAGCCGGTCGAGGAAGGTGCTGATTTCGCCGATCTTCGCATAGGTACAGGGCAGGTGAATGCCATCGCAATTGGCCGGGCTCGGTGCGCCGCCGACGAAATGATCATTCTCGTCTGCGGTCACGACGAACAAGGTATTGTCCTTGGTGATGCCGTGAGCGGCAAGGCGGGCGAAGAACTTGCCGAAGGCGATGTCATAGGTCTTCAGCTGCGCAACGTATTCCGCTTCACCGGCACCGAAAGCGTGCGCCGGACCCGGCAGGTTGGTCGCAGGATCGAGCGGCACCGGATTGCGATCATGGCCGTCGGCCAGGTAGACGTAGACGACGGGGATGCCGGCTTCGAGCATCGTCGCGGCATAGCCGAGCGACTGCTTGGCCGTCGGGCTGAAGACGTTGGGGAAGCCGGGACGGCCGTAGGCGTCGGCAATGACCGCGCCGTCGGTATCCTTGACGTTGCCGCTGCCGTCACAACCGGCCGGTGCCGCCGTGCACAGCGCCGGCGCCACATTCACGTTGCCGAACAGCGCCTTGAAACCGGCATAGCCGCCCGGCTCGTCCGGCAGCGCATCGGCGCGCGCGTGGCCGTTGTTGCAGAGCTGGCTGTCCGGCGCACAATGCACGGCAATGCCGAGATAGTCGGTGTTGGGCGCCTGCCGCGCGGGGGCATTGGCCGGTGTGCGCGGCAAAGCAAGCGCCGCCGAAACCGCGACGTCCTCGGGCGAGCCGACACCGAATACGGTGCGGACGTCAGCCGGCAGGCTCTCAAATTCCATATTGGCAATCGAGAAGGCGCCGACATCGCAACCGGCACGGGTAAACGGCGCCCACGGCGCCGGAAAAGTCTTGCCGTTCTCATTGACCAGTTCCGGCTTGCCGTCCGCGCTAAGCGCGGTCCAGTACAGGAACGAGCTGGAGAAGCCGACGGAACCGTCATTGCGGAAAAAGCCATAGCTGTTCGCCACCGGCACGCCCATGCGGTCGCCGTATGCTCCCGTCAGCACGGTAAGGATGTCGGTCGCGGTGTGCGAAATCAGCGGCGTGTGATGATTGCCGCTCACGACGCCGTTGTTCTGCATGAAGTTGAGCAGATTGGGCATTTGTTCGAGGTCTGATGGCACGTTGGGGTTGTCGCGCCGCAGATGGACGTTGTCGAACTGGATATGCACGACATGCTTGATGCGATTGTCCGCGGACTGCAGCCCGCACGCGGCCTGGGCAGTCGCCGGTCCGCCGACGAGTAGCCCTGCGCTAAGCAGCAACAGAATTGACGCGCCGAAAGTGCGTGAATGACGCATGGCTCTCTCCTCAGTCTGTCAAATCATTGGGAAGCTGGTGTGCGTAGAGAAGCTAACGGCCTCTCATGACAATCGCTTGAAATGCAATTGACCGCTGCGCGACTGTGCGATGACACCAGCGCTGGCCATCGCCCCGCGGCATCCAGTTGGAGGCGGGAAGAACACAATCGTGCCAAGTGACCGTGCCCGGCGAGCTGCAAGGCTTGCGGCCGGCCGCATCATGGCTTCTTGACGAGCTTCAGCGAACGGCCGGTTCGCGCAGGTCGTTGTCGCACAGGCGCGGCTTGCGCCTGTGGCGGCTGCAGGAAGCGGACCAGCATCTTCTTCAGATGCTCCGCGTGCTGCTTGACGTCGACCTTCGAGTTGCGGACCGTCAGGGCGCGCGCACCGTCGACGACGGCGATCAGGATGTCGGCCGTCGCTTCGACATCGAGGCCCGGATCGACACGCCCCTGCTCTTGCCCGCGGCGCAGGAAGTCGGCCCACAGGCCGCGGAATGCCTCGCTGTGCCGCGCGAATAGCTTTGCGAATTCCGGATTTCGGGCGGCTTCGGCCAGTGAATCCAGATTGAGAACCTGGGCGGGCCGGGACCGCAGGCTGTATTCCTCGACGTCCGCGAGCAGCGCCCCCATCACGTCGGTAGAGGACAGGATCGCCTCGAACCGCTCGGCCGAACGCTTCAGGCCAAAATCGATCATCGCTTCGATGATCGCCTCCTTGCTCGAGAAGTAGTGATAGAGGTGGCCCGGGCTGATCCCGGCTTCGACGCAGATGTCCGTCGTGCTGGCGCCGCGGAAGCCATCCTTGGTAAAGCAGCGTATCGCCGCCCCGAGGATTTCGAGCCGCTTCTGCTCGTGCTTGACGGGGTCGACTTTTCTCAACGCAGCATCTCCAGCCCTCGCGGCAAGGCTATTTAACACAATGGCCCGGTTCGCAGAACCAAAAAATAGAGAGATCAATCTATTTATTGTTGACAGTGGATGGAAGCCGTGAGATTTATAGTTAGAGCTATCTATCTAATAAATTAACGCCTGGCGATGGACCCATGCCCCTGAGATGGACGGCCTTGTTACCGCTTGCGCTGGCAACCGCGGGGTGCGCAACCGCGCCGCTCGAGCGGGCCGGCTCGCTCCGAAGCTATGATCGACTGTCGGATGCGAACGGACTGGTCACGCGCTCGCAGATCCGGGCCAACAAGAAGGATCTGCTCGCCGCGAAGACAGTCCGGATCGTGCCCACCGTCTTTCCTGCGCGCGCCGACGTCCCGCTGAGCGAAAAGGAGCGCAGCCTGGTGGCGAACGCCGTCAGCCGCGAACTCTGCCTTGCACTGAGCGAGCGGTTTCGGATCGTCTCCAGCGATGGCGACGCCGACCTGACGGTGCAGGCGACCGTGACCCATGCAACACCGACCGATCCGGTCGCGGCCGGCGCTTCCAAAGCAGCCTCGGTCATCAAGACTGTTGCGCTTCCAGCGGTGCCCGTGCCGGTACCGCGGCTGCCTGTCGGATTGGGCAGCCTGTCGGTGGAAGCGGAGGCGCGCGATTTCGCCGGCTTTCAGAAGGCCGCGATGGTCTGGGCTCGCGGCGCCAATGTCGTCACCAACTCGCCGCGGGTCGCCAACGAAGGCGACGCCTACGACCTCGCATCGGACTTCGGGACGGATTTTTCCAAGCTGGTGTCGACGGGGGAATCGCCGTTCGGCGGCGTGCCGTCGCTGCCTCCGATCGACAGCCTTCCGGTGCGGCTCGGCGGCGCGCCGAAATACGTCGCGTGCGAGGCGTTCGGCCGATTTCCGGGCTTGACCGGCCTTGCCGGCCAAGGGCTCGGCCTGCCGCCCGGCTGGACCGATTCCGGCGTCAAGGCTTACGACGTCAAGGTCCGGCCGATCGAACCTTCGACACCCGAAACGAATTCAGAACGGGCGACCGCGCAATGAAACGACTGGTGACGTATCTGCTGTTCACGACCCTGAAGCGCCTTCTCACCACGCTCATCCTGCTGTCGGTGTCGGCTTACATGTCGGGATCGCGAGGGGCCGAGGCCTCCGCCGAAGGTATCTGGGAGCTGAGCGACGACGCCGGCAGACCTCAGGGCTGGTTCAAGATCGCGGAGCAGAACGGCACGTATGTCGGGCAGATCGTGCGGACGTTTCCAACGCCGGGAGAGAGACCGGAAGACACGCGCTGCGGAAAATGTGAGGGCGAGCAGAAGGACGTACCGGTGTTGGGCCTCACCTTCATCAAGGGCATGAAACGCACCGGCCTCGCCTATGAAGGCGGGCGGATCCTCAATCCCCGCGACGGCGCCGAATATCGCGCGCGCATGGACCTGAGCGCCGACAGTCAGCGTCTCCAGGTGCGCGGCTATCTCGCCATCGAGATGCTCGGGCAGACGCAGGTCTGGCATCGCGTACCGCCGTCTCCCGAAACCTCCAAACTGCTGGCGCGCCAGTTTGAAAACGCGGGCAAATAGCGTGCGCTCATCCGGACATCTCGATTTGACGCACGGACGCCAGCCAGGGCACGCGCGGCGCGGGACCGATGGCGCAGGTGCGCGGCGTCCGCCGCTGTTCGCCAGGGACGAGGCGACAAGGCCCGACGAGGCAGACCTGGACGTCACCACCGACGAGAAGGATTATGATTTCGTTCGGGAGCCCGGCTTCTGGATCGCAATCCTGCTCGGCTGTCTGCCGGTTGTCGCCAGTTATATGTATATTCTGTTCATGGGCGACTAAGGCGCGCGACGAGCGCGCCTTAGTCGCTCTTGATATGGATACGCATCCAAAGCCTTACGCCGCGTGTGATCGCAGCGGGGATGTCCGCATTTACGGGTTTCTTGCATCACGGAAATTGGCGATCCCGGCATGACTCGAACATGCGACCTACGGTTTAGGAAACCGTCGCTCTATCCGGCTGAGCTACGGGACCGCGAACCCGGCGAGAAGCGCAGGTATCGCGTTTCCATACCAGAGCTCCCCTGGAATCGCTACCCCGGACCGTCGGCCGAAAGTCGCTCATGACGGGCTCGACCACCCATCCTGCGGGCACGTTCGACGCTACTTCCCAACCACCGTCACCGAAGCGAAAATCTTGGTCAGCGCGGCGGCGTGCTTGTCGAAGGCGGCCTGTGGGCCCCATTGCGCGAGCTGGATGAAGCGGTTGTTGCCGATGGCGACAGCACGCACCTTGACCGTTTGGGACTGGCCGCTATCGGCGACCGCCGAATACACCCATTCCGTCGAGTCGATGCCGGCGAAAGCGCTGGTGCTTTCCTTGACGCCGGCCTGATCGATCTTCAGCCCGTTGCGGGTGAGCGCCTTCAGCGCCTCGGCCTTGACCGCAGCGGCGTCGGCCTCCTTTTCGACGGTGAGCCAGAAGAACACCGCGCGATCCGGCGAAGCCGTATCGATGGTGTCATCGGATACGTTGGGATTCCAAGTCTCCAGTACCTCGATCGTAACAGCCTTTGCACCTTCTTCGGGAATCTTGAAGACGCCGGCCTGCGCCAGGCCCGCCAGAGCAACGGTCAGGAAACCCGTCAAGCCGATCGCAAACAGAAGCCGCATCGAAACATTCCCAGTGAAATTGCCAGATCGAACTCGTATCCCGCCAGCCTGCCGGCGAACGCTGGCGCTTTAGCAGGACCGGCGTGCCATCGCCAAGCGCGCCCCTGCGCAAAGGACATTGACCGAATGTTGCCACAATGTGGCATGGCTGCACCTTCCGCCGAAAGCAACGCCATCGGGCATCTGCCGCGGCACCCGCGGGGGCTGCATCTTTCGCCGTTGAATTTACTCAGTAATTTTTGACGCGGCGACAATGTTATTCCACCGGTCACATCCGCGAAACATCCCTGCGGGAAAACAGGACGGTTCCGGGGTGACAAGCTCCGCCAAAATGATGACAATCGACTCAATCAAGTTCCCCCTTGCAAGTTCCGCGAGAATTCGACTGGAGAATACCGTCCGTGATCGCCTCACGACCATCGGCGCTGTTTGTTGCCGCCATTGGAACCTTCGTCGTCCTGACACCGGTGCGCGCCCACGCGCAGTGGTGGCGCAGCGCGCCGGCCGATTTCGAGGCCTGCGCCGACGCGGCCGAGAAGGCCAAGACCAAGGAAGAGAAGACGTCGTCGCTCGCCGAGTGCAACGCCAAGTTCGCCGGCCGCCGCAAGCCCGGTGGCGGCTACACCTATTACGATTTCATGCAGGACCGGACCTTCGACATCGCAGGTCCCAATCCGACGCCTGAAGAGCAGAAGAAAATCGACGAGCAGTACACCGTCTATCTCGAGCGGGAGCGGCGCAACAGCATTGCCGCGGCGCTGATGGCCAAGCAACAACAGCAGCAGGTGCAGCAGGTCTCGCTGCGGTCCGATCAGGAACCCGCGCGCACGGAAACCGCAAAGGTACCGGTGCCGGTGGCGAGCCCGGTCAAACAGGCCGCACGTGTCAGAGCAGCCAACTGCGCCAGGAGTTCGTTCTCCTGCGACTGGCCGCGGCTCTCGGAGAGCATCAACGACCTGAAGAAGCTGTTCAGCTCGACGCCGAGCAAGCAGAAGAAGTCCTGAGGGTAACTGTCATTCCCCGCGCAGGCGGGGAATCCAGTACCCACGGACCTATCGTTGAAGCTTCACGGAATAAAACAACTTCCGCCGGCGAGTACTGGATGCCCGCTTTCGCGGGCATGACAGCAGCGCTCGTTAATGCGCCGGCGTCTTCTTGCCGCGACGCGGATGAGCCGGCGTCACGACCGGTGCCACCACCGGCTGGACCGTCGATGTCGCCGCCCGCTGTTCTTGCAGACGCGCGTCATAGCCCGGCGACGGCGTCACCGTCGGCGGCGCGGCATGGGCCGGAATCCATGAAAGCCACCCGGCGATAACAGTAACAGCCAGCAGCGCTCCACTCGTTCGTTTCATGCCGCTTCTCCTGTTCGACGCATCCGATCAGCCTCGCGCCTGATCGGCGCCATTTCAAGGCCTGGTATCAATCCGTCGCCCGTATCTGCTCGGGCGTCAGGCCGGGCGAACCCTTAGCCTCAAGCTCCGCACGCCGGATCAGTTCCACGACCCGGCGTGATACCGGCACGTCGAGCCCGCGCCGCTCGGCAATTTCGGTGATGACGCCCTGCAGGTAGTCGATCTCGGTGCGGCGGCCGCGCTGCAGATCTTCCCACATCGACGAGCGCGCCTCGGGGTCGATCTTCATGGTCCGCCCCAGCAAGGCTTCGAAGATCGCGTCCGGCAGACGCAGCAGCGGCGGCATCCAGGGCGCCGGGATCGGCGTCGGCGACACCGGCCTGATGCCCTCGGCACGGATCGCTGCCAATCCTTCCGCCATCTGATCGGCGAACAAGCGGCGCCACGGCCGCTGTGCGAGCTGCCGGCGCAGCGGCAGATTGGCCAGCGCGTTGAGCGCGTTGTTGAGATTGACCAGCAGCTTGCCCCACTGCGCGCCGTCGATGTTGTCGGTCGGGCGCATTTTCAGGCCGGGCACCGACAGCTTTTCTGCCGTGTGCGCCTCGTCCTGCTCGACGACAATGTCGCCCGACGTCGCGCGATGAAACCGCCCGTGGCCTGCCGCCACCACGTTGAACGGTACCATGCCGCCGAGCACACGGCGACCCGGCAAGCGGTTGCGCAGCACGGCGGCATTGCCGATGCCGTTCTGCAGGCTGACGATGACGACATCGGGCGGTGCGTTTCGCGCGATGATATCGGCCATGTCGGCGGTATCCGCGCTCTTGACCGTGACCAGCACCACGCCGGCATCGCCGAAAATGGAAGGATTTTCCGACAATGCGAACCGGTTGGCGGCGATGGTCTGGTCGGCGCCTTCAAAGCTCGTCAGCCGCAGGCCGCCCGCCTCGATCTCTCCGATCACGCGCGGTCGCGCCAGCAGCGCGACACGGCGGCCATCTGCCGCCAGCATGCCGCCGACGAAGCAGCCGATGCTGCCGGCCCCGGCAATCCCGATGGTGCGGCCCGAATTCATTCCCCATTCATTCCCGTTGCGACACAAGGTCTCGATAGCAGAACGGCCGGCCGGTGCCTATCGAACGTACGAGGGGCTTTCCAGCCGCGCCTTGTAACCGGCGCCTTGTAAGCGTCATGGGCCGCCGTTATGTTTCGCAGGCGGGGGCTGTAAGGCTTGAGGAGACGACCATGGGTTTACTCGACGTACTCAACGGCATGCAGAACGGCCCGCGTGGCCCCAGCGCCCCAAGCGATCCCAACGACAAAAGCGGCATGTCGCCGATGACCATGGCGATCCTGGCGCTGCTGGCCTGGAAGGCCGTCAAGCATTTCGGCGGCAGCCAGCCAGCCGGCGGCAGCCAGTCAGGCAGCGCGCCGACGCAGGCTCCGCCCCAATTGCCCGGCAACGTCACCGCCGGCCTGCCCGGCGGCGGCGGTCTCAACGATGTCCTCAAGGGCGGATTGGGTGGCCTGCTCGCGGGTGGTGCGGCCGGCAGCGTGCTCAGCGGCGGCCTCGGCGACCTGCTCAATCAATTCCAGCAGAAGGGCCATGGCGACACCGCGAACTCCTGGGTCAGCAACGGCCCCAACAAGCAGATCGCGCCCGGCGATCTCGCCAACGCACTCGGCGCCGACCAGATCGAATCGCTGTCTGCGCAAAGCGGCCTTTCACGCGACGAGTTGCTGAGCGGTCTCAGCAAATATCTGCCCGACGTCGTCAACCATCTGACGCCGGACGGACGGTTGCCGAACGACAGCGAGATATCGGGCCGGATTTGACATTGCGAATACGCGGCGCTGACAACGCCGCGCGACATCACCCTTCAGCACCTTGCAAAGGACGACAGACATGAGCGGCATTATCTGGATCATCATCGTCGGCTTTGTCGCCGGAATTATCGCACGCCTGCTTTCGCCCGGACCGAACAATCCGAGCGGGTTCATCCTGACCACGGTGCTCGGGATCATCGGCGCGTTTCTTGCGACCTTCATCGGCCAGGCGATCGGCCATTACGGTCCCGACCAGGGCGCCGGCTTCATCACCGCCACCGTCGGCGCGCTGATCGTGCTGTTCATCTGGAACCGGCTGGTCGCCCGCGGCGTGATTCCCGATATGAACAAGTGACGGCCGAAGGCCGTCATCCCGGGGCGCGAAGCGAACCCGGGATCTCGAGATTCCGGGTTCGATGCTTTCGCATCGCCCCGGAATGGCGGTCCCGCCCTCACAGCACCAGATGCATTCCCGCATCCATGCGCACGAACTCGCCGGTCATGTTGCTCGACGCCGGCGAGGCGAGGAAGCACACCAGTTGCGCGATATCGTCGGCGGTTGACGCCACCTTCAGCGGCACCTTCGCCACCACGGCATCGCGCACAGCCTTGGCGCCGGCCTCGCCGCGCCCCTTGGTGAACCAGGGCGTATCGATATAGCCCGGGCACACCGTGTTGACGCGGATCAGGGGCGCCAGCGCGCGCGCCAGCGACTGGGTGATGGTGTTGAGCGCGCCTTTACTGGCGGCATAAGCGACCGACGAACCGCCGCCCGAGATGCCGGCGACCGACGAGATGTTGACCACGGCGGACGGCCGTCCCGAGGCTTTCGCACCCGCCTCGAGCTGCGCGCGCGCGGCGCGGATCATCTGGAACGGGCCGATGGTATTCACCGCGTAGATGCGCTGGAAATCTTCCGCCGTCAGGCCGTCCATATCGCCGTGCGGCACGTGCTTGGTGGTGCCGGCATTGTTGATCAGCACGTCGAGACCGCCCCACGCGGCGGCCGCCGCCGCGATCTTCTTGCAGTCCTCGTCGCGCGAGACGTCGCCCTGCACCACGACGACTTCAGCGCCGGCCTTGCGGCAGAGATCGGCGGTCGCTTCGGCCTCGGTCTTGCTGTTGGAATAATTGACCACGATACGCGCGCCGCCCTTTGCCAGGATAGCCGCGGTCGCTGCCCCCAGACCTGAAGCAGAACCCGTCACGATCGCGCACAAGCCATCCTTCGACATCCGCATTTCCTCTTGTTGTTTTGAGCTGTTTGAACGGCCCGTTGATGGGTGGGGGAGTACCATATCGCGCGGCGAAGTCCCTGCAAATCCGACGAGTTCCGCTCGACGGAATTCATTCTTTGCCGGACGAGCTTCATGCCGCCCCCGCAGGTGGGCCTGCGCAGAGCGCTTGTCAGGGCTATGGCTTTTGCCCATCATAAAGCGCAAGAAAAGACCGCACCGAGACATCGATCGGGACCTGGCGAAAAGCCGACCCGACGGGACCGGCGAAGAGCCGGCCCTGACCGTGCCAATCAAAATGAGGAACGCTGTGGCGGAGAGTGAGAACATTGTTGCCGAGACCGCGGAAAAGATTTTCGCTGATCTGGCCGATGCCCAAACCATCAATCGCGACAAAGAAGGCAAGTGGAAAGCCCCGCTCTGGAAGGCACTGACCGAAGCCGGCCTGCCGCTGGCCTGGGTACCGGAAGATTGCGGCGGCTCGGGCGCCAGCCTCGCCGAAGGTTTTGGCGTCTTGAGCGCCGCCGGACGTTTCGCGGTCGCAGTGCCGCTCGCTGAAACCATGCTGGCGGGCTGGCTACTCGCGCAAGCAAAGGTCTCCTCGCCCGACGGCGAAATGACGGTCGTGCCCGCAAGCCCGAAGGACCGCATCACCGTCAACGCTGACGGCAGCCTGTCGGGCAAAGCCCGCGGCGTGCCGTTTGCGAAGGCCGCCAAGCACATCGCGGTGCTGGCAGCCAATGGTAACGGAAGCCTCCAGGTCGCGCTGGTCGACGCCGGCAAGTGCCGGGTTGACGCCGGCATCGGTCTCGGCGGCGACCACTCCGATACCGTGACGCTCGACAAGGTTCAGCCGGTCGCGATCAAGCCCGCGTCTGATGGTTTTGATCAGACGCAACTGATGCTGATGGGCGGCGTCGCGCGTAGCTTGCAGATCGCAGGCGCACTGGAAGCGATGCTGGAAATTTCCGTGCGCTATTCCAACGAGCGCGTCGCCTTCGAGAAGAAGATCTCGAAATTCCAGGCGGTGCAGCACAATCTGGCGCGACTGGCCGGCGAGTCGGCCGCGGCTCTTGCGGCTGCGACCTCGGCTGCCGACGCCATCGCCAACGCGACCGCGTTCAACGACGAGGTGTTCCTCGAAGCCGCGGCTGCAAAGATCCGCTGTTCGGAAGCGGCCGAAAAAGGCGGCGGCATCGCCCATCAGGTGCATGGCGCGATCGGTTTCACCATCGAGCACATCCTGCATCGTTATTCGCTGCGCGCACTGGCGTGGCGCGATGATTTCGGCTCCGAGAGCTACTGGGCGGTCGAGCTCGGCAAGCTGGTCGCGAACCGCGGCGCCGACGAGTTGTGGCCGCTGGTCGCCTCGCGCTGATCCACACACGTTTGCCCGCCTAGAAGTCGAGATCATTCCATGACCGCAGCCCTCCGTTTCGATCCGATCCGCCTGCCGCCCGAATGCGAACAGTTGCGCAAGGAAGTGCGCGCGTTCCTCGCCGAGGAAATCGCCGCCGGCACCTTCGATCCGCACAAGCCGAACCGCGAAGACACCGACGTGCCGGAATTCTCCCGCAAGGTCGGCGCCAAGGGCTGGCTCGGCATGACCTGGCCGAAGAAATATGGCGGTCATGAGCGCTCGTTCCTCGAGCGTTATGTCGTGACCGAGGAAATGCGCGTTGCCAACGCGCCGACGCGGCGCTTCTTCGTCGCCGACCGCCAGAGCGGCCCCGTTCTGCTGAAGTATGCCCCCGAGAGCATCAAGATGGACATCCTGCCGCGCATCTGCCGCGGCGAAGTCTGCTTTGCGATCGGCATGTCTGAGCCGAATTCCGGCTCGGACCTGTTCGCGGCAAAAACCCGCGCCACCAAGACCGACGGCGGCTATCTGATCAACGGCACCAAGATCTGGACCTCCTCGGCCCACATCGCCGACTACATGATCGCGATCTTCCGCACCTCGCCGCCAACCAAGGAAAACCGCCGCCACGGCCTGACGCAATTTCTGGTCAAGATGAAGCAGCCGGGCATCGAGGTGAACCCGATCGGCCAGATCACCGGGCAGTACGAGTTCAACGAAGTCGTCTTCACCGACCATTTCGTGCCTGATGATCACGTGCTCGGCGAAGTCGACGGCGCCTGGAAGCAGGCAACCAGCGAACTCGCCTATGAACGTTCGGGCCCGGAACGTTTCCTGGAAACCTATTACGTGCTGACCGAACTGGTTCGCGCCGTCGGCAAAAATCCGGACACCCGCAGCGCCGAGGGCATCGGCCGCCTGGTGGCGCAGTTGCACACCATGCGCCGGATGTCGGTGTCGGTGGCGGGCATGCTGCAGGCGGGCAAGGAGCCGGTGGTGGAAGCCTCCATCGTCAAGGACATCGGCACGGTGTGGGAACAGGCGTTGCCGCATCGCGTGCGCGATCTCGCAGCGTTCGTCGAGGAAACCGCCACCAACCGCGAGACGCTGGAAAATCAATTGTCGTTCGCGATCAAGACCGCGCCGAAGCTGACGATCCAGGGCGGCACCACCGAAGTGTTGCGCGGCATTATCGCCCGCGGGCTTGGTCTGCGCTAATTCAAAAAGGAAACACCATGAGCAAGTACACTGATATCGGCGTCGAGAAGCACGGTCATGTCGGCCTGATCGAAATCCGCAAGCCGCCGCTGAACTTCTTCGACGTCGCGCTGATCAACCAGATCGCCGACGCGCTGGAAGAGTTCGACAAGGACGTCGAAATACGCGCCAGCGTGCTCGCCGCCCAGGGCAAGGCGTTCTGCGCCGGCGCCGATTTCTCCGATCCGAAGCGCCAGGAGCAGGAGCAGGAGTCGAAAAAGGATCCGGCCGCCAACCTGCCGATCAACCATCTCTACGTCCAGGCCGTGCGCATCTTCCGCAACAAGAAGCCGATCGTCGCGGCGGTGCATGGCGCCGCCATCGGCGGCGGTTTCGGGCTCGCCGTCTCGGCGGACTTCCGCGTCACCTGTCCCGAAGCGCGCTTCGCCGCCAACTTCACCAAGCTCGGTTTTCATCCGGGCTTTGGTCTCACCGCAACGCTTCCCGAACTGGTCGGCAAGAACAACGCGGAATTGATTTTCTACACCAGCCGCCGCATCACCGGCGAAGACGCCACCAGGATGGGTCTCGCCAATCTCTGCGTGCCGCAGGACCAGGTCCGCGCCGAGGCGATGAAGCTCGCCAATGAGATCGCCGAATGCTCGCCGCTCGGCCTGATCGCGACCCGCGCCACCATGCGTGCCGGCCTCGCCGACCGCGTGCTCGCCGCGACCAACCACGAACTGGTCGAGCAGAACAAGCTGCGCGCCACCGAAGACTTCAAGGAAGGCGTCAAAGCCACCGCCGAACGCCGCGTCGCGAATTTCAAGGGCCGTTGATCCGGTTCCGCCGTTACAGCGCGTCATCCCGGCGTTCCGGGATGACGCTGTAACGGCGTGACGCCTGATGAAACCGCAATCGCATGGCTTGCTAGCCGTCTCATTTGACTGTTAGGATGGCTGCGCGGGTGGGCAGACCCTATCCGCGTGAATTGATCGTTTGATATTTTAGTCATCGTTACTGCTGGCCGTTTTTTGGCCCGCCGATCCGAAACCTTCTGAGTCTCGAAACCTTCCGAGTCTCGCACCAGGCGTGTGGAGGGATTGATGGCAGGAATTTTGTCAGGCCACGTTGTGCTGGCTGCGGCCACCAAGGGCGTGGCGCTGGGATCCAACGTACCCGTTGCGACCTTCACCGACAGCAATGCCGCGGATACCGCCGCAGGCTTCACCGCGACGATCGATTGGGGCGACGGCACGCAGACGGTGGGTACGATCACCGGATCCAACGGCTCGTTCGCGATCGACGGCACCCACACCTATGCCAGCGACGGCAACTTCACGGTGGCCACAACCGTCGTTCGTTTGGCGGACAACGCATCGATCCATAATTCCGGAAGCGTCGCCGTCGACGATAGCGACGTCCTGACCGCCCAGGGCACGTCGCTGTCCGGCGATCCCGGCTCGCCTCTCACCAATGTCACGGTAGCGACCTTCACCGATTCCGACGGCGCGGCGCTGGCGGGCGACTTCACCGCAACGGTCGACTGGGGCGACGGAACGCGGACGGCGGCCACGGTTACCGGATCGAACGGATCCTTTGCGGTTACCGACTCGCATACCTACGCATTCGCAGGCCAGGACACCATTACGGTGACGCTGGTTGACCCCGTACATGGCTCCGCCAATACCGTCGCCATCGGCACCGCGACGATAGGGCTGTCGACGCAGGTATCGCTGGCGTCGGCCACCGAGCGGTTGGCTTTAAGCCCCAACACGGTTGTCGCGCATATTATCGACGGCCACCACGCCGACACGGCCGGCAGCTTCACCGCGACGATCGACTGGGGCGACGGTGTCACGTCGGTGGGCACCATCACCGGGTCGAACGGATCGTTCTCCGTCGAAGGTGGACACACTTACGCCGACGAAGGCAATTTCGATGTGACGGCGACGGTGGTCCGCATCTCGGACGCGACATCCGTCTCCGCTACCCAGACCGTCGTCGTCAATGACAGCGATTTTCTCACCGCGCATGGCACCACGCTGATCGCGCCCGCGGGGCAAGCGCAGACCAACGTCACGGTCGCGACCTTCTCCGACACCGATCTGGCGGCTCTCGCCAGCGAATTCGTGGCGACGATCGACTGGGGCGACGGTGTCACGTCGGTGGGCACGATCGCGGGGTCCAACGGTTCGTTCACGGTCGCCGGCAACCACACCTATGCGGCGACCAGCCCGGACACCATCACGGTCACGATGGAGGAGCCCGCGCCGGCCACCGCCGTCGCAACCGCGACCTCGTTCCGGTTCGACCACGTCGACCAACCGCCGGTCAACACCGTTCCGGGAACGCAAAACGCGCTCAACCATACCGACCTTGCGATCGCGGGATTTTCCGTGACCGATCCCGACGCCAATACCCTGACCACGACACTGCATGTCGATCACGGCACGCTGGCATTGACCGCCGCCGGCGGCACCTCGGTCAGCGGCAGCGGGACCGGCACGGTGACCCTGGTCGGCAGCGTCGCGCAGGTCGATGCCACGCTCGGCAACAACGTCGTCTATACCAGCCATTATGGATTCTTCGGCACCGACACGCTGACCATGACCAGCAATGACAATGGCGGAAAGGGCGCCGGCGGCGTCCTGACCGACACCGACAAGGTTGCGATCAACGTGGGTCCGTCCGCGGCCCTGCCCCAGTTCGCCGGCTATGAGGTCATGGACTTTCATCTGGTGTGACGGCACGGCGTCGCAAGGCGCAGGCCTTACGCCGTCAGACGGAACGTCACACCACAGAGATCGAAGCCGTCGCTCGAGACCGCGCAGCCCTTCGCCTTGGCCGCATCGCGCACCTTGGCAATATCGGCGACCCTGAACGTCAGTCCGCTCATCAGGTCGCTGGCGCCCTTGACGAACCGGAAGCTGGCATTGGGCAGCTTCAGTTCGGGCTCGCCACCACTACCCTTGCTGACGGCAATGCCGGTGATCTTGCCCCAGTGCTCCGCCAACCCTTGCGGGTCCGGGCTCTGCATCTCGACATCCGTCAGTGCCTGCGTCACGTCGTTGCGGATCGATTTTTGCCAGTCGGGACCGGCCGGCGGATAGACGCCCAGAATATCGTCGCTGCCTTCGGTGTGGTTGAACTCGATGAAGGCGGCACGGCAGTCGCGCGGGTGCAGTTGCACGCCGTGATAGGGCGCGTGCGTGATCACGTTGGCGGTGCGCACGCCGATGCCGTTGGCGTGCTTGCCGCGCGCATCGGGATCGTCGCAGCAGAAGATCGCCATGTAGCCGCCGCGACCGCCGGTCTTGTCGAGGAAACGCCCCGCCGCGGTGCCGCCCTGGGTCGGCGCCACCACTTCCACCAGAATGGTATCGACCGGCAGCAGCGCGTTTTCCAGGCCGTATTTGGCGACGTTGCCGTCGCGGTAGCAAACCTTGAGGCCCATGATCGCGGATATGTCCGAGATCACGGGCTCCAAATGCGGCGCCACCAGGCAGATCTGACGCAGCCTGAGGTACGAGGCCATGGTCAATGGCCCTGGAAGGCAGGCTTGCGCTTTTCGACGAACGCCTTCGCCGCTTCCTTGTGGTCGGCGGTCTCGCCGGAACGCGAGTGATGAATCGCCTCGCCGTCAAAACATTCTTCCAGCGACATGGTCTCGGCATTGTTGATGTTACGCTTGATGTAGCCGAGCGTCACCGACGGCCCCTGCGCCAGCGACATCGCGAGCTCATGCGCGGCCGCTTCGACTTCGGCGTCGGGGACGACCTTGGTCACCATGCCGAGCGCGAGCGCCTCCTGCGCCGTCAACACCGGCGACAACAGATAGAGCTCGCGCGCCTTGGCGCTGCCGAGCAGCTTGGTGAGGAAGTAGGTCCCGCCGTAGTCGCCGGAGAGACCGACCTTGGCAAAGGCGGTGGTGATCTTGCAGGAGGCGCTGGCGACGCGCAGGTCGCAGGACAGCGCGATCGAGAGCCCGGCGCCGGCAGCAGCGCCGTCGACCTGCGCCACCACAGGCTTCGCCATCTGGTGCAGGATGCGCGACACTTCCATGCCGCGGCGCAAGTTCACCATCTTGGCTTCGAACGGCAACGGCGCCCGGCCCTCCGCCATCGACTTGACGTCGCCGCCGACGCAGAAGGTACCGCCGGCGCCCTTGAGCAGCACCGCGCGCACCTCATGATCCTCCGCCGCCCGTCGCGCCGCCGCCACCAGCCCGAGCGTCATGTCCGGATTGAGCGCGTTGCGCCGGTCAGGGCGATTCATGGTGATGGTGAGCAGGCCCTTGTCGAGATTCTGCAGAACGATTTCGTTTGCGCTCATGTTTTTTGCTTTCTGGTTTGTCAGTTGAGTTCGTCATTGCGAGGAGCGAAGCGACGAAGCAATCCACTCTTTCTTTACGCCGTAAGATGGATTGCTTCGCTTCGCTCGCAATGACGGGAAGCAGCGTCTATTTCTTCACCAGCGGACAACGCGACAGTTCCAGCGACTGGAACGCCTCGTTGCCGGGAATGGTCGCGAGCAGCTTGTAGTCGTCCCAGCGCGCCTTGGACTCGGCGGGCTTCTTGACCTCGAACAGGTACATGTCGTGCACCATGCGGCCGTCTTCACGAATCCGGCCGTTCTTGGCGAACATGTCGTTGACCGGGGTATCCTTCATGATCTTCATGACCGCGGCGGAATCGGTGGTGCCTGCGGCCTTCACCGCCTTGAGGTAATGCGTCACCGACGAATAGACGCCGGCTTGCGCCGAGGTCGGCACCCGCTTGATGCGCTCCATGAAGCGCTTTGAGAACGCGCGGGTGTCGTCGTTGAGGTCCCAGTAAAAGGCTTCCGACAGCAACAGCCCCTGCGCGGTTTCGAGACCGATGCTGTCGATATCGGTAACGAAGACGAGCAAGGGGGCTACCTTCTGGCCGCCCTTCATCAGCCCGAACTCGGCCGCCTGCTTGATGGCGTTGACGGTATCGCCGCCGGCATTGGCGAGCCCGATCACCTTGGCCTTGGAAGCCTGCGCCTGCAGCAGGAAAGAGGAGAAGTCGGAGGTGTTGAGCGGATGGCGCACGCTGCCCAGCACCTTGCCGCCGGACTTGGTCACCACGTTGGCGGTGTCCTTTTCGAGATCCTGACCGAAAGCATAGTCGGCGGTCAGGAAGAACCAGCTATCCAGCCCGCTCTTGACGGCGGCAAGACCGGTCACATTGGCCTGCCCGAACGTATCGAACACGTAATGCACGGTGTAGGGGCCGCAGGCTTCGTTGGAAAGCCGGATCGAACCGGGCCCGTTGAACATGATGATCTTGTTGCGCGCCTTCGCGATCTCGCCGGCCGCAAGCGCGGTGGCGGATGCCGCGACGTCGAAGATCATCTCGACGCCCTGGTTGTCGAGCATGTCGCGGGCAATGTTGGCGGCGAGATCCGCCTTGTTCTGGTGATCGGCCGCGATGATCTCGATCTTGCGACCGAGCACTTCGCCGCCAAAATCTTCGGCCGCCATCTTGGCGGCCATCTCGGAACCCGGCCCGGTAATGTCGGCGTAAAGGCTCGACATATCCAGAATGCCGCCGAGCTTGAGCGGCGGCTTGGCCTGCGCCAGTGCCGAGGTCGCCGACATCGCCAAGGCGGCGGCGAAAATGCCCGTGACAACCCGTTTCATCGAGGCCTCCCTTTATGACTCGCCGCATTGCCTGCAGCTTGAATTCCGGCGGGATCATGCCGCATGGCATTCAGAGCGGCAAGGCGCGAAGGTGGTGCGCGCGAACCGTGTTTTTCCGCTAAGCGGAATGACTCTCTCCACGTCATGCCCGGGCTTGACCCGGGCATCCACGGCTTGCTTTTCGTCGGCAAGAGAAGTCGTGGATGCCCGGCACAAGGCCGGGCATGACGAGGATGAATTAGCTCAACAACCCCTTCCCCGGCACGTGATTGAGCTCGAGCCGGATGCCATCGGGATCCTCGAACAGGATCGAGTAATATCCTGGCGCCCATTGGTCCTCGCGCGGCGCGCGAATGATGGCGGTGCCGAGCGTCACCAAAAACGAATGCAGCTCGTCGATGTCGGTGCGCTCGCGGGCGCGAAAGCACAGGTGATGCAAGCCGACGCGCTTCTGCTCGAAGGCTGCACCGGCGTGCTCGGGCGACGGCGCGCTGATGCCGACCGCGGTGCGGCCGCCGACGCAGTAATACGTCGTTTCGGTATCGATCACCGGCGTCAGCCCGAGAAACGGCAGCAGCTTGCGGTAGAACTCCCGCGAGTGTTCGAAATTCGAGGCGGTCAGGAAAATATGCGCGACACCATTGATTTCCATTGTCTCCCCCTGCGCGGCTTTTTCGGTTAGCAATGCCGTTGATCGCAAGCATACAGCAACGGATGGGATTGCGAGTGGCGTCATGACCGGGGTGGCATTGCAGTGCCGGATGTCTGTCGCGGCGTATCTGGTGCTGTTCGCGTTCGGGCAGGCGCACGCCGCCGGATGCCTGTTCGCCGCCCAGGGCGAAGGCCATGTCGCCGCCGTGATCGACGCGCGCAGCTTTCGCCTCGACGACGGCCGCGAGATCCGCTTGGCCGGGATCGAGCCTGCCGGCACCGACAAGGCAAAAGGCGCTGCTGCGCTGGCGGCTGTGATCGGCGGGCGCGACGTGACGCTGCACGGCGACGACGACACGCCGGATCGCTACGGCCGCCAGACCGCCTTTGTGTTTGCGAAGGGCACAGAGACCTCGGTGCAAAGTGAATTGCTGCGCCGCGGCGAAGCCTTATTTGCGGCCGATGTGGCCGACCGGGATTGCGCGGGAACCCTGGCCGCCGCCGAGGGCTCTGCCGTCCAGGCCAAAATAGGAATCTGGTCCGCCCCCACGGCCATAAAAAACACGGAAAGTCCGGGCGATATTTTGGCCGGGATTGGGCGTTTTACGGTGGCCGAGGGCAAGGTTTTGTCCGTCAGGCAGGCAGGTTCCGTGACCTACCTGAATTTCGGACGGAACTGGACACAGGACTTTGCTGCGACTATTTCAAGGCGCATGATCCCGGCGTTCGAGGCGGCCGGGCTGTCGCCTAAGTCCCTCGAAAATCGAAGGATTCGTGTCCGCGGCTTTGTCTCGTCGCGGGGAGGACCACGGATTGAGGTGCTCCGGGTGGGGCAGATCGAAATACTCGACGGAAAATAGATCACGATTGGCTGACGTGATGGAGTGTGCGGGACATCGCGAGCGAGGAGCGGGGCGCGGCTTTTTGGCTGCGTCGGCCTTGTTGTGCGCCGCGTTCACGCTTTCGGCCTGCGGCAATATCGGCCGGTTCGAGACGGCGGCGCCCGCTTCGGCCATCTCGCCGGTCAAGCCGAACCGCACCGTGGCGCAGACGCCCGCCAGCGAGCGCGAGCATGAGCGCATCCTGTCCTCCTATGGCGGCGCCTATGACGATCCGAAGCTGGAAGCGCTGATCGGCAAAACCGTCGACCGCCTGGTCGCGGCGTCCGATCGCCCGGACCAGGCCTACAAGGTGACGATCCTCAATTCGGGCGCGGTGAACGCGTTCGCGCTGCCGACCGGCCAGCTCTATGTGACGCGCGGCCTGATCGCGCTCGCCAGCGACACCTCGGAATTGTCCTCGGTACTGTCTCATGAGATGGCGCATGTGCTGGCAAAACACGCCTCGATCCGCGAGGACCAGGCCCGGCAGGCGGCGGTGGTGACACGCGTCGTCACCGACATGGGCAACGATCCGGATCTTACCGCGCTGGCGCTGGCGAAAACAAAACTGACGATGGCGAGCTTCTCGCGCGCGCAGGAGTTCGAGGCCGACGGCATCGGCGTCGGCCTTTCGGCGAAGGCGCATTTCGACCCCTACGGCGCGGCGCGCTTCCTGTCCTCGATGGAACGCAATGCGGCGCTGAAGGCCGGCAAGACCTCGCTCGATCCGCGCGCGCAGGACTTTTTGTCGTCGCATCCGGCGACGCCCGAGCGGGTGCAGAACGCGCAGGCCAGCGCGCGGCAATATACTTCGCCCGAGGGCGGCGAGCGCGACCGCGAAACCTATCTGGCCGCGATCGACAACATCGTCTATGGCGAGGACCCCAGCGAAGGTTTCGTGCGCGGGCGTCGTTTCCTGCATCCGAAACTCGGCTTCACCTTCCAGGCGCCCGACACCTTCACGCTGGACAACACCGCGCAGGCCGTGATCGGCGTGCGCGAGGGCGGCACGCAGGCGATGCGCTTCGACGTGGTGCGGGTGCCGGCCGAGCAGTCGCTCGGCGAATACCTCAACTCCGGCTGGATGGAAGGCGTCGAGAAGGCCTCGACCGAAGACATCACCATCAACGGCTTCCCCGCGGCATCGGCGACCGCGCATGGCGACAACTGGCAGTTCAAGGTCTACGCGCTGCGCTTCGGCAGCGACGTCTACCGCTTCATCTTCGCCGCCAGGCAGAAGTCCACCGAGAGCGAGCGCAACGCGCGCGAAACCGTCAACTCGTTCCGCCGCCTGACGCTCGAGGAAATCCAGGCCGCCCGGCCGTTGCGCATAAAAGTCATCACCGTTCAGCCCGGCGACACCGTGGAATCCCTCGCCCACCGCATGGCCGGCGTCGATCGCCCCGCCGAACGGTTCCGGGTTCTCAACGGCCTGGACCAGCACGCGCAGGTGAAGACACGCGATCGCGTCAAGATCGTGGTGGATTGATTTTCACCTGTCGTCGCTTCTGGCCGTCATTGCGAGCGAAGCGAAGCAATCCATCTTGCGGCGCAAAGGAAGAATGGATTGCTTCGTCGCTGTGCTCCCTTGCACAAACGCTTCGCGTTTGTTGCAGGCAATGACGAGGAGGGAGACCGATGCCCAACATGAGACATTCTGCGAGGGCTCGGTTCGCGCACTTAGCCGGTTGCGCCGACTAGGATGCCATTCGGGCCAGATGATAGACCGACATGGCTTTGCTGACGCCCTTGAGCTCCGCCTCGCTCTTTACCACCGGGTATGGCGCAATGATTTCCGCTACAGCGGGCGCGCCGTAAACTTCTTCGGTGATGCAAATCTCGTCGCCATCGGCAAGGTTTTGCACCCGCGCCGCGATATTCACCGTCTGGCCAAAATAATCGAGCCTCTCGTTGAGCGTAACCGCGATCGAGGCGCCCCGATGTACGCCGATTTTCAGGATGAAGTCACGCTGCTGGCGGTCCCGATTGAGATGATCCACGGTCTCGCGCATATCGAGCGCCGCCTGCACCGCATCGGCCGGAGTCAAAAACGCCGCCATCACGGCGTCACCGATCGTCTTGGTAACGGCGCCATTGTGCCGGACGGTGGCGTCGAGAAGGTGCTGGAAGTGTCGCTGCACCTGAATGTATGCGTTGAGGTCGCCGATCCGCTCGTAGAGCGCGGTCGAGCCCTTGAGATCGGTGAATACAAGGGTAACGTCAAGAACCGCAATGCCCTCCGTCGTGCTGATCACTTCCGAGCGGAAGAAGTCGCGAAAGGTTTGCGTCATCAGCAGCCGCTTGCCGGATAAGGATGGCGCGAAGTTGAGCTTCGGGCGCTGAAACGTCGCCGACGGAAGCTGCAGGATACCGAATACCGCCGGCAGCTTGCCTGCGTTTCGAACTTCGAACACCACCTTGCCGGGTGCGATGTTGGCTGCCGCGGCCACGCATTTGCCGGAGTCGACCATGACCGGCACAGGGGAAGGCGTTACACCCGCCCCGCTTGCGACGGGGATAAAAAATTGGGCGTCGCTTTCGAAATCCTGGCCCAGAAGCGCGCCTTCGGTGGCATCAACCTCAAGATTGGCCGCAAAACCCGGCTCTATGCGGGTAAGCGCCCGCACCAGCCCTTTCGCCGTCTCGCTCCACGGCACGCCGTCGGGCATGATGCCGCCCGGCGTCATTTTATGATGGAAGAGGAAGTCCCAGGCCGAAAGCGTATCCGGCCTATGGAAGCGGATGCTGCGCACGGCGGGCGAAACCGTAAACGTCACCGTGATGTAATCGTCGAGCGCGGCGTCGTAATCGCTTTGACAGAGGTGGCAATGGAAATGCGTGTGCAGTTTGCGCAGGCTTCGGAAGCTCTCGACAACGTCGGAGCACATCGGACAAACCAGCATCCAGTCCATATCGAATAGCCCGGCGACGCAGGCATGGAGGAAAAGATCGATCGCTTCGGCTTCGGCAATCGATTTCTCTGTGGCGAACTTGACCGGATTGACGCGGTAGAGTGCCTCGTCCGTGCCCGAGCGCAGCAGCATCTCCAGCCGCGAGACCACGCGCGGACTCCAGGACTTGGCCGCTTCGAGCGCGACCAGGCACTGTTCGAGCTTTTTTTCGTCGATCATCGCATCCACCGCGATAAAACCTCGATCATCCTCGGCGCTCCCTCGAACCTGACTACACAATTCATGGCAGATGGCCCGATCCAAGTGAATAGTAGCTTGAGCCCGCTGTCACGACCGCCGTCTGTTTCAACGACAGAAGGAGCACGGGGGCCGGGAATGTGCAATTGCACATCTGAGATCGCGCTCGCTATGCTCGCTTGTCCGGGACGACGAGTGAGAGATATCTCCGCGTCATTGCGAGCGCAGCGACTTGTCCGCCGTAGCTCACGGAGCGAAGGCGGAAGCAATCCATCTTTGCCACAGCAAGGAAGAGTGGATTGCTTCGTCGCTTTGCTCCCTTGCACAAACGCCTTGCGTTTGTTGCAGGCAATGACGGCGACAGTTGCCCGCGACTCTACGCCAACTGGCTGCCCGACAGCGGCGAGGAGCTTCGGGATTTTCCACCTTATTGCCAGCGCGTTGCATTCGGTCCGGATACGCCCGAGGCGCAGATGGTCACGGATAGCCGGGACGACGTGTTGATAGAGACGGCCCGCCAAACAAAAAGCCCGGTCTTTCGACCGGGCTTTTCGATTAATCAGTGGGATTCTTTCAGGCGGCTTCGTCCGCCACGGCTGCGTCGTCGCCGTCGGCTTCGACATCGGCCTCGTCGGCTTCGCCGGTCGCATCCGTTGCATCGGTCTTGGCGCCGCGGCGCGGGCTCTTGGCGAGCTGGCTTTCGATTTCCTTGACCGCTTCGGTCTCGGTCGAATGCTGCACGACAGCGATTTCGCGCGACAGGCGATCGAGCGCGGCTTCATAGAGCTGGCGTTCGCTGTAGGACTGCTCGGGCTGCGATTCCGAACGGTAGAGATCGCGGACCACTTCGGCGATCGCGACGATGTCGCCGGAATTGATCTTGGCTTCGTATTCCTGCGCGCGGCGCGACCACATCGTGCGCTTGACGCGGGCGCGGCCCTTGAGGGTTTCCAGCGCCTTCTTGACCAGCGCCGGTTCGGACAGCTTGCGCATGCCGACATTGGCGACCTTGGCGGTCGGCACGCGGAGCGTCATCTTGTCCTTCATGAAATTGATCACGAACAGCTCAAGCCGGGCGCCTGCGATTTCCTGCTCCTCGATCGCCAGGATCTGGCCGACGCCGTGAGCGGGATAGACCACGAATTCATTGGCCTTGAAGCCCTGACGCTGGGTCACGACCTTCTTCGGCTCTTCGATCTTGGGGGCGGCAACCACCGGCTTCACGGCAGCCTTCGGCGCAACCACGACGGCGGCCTTCGGGGCCACAGGCTTGGGAGCTACATGCTTCGGGGCAGCGGCAACAGTCTTGGCAGTGAAAGTCTTGGGAGCGACCTTCGAAGCAGTGGTCTTCGAAGCCGTCGCTTTCGCGGCAGTTTTGGCAGTCTTATCTGGCATTGCGCTTCTTTTATTTTTCGAGGACTTTGTGGCCGCGACCTTCCTGGCTTCCTTTACAGGCGCCTTGGCACGGCCTTTGGGTGCGCTGCGGCTGGCCGCAGCGGCTTTTTTAGTGGTCTTAGAAGCACTCTTTTTACGCGTTTTCTGTGACACAGCCTGCGCGCGGAACTGCCACGCCCCTGTTCGATGTTTTTGCGGGAACCCACCGACGGTCACATGGTACGCATGACCGGGATTGGCTTGTATTGTGCCCAATATAGCACATTTTCCGCAAAAATCAATGATTTACGCCCGATTCCGGACCTTTACGGGGCCTTTCCGTCATAAGTCCGACAACAGGGTTAAATCAGCAGGCTCTTTTTGGTTCAGATCGGGTCTGGATCAGGTCCGAATCGGACCTAAGTGGCTTTTGGCTCGGCGCAGGATCCGCGAATCAGTCGCCGGCGCCGGGTTCCTTGGAAAAATATTTCTCGAACTTGCCTTCCACGCCCTCGAATTCCTTCGCGTCCGGGGGCTGGTCCTTCTTCTGGGTGATGTTGGGCCAGCTCTTGGCGTATTCGGTGTTGACCTCGAGCCACTTCTCCAGCCCCGGCTCGGTGTCCGGCTTGATGGCGTCGGCGGGACATTCGGGTTCGCAGACGCCGCAGTCGATGCATTCGTCAGGATGGATGACCAGCATGTTCTCGCCCTCGTAGAAGCAGTCGACGGGGCAGACTTCAACGCAGTCGGTATATTTGCATTTGATGCAGGCTTCAGTGACGACGTAAGTCATCCAGGGCTCCGAAGGGGATCAGTTTTCCGGGGTTTGCGTAGCGCATGAAGTGCGCTGCCGCAAGGGAAGCAAAGTGCTCAAACCGGGCGTTTTCGCCCGTCTCGCCGGCCTGTTGCAGATAGTCACTGCTTGGCGTTCTGCAAATCCTCGTAGAGCACGCGCGCGGCTGACGCATCGCCACGGCGCTCGCTGAAGCCGGTCACCTTGAGGACGCGCACGCTGTTGTCGAGCGCGATGGTGAGGACGTCGCCGGGCTTGATGCCGTGTCCCGGCGCTTTCTCGCGCACGCCGTTGATGCGGACGTGACCGGCCTCGACCAGCGCAGCAGCCGAGGTGCGCGCCTTCACCACCCGCGCGTGCCACAGCCACTTATCGAGACGCTGTCGCTCCAAATAAACTCTCGCGAACTATTCTGGACGCGTTTTCCGGGCGCGAACCGGTGCCCACTTCGCTTGAAAACGCTTTCGTTAATCCTTGCGGCCAGCGAGTTGCTCTTTCAGCGCCGCCAGTTTGGCGAACGGTGAATTCGGATCGGCCGGACGGTCGCGGTCACGCGGGGCTGCCGTGGTCGCCCACTGACGGTGCGACGGGCCACCCTTGTCGCGGCTACCCTTGTCGCGTCCGCCGAAATCGCGGCCCTTGTCGCGCGGGCCGCGGTCGCCGCCGCCCTTGTTGCGGTCGCCGCCACTTTTGTTGCGATCGCCGCCGCCGCCGAACTTGCGGTCGGGACGATCACCACCGCCCTTTTCCTTGTCGCGGTCACGGCCCCGGTTTTCGAAGCGCGGACGCTCGGGACGCGCATCAGTTGTTGCCGGTGCGCCATCGGCAGGTGTGCCCTGGGCGGGCGTCGCGGCAACCGCGCCATCGGCTGGCGCGCCTTCGCGCGGTTTTCGGAACTCGTTGTTGCGACGGCCGCGCCGGTGGCGCTGCTCGCCGCGCGGTGCACCCTCGGCGCCCTCGCCGGCGGGGCTAGCTGCCTGCGCGTCACCTTGCGGCCGGCCGTGATGGCGCTGGCGGTTGCGGTCGTGATGCGGACGGCGCTCGTCGGAACGGCCGCCGGGCCGCCAGACTTCGATCAGCACCGGCTCGGCCGGCGCATCGGGTGCTGTTGCTTCGGTGCCACCAGCAGCGGCTTCGACAGGCGCAGTTTCGCTGGCGGCGGCTTCTGGTGCGGCCTCCGCGGACCCTTCCGCGACAGTGGTTTCCGGAGGTGTCGCCTCGACAGATGCTGCCTCGACGGGCGCGGGCTCCGGCGCCGTTTCGGCGACGGGCTCGGGCATAACTTCGACGACAGTCTCCGGTGTGGCTTCGACCGCGGCGGGGGCTTCCTCGCCTGCGACCGGGGTCAGCGCGGCCGACGGCGCGGGATCGCCGGACACCGGCTGATCGACCTGATCGACAACATCCGCCATCGTGATTTCGGCCGGCCACCCGGATTCATCCACCACGGTCTCTGGTGCGGCTTCCGAAGTTGCTGCCGAAGTTGCTTCCGAAATTTCTTGCACCACCGGCTTCGGCGGCAGCGGCGCGCGGCGGTCCATGCGATAGCCGAGCGCGCGCAGGATCGAGGCGAAATCTTCACCGGCCGATCCCGTCAGCGAGGTCATCGCCTGCGTCACCACAAAGCTGCGGCCGTCGAATGCACCAGCCGGCTTTTCGCCGGGCGAACTCTCGCGCCACGCCAGAGCGGGACGAATGAGATCGGCGAGACGTTCCAGGATATCGACGCGCACCGCGCGCTCGCCGCACTGGCGATAGCCGAGCAGGCGGTAGGCGTCGCGCGGCAGCGCCTTGTCGATCGCGAAAGACGTACGGCCCGAACTCGCCAGATGCTGCGCACCGGACAAAGCCGACATATCGACATTGTCCTGCTTCTCGGCCCACAGCAATGAGGCCAGCGCGCGCGCGGCGGGTTTGAGCAACGCCGGGAAATAGATGTGATAGGCGCCGAAGCGGACGCCATATTTGCGCAGGGTCGCGCGCGACGCCTGGTCGAGATCCTTCATCTCGGCGGAAATCTTGGTGCGCTCGAGCACGCCGAGCGCTTCGACCAACTGGAACGCGATGCCGCGGCCGATGCCGGTGATGTCCTCGGCCTTCGACAGCCCGAACAGCGGGCCGAGCAGCTTTTCGATATGCGTCTTCAGGTACAGATCGAGCCGGGCCTGTACCGCCTCGCGCGGCGCGCCGTTCAGCCGATCGTCGGCGATGATGCGCAGCCGCGGATGCAGCGCGTCGTCGGCGGCGACGAGTTTCGCCACCGCATCGCCGGTCCAGCGGATGGTGCCGTCGGAGGTCAGCACGAACTGATCGTCGGGGGCTGCGGCGAGCTTTTCGGCGCGCGCGTCGATCTCGCCGGCCAGCACCTGTTGCGCCGCCGCCTGCAGCGCCTTGGCATCTGAGCCTGCCTCTGCTGCATCCGGCGCAAAGGTGAATCCGTCGAGGCGGCCGATCGCATGGCCTTCCACGATCACTTCGCCGGTCTTGCCAATTTCCGTATTCAAAACACTGTTCTCCCGCAGGCGGCGCATCAATACACTGGTACGGCGGTCAACGAAACGCTCCGTTAGCCGTTCATGCAGCGCATCGGACAATTTATTTTCGACCTCGCGCGTAATCCCTTGCCAGTGATCGGGGTCGGAAAGCCAGTCCGGCCGGTTGGCGACGAAGGTCCAGGTGCGGATTTGCGCGATCCGGCCCGACAGCGTGTCGATATCGCCATTGGCGTTATCGGCCTGGTCGACCTGGGCGCGGAACCATTCATCGGGAATCCGGCCCTTTTTCATCAGAAAACCGTACAGCGTGGTCACGAGTTCGGCATGGGCGGCCGGCGCCAGCCGCCGGTAATCCGGGATCTGGCAGGCGTCCCACAGCCGTTCCACGGCTTTGGCCCCATGGGCCATGTCGCGGACATCGCCGTCGCGGGCGGCGTGGTCGAGCACGCGCAAATCCTCGGCAATCGGCGCGCGGGTCAGAACCTCGTGGCTCGGCGACACCGCCAGGGAGACCTGCAGCGAGCCCAGGGAAGCAAAATCCAGCTTGGAATTGCGCCATTGCAGCATTTTGACGCTGTCGAAGGTGTGGTTCTGCAGCGCATTGACCAGCTCCGGCTCGAACGGCGCGCAGCGGCCGGTGGTGCCAAAGGTGCCGTTGCGGGTGGCGCGGCCGGCGCGGCCGGCGATCTGCGCGAATTCGGACGGTGTCAGCCGGCGGAACTGGTAACCGTCGTATTTGCGATCGGACGCAAAGGCGACGTGATCGACGTCGAGGTTGAGCCCCATTCCAACGGCATCGGTCGCAACAAGGTAATCGACGTCGCCGTTCTGGAACATCGCGACCTGCGCATTCCGTGTGCGCGGCGACAGCGAGCCCAGCACCACGGCGGCCCCGCCATGCTGCCGCCGGATCAGTTCCGCGATCGCATAGACCTCGTCGGCCGAGAACGCGACGATCGCGGTGCGGCGCGGCTGCCGCGTGATCTTGCGGTCGCCGGCGAATTCGAGCTGCGACAGCCGCGGCCTTGTGACGATGGAGGCGCCCGGCAGCAGCCGCTCGATGATGGGACGCATGGTCGCAGCGCCCAACAGCAGCGTCTCGTCGCGGCCGCGGCGGTGCAGGATGCGATCGGTGAAAACATGCCCGCGTTCGAGATCGGCCGCGATCTGGATTTCGTCGACGGCGAGAAACGACACGTCGATGTCGCGCGGCATCGCCTCGACGGTGGAGACCCAGTAGCGCGGATTTTTCGGCTTGATCTTCTCTTCGCCGGTGATCAGCGCGACGCTCTCGGCACCCGCGCGATCCACGATCTTGTTGTAGACCTCGCGCGCGAGCAGCCGCAGCGGCAGGCCGATCACGCCGGAGGAATGCGCCAGCATCCGCTCGATCGCCAGATGCGTCTTGCCGGTATTGGTCGGCCCAAGCACCGCGGTGACGCCTGCGCCGGGAGCGCGCTCGTGGGCGAACGGGGAATGAGAGAAAGTCATATTTTACGGGTGTTTCTTGCTGCTCAGTTCGTCATTGCGAGGAGCGAAGCGACGAAGCAATCCAGTCTTTCTTCGTGTGGCAAGATGGATTGCTTCGCTTCGCTCGCAATGACGGAAAAACCTCTGTGCCTCGGCGTCATTTCAGCCGATTCTGTTTCATTCTGCGACGGTGATGCGGTCGCGCTTAAGCTCTGGAACGAGTCTGGAACGAATCGCGTCCGAATCGCAGACTCCTACGTAAACCGGCTTCGTTCTCCGCAACATCTCGCGTGGCTGCGATCGGGAGGGCACTAGATCAAGTTTGAGGGGCCTCCACAAGAACAGGTTTTTCGGCGGAAACGTTAAGAACAAAGCGGCGTCGGAGTCGAATCAGAAGCGGTGAAGAGTCAAGGCGGATTCCAGTGGGTTCGTCATTCCGGGGCGCGAAGCGAACCTCAGGGGTGCAATTGCACCCCCGGGGAATCTCGAGATTCCGGGTTCGATGCTTCGCATCGCCCCGGAATGACTCGCTCTTATTGCTCCGTCATGCCCGGGCTTGTCCCGGGCATCCACGTCTTTCTTCGCTGCTGAACCAAAGACGTGGATGGCCGGGTCAAGCCCGGCCATGACGAGAAACTATTACCCTACTGCGTCCGCGCCACCTTCGGCGGCGCCGCGGTGGTCACGAACGTGGTCGCTTCCAGCATCGCGGGGCCGAGCGGCGTCGGGATCACCATGCGGAACGGCACCAGGATGCGGGTGCCGGCGACGGGAACGAAGACGACTTCCATGTTGCGCTGGGTGGCGAGCCACTTGATCACCGGGCGATCGGGGATATAGCCCGCCACCGGCGTGAAATAGATCGCGCAGACCACGGCGGGGCCGTGATAGCCGTTCTCGGCCTTCACGGTTTCCATCCGCTTGTAATCGAGCTTGAGGTCGTAGCGCAGGCGGCCGTCGAACACGCCGGTGCCGGTGCGGCAGGCGTCGGGCGTCAGCACTTCGCCGGTGCCGGGCACGCGGATCATCGAGCCGGTCATGGGATCGAGCACGTTTTTGCGCTGCGCGTCGGTGACGACGATGCGGTCGGGATCGACCGGCGGCACCGGATCGATCGAAAAGTCCTTCACCCCGCCATTGGCGAGGTTGAGCCGGATGGTCTCGGACTTCTTTTGGGTGGTGGTGGTGGCGACATAGGCGGACGAGACCAGCGCGCCGTTGACGACCCGGCCCTGGCTGGCGCCGGAACCGGAGCCGCCGGAAAACGCCTTCAGCAGCCCGGCGCTGCCGCCTTGCGCGGAAGCCGAAAACACGTCGTCGCCGATTTCGATGGTCCAGGTGCCCTTGCCGACCGCGATGCCGGACAGCGTGGCCTCATAACGGGCATCCACCCGCCCCTGCGCGGACGCGCTCCCGGGCGCGGCCACGAGCCAAACCCCGGCGCAAAGGCCGAAAAACAGCCCCAGACGGGGCGCAATGGCGGTGGATCGGGTCACGAAAGCGGGATTCCAAATTTGGCTGCAAGGCGGTTGGCTGAACTGCAAGGTCATCTAAGCAAAAATATCCGGCAAACAACGCGAATTTCGCGAAAAGCCGGCCGCTTCGGGCCAGCGGGGGATATGTCCCCATGATGCGGCGGGGAATGCGCCGTTTATATGGTACGGAAAACAGGGCGTTTTCGTCGCCAGGCGCCGCGCGCCGCGCCCCAAAATGCGTCCAAATCAGCCGCCGGAACCGCTGATCGGCCGCCTGTTCCGCGCTTTTCTTGGACGTCCAAACCTTGACGGTTCGGGCCTCTCGCCCTATACGTCCGCGGTTCCTGCAAATGGACGCGATTTTGGACCCCTGCGCGGCGCATGATGCGCTGCCCGAAGGCGGGGATGGAAGAGGATTTTGCGATGTCCCGTAAGTGCGAATTGACCGCCAAGGGCCCCCAGGTGGGCCACAAGGTGAGCCACTCGAACATCAAGACCAAGCGCCGGTTCCTGCCGAACCTGGTCAACGTCACCCTCATCTCGGACGCGCTCGGCCGCAACGTGCGCCTGCGGGTTTCGACCAACGCGCTGAAGAGCGTCGACCACAATGGCGGCCTCGATGCCTTCCTGCAGAAGGCCCGTGCCGCCAACCTCTCGCCCCGTGCGCTCGACCTGAAGCGCGCGATCGAGAAGAAGGTCGGCAAGCCGGTGTTCGTGAAGAAAGAGATCAAGGACGTTAAGAAGGCGAGCTAAGGCTTAGCTGCACCGCGAGAGCGGATTAGAGTTTTGAAGCGGCTGGGTCGAAAGACCCGGCCGTTTTTGTTTGGAGGGCCCTACGACTTAAGGCTCGTGCATTCAGCCTTGCTCACGTCCTGCGGTTGAGCTTGTATGCCACCGGGTCTGGGGAGGCTCCTAACATGCGTAATCTGGGAATCGTGGTGCTTTGCGCCGCGCTGGGCGGCTGCGTCTCGACCAACGAAACCATTTCGTTTCGAACAACCAATCCACAGCAACAGGCGATGATGCGGGACGGACAGCCCGCGCTTGTCTCACGCCAGAAAAATTCGCTCGTGCTGGTCCGCCCGGCTTCGCGTCAATTGCAAGCGAACGGACGACCGGTGTTTGTCGTCGGCATCAACAACATCGGAAAGCAACCGACGGACTTTGTGGTCTCGCAGGTGGAAGCCACCCAGCACGTCGGCGCTTCCGATTACGGGATGCAGGTCGTCACCTTTGAAATGTTGCAACAGGAAGAAAAGAATCGGCAGATCGCACGCGCAGTGCTGGCAGGCGTTTCCGTCGCCGCGAACTCCTACAGCGCTTCACGCGCCGGCTACGGCAGTTACACGACACCAAGCGGCCGCAGCGGCACTTTCTACAGCCCGACCGCGGCAGCGATCGCGCAGAACAACGCGGCGTATCAAAACGACGCCGTAATCGCGTCAACCGTCGAGACCGGACAACGCAACATGGCGATGCTTGAGCAATCGGTCATCAAGGACAACATGCTGATGCCAGGAGAATGGTACGGCGGTCAGTTGCACATCGCGCCACCGACCGAGCAGGACGGCGCGAAGAAGAGCTACACGATCATCATTACGGTCGGACAGGATCGCCATGTGGTGGACATCGCGCAGGGGCCGGCGGGGACATAAGTAATGTGGGGCGACTAAAGCTAGCGGCGGTGGAAAAAAGCCGGACCCGGCTGCATACATTTGATGGCTTGGAGCGGTCGAATGCGTTGCTTGCCTACCTATCAATTGCAAAAGCAGCGTAATCGGCCTCCAGGTCGATCACCATCGGTATTTAGCAGTTGCATTGCCTAGTCGACATTTTGACTTCAAAGAATTGCATCAGTCGAATAAACCAGCCACCTGGAAGACAAATGATAGATCTGCACGAAAGGCTATCGGAGTTTTCTTATGGCTACGGCATAACTCGAGACGTTGAGGCGCTATTATCTAGCGTTGGAGTTCGCACCGTACCTTTTATGCCGAGCCTACTTCAGGAAAAGCAGGTCGCCTTCGACGTCGGCTTTGGCGGTCGAGGTGTGCCATTGATCCTTCAATTTAAGCTTGGGCACTCGTTGAGACGGTTTGTCCGCAGCGACAAGACCCTTCCCGCACCCTCATTGCAAAGACCATTTTTCAGGTTTTCAATACACACTGCTGAGCCTGACGGGCAATTCGAAACACTTCTAAAAGCGGAACTAGACGGTGCCGAAGCTTACTATGTCGCACCACGATTTACAGATTGGCCCCACTACGTCCAATTCTTCGAGAGCGGCCAAGTGTTGGAGCGCTCAGTGTTGATTACGCCGAGCGAAATTCGTGCTTCGCTCGTAGCAAAAGGTCTACCAGACGGAACCCACCGTATCGTCTACGATCCAGATCGAGTCCATGTCTGTTCAGAGCCTACTGAGATGAGAGATGTGCGACCCGAACTCATGGCAGCAAATATCCTTACTCGAATCAGAACGGACGGCCCCAGCCTTGGGCACGCGGTACACAATGTGTTTGCCGGCATGGAGGACCGGGCTGCGATCCGGCGCGCCTCAAAAGAGGTATTCGAAGACGACGAGAATGTTAATTTAGATTCTGTTGCTGCCACATTCGGCGAACGTGCACCGCAATCGTTCACTCGGACCGAACGGAACCGTCGCTTGATTCAACTCAAAGAACGCGCGCGCAGCGAAGAAGACGCGATTGCGGCTGCGCTGGGATTTGAATTTTGGAGTCTTGGTATTCAAATGATCCTCGCAGTTCAAGATGAACCCGGATGAAGCAGCGCCCTTGGATTTTCGCTAGTTGCCACCATTGCGATTATCCTTGGTCACTCCAAACAAAAACGACTGCAGTTGATGCTTAAGGCTTACATTGACGACAGCCACATGCGTCAGGCTCCTTTTTATGTTCTGGGAGGTTGGGTGGCGCCTGTTAAGACATGGCTCGCATTCTCCGACGCGTGGCGGGATGTATTACGAATGTCACCGCGCATCGAATATTTTAAATATGACGAAGCGATGGGACTTAGTGGTGAATTCTACGGAGTTTCGGAAGCCGCGCGCGATGAGAAATTGCGACTACTCATCAATCTAATTGAAGAGTACGCGCTTGTCGGTGTGGCGTCGGCCATACCGCACAATATCTTTTATCCCATGTTTGGTACCTACCCTCACAAGTGGGTGAGAAACCCGTACTATCTTTCGTTTTATGGAATCGCCGCGCGCCTCATAACTTATTTGTCTGAAAGTGAAATAACAGAGAAGGTAGAGTTCATATTTGACTTCCAACCGGGAGCCGATCAAATGCGCGAGGCGCAAGAGGGGTGGGAAAATTTTAGAGAGATGGCTCCGCCAGAAATGCTCGACTATATCCAAATACATCCACCGTCATTTTTAGACGACAGGGATGTTGTCGCGTTGCAAGCCGCTGACCTGCACGCAGGATGGACTAGGGAAACATTGATGCTGCTGGATCAGGGGAGAAAGGTGCAGCCACCTTGGCACCCAGCGGGTGAAAAGATCACAAGCGTGTCCGTGTCATGGGCACTCGAAAATCTATCAACTATCTTCCACTCAATGTTTGGTTTTAGACCAGTGATGATTAGTTACACATTCGAATACGGCATGCCGACCCACTGGCCTTCCTTTGCACTATTTTGGCAGTTGCCTTCTCAGGTTTAGCTTCGCCATTATCAACACCCAGCGCTCGAGTTACCCTCACGTTCTCCCTCGCCACTCGGTCCCACATTCGTTAAACTTAAGGATGTCTTTCTATCGGGGGGCCCCCATGAAAAACATCATCATCCTCTGCGACGGCACCGGCAATGAGATCTCCGAGAACATTTCCAATGTTCTCAAGTTCTATCGCTGCCTGCGCAAGACCGACAAAACCTCGCCGCGGCAGATGGTGTTTTACGATCCCGGCGTCGGCACGCTGGCGCGGCCGGATCCGTGGCACAAGCTGGCGCAGGATTTTTCCGCCATCCTCGGCCTCGCCACCGGCTATGGCCTCGACGACAAGGTGCTGCAGTCCTACCTGTTCCTGGTCCGCAATTACGAGCCCGGCGACCAGATCTACCTGTTCGGCTTTTCGCGCGGCGCCTACACCGTGCGGGTGCTGGCGGGGCTGATCCATAAAGTGGGATTGATCTCGCCGGAGCAGGCCAATCTGGCCGGCTCGGGCCTCACCGCCTACAAGCAGTTTTCCTCGGACGGGCAACACGGACTCGGCTTCGAGCTGAAGGCGCTCACCGATGCCGGCGATTCCGAAGGTCCGATCCCGGAAAACAAGGACGACCAGGCGGCGCAGTTCGCGCGCATCACCTCGACGCGGTGGCCGCTCATTCGATTCGTCGGGGTCTGGGACACCGTTGCCAGCGTGATCGTGCCGCGGCCGGATCGGCTGTATTGGCCGAGCTTCGAGGAGCTCGCCTACACCCTGCAAAATCCGAGCGTCGAGACGTTCCGGCAGGCGATCTCGATCGACGAGCGGCGCGCGATGTTTCGCCTGAAGAAATGGGACGAGCCGCAGACCTTCACGCACAATCGATTCAATGACATCAATGCCAAGCCGCAGGACATCAAGCAGGTCTGGTTCGCCGGCGTGCATTCCGATGTCGGCGGCGGCTATCCGGAAAAGCAATCGGGGCTGTCGAAATATCCGCTGCTGTGGATGATGGAGCAGGCGGTCGAGGCCGGGCTCAGGGTCAACAACGCCACCGTCAACCAGCTCGCCTGGGGCGTGCAGCGCAAGAGCAGCCCGTTCTCCTATGTCGCGCCGAGCTGTGAGGCTGACCTGCACCAGTCGCTGCACGGCGCGTGGTGGATTCTCGAATTCTTCCCCAAGAACGCCAAATACAAGGAATGGCCACAGCGGCAAACCTTCCTCGGCCGCTACATCCCCGACGCCGAACCGCGCCCGATCGCGGAAGGCGCGTTCATCCATGAATCCGTAACGAAACGGATGGACGCGATCCGGGATTATCGGCCGGTGAATTTGCCGACGCGGTTCGAGACCGTGCCGATGCCGGTGCCGCCGCTGCATGCCAGCGCCGATGACGAGGCGGAGGCGGAGGCGTAACGTCGCCCGGCTTGACCGGGCGACCCAGTATTCCAGAAAAGTCAGCGATCAAATCGAGAGGCCGCGGCGTACTGGATCGCCCGCCTCCGCGGGCGACGACAGCGAAAAGGTTACGCTGCCCTCTTCCCTTCTCCCCTTGTGGGAGAAGGTGGCGCGCAGCGCCGGATGAGGGGTCTCTATCCGCGGAGACAGACCCCTCACCCGCCTCAATCGCGCGGCGCGCGATTGATCCACCCTCTCCCACAAGGGGAGAGGGGAAAGGGAAGAAGCCGCCGCTATCCCAACTCGTCATGGCCGGGCTTGTCCCGGCCATCCACGACTTACTTGCGGACATCAAACAAGAACGTGGATGCCCGGGACATCTAGCGCGAAGACGCGCTTCGCGCTTTTGCCCGGGCATGACGGAGAGCGAAGAGGCTGCGGCGTGCCGAATCGCGCGGACGATGACGGTTTGGGTCACGGCCTGAGATTACGCCCTAGGACTCCGCGGAACACGATGGCCGCACAGTCCTAGTGAACGTGACACAGCCTCACACAAAAGCGCCGTTTCTGTTGCCCTCCGGGCACCATGGCCGGAATAGCGCCGCCGCGATGGAACCCGACATGGCTTGCCGCAACAACCTGTGGTTCCCTTGCGGCGTTACCTCGTCTCCTGCCTGGACTTCTCCTACCTGGAATTGGAATGCCGATGAAAATGCAAAGCGCGCCGTACCGACACGGCGCATCGCCGACGACCCGCCACCCAGGCCGGCGCCGGCTGCTTCTCACCGGCGCTTCGCTCGTGGTGTTGAGCGGCTCTGCCTTGGCCGCGGATCTTCCGATCGCGAAAGCGCCGCCGCCGGCGATCGCCGCTTCGCTGTCTTCTTGGGCCGGATTCTATCTCGGCGTCCACGGCGGCTATGGCTGGAAGCAGGACGAGTTCTCGCAGTCCGAGGCGTTCCTCCTGACGAGACCGCAGTCGATCAACGGCATCCGGTCGCAGGGTGCGGTCTATGGCGGCCAGGCCGGCTACAACTGGCAATTCGGCCGCGCCGTCACCGGCCTCGAGATCGATTTCAGCGCCACCGGCATCAAGGGCAGCAACGGCATCACCGAGACCAACCCGTTTGGCGGCGGCACGTTCACCACCGCCATCGCCTTGGGCGAACGCGTCCAATATCTCGGCACCGCGCGCGCGCGGCTCGGCTGGTTGCCGACCGACAATGTTCTGCTCTACGGCACCGCCGGCCTCGCCTGGGAGCGGCTCGACCTCACGCAAAGCTCCTCCCAGATCGTTACGCCGGGGACCACGCAGATCTTCAGCGTGCGGACGCCCACCGACAAGTTCGGCTGGGTCGCGGGCGTCGGCGCCGAAGTGATGCTCGGCAGCCCGAACTGGATCGGCCGCCTCGAATATCTGCATTACGATCTCGGCCAGGTGCAGACGGCAAACCTGACGATCCAGGCCGGCGGCTTCCGCGATGTCTCCACCGCCGGCTCGCAGACCATCGATGTCGTTCGCGCCGGCGTTTCCTACAAGTTCGGCGAGACCACGAGATTTGCCAGCGTACCGTATGCCAAGGCGCCCGCAATGGCCGCGTCGCTCTCTTCTTGGGCCGGCTTCTATGCCGGCGCCCATGGCGGCTATGGCTGGGGCGAGAATCCCTTTTTCGTGCCAAACGCGCTCACGATGATCAACGGCGGCGACATCGGCGGGACCAAGCCGGCGGGCTGGGTGGCCGGCGGCCACTTCGGTCACAACTGGCAGTATGATCGGTTCGTCACCGGCCTCGAAGCCGACCTCAGCGCCGCCGATCTCAAGGGCGCCTCGAACACCGTCACCAGCACCGGGGGTGGCGGCAGCATCAGTCTCGGTTTCGACGACAAGGTGAAATATCTCGGCACCGTGCGCGGCCGCCTCGGCTACACGGTCACGCCGAACTTCCTGCTCTATGGCACCGCCGGCCTGGCATGGGAACGTTTCGAGCGCGCCCAGGTCACCACGACGACCGCGCCGGCCGGCTCCACCATCACGCGAAGCATGTCGCCGAGCGACCGGTTCGGCTGGGTCGCCGGCGTCGGCGGCGAAGTCATGCTCGGCAGCCCGAACTGGATCGCGCGCCTCGAATACCTGCATTACGACTTCGGGCGCATCAACGTAGACGGCAGCGTCTTCTCCAATCAGCCGGGCGCCACCAGCGCCGCTATCACGGCGGGACACCAGACCATCGACCTGGTGCGCGCCGGCATCTCCTACAAGTTCGGTCCGGACACCGCCCCGT
The DNA here is from genome assembly GCF_900103365.1 of Afipia sp. GAS231. Classification (NCBI taxonomy): domain Bacteria; kingdom Pseudomonadati; phylum Pseudomonadota; class Alphaproteobacteria; order Hyphomicrobiales; family Nitrobacteraceae; genus Afipia; species Afipia sp. GAS231. The sequence continues at coordinate 3,255,048 of NZ_LT629703.1, forward strand.
TCGCGGCGGCTTCCCCCCTCTACGCCAAGGCGCCGCGCATGCCGGCGCCGCTGCAAAGCTGGGCCGGCTTCTACATCGGCGCCCACGCCGGCTATGGCTGGAAGCAGAACGATTTCTCGACCGTCTTCTTCCTCAACACGTTCGACGGCGGCATCCATTCCAAGGGCTGGCTCGGCGGCGGCCAGGCCGGTTACAACTGGCAATACGGCAATGTCGTTGCCGGCCTCGAACTCGACGGCACCGCAACCGGCATCAAGGGCAGTTCAATTCCGGTGACGGCCTCCACCGAAACCGAAACGCTGTCGGACAACATGAAGTATCTCGGCACCGCGCGCGGCCGCCTCGGCTACACGGTCACGCCGAACTGGCTGCTCTACGGCACCGGCGGTCTGGCCTGGGAGCACGGCTTGCGGAAGATCTCCGACATCTCGGTATTCCCGGGCGTCGGCGTCCAGACCGGCATCAGCGACACGCCGCGCGATCTGTTCGGCTGGGTTGCCGGCGTCGGTGTCGAAACCTTCATCGGCAGTTCGAACTGGATCGCGCGGCTCGAATATCTGCACTACGATTTCGGCGGCGTCGAAGCCACCAACACCGTGGTATCGACACTCGCGGGCGTGGCCTCCACCGCCGACAAGCCCGGCCGTCAGACCATCGACACCGTCCGCGCCGGCGTCTCCTACAAGTTCACGCCGTAGCGCGGTATCCAGTTGTCATCGCCCGGCTTGACCGGGCGATCCAGTATTCCAGAGACGTCAGCGATCAAATCGAGGGGCCGCGGCGTACTGGATCGCCCGCCTCCGCGGGCGATGACAACGAGATATGGGGCGACGGGCCATTTTTTCCTCTGCTCCCCCACCCTAATTTCTCCAGCGATTTCATCGCGATTCCACCCGTCCAGCCCTTCGGATAAAAATATTCCGGTTGGCACGTCGGGCAAATCAGACTTAGGACTCCCGCCAACCTGTTCCGCCAGAGGGGCGTCGGCCGTCGTCGCAAACGAGGGACAGGGGGCGGTGGACGCGGCAGCACGCGAGACGAACGGGCTGCCGCGTACGGTGAAATCGTTTGGGTCCGACGCCCCGATGCAGGCGTCAAGTTCGAAGGCGGCCAACGCTGCCCGAGAGCGATGGTGTCACAAAAAGCAGGGTCACCAGGACGATTACGTATAAGCCGTAAAGCCATTGCGCAGGGAAGGCCGGGTGTTCTCCGCTGAACCTGTATGCTCGTGGGCAGCATATCTCTTTGCAACACGCCTGCGAGACCGCGGGTGCAGCGCGCACCCGGTCTTCCCTGCGCCCTCTGATTCTCATGGGCGAGGTTTTCTTGCAAAACTCCGGGCAAATCATGCCGCGAGAATAATTTCTGCTGTCGTCCCTGCGAACGCAGGGACCCATACCGCGTGATCTATCGGTGAGACGCAGTGACTGAGACCGTTCGCACATCTACTGCCGCGGCGTATGGGTCCCGGCGCAAGGCCGGGACGACGACACGCTACTTCTGCTCAGCGACTGGTGCGGGCGCGGCTGGCGCCGCATCCGGAGCCGGTGTCGGCGCCACCGGCTGCGTCTTCTTCATCCCCAAACGCGACATCTCGCCGGAGAGGCGCTTGATGACGTCGGCGGGAATGGTGGCGCGGCCCTCCTGGGCGGCGGCGCGGGCGGCGACGCCCGGCAGCGCCTTCGCTGTGTCGACCACGGGAGCCGCTGTCGGCGCCGCGCTCGCGGTTGGCGACGGAGTTGAATTCGGCGCGGGCTTGGCCACGACCGGCGGCGGCTGCATCACGCGGGTGACGACCTTCTCGCGCACCAGTTCGTCCTTGTCGGGAAACCACATGCCGCTCGGCGTCGCGGTGTTGGCGCGTTCGGCGAACTGCCTGCTGAGGCCAAAGCTCTGCAGCCGCGTCATCTCGGTCGCAATCGCGACGCGGCGCGACGCCGCGGTCATGCCGCGAAACGCCGGCTGGTGGAAGCCGATGCGCGCGGCCGGCCACACCACGCGCTCCTTGCCGCCGAGGAACACGATGGTGCAGGCCGACATGCAATCCTTCTCGACAAACGTGATGAGTCCCCTGGCGCGGATCAAATTCGACATCCGCTGCGCCTCGAGGATGCGGCCGCCCATCGAATTGAGCTTGACGGTGCGCACATTGCCCATCGCCTGCAGGAAGCCGTTGAGTTCATTCGCCACACCAAAGGTGATGCCGCCGGAAAATTCCAGCATCTGGCCGTTCGCCAGCACCTTGAACTGGTGCGCGCCGACGCGGGCGTCGCCGTCGATGATTTCATAAATACCCGCGAGCTGCGCGGTGCCGACGAACAGGCAGTTGTAGGCGAGGTTGATGACGCCGAGCACGGTGACGGTCTTGGCGAGACCGCCCCAGAAATGCTTGCCGCTGGCCTTGTAGCGGGTCGCCGAACGCCAGACGCCGACCGCCTGCCACATCGTGAACAGAGCGACGATCACCCAGCTGCCGACCAGCGTCACCAGCCACACCATGGGCTGGGCTTCGCCGCGGCTGTTGACGCCGTAACCGATCGACGCGATCGCGGCGCCGACGATGAGGCCGAAGACGAGGCCGTTGACCCAGTACGACTTCGGCAACGACAGCTCGCCGCGCCAGTGCCGCGCGAAATAGTTGTTCGAGGGCGGCGGAGGCAGCGGCGGCGGCAATACCAGCGGCGTGGCGGGGACGGTGATCGTCTCGCCGTCGCAATGGAATTCGGTGGGGTCCACAGGATCAGACAAGGCAAACCCGGCTTCGTGTGGCAAAGATCGATCGCGAAAAATCGAATGCCGGCCGCGCGGCACCCGGCGCGGGACCGATGCTGCCCGGTTTCGGTTGCCATCACAAGCCGCCACAACCCCAGATCCGGGCTATGGTTGCAGCGATATTACGGCCTCAGTGGAAATTCCCCAAGGCGATTCCCAAGGCAATTTATGGGCAATTCATGTGGCCATCGCTGTCACAATTGAATTCTTGCTTACCTCTCCCGCTTGCGGGGGAGGTCGACGCGTGCGAAGCGCGCGGCGGGTGGGGGAAGCTCTCGCCACACGGGCAGTGTGACTCGCGGAGGCACCCCCACCCCGCCCTAAGAGCGAGCTTCGCTCGTCTCGACCCCCGCAAGCGGGAGAGGGAGACGAAGGAGTCACGCCTGCTTCGACAACTGCCCGGCCTCGATCGCCGCTATTTGTGCGGCGATATAGCGGCTGTAGATGCGCGCCTGCGAGAACGCGCCGCCGACGAACCACAGCCCCGGCTGTGGCGTGCGGGTCCACATGTTGCGAAGCTCCTGGCTGGCGTCGTCAAAGCCCCAGACCCGGCCGACGCGTTGCGCGACGCTCTCGCCGAACAGTCGTTGCAACAGATGATCGGGGCCCTTGTAGCCGGTGGCGAGGACGATGAGTTCGCATGTGAGGCGCGTGCCGTCCTTGAAGGCGATGCCATCGGGCTCATAGCCCGCGATATCGGAAGCCTGCACCAGTTTGATCCTGCCGTCGGCGATCAGTTCAGAAGCGCCGACGTTGAAATAATAGCCGCCGCCGCGGGTGCGGAATTTCAGCGGCCAGCCGGTGCCACCCTCGCCGAATTCGAGACGAAAACCTGCCCGCTCCAGCCGCGACAGCAGCGGCGCGTCGAGCCGCTTCACCTCGTCGGTGACGAGCTTGTGCGCGACCTTCATCACCGGCAGCGGCACGCCGGAATTGAGGATGTCACGGACCGCGATCGGCGGGCCGTCGCCGAGATAGGTCTTGTCGTAGAGCTGCGCCGGCTCGACATTGACCACCATGGTCGGGCTTCGCTGCACCATCGTGACATCAGCGCCCGCGGCCTGCAGCTCCTGACAGATGTCATGCGCGCTGGTGCCGGTGCCGAACACGGCGACCGGGCGGCCGGACCATTCTTTGCCCGCGGCGAAGCGGCTGGAATGCAGCACGGGCCCTTTGAAGTTCTCGATGCCGCCGATCGTGGGAATGTTCGGCGTGCCGCTGACGCTGGTCGCGAGCACGATATGCTTCGGTCGCAGCGTGCGCGGCGCGCCGTCGCGGGTCAGCCGCGCGGTCCAGCGCTGCGATGCCGCGTCATACTCGGCGCCGTCGAAATGGGTGCGGGTCCAGAAGTCGACTTCCAGGATGTCGACATAGCTCTCCAGCCAGTTGGCGATCTTGTCCTTCGGGATGTAGTCCGGAAAGGTCGACGGGAACGGCAGATGGCGCAGGTGATTGACCGGCGTCTTGTTGTGCAGCTTCAGCCCGCGATAACGCAGCCGCCAGTTGTCGCCGATGCGCTCTTCGCGGTCGATCACCAGCGCGGACAGGCCGATCCTATTCAGTTCGACCGCGGCCGAGATGCCGGCATGGCCGCCGCCGACGATCAGTACGTCAGGATCAGAGGTCTCGTAGGCCGCGGAGAGCTGCCGCTGTTCGAGCCAGTCGGGAGCGGCGAAATCGCGGGTGTGGAACTCTGTGGCGGCGCGCGCACGGGCAGCGCAGAGGGCGTCGAAATCGAGCGAGGTGGAAAAGGTCCAGGCTTTGAAAGTCGGAGCCTTCGCGGTGCCGTCCGGTTGCCGCACGAGCCGGACCGCGCCATAGCCGGGACCGTTGGCCGTCTCGAACGTGAAGACCGCCTCGATGACATCGCGGCCGGCGACCACGGCGTGGCGTGGCGCCAGCGCGGCCGGATCGATCCGGAAATTCTTGGCGTGAACCTCGGTCGCCCGGGCGAGCAGTTCCCTGACCACCACAGCGTTGCCGCTGAACGTCGCAAAGTACCAGGAGATGCCGAACAGGTTACGCCAGTGGCTGTCGGCCTCGAAAAGTCCCGAAAGCTGAGCCGCCTGGCCGCCCGCGAGGGCCGCGTTCAGCGCCTCGGCCCAGCGCTGCGTAGTTTCACGGGCGGCGTGCTCGCCCGTTGGGCCCGGTCTGTCCAGCATGGCGGTATCTCGCTGATTTCTCGTTGTTATCCCCCATCAGACCGCAGCTTCCGCCGCCGCACAACACCCCTGATGCCGCTGCAAGCCGGCATGCACCGGGCGCGGGGCGGCTAACGAATTTTACCGAACATTCAGCCTTTCCCCATACCGTTGACCGTCAGCCAGAACCGGCTCCCGAAACGCTCAGGACGAGCGATGTTAGAACAATCCATCGCCGACGAAGTCGAGGCCGCGATCGCGGCCGGCTCGGCGGAAAAGCATCTCGAAACCATCAGGCGCGTCACGGACCTGTTTCTGTTGTCCGCCGACGGCTACAGCGGCGAACAGATCGAACTGTTTGGCGACGTCCTCGAACGCCTGGTCAAAACCATCGAGATCCGGGCACTTGCCGACGTCAGCTCCCGCATTGCGCTCGCGGAAATGAGTTCGCAGCTCGCCTCGGTCAAGCAGGCGCCACCCGCCGTCGTTCGCCGGCTGGCGCGGCACGACGAGATCACCATCGCCGGCCCGGTGCTGACGGAATCCGCGCGGCTGACGGCCGAGGATCTGGTCGAGCTGGCGCAAACCAAGGGCGAGCAGCATCTGCTCGCGATCTCCGGCCGCTGGTGGCTGACGGAAGTCGTCACCGACGCGCTATTGGCGCGCCACTATCCCTCCGTCAGCCGGCGCGTCGTCAACAATCCCGGCGCGCGGGTTTCGGCGGAAGGATTTGCCATCGTGCTGCAGCAGGCCGAAAACGATCCCGAGCTCGCCGTCCAGACCGGCATCCGGATCGACCTGCCTTCCGAACTGCGGCAGAAATTGTTGCACAATGCCACCGAGGCCGTGCGATCGCGGCTCTTGTCGCGCGCGCCGCCACATCTGTTCGAGGAAATCCGCCGCGCGATCACCGCGGCCTCCGAAGGCGCCGGCCGCGAAATGGCCAAGCCGCGCGACTTTGCCGGCGCGCAGCGCTATGTGGCTTCGCTCGACAAAAGTGGCCATCTCAATGAGCCCGCGCTGTTGAGCTTCGCGAAACAGCGAAAATACGAGGAGACCGTCGCCGCCCTCGCACTGCTGTCGCGGTCGGACCTCGAGGTCATCAGGCCGCTGATGCAGAGCCTGCGCGACGACGGCGTGCTGATTCCATGCCGGGTCGCCGGACTCGGCTGGGAAACCGTCGCCGCCGTGCTCAACAGCCGCTTTGCGTCCGGCTCGATGGGTCCGCATGAACTCGCGATGGCCAAGGACGCGTATGCCAAACTGACGCTGGAGAACGCGCAGCGCATGCTGAGATTCTGGCAGGTGCGCGCGACGGATGCGCCGGTGAAGATGAATTGACAGCTCCGTCATTGCGAGGAGCAAAGCGACGAAGCAATCCAGACCTTGTTCGTAGTACTGGATTGCTTCGCGGAGCCTGTCATCGGGCGGGCATTCGCCCGACCCGTTGGCTCGCAATGACGAGGATCACGCCGCGCGGGTCATATCCGCGTTGAGGTGTTTCAGCCGCGGCATCACTTCCTGCTTCAAGAGCCGCAGCGAATTGTGCCAGGCTTCCGGTCTGTGCTTGTAGTCGAAGCCGAACACCAGCAGCGTGCCGAAGCCACCGACCTCGTGATAGATCTTCTCGATCTTGTCGGTCACGGTCGCCGGCGAACCGACGATCCAGTTATGGCGCGCACAATATTCGACGGTGACGTCGCTATCCGGCACGTCGGGTACGTGCTTGAGATAGTCCTTGAAGCCGAAATGGCCGAGCAAGGGCAGGAAATACTCGCTCATCATCCGGCCCATCATGTCGCCGACCGAAAGCTTCCAGGCCTCTTCATCGGTATCGGCGATGAACACCTCGCGCACCAGCCGCCAGTCGCTCCGCTTCGGCTTGCGGCCGGTTTTGGCGGCACCGATCTCGACCGATTCCCAGTGGCTGCCGACATAGGCCGGGTTGAGGTTGAGGCTCATCGGGATGTAGCCGCGCTCGCCCGCCAGCTTCAGCGTGTCTGATCCCTTGCTCAAGCCGGCGACGCCGATCGGCGGATGCGGCGGCTGCAGCGGCTTGATGTGCGGTTTGAGGAAATCGAACATCGTGTCCGGCTTGTTCACCGTCCAGAATTTTCCGGTGTAGTTCCACGGGCCATCCTCGGTCCACATCTTCAGGATGATTTCCAGCGCCTCGCGGGTCATGTCGCGGTTCTGGCCGGACATGCCGTCGACGTTGAACATCGCCCAGTCGCTCGGCAGACCCGACGCGGCAACGCCGAAATTCAGCCGGCCACCGGAGAGGTGATCGAGCATCGCCACGCGATTGGCGAGTTCCGCCGGGTGATGATAGGGCAGCAAAAAACCGCCGGGGCCGAGACGGATGTTCTTGGTCTGCAAAAATGCCTGAGCGAGCAGGAGATCGGGCGACGGATGCGGTTCCCAGGGTGCGGTGTGGTGCTCGCCGATCCAGGCTTCCTGATAGCCGAGTTCATCCAGCCATCGCAGCGTCTGCAGGTCCCAGTCGTGACCCTCTTTCAATCCGCACTCCGGCGGATGGGACGGCATCGTGAAATATCCGATCTCCATTGGGGGTTCCTCTCGCTGTTATATTTTCGAAGCGCGTCTGTCGCGCGCAAGCGAGAGCATAGCATCCTCGGCGTGTGGCCGAGATATGACAAAACAGCCGGGCAGAAGTTTGGAGAAAGGAGTGATGCCGACGATGGCGCGTACTGCAATGCTCGTCATGGCCGGGCTTGTCCCGGGCATCCACGTCTTGAACGCATCGCAGCAAGTAAGACGTGGATGGCCGGGCATAGGCGAGCGGAAGCGACGCCGTCCTACGGACGGCTATGCCCGGCCATGACAGAAACAGCACTACCGCGTTCCGAACGTGGTCGCGCCGAACAAGGCCTTCTGCGTCGAGGGTTGCGAACGCCAGTACTGCGGCGGTACGTCAACGGTGCCGCCGAGTTCGGCGGCGGCGTGCCAGCCCCAACGGGGGTCGTAGAGCATGCCGCGCGCCAGCGCGACCATGTCGGCCTTGCCCGACGCCACGATCTCTTCGGCCTGTCTGGCATCCGTAATCAGCCCGACCGCAATGGTGGCAAGGCCGGTAGCTTCTCGGATCGCCTGCGCGAACGGCACCTGATAGCCGGGGCCGAGCGGAATTTTCTGCAGCGGCGAGACGCCGCCCGAGGATGCATCGATCCAGTCGGCGCCGCGTTTCTTCAGCTCCTGCGCGAATTCGATGGTCTGCGCGAGATCCCAGCCGCCCTCGATCCAGTCGGTCGAGGACACCCGAATTCCCATCGGCCTGTCGGCGGGAAACGCCGCGCGTACCGCGTCGAACACTTCGAGCGGGAAACGCATCCGGTTCTGCAACGAGCCGCCATATTCATCAGTGCGCTGGTTGGCGATCGGCGACAGGAACTGATGCAGCAGATAGCCATGGGCAGAATGCAGTTCGATGGCGTCGATGCCGAGCCGTTCGGCGCGCCTGGCGGCCGCCACGAAGGCCTCGCGCACCCGCGCCAATCCCGCGGCGTCGAACGCCAGAGGCGGCGTCTCGCCTTCCTTGTGCGGAATGGCCGAAGGTCCCTCCGGCCGCCAGCCGCCTTCGGCGACCGGAATCAACTGTCCCCCGTCCCAAGGCGTGTGGCTCGACGCCTTGCGGCCGGCATGGGCGAGCTGCATCATCACAGCGGCCTTCGAACGCTTGCGGACCGAAGCGAGGATCGGCTTCAGCGCCGCTTCGGTGGCGTCGTTGTAAAGGCCGAGGCAGCCCGGCGTGATGCGGCCGATCGCCTCGACCGCGGTGGCCTCGATGCAGAAGATCGCGGCCCCGGACAGCGCCAGCGAGTTGATGTGGGTGAAGTGCCAGTCATTGGCCTCCCCGTCGACGGAGGAATACTGGCACATCGGCGCCACCATGATGCGGTTGGAAAGCGTCAGGCCACGCAGCTTGATCGGGGAAAACAGGGCGCTCATGGAGAATATCCGGGCGGGAGGAAAACGGTCGCGTCTTGTGTAGCGATGCGTACCGCCCTCCTCAACCCATCGCCGCTGCAACCCTCCCCTACGGTTCGAGGCCTACTGCTTGATCCAGCTACTGCTTGATCCCTGCGGCCTGAACAGGCTCGTCAGGACGCAAACAACACGAAGGACTTGTTCAGCAAAAACTCCGGTTTCATCGCCCGGAGCGTTGCAAGAACCGGTCCGCTATTTGTCGAACTTGCCGACCCTGAGATCGACGATGCGATAGCGATGGCCCGATATCAGCACGCAATCGGCCTCCGCCGAAAATTCGACCATTGACCTTCCGTCATCGAGCTTCTGCGCCAGCTTTCCGTAGGCGCCGAGCAGGCGCGTAAAATTCATATTGGAAGTCTGGAACAGATGATGTTCGCGGAGCCGGAAGCGTCGCGTTCCGGTCCATTCGATGGTGGAAACACGGTGGCCGAAATGCTCGTCCTCGCCGACGTTGCGGCTGGTGACATCTTTGAACAGGCTCGGGCCGGAAATCGGAAGGGCGCGGCCATGCTCGACGGAATAAAGGTTCAGCTCCAGCACGTGGCGATCACTGCGGTAATTGACGGCGACATGGCGTGAGTCCAGGGCCCACGTGGTACGGTAGGCATTGGGACCGGTATCGAGAATGCCGTCGGGCCCGATGCCGGGGAGGCGCACGATCCTGCGATGCGCTGGCTCCGCCATTAGCCAGACATGAAAGTTTTCGTTGCCCTCGCCGTCACCATGAGAGGCGAGCGACATGCGTTTGTTGGGCGCAAGACCATCGCGGATGACGGCATATTCGTCCTTGGCATATTCGTGGCTGTCGGTGGCCCGCGCGGGTGCGGCGGCGAGCGTGAGGAATGCGGCAAGGAGGGCGAGGATGATGCGGCAGGACGTCATCCGAGTTAGTCGATGTGACATGGTGCGCGGTTCATCTCAGCCGTCGTCCCCGCCTAGTGCGCAATTGCGCACGGGGCGCGGGGACCCATAACCACAGGGTTTCGTGGTTACGACGAAGTCGTCGGACAGCCTTTTTAGGAGCGATAGGCCGCGGCGCATGGGTCCCCCGATGTGCGATTGCACATCTGAGCTCGCGCTTCGCTTGGCCGGGACGACAAAGTCACTCCACCAGCGTGAACTGCAGCAGCAGATTGCGCTGGATCATCGAAAAATTGTCGTCGGAGACCAGCGTGAGAACCGTTTCGCCTTCCGGCGTGACGTGGGCGTCGATGCCTTCCATGTTGTCGATCTCGTGGCCGAGGTCGGCATTGAAGATCGCAGGCCCGTCGATCACGGCGCCGGGGGCGACCGAAGCGAGTGGAATACGACGGATCCGGATGCCGATGCCGCCGAGCAGCGAGAATTTTCGCTCCAGCAACAGCAAATCGCCTGACGGCAGCAGCACCGCGTCGCTGATGTCGAAATTGTCGGTGCGGCGGACGGTGAACTGGCCTGGTGTCTTGCCGCCGACCATAAACGCGAGGATGTTGCCCTGCGCGTCGAGGCCGCGTTCGGAGATCGCGAGCAGTGTTCCCGCCAGCGCAAACCCCTTCGGCACCATCACCAGCGCCTCGAGCCCCTTGTTGAACGGCAGCTTGCGTGCCGTCGGTGGCAGCGGCACCACTTCGCCGGTCGCGCGGGTAAAACCCTTGGCAAAATCGAACCGCAGCAGCTGATTGACGCGCTCCAGCCCGACATAGACCATCGACCCGTCGAGCGCGATCGACTCGCTGTCGAACCAGCCGCGCGAGGTGATCGGCTTGCCGTCGGGGCCGAGCATCGGCGAAGCCTCGACATCGTCGAGCCCGGTCATCTCCCGGCCCTTGTAGACGATGCGGCCGGTAAACCAGCTTCCCTTGTCGCTGATGGCGATGAAACGTTCGCCCTTCGCATCCAGCCGCAGGCCGGACAATCCGCCGAAGCCGCGAAACCGCGATGTCAGAATGAGCCCGCTGCGATATTCCAGCGAACCGAACCGCACATGCGAGCGGTCGCGGGTGTCGAACGACGGCAGCGGCCGCGCATTGACCTCGATCGAGACCGGCGCCGTGACCGAGAATTCGCCCGGGGTGGCCTGCTTCGGCGGCGGTTGAACCGCGGTCTGCGCCCGCGCGAGGCTGGGTACGGCACTCACCGAAAGCCCCGCCGCCGAGTATTTCAGGAAGCGGCGGCGGCTGACGAGGTCGCGCATCTCACGAGTGCAGTTTGCGCGGCCGGCGGCTGGTGGTGGGCGCAGCGCCTGAGGTCTCGCTGAACAATTCGGCGAGCTTTTCGGTAATCGCACCGCCGAGTTCCTCGGCATCGACGATGGTGACGGCGCGGCGATAATAGCGCGTGACGTCGTGACCGATGCCGATCGCGATCAGTTCGACCGGAGAGCGGGTCTCGATCTCCTCGATGATATGGCGCAGATGGCGCTCGAGGTAATTGCCGGGATTGACCGACAGCGTGGAGTCGTCGACCGGCGCGCCGTCCGAAATCATCATCAGGATCTTGCGCTGCTCGGCACGGCCAAGCAGGCGCTTGTGCGCCCAGTCGAGCGCCTCGCCGTCGATGTTTTCCTTCAGCAGCCCCTCACGCATCATCAAGCCCAGATTCTTGCGCGAACGGCGCCAGGGCGCGTCGGCGGACTTGTAGATGATGTGCCTGAGATCGTTGAGCCGGCCGGGATTGGCCGGCTTGCCGGCGGCGAGCCACGCTTCGCGCGACTGCCCGCCCTTCCAGGCGCGTGTGGTGAAGCCGAGAATCTCGACCTTGACGCCGCAACGCTCCAGCGTGCGCGCCAGGATGTCGGCACAGGTCGCCGCCACCGTGATCGGGCGACCACGCATCGAACCGGAATTGTCCAACAGCAGCGTCACCACGGTGTCGCGGAAGGTCGCTTCCTTCTCGTGCATGAACGACAGCGGGTGATAGGGATCGGTCACCACGCGCGACAGCCGGGCGGGATCGAGGATGCCTTCCTCGAGATCGAACTCCCAGGCGCGGTTCTGCTGCGCCATCAGGCGGCGCTGCAGCCGGTTGGCCAGCCGCGCCACGATGCCCTGCAGGTGCGCGAGCTGCTTGTCGAGATAAGAGCGCAGCCGTTCCAGCTCATCATGGTCGCAGAGATCTTCGGCCGCGATCACCTCGTCGAATTTCGGCGCGAAGGCGTGATATTCCGGTCCGCGCGGTTCGTTGGCGCCGCGGGTATTCGGCCGCGTCGCCTCGCCCGGCGTCTCATCGTCGCCGAGTTCGCCGTCGTCGAAAGTATCGCTGGTGGAAGCCTGCGCGCTTTCCATCGCGCTCTCCGACATCTCGTCGGTAGAGGCCTGCGCCTGGTCGGCGCTCATTTCCTGCGCGGCATCCGAGTCGGGCGAGCCCTCGGCGCCGGACTGATCGTTCTCGCCGTCCTGATTCTCGTCGTCGTTCTCGTCGTCATCGGCGTCGGCATTGCGGTCGTCGCCGAGATCCAGCGCCGACAACAGGTCGTGCACGAGGTCGCCGAATTTCGCCTGGTCCTCCGTGACCCGGCTCAACTGGTCGAGCCGGGTGCCGATCTTGTCTTCCAGCGCCGGCCGCCAGAGATCGACCATCTTCTTGGCAGCCGCGGGCGGCGCCATGCCGGTCAGGCGCTCGCGCACCAGCATCGCCAGCGCGTCCGACAGCGGCGCGTCGGCGCGGTCGGTGATTTCGTCATACTTGCCGCGATGAAAGTGATCGTCGAGCATCGCGGTGAGATTCTTCGCAACCCCCGCCATCCGCCGTGAGCCGATGGCTTCGACGCGGGCCTGCTCGACCGCCTCGAACACGCCGCGCGCCTGCGGATTTCCCGGCATCAGCTTGCGGTGCACCTTGGGATCGTGACAGGCGAGTTTCAGCGCGATGGAATCCGCATGGCCGCGCACGATCGCCGCGTCCCGCTTGGTCATCTTGCGGGCCGGCTCCGGCAGCCGCGCCTTGCCCGGCGCAAGGCCCGGTCGCTCGGCGGCGAACGACACTTCCAGTTCAGGCGCTTTCGCAATCGCGCGCAGGCACGACGTGACCGCACGCTTGAACGGCTCGGTCGGCGCTTCCTTCGATCCGGTGCGGAATTTGGAGTTGGATGTGCTCATAGCGCTTTCGTGAACCAATGGCGCGTGACGCCCTCAGGATACCCGTCGATTGAACCGAATTCCTCATACCCACAGGCGCGGTAGAAGCCCGGCGCCTGAAAACTCATCGTATCCAGATAGGAACGTTTGGCCCCGAGCTTCCTCGCTTCGTCCTCGATCGCCTTGATCAGCCGCGTTCCGTAATCCTTGCCGCGAAGCTTCTGCTCCATCCAGAACAGCTGGATGAACAGCAGCGTGCTCCAGACTTCACCGACAATCCCGCCGACGATCTCGTCACCTTCACGCAGCGAGACGGCGAGGCGCTTGTATTTCTGCTTCCCCATCTTTTCGCGGTTGTAGGCAATCAATCCGTCGAGCACCGCCTTCTTGGTCGATCCAATGGTGCGCTCGACGGAAATTTTCGGCATCGGTCAGCTCAGCGCCACGTTGACCGAACTCTCGGCCAGCTCCTGGTTGAAGCAGCGCTGATAGAATTCGGCCACCAGCGGCCGCTCCAGTTCGTCGCACTTGTTGAGGAAGGTGACGCGGAACGCGAAGCCGATGTCGGAGAAGATATCGGCGTTTTCCGCCCAGGTGATCACCGTACGCGGGCTCATCACCGTCGACAGATCGCCGTTGGCGAATGCGTTGCGGGTCAGATCGGCGAGCCGCACCATCTTGTTGACGATGTCGCGGCCTTCCTGCGTGCGATAGTGCTTTGCCTTCGCCAGCACGATCTCGACTTCCTCGTCATGCGCCAGATAGTTCAGCGTGGTGACGATCGACCAGCGGTCCATCTGGCCCTGGTTGATCTGCTGGGTGCCGTGATAGAGGCCCGAAGTATCGCCGAGGCCGACGGTGTTGGCGGTCGAGAACAGGCGGAACGCCGGATGCGGCTTGATCACCTTGTTCTGGTCCAGCAGCGTCAGGCGGCCGGAAACTTCCAGCACGCGCTGGATCACGAACATCACGTCGGGACGGCCGGCGTCGTATTCGTCGAACACCAGCGCGATGTTGTGCTGCAACGCCCAGGGCAGGATGCCGTCACGGAATTCGGTGACCTGCTTGCCGTCGCGCACGACGATGGAGTCCTTGCCGACCAGATCGATGCGGCTGATGTGGCTGTCGAGGTTGACGCGCACGCAGGGCCAGTTCAGCCGTGCGGCGACCTGCTCGATATGGGTCGACTTGCCGGTGCCGTGATAGCCGGTGACCATGACGCGGCGGTTGTGGGCGAAGCCGGCGAGAACCGCGAGCGTCGTCGCGCGGTCGAAGCGGTAATCCGAATCGACTTCCGGCACATGCGGGTCGACTTCGGCATAGGCCGGCACTTCGAGATCGCTGTCGATTCCGAACACCTGCCGGACCGACACCTTCATATCGGGCAAACCGACGGGCTCCGTAACTTTGGTCATGGCGGCGGTCGTCATCAATCCTCCGAGGTCCCGGGCTGTTTCCCGAAACCAGATTTGCTGAGTGGCTGCGGATGGGGTCTGCCACAAACCTAGCAGAGAGCAACGGCCGGCAGAAGCCCGCGGCTCAATCAAAGTTCCGTTGCTTTATCATGGAGATAGGTGATGTGTCAGGTTTTTGGAGGGCTGCCCTGCGAATCACGCCGCACTTTCGCCACCCGGGCCGCCGACCGGGCTGATCTTGAGCCCCACGGGCACTTTCAACCCCGGTCCGGAGTTGTTAGGTCTGGATGCCGGCATCCCCACTGAAACAGGAACTCTGTGACCTCATTCCTTGATCCCCTGATCGCGTTCGTCTCAGAGCATGCCTGGCTGGCCTATCTCACGCTGTTTCTGGCGGCCCTGCTGGAAGCGGTGCCGGTGGTCGGCGCGCTGGTGCCGGGCTCGACCATCATTCTGGCCCTGAGCGCGCTGGTGCCGGGCGGAGAATTGAATCTATGGGGCGTGCTGGCCTCCGCCATTGCCGGCGCCCTGCTCGGCGACGGCACCGCCTACCTGGCCGGTCACCGCTCGCAACGCGAGATCCTCAACGTCTGGCCGTTAGCGAATTATCCAAATGTGGTCGCGCAGAGCGAAAGCTTTTTCACCCGCTGGGGCGCGCTGGCGGTGTTCTTTGCCCGCTTCGTGCCACCGATCCGCGCCTTCGTTCCGATCACAGCCGGCGCGCTCGGGATGCCGCCGATGAAGTTCTATGGCGTCAACATTCCCGCGATCCTGGTCTGGGCAATGGCCCATGTCCTGCCCGGTGTGCTGGCGGTATCGGTGCTGCATCAATATGGCCTGTCGCATCACGAGCATGTCGGCAAACATCTCTGGATGTGGGCGGTGGCGGGTGGCGCGCTGGTCGTGGCCTTTGGCGTCTGGACCATCCGGCGCCGCCACGGCGGCGGCATCATCGAGACGGCAAAAAAGTAATCACGGGAAAATAATCAGGCGGCGCCCCGTCCCGGCGCCGGACCGATATAGCGGGCGCGGGGCCGGATCAGTTTTCCGTGCTGCAATTGCTCGCAGGCATGCGCGATCCAGCCGACCGTGCGGGCCATCGAAAACAGCACCAGTTCATGGCCGGGCGGGAGGCCGAGCGTGTGAATCAGCACCGCGAGCGCATAGTCGATATTGACGAATTCACCGGTCGCCTCCGCTATCCGCTCCGGAATTTCGTGGGTGAATTTGCGATCCGCACCCGAACGCGCCAATGCCTCCAGCAGGGCTTTTGCGCGGGGATCGCCGAGCTTGTAGACGCCATGGCCGAAGCCCGCAAAACGCTCGCCGAGCGCGACGCGCTCGCGGATCATAGGCGCAACCTCGCCACCTGCCAGCGTCTTCAGGAGCTGCGCCGCCAGCACGCCGGCGCCGCCATGTTTTGGGCCCTTCAGCGCGACGAGGCCTGCAATAACGGAATCATAGAGGTTCAAGCCGGTCGATGCCGCGCAGCGCACCGTGAAGGTCGAGGCATTCAGTTCGTGATCGGCCAGCAGAACCAACGCGCGGCGGATCAGATCGGCGGCGTGCTTGTGGTCCGGCGCCCACACCCGCGCGATCTGGATATGCAGCGGCTTTGGCGATGATTTCGCGTTCAGCATGGTCGCGACCAGAAGGCGCATGATGCGGCCACCGACCATCGCGCGGCCCTCGGGCGCGCGGGTGAAGGCGCGCGGATCGGCCGCGGCGGCGAGCGCCAGAACGGCAATCGCGCGATCGATCGCATTGGCCCCGCGCGTGGCTTCGGCCACCGCGCGCATTTCGTCGGAGAAGCTGGGGCAATTGTCCTGTTCGAACGGATCGGCACCGGTGACATCCCAC
This sequence comes from Afipia sp. GAS231, assembly GCF_900103365.1. Lineage (NCBI taxonomy): Bacteria > Pseudomonadati > Pseudomonadota > Alphaproteobacteria > Hyphomicrobiales > Nitrobacteraceae > Afipia > Afipia sp. GAS231. Next base: position 3,271,302 of record NZ_LT629703.1, read on the forward strand.
AACAGCGTCGCGGCATGTTCCAGCGTGTCGCGCTCGGCGAGGTCGACGCAATTGACGCCGCGATAGATCGGGCCGTCCTCGGTGATGGTCGCGACCGACGAATCCAGCACCGGCAGGTCAGCGTCGAAACTTCGCAACCCCCGCGGTTCCGGCGACGGCGTCCGCCGCTCTTTCAGGGTGCGGACATCCTCGGCCCGATAGCGGTGGCTGCGCGAATCCTGCGACGGCTCGGAGCGGATCAGCCCGCGGCTGACATAGGCATAAAGCGTCGCCTGCGAGATCGCGAGTTCGGCGGAGGCCTCGCGGGCGGACAGATAGAGGCCGGCGGATTTTTTCATATTGATTTACATAATCAAGATTGATCAATCTGTCGAGTAGGCCGACCTTTGAAACCACAAAGGAGACCTGCCATGAACATTCGACTGTCCAAGACCCCGATCGGCCTCGACGGCGTTCCCGCTGCCGAAACCGTGCTCAGCCATGTCGACGGCGAGCGCGGCGAACTGATCATTGCCGGCGAGCGCGTCGGCGACCTCGCCCGAAAAACCGGCTTCGAGGGCGTCACCGCCCGCCTATGGAGCGGCGGCACCGGCCAGCCGATCGGCGAGGCTGCGGTACGCGCCGCCCTGGGCGCCGGGCGCGAACGCGCCTTCGCACGGCTGCCGGGTCTGCTCGGCATCACCCGCGGGCTGTCGGTGGTCGACGGTTTCCGGGCGGCAATCGCCGGGCTGCGCGTAGAAGCCGGACTGACGCACGAAGCCACGATCGTCGGCGCATTTCCGGTGATCGCCGGCGCGCTGGTGCAGCGCTCAAAAGGCAGCGATCCGGTCGCGCCCAATCCTAACGCCAGCCATGCCGCCGACACGCTGTCGATGATGCTGGGCCGCAAGCCCGACCCCGGCGAGGTCGCAGCCCTCGACGCCTACTTCGTCACGGTGTGCGATCACGGCATGAACGCCTCGACATTTACGACCCGCGTCGTGGCCTCGACGCAGGCCGACCTGTTCGCAGCCGTGACCGCCGGCTACTGCGCATTGACCGGACCGCTGCACGGCGGCGCGCCGGAGCCGGTGCTGGAAATGCTGGATGCGATCGGATCGGCTGAGCGGATCCAGCCCTGGGTCGACAGCGCGCTGGCGCGCGGCGAGCGGCTGATGGGCTTTGGTCATCGCGTCTATCGCGTCCGCGATCCGCGCGCCGACGTGCTGAAGCACGCGATCGAACGGCTCGCCGGCGGCGGCACCGATTTGCCGTTCGCGAGCGAGGTCGAGGCCTATATTCGAAGCGCGCTGCGGCGGAAAAATCCGGAACGGCCGCTCGACACCAATGTGGAGTTCTTCACCGCGATCCTGCTCGACACGCTGAAAATCCCGCGGCAGGCGTTTACACCTATATTTGCGGTGGCGCGCGCCGCCGGCTGGACCGCACATGCCCGCGAGCAGCAGCGCGGCGGCAGGCTGATAAGGCCGAGTTCGGCCTATGTCGGGCCGATGCCGGAGTGAGAATGCGACGGCGTTGAACGGCGGCGGAGCCGCAAACTCCGCCGTCGTCCCTGCCTAGTGCGCAATTGCGCACGGGCGCAGGGACCCACAACCACAGGCTTGTCTTGTTGAGTGAAAGTCGGCGACCGGCTGTCTAATATCGATAGGCCGCGGCGTATGGGTCCCTGCGTACGCAGGGACGACGCAAGATTTTCGTTCGGCGCGCTACGCGCCGCGGACCACGGTCTTGAGATAATTATACGCCTTGATGATCTCGATCAGGCGATCCTCGGTGGAGCGGTCGCCGCCATTGGCGTCGGGATGGTGCTGCTTGACCAGCGCCTTGTACTTCGCCTTGACGTCTTCCAGCGTCGCTTCCGCCGTGAGGCCCATCACCTGCAGCGCCTTGCGCTCGGCGTTCATGATCTTGCGGGTCTCGGCCTTGGCTTCAGCGCCCGGACCGGGCCGCCAGCGGCCACGCCCGTTGAGCTCGGAGAACATGCTGAACGGATCGGCCGCGCCGTCCATTTCCTCGGCGGCAAGCTTGCCCTTCTTGCCGGCGGTATTGGCGCCCATCTTCCAGGTCGGACGGTGGCCGGTCAGCGCATCCTTCTGGTAGCGCGCGACGGCGTCGGCATTCATGCCCTGGAAGAAATTGTAGTTCTGATTGTACTCGCGGACGTGATTGAGACAGAAGTGGAAATACTCGCGCGAGTTCTCGCGGCCCTTCGGCGCGCGGTGCGGGCCCTTGTTCGGGCAGCCCGCCCACTCGCACATGGCGGCTTCCTCGCGCGCCTGCGCCTGCTGCTTCGCACTCACCTTGTTGGGCTTGATGCGAATGGAATCGAAGAACTTGGATGAATCAATCGGCATGGCTGACTTTGACTACGCAATGCCCGAGGCTTCAAGTCTTGACATTGCGAATACCTCTCTCTCGATACACCCATTGACGGAAGACGGAAGCAGACGTATCTGCCGCCATCATGAACACCAGGGACGCTATCATAAACAAGTTGCGTGAAGCTTTCGTGCCGGAAAGCCTCGACGTTGCGGACGAATCGCATCTGCATGAGGGCCACGCCGGCCACAGGCCGGGCGGCGAGACACATTTCAGGGTTTATATCGTATCTCCGGCCTTCGAAGGGAAGAGCCGGATCGAACGTCACCGCATGGTGAATACGACCTTGGAGGCGGAACTCAAGGGCTCCGTCCACGCGCTGGCGATCAAGGCACAAGCTCCAGGCGAAAAGCAGGGCTAAACGCCGCAGCACTGGCGCGCCGGTCAGGTGCGGGTCTTGTGGCTTTCGCGCAAGATCGCGCAGACGCCTGCGCCATTTTGATTTATGCTGAGTAACAACCAGGCGGTGGACGCAATTCCCGGGATATAGCGGGTCGGGCACGACCCCTTTAGGCCATCGCCGGTCCGCGGGGTCGTCCGATGCCGTATTGGGCACGCTTCAGATGGGTCGCAGCCATGACGGCGCTGGCTGCGCTCGCCTCGGCCAGGGCACTGGACAAGGCCCAGGCGCTGGATATGCCGAGCCCCTTTGTGCAGGAAGTGCTGGTCAAGAGCATTCTCGTCACGCTCAACGACGCCGTGGCCGCCGACAACTTCACGGTGCTCCACGCCAAGATATCAAAACCGTTTCGCGAGCAGTTCCCACCCGAAAAACTACGTACCGTCTTCAAGGACCTGATCGACAAGCATGCCGTGTTCGACGCTGTGGTGGCGAGCCCGGTCGTTGCCGACGAGGACGCGAAGATCGACGAGCAGGGCGTGCTGCGCCTGAAAGGCCATTTCGACACCGCGCCCAAGAAGGTGAAATACCAGCTCGGCTTCATTCCCTCCGACGGCGCCTGGAAGCTCAGCGGCGTTACCATCGATATCGAATAACCATCGCGTTTTTGAGCGAAGCATGCTCTCGGACTTGATCCGAGGGTGGCCGCCGGTTCGCGCCAAGAAAACGCGTCAAACAAAAAAAGTAGACCCAATCAGAACCGACAGCGCTCTAAAACGCCGTCCCTGCCCGCTTCGGCTTCTTCTCCTCGACCTCCGCGTCGCGCGGCACCTGAACGATGCGCAGCGCGGTGATACGGTTGCGCTCGCGGCGCAGCACGCGGAAGCGGAAGCCGTGGAAGGTAAAGCTCTGGCCGCGGTCGGGGATCGAGCGCGCCTCGTGGATCACGAGGCCTGCAACCGTCGTTGCCTCTTCGTCGGGCAGATGCCAGTCCATCGCGCGATTGAGATCGCGGATCGGCACCGAACCGTCGACCACCACGGAGCCGTCGGGCTGGGCGCGGACGCCGGCCACCACCACGTCGTGCTCGTCGGAGATGTCGCCGACGATCTCCTCCAGGATGTCTTCCAGCGTCACCATGCCTTCGACTTCGCCGTATTCGTCGACCACCAGCGCGAAATGGGTCTTGCGGCGGCGAAACGCCTTGAGTTGCTCGGAGACCGGGCGCATTTCCGGCACGAACCACGGCGGCAGCGCGATGGTCGAGACGTCGATGCTGGCGGTGTCGCCTTCGGCGGCGCGGATCGCGCGCAGCAGATCCTTGGCGTGCAGCACGCCGATGATGTTTTCCGGCTTGTCGCGCCACAGCGGAATGCGGGTGTATTCGGTCGCCAGCACCTCGCGCACCAGATCCTCCGGCGGCAGGTCGGCGTTGATCATCACCATTTCGGTGCGGTGAACCATGACGTCGGAGACCTGCAGCTCGCGCAGGTCCAGCAGGCCGCCGAACATATCGCGGTCCTGTTTCTCGACCTTGCCCTCGTGATGCAGCAGGTCGACCGCGCCGCGCAGACGCTCGGTCGGCGACAGGATCGGCTGGTTGGCACCGATCTTGATGCCCAGCATTTTCATCAGCACGACGACAACAGCCTCGATCACGGTGAGCAGTGGGCCGAGCAGATAGACCACGAGCTTCATCGGGCGGGCGACCAGCAGCGACACCCGGTCGGGCGCGTTGATCGCAATGGTCTTCGGCAATACCTCGGCGAAGATCACGACCAGCACCGTCATCACGCCGGTCGCATAGAGCACGCCGACCTCACCGAACCACGCGGTGAAGATGCCGGTAGCCAGCGCGGAGGCGCCGATATTGGCGATGTTGTTGCCGAGCAGCAGCGCGCCGATCATCCGCTCGCGCATCGCGAACAGGCTGGACACCACGCCGGCTTCGCGGCTGCCCTGCTTGGAAAGCCGCAACATGCTGGCGCGCGAGGCACCGGTCAACGCGGTCTCGCTCGCCGAGAAAAAGGCGGAGACCAGGAGACATCCGATGACGATCGAGAAGGTAAACCAGTCCAATTTATTGCATCCGGACGGAGTTAAGCGACAGCGCTCACGCTTTGGCCAGTTTGGCCTTTAGAAAATCACGGACCAATGACGGCTCGACATCGTTGGCGATCACCGCGCGGCCGACCGCCTCGAGCAGGATGAAGGTCGGTTTGCCGCGCTTGACCTTCTTGTCCTGCGCCATCAGCGCCAGCAGCGCATCGGCATCGGCCAGCCCTTCCTGGGCAAAACCCGCGATATCCTGCAAATGGGTCGGCAGGCCGACCGAAGCAAGGTGGCGTTCGATCCGGGCGGCGTCCTGCTCGGAGATCATGCCGAGCTTTGCGGAGAATTCCGCCGCCAGCACCATGCCGACGGATACGCCTTCGCCGTGGAACAGGCGATCGGAAAAGCCGGTCGCCGCTTCCAGCGCGTGGCCGAAGGTGTGGCCGAGATTGAGCAGGGCGCGCTCGCCGGTTTCGCGCTCGTCGCGCGACACGATCGCCGCCTTGGCCCGGCACGACGTTGCGATCGCGTGCTCGCGCGCCGCGCCGCCGGAAAAGATATCGGCATGGTTGGCTTCGAGCCAGGCGAAGAACGCCTCGTCGCCGAGCGCGCCGTATTTGGCGACTTCGGCATAGCCGGCGCGGAACTGGCGCGGCGACAGCGTGTCGAGCACGGAGGTGTCGGCGATGACCAGCACCGGCTGGTGAAACGCGCCAAGCAGGTTCTTGCCCTGCGGCGAATTGATACCGGTCTTGCCGCCGACGGAGGAATCCACCTGCGCCAATAGCGAGGTCGGCACCTGCACGAAATCGACGCCGCGGCGCAGGATCGACGCCGCGAAGCCGGCGAGATCGCCGACCACGCCGCCGCCGAGCGCGATGACGAGATCGTTGCGCTCGATCTTCGCCGCGATCAGCGCTTCGCTGACCTTTTCCAGACCCGAATAGCTTTTCGACCCCTCGCCTTCCTCGACGATGACGCGCGAGGTCGGGATGCCGGCGGCTGCCAGCGAGCTTTCGGTTGGCTCCAGCCAGCGCTTCGCAACGGTGCGATCGGTGACGATGGCGGTTCGCACGCCCGGCCGCAACGCGGCGACGCGCGCGCCGAGCGACGGCAGCACGTCGCGGCCGATGACGATGTCATAGGCGCGGTCGCCGAGGGCGACGTCGACCGTGATATCGGCGGAATGTTTCAGTGGCGCAGTCATTTCGGTACCAGAGTCATGTTGGTAACAGGGTCATGGCGTGGCGCTGATCCCGTCCGGTGTTGGTTGAGCTGCCGCTACGCCGACACCCAGCCGGGCGCGCAGGGCCTCGATACATTCGTCGACGATCCGGTCGTGCGGCACGTCGCGCGACCAGATCGTCAGGTCGGCGCTCTGATAGACCGGCTCGCGCGCTTCGAGCAGACGGCTAATGGTCGCTGCCGGATCCTCGGTCTGCAGCAGCGGCCGGTCGGCACGACGTTTGACGCGCTTCATGATGACGTCGGCGTCGGCCTTGAGCCAGATCGACACCGCCTTGTCGCGAATGCGGTTGCGGGTTTCCTCGCGCATGAAGGCGCCGCCGCCGGTCGCGATCACCGCCGGTCCATTGTCGAGCAGCCGCGCGATCACCCGCGCCTCGCCATCCCTAAAATACGGCTCGCCATGAACCGCGAAAATTTCCGGAATCGTCATTCCGGCATGTGCCGCCTCGATCTCGATGTCGGCGTCGAGAAACGGCAACCGCAGCCGCGCCGCCAGCCGCCGGCCGATGGTGGATTTGCCGGCCCCCATCATGCCCACCAGCACGATCGAACGCGCTCCCAAGGCGGCCGTGATCTCGGCCTCCTGAGGGGTACTGGCGGGTGCCTGGGCGGCGGTCTCGGACATCAAAACTCGGTCATCGCTGGGTTTTTGGGCGTTCTGGCGCCACCTATACTACCCCCAGCAACGCCCTTGCCAGAGACTCTTGCAAGCCGGCGGGGAACATGTTGGATGATTTCAATGGTTAATTTCGCCGCCTGAGCCCCAAATATGCCAAGTCTGTTCCGCTTTCTGACGGTCGTCGGCGTGATCGCCGGGGTGATCTACGGCGCGATTTTCGCGCTGGCCAATTTCGTCAATCCAAAGCCGCGGGAAATGACCGTCACCATCCCCGCAGACAAGTTCCTCAAGAAATAGGCGCTATGGTCTGACGATGCGGAACCCCAAGAACCCGTCCAAGACCTCCGACGCCAAACTCATCAACCTGTTCCTCGACATGCTCGCGGCAGAACAGGGCGCGGGCGACAATACGCTCGACGCCTACCGCCGGGATCTAACGGATTTTTCCGAGTTCCTCGGCCGCAGCGGGCAGAATTTTGCCGGCGCCGAAACCGATACATTGCGGAACTACCTCGCCGATCTCGACACGAGAGGCTTCAAATCCTCCTCCGTGGCGCGCCGGCTGTCGGCGATGCGGCACCTGTTTCGCTTCCTGCTGAACGAGCGAATCCGCAGCGACGATCCGGCAGCGATCCTGTCGGGCCCGAAGCGCGGCCGCGGCCTGCCCAAGGTGCTGTCGATCGCGGATGTCGATCGCATGCTGACGCGGGCCAAGGAACTGACCGAGCAGGATGTCTCGCCGCAGCAGCGGCTGCGCGCGCTGCGGCTCTATTGCCTGCTGGAAGTGCTCTACGCCACCGGCTTGCGTGTCTCGGAACTGGTGGCCCTGCCGCTGTCGGCCTCGCGCCGCGACGCCCGCATGATCGTGGTACGCGGCAAAGGCAACAAGGAACGGCTGGTCCCGCTGAACGAAGCCTCGCGGCAAGCGATGGCCGACTATCTCGCCGCGATGGAGGTACTGAAGCCTGAGAAGAAGAAAAACACCCCGGCCTCGAAGTGGCTGTTTCCCTCCTTCGGCGAGAGCGGGCATCTGACGCGGCAGCATTTTGCGCGTGACCTGAAAGAACTGGCGGCCGCCTCAGGCCTCGCGCCGCGGCTGATATCGCCGCACGTGCTGCGCCACGCCTTTGCCAGCCACCTGCTGCACAACGGCGCCGACCTGCGCATCGTGCAGACGCTGCTCGGCCACACCGATATTTCGACCACGCAGATCTACACCCATGTGGTCGAGGAGCGGCTGAAAAGCCTGGTGCGCGACCTGCATCCGCTGGCGGAGAAATGAGACGCTATCGGTCGTCCCTGCGCCCCCGTGCGCAATTGCGCACCAGGCGGGGACGACGGATGATAGACCGCCCGTCTTGACTTCCGCGTCATCTCCCCCGAAAGAGCCGTCTCCCGCCCGTGGCCGTGCTCGGCGTGCGTTTCGCAATCAGGCTCCCCGCAATCGAAATCCACGCTAAATCATTGAAGATGCGTGCTTTCTGGGGACCAATCGAAACCGCTTCGCGTCCTGTCGCGTTGTTCCCTATATTGATTTGATGCCGGATCAGATGCGCAGCTATCTCGACTTCGAAAAACCCGTTGCCGAACTCGAGGCCAAGGTCGACGAGTTGCGTGCGCTTGCCGCAACCGGCAGCGACATCGGCGACGAGATTTCGCGGATCGAGGACAAGGCGTCGCAGGCCCTGACCGACCTCTACTCCAACCTGACCCCATGGCAGAAGACGCTGGTTGCGCGGCATCCGCAGCGGCCGCACTTCAGTGATTTCGTCAGCGCGCTGATATCGGAATTCACGCCGATGGCAGGCGACCGCAAGTTCGGCGAGGACGAGGCGCTGATGGGCGGCTTCGGCCGCTTCCGTGGCGAGAGCATCTGTGTCATCGGCCAGGAAAAGGGCGCCACCACCGAGAGCCGCATCAAGCATAATTTCGGCATGGCCCGCCCCGAAGGCTACCGCAAAGCCGTTCGCCTGATGGAGATGGCCGACCGGTTCGGCATCCCTGTGCTGTCGATTGTCGATTCGGCCGGCGCCTATCCCGGCATCGGCGCCGAGGAACGCGGCCAGGCGGAAGCGATCGCGCGCTCCACCGACGCCTGCCTGTCGCTCGGCGTGCCCAATGTCGCGATCGTCACCGGCGAAGGCATGTCCGGCGGCGCCATCGCCATCACCACCGCCAACAAGGTGCTGATGTTCGAACACGCGATCTACAGCGTGATTTCGCCGGAGGCGGCCTCCTCGATCCTGTGGCGCGACGGCACCAAGGCCCAGGAAGCCGCGACCAGCATGAAGATCACGGCGCAGGACATGCTGCGATTCGGCGTCATCGACCTGATCCTGAAGGAGCCCGCGGGCGGCGCCCACCGCGATTCGGCCGCCATGATCGCGGCCACCGGCGATGCCATCGCGCAGGCTTTCGACGACCTGCGCAACCTCGATGCCGATGGCGTCCGCCGCCAGCGGCGGCAGAAATTCCTCGATATCGGCCGGAAGCTCGGCTAAAGCTCGTTCCGATCGAATTGGGATCTGGCCTATTCTATTGTTTTGACACGGTTTTTAGCCGAATCCGACTCGCGTCCCGGAAACGCTCTGGCCGCCCCCAAAACCGCCAATTTTTTGTCAAATCATTGATCTCGGCCGCAATTAGGCCCCGAGCCCGTTCTTTAACTCCTGTTGACCATGCCCGCCGTGCAACCGGCTGGCACGGCTGGTTCAGGTTGCGACCAAATCGGCCAAAGGGTAAGATTTTATACATTGGCTTCAGGGCATGACGCTGTGGTTGGGGTGCGAAAATTGCCCGATGGGTGTGGAGCTTAGCCTTTGAAATACCGCTCGCTGGTTCGCGCGCTTGTAACCTCGGCTGCCCTTGCGGGCGCCGGTGTGTTGATGGCCGGCTGTGATAGCGATCAAATCTCACTCGCTACCAATGCCAAGGCCAACCAGCCGGTTCCGCCGAAGCTGATCCAGGCGATGGTCGAAAAGGACATGGACCTGAATTCGCCGGTCCTGGTCCGGTTGTTCAAGCAGGAAGCCGAGCTTGAAGTCTGGAAGCAGGATCGCAGCGGACGTTTTGCGCTGCTGAAGACCTATCCGATCTGCCGCTGGTCGGGCGATCTCGGACCCAAGGTCCGCGAAGGCGACCGTCAGGCGCCGGAAGGCTTCTATAATATTTCGCCGGCGCAGATGAATCCGCAGTCGGCCTACTACCTCTCCTTCAACACCGGCTACCCCAACGCATTCGACCGTTCGCTCGGCCGCTCCGGCTCGCAGTTGATGGTGCATGGCGATTGCTCCTCGCGCGGCTGCTACGCAATGACCGACGAGCAGATCGCGGAAATCTATTCGCTCGGCCGAGAGTCGTTCTTCGGCGGCCAGAAATCGTTTCAGTTTCAGGCCTATCCGTTCCGGATGACGCCGATCAACATGGCCAAGCATCGGAACAATCCGAACATGCCGTTCTGGAAGATGATCAAGGAAGGCTACGATCATTTCGAGGTGACGAAGCAGGAGCCGAAGGTCGATTTCTGTGAAAAGAAATACGTGTTCGATGCCATTCGGGCGCCGAACGCTACCCGTGATCCGGTGTTCGAGGCCTCCGCCAAGTGCCCGGCCTACGCCATTCCGGACGAAGTCGCCGACGCCGTGCGCGAGAAGCAGGCGACCGAGTTGGCCGAAACCGCCAGGCTGATCGCGAAGGGGACACCGGTCGCGCAGATGAATACCGGCATCGATGGTGGCATGAACAAGGTGTTCGCTGCCCGTGTGCCTGAAGGCAATACGGGTCTCTCCGAAGGCGGCGACAGCCAGGGCCTGTCGGTGCTGGCGATGTCGCGCGCGCCCGGCACCATTCCCTCGACCGTCAATCCTCCCCGCGCGCCGAACTCGCCGTCCAACAATCTGCTGCAGGGCGCGCCCGAAGAGCCGAAACTCGCGGCAGCACCGGCGCCGACCGCTGGACCGACGCGGGTCGCGAACGCCGCGCCGACGGCGCAGAACGACGGCTTCTTCTCCAGCCTCGCCCGCAAGGTCGGCATCGGCGGCACCGCCGATGCGACTGCAACGACGGCAAGCGCGCCGCCGCCGCCCGCAAAGCCGAAAGTGATCGAGGCCAAGCGCACCGAAACGCCGCGTCCCGAGGCCTCAGTGCCGAAGCCCGCCGCGCCGAAGGTTGCCGCCGCCAAGCCGGCGTTGAAACCATCCGTCTCCGATGCGCCGGCGCAAGCCGCCGCACCTGCCGCCGCGCCCAGCCAGGTTGCGGGATCAGCGCCGATCGTGTCGACGAACTCGTTCGACAGCCGATTTGGGGCGGTGAAGTAGGCGCTTCCGGTATCCGCCAGACACCGAAACACCGTCATGCCCCGCGAGGGCGGGGCATCCAGTATTCCGTGAGTTTTGTGGTTATCGCCCCAACGCAGCGTACTGGATCATGCGCTTTCGCGGATGGTGACATCCGCGCCGGTTCCGTCGGGACCGTCCGGCACCGCTAGCAACCATTCAATGCTCGAATGGAAGAAATCAAATTTTCGTCCTGAACCCTTGTCGTTCGAACGATAGCTTCTCCGTCACAGCGCTTTGGCTGACGAGCGACGAATGTGTATCGAACCCGGTATTCATTGGACGACACCGGATTGACATCGATCAGACTGAGCGGCTCGTCCAAATGACCGTAGAATTTGGTGATCGCATCCGCAGAAAAAGGACCGTTCCGTCGCTTTTCGGGCACCAGAAATGCGACGGCTTCGTCACCGCTCCCGGCCGCCAAAGCAACATAGAAACCTTGAACTGTCGTCATGGCGGTGTCGTAAGCATCCGTCGGATCCACATCCCTTTCAACGCTCGTTATCGGCAGAAGCAACGGAGCGTGATGGTGTCCCGTGTGAGCCCCAAAAGCAGATTTACCCAAGACCCTTACCCGCGTCCCTACGAGACGCCTCAATCTCTCGCTTAGGGTGCTTGCTTTGTTTTGATCCCATTCCGGGAAGACCTGGATACTGTCTATCTTGTCGGCGGGATCGACAAAGTCATCGCCCTCGGCACAGACGGGGCGATCCAGCTTCAGAATGTAAGTTGGCTCGGGAGTATCGCCTTTTGTAACGCCGCCGTTGTAAGGCGGGCCACCAAAAATCCGAAACGTCAGCTTGCCCGCAAAAGTTACCGGGCTTTCTTTTTTCACATCCAGGCACGCGCTACGGGCTGGGCCGGAATTGAGACCCGTCAACGTAACGATGAGGGCGGCCAGGAATCTCAATGAATGCACGGAAAGCCTCATGGTGCGGCTTCCAGCCGCCAGACCGCTGGAAGATTGCGAGCCTGCCATCCCAAGGATAGCGAGCGCCTTCCACCCTTGATGCCCCTGAAGGTCAGCAAGCCTCACACGGGTATTGTGCGCCTAAGCATACCGCCCATGGCAGTGCTTGTACTTCTTGCCGGAATTGCACGGACAATCCTCGTTGCGGCCGACCTTGCCCCAGCTTGCGGGGTTTTTCGGATCGCGGTCGGCGGCGGCGGTCGCGGGCACCAGCGAGGCGCCGGCGAATGCCATCTCGTCTTCGCCGGTATTGGGATCGAGCTTGTGCGCCTCCATCGGCGGCAACGGTGGCTGCTGCTCTTCCGGCGGCACGATCTCGACGCGCATCAACTGCGCCGACACCGCTTCGCGCAGATGCGCGATCATCGCCTCGAACAGGCTGAACGCCTCCGACTTGTATTCCTGCAGCGGATCGCGCTGGCCGTAGCCGCGCAGGCCGATCACCTGGCGCAGATGGTCGAGCATGATCAGGTGTTCGCGCCACAGATGATCCAGCGTCTGCAGCAGAATGGTCTTCTCGACATAGCGCATCACGTCGGGGCCCCATTGCGCGACCTTGGCCGCCATGTGCTCGTCGACATGCTTCTCGATGCGCCCGAGCAATTCCTCGTCGGCGATGCCTTCTTCCTTGGCCCACGTCTCGACCGGCAGGTCGACGTCGAGCACGCGCTTCAATTCGTCCTTCAATCCTGCGACGTCCCACTGCTCGGCATAGGCATGCTCGGGCACGTGCTTGGCGACGACGTCCTCGACGAACGCATGGCGCATGTCGGCGACCGTCTCGGCGACGCTGTCGTCCTTCATCAGGTCGATGCGCTGGTCGAAGATCACCTTGCGCTGGTCGTTCTGGACGTTGTCGAACTTCAGCAGATTCTTGCGGATATCGAAGTTGCGGGCCTCGACCTTCTGCTGCGCCTTCTCCAGCGCCTTGTTGATCCAGGGATGGATGATCGCCTCGCCCTCTTTCAGGCCGAGCCGCGTCAGCATCGAGTCGAGCCGGTCGGATCCGAAGATCCGCATCAAATCGTCTTCCAGCGACAGGAAGAATTTGGAGCGGCCGGGATCGCCCTGGCGGCCGGAGCGGCCGCGAAGCTGGTTGTCGATGCGGCGGGATTCATGCCGTTCCGAGCCGATGATGTAGAGACCGCCCGGCTTCCTGATGGTCTTCGCGGGCTTGCCGCCCTTGGCGGGCTCGATCTCGACCTCGTCCTCGGCCTTCAGCACGATCTCGCGGAAACGCTCGACGTCGGCCTTGATGAGTTCGATCTTGGCGGCCTTCTCGGCCTCGTCGGTAATCCCGGCGGTCTCGTGCAGGATCCGCATCTCGAGCGAACCGCCGAGTTTGATGTCGGTACCGCGGCCGGCCATGTTGGTCGCGATCGTGATCGCGCCGGGAACGCCGGCTTCGGCGACGATATAGGCTTCCTGCTCGTGGAAGCGCGCGTTCAGCACCGCGAACAGTTTGGCCGGCTTGCCGGCGCGGGCGGCGGCATAGAGCTTGTCCATGCCGGATTCGGCGCCGAAATCGATCTGCTTGTAGCCGTGCTGCTTGAGATAGTCGGCGATCACTTCCGATTTTTCAATTGACGCCGTGCCGACCAGCACCGGCTGCAGCCGCGCGTTGGCGCGTTCGATCTCGGCCAGGATCGCGGCGTATTTCTCGTTCTGGGTACGGTAGACCTCGTCGTCCTCGTCCAGACGCGCGATGTTCACATTGGTCGGGATTTCCACGACCTCGAGCTTGTAGATGTCGAACAGTTCGTCGGCTTCGGTCAGCGCCGTGCCGGTCATGCCGGCGAGCTTTTCGTACATCCGGAAATAGTTCTGGAAGGTGATCGAGGCCAGCGTCTGGTTTTCCGGCTGGACCTGGACGTGCTCCTTGGCTTCCAGCGCCTGGTGCAGGCCCTCGGAATAACGGCGGCCCTGCATCATGCGGCCGGTGAACTCGTCGATGATGACGACTTCGTCGTCGCGGACGATGTAGTCCTTGTCGCGATTGAACAGCGAGTGGGCGCGCAGCGCCTGGTTGATGTGATGCACGACCGAGACGTTCTCGACGTCGTAGAGCGATTCACCCTTGAGCTGGCCGGCGTCGCGCAGCAGCGTCTCGATCTTCTCCATGCCGGCTTCGGTCAGCGTCACGGTGCGCTGCTTCTCGTCGACGTCGTAGTCGGTCTTGTCGAGCTTGGGCAGGAAAGTATCGATGGTGTTGTAGAATTCCGAGCGGTCGTCGAGCGGGCCGGAAATGATCAGCGGCGTGCGCGCCTCGTCGATCAGGATCGAGTCGACTTCGTCGACGATGGCGTAGAAGTGGCTGCGCTGGACCATGTCCTCGAGCCGGTACTTCATGTTGTCGCGCAGATAGTCGAAGCCGTATTCGTTGTTGGTGCCGTAGGTGATGTCGCAGGCATAGGAATTCTTGCGCTCGGCATCGTCGAGGCCGTGGACGATCACGCCGGTGGTCATGCCGAGGAAGCCGTAGATCTGGCCCATCCATTCGGAGTCGCGCTTGGCGAGGTAGTCGTTGACGGTGACGACGTGGACGCCCTTGCCGGCGAGCGCGTTGAGATAGACCGCGAGCGTCGCCACCAGCGTCTTGCCTTCGCCGGTCTTCATCTCGGCGATGTCGCCCTCGTGCAGCACCATGCCGCCGATCAGCTGGACGTCGAAATGGCGTTGGCCGAGGGTGCGCTTGGCGGCCTCGCGCACGGTGGCGAAGGCCGGGACCAGGATGTCGTCGAGCGTCGTCTTGCCGTCGGCGAGCTGGGCGCGGAACTCGGCGGTGCGGGCCTTCAGCGCCTCATCCGAGAGTGCTGAGAGCTCGGGCTCCAACGCGTTGATGGCGTTGACGCGGGACTGATATCCCTTCACCCGCCGGTCGTTGGCGGAGCCGAAAAACTTGCGGGCGAGCGCGCCGATCATGCCAATTCCTGCCTTTGCCGTGCTTGCGTTTCAGCCGTGACGAGGTCCACCAAGTTGCCTATCAACTCACCGTGACGCGTCGCGGCAAACTCCCCGAGAGGGGGTCATCCGCCTAGTGAGTGGGAATTAGGCAACCCAAGGTTCAACGGCAAAAACCACAGCAAAATAAGCTTAATACCGTCGATAGGTTCCGGCAGAGATATGGCTGGGCCGGGGGGTTGTCAACGCTCGCTGTATGTCAAGGAATTCATCATTTTGACAGACTTTTCGCGTTGCCAAGCTCTCACGATTGGGCGAGTGTCCCGCCGCCTTTGGCGTTCCCCTTCTTCAAGACAAGGATTTTGCATGACCTTCCCGTTCCCGGAAACGAAAACCGGCCTGCGCTTCGGCTTGGCCTCCCTGGCCGTGACCGGCTGCCTGGCTGCGCTTTTGGCCGCCGGCCCGGTCCGCGCCGAGGACAATCCCGTTCTCGCCAAGGTCAACGGCGTGGAAATCCGCCAGAGCGACGTCGCACTTGCCGAAGAAGAGCTCGGCCCCAGCCTGGCGCAGATGGACCCGGCCACCAAGAAGGACAACGTGCTGTCCTTCCTGATCGACCTGAGGATCGTCGCCAAGGCCGCTGAAGACAAGAAGGTCGAGAATTCCGAAGACTTCAAGAAGCGGATGGCGTTCACCCGCAGCCGCCTCCTGATGGACAGCCTGCTGGCGACCGAAGGCAAGGCGGCGACCACCGACGACGCCATGAAGAAGGTCTATGAGGAGGCCTCCAAGCAGATCACCGGCGAACAGGAAGTTCACGCCCGGCACATCCTGGTCGAGACCGAGGACGAGGCCAAGGCGATCAAGGCCGAACTGGACAAGGGCGGCGATTTCGCCGAGCTGGCCAAGAAGAAGTCCAAGGATCCCGGCGCGTCCGATGGCGGCGATCTCGGCTTCTTCACCAAGGAGCAGATGGTGCCGGAATTCTCCGCCGTCGCCTTCACCCTCGAGCCCGGCAAGATCTCCGATCCCGTCAAGTCGCAGTTCGGCTGGCACATCATCAAGGTCGAGGAAAAGCGCAGCCGCAAGGCACCCGATTTCGATCAGGTCAGGGCTCAGATCGAGACCTATGTGACGCGCAAGGCGCAGGCCGAATACGTCGGCAAACTGCGCGAAGCCGCCAAGATCGAGCGCATGGACAAGCCGGCCGAGACCGCGGCGAAGCCGGATGCCCCCAAGCCTGAAACCGCCCCGGCGAAGGCCGATGCGGCGAAGGATTCCAAGATGGCGCCGGCGAAGAAGTAAAAATTCGCTGTCACTTCTTCGAGACCAATAGTATTTACCATCGTCATGGCCGGGCCGAAGTGCCCGGCCATTCTACGTCTGGGGATGCCGTCGACCGGCCCTGAGGACGTGGAAGGCCGGCTTATCCGGACCTGGCGATTGAACCGGTCGAAGAAGGTGCTCCCATGTCCACCGCTGTCTCTCCCCTCGCCCCGACCGATGTTCCCGATATGCCCGCGATTGCGGGCGTCAGGCTTGCCACCGCGGCGGCCGGCATCCGCTACAAGGGGCGCACCGACGTGCTGCTGGCCGTCATGGACAAGGGCACGGCCGTCGCCGGCGTCTTCACCCAGTCGAAATGCCCGTCCGCGCCGGTCGAATGGTGCCGCGCCAAGCTCGGTCCCGGCAAGGCGCGCGCGCTGGTGGTGAATTCCGGCAATGCCAACGCCTTCACCGGCAAGACCGGCCGGCAGTCGACGGCGCTGACGGCCTCGATCGCCTCGAAAGCGGTCGGCTGCAGCGCCAATGAGATCTTCCTAGCCTCCACCGGCGTGATCGGCGAACCGCTCGACGCCACCAAATTCGACGGCGTGCTGGCAACCTTGGCTGTAAGCGCCGCGCCGGACGACTGGATGGGCGCCGCCAAGGCGATCATGACCACCGACACCTTCCCGAAGGTCGCAACCGCGACCGTAAAACTCGGCAAGACCAAGGTCACCATCAACGGCATGGCCAAGGGCGCCGGCATGATCGCGCCGGATATGGCAACGATGCTTTCGTTCGTATTCACCGACGCGCCGCTGTCGTCCGCCGTGCTGCAATCGCTGCTCAAGAGCGGCGTCGAGGACACGTTTAACGCCGTGACCATCGATAGCGACACCTCGACCTCGGACACCCTGCTCGCTTTCGCCACCGGTGCTGCCGCCGCAAACGGCGCGCCAAAAATCAGCCGCGCCAGCGATCCCAGGCTGAAGGCATTTACAAAAGCGTTCCGCGAAGTGCTGGCCGATCTCGCAGAGCAGGTCGCGCGCGACGGCGAAGGCGCCCGCAAGCTGGTCGAGATCATCGTCGACGGCGCCACCACCAAGGCCTCGGCGCGCAAGATCGCGATGTCGATCGCCAACTCGCCGCTGGTGAAGACCGCGATCGCGGGCGAGGACGCCAACTGGGGCCGCGTGGTGATGGCGGTCGGCAAGGCCGGCGAGCCCGCCAACCGCGACAAGCTGTCGATCTCGTTCAACGGCATCCGCGTCGCCAAAAGCGGCGCACGCGATCCGTCCTACAACGAGGCTGAGGTCTCCGAGGTGATGAAGAACCCGAAAATCCAGATCAAGGTTTCGCTTGGCCTGGGCAAGGGCCGCGACCGCGTACTGACCTGCGACCTCACCAAGGAATATGTCGCGATCAACGGCGATTACCGGTCGTGAACTTCATACCGTCCAGAGCGACCGCGCATGGCTGAGATCAAACTCACCCTCGTGGTCGCCTGTGCCCTGGTCGACGCCGACAAGCGCGTGCTGATTGCGCAACGCCCGCAAGGCAAGGCGCTGGCCGGCCTGTGGGAATTCCCCGGCGGCAAGCTCGATCCCGGCGAGCGGCCGGAGCAGGCCCTGATCCGCGAACTGCGCGAGGAGATCGGCATCGACATCGCCGAGCCCTGCCTGGCGCCGCTGACCTTCGCCAGCCACGCCTATGAAAGCTTCCATCTGTTGATGCCGCTCTACATCTGCCGGCGCTGGGAAGGCCTCGTGACGGCGCGCGAAGGCCAGCAACTGGCGTGGGTCCGCGCCAACAAGCTGCGCGATTACCCGATGCCGCCGGCGGACATTCCGCTGATCCCGCATCTGATCGATTTGTTGATGTGAACTCCAGCCTCATCCTGAGGAGCCGCGAAGCGGCGTCTCGAAGGATGGCTCAGCGGGGCTCTCATGGTTCGAGACGCGCGCAAGGGCGCGCTCCTCACCATGAGGAAGCTGGAGGGGGCAAACACAAAATCGCGAAAACAACCCCATGCAAAGTAGAATGGCACGCGAAAAAAGGCTCGATCTCGCGACCCAACCTCATCTCGTCATGCTTTAGGGCTTCCCGCGCTTCACGGCCGCTTCCAGACTGGCCTTGGCCGATCCCGGCCGCAGCGGCTTGGGCTGACTGTCATGCGGCGCCCAGCCGGATAGCCAGATGATGTCGAAGGTCGCGCGGATGCGTCCATCAGGATCGGAAAAACGGCTGGCGTAGATTTCCGACATCCGCAGCATCGTGGCGATGCGGGTCGGCATCCGGCGCCGCTCGACCATGACGTTGGTGGCGCCCATCGCCCTGAGATCGGCCATCAGCGCGAACGCATTGTCATAGCGCACCACCAGCGAATCGACGTCGGTGACCGGCAATGCAAAGCCCGCGCGCTGAAGAAGGCTCCCCACATCGCGCAGGTCGGCAAACGGCGCGACCCGCGGCGACACGCCGCCTTCGCACTCGGCTTCCGCCGCCGCAAACGATTGCCTGAGCTCGGTCAGCGTATCGCCGCCGATCATCGCTGCCAGCAGCAGCCCGTCCGGCTTCAGCGCGCGGCGGATTTGCGCCAGCACGCCGGGCAAATCGTTGACGAACTGAAGCGCGAGCGCCGAGAGCGCGAGATCGAGCGTTTCCGGTTCGAGTGGCAGCATCTCGGATTCATCGAGATCGATGCGGCTGATCGACGCAAAGCGATCGGCGATCGGCCTTCGCAGCAACTCACCGGGCGACCCGATTTCCGCTACGTCCGAAAAGCCGCGCGTCACCGCCTGCAGCCGATCCGCCATGTCTTCCACGACACGATCGAGCAGGAACGTCACCGGCCCGGCCCGCTGCGCGCGGTCCATCCGCGCCCGCAGCAAGGTGCGGTCGAACAGGCGGGG
The DNA here is from genome assembly GCF_900103365.1 of Afipia sp. GAS231. Taxonomy (NCBI): domain Bacteria; kingdom Pseudomonadati; phylum Pseudomonadota; class Alphaproteobacteria; order Hyphomicrobiales; family Nitrobacteraceae; genus Afipia; species Afipia sp. GAS231. Next base: position 3,290,326 of record NZ_LT629703.1, read on the forward strand.
CGCAGTGGTCGGGTTCGAAGCCATGCCGGTTGGTACGACGGTCGGCAGTCCATCTCAATCCCTCACGATGCGCGCGGCTTCGCCAATCCGGACTGAATCCAACGAAATTCGGCATGACCGTCCCTCGTCGCCAAGCTATCAATGTTTGTGCGGTTCGCGGCACGACGGAGCATCGGACGATGATCACTTGTTACCTGCGATACGAAGTCCCTTTGGGTAAACTCGCCGAATTCGAGGCCTATGGCAGGATGTGGATCGAACTGGTGCCGAGATTCGGCGGCATCCATCACGGCTACTTCCTGCCGTCCGAAGGGGCTAGCGACATTGCGCTCGCGATGTTCAGCTTCCCAAGCCTTGCAGCCTACGAACAATACCGCAAAGATAGTGCTGAAGATCCGGACGTTCAGAAGGCGATCGACTTTGCCAAGCAAACCCGCTGCTTCATCCGGTATGAGCGATCATTCTTCCGGCCAGTGTTTCCCCGAGAGGCGGCCGCGGGATCGGCTTGAGCCTGACGCCGGACGGCGCTAGCCTCGCCCGATGGACGCTGAAGCATCACCACCACGCTCCATCGCACACCATCTGCGCGGCGCGCTCGATGCGTGCCGCGACGCATTGGCACATATCCCGCGGCTCGCGCTCGACATCGCGCTGCCGACACTGTGCGTCTCCTGCCGCGAGCCGGTCGATGGCGAAGGCGTCTGTGCGGACTGCTGGGCCAAACTGTCGTTCATCGCGCCGCCTTATTGCCCGCGGCTCGGCATTCCCTTTGTCTACGACCCCGGGCCGGAATTGCTGTCGATGGAGGCGATTGCCAATCCGCCGGCCTACCAACGTGCGAGGGCCGCGGTGCGCTACGACGATGTCGCCCGCACGCTGGTGCATGCCCTGAAATACCAGGACCGCACCGATCTGGCGCCCGCCATGGGCCGCTGGATGGCCCGCGCCGGCCAGGAATTGCTCGGCGGGGCCGACGTGCTGGTGCCGGTTCCCCTGCATTGGCGGCGCGGCTGGAGCCGGCGCTACAACCAGTCCGGCGCGCTGGCGCGGGTGATTTCGCGCCAAACCGGTGTGAAACTGGCCACCGAGGCGCTCACGCGGGTTCGGGCGACCGAACAGCAGATCGGGCTGTCGCGGCCGCAGCGCGCCAGCAATGTGCAGGGCGCCTTCAAGGTCGCACCCCAACGCAGTGCCGATATTGCCGGCCGCCGCGTCGTCCTGGTCGACGACGTCCTGACCTCCGGCGCCACAACGGATGCCTGCGCCCGTGCCTTATTGCGCGCCAAGGCCGCGCAGGTCGACGTGCTGGTATTCGCTCGGGTTGTGGACACAAACCGGGCTCCCATATAATTCAAAGCCTTATCGTTGAAATTCTTGCAAACCAGAGCGCCCCATGACCGCTGCCGTTGAAATCTACACCCGTCCGGGCTGCGGTTACTGCACCGCCGCCAAATCGCTGCTGACGCGCAAGAATGCCGCGTTCACCGAATTAAATGTCGCAACTGACCCCGCCTACCGCGAACAGATGTATGATCGTGCCGGCGAAGGCACGACCTTTCCGCAGATCTTCATCGGTGCAACCCATGTCGGCGGTTGCGACGAGCTCTACGCGCTGGACCGCGCGGGCAGGCTCGACGCCATGCTGGCGGGAGAAAAGGCCTCTTCATGAGCGCTGACCAGACCTTTACCGCGGCCATGGTGCAGATGCGCACCGGCCTGTTGCCGGAGCCCAGCCTCGAGCAAGGCACCAAGCTGATCCGCGAGGCGGCTGCGCAGGGTGCGGATTATGTGCTCACCCCCGAGGTGAGCAACATGATGCAACTGAACCGCAAGGCGCTGTTCGAGCATCTCGCCACCGAAGAAGACGACAAATCGCTCAGGGCTTATCGCGCGCTGGCGGCGGAACTGAAAATCCATCTCCATATCGGCTCGCTGGCGCTGCGCTTCTCGCCGGAGAAGGCAGTCAACCGCTCGCTCCTGATCGGGCCCGACGGCAACGTGCTCGCCTGTTACGACAAGATCCACATGTTCGACATCGACCTGCCCGGCGGCGAGAGCTATCGCGAATCCGCCAATTACCAGCCGGGCGAGACCGCCGTGATCTCGGATCTGCCGTGGGGCCGCATCGGTCTCACGATCTGCTACGACGTGCGCTTTCCCGCGCTCTATCGCGCGCTCGCCGAAACCGGCGCGTCGTTCCTCGCGGTGCCGTCTGCCTTCACCAAGAAGACCGGCGAGGCGCATTGGCACACGTTGCTGCGCGCCCGCGCCATCGAGAACGGCTGCTTCGTATTTGCGGCGGCGCAAGCCGGCATGCACGAGAACAAGCGCGAGACCTTCGGTCATTCGCTGATCATCGCGCCCTGGGGCGAGATTCTGGCCGAAGGCGGCGTCGAGCCCGGCGTCTTCCTCGCCAAGATCGATCCGTCCAAAGTCGAGACCGCACGGAAAACCGTGCCGTCGCTGCAGCATGGGCGACGCTTCGGTATTGCCGACCCAAAGGCCGGTCCGGAGCATCTGCATCTGGTCCGGGGTTCGGCATGATCCGGTACAACCTACGCTGCGCGAAGGGACATAGCTTCGAAAGCTGGTTCCAGAGTTCGGCGGCGTACGAAAGCCAGGAGAAGCGCAAACTGGTAAGTTGCCCCGCCTGCGGCTCGGTCAAGGTCGAACGCGCCATCATGGCCCCGCAGATCGTGAGCAAGAAGGGCCGCGAGGCCGCCGTGCCCGCGCCGGCCGAAGCGCCGACTGCGGAGGCGACGGCACAGGGATCGACACCGCTGCTGATGGCGCAGGAGCGCGAGCTGCGCGCCAAGATCAAGGAATTGCGCGACCATATCGTCAAGAACGCCGACAATGTCGGCGAGCGCTTCCCCAACGAAGCCCGCAAGATGCATTACGGCGACATCGAACATCGTCCGATCTATGGCGAGGCTTCGCCCGAGGAAGCGCGTTCGCTGATCGACGAAGGCGTTGAGGTGTCACCGCTGCCGGTGCTGCCGGACGACCGGAATTGATCGCTCTCTCCGTCATTGCGAGCGAAGCGAAGCAATCCAGCCTTGCCGCACGAAGAAAGACTGGATTGCTTCTGCGGAGTTTATCATCGGGCGGGCGTTCGCCCGACCCGTTGGCTCGCAATGACGACTTGAAGGACCGCACATGAGCCCGGACACCTTCCCCTCCTGGCTGCCCTGGGCGGTGCTCTCGGCCGTCTTCGCGGCCCTGACCGCGATCTTTGCCAAGATCGGCGTCGAGGACATCAATTCCGATCTCGCGACCCTGATCCGCACCGTGATCGTGCTGATCAGTCTCGCCTTGATCCTGTTTGCCACCGGCAAGCTCGGCCAGACCGGGCCGATCTCGACCAAGACCTGGATTTTCCTGCTGCTGTCCGGTCTCGGCACCGGCGCGTCGTGGCTGTGCTATTTTCGCGCGCTGAAACTCGGTCCGGCGACGCTGGTGGCGCCGATCGACAAACTGAGCGTGGTGCTGGTGGCGCTGTTCGGCGTGGTGTTTCTCGGCGAGCGGCCGTCGATGAACGGCTGGCTCGGGATCGCGCTGATCGCCGCCGGCGCGGTGATCATTGTCGTCAAACGCTGACATAGCGTTTTCAAGCGAAGTGGGTACCGGTTCGCGTTAAGAAAACGCGTCAAATATAAACTACACCGAAACCAGCAGCGCCACGCCGACCACGATCAACACGATGCCGAACAGTTCGCGCGCGGACAGCGGCTGCTTGAACGAATAATACGCCACGGCCTGCGCGAACAGCACCTCGACCAGCGCCAGCGTGCGCACGTTGGCGGCTGCCGTCAGCGCAAACGCCAGGAACCAGAATTGCGACGCGAACGCGCCCATGAAGCCCGCCAGCATCGACGGCCGCCACAGTCCAAGGATCTTCTTCAGCACATCGGGCGCGCGCAGCAATAGATAGATCGACAGGATCAGCGTCTGCACGAACAGGCCGAACACCAGCGTGTAGGACGCCGCCGTCACGAAGGAGACGCCGGGCACGACGATCACGGCGCCACGAAAGCCGACGGCCGACAGCGCGAAGGCCGCAGCCGCCGCGAGGCCGAGCAGCGTCGGCTTCAAATCCGCAAAACCCTTGCCCGAGGCGGGCCGCAGCGCCGCGATCACCACACCGGCGGTCGCGATCAGGATCGCGATCACTTTCAGCAAGGTCAGGTGATCGCCGAGGAAGATGAAGCCGAAGATCGCAGTCTGGATCGCCTCGGTTTTCAGATACGCCGTCGTCACCACGAACGAGCGGTCGTTCATGGCGAGCAGCATCATGCCGGTGCCGACGATCTGGGCCAGCGCGCCGAGCAACAGCCACGGCCAGAATGCCGCCGTCGGCCACGGAATAGGATCGCCCGACACGATCAAGACGACTGCGAAAAACAGAATCGAGAACGGAAAGCCGAACAGGAAGCGGATGTTGGTAGCGCCCCAGGTCCCGAGCGGTCCCGTCAACGATCGCTGCATCGCATTGCGCGCGACCTGCCCGAGTGCGGCGATGATGGTGAAGGGAATCCAGAGCGTGGCGATGGAGAACATGGGGGATGGGATTACCGGCTGGGAAAGCGCCGCACCGTGCCGGGCGCGGCGAACGCGGTCAACCGTCAGGATTGCATGCTACACCAACCACAATGTCGTCCCTGCCTAGTGCGCAATTGCGCACGGGGCGCAGGGACCCATACCGCGTGATCTATCGGTGATACGCGGTGGCTGAGACCATTCGCACAATAGCCGCCCATGGCTATGGGTCCCTGCGTTCGCAGGGACGACAGTAATTTGGGAGCCCGCTAAATCCCCTCCGCGACCACCATGTAGTTCACGTCCATGTCGGACGAGACGCTCCATTTGTCGGCCAGCGGGTTGTAGACCACGCCGGCCTGGTCGGTGATGGTGAGCTTGTTGTCGGCAAGGTGCTGCGCCAGTTCGTCGGGGGTGACGAACTTGTCCCATTGATGGGTGCCGCGCGGCAGCCAGCGCAGCACATATTCGGCGCCGACGATCGCCAGCGCAAAACTCTTCCAGTTGCGGTTCAGGGTCGAGACCACCATCAGCCCGCCGGGCTTGAGCATCGCCGTGCAGCGGGCGAGGAACGCGCCGACATCGGTGACATGCTCGATCACTTCCATCGCGAGCACGATGTCGAAGCGCTCGCGCACGTCCATCTCCTCGGCCGTGGTGCAGCGGTAATCGATCGACAGATGCCCCTTGTCGGCGTGCAGCTTGGCGGCGGCGATATTGGTCGCCGACGGATCGATGCCGATCACCTGCGCGCCCAGCCGCGTGAACGGCTCGCACAACAGGCCGGCGCCGCAGCCGATATCGAGGATGCGCAGGCCCGAGAGGCAATTCAGGCTTTTGACGTTGCGCTCAAACTTGCGGCAGGCGGCGTCGCGGATATAGGTCAGCCGCAGCGGATTGATCTTGTGCAGCGGGGCCATCTTGCCCTTGGGATCCCACCACTCGTCGGACAGTTTTGAAAACTTCGCGACTTCGGCGGGATCGACCGTGCTGCCCGATGGGTTTGATTGCATCGCCATGGTCATGTACCAGCCGGTCGAGTTGTGATGGCACTACGAAACGCCAGCGGTGAGGCAATGGTTTGAATCTTTTCAAAGCCTTCGCCAACGCCCCGGATGGTCACGTCGCCATAGTTCATGATGCGGCCGAGGATGCTCTGGTTGACGTCGACGCTCTCGATCTTGTCGAGGCTCATTTCGAAGGTACGGCGCTTGATGAAGCCGGTCTTGTGGACGACGCGCATATTGGTGACGTCGGTCTCGGTGGTCCAGCGGTGGAACCAGGCGGTGGCCGTCCAGTACAACGCCGCAAGGGCGGCGATCGCCGCCAGCGAGAGGCAAACCAGCGTGATGGCGTCGGCGGTTACCGTTCGGGAGAAAATCAGCAGGGCCAGGGCCGCGGCCCAGGCCGCCATCGCCGGCAGGTAGAACATCCAGTGCGCATTGGTGGAATACAGCACCTTCTCGCCGGGTTGCAGGATTTCGTCGATATAACGCCCCATACGCCAGTCCTGAATTAACCCGCTACACCAGCAATTTACGTCAAATCCGGGGTGAAAACCCGCCCGGTTGCTTGCTCTGAACCGCGCCGCTATGTATACGCCGCTTTCGGCCCGGGCGCTCCAATTTCCGTGCGGGTCACCTTACTTATCCTCACAGGGAATGCACGCGTCGTCATGGGCCGCCTCGTGATGAAATTCGGCGGTACATCCGTCGCCAATATCGACCGAATCCGCAACGTCGCGCGGCATGTCAAACGCGAAGTCGACGCGGGGCATGACGTCGCCGTGGTGGTGTCGGCCATGTCCGGCAAGACCAACGAACTGGTGGAATGGTGCCGCGAGGCCTCGCCGATGCATGACGCGCGCGAATATGACGCCGTGGTGGCATCCGGCGAGCAGGTCACGTCGGGACTGCTGGCGATCGCGCTGCAGGCGATCGGCATTCAGGCCCGCTCCTGGCAGGGCTGGCAGATCCCGGTCCGGACCTCGGACGCCCACGCATCGGCGCGGATCCTCGAGATCGACGGCAGCGAGATCATCAACCGTTTCAAAGATCGCAAGGAAGTCGCCGTCATCGCCGGCTTCCAGGGCATCAATCCGCAGACCAACCGTATCACCACGCTCGGGCGCGGCGGTTCGGACACCTCGGCGGTGGCAATCGCGGCCGCGCTGCATGCCGACCGCTGCGACATCTACACCGACGTCGATGGCGTCTATACGACAGATCCGCGCGTGGTTCCCAAGGCGCGACGGCTCGACAAGATCGCGTTCGAGGACATGCTGGAGCTGGCCTCGCAGGGCGCCAAGGTGCTGCAGGTCCGCTCGGTGGAACTCGGCATGGTGCACAATATGCCGGTATTCGTCCGTTCCAGCTTCGACAAGCCCGAAGATATCGACCCGCACGGCACGCCGCCGGGCACGCTGATCTGCAGCGAGGAGGAAATCATGGAAAGCCACGTCGTCACCGGCATCGCCTTCTCGAAGGACGAAGCCCAGATTTCCGTGCGCCAGATCGAGGACAAGCCGGGGGTCGCCGCCTCGATCTTCGGGCCGCTCGCGGATGCCAACATCAACGTCGACATGATTGTCCAGAACGTCTCCGAGGACGGCAAGACCACCGACCTCACCTTCACCGTTCCGGCCTCCGACTATAACCGCGCCCGCGACACCATTACCTCGTCGAAGGCCAAGATCGGCTATATCAGGCTCGACAGCGCCACCGACGTGGCCAAGGTTTCGGTGATCGGCAGCGGCATGCGCAGCCATGCCGGCGTCGCGGCCCAGGCCTTCAAGGCGCTGTCCGAGCGCAACATCAACATCCGCGCCATCACCACCTCCGAAATCAAGTTCTCGGTGCTGATCGATGCCGCCTATACCGAACTCGCGGTGCGCACGCTGCATACGCTCTACGGGCTCGATAAAACCTAGAGCGTTTTCGAGCGAAGTGGGCGCCGGTTCGCGTAAAGAAAACGCGTCAAAACAAAAAATACAGCCCGTTCTGATTGAATCAGAACGGGCTGTAGAACGATATTTCCGCGATTTTCGCGCGTCGGATGCGCTTCGCTACCGCAGCATTGTCCTGACACAGACGTTATTGGTTCTGGCAGGCGTTTTGCTTGGCAAAGCGAGCCTTGATTGGCTATACGGCCTGATAGGTGGGCTGCCGCAAACTGTGCCACAGTTTTGGCGATCCCGATTCGGCGGGATCAGGGGCCTGCGGCGGCGCCGAATGACTAAAATTGTTGGTTTTCGTGCGTTTCACGCCAGCGGCCGGCGACCCGGCGGGTTGGCTTTGCGGGGGAGGATATCGGCACATGCGGAGCGCGTCGGGAGGCCCCCGCGTCTTGTTGAGACGGCTCCGCGAAACCATGGCGGAGCAGGTCTCCGCCCAGGAGCGCCTGGACAAGATCGTGGTGCTGATCGCGGCCAACATGGTGGCCGAGGTCTGCTCGACCTATGTGCTGCGCATCGATAACACGCTCGAACTCTACGCCACCGAAGGTCTGAACCGCGACGCCGTGCACAGAACGGTGCTGAGCGCGCATGAAGGCCTCGTCGGCCTGGTCGCCAGCGAGGCGACGCCGCTCAATCTGTCCGACGCGCAAAGCCATCCGGCGTTCTCGTTCCGCCCGGAAACCGGCGAAGAAATCTACCACTCGTTCCTCGGCGTGCCGATCCTGCGCGCCGGCAACACGCTCGGCGTGCTGGTGGTGCAGAACCGCGCCAAGCGCACCTATGTCGAGGAAGAGGTCGAGGCGCTGCAGACCACCGCCATGGTGCTGGCGGAGATGATCGCCTCCGGCGAACTGGCGGCGCTGGCGCAGCCGGGCTCCGAACCCGCGGCGCGGCACTCCCTGCACAAAACCGGCGCGATCCTGTCGGACGGCATCGCGCTCGGCCATGTCGTGCTGCACGAGCCGCGCGTCGTCATCACCAATTACATTGCCGAAGACCTGCCGAAGGAAATCAAGCGGCTGGATGCTGCGCTGACCAAGCTGCGCGCCGACCTCGACCGCATGCTGGAGCGCGGCGACGTCGCCGAGAGCGGCGAGCACCGCGAAGTGCTGGAAGCCTACCGCATGTTCGCCAACGACCACGGCTGGTCACACAAACTGCATGAAGCGGTTGCCACCGGCCTCACCGCGGAAGCCGCCGTCGAACGCGTGCAGTCCGATACCCGTGCCCGCATGCTGCGCTCGACCGATCCTTATTTGCGCGACCGCCTGCACGACCTCGAGGATCTCGGCCACCGCCTGATGCGGCAACTGGTCGGCCAGGACCATGCGCCGTCGCGCGAGCAATTGCCGGAAAACGCCATCCTGATCGCGCGCGCGATGGGCCCCGCGGCGCTGCTCGACTACGACCGCAAGCGGTTGCGCGGCCTGGTGCTGGAGGAAGGCACCGCCAACTCCCACGTCTCGATCGTGGCGCGCGCGCTCGGCATTCCCGCGGTCGGCGAGATCGCCAACGCGCCCGGGATCGCCGATCCCGGCGACGCCATCATCGTCGACGGCACGTCGGGATCGATCTATGTGCGCCCGTCGGCCGAAATCGAATCGGCCTACGCCGAGCGGGTACGGTTCAGGGCGCGGCGGCAGGCGCAATATGCGGCGCTGCGCGACAAGCCCTGCATCACCAAAGACGGCCAGCCGGTCGAACTGATGATCAACGCCGGCCTCGTCATCGACCTGCCGCATATCGACGACACCGGCAGCGCCGGCATCGGGCTGTTCCGCACCGAACTGCAGTTCATGGTCGGCCAGAGCCTGCCGCGCTCCTCCGACCAGCTTGCGCTCTATCGCACCGTGCTCGACGCTGCCGGCAGCAAGCCGGTGACCTTCCGCACGCTCGATATCGGCGGCGACAAGGCGCTGCCCTATATGGAAACCGTGATCGAGGAAAATCCCGCGCTCGGCTGGCGGGCGATCCGGCTCGGGCTGGACCGGCCAGGTCTGCTGCGCGGCCAGATTCGCGCGCTGCTGCGCGCCGGCGGCGGCCGCGCGTTGAAGATCATGTTTCCGATGGTTTCGGAAGTCGCCGAGTTCGACCAGGCCAAAGCCATCGTCGAACGCGAGCTGACCTATCTGCGCCAGCACGGCCATGCGCTGCCGGAGCGCATCGACGTCGGCACCATGATCGAAGTCCCGGCCCTGCTCTATCAGCTCGACGAACTCCTGAAGAAGGTCGACTTCGTCTCGGTCGGCTCCAACGATCTGTTCCAGTTCATGTTCGCGGTCGACCGCGGCAACGCCAAGGTGTCCGAACGGTTCGACACCATGTCGGCGCCGATCCTGCGGGCGCTGCGCGACATCGTGCGCAAGGCCGATGCAGCGAAGAAGGTGGCGTCGCTGTGCGGCGAGATGGCCTCCAAGCCGCTCGGCGCGCTGGCGCTGATCGCGCTTGGCTATCGCTCGCTGTCGATGTCCGCCACCGGACACGGGCCGGTCAAGGCGCTGATCCTCGATCTCGATGCCAAGAAGGCCGAGGCGATGATCATGCCTCTGCTCGATGCGCCGTCGGGCAGCGTCTCGATCCGCGACAAGCTGACTGCATTTGCGGAAGCCGAGGGGCTGTCGTTGTAGCGAAGCTCTCGCCCGACGACGTCACCCTGCTTATCCGCCCGAGACCACCGCCATGTTGCCCGAAGCCAAACTCGATATCCTGCTCGCCCATCACGCCTCGCTCGAGGCCGAACTGCTGGGCCAGTTGAGTTCCGAAAAATACGTCCAGATCACGCGCGAGCTCGCCGAGCTCAATCCGCTGATCGACGCCGTGAAGACCTATCGCGCGGCGCTGGCCGAGATTGCGGACACCAAAACCCTGCTGGCGGATTCCACCACCGATCCTGATATGCGCGGCATGGCGGAGGCCGAGCTCGAAACCCTGCAAACCCAGGTCGACGAACTCGCGCAGAAAATCCGCGTGGCGCTGTTGCCCAAGGACGCCATGGACGACCGCAACGTGGTGCTGGAAATCCGCGCCGGCACCGGCGGCGACGAGGCCTCCTTGTTCGCCGGCGATCTGTTCCGGATGTATGAGCGCTTCGCCGCTCTGCAGGGCTGGAAGGTCGAAGTGATCTCGGCGTCCGAAGGCACCATGGGCGGCTACAAGGAAATCGTCGCCGAGGTCCAGGGCCGCGGCGCCTTCGCAAAACTGAAATTCGAATCCGGCGTGCACCGGGTGCAGCGCGTACCCGATACCGAAACGCAAGGGCGCATTCACACCTCGGCGGCGACGGTTGCGGTACTGCCCGAGGTCGAGGACGTCGACGTCGACATCAAGAGCGACGATCTGCGGATCGAGACCATGCGCGCGCAGGGCGCCGGCGGCCAGCACGTCAACAAGACCGAATCGGCGATCCGCATCACCCACATCCCGACCGGCATCGTCGTGATGATGCAGGACAGCCGCTCGCAGCACAAAAACCGGGCGTCGGCGATGAACATCCTGCGTTCGCGGATCTACGACGCCGAGCAACAGCGCATCAACGCCGCGCGCTCCGCCGAGCGCAAGGAGAAGGTCGGCTCCGGCGATCGCTCCGAGCGCATCCGCACCTATAATTTCCCGCAAGGCCGCGTCACCGACCACCGGATCAACCTGACGCTCTACAAATTGCCGCAGGTGATCGCGGGCGAAGCGCTGGGTGAATTGACCGAGGCGCTGACGACGGAACATCAGGCCGCCCAGCTCGCCGCCCAGGGCGCCGCGGCGTGAGCGCCAATCTCGATGTCGTCCCTGCGAACGCAGGGACCCATAACCACCGGGCGTCGTTGTTACCTAGGATACTAACCCACACCGCCTCAATCGATGGGCCGCGGCGTATGGGTCCCTGCGTGCGCAGGGACGACGGGTTGACGGATTTGTGCGAGGACTTCGCATGACCGAATCGCTCGCCGGAGAAACCGTCGAAACAGCACGGCGCGCGCTAACGGCGCGTTTCGAATCAGCCGCGATCGAATCGGCAAGCCTCGATGCACGCATACTCATTGGTCACATCCTCAACCTTGACCTCACCGGCCTGATCACGTCGGCGCAGCGTCAACTCACGGAGAACGAATCGGCGCTGCTTGAAGACGTCGCGCGCCGTCGTCTCGCCGGCGAGCCGGTCGCGCGCATGATCGGCGAGAAGGAGTTCTGGGGACTGCCGCTCAAGCTTTCGCCGGCGACGCTGGTGCCGCGACCGGATACCGAGACCGTGGTCGAACTGGCGCTGGAATTGCTGCGTGCCGACGGTGCCATCAATCGTCCGCTGCGCATCGCCGATCTCGGTACCGGCTCCGGCGCGATCCTGCTGGCGTTGTTGTCGGAGCTGCCGACGGCGCAAGGATTCGGCACCGATATTTCGGAGCAGGCGCTGCAAACCGCCGCTGCCAACGCCGTCAGCACCGGGCTGGCTGCACGAGCGACGTTCATCGCCTGTGACTATGCATCGGGACTTTCCGGCCTGTTCGATTTGATCGTGTCGAATCCGCCCTATATCCGCGCGGCGGATATCGCGGGTCTCGCCGTGGAGGTCAGGGGATTTGACCCGCGCGCCGCCCTCGACGGCGGTGCCGACGGGCTTGATGCCTATCGGGCACTGATTCCCCAGGCGGCCGGTCTGCTGGCACCGGGTGCTGCCCTCGTTGTCGAGGCCGGTGAGGGCCAAAGCGGCCTTATTAACGGTTTGATGACGCTGGCCGGATTAACCCCCACAGGCGGCCCAAAAGCCGATCTGGCGGGCATTTTGAGGGCCGTCGCGGGCCGCAAAATGCCCCGATAAAGTCCTATTGAGACGCAAAAAAACCGCTTGAATATTCCCGGGGAGCGACTACGTTCCGGCTCACAACATCGGTCCAGGGTTGCTGGCCCCGTAAGATGTTACGGGTGAGGCCAGAGTTCTCGAAACGAGAGCCCGCCGGGTGAAAGGTTCCAAAACGCAGGTCCAATTGAGCGCAATGGCTGAAGCTGTGCTGCTCTCGACCGCAAAGCGAACGAAAGCCTGATATTGCGCTTGAAGACTTACGCAACATACCGTCACGCGAAGCCGTCATGCTCGATGATCAGGCGGGTTTTGGCACGCTGAATGATTTGGTCCGGCTGGCTGTAAAATGCCGGCGGTTGGGGAACGCGTCTTTGTTGAACGCGATGGCTGGCGAAATCGACGACATGAAATTGAACGGCATCGTGATTCGGTGCGCCTGCGCGCGCCCGGACTCCGGTGAGGCCAAGACCACTGCATAACTTTCTAAGGCAACTGCATAACTTTCAGGGCTGGAATAAAGGCAAGACATGAGAAACGGTCAAAATAACAAGCGGATGCGTAACCGGAATAACAACAATAATAACAACAACAATAATAATAATAACCGGCGCGGTCAAAACCCGATGACCCGGGTGTTCGAATCGAACGGGCCCGACATCAAGATCCGTGGCACCGCCTCCCACGTTGCGGAAAAATACGTCCAGCTGGCGCGCGATGCGCGCTCCTCCGGCGACCCGGTCGCGGCCGAGAACTACTACCAGCACGCCGAACATTATTTCCGGCTGATCGCAGCCGCCCAGGAGCAGTTCCGGCAGAACCAGCCGCAGCCGCGCACCGAAAACGAGATGCCTTCGACCGACGAAGGCGACGACGAGGGCGAAAGCTTCTCCAACTTCGGCCAGGAGCCCGGCTTCGCTCCGCAGCAGCCGCAGCCGTTCGTGCCGCGCGAAAACAATCAGCGCGATCACACGCAGCGCGACTTCCAGGCGCGCGAGGGCCAGCCCTATCGCGACCAGCAGCCGCGCGAGCAGCATCAGCCCCGCGAACACCGCGAGCCGCGCGAACACCGGCCGCAACCGCAATATCAGCCGCAGCCGCAACCGCAGCCCGTCATCGCCGACACCGGCGGCGTCGATCGCCTGCCGTCCTTCATCACCGGCCCGCAGCCACAGGTGAACGGCGCCCCCGGCTTTGAAGGCAATACCGGCGGCGAGCGTTTCCCGCGCCGTCGCCGCCGCCCGCACGGCCCGCGCCCCGAGGGCGTGGCCGCGCCTGCCGGGCCCGGCGAAGATTTCAATCCGGGAAATGAGTAACTAACGCGATCGCCGACAGGCGTTCAGCCATCCAAAGGCGGGCATAGCGAAAGCTGTGCCCGCCTTTTTCTTAGCCTCTCGTCGACGACGACGGCACCAGCACCGGCGGCAGCGACGGAATCAAACGCGTGCGTTCGCCGTGCGCGGGGATCGCGCGATAGACCTGCTTGGTTGCTTCGACGATATGCACGCCGGCAAACGGCAGCGACAGCGCGGCACCGACGCGTTCCCACGCCATCGCCGAACGCAGGAACCAGCCTTTTCCGACCGGCGGCAAAAACAGCGCCTCGCCCCACGCCGTCGGCGTAAACCAGGTCTGCCGCAGCAATTGCGTGATCTGCCCGCGCGAATAGGGCCGGCCGTGGCCGAACGGCGTATTGTCGGTGCGCGTCCATACGCCGCGGCGATTGGGGATGACAGCGATCAGGCGGCCGGACGGCGCCAGCACGCGCCACACCTCGCGCAGCAACCGCTCCGGATCGTCCGACATTTCCAGCGAGTGAACCAGCAGGATGCGGTCCACGGCGGCATCCGGCAGCGGCATTGAAAATTCGTCGATCAGGGTCGCGAGCGCCGGCCGCGCGGTCGGCCATTTCAGCACGCCCTGCGCCGCCGGCATGAAGGCGATGCAGCGCTCGGAGTCCTCGCGGAACAACCCGAGATAAGGCGTCGGATAACCGAGCCCGAGCACGCGCAGGCCCTCCGCATCCGGCCAGCGCGCCCGGATGCCGCGGTTGATCAGTTGCCGCGCCACAATGCCGAGGCGCCGCGAATAGAAGTCCCTGAGATCGATGACGTCGATGGTCATGGACGCAATCTAACACGGCAGGTTTCGTTACGGCGCACCGAAAATGGCATTGCCGTGTGAGCGTTAACGCCATATTTCTGAAGATTAAAGCGGGCTAACCGCCCCTTACTTATGGAGTGATCATGGCCGCGGAAATTCGCACTTTTACCTGTCTCAGCGACAATTTCGGCTATCTGATCCACGACCCCGCGACCAAGGCCACCGCGTCGATCGACGCGCCGGAAGCGGGTCCGATCATCAAGGCGCTGGAACGCGAAGGCTGGACGCTGACGGATATCCTCATCACCCATCACCATCACGACCATGTCGGCGGCGTCGCCGAGTTGAAGAAGAAATACAATTGCCGCGTCGTGGCGCCGCACGACAAGGCGGCCAAGATCGCCGACGTCGATCTGCGCGCCGCCCACGGCGACGTCATCAAGGTCGGCGGCCTGCTGGTACGGGTATTGGAGACGCCGGGCCATACGCTCGACCACATCTCCTATGTGTTCGACAGCGAGAAGGCGCTGTTTGCCGCCGACACGCTGTTCTCGATCGGCTGCGGCCGCGTGTTCGAGGGCACCTATCCGATGATGTGGGATTCGCTATTGAAGCTGCGCGCACTGCCGGACGATTTCAAACTCTATTGCGGCCACGAATATACCGCCTCCAACGTCAAGTTCGCGCTATCAGTCGAGTCCGATAATCCGGCCCTGCAGGCGCGCGCCGCCGAAGTGACGCGGCTGCGCGCGGACAACAAGCCGACGATCCCGGTGCTGCTCGGCGACGAGAAGAAGGCCAACGTGTTCCTGCGCGCGGACGATCCCGCCGTGGCGGTGAAGCTGCACATGAAGGGCGCCGCGGCGGCTGACGTGTTCGGCGAACTGCGCGAACGCAAGAACAAGTCCTGATGGCGCTCGCCGCCGCCGAGATCATTGCGCGGCTCGAACTGGAGCCGCATCCCGAAGGCGGGCACTATCGCGAGACGTTTCGCGATGCCAGCGTTGATGGGAGTGGACGTTCACGCTCCACAGCAATCTATTTTCTGCTCGCACGCGGCGAACGCTCGCACTGGCATCGCGTCGATGCGGTGGAAGTCTGGCACTACTGCGCGGGCGACGCGCTGACCCTGCAGATCGCAGATGATCATGGACAACGCAGGGTGAAGCTCGGCCCTGATCTTGCGAAGGGTGAAATGCCGCAAGCGATCGTGCCCGCGCATGCCTGGCAGGCCGCCGAGAGCACCGGCGACTGGACCCTGGTCGGCTGCACCGTGGCGCCCGGCTTCGAATTTGCAAAATTCGAGTTGGCGCCGAAAGGCTGGATGCCTTCGAGCTAGGCGCATTCGGGAATCGGGTGGGTTTCTCACTTTCGCGCGCATAGTTTCCGTTCTCACGCGATTGGGAGCGGAAGATGCACGGAACATTCAGCGTTTCACACCAGATCGAGCCGGCGATACTTTACTTCGGAACGCCTGTCGTTCTGATCGGCTCAAACAACGAGGACGGCTCGTTCAATCTCGCGCCGATGTCGTCGGCATGGTGGGTCGGCTGGCGCTGCATGCTTGGACTGGCGCGCAATTCCAAAACCACCGAGAACATGATTCGTACGGGCGAATGCGTACTCAATCTGCCGTCGGCCGCTTTGGTCGGCGCGGTCGACCGGCTGGCGCGCACCACCGGTTCGGACCCGGTGCCGCCAGGCAAGACGATGCGCGGCTACCGGCATGAACACGACAAGTTCGCCCTTTGCGGCCTGACGCCGGTAGCGGGCGAGACGGTCGCCGCACCGCGCGCGCTGGAATGCCCGGTGCAGATCGAAGCCAAGGTCGCGCAGGTCCATCAGATGGCGCAGGACGATGCGGTCTGGCGCGGGAATTTGACCGCGATCGAAGTACGAATCACCCGCGTGCATGCGCATGCCGGCCTGATGATGGATGGTCAGCCGAACCGGATCGATCCCGACAAGTGGCGCCCGCTGATCATGAGCTTTCAGCAATTCTACGGCCTGACGCCGGACAAATTGCAACGCTCCGAGCTCGGACAGATTCCGGAAGCGATGTACAAGCCGCCTGGCTGGAAGCCGGCCGCCTAATTTTTCTTCCAGATCATGTCCCTGGCTGCGATCAGCCCGCCGCCGGCGATCAGCACCGCGGCGATAGCGATGGTGGCGCTCGGCGCGGCGTAACCCGCGAAGATCAGGAACGTCGTCGAGAGCAGCGGCGTGGCGTAGGACGCGGCGCCCAGCACGCGGATGTCGCCGCGCTTCATGCCGATGTCCCAGACGAAAAACGCGGCGCCGACCGGGCCGACGCCGAGTGCGACAATCGCCAGCCATTGCCCTGATGTCTCCGGCCAGACGGTGGTCTCGACCGCGCCATGGACCAGGGCCGCAAGCAGCGCCGTCGCCAGACAGAAGCCGGCCACCGCATCGGTCGGCACCGCCTTGAGCTGGCGCGACATCACCGAATAGGCCGCCCATACGAACGCGGCGACGAAGGCCGCCGCCAAGCCCGGGATCTGGCCGGGCGTAAAGCCGCTGCCGCCGTTACCCGCGAACAACAACACCGTGCCGGCCAATCCGAGCAACGCGCCGATGATGTGATGCGGCGCCAGCCGCTCGCCGGGCAGCAGCGACGAGAACAGCACGATCAACAGCGGCCACAGGTAATTCAAGAGCCCTGCCTCGGCCGGCGGCGCGAAGCGTAGCGCGAGAAAATACAGCGCGTGATAGCCGAACAGCCCGCCGACCCCGACAACCCAGGCCACCGGCGGCTGTTTCAGCGCGGCGAAAGCCTGTGGGCGGAAGATGAAGCTCGCAAACGCCACGGCAGCGCCGATCGCGAACGTCATGGCCGCCAACTGGAACGCCGGAATCTTGCCGGTCGCAACGGTCATGACCGACAGCAGCGACCACATCAGGATCGCGGTCAGTCCTACGAGGGTAGCGGTACGGGAGGTCATGAATTCGTTCTCGTCATGGCCGGGTTTATCCCGGCCATCCACGTCTTTCCTGCCGAGTTCTAAAGACGTGGATGCCCGGGACAAGCCCGGGCATGACGACTTTTTGAGATCGCGCATAAAACGATCAGCGACAAACGCAGATCACACCATGTACTGGCCGCCATTGATCGTCATGGTCGAGCCGGTAATGCCACCGGCCTCGTCGGCGGAAAGGAACACCACCGCGCGGGCGATTTCCTCGGGCTCGCCGAGACGATTGACCGGGATCAGTGGCAAAATGCTTTTCTCCAGCACTTCCTTCGGCACCGCCTGCACCATTTCGGTGTTGATGTAGCCGGGGCAGATCGCATTCACGGTGATGCCGCCCTTGGCGTTCTCCAACGCCAACGCCTTGGTGAAGCCAATATCGCCAGCCTTGGCGGCCGAATAGTTGACCTGACCGAACTGGCCCTTCTGGCCGTTGATGGAGGAGATGTTGATGACGCGGCCGAACTTGCGGGCGCGCATGCCCTCGATCACTTGGCGCGTCATGTTGAACAACGAGCCGAGATTGGTGTTGATGACCGCGTTCCATTGATCGAGCGTCATCTTGTGGAAGGCGCCGTCCTTGGTGATCCCCGCATTGTTGATGAGCACGTCGACCGGACCGATATCGGCCTCGACCTTCTTGACGCCGTCAGCGCAGGCGTCGAACGAACTGACGTCCCATTTGTAGACGGGAATGCCGGTATCGGCCTTGAACTTCTCGGCCGCGGCGTCGTTGCCGGCGTAGCTCGCCGCCACCTTGTAGCCCGCAGCCTTCAACGCCTTGCTGATCGCCGCACCAATGCCTCGCGTACCGCCCGTTACCAATGCAACACGTGCCATGTCGTCCTCCTCCTTGATCGTCCCTTATAAGCCGGAATTATCCCGGTCTTTTGACTGCGCTCAATCTTTCACAACTTCCAAAACGTAAAATGCCCGGCGCGAGGCCGGGCATTTTATTTATCAGCAATCAGCGTTGTTGACAGATGATCTTTTCATCATTCAACCCGTCAACCTGCCTCTAGTTCAGTCGCGTGCAATGCACATCGCGATGCCCATGCCGCCGCCGATGCACAGCGTGGCGAGGCCCTTCTTGGCGTCGCGCTTCTGCATCTCGTGCAGCAGCGTGATCAACACGCGGGCGCCGGACGCGCCGACGGGATGGCCGATCGCAATCGCGCCGCCGTTGACGTTGACCTTGGAGGTATCCCAGCCGAGGTCCTTGTTGACCGCGCAGGCTTGGGCAGCGAAGGCCTCGTTGGCCTCGATCAGATCGAGGTCGCCGATGTTCCAGCCGGCCTTCTTCAGCGCGGCGCGCGAAGCCGGGATCGGTCCGGTGCCCATGATCTTCGGATCGACGCCGGCCTGGCCCCACGACACGATGCGGCCAAGGACCTTCTTGCCTTCCTTGGCGGCCTGCTTGGCGGTCATCAGCACCACCACGCCGGCGCCGTCATTGATGCCGGACGCGCTGCCGGCGGTAACGGTGCCGTCTTTCTCGAAGGCGGGCTTCAGCTTGGCCATCGCTTCGACAGTGGCGCCATGGCGCGGATATTCGTCGTCGGCAACGATGATGTCGCCCTTGCGGGTCTTGATGGTGACGGGGACGATCTCGTCCTTGAACTTGCCGGCCTTCTGCGCCGCCTCGGCCTTGTTCTGCGAATGGACCGCGAACTCGTCCTGCTGGGCGCGGGTGATCTGGTACTGGCGGGCGACGTTCTCGGCGGTGTTGCCCATGTGGTAGCCGTTGAAGGCATCCCACAGGCCGTCCTTGATCATGGTGTCGACGAACTCGATCGGGCCCATCTTGGTACCGCCGCGCAGATATTGCGCATGCGGGGCCATGCTCATGGATTCCTGTCCGCCGGCCACGACGATTTCGGAATCGCCGTTGAGCAGCGCCTGATAGCCCAATGCTACCGTGCGCAGGCCGCTGCCGCAGAGCTGGTTGACGCCCCAGGCCGGGCTTTCCACGGGTATGCCGGCCGCGATCGAGGCCTGGCGGGCCGGGTTCTGGCCCTGCGCCGCGGTCAGGATCTGGCCCATGATGACTTCGGAGACCCGTCCCGGCTCGATGCCGGCCCGTTCCAGCGCCGCCTTGATGGCGATCGCGCCGAGGTCGTGCGCCGGGGTGGTGGCGAACGCGCCGTTGAAACTGCCGACCGGGGTGCGGGCGGCGCTGACGATGACGACATCGTCTGACATGGACATCTCCTTTGACGTTTTGGGGCTTGAGGTTTCTCGACGGCGGGCGGCCGGATGGCGGGCCTGTCTCTTGGGCCCATCCTGTTAACCTCGGGATGTCGTGTCAATCGGCCAGAGGTCAAAATCACGCCGCGGCGCATTCAAAATAGCGCGCTTGGCGGTTTCCAGAGCAGTCTCCATGCCTTGGAATTAACCGTGCCGCACAAAACGGTAGCCGAACCGCATTGAAAATGCTTACTTTGCTGCGTTGCGTTGCTCGTCTGCCCGCCGGCGAAGCCGTCGGGTTCCCCGCTCTCGGTGTGTATGTGTGAGCCCATGGCAAAGTCAGACCAACCTACAACGATCAAAAAATACGCCAACCGGCGGCTCTATAATACCGGCACCAGCACCTATGTGACGCTCGAGGATCTCGCAGCGATGGTGAAGGATGGCGAGGACTTTCTCGTCTATGACGCCAAGACCGGTGACGACATCACGCGCTCGGTGCTGGCGCAGATCATCTTCGAACAGGAAAACAAGGCCGGCCAGAATCTGCTGCCGACCACGTTCCTGCGCCAGTTGATCCGCTTCTACGGCGACAGCATGCAGATGGTGGTGCCGAAATATCTCGAGCAGTCGATCGACACGCTGACGCGCGAGCAGGAAAAATTCCGCAAGCAGCTCACCAACACGTTCAGCGGAACGCCGTTCGCGCCGCTCGAAGAGCACGTCCGCCGCAACATGGAATTGTTTCAGCAGACGTTCTCGATGTTCAAGCCGTTCGTGCCGCCGCGCGGCGGAGTGGCTGCACTCGAACCGGAGAAGGTGCCGGAGCCGGTAGTCGAGGAAGACAACATCGACGACCTCCGCCGTCAGATGAAGGACATGCAGGACCGCCTCGAGCGGATGTCGAAAGAGCCGAAGAAGGAAGAGTAGGACTCTCTCGCGCGCACAGAATCATTTGAGTCGTCATGGCCGGGCTTGTCCCGGCCATCCACGTTTTTGGGGCGAGACATTAAGACGTGGATGCTCGGGACATCTAGCGCGAAGACGCGCTTCGCGCTTTTGCCCGGGCATGACGAAAAAAATTGACGGTCGTTGAGTATCTACCCCGCCGCCGGCAACACCGTATCGGTGGCCACACTCCACGGCCGTTGCGGCGACGCCAGGCCGATCAGGCGGCCCTGGATGTAATCGCAGCCCCATTCGCGCAGCATGACTGCGGCTTCCTCGTCCTGCACCCATTCCGCCACCGTCTTGATCTGCAGCCGGCGGGCGAGATCGATCAACGTCTGCACGAAAGCGCGATCATCGGCGGAGCGGGCGATGTTCTGCACGAAGGCGCCGTCGATTTTGACGATATCGACGCCGAGCTTGCGCAGGTTGCGGAACGAGGTGTAGCCGGCGCCGAAATCGTCGATCGCGATCCGGCTGCCGAAACCCTTGAGGCGGGTGATGAAGCCCCTGATGTCGTCGATATCCTGGATCGCGACGGTTTCGGTGATCTCGACGATCAGCCGCTCGCCGACGCCGGGATGCGCCTGCATCAGCGATTCGATTCCGGTCCACCAGTCCGGGTCCATGGTGGTGTCGGGCGAGATGTTGAGGCTGAGCTGAACGTTCGGCGAGGCCGCCAGTTCGGCGACTGCCAGTTCGAGCACGCGGTGATCGACCAGCCGAATGAGACCCAGCCGCTCCGCCACCGGAACGATATCGGGGGCCAGCAGCGCCTGGCCGTCCGCCTGCTCCATCCGCACCAGGCACTCGTAGAACGCCGGCTGCCGCGAGCGCGCCTCCACGACAGGTTCGAACGCGGTGACGATCCGGCGCTCGTTCAGCGCGGTGACGATCTCGTCGGTGACGCGGATGTTGACGCGGCGCTGGGCGTCGCGCTCGACATTCGGACGCCACAGCGAGAACGATCCGGCGCGGCGGCGCTTGGCGGCATCGAGCGTTTCCTGGGCGCGGTTGACGGCTTCATCGGCGCTGCGGGCGTAACGCGGCACGCTGACCGCGCCGATCGATGCCGTCACCGACACCGGGCCGGACACGGTCGGCACCACGTCGTCGCGGATCCCCGCGAGAAAGCGCTCGGCCGCGACATTGGTGTCATCGACGGTGCAGTTGCGCAGGATCAGCCCGAATTTGTTGCCGGAAAATCGCCCGAGCACGTCGCCGCCGCGCAGCCGCGCCCGGATCCGTTTGCCGACTTCGGCGATCACGGCATCCGCCACGTCGAAGCCGAAAGCGTCATTGACGCGCGCCAGATGATCGATCCCGATCAGCATGAAGGCGCAGGAGGCACGCGAGCGCGCGGTTTCCTCGATCGCTTCGGCCAGCGAGGCGATCAGATGGGTGCGATTGAGTTCGCCGGTGAGCGGATCGTTGCGCGACAGCCTCACGAGCTGCTCGTCGCGGGCGTGGCGCTCATTGTCGACGCGGACGATGCCTTGCGCGCGCGCCGGCCGGCCGTCGGGACCGGCAAACCAGCAGCCGGTCTCCTCGATCCAGATCACGGGAGCCGACGTCGAGGTCCGCACGCCATATTCGATCCGGTAGGCGGCCCCTTCCCCGCTCCGCGGCGGCGCCGACTGGCCGAGCGTGTCCGACCGGATCGAGCGTACAGGCTCGATCAGCTTGGCGAATTCGGTGCCGCTGGCGAGCGCCTGCGCCGGAACGTCGGTGAAGACGGCAGCGACGTTGTCGCTCCAGGCGATGGTGTCGGCCGCGATATCCCAGACGAACGCGGCCTGCCCGAGCGAGGCGAGAATGCTGGAAGCTTGCGGGACAGGGGGCATCAGATCGCCTCGATTCGGGACATCGCCGGATGATTCCCACGCAAGAGGATAGTGGCTGATTCGAATCAGAGGCTAGGCAAAGTTCATAAATAATCTGGAAAGCACGTTTCACGGCAATCCCGGACCCGCCGGGAACCAACCGCAACCGACCGGCATAGGCCTTGCGAGGCTCAGATCGCAGTGGGGCGTAACGTCCCAAAACGTGACAGTTAACGGTTACGGTGTGCGATGCTGGATGTCGATCGATCAGAAGAGGCGCTGGACGGCGAGGTATTGGACGCCGACGAACCCGGCTGTGTCGCGCTGGTGCCGGTGACCCCATCCTTGCGTTGGATGCCCAAAGGCCCGATCGCACGGCCCGATCCGGGCTTCGTCACCCAGTTGATCGCGACCGCGGCCCAGGCACCGCAGACCCGCAGCCTGCGGCGAGGCTCGCTGGCCGATGCCCAGACCGCCTACGGCACCAGCCGGAGCCCGCGCTACGTTGCCGGCTTCCGGACCCGACAAGTCGTCTGAATTCAAGTCGTCTGATCTTCTAAAATGACCGCTCAGCGTGGCGGCGTGTCCGACGGCGGCGCGCCGTTGCCCGGCTGCAGGCCCGGCGACGGGACCTCCGGGGAGGCCGCATGAGGCAGGACGGAAGGGTGCGGCTCGGGATGGTCCAGCGGTACGGACTGGGCGACCGAGGCCGCCGGAGGGGCTGATGATGCCGCCGTTGACGCAGCGGCGGGATCGAATTCGGGTTCGGCAGCCGGCGGCTCGGCCGCTCTCGAGCTTTTCCTGGAGACCGCAGGCGCAGCCGCGGCGACGGCGCCGCGTCGCGTGCGCAGCGCGAGGCCGGAGAGGAAATCCACCATCGACAGCGCGACCAGCAGGAAATAGGTCGAGGTACCGAACTTCGACCACAGCACGAATTCGGCGGCGGCCGCGCCGAACACGATCAGCGACAGCAGATGGTCGGTGAGATATTTCGCACCGGGGCGCGCGCCTTTGATGACCTCGCACATCAGAAGCAGGATGCCGAGCGCGAGCAGCACATCGCTCAGCGTCAGCGGCCATTCGGCGCCCGACATCAATGTCAGCTTGACCAGCGGATCCGTGAAGGAAACGCCGGGCATCAAAAACACGATGATGTTGTAGATCGCGAGCGGAATCAGAAGCAGCGGAAAACCGACCATGGCGAGGGCCTTGCTGGAATACCGGGCTAGGAAAACCGGACGAGAAAAAACGGATTTGCCCGGGCGAAGCATCGCGCTTCGTCACCGGGAACCGTTACCCTACTCGTTGGCCGAATTCAGGCAGCTGCCGCCACCGGCGGCGACTTATCCAATGCCCGACCAGGACTTCTCAGGCAGGAGCCCTGATACGGAAATCCCGCTCAGGATTCTTTCTTGGCCTTCAGAACCTGCCGGCCCTTGTACATGCCGGTCTTCAGGTCGAGGTGGTGCGGACGGCGCAGTTCGCCCGAATCCTTGTCCTCGGCGTAGGTCGGCTTCTTCAGGGCGTCCGCCGAGCGGCGCATGCCACGCCGCGAGGGCGATGTTTTTCTTCTGGGAACGGCCATAACGGTCCTCTAGGGGTGTTGTCGGAGGGCATCGTCCAGAGCCGGAACGCCCAGCGCGTAGGCCGCGGGCTGCGATGCCGATAAGGCCGCGCTTATAGAGGATGGGCTGGCGTAAAGCTAGGGCGGGTTGCGGTTAAAACGGCCGAAAATTGGCTCAAAATGCGCGATTCTCGCTCCAGCAGCGCTGTAGTGCCGTCGCATTGGCCCGCGCCATATAGGTCACGGCCAGACGGCGCACCCCCGGACCCGGATTCCGGGCGCTGCGCCGGATCGGGTTGGGCAGGATCGCCGCCAGCAAGGCTGCCTCCCGCGCCGACAGGGTCGCGGCCGAATGGCCGAACGCGTAAGCCGAACCAGCCTCGGCTCCGAACTGCCCGGACGGGCCGAGTTCGGCGATGTTGAGGTAGATCTCCAAAATCCGCTGCTTGGACAGCACGAGGTCGATCCACAGCGCCAGCGGCAGCTCCAGCGCCTTGCGCACGACGCTGCGGCCCGGCCACAGGAACAGGTTTTTGGCGACCTGCTGGGTGATGGTCGACCCGCCGCGCGTGACCTCACCGTCCTCGGCGTCGTCCATGACGTCGCGCAGCGCATCCCAATCGACCCCGCGATGACTGCAGAACTTGGCGTCCTCCGAGCCCACCACCGAACGCGGCAAATAAGGTGAGATCGCGCTGAAATTGATCCATGGCCGCAATACCGGCGCGCCCCTGAGCCAGCGCCAGGCCATCAGCGTCGAGACCGGATGACCCGTGCGATAGAACGGCGTCACCAGATAGGGCAGCAACAGCACCACCAGCAGGATCAGCCCCAGAAATCGGAGAATTCGGACAATGCGCAAATTGGAAATTTCCGGTTCAGCCCCGCTGGCAGGACCGATCGACAGGCCCGCCGATCAATAGACCCCCACGCAAATGACATCTCCATGATATTTCGGGCGTTTTCCAGCACTTTTAAGGCGTTTCAGCCCACCCGCCGGAATTGACGTGAGCCGTGCCATCAACGATTGTCCGGCCAAATCGAGCTGGAGCTATTCTTGGAGCCACTAGAGATGACGACCGTGACTTTCGACTTTGCCAAACAACTGGACCAGACCGCGGAGGATACCGAAGCACTGCTGGCGAAGCTGTTGTCCGACACGCTGTTGCCGGACGAGATCGCGCGGCCGAGGCGGCTGATGGACGCGATGCGCTATTCCAGCCTCGGTGGCGGCAAACGGTTGCGCCCTTTTCTGGTGGTCGAAAGCTCCGCGGTGTTCGGCGTGCCGCGCGAGGCCGCCCTGCTGGCCGGCGCCGCGCTCGAATGCATCCACTGCTATTCGCTGATCCACGACGATCTGCCGGCGATGGACAACAGCGATCTGCGCCGGGGACGTCCGACCCTGCACAAGAAGACCGACGATGCCACCGCGATCCTCGCCGGCGACGGGCTGCTGACGCTGGCGTTCGACATCATCACCCGCGACGAACTGCACAAGGACCCGACCGTGCGCCTGCTGCTGACGCGGGCGCTGGCGCGCGCCTCAGGGATCGGCGGCATGGTCGGCGGCCAGATACTCGATCTCGCCGGTGAAGGCCGCTTCGGCGACCGCGAGCCGGTCGACGTGGCGCGGCTGCAGCAGATGAAGACCGGCGCGCTGTTGCGCTATGGCTGCATCGCCGGCGCGATCCTCGGCCAGTCCACGCAAAAGGAATATCAGGCGCTCGACGATTACGGCCGCGCGCTCGGCGAAGCCTTCCAGATCGCCGACGACCTGCTCGACGTCGAAGGCGATGCCGCGGCACTCGGCAAGCCTGCCGGCGCGGACGCGGCGCTCGGCAAGACCACCTTCGTGACCCAGCTCGGCATCGACGGCGCCAAGCAGCGCGTGCGCGATTTGCTGGCGCGCGCCGATTCGGCGCTGTCGGTCTTCGGCGCCAAGGGCGACGTGCTGCGGGCCGCGGCGCGCTTCGTCGCCGACCGCAAGAGCTGACGTGCCGTCCCCCAAGCACGAATTCGATGAGTTTCTCGCCCGGTTCCAAAAAATGCCGGTGCCGCTCCGCCTGGTCTATGCGCGGCCGCGCACCTTCATCTCGATCGCGATCGGCATCGTCGCGTTCTTCCTGCTGCCGGGCTCGCTGCGGCTGGTGACCCGGCTGCTGGTCGGCTGGGACGTCTTCGTCTCGTTCTATCTGGCGCTGATCTACATCATGGTGCTGCGCAGCGGCATCGCGCACATCCGCCGCAACGCGGTGCTGCAGGATGACGGCCGTTTCCTGATCCTGCTGGTGACCGGGCTCGGCGCCTTCGCCAGCATCGCCGCCATCGTGTTCGAGCTCGGCGCCTCGAACCGCAGTGGGCCTGGCCTCGCGCTGGCGACGATCACGATCGCGCTGTCATGGGCGGCGGTGCACACCGGATTCTCGCTGCACTACGCCCACGAATATTATCGCGGGCCCAAGCCGGGCGGCCTGCAGTTTCCGAGCGGCGACAGCGACGACGAGGCCGACTATTGGGACTTCGTCTATTTCTCGTTCGTGATCGGCATGACCGCGCAGGTGTCCGACGTCGGCATCACCGACCGGATCATCCGCCGCACCGCGACCGTGCACGGCATCATCTCGTTCGTGTTCAACACCGCGCTGGTCGCGTTGATGGTCAACATCGCCGCCAGCGCGATCTGAAGGTTACGGGCACCTTCCCGACATGATGGCTCCGTATCCGTTGCAACCCTGCTGACGTTCCAGGCCGGTGAGCGGCTGGCCTGAAGCTCCGATCCCTGGAGTGGATGCTGAAGGGCGCGGGGAAGCGGGCTCTGAAGAACGCCTGACAATAACTCGCCTTGGTTCCGGTGCGTCGCGGCGGACCTCCGGCCTGTCGCGCCTGGCGACCGGCTTCTTCTCCCGGCGCTTCTCGCATTCATTGTCGTCGTTGAGGAACGAGCCTTCGGCGCAGCTGATCTTGCTGCAGCGGTCGCCATCGGCCTTATAGCCATGTTCGCAGACCAGCGGACAGACCCGCGATGTCTTCAGCTTGACCGTGTCGAGCGTATCGACGCTCGCCACTTTGGCGTCGAGCTTGGTGCCGGCATAGCGATTGAACAGCGATAGCGAACGCTGCGAGGCCGAATTCCAGTCGCCGTCCGCGGCACCCGTCAGGCAACCGACGCGGCGCAGCTCGGCCTGCACCGATTTGGTGACGTCGGCCTGCGGCGGTCCGGCGCTGAGGGCGGCAAGATTCACACCTTTGTCCTTGTCGGCGGCTGGCGCGGCGGATGCCTTATCGGCGGCAACCTTGTCGGCAGCGGCCTTTTCAGCCGCGGCGCGCTTCTGCTCGGCGGCGGCGGCCTGATCCTGCGCCACCTGCTTGGCCTTTTCGGCGGCGATGCGCGCCTGCTCGGCGGCCTTGGCGTCAGCGTCGGCCTTCGCCTGCTGCGCCTTCTGGGCGCCTTCGGCAGCGAGCCGCGCCCGCTCCTGTTCGGTCGCCTTCGCCTTCTCGGTCGCGGCGACCCGGGCCTCTTCGGCCGCGATCTTCTCGAGCTGGAGTTTGGCGAGGCTGGCGTAGAATCCATCAGGGTATTGCGCCAGGAACGCGTTGAGCGCGCTCTTGTTGCCGACCTGCAGCGCCAGTTCGTAGTCGCGGCGGGCCTCCGCCTGCGCGCTGAGGGTGGGCACAGCAGGCGCTGCGGCGGGGGCCGCGGGCGCAGGCGCCGGCACCAGCGGCACGTCTTCGCCGCCGAGCGAACCATAGACGAATGGCTCCTGGCGGTTGCCGGTGGTCTTGAGCACCTCGTCGCGGACAAAACCGAAAGCCCGGCGCACGTCGAGGCCAGGCGTCGTCAGGTGATGGGCCAGCGCTGTCGTAAACGGGCTGTTGGTGCCGTCGCCGTCAGCGGCGGTCGAGCCGGCCTTGGCCGAATAGGCGATCAGCACGTTCGGACTGGTCGGCTCGACCTTGGCGAGACCCTGCCCGACGGCGCGGGTAGCAACGGTGCGCTTCATCTTTTTGGAAAACGGATTGTCGCGGCAGGCGTCGAGGATGACGAGCCGCAATTTCTTCGCGGGCTCGATCGCGATCAGGATGCGGTCCAGCGAAAATGCCTCGTCATAGATATCGGTATCGCGCTCCAGCTTGGCATCCACCGGAATGAGATAGTTGGAGCCGTCCACCTCAATGCCGTGGCCGGCGTAATAGACCACCGCGATATCGGCATCGCGCGCGCGGTCGGCAAAATCGCGCAGCGCGCGCCGGGTCTCGGCCGCCGGAAGATCGCGGCGGGAGTCGACGACATCGAAGCCGGCATCCTTCAGGGTGGCGGCCATTTTGGCGCCGTCATTGGCCGGATTGGGGAGCGGCGCGACATTCTGGTAGGCGGAATTGCCGAGCACCAGCGCCACGCGCTTCTCGGCAAGGGCCGGTTCGCTCACGAGCAGGACGGCTGCGGTGGTCAGAACCCATCGGTACAATTTTAGAGATCCGGATTTCATCATGACGCGTCCTGAACCTCGTACTTTCTAGCACACCGGGACTGTCTACCAGAAGCCAAAGCCGGCCTTTGTGAGTTGGGTCACGATCCGCCTCGGCGCCGAACGTGCGACCGCTCTGTTATTGGTCCGGCAAAGCGGCCGCCGGTTCGCCCGCCACCGCTTTTTCGTCGGGTTCCCGACCGGGTATAGACCCTCCGTGCGACTGCTTATTCCTCAGCGAATGGCCGCCTGGCGCGGCACGACATGCCCCTCATACTGCGGCAAATTGTCCGTGATCGAAAACCACGGCGCCTTGGACCCCACGAAGATATGGGCCGTCGGGCGGATCGAGGGATCGTCGACCAGCGAGCCCATCGCCACATGGACGTAGGTGCCAGCGCGGACCAGCGAATAGAGCAGCGAGCCGCAGCGACAGCAGTGCGCGTCGTGGCCGGCCGCATCGCCATGGATCAAGAGGGCCTCGTCGCCTCTGGTGATGCGAAGCTTGTCGCGGGCGATGCCCGCGAACGGCTTGAATGCCGACCCGGTGGTGCGCCGGCAATTCGAGCAGTGGCAGTTGAGGGCATATTCGAAGGCGTCAACGACGGCATAGCCCACCGTGCGGCAGAAGCATTCTGCGGCGAGGATGCGAGCATTCGGATTTGCTGAAGCGATCACGAATTATTCCTCACGATGATGATGAACTCACCATAGCGCATCGGTCCGGTTCGTGGCTTAATTCGGTCCGAACAAGCCTTAAATCCCCGGGAGGATACGCCGTGAGCCATGACCGATCGACCGTCGAAGCCGTGGTCAAGAACTACTTCGATGGCCTCTATGAGGGGGACGCCGATAAGCTCGGCGCGATTTTCGATCCCACCGCCGATTTGCGCTGGGTGGAAAAGGGCGCGTTGCAGGTCCTGACCGTGCCGGACTGGCTCGACCGCGTCCGCAAGCGGCCGT
Source organism: Afipia sp. GAS231 (assembly GCF_900103365.1). Classification (NCBI taxonomy): domain Bacteria; kingdom Pseudomonadati; phylum Pseudomonadota; class Alphaproteobacteria; order Hyphomicrobiales; family Nitrobacteraceae; genus Afipia; species Afipia sp. GAS231. The sequence goes on from NZ_LT629703.1 coordinate 3,319,651, forward strand.
CGGCGAAAGCGGAAGGCAAGCCGCGCGAGGATTTCATCGTCACGATCGACCGCTCGGACGATCAGACCGCCTTCGTCAAGGTGCGTTGCCAGTTGCCGCCGCGCTATTTCACCGACTACCTGGTGGCGATGAAACTCTCCGACGGCTGGAAGATCGTCTCGAAATCCTACCGCTACGATCTCAGGGAATGACGACCGCGGGAGCGTAGCCATGCGCAAGATCATCGCCATCATCGCTCTCGCATCCGCTCTCGGCGCCTGCGGTATGATCAATACCCTTGTGGACGGCTACAAGCATTCGCAGGCCGTCGCGAGCGAGCTTGAGCAGGCAACCGGCCTGAAGCCCGGAGTAGGCTTCAATTGGCACAATGGCCGGCTCGTCTCGGTGACGGTCACCTTCCCGAAGGTTTACGACGCCAAGCCGCTCCGCGAACTCGCCGACGTGGTGCGCGCCTCCGTCAGGAAGCAATTCAAGCAGACGCCTGAGGACATTGAACTCGGCTTTTCGCTGGGCGCGACGGCACCGGACACGTCAGCGCAAGCGGAACACCAGCGTCAACAGGCGAGCCTCGCACCATAGCCGTGGGTTCCGGATCGTCCCGCGTTCGTGACCGCCCCCCGGCGGCATTGACCTTGCAGGTGTTTCCCTGCGATTGGGAACCACCATGGAAGCCAAGTTTCAGATCTTCTTGATCCTGCTCGCCGTACTCGCGGGCACCGCCCTGCTGGCCCGGCGTATCAATGCGGCGCCGGCCATCCTGCTGCTGTTGGCCGGCATCGTGCTCGCCTTCGTGCCGGGCATGCCGTCGCTGGAATTGCCGCCCGAACTGGTGCTGCTGGTGGTGCTGCCGCCGCTGATCTATTCGGCCAGCGTCGCCATGAGCTGGCGCGAGTTCAGGTTCAACCTGCGCGTCATCATCCTGCTGTCGGTCGGCTGCGTGATCTTCACCGCCTTCGCGGTCGCCGCCGCCACGCATTATCTGATCGGGCTGCCCTGGGGTGTCGGTTTCCTGCTCGGCGCCATTGTCGCGCCGCCCGACGTGGTGGCGCCGCTGGCGATTGCGCGCAAGCTCGGGCTGCCGCGCCGCATCCTCACCGTGCTCGAGGGCGAAGGGCTCGCCAACGACGCCACCGCGCTGATCCTCTATCGGTTCGCGGTCGTGGCGATCTCGACCGGGCTGTTCTCGCTGCCGCAGGCGACCGGCACGTTTGCGGTCATCGTGGTCGGCGAGATGCTGTTTGGCGCGGCGGTGGGCTGGATTAGCCTGCGCGCCCGGCATCGCGCGCGGGATCCGCAGGTCGAGATCACGCTGTCGCTGATCACACCCTATCTCGCCTACTGGATCCCCGAACATTTCGGCGGCTCCGGCGTGATCGCCACCGTGGCCTGCGGTCTCTACATCAGCTGGAACGGACCGCTGCTGATTTCGGCCGCGACGCGCCTGCAGGGCATCTTCTTCTGGGACCTGATGATCTTCCTGATCGAGGGCCTGCTGTTCCTGCTGACCGGCTTTCAGATGCGCTCGCTGCTGGAGAAGTCGAAGGGATTTCCGCTCCAAGACATCCTGTTTGCGGTCGGGCTGGTCGTGGTCATCGTCGTGATCGCGCGCTTTGCCTGGGTCTATCCCGCGACCTATCTGCCGCGCGTCTTCAGCAAGCGGCTGCGCGAACGCGATCCTTATCCATCCTGGCGCACGGTGTTCGTGATCGCGTTCACCGGCGTGCGCGGCGCGGTGTCGCTGGCGGCCGCGCTGGCGCTGCCCTATACGCTGGCGAACGGCGATCTGTTTCCCTATCGCGACCTGATCCTGTTCGTCACCTTCAGCGTCATCCTGATCACGCTGGTCGGAACCGGAATCGGCCTGCCACCGCTGGTGCGATGGCTCGGCGTCGCCGACGCCGGCCACAACGAGCATGTCGCCGAACATGAGTCCGAGATCGCGGCGCGGCGCGAGGCGCTTGATGCAGCACTCAAATCGCTCGACGCCATCACCGACGACCGCGAATTGTCGGACGAGGTCGTCAAGCTGTTGCGCGCCCGGCACGAGATCCGCGCCGATCAGTTGCCGGACACGCTCGATCCCGACAAGCACGACGTCTCCGCGGAAGGCACCGCGCTGACGCGGGAGCTGATCGCGGCGGAGCGAAAATTCATCCACGCGTTGCTGCGCGACGGCAAGATCACCGACGAAACGCGACGGCGAATCGAGCGCGACCTCGATCTGGAGGAAGCGAGTTTGAGCAATCGGGAGTATCGAAGGATACCGTTGTAGTGCTCGCGGGACGCCTCACACGTCGTCATTGCGAGGCGCAAGCGACGACCTGTCCGCCGTAGCTCAACGAGCGACGGCGGAAGCCTGTCATCGGGCAGGCATTCGCGCGACCCGTTGGCTCGCAATGACGGATAGAGCCCTACTCCGCCGCCGCGTTCAACTCGGGCCGCGAGGTTCGCTCCTCTCCTGCGCTTTTCAGTTCGGACGCGTCATGCGGATTTGTCACGTCTCCCGATACCAGTTTGCCAATTGCCACAGGTCGTTGTCCCAACCAGAGAAATGCGCGGTCAAATTGCCGCTCAGGGCCGCGGCCCTCGTCCGGCCGACGAGGGGCAGGATGTAATTGTCGCCGACAACCAGGTCGTTGAGCTTGATGAACATCGCCACCCGCTTCACCGCATCGAGCTCCCGTTCGGCCTGCTTGTAGATCTCGTCATATTGCTTGTTAATCCAGCGGCAGATATTGCGCCCCTGCCACTTGTTTTCCCTGGTTGCCACCTGCCACGACACGCACTGGTTCATGAAGAATTGCGGATCGGGTTGCGGCATGGTGGTATTGTACATCTGCGCGTCGCAATAGAAATGCGGGTAGGTGTCGGGGTTGGCGGTGTCGGAGGAGAAAAACACCGATCCCACCACCGACTTCAGCTCGACGTCGATGCCCGCCTTCTGGCACGCCTGCTTGACGATGACCTGGGTTTTCTGCCGTGGCGCATTGATGGAGGTCTGGAACACGAACTTCAGCGATTTGCCGTCCTTGGCGCGAATGCCATCCGCGCTCTTCTTCCAGCCGGCGGCTTCGAGAAGCTTGTTGGCCTTCTCGATATTGAATTCGAATTTGGTATTTTTCGACCGAAAACGCTCCGGGTTATTGATGAAGTTTGCGGTGGCGACAGCGGTGCGGCCATAAATGAATTTCTCGATCGAGGCACGATCGATCAGGAGGTTGATGGCCTGGCGCACCGCCGGGTCGCTGAACAGCGGATGCCTGGTCTTGAGGCTTGCGCGCTCGCCATCGATATCGACCGCGGGATCGGTTGCGTTGAGCATCATGAACTCGACATTGCCACTCGACATGATGTTCACCCTGCCCTTGCCGACGCCTTCCAGCTTGAGCAGAATTTCGTCTTCCACCTGCATGTTCCACGCATAGTCATATTCGCCGGTCTGCAGTACCGCGCGCGCGGCCGATACCGCGTCGCCGCCGCCCTTGACTTCCAGCGTATCGAAATGCGGGCGGTTGGCGACGTGGTAGTCGGGATTGCGCTTGGCACGGACAGTGTCACCCGGCTTGAAATCGACGAAAAGATAAGGGCCGGTGCCTACGGGCTTGGTGTTGGTCGGCGCGTCGCGTGACTTGCCGCCAATGTAATCCGCAAACAGGTGCTTCGGGATAATCATGCCGTAGTTGCCGACAAAGGCATCGGCCCAGAACGGCGTCGGCTTTGCAAAGGTTACGCGAACCGTGAAATCGTCGATCTTCTCGACCTTGATATCCTTGTAGTTGGCGATCGAGACCGCCGCGGTCTCGGGCGTGCGGGCATATTCCCAGTTGAAAACGACGTCGTCCGCCGTGAAGGGCATCCCGTCATGCCATTTGACGCCACGTTTCAACTTCCAGACAACCGAGAGGCCGTCCTCGGCAAGGCCATCATTTTCCTTGCTCGGAATCTCGGCGGCCAGGAACGGAACCAGATTGCCCTCACCGTCCCATCCCGCCAGCGGTTCGTAGAATATCCGGGAACCCTCCTGGTCCTTGGTGCCGACGGCGAAATGCGGGTTGAGCAAGGTCACCGCCTGCCAATACAGCAGCTTCAGCGCGCCGCCACCGCCGGCTTTGGTCGGCTTGTAGGAAATCGCCGTTTCCGCCATGGCAACGCCCGACTGGCTCAACATCATGCCGGCCATCGGCGCGGTGATGCCGACCGCAATCATGCCCTGTACAAATTGGCGGCGCGACAGGCGTCCGGACTTGACGTCCGCGATCAGGTTTCGAAGTTCCTGCTCGTTCATCGCTCGACTCCACGGTCGCACTGCTGAACTTCACCGCTCCAATGCTGAAGCCTGGAGCAGGAGGAAATTGGATCAGCCTGGACCATTTCTGTCAAAGCAGATTCCGAGCCGGCCTTCGACGAAGGCCCAATGGCTTCCAATCGACCGCGCGGTTGCCCTACTCCGCCGCCGCGGTGCGCGGCCGGCCGACATAGCCGGCGGGATCGCCGAAGCGTTCGACCATCACGGCATTGAGATCCTTGGCCTTGCTGGTGACGCAGGCGCCGGAGCGCACCGTGTAGCGGTCCTGATGCGCGAGATGTGAAGGCACTTCGCCCTTCTGCAGCGCGCGGGCGGCGTCCATCACCAGTTTGCGGAAGTGCAGGATCCCCAGATCGGTCGGCCCAAGATGCTCGCGGGTGCGGTCGGCGATCCGGCCCTGGCTGTCCTGCACGGCGGCGTCCTGTTCGGACACACCCTTGATGCCGGTGTAGCTGCTCGTCTTCTGCAGTTTGCGGTCGATCAGGTAATCGTTCGCCCTGTTGCGCAGCGGCATGTAGTTCTCGTCGACCTCCGACATCACGCCATTGCCGCGATCGTAACCGTCGCGCTCGGCCTGCGTCAGCGGGCGCTCGGGATTCCAGGCATAGGTGTAGATCCAGCAACTGGTGTCGGTGACCGGCACGAAGCTCTGGCCGAAGATATTCTCGCCGGGCATCGAGCTCGGCGCATAGGCGTGCACCGGCATCAGGAACTGGGCGATGCGCCAGTAGATGTTGTCGGTGCCGGTCAGCCGCCCTCCGGCAACCGTCAGGCCGGCCTCGTGCGGACTGATCTTGATCACCGGGCGCGGGTCTTCCGCGATCCAGCGCATATGGTCGGTGGCAACACGTGTGAGCGGATTGACGAAATGCTTCTTGATGTCGAGGATTTCGTTTTCGTCTTTTTCGAAGCTCAGATGCGCGAAGGTGAAATGCGCGGTGTCGATCGAACCTTCCGCCGCCTGCACCCAGTTGCAGTCCTGCCATTTCTTGGTGACGTAGCGGTGCGAGGCCGGCACCAGCGCCATCTCCAGCGCGGGCAATTCCGGGACCTGCTCGGCCGGGCCCATATAGGCCCAGATCATGTCGCCCCATTCGCGCACCGGATAGGACTTGATGCGGATCAGGTCCTTGGCGTTGAGGTCGGGATACGAGGTCGGCATGTCGACGCAGCGGCCGTCGGTGTCGAATTTCCAGCCGTGATAGACGCAGCGGATGCCGCATTCCTCGTTGCGGCCGAGCCAGAGATTGGCGCCGCGGTGCGGGCAATACTGGTCGATGACCCCGACCACGCCACGGCTGTCACGGAAGGCAAGCAGTTCCTCGCCCATGACCACGATCTTCTTGGGCGTCCCGTCGGCCTCCGGCAATTCCGCCGATAGCAGCACCGGCAGCCAGAACCGCCGCAGCAATTCGCCCATTCCGGTCCCGGCGCCGCTCTCGGTCAGGAATTTGTTGTCTTCTGCGCGGAGCATGGGTTTCCTCCGATGTTGGTTTTGCTTTTGGCCAAGCTTGGCGCAGGCCACGCGAGCCGTCAACGCATCAAGGCTTACACCGGCCGTTCGCCCTTGACCGTCACCCGCGTGCCGGAACGGGTATGCGGCCAGTAGTCCCACATCGCGCGGTGCTGGGCGCAGCGGTTGTCCCAGAACGCGATGGCGTTTTCGGTCCAGCGGAAGCGGCACTGGAACAGCGGATTTTCCGCATGCTGGTAGAGATAGGCCAGCATGGCGTCGCTCTCGTCGCGGGGAACGCCGATCAGGAATCGGGTGAAGCCGCGGTTGACATAGAGCGCCTTCTTGCCGGTCACCGGGTGGGTGCGCACGACAGGATGTTTGGCGCGCGGATATTGCGGCCGGTCGGCGACGCCGTAATTGGCGTACAGCCCGCGATAGGTCTGCTCGCCATCATGCAGCGCCGTGAGCCCGTCGAGATAGGCCTTCATGCGGTCCGACAGCGCCTCATAGGCCGCGTACATGTTGGCGAACAGCGTGTCGCCGCCGCGCGGCGGGCACTGCTTGATATAGAGGATCGAGCCCATCGGCGGCTCCTCGTCGCAGGACACGTCGGTGTGCCAGCCCTCGCCATTGGCGCGCGGACTATCCTTGTCGGCATAGATCTTCATCAAGGCCGGATCGTCGCCTTCATGCGGTGCTGCCGGGTGAATATGCAGGTCACCGAACTGGCGGCCGAAGGCGAGGTGCTGCTGCGGGGTGATGTGCTGGTCGCGGAAGAATATCACGAGGTTTTCGGCGAGCGCGCGATGGATCTCGTCCATGGTGCGGTTGGACAGCGAGCCTGCGAGATCGACGCCGGAGATCTCGGCGCCGATGATCGGCGTCAGCTTCTCGACGCCGATGGTCTCGTAAGGCTCGGTCTCGCCGGCTGCGTGCCGGTAGCGAGGTCCCTGCTTGCTGGACAGCGAGCTCATGGACGTCCTCCGATGGCTGGTCAATTTGCGCCATCGTAGCCCGGATGAAGCGAAGCGCAATCCGGCGCGAATTCTATTTTCGTCGTCCCGGCCTTGAGCAGGGACCCATACGCCGCGGCGGTTGTTGGGCGAATGTTCTCAGTCACCGCGGATCACCGAAAGATCACGCGGTATGGGTCCCCGCGCCCGTGCGCAATTGCGCACTAGGCGGGGACGACGGAGAGCGGTTACTCCGCCGCCGTGGTCTCGGGCGTCTTGCTGCCGGCGCCGTAGCGCTGGTCGATATAGTCGATCACCAGCGCCTTGAAGTCGGTGGCGATCGAGGGGCCGCGCAGGGTGCGGAACTTCTTGCCGTCGACGAACACGGGAGCAGCCGGGGCTTCGCCGGTGCCGGGCAAGGAGATACCGATATTGGCGTGCTTGGATTCGCCGGGGCCGTTGACGATGCAGCCCATCACCGCGACGTTGAGTTCCTCGACGCCGGGATATTGCGTCTTCCAGCCCGGCATTTCGGTGCGGATGAAATCCTGGATCGAGCGCGCCAGTTCCTGGAACGTGGTCGAGGTGGTGCGGCCGCAGCCGGGGCATGCCGCGACCAGCGGCACGAAGGTGCGGAAGCCCATGGTCTGCAGCAATTCCTGCGCGACCTGAACTTCCACGGTGCGATCGCCGCCGGGCTCTGGCGTCAGCGAAATGCGGACGGTGTCGCCGATGCCGTCCTGCAGGAGGATGCCGAGCGCCGCCGACGAAGCGACGATGCCCTTCGATCCCATGCCGGCTTCGGTGAGGCCGAGATGGATGGCGTAATCCGATCGCGACGCCAGCGTCTGGTAGACCGCGATCAGGTCCTGCACGGCGGAGACTTTTGCCGACAGGATCATTCGGTTCTTGGCCATGCCGAGCTCTTGCGCGCGCGCGGCCGACAGCAGGGCCGACTGCACCATCGCTTCACGCGTCACCGCGCGGACATCCTTCGGCTGCGGCAGCAGCGCGTTTTCGTCCATCAGCTTGGTCAGCAATTCCTGGTCGAGCGAACCCCAGTTGGCGCCGATCCGGACCGGCTTGTTGTTCTTGTTGGCGATCTCGATGATGTCGGCGAACTGGGTGTCGCGCTTGTTCTTGAAGCCGACATTGCCGGGATTGATGCGGTACTTGTCGAGCGCCTCGGCGCAGGCCGGATAGTCGGCGAGCAGCTTGTGGCCGATGTAATGGAAATCGCCGATCAAGGGCGTGGTGATGCCCTGTTTGCGCAGGCCGTCGCGGATGTGAGGAACGGCAGCCGCCGCTTCCTCGCGATCGACCGTGATGCGCACCATTTCCGAGCCGGCGCGCGACAACGCTGCGACCTGCGCGATGGTGCCGTCGATATCGGCGGTGTCGGTGTTGGTCATCGACTGCACGACGATCGGAGCACCGCCGCCGACGGCGACATTGCCGACCATGACCTGGGTGGTTTGATGCCGGGCGCGCGGGCCGGCGACGTCGTCTTGCGGCAGTTTTTCGGGCTTGTTCATGGGGCCTCGAATATCAGGTTTTGGTGACATTCACCAAGGGAACGGCAGGGTCAGCGCCCACCGTCGCACGGATTGAAGTTTTACTCTGTTTATTCAATGACTTAACCCGGCCATGACGGTCGAAGGCGCCGCCACCGGCGGCGCCATCCCTTGACCGCTATATTGGACAGGAATCGCCGGATTGGAAGGGCAGCTTGCGACTGGCTGCTGCCTTTTCATCGTGGGGGCCACGCCGTAGCATCGGCCAAAATATAAGGGAGGACAGGCATGTCGGGGCGTAACGGGCTGATCAGCACGGCGGAACTCGATTCCGTCCTCGGCCAGCCGAACCTGCGGCTGTTCGACTGCACGACCACGCTCGACCCGGCGCCCGAAGGCAGCAGCGTGCCGTATCTGGCCGTGCCCGGATTGAAAACCTTCGAGGCCGGGCATATTCCGGGCGCCGATTTTCTCGACCTGCAAGGCGAGTTCTCCGATGAGGGGACCGAGCTTCGCTTCATGATGCCCGATGTCGCGCAGCTCTCGGCCGCGTTCGGCCGCCACGGCATTTCCGCCGACAGCGAGGTGGTGCTGTACAGCATCGGCACGCCGATGTGGGCGACGCGGTTCTGGTGGATGCTGACCTCGCTCGGCTTTGAAAACACAGCCGTGCTCGACGGCGGCCTCGACAAATGGAAACTCGAGGGCCGCGCGCTCGAGACCGGGCCCGCGAAGGGATACACGCCCGCGACCTTCATCGCGAAACCGAAGCCGGGATTCTTCGTCGACAAACAGCAGACGCTTGAGGCCACCACCGCGCGCAACACCGTGGTCGTCAACGCGCTCGGCCCGCAATTCCACAGGGGCCTGGAGCCGAGCCGCTACGGCCGGCCCGGCCGCGTGCCCGGCAGTTGCAACGTCTCGGCCGCGACGCTGCTCGATCCCACGACCAAGGCGTTCGTGCCGCTGGCGGACGCCGAGACAAAATTCAAGGCGCAAGGCATCACCAGGGACAAGCGCGTGGTCGCCTATTGCGGCGGCGGCATCTCGGCCACGATCGATCTGTTTCTGCTGCATCGGCTCGGTTATCAAAACCTCACGCTCTATGACGGCTCGATGGGCGAATGGGCCAAGGATACGTCGCTGCCGATCGAGACGGATTAGTTCGGGCTGTCCAGTACGCCGCAATCCCTCAACGTCATTGCGAGCGAAGCGAAGCAATCCATTCTTTCTTTACGCGGCGAGATGGATTGCTTCGTCGCTTCGCTCCTCGCAATGACGTTGTGAGACATGCGCTCATGTTCTCGCGGCGCGATGCGCCCGGAGTTTTGCTGGAAACCTTGCCCTCGAAATCAGAGGGCGCAGGGAAGACCGGATGCGCCTAAGCCGCGTAATTGATCTCGGGCGTCCGTTACCGGACAGACGTTGAAATACTGGAGCCCTATGATCTATCGCTTGCAATCCACGGCTGATTCACCGTGAGTTCCTGTGATGAAGCGACAGCGATCCGTACCGCATACGCTTGATGAACAACTTGCAGCCCGCGCAGCACGTTTGAAGGCAGAGGCTGCGGACCTTCCCGACGGTCTTCGAAAAAGCAGCCTGTTGGAAAAGATCAGGCAGCTTGAAGCGGCATCTGCCATGAACGCGTGGTTAGCCCCGTCCGAGTAGAAGGCCATGTCAGCCAACAAGCCCGATCCCGAGCTTTTGCCAACGCATCGCCCGCGCTGTCCCGGGTGCCAGATGCGGATGGTGAGTACCGCAGTCACTGACGTGGCCGAGGGATTCGAAGATCGAACGTTCGAGTGCAGGAAGTGCGGACATGTCGAGACAAGGCGGATGCTCGCGACTCCCCTGCTCTCACCGGCCGCGGTAGCCTGGACCGATATCAGCCTGAAGCCGCCGGGATAGGCTCCAGTCTCATGTCCTGACGCGTTTTCTTCACGCGAGCCGACGTCTACCCACGGATCAAGTCCGAGGGCATGCTTCGCTCGAAAACGCTCTAGGTCAGGGTCGCTTCCTGCTCGATCAGGTTTTGGTAGCACTCGCAGGAAAGCCGTTCGAGCGCCTCGCGGTCCAGAATGGTGATGACGCCGCGGCTGTAGGTGATGACACCCTTATCCTGCATCTTGCGCGCAACGTCGGTGACGGACGTCCTGCGGACGCCGAGCATTTCGGACAGCAGTTCCTGCGTCAATGCAATGGTATCGCTCGCAGCGCGGTCGGCCGATTGCAGCAACCAGCGGCAGAAACGCTCTTCGATCTGATGCAGCGCATTGCAGGCGGCCGTGATGCGCGCTTGCGTCAGCATCACCTCGTTGTAGCGGACACAGATATCGCGAAGCGCGTCGCTGGCCAAAACGGCTCGCCTGAACTGGACCGCCGCGATTTTACTGGCGTGAAGCGGCAACTGCACCATCACACGAACCAGCGATTTATACAGGCCGAGTCCGGCCATTGCTCCGACCACACCTTCGCGTCCCACCGTCGCCGTTTCGATGGCCTTGCCGTCCCGCATCACCGCGAGCAACGAAAACATGCCGCCATGGGGGAAGTAAACGTAGTCGACCTCGGCGCCCGCTTCGTAAACGATGTCGCCCTGCACCACGGAAACCGCTGCCAGATGCGGCTTCAGCGCGTCGAAATCCTTGCGCGGCAAAGAAGCAAGCAGCTTGTTGTCCAGCGGATTGGTCGAAAGTGCGTGCAATTGATGCGGCTTTCCAGCCCGATCGGACGGGCCTCGTTACCGCAGTTGGATGGATGCGTGCTCCGAGCGCGCTCCGCGGGACTGCCTGATACTAGGATCGGCACAAACCCTTGTCGGTCCGGTATCCGTCTTTGACCGGAGTTCGATCAATTCGTTCGGATCCTCGCACTGTGTAGCTTATTCCGGCGGCTCTGTCTGTTTTATGAGGTCAGACCGTTCAATATGTACGAAATCAAACTTAGCGTCAGATCGTTTTCGCTGTCGCCACATTCACGGCCAACGCCGCGGCAACCGGCTTCCCGGTAAAATAAGCCGGTTTTGTCGATTTCCCGGAACAAAGCGCCGTATCGCCTATTTGGACCTAAGCACCGCCTTTGTTCGTTACCCGACACAGGAATTGGGTGAGGCGCACCCGCGCGAGGATGCGGGTCTTCAAGCGCAACCTTCGGCATTTCAGCGAGACCCGGAATAATGCAGCAACACGGGTGCAGCCGACCAATCGTGCTCATCGTCGAGGACGAGGTTTTACTCCGGTGGACCGCCGTCGCGATCGTCGAGGCGGCGGGCTTTGACGTTGTCGAAGCCGGAACCGGCATCGAGGCCATTTCGCTACTCGAAAAGCGAAGCGATATCCGGACGGTTTTCACCGATGTTGAAATGCCCGGTTCCATCGACGGAATTCAGCTCGCCCATCTGATCAAGACCCGTTGGCCGTCGATCGGGATCATGGCCACTTCCGGTCAGCTCAGACTGCGGGAGGATGACCTTCCGGTGGGGGCGCGATTCCTGCACAAGCCATACGCCGTTGCAAACCTGACCGACGCGCTAAAGGAGCTGATGCGGCCATAGCGGCGGGCACTTTCCGGATCGGCGTTGAACGACTTCCGGGTGGCACTTTCGGAACTGACAGTTCACGACTTTCGAATTGCCGACCCATGCCGAGCAGGCGGTCGTCGGCAGCAACGTTTTTGCGCTGGCCTACAACGCCAAGAGCGTGACCGATACCCGCAGCGAGTTCGGCCTTCGCACCGACAAATCATTCGCGATGGCGAACGGCATTTTCACGCTGCGCGGCCGCGCCGCGTGGGCGCACGACTTCAACCCGGACCGTACGATCGGCGCCACCTTCCAGACACTGCCGGGGGCCTCATTCGTCGTCAACGGCGCGGCTCGCGCGCCCGACGCTGCACTCGTGACCGGCGCGGCCGAAATGAAGTGGGTCAGCGGCTGGTCCACTGCAGCGACGTTCGAGGGTGAGTTTTCCAGCGTGACGCGTTCGTATGCCGGCAAGGGCGTGGTGCGATACGCCTGGTAATGCCGGGCTGTCGGTCCACATGATGCGTTCCAGGGCTTGCATTCCAAACCGTCAGCCTGGCTCCGGCTAGGTTTTCGCAGACCGTTTCGCGTTCTTTCTGCTGACCGGCGGTTTCGGCACCTTGCCCGTATCCACCGGAAACTGCTTCAGGCGATCGACAAACCATCGGCCGGCGGGTCCAGGCGGTGACTTGGTCTGCCACACCGCCGACATCGGCAGCATCAGACCATCCGGAGGCACGTCCTCGATCGGCAGCACGGCAAGGCGCCCCTCTTCCAGATCCTTGCGCACGGCGTGCAGCGGCATGCCGCCCCACCCCAGACCCTTGAGCAAAAAATGATGCTTGGCGAACAGGTCGGCGAGCCGCCAGGTCGAAGACGACATGACGCCGAATTCGCGTCCCGAAGACAGCTCTGATCTATCGGTGAGAACGATCTGGGTATGTTTGGCGAGCGCCTCCTTGGGGATCTTGCCGCGGTAGGAAGCCAGCGCATGATCGCGGGCAGCCACCATCAGAAACGCAATGCCGGGCAACCGCTCATAGGCCAGCGTATCCGGAATCACCGGGAGCGATCCGATCACGCCGATGCTGCAGCGGCCGTCAAGCACGGGCTGAATGGCTCCACCGAGCGCCTCGACATAGATGCGAAGCGCCACGCCCGGGTAGTTGCGCCGAAACTCCTTGGCCACCTGGGTGATCGCGTCGATCGGATAGAAGACGTCGATCACGACAGACAATTCCGGCTCCAGACCATCAGACATGCCCTTCGCCCGGGCCTTAAGCAGGTCGACCCCGGCGATGATGCTGCGCGCATCGCCCAGAATAGCCGATCCCGCCGCGGTGAGTTTGGGGTAGCGGCCGGCGCGGTCGAACAACTGCACGCCGATCTGTTCCTCGAGCTTGCTGATGGCTTCGCTCACAACGGACTGTGCGCGCAACAGCTTGCGGGAAGCGGCGGAAAAGCTTCCTTCATCGACCGCGGCGATGAACGTGCGCAATTGATCGAGAGAGACCGCGTCGAGCATGGAACCTACCTATCGACCAGACCGATACTAAACGCCGGATGCTACTGCCCGATCGGCGGTCATATCAACCATTGCGGTCGCCCCATGGCATCGTGAGCACTTTCCGGCGGCCTCGCGCGCCGGTCAGAGCGCCCATTGATCCTCCTGGTCGCTCCGATCGCTGTTGTTCAGGCGCCGGACGATCTCCTCGCTCATCGCGGGGTCACTGGCGACCGCGATCGTGAGGCCTTGCTGGGTGACAATCTCGCGGCCTTTTGCCTCGACCGGGAAATGTTCCGATCGGAGCGGCAGGCGTCGATCGGACGTCCACGGCCGGCCTATGGCCATTCGTTGAAAGAGCTGAACTCCATCTGATCCAAACATTGGTTTGCTCCATTCGTTTAAGTCTTCAACCGGGCTGATCGCTGCGATCCCCAGCTTCTTGCCTCAGCCTCTTGCGCGGGCCAGGACTCCCTGGTTGTGCAGCCGCCGGCCGATATCCGCGATGTTGCTCTCGCCAATGCGCAGCGAATCCACGTTGGTATGCACGGAGTAGTGCCCGGTCACGAGGTCGTAAGGGTGCTTGACCGCCGAGCCGAGGATGAAGCCGGCATCTGTGAGCGCTTCGAACTCGATCGCCTGATCGGCCTCCTCGAATACGGCGACTTCGCTCATCGATACCTGCTCCGGCGTTGTCACGATCCCCTGGTGCAACGCGATCCAGGCGACGTCGTGCCCCTTGCTCGGGCGGAAGGTCCAGCGCTCTCCGGCCTTGAGCCGCACATCGAGGTAGGTGATGCCTTGCGGCGAGGCGACAATGCTTTTCACACCGTCGTATTCGCCGGCGATAACCCGCGCGGGACCGGCAAAATGGAAGTCGGAAGCGCCGAGATACTGGCTTTCGGGTTCAGCAAGCTCGAGCTCGGGCGGCATCGCGACCCAGAGCTGAAAGCCCTTGATCCGTTCGGTGCCGAACATTCCACCGGTGTGCCAAACACCGCTGCTGGCGCGCATCCATTCAACACCGCCGGTCTCGATCACGCCTTCGCGGCCGGTGGTCTCCTTGTAGAAGGCCTGCCCGGCCAGAATGACGGTCAGCGTTGCAATTCCCGAATGGGGATGAAAGCCGAATTTGGGCGCCGCCGCCGGATCAGCGTCGAAGTAGTCGAGAAACACGAACGGCTTGATCCGTTCACCAATGTCGCCCGGACTGACCAGCCGGGTAAGGCCCCCATGCGAGTGTCCACGCGAGCGCAAGGCAATCTGCCGGGGAGTTTCTTCAGCGCGGTTCGGACGCGTGAACACTGCATCGGTCTTCATTTTCGTTCTCCCAAAGGTTTGATGAGCTCTGAGCTGCAAAGCTCAGCCCTTGACCCGGTGAAGCAAGGCAGCGAGTTCATCGCGGCGCAGGTAGACGACCAGCGCGTTGAGGACGCCGAGCACGATCGCCGGGACCGGACTGGTGTGCAGGACGAACACGTGGGTTGCGACGGCGCCGACCATGGTGCCGCCGAGCCACAACGCGCCGAGCGAAGCGAGGCCCGGAACCAGCAGCGCGACGGCGCCGACCACTTCGACCACGCCGGTCACGACGCGAAACCACTGACCGAGTCCGACCTGCTCGAACAGGTCGACCATGAAGGGAACGCCGGCCAGCTTGGCGGCGCCGGCGGCCAGAAACGCCGCCGCGATGATGCCCTGCAATGCCCAGGCGCCGATACGACGGGAGGGACGGGATGATGGGATAGAAACTGCACTCATGTTGGTCTCCGTTGGGTGTGAGGTTGAAAGTGAGGATAACCTAGGAGGCCGGCTGTCATGGCAACAGCCGATTTATTTAGATGATATCCATCGGCGTATCCGATATGTCGGCACCGCCGGTTTGGCGGGCGAGCTACGCCGCCGTGGCCGCCTCCAGCGCGGGATAGTCGGTGTAGCCCTGGGCGGCGCCGCCAAAGAAGCTGGGGCGATCCGCCTCGTTGAGCGGCGCACCGGTCTTCACCCGTGTGACGAAATCCGGATTGGCAAGAACCAACTGCCCGTAGGCTTCCAGATCGGCCAACCCCGACGCCAGGTCAGCGCCGATCCGGTCGCGCGGACGGCCGGGACGGTTCACGATCAGCGGTTGCTTCCACAGCGCGCGGATGTCGCCTACCAGTTGCTCGTCGCCGGCATGCAGGACGTGAAGGTAGGCAAGGCCGAGTTTGCCGAGTTCGGCGACCAGATAGCGATAGAGGTCCGGGCCTTCCGCGCCTTCGTCGATCCCGTTCATGGTCAGGCCGGGGGACAGGCGGATGGCCGTCCGGTCCGCGCCGATTTCCCCGGCAATCGCCGTGGTGACTTCGATGGCAAAACGGGCGCGGTTCGTGATCGAGCCGCCATATTCATCGCTGCGCGCGTTGGCGCTCGGAGCGAAGAACTGCTGGATGAGATAGGAATTCGCGCCGTGAATCTCGACGCCGTCGGCGCCGGCCTCGATGGCGGCGCGCGCCGCATGGCGGAAGTCGGCGACGGTCCGGCGCACTTCCTCGGTTGCCAGCGCGCGCGGCGCGGGAATGTCCTTCATTCCTGTGGCGGTGAACATCTGTGCCCCCGGCTCGATTGCGGAGGGGGCGACGGCCTGGCGATGATGTGGCGTATTGTCGGGGTGCGACATACGCCCGGCGTGCATGAGCTGGATGAAGATATGGCCGCCTCGGTTATGCACGGCGGTGGACACCTTCTTCCAGCCTGCGACATGCGCAGGGCTGTAGATGCCGGGCGTCGCAAGGTAGCCCTGGCCGTCATCGGAAGGTTGCGTGCCTTCGGTGACGATCAGCCCGACGCCGGCGCGTTGGGAATAATATTCGGCGGCCAGTTCTCCCGGCGTGCCATCGGGCTTGGCGCGGCTACGGGTCATCGGGGCCATGACCAGACGGTTCGACAGCGTGTGGCGTCCGACACGGACGGGTGTGAATGATTGTTCCATTGTTTTCCTCGACAGGGCTTTGGGTGATCCCGAGGAAAAACTAGGAAGTGCAGCGTCGCCGGATAACCCGGCTTATTCAGATGGGATCCATCGGCCCGTCAGATACAACGCCGGTGGATTCACCGTGCCAGTTCGGGGAAATGGCGCATCGTCGAACCGGCACCGATATTGACGCCATCTACTCCGCCGCTTCCAGCGCGCGGAGCAGCAGGCCTTGATGGCGCAGCATGAAGGCGTTGCGGTGCTCGAGCAGCACGTCCAGCGTCATCTCGCAGCGTCGGCGCAGCAACGCCGGCTGCGGCAATTGACCTGACCCGTGCTGGTAGACGTCGGCCACCCGCTCGACGGTGGAGAACAGCAGTTCGTTGCTGTCCGCGGTGATGCGCACGAGTTGCGCCTGATAGGCGGCGAGATCCGGCAGCGCCGGATAGAGCCGGCCGATCAGGGCGGCTTCGGTCCAGGCCCAGTTCAGTTGCGGCGTCAGCGCCTCGTGGCCGTGGATCCAGCCGGTGACGTCGATGATCTCGGCCAGTGCCGCATAAAAGCGGTCGAGGTCGGGATCGAGAAAATCATAATCCGGTGTGCAGACGTCGCCCTTGAGCCGGCCTGATGCTTCCAATCCATCCTTGATCGGCGTGCCGTCATAGGGAAGCATCTTGCAGAACTGCGCCGAGGCGCTGCCGTCGCCGACGATCTCGCGCAGGAAACCGACATTGGCGCGCACCGAGGCGAAGGTGCTGGAGGGATCGAGCAGCATGAAGCCGAACTCGAAGCGGATGCCGAGCGATTTCAACAGCCGCACCGCCGCGAGGTTCTGCTCGACGCTGATTTCCTTGTGCAGAGTGCGCAGCCCTTCCTCGGTGCCGGATTCCAGCCCCATATAGACGAGGTAGAGGCCGGCATCGCGCATTCGCGCCATCAGTTCGGCGTCGACGGCGTCGGCGCGGCAGTTGATCTTCCAGATCACATGGCCGGGAAGACCTGCCTTGTGCAGTTCATCGACGAACTCGCCGGCCCAGGCCCGCCATTTCTTGCCGAACAGCGGAAAGTCGTCGTCCTGGAACAGGAACACCGTGACGCCGTCGCGGTCGTGCAGCATCCGCATTTCGCGCACCACTTCGACGGCCTTGCGAATCCGCACCACCTTGCCCGGCGCCGAGCGGTAGAAGGTGTGGATCGAGCAGAACGAGCAGGTGCGCGCGCAGCCGCGGCTGGCGAGCAGCGGCATGATGTTGCGGCCGAGCACGCGCATCGGCCGGAAGTCGCGCTCCGGATAGGGCAGGCTGTCGAGGTCATGGATCAGCGCGCGCGGCGGGTTGACGACGATCTCCTCGTCCTGCCGCCACACCACGCCGTCGAGCTTGCGCCAGTCGCTGCCCGACTGCAGCGCGCGCACGATCTCCACCAGCGTGACCTCGCCCTCATAGCGCACGAGGCTGTCGAGTTCGGGCGCCGCCGCCAGCGTCTGCTGCGGGCTCAGCGTCGGATAATGCCCGCCCATGGTGAAGTGGGCGTCGATGCCCTCCCGCCGCAGCGCGTCCATCAGCGACGCATAACGGCGGATGTAGAACTGGAAGATCAGCGAGAAGCCGACCAGCATCGGCTGCGCGGCGCGCACCGCCGATACCAATTCGGCTTCGGGCAATTCGATATCGAACACGCGGACGTCGAAACCGGATTGCCGCAAACTGGCGGCGAGGTAACCGAGGCCGAGATTACCCATCGACTGGAAGCCGATCAGCACAACGGTCGGGACCGCCGGGACGAGCGTGACGTCGCCGGGCGCACTTGGCTCAACAGCACGCATGACGTGTTCTCCGATGCGAGAACGCAATGCTTAAACAAGAAGCTTCAAACCCCGCACATCGCGCGCCCGAGAGCGCACCCGGCTCTGATTGAATCAGAACCGGGCTCCCGCGCGCGCAACAGCGCCGGTCAGCCGATGGTCTTCATGGCCGCGTCGAGCGCCTTGGTCTGGGCGGCCAGCACTTCCTGCTGCCGCTGCATCGAAATTTTCGCGAGTTTGGAGAGCGCGTCCTTGTCGAGGTGCTGGAGCCACCACCACGGCACCGGATCGGCAATGATATGCGGATTGAAATGCAGGAGTTCGTTGAGATCGGTGGGGCCTGCCGGACGGGGAGGAACTGCCATGACCATCTCCAATGTTTCAGAAAAAATCCGAAGACAACCGCCGGCCATCGACGGATGGCCGTGATCGACACGCTGGAAGATCGCTTAAGCTTCTGCTCAAATGCTGCGTGCCAAAACGGACCGCACAATCTCAGGCTGAACTTCAATTTCGGCTTTTTTGTGCGCGGCGTTTCGAATTCGTAGCGGCGAATGCCGGCCGCGACCCGACGCCGCAGCTGGCGCGCATGGCGACCGGCTCGGCGGCCTGATTCACCGGGGCTGTATCTTTTCGCTTGACCCACTCCAACCGATACGGTGTGGCTCCGTTCTGGGGTGGCAGCAAGCGCGGAGGTAACGTGACAGATCGGAAAGTGGGCATCATTGGCCTCGGCATCATGGGCGGCGCGATGGCCCGCAACCTGGTCGAACGCGGCTGGAACGTTGTTGGATTCGACACCGATCCGTCGCGCCGCAATACGCTTGCTCAAGCCGGCGTGACCATCGCCGATGGCGCGCGTGCCGTTGCTTCCGGCGTCTCGATGATCATCACGAGCCTGCCTAACGCCGATGCCGCCAACGCTGTCGCGACCGAAATTGCCGCGGCCGGCCTGCCAACGCGCATCGTCATCGAGACCAGCACGTTCACCATCGCCGACAAGCTGCGCTTCAAGGCCATTCTCGCGCCCGCGGGCCATATCGCGCTCGACTGTCCGCTCAGCGGCACCGGCGCGCAGGCCGCGGTGCGCGATCTCGTCGTCTATGCGAGCGGCGACAAGGCCGCGATCGCGCGTTGCGCCGACCTGTTTGCAGACTTCGCCAAGCAGAGCGCCGATCTCGGCGACTACGGCAACGGCAGCCGGATGAAATTCGTCGCCAACCATCTGGTCGCGATCCACAACGTGGCTTCCGCCGAAGCGATGCTCCTGGCCGAACGCGCCGGCCTCGATCTGAACCAGGTCATCGAGATGGTAGCACCTGGCGCCGGCGGGTCGCGGATGTTTCAGATGCGGGCGCCGATGATGGCCAGCCGCAGCTATGAACCGGCGACGATGCGGATCTCGACCTGGAAAAAGGACATGGCGATCATCGCCGAATTCGCCGACGAGCTCGGCTGCGAAACGCCGCTGTTCACACTGACGCAGCCGGTTTACACAAAGGCGATGGCGATGGGACTGGGCCAGCAGGACACCGCCGCCGTGTTCGAAGTGCTGAAAGCGAACGACGAAGCGAGCGACTGACGCGGCACTTCGGCCTAGCGAGCCGGCTTTTCGCTCAACGGCGAAGCCGTGATCTCGAAGTCGAACCCGTTGTTGAACGGTTCGTTGGCCAACTCGAAGTGCCACCACTCCCTGAAATACGAACGAAAGCCGGCGTCCCGCATGGCGGCTTTCAGCATCTGGCGGTTAGCTGACGCCACCGCACCGACGCGAGGGTTTGACGTCGAGCCGAGCACGTCGAGGCAATCGTAGCCGGTGCCGAAATCGATCGTGCCGTCCTCGAATCTTTCGCCCTTGGGCGCGGTACACGGCTTGAGCGGCGGAAGCGCAGCCGGAGTCGGCGGCGTGGAAAACGAGGAAGGGACGATGCCAAGATCCACGGTACTGCCGCGCGAATGCGCCGAGCGGACGGCGAGATAGCCGAGCGCGAACAGGCTTTGCTTGTCGGTGCGCGGATAGAACTCGGCCTTCATCTCGGTACGGGCCGGGTCCCTGCTCCACCGCAGGAAGTCATCGACGGCCCGCTTCGGCCGATAGCAATCCCAGACGATCAGCGAAAGACCTTTCGCAGCCAGCTTGCCCTGCATGGCCTTCAGCGCCTTTGCGGCGGCCTCGCTCAAAATGCATTCGGCGGCGAGGTAACCCTTGATCGGCCGGCCGACAAAATTGTGCGAGCCGGCATAGCGAATGTCCTGAACGATGGTCGGGTCTGCGTCACGCAGATAGACGAGACCCTTCGGCAAGGAACCTGCCCGAGCCGCAGCCGGCAGCAGCAACACGGCCAAGGCAAGGCAGATCCGGATCAGCATGTTGCGGCGCTCTTTGTGTGGCATCGTGTTTGCGCCGCACCGTCAGAGCGGACCGAGGATGGCCCATCGGGAATCGCAGAATTCCCTGACGGCCGTGGTGACGCCGCTGCCGATGACGTTGCGGCGTTCGGCAGAGTCCATCCTGAGTTCTTCATCCCGGTTGATGATCGAGCCGGCCTCCAGCAGGACGGCGGGCATCCGGGTCGATTTCAGCACGATCAGTTTGTCGTAGCTGTAGACGCCGGTTTCCTTGTTCAGGAGCGGATGCTGGTTCTTGCCCATGATCGGCAGCGTAAACTGCCGGGCATATTCCAGGCCCTGGGCTTTCATTTCCTTCGCCAGCAATTCGGCGAAAGCGAGACTGGTGCCGTAATCCGCGTTGGCCTTGGAGACGAAAACCGAATAGCCGCTGAAGCGGTCGCTGAAGTGACTCTTCTTGCCTTCGAACTCCCAGTTCTCGAGCAACTTGTCGGGCACGGAGTCATGATGGATCGACAGGAACAGCTGAGCCGGCCAATTGTTCGCTGTGTCGACGCGCCTGACGAGGCTGCGCCGGGCCTTGCCCTCGGTGACGAGCAGCCTGGTCTCGGCAAAGCCGGCGGCCTTCAGTTTCTGGTCGACCACCTTCGCCAGACGCAGGTTGTAGACGAACTCAGCAGTGTTGCGGGCGCTGACGGCGCCTTCCGATTCGGCGGTGTGGCCGACGTCGACGACGATGCGGAATTTTTGCGGGTCGCATCGTGTTACGACAAGTTTCGAGGCAGCAGGATTTGTGGCGGCCGGCTTCGCGGCGGCAGGCTTTTCAGCGCGCGGCTTTGATGCGGCCGCTGGTTTCGCCGGCGCGGCGTGTTTCGGCTCCGCGGCGTGCTTTGGCGCGACGGAATGTTTTGGCGGTTTGTCGGACTTCGAGCCCTTGAAGATGTCCGAAAGCCAGCCGGCATGGCTCGCCTCGATCGGCAGCAGCAGAAGCGTCGCCGCAGCGATGGCGCAACGGCGCGCTCTGCCGCCAACGTCTACCCCGGCTGATTTTCGCGCGACCGACGGCAATTCCTGATTTCCCGGAGTGATTCCCTGTCCGCACGGTCAGCATGGCGGCACCAGAGGATTTTTAACAGTGATTATCGGCGGCGAGCTCACGGAAATTGGTTGCCGTCCGGCATTAGCCCTTCGGCTTGGCCTTGATTTCGTTGAAGAGCGCCAGCGCCCGTTCGAATTTCTCGTTGAACAGCCACATCGCATCGAGGATTTCGCGGTAGGTGGCGGAAGTGCGCGCCCGGTCGGCCTGGCCGTAGGCGAACATGCTGTTGTTGCGCAGGTATTTCATGATGGTCGGATCGGAGACGCGATAGCCGAGCAGGTTGCCTGACCTCAGCGCGGACTTCGTGGGCGCCGGCACGATCTGGATCAGCTCGAACAGCTTCATCTGGTCGACCGGATCGGGCAGCGTTTTCACGATCGCCGGGATCTGGCCGAACAGTTCGGCATGTGCGTTCATCAGGCCGTCGCGCACCGCGGTCCAGTGGTTGTAACGGTGATCCAGATTACCGGCGCGCGCCTCTTCCTTGTCGTCACGGCCGATCAGCGCCGGATCGAGCGCGGCAACCTGCGGCTTGATCGCGGCCCATTTCTTGCGGCCGTTGCTGTCTTCAGCGGGGCCGGTCTGAAAACTGCCCTTGTAGGTATTGGAGCGCGCATTGCCGATATTCTGGTTGCCGTTGGTCTCGGCAAAGAACATCCCGAGGCTGATGCGGCCGGCCAGATCGACCGTTGCCGCATCAAGTCCCTTGGCGCGCGCGATCGCGGTGCCGAGGTCGACCACGTCCTTGAACGGCGTCGCCGAGCCTTGCGCATTGGCCGGCGGCGCCTGCATGATCTCGAACAATTTCTTGTACTCGTCGATCAACGGCTCGCTGTCGGCATCGAAATAGGCCGGCGGAATTCCGAGCTTGTTGGGCCGGCCGATCTTGGACGGCAGCACGTCGGTGAGATCCTTGCGCGCGCCCATCATGACGTTGCGGGCGAGGTAGAGCGCCTGCCCCGGCAGGTTCGGCAGTTGCTTCGCAGCGATCTGCGCGCGGCGCTGGGCGAGAATCGCCTCGAAATTTTTGACCGCCGCATTGTAGCTATCGAGCGCATCCGACTGCTGTTTCGTCAGCGCCGCCTGCGCCACCGCCGGAGAGATCAGGCCGAAGGCGCTGATGGCGACCACGAAGCAAAGCCCGAGCGCGAGGGCCGCCGGCGCAACGCAATGACTTCTGATCCTCATGGCAGTCCCCCAAACGCTCAGGCTTCAGCCTGATATCACGTAACGCGATCGTCAGCGTAACGCGTGGAGACGCACTTACCCATCGTCTTTTGCGGCTTCAATGGCGGCCGCGATCGCAACCAGCTTTCGGCGCAGCCACATGCGCGCGGGATCGGCCTGGAAACGCCGATGCCACACCAGGCGGAACGTGGACGGGGGAACCGGGAAAGGCAGGTCCATGACAACGGCCGGCGCCGTCGCGGCGAAGACGCGCGCGACGCCACGCGTGACTGACGTCACCATATCCGACCGCGTCAGGGCCATCACCGCCGCCAGGCCGTGTGGCATCTGCATCGCAATATGCCTGCGCAGCCCTTGTTCGGCGAGGGCATTGTCTACGGCATTGGTGGTGCCGCCGCTCATGCTGATCAGGAGGTGGGGAGCCTCGAGGTAGCGCTCGAGGGTCAGCGGGGAACGCGCGAGCGGATGGTCGGCGCGCATCACGCAGGCGTGCACGTCGGAAAGCAGTCGGGACGTCATGAACCGATCCGGAAGTCCATTGAACAGACCGATCGCGACATCGACCCGCCCCTGATCGACACCGTTCAGGATGTCCTCGACCGATCCGGATCTGACGGTGAGCACGATGCCGGGCGCTTCGCGGCGGATCTCCTCGACCAGCAGCGGCAGCACCACAATCGTCTCGTGGGTTTCGACCGCGATGGTGAGGCCGATCTCGGCCTCGGCCGGCTCGAAACGGTCGGGGGCCAGTGCGGTCTGAATATCCTGCAGCGCCAGCCGAACAGGGCCCGCGAGGCTCAGCGCTCGCGGCGTCGGCTCCATGCCGGAAGCGGTCCGCACCAGCAACTCGTCGCCGAGCAGCTTGCGCAGACGATCAAGCGCGTGGCTGGTGGCGGACTGGCTGAGGCCAATCCGTTCGCCGGCACGGCGAACGCTCCGCACCTCGATCAGCGCGTCAAACAGAACGAGTAGATTGAGGTCGATCGAGCGCAGGTTCATGGGCAAACCTACCGTAGCCGCACGTCGCGTCGAGACAGCAGCGCTGTCGTTTTCATGGATGCACTAGAGCCTTTTCCGTTCCGATGGAATCGGAACGGGGCTCTAGATTTTTGATTTGACGCGTTTTCTCGACGCGAACCGGTTTCCACTTCGCTGGAAAACGCTCTAGCCATTGCGGGCGCGCCTTCGCGCACGCGGCTTCTTCGGCGATATCAGTAATTCAATGGGACGGTCGAGTTCGTCGAGGTTCTGGAACACCTTGATCAAGTCACGTTTCAGTTCTGCGATCTTTTCCGGACCGAAGCTGCGCAGTCCGACCTCCTCGTGAAGCGTCGCCAGCGGGATCAGTTCTCCAACCAGCGTCCGCCCTTTGGCGGTCAGGTTGATTTCCACCGTTCGTGCGTTGGCGTTCGGTCGTTTTCGCGAAACCAGGCCTTTCCGCGTCATCGCTCCGACAAGGCGCGAAAGCGTCGAAAGTTCGATGCTGGTGACGTCGCTCAACTCGCCGAGGCGGCGATCCCCCTGCTCCCACAGCGTCGCCATGACCCGGTACATCGGCAGCGTCACGCCATAAGGCGCCAGCCGACGGGAGAACAGCTCGCCCATGCGGACGCCGACCCGGTTCAGCAGATACGGAAAGGCATCGCTCAGACGATACATCGAGCTTTCCTTGGGGTGTTCCTTGAGGTGTTCGCTCGCACGATGCCGGCGACCCCGCGGCACCTGAGTAAACTCTATTTCGTGCATCTTGCAAATGCAATACTTGCATTTGCAAGAGTATGGGAACGGGGGCAACCTCCCCTTCAACAGAGGCCGGCATCGAGATCGGCGGGTTTGGGAGGAGCGGCAATGAGCGGGTATGACGTCGCCATTATTGGGTACGGTCCAACCGGAATGACCCTGGCTGCGCTACTTGGCCAGATGGGTCACCGTGTGGTGGTGCTTGAGCGTTACACCGAACTCTACAACCTTCCCCGCGCCGCCTGTTTCGACGACGAGATCATGCGGACCTTTCAGAAGTTAGGTCTCGTGGACGAGATCAGCCGCGGTGCGGAAGTCCAGCGCGGTTACGAGTGGATCAACGCGTCAGGCGAAACCCTGGTTGATTTCGAATACGACAACCCGGCGGCGGGTGGCTGGGCCGCCCTCTATATGATGTTCCAACCGTATATCGAGGCCGTGCTCGACCGGCACGACAAGGCTTTGCCCAACGTCGAGGTGCGCCAGGGCGTCACCATCTCCGGGATCGAACAGGACGGCGAGGCGGTCACGCTTCGCGGCACAGGCCCCGATGGCAAGGCGGTGACGGTTCGAGCCAGCTACGCCGTCGGCGCCGACGGCGGCAACGGCTTCACCCGCGGCAGGCTGTGCCAAAAGGTCGACGACTACGGTTTTCAGGAAAACTGGCTGGTTTGCGATTTCCGCCTCAACAGCGGCGTAGTCCTCCCCAAATTCAGGCAGGTTTGCGATCCGGCGCAACCGACGTCCATCGTCAATATCGGTCCGGGACATCATCGTTTCTCCTTCATGCTCAACCCGGGCGAGACCGCGGAACATGCGACGAAGCATGAAGGCGTCTGGTCGCGCGTCAGCCGATACCTGGGCAAGGACGACGCCGAGATCATCCGCGTGGCCAACTATGTTTTCCGCTCACGGCTGGCGGACCAGTGGCGCCATGGACGGGTATTTCTCGCCGGTGACGCCGCCCACGAGATGCCGCCGTTCCTGGCTCAAGGCATGTGCTCGGGCATCCGCGACAGTCACAATCTGGCGTGGAAACTCGATCTTGTCCTGTCAGGCAAAGCCGACGATGTCTTGCTGGATACCTATCAGGCTGAACGCGAACCCCACGTCCGCTTCATCACCGAAAAGGCCATTGAGCTCGGCCGCGTCCAGACCATGCGCGATCCGGTTCTGGCGCGCGCGCGCGACGAGCGACTTCTCGCCAAGCGAAAAGCGAACCAGGGGCCGGATAAATTGCGGTACCCCGGCCTCTCCGGCGGCCTCATCGCCGGCAACGGCGCGTTCTTTCCGCAAGGGATCGTCGGCGCAGGTGGCCGCAAGGGGCTGTTCGACGACATCGTCGGCGGAGGCTGGTGCATCGTCGCCGAACCCGGCGTGCTCGACGCGCTGCCGGCTTCGTGCCTGGAAGCCTGGAAGGCCTTCGGCGGACGAACCGCGGTCGTTGCCGGGCCGACGACTGCCGGCGCGCTTGAAGATGTCGACGGGACCTACGCCAATTGGTTCGCCGCCCATTCGTGTTCGCTCGCGGTGATACGCCCGGATTGGTACGTCTACGGCACCGCACGCGACAGCCACGGGCTTGCCGAATTGCTCGACCGGCTCGCCCGATCGCTCAAGCCTCAAGCGATGCTTGCTTCCGCGTGAACGTTATCGCGACCTGATCGGGCCGTCCCCGATCCCGGCTTCCGACTTAACCACGCTGCTCATTTTCTGACAGCGATCGACCAACAAAACAGGAGAGCTACAATGCAAGGCAAGGTCGCACTGGAGGAGCACTTTGCTCTGCCTGAAACGGTCCAGGACAGTGCGGGCTTCGTGCCCGGCGATTACTGGGTCGAGCTCAAGGCGCGACTGCTCGATATGCAGGACCGGCGCCTGCGCGAGATGGACGCCAATGGCATTGAGGTGATGTTGCCGTCGCTCAACGCGCCCGCCGTGCAGGCGATCCCCGATCGCAAGCAGGCGATCGAGATCGCGCATCGCGCCAACGACTTTCTCGCCGGCGAAGTGGCCAAGCGCCCGGACCGGTTTCAGGGCCTGGCCGCGCTGCCGATGCAGGATCCGGACGCGGCGACCCGCGAGCTGACGCGCTGCGTACGCGACCTCGGCTTTCGCGGCGCTTTGGTCAACGGCTTCAGCCAGGTCGACGACCCCGCCGACGCCACCTATTACGACCTGCCGCAATACCGGCCGTTCTGGGCAGAGGTTGAACGGTTGGGCGTTCCCTTCTACCTGCACCCGCGCAATCCACTGCCGCAACACGCCCACATCTACAGCGGCCATCCCTGGTTGCTCGGTCCAACCTGGGCCTTCGCGCAGGAAACCGCGGTGCATGCGTTGCGCCTGATGGCGTCCGGCCTGTTCGATGTGCATCCGAACCTGCGTATCGTCATCGGCCATCTCGGCGAAGGTCTGCCCTATTCGATCTGGCGCGTCGACAACCGCAACGCCTGGGTCAAGGCGCCGAAGACTTATCCGGCGAAGCGACCGCTCGGCGAATACTTCCGCGAGAACTTCTACATCACCACGTCAGGCAATTTTCGCACCCAGACCCTGATCGACGCCATGCTGGAAATCAGCTCGGACCACATCCTGTTCTCGGCCGACTGGCCGTTCGAGAATATCGACCACGCCGCCACCTGGTTCGACTCCTGCACGATATCGGAAATCGATCGCCTGAAGATCGGCCGCACCAACGCGCTAAAACTGTTCAAGCTCGATGGCGCTTGAGCTGTGAGTTCCTGAAGATGCGGCCTCAATAACGGCGCTGCACGATAAAGGACACACTGGGAGGGCTCAATGACTGCAAGCACGAGTGTCGACGTTAACAACGAACTCGCCGAGGCGAGGGTTAGCCCGCTTCATATCCAGCTTGGCCTCATCATGGCCCTGCTCACGTTCTTCGATGGCTATGACACCTTCAACCCGGCCTATGTGATCCATTTCGTCATGGGCCCATGGGGTCTTGCCAAGGGACAGGCGGGACTGCTGGTTTCGAGCGGCCTGGTCGGCTTTCTGATCGGCGCGGCAGCGCACGGCATTATCGCCGATCGCTATGGACGCCGCGTGACGCTGCTCGGCGGCCTCTGGATCACCAGTGCCTTTACGCTGGCGACGCCGATTGTCGGCGATTCCTTCGTCAGCTTCTGCGCCGTCAGGGTATTGACCGGCCTCGGCCTCGGCGTCCTGCTGCCGCTGGCGACGACCTACATCAACGAGCTGGCTCCCCGCCGTCTGGCGAACACGTTTTCGCTCTGGGGCGTGGCGCTGGGCTGGGCCGCGGGAGGTACTTTCGCCGGGATCGTTGGCGTGTTCCTGACCCCGATTTACGGCTGGCAGGTGCTGTACTGGATCGGCGCGCTTTCGATCCCGCTCACCATCGTGCTGCACTTCATTCTGCCTGAATCGGTCAAGTTCCTGGCCGCGCGGGGACGGACCGACGAAATCAAGACCCTGTTGTCCCGGCTCCGTCCGGAGCGAGCCGCCGTCTATGCAAATGCAAGTTTGGACGTCCAGGCGGCAACGGTGCGGAAAAACTCGATCGCCGTCCTGCTCGCTCCCGACTATCGGCGCAAAACGCTCACGATCTGGACCGCGGCATTTCTCAGCCTGTTCTGCATTTTCGGCTTAACCGGCTGGATCCCGACGGTGATGATGCAGCGGGGCGAGACGTTCGCGGCGAGCTTCGGCTTCGGCGCGCTGATGCAGGTGATGTCGTTCCTGGGCGGGCTGACCTGCGGCCACCTGGCCGACCGGCGCGGCACGAGCCGCGGGGTGCTTTCGACATGGTGGGCGATCGGCGGCCTCGCGGTGCTGGCGTTGATTCCGTTCAACATCCAGATCGTCAATTTCGTCTCGGTCGCAGCCGCCGGCTTTTTCGTGATCGGTGCGCAGTTCGTGTTGAACAACTTTACCGCCGCGTCCTACGAGACGAACGTTCGCGCCACCGGCGTCGGCATGATGTTGAGCGTCGGGCGGGTCGGCGCCATCCTCGGACCTTTCGTCGCCGGCGAACTGCAACAGATCTTTCAAGGACCGACGGCGATGTTCCTTGCGATCGGAGCCGCGGCTCTGGTGGCCGCCACCGCGATTGCCTCCCTGGCGGCCGACAGGCGCATCGCCCTTGATCTGCTCGAGGCCAGCGCGCTCCACGGATAGGACGCGTTTCGTACCACGAAGCGGGCCTCGACATGGCCCGCTTCCACCCCTCATGGCCATTCTTGCAACGCGAGGTACCTCATGCGTCCGTTCGTTTACAACGCACTCCCTGCGCGCGTCGTCTTTGGCGTCGGCACGATCGGCCAAGTCGCGGATGAAGTCCGTCGTCTGGGCTGCCGTCGCGCCTTGATCCTTTCGACGCCGCAGCAACAGGGTGAGGCGGAGCGGCTGGCCTCGCACATCGGCGATCTCGCCGCAGGCGTGTTTGCCGGCGCGGTCATGCACACGCCGGTCGAGGTTACGGAGCAGGCCATCGCCCGTCTGCGCGATCTCGGTGCGGATTGCACCATCGCGCTTGGCGGAGGCTCCACCATCGGCCTCGGCAAGGCGATCGCGCTTCGGTCCGACCTGCCGCAGATCGCAATCCCGACGACCTATGCCGGATCCGAAGCGACGCCGATCCTCGGTGAGACCGAGAATGGTCGAAAGACGACGCAGCGCAGCCCCAGGGTTCTGCCGGAAGTGATCGTCTACGATGTCGATCTCACGCTCACGCTGCCGCCTGGGCTTACAGCGACGTCGGGCATGAACGCGATGGCCCACGCCGTCGAGGCGCTGTACGCGCAGGATGCCAACCCCGTCACCTCGCTGCTTGCCGAGCAGGCGATCGGCATTCTGGCGCAGGCGCTGCCCCGTATCGTTCAGAACCCTCGGGATCGCGCGGCACGCGCGGACGCGCTCTGCGGCGCGTGGGCGTGCGGCACCTGCCTCGGATCCGTCGGCATGGCGCTGCATCATAAAATTTGCCACGTGCTCGGCGGCAGTTTTGGGTTGCCGCACGCCGAGACCCACACCGTCATGCTGCCTCATGCCACGGCCTTTAATACGGCGAGCGCTCCCGAAGCGATGGCCTGCGTCGCGCGCGCGCTGGCGGCGACCGACGCCGCGCAAGGGTTGTTCGATCTCGCCGGCGAACTCGGCGCGCCGCGAAGCCTGCGCGAGATCGGCATGCCCGAGGGCGGTTTGGACGAGGCGGCAGACATCGCTGTGATGTCCCCGTATTGGAACCCACGCCCGATCGAACGCAATGCGATCCGGGCGCTGCTGCAAGACGCCTACGATGGCCGGCGGCCGGACACCGCGTTCTATCCGACAACGCCGACGGAGACGGTCAATGTATGATCTGAACGAAGATACCATCACCGACGCCGTGCTGGCCCGGTTCGCGGAAACTCCCGATCGGCGATTGAAGCTGCTGGTGCAGGCGCTGGTGCGTCATCTGCATGGCTTCGTGCGGGAAACCGAGCCGACCTTCGAGGAGTGGCGCGTTGCCATCGATTTTCTGACCCGCACCGGCCAGATGTGCTCGGACGTCAGACAAGAGTTCATTCTGCTTTCCGATGTGCTCGGCGTTTCGATGCTGGTGGATGCGATCAACCATCGCCAGCCCGAGGGCGCGACCGAGACCACTGTCCTTGGCCCCTTCCACGTCGTCGGCGCGCCGCAGCCCGCGCATGGCGCGGATATCTCGGCCGGCCTGCCGGGTGAAAAACTTCTGGTCGAGGGCACCGTGGTGGCGGCGTCAGGCGAACCCGTCTCCGGGGCTGTGGTGGAAGTCTGGTCGGCGGATCAGGACGGGTTTTATGATGTGCAGCGCTCCGATCTGGATGGTTCAGCACTGCGCGCAACGTTCCGCGCGGATCAGGCCGGGCGGTTTCATTTCTGGACCCTGATGCCGGCGCACTACCCGATTCCGGCTGACGGCCCGGTGGGGGATCTATTGGGCGCCACCGCCCGTCATCCCTACCGGCCGGCGCATGTGCACTTCATGATTTCGGCTGCGGGCCACGAGCAACTGGTCACACACATCTTTGCCGAGGGTAGCCCTTATCTCGACAGCGACGCCGTGTTTGGGGTCAAGAGCAGCCTGATCCAGCCGTTCGAGCCGAAGCCGCCGGGTGCCACACCGGACGGCCGCGTGCTGGATCAACCCTGGCGGCACTTGGTCCGTCGCTTCGGACTCAAGGCTGCTGGCACATCCAAACTGGCGAAGGCCAGCTGAACACGGAGAACAGAAATGCAAGACAGCAAGCGCCTCATGGCGCGGTTCGTTGAGTTCATCAACACTGCGAGCGAGAAGCTCGCCGACGAACTCATCTCGCCAAAGGCGATATTTCACGTTCCCGGTCGCCCCGAGCCGGTGGTCGGACCTGCCGGCTATCTTGAGATCATCGCGATGATGCGCAGCGGCTTTCCGGACATCCAATGGACCCTTGAGGAGACGATCGCCGAGGGAGACAATATTGCCGCCCGCTTCACCATGCGCGGCACGCACCAGGGAAGCTTCTTCGGAGTTCCGCCCACCGGAAAGAAAATTGCCGTACAGGCGATGAATTTCTATCGCTGGTCCAACGGACAGATCGTCGGGGAACGTGGACAGCCCGACATGTTAGGACTGATGCAACAAATCGGCGCGGCACCCATGTGACGCGTGGTGTATGCCCTCCTAACCGGCTGCGTCCGTGGATCGATCACGCCGGCACGTTCGGGTCCGGCATCAGCTTCGGATCGGGCTTGTTGACCAGATAGAGCCCGGCGATGACCAGCAGCGCCGCCGCACCAAAAGCGATTGTGAGCTGGTCCTTCATGATGAAGTAGGCGGCGACGACGCCGAACAGCGGCGTGATGAAGGTGAAGGCCGACAGTTTGCTCGCCGAATAGGTTTTGACCAGCGCGAACCACAGAACGAAGGTGCAGCCGACCACCCAGATCGCCTGATAGGCCAGCAGCGAGATCGACAGCAGGCTCGGCACACGGCTGATGGTCTCGCCCGACAGAAACGACGCGCCGGCCAAAATCGGGATCGACACCGCGACCTGGTAGCCGAGCGCCTTTTCCGGTGCGGCGTTGCGAAGGTTTGTTCCCTTGGCG
Organism: Afipia sp. GAS231; assembly: GCF_900103365.1. Lineage (NCBI taxonomy): Bacteria > Pseudomonadati > Pseudomonadota > Alphaproteobacteria > Hyphomicrobiales > Nitrobacteraceae > Afipia > Afipia sp. GAS231. Next base: position 3,351,129 of record NZ_LT629703.1, read on the forward strand.
ATCAGCGTGGTTGCCGCCCACAGCGCACCGCCGGCGACCACCAGCAAATCGCCGAGCAGCACCTTGGCATCAACATTCGGCTGCGGCACGCCGATCGCAAGCGCCACGCCCGCGAAACTCAGGGCCAGCCCGCCCCATTGCAAGGCGGACAGCCGCTCGCCGAGAAACTGATAGGAGCCTAGGGCGACGAAAAACGGGGCGGTGTAGAGAAATACCGCCGCGCGCGACGCCGAGGTGAACACCAAACCCGTAAAGATCAGCACGAATTCGACCCCGAACAGCACGCCCGCGAACAGGCCGGGAAGAAGCGAGCCATCTCGCTCAAAGAACCTGACGCCGCGAAACCAGCCGACCGCCAGCATCACCGGCAACGCGCCGGCGGAACGGATCAGCGCCTGCATCATCGGCGGCACGTCCGGCAACGCCAGCTTGACCGCGATCTGGTTGAAACCCCAGCTCAGGCACAGCATCAGCATCAAGGCGATGGCGCCCGGCGTGAGCGCACGCGCGGCGGAAGACGTTAGCTGATTGGAAGACATCGATCCTCGTGGCCGGCTTGGCGCCGTGTTGTTCTCAAGATTCAGGCTTGACTCACCCCGTCATTGCGAGCGGAGCGAAGCAATCCATCTTGCCGCTGGCGAAGCATGGATTGCTTCGTCGCTTCGCTCCTCGCAATGACGGGTGAGGCTCTCATATTCCCGGCTATTTCTGACAGTGGGCGCAGGTGCCGGCGATTTCGACGACCGAGAGTTTTGGCGCAAAGCCGGTCGCGCGCGCCGCGGCATTGAGGCTTTGCGCGACGGGCGCCGCCGGAATTTCGCCGACCGAGCCGCAATGGTCGCAGATCAGGAACGCGACCATCGAGGTTTCGTCGTGGTCATGCGCGCAGGCGAGGAAGGCGTTGCGGCTTTCGATGCGGTGAACGAGGCCGTTCTCCATCAGGAAATCGAGCGCGCGGTAGACCGTGATCGGCGCCGGCCGCGGCATCGACTTGGCGAGTTCGTCGATCACCTCATAGGCCCCGAGCGGACGGTGGCTGGACAATAGCGCCTGCAGCACCTGACGCCGGATCGGGGTGAATTTCTGCGCCCGCCGCAGGCAAACCTGCTCGGCATGCGACATCGCGTCCGCGGTGCAGCGGCCGTGATCGTGGTCGGGCGCGGGAAAGGTCGGTTTGGCCAAGGTCATCTCTTTCATTTCATAGCATTTTCGCGGCCAATCCCAAAGTGCGCGGCTCAGCGGTTGCCAGCCATGCCGCAGGCGCGGGTCACGTCCTTGTTAACTCCCGATGCAGGATTAATAAGCTAGCTTATTATAGCTAAAGCTTATGGAGGCGGGGGCTAATGCGCGGTTCCGTGGATATGAACTTCCTGTTTACGCTGGGCGAATTGCAGCGGCTGGTGCGCGCTTATGCCGACAAGCAGGCCGCGCGCCACGGCATTACCCGCGCCCAATGGGCGGTTTTGGCCAAGGTGGAGCGCACCGAGGGCCTGAAACAGACCGAACTGGCCGAGCAGATGGAGATGCAGCCGATCACGCTGACCCGGCTGGTCGACAAGCTCTGCAACAATGGCTGGATCGAGCGCCGCGGCGACGAGACCGACCGCCGCGTCAACCGCCTCTATCTGAAGAAAGCGGCGCGACCGCTGCTCGGAAAACTCGCCGGGCTGCGCTCGGAAATCACCACGACGGCGCTCGAGGGCATCAATCCCGCCGATGCCCACCGCATGCTCGACCAACTCGACCTGATCAAAGAGAACGTACGCAATGCCATCCAAAATCCAGCCGGCGAACCTCCCCGAAAGGAGCAGCGCTATGGCTGATCCCGTCCTCAAATTCCCGGCCGAACAAAAAGGCAGCCCGGATTCGCCGTCGCGGCCGAAGCTCGCCGCCGAACCGCGCCGCCGGCTGATGGCCGGTCTGCGCCGTTATCGCCGCGTCCTGTTGCTGGTGGTGCTGCCGCTGGTCGCCGCGATCGCCGGCATCACCTTCTATCTCAACGGCGGCCGCTACGTGACCACCGACGACGCCTATGTCGGCGCACAGAAAGTACTGATCACGCCCGATATCTCTGGCAAGATCGAGAAGGTCGTCGTCAAGGAAGGCCAGCAGGTCAAAGAAGGCGACGTGCTGTTCGAGATCGACCCGGTGCCGTTCCGGCTGGCTCTGGCGCAAGCCAAGGCAACGCTCGATCAGAGCAAGACGACCTATGACAATCTGGTCGCCAACATCAAGATCTACGGCCAGATGCTCGACCTGGCGCAGCAGGGCGTCGACCTGAAACAGCGCGACGTCGATCGCAAGCAGGCGCTGGTGAAGAGCAATGTCGGCTCGCAGCTCGACCTCGACAATTCCGGCACCGCGATGGTGACGGCCGCAGCGCAAGCCCAGTTCGTCAAGCAGCAGCTCTCCAACGCCAAGACCCAGTTGCTCGGCAATCCCGACCTGCCGCTGGAGGAATTCCCGCCCTATGCCCAGGCCAAGGCCAACTTCGACCAGGCCGAGCGCAATCTCGATCACACCGTGATGCGCGCGCCGATGGCCGGCACCGCGACCCAGGTCGATCAAATCCAGCTCGGGCGCTTCGTGATGGCAGGCGCGCCGGTGTTCAGCATCATCGACACCGCGAACCCGTGGGTCGACGCCAATCCGAAGGAATCCGATTTCACCTATGTCGCGGTCGGCCAGACCGTCGAACTCGATGTCGATGCGTTTCCCAACCATGTGTTCAAGGGCACGGTCGGCTCGCTGTCGCCGGGCACCGGCGCGCAGTTCGCGATCCTGCCGCCGCAGAACGCATCCGGCAATTTCGTCAAGGTGGTGCAGCGCGTGCCGGTCCGGATCTATTTCGACAAGGATGACAAGTTCGTGCGCAAGCTGAAGGCCGGCATGAGCGTCTACGCCACCATCGACACCAAACACAGCCGTTCGCTGGCGGCCCTGCTCGGCTTCGCGCCGGCCGCGGCGGGCCACGAGCAGGACTAGACGCCATGCCGACGCCGGATCCGTCACCTTCAGCCGTTCCCGGCCTGCGCCGGAACATGGTGACGATCTGCGCCATGACGGCGACGATCATGCAGGCGCTGGACACCACCATCGCCAACGTCGCGCTGCCCTATATGCAGGGCACGCTGTCGGCCTCTCAGGACCAGATCAACTGGGTGCTGACCTCCTACATCGTTGCGGCTGCGATCATGACGGCGCCGGTGGGCTGGATCGCCAACCGCTTCGGCCGCAAGAACATCTTCATCGTCTGCTCCGGCGGCTTCACCATCGCGTCGGTGCTGTGTGGCCTGGCGCAGGACATCAACCAGATGGTGCTGTTTCGTTTGCTGCAGGGCGTGTTCGGCGCGGCCCTGGTGCCGCTGTCGCAGGCCGTGATGCTCGACTCCTACGCGCTGCATGAGCGCGCGAAAGCGATGTCGATCTGGGGCATGGGCGTGATGATGGGGCCGATCATGGGGCCTTCCCTGGGAGCGTGGCTGACCGAAACCTATTCCTGGCACTGGGTGTTCTTCGTCAACCTGCCGTTCGGCATCTTCACCGTGCTCGGGCTGATGATCTTCATGGACGAGACCAAGAAGGACCTCAATCTGCGCTTCGACTGGTTCGGGTTCTCGGCGCTGGCGATCGCGATCGGTTCGCTGCAGCTCGCGCTCGACCGCGGCGAGCAGCTCGGTTGGCTGGAATCCAACGAGATCATCGGCGAATTCATCGTCTCCGCGATCGGCTTCTACTATTTCTTCGCGCATTCGTTCACGACTTCAAAACCGTTCATTCAGTTCGCGCTGTTCAGAGACAAGAACTTCGTCGGCGGCTGCGTGTTCATGGCTGTGATGGGACTGGTGCTGTATTCGACCATGGCGCTGTCCTCGCCGTTCCTGCAGAACGTGATCGGCTACCCCATCATCACGGCGGGCGTGCTGCTGGCGAGCCGCGGCTGCGGCACCTTCGTCGCCATGATGCTGGTCGGACGGGTGATGCGCTATGTCGAGGCGCGCACGCTGATCATCACCGGCCTCAGCCTGACCGCGGCTTCCCTGTTCCAGATGACGGGTTGGACCGATCAGACCGGCGTCACCGACATCGTGGTGGTCAGCATCATCCAGGGTTTTGGCTTTGGCCTCGTGTTCGTGCCGCTGTCCACGGTGGCGTTCCTGACCTTGCCCGGGCATCTGCGCACCGACGGCACCTCGATGCTGACCTTGATGCGCAATGTCGCCAGCTCGATCGGCATTTCGATCGTGATCTCGCAACTGACGCAGGGGTCGACCCGCGTCTACGCGGTGCTGTCGGAACACGTCAGTCCGTTCAACCACGCCATGCAGATGCCCAACGTGCGCGGCATGATCGACCTGTCGACCGACGCCGGCCGCGCCATGGCGGACGCCATGGTGAAAATTCAGGCGCAGATCATCGCCTTCTCGCAGGACTATCAATTGGTAATGATCTTCATCCTGGTCTCGATCCCGCTGACGATCATGATCGGTTCGACCAAGGCCACGCTGCGTGCGCAGTCGGCCGCACCTGATCACGCGGTGATTGAATAGCGGTTCCGCGCCGATTCAAATCGAAGTCATCCTGCGCTAACCAACGCCTTGCTCAGCACCGTCCGCCATGCGCCCGGATCCATGCTGGTCTCCGGGCCGACCGCGTAGGTCTCGTAGAGACCGTCAGCGGTTGTGTGCCCCGCGGCCTTGATCATCGCGATGAATTCGCCCCACGCGCCGCCGAGGCCTTCATAGCCGCCATGATAGGTGGTCTGCGCGATCGTCATGGCCGGCCACTGTCCGGGCCGCACGCGACCTACAGGTGCGACGGCTGCGGCGACCGGCAGGCAGATTTCGAAATCGAAGACGGCGCCGGGATCGCGCACATGGTGGGTGAACCATGGGCCGACCACCGCAATGTTCTGCGCGGCGACGGCGGCCTTCAATTCCATCAGGCCCGGGCCCATGACCTTCTGAATTTCCGCGCGCGGCACCTGGATCGGAATCAAGGCGATAGGCTGTGACGCGGTTTTGACGGTGCGAAGTGGTTCGATCATGGCGGTGTTCCCGATATCGACTCAAGCGAGCCCGGACGAATTGATGAAGCTCTCGAGCCGGACGTAACTCGCTTCCATGCCGTGCTCCATGCCGCTCGCCAGCATCATGGCTCGCGTCGCCGAATCCGGCAGCGTCATCCGCATCGTCATCAAGGTGCCGGAACCGTCAGGCGTGAACGTGGTGACGATGTGATTGTCCGGTGTCGGATCGGGCATGTGCATCCGCTCGATGTGAACGAGCCGGCTGAACGGCACCAGTTCGACATACTCACCGGTGACGTAGAAGCCGCGGCCCTCCCCATTCGACCACTCGTAGCGAATCTTGCCGCCCGGGCGCGCCTCGTTGATACAGACCGGCATGGTCCAGCCGTCGGGGCCGAGCAGCCACTTCTGGATCAGCGCTGGCTCGGTGTGTGCGCGGTACACGGCCTTGGGCGGCGCTGCGAAATGCCTCGTTACAACGACATGCGTATCGCCCTCGGTCTTCATCGTCATTTTGCTCACGGGATTGCCTCTCACTTTTCGGTTTTCATCGCGTCGAGAACATCGTCCAGCCGGTTGTAATTCGCGGCCAGCGCCTGCCGCAGCATGCCGAGCCACTGATCGATTTCGGTCATCGCCGTCGGCGCCAGCCGGCACGGCCGCCTGGTGCCGTCGATGCGGCGCATGATCAGGCCGGCGCCTTCGAGGACCTTGAGGTGACGCGAGATGGCCGGCTGCGTCATGTCGAACGGCTCGACCAGCTCATTGACCGTCGCCTCGCCGAGCGCGAGGCGGGCCAGGATCGCCCGGCGGGTCGGGTCCGCCAGTGCGGCAAAGGAAGCATTGAGGTTCGACATATCAGCCCCGTTATATAACTAATCTATTATATAACTAGATGATAATTGTCAACCCTTCGAAAAAGTCATTTTTGTCAGTAGCTTGTCAAATACAGCCGGGATCACCTGCGGCGATCGACCAAGTCAGAAATCGCTGGCGGTCGTTCGTCACGGCCAAGCTGCGGCCAAGACTTTTTTGGCCGCTTCCAGCGCGCGCCGCGCCCGCGCTTCCGCATTCAGCGTCTTTGCCAGCGTAACGGTTGGCGCTTCGATGCTGATCGGAATATCCACCGGCATCGTCCGGGCCAGCGAAACCAGATCGATGCCGCCTTCGCCCGGAAACATCCGCTCGAAGCGGGCGGCATGCATCATTTCTTCTGATGTGGCTGGGCGTTTGGCTGGGCCGTCGCAGAGCTGCCAATAGTGCAGCCGGTCGGCCGGAATGCGCACGAGTTCGCCGAGCAGGCTTTTCGACCGGTCGAAGTGCAGCGCATCGACCAGCACGCCGGCATTGGGTTGCCCGACCTGCGCAACAATGCGGTTGGCGGTGCGCAGATCGGGGACCGATGTCCAGGGCATGAATTCGAGATCGGCGGTCAGTCCGTGTGGCGCCGCGGCTTCGCAAAATTTGGCGAAGCGATCGGTAAAGCGATCCAGGTCGGGATCGTAGCCGGCGACCAGGATATTCTTGGCGCCGAGCCGCGCGCCGGTTTCGAAAAAGGCGGCGAAGGTGGCAACTTCGGTCTCGGGGCGGAACGCGACGACTTCGAGATCGGCGACCGTAATGCCTGACGCGTCGAGCCGGGCGAGCGTCTCTTTCAGTGCCGCTTGATCGTCCATCAGAGGATAGGCCAATCCGCCGGGCACCGCCGCCAGCAGCCGAATGCCGACATGGTCGTAGCCGCAGGCCGCCGCGACCTCGACCAGCTCCGGCGGTGCCAGTTCGAGAACCGTCAGGGCGGCAAGCGAGAATTTCGGCATTATCCAAAATCTGCGATGCGGGCATCGAGTGCGAATAGGCCTTGATACACCTCGGCATCGCCGATGTCGCCGACAACGTCGGGCGCCATCTCAGCCATCTCGCGCAGCGCGTGGCGGAGCGACGCTTCGTCCAGCGCCTCGACAATCAGGAGGCCGGCAAAAATCCCCTCATTCTTGCGCATGCCCTTTTCTTTGGTCGGCACCGAGGTCCGGGCTAGGTCGGTGACGCCGATCTGCACCGCCGCGATGCCGTCAAGGGCAGCGATATCGGCGGCCAGCTTTGCCGGGTCCTTTGGCAGGTTCTCAATGCGTAGCGCCACCACGGCCGAGCCTTCGCCGCGGCCGGCGCGCGCCGCCATCACCCCGCCGCCGCGAATGAAGTTTCCCAACAGCGGCATGATCCGTTGCGACCACGGCGTCGGCGCGTTGAGGCGCGCCAGATAGGCGGGGCCGTCGAGAACCTCCGGCGATTCCAGTTCGTAGAGAATGAAGAAGCGATTGAGATCGGAATGCGTCATCCGGAACACGCGGGACGCCAGAAAGCCTTTTGTCGTCACCCGTTCGGTGGTGTGTTCGCGCGTCAGCCAGTGCCGGTAGTCGGTCAGATGTTTCGGCTCGACATCGCTCCAGATCGCGAGAAAGCCTGTGCCACGCATCGCGATCTCCCTCGCTAGGCTTTGAGGCCATGCAGCGGCGCCGGCACCCCATCCGGCAGCTTTCCCAACCGTTGCACGGCGGCCAGCATCGCGGCGAGGTAGCCGTAAGGCCCCATACCGCAGATCACGGCGGTGGATGCGCTCGACGTGATCGAGTGCCGGTGCAGTTCGTCGCGGGCGTGGATATTGGAGATGTGGACCTCGATCTTCGGCCCTTCGAAGATTTTCAGCGCATCGATCAGCGCCACCGACGTAAACGAATAGGCGGCCGGGTTCATGATCAGGGCGTCGAACTTGCCATGCGCCGACTGGATCCAGTTCACCAGTTCGCCTTCCAGGTTGGACTGGTGAAACGACAACTCGACTCCGAGATATTTCGCCAGCGCCTCGCAGCTCTCTTCAATCTGCTTCAGCGTGGTCGCGCCGTAGATATGCGGCTCGCGGATGCCCAAGAAATTCAGGTTCGGGCCGTTCAGGATCATGATCTTGGTGGCCATTGTGCCTCCCCACTCCATATGGCGCCGCGAATGGCTGCAAACAGCGCCGTCGACATGCCCGCGGCAGCGGCGCCGATGACGACAACATCATAGCGTAGCGCGGCGTCGGCAAGTCCGGAATGGAGCAACGGCGTCTCCTTCAGACGTCGAAGAACACCGTCTCGTTGTCGCCCTGCATGTGGATGTCGAGGCAATAGACCGCGTTACCGCTGCCGGGCTGGCGCATCGCAATCAAGGTCGCGCGGCGATCGGCCGGCACCAGCGCCAGCACGGGATCGGCGGCGTTAGACCCCTCACCATCGAAATAGATCCGCGTATAGAGATGCAGCAGCATGCCGCGCGCGAACACCGCAAGCACCAGATGCGGCGCCTGCAGCTTGCCGTCGGGATCGGCGACTTGCCCCGGCTTGATGGTGTCGAAGGCATAGCCGCCATTAGCGTCGGTGCCGATGCGGCCAAATCCCTTGAACGATGAATTCGGCAGCGCGCGCTTATCCTGCGGATCGGCGAAGCGCCCCTGGGCATCGGCCTGCCAGATTTCCAGCATGCAATCCGCCATCGGCGCACCGTCGCCGTCGAACACCCGGCCCTCGACGCGAATGCGTTCGCCCGACGTATCTGGGGTGACGAGGTTGTTGCTGAACGCGTCGTTCCAGTCGTATTTGCCGTTCGAGGTCAGTCCATAGGCGAAATACGGACCGACGGTCTGCGACGGGGTGACTCCCTGCGGCTTGGTGGATGGCACTTACTTGGTCTCCATCGGCGTGGCGTTGCGGCCGCGCAGCACAATGTTGAAGCGGTAGCACAGCGCCCAATCCGGCTGCGTGTTCTCCAGATCGAAATCGGAGACCATCCGGTTGCGCGCCTTCTCGTCGGTGACCGAATTGAAGATCGGATCGAACGGAAACAGCGGATCGCCGGGGAAATACATCTGCGTCACCAGCCGCGACACAAAGGAATGGCCGAACACCGAGAAGTGGATGTGGGCCGGACGCCAGGCGTTGTGGTGATTGCCCCACGGGTAAGCGCCGGGCTTGATGGTGACGAAACGGTAGTAGCCTTGCGCATCGGTTTGGGCGCGGCCGGCGCCGGTGAAATTCGGATCAAGCGGCGCCGGATGCTGGTCAACGACGTGGACGTAGCGGCCGCAGGCATTGGCCTGCCACAGCTCGACCAGCGTATTCGCTACGCCGCGGCCGTCTTCGTCGAGCACATGGCCGTGCACGATGATGCGCTCGCCAAGCGGCTCGCCCTTGCCCTGCAAGGTGAGGTCGTGATCGTTCTCGCGCACGGTCTCGTGGCCGTAAACTGGCCCGGTCAGTTCCGACAGCGTATGCCGCATCGGAATCAGCGGCCTGGTCGGCGAGCGCTTGACGGTGCTCTTGTAGCCGGGCGACAGCCGCGGCGGATGCGCCGCGAGACTGCTGACGGGATAAACGAGTGTCATGACGAATTCCTCCCAGGCTTTGCCTTGCCGGTGAGCCCTGCGCCGATCATTATAGGATATAACTAATCCGGAAAAGGCCTGTTTTCGGCCTGTCCGGACCGGCCTTCATTCTCTCTGCAGGCTGACCAGCGCCCATGCTTTAAGCGATCCTGCCGCAACAAATCAAACCCTTCAATCGGCGCGCGATCAGGACGGCGCGTCGAAGTCGTAAGAAATACGGCCGGCGGGAAGGTAGAACAAAGCGATCACGGTACCGCCCTTCACTTCGGGGAAATGCCGGCTGCCTGGATCCGGCGCGGTCCATCCGGGTCCCTGCCAGCCTTGCAGGCCTTTCAGTTCGGCGCCCGCATCGATCGGAACCACCATGTTCAATTCACCGTAGGGATGGCCATGATATTGACCGCGCAGAACCTCCGCGCCTTCATCCGAGAACGCGCGGGGATCCTTGCTGTTCATATAGACCGCGGTAATGCTGAAATGGAACGTCTCGGGTGAGGGCTCCAGGATTCGGCTGCGCCGATAATTGGCGCCCTCGACCTCCTGGTTCGCCGCCCACCCCTCTTCGATTCCCAGTCTGACCAGGCGCGACAACTCCCGGTAGAGGTCGCTGTCTTCGCCGTATTTTTCGTTCAACCACTTTTCCATCGTGGCGCCGGGCGTCATGTCCTTGATCTCCCGAAGAAACGGTATGCTGCGCTCGATCAGTTCCTCACGATGTCCCATCGTCGTTCTCCTGCTTTACCCGTTGATACCCAACCAACCCAATGATCTGCGCTAGCCGTCGAAACCGATGAATTTCGCAAACTCGCCGACCGGCGCTTTCGGCATCAGGCTGCCCGCGTTCGCCAACGCCTGTTCGGCGAAACCGAGCGACATGCCGCAGACCACCATTTCTTCGTCCGGTATCTGCAGCAGCTCCCGGAGCACGGCGTGGTATTTCGCGAAGGTCTCTTGAGGACAGGTCTGCAACCCGCGTGCGCCGGCGGCAAGCATCACGTTCTGCACGAACATTCCGAGATCGAGCCAGCTTCCGATCTGCAGGCGGCGGTCGATGGTGAAGATCAGGCCCAGCGGCGCGCCAAAGAACAGGTAGTTCTTCGCGGTCTGCCCGGCGCGGCCGGCTTGGTCCGATTGCGCAATTCCGAGCGCCCCGTAAAACAGCCGGCCAAACTGTTCGCGCCGCGACAAATAAGGCTCCGGCAATTGCGGCGCATAGTACTGGTATTCCGACTGATGCTGGTGGCGCGCCTCATGGTGCGCCTTCAGGAGCGCGCGCGAAACGTTATCCTTCTCGGCACCCGCCAGCACATAAGCGCGCCACGGCTGAATGTTCGCCCCACTCGGTGCGAACCTCGCCACGTCGAGAATGTCCTCGACCGTCTGCTTCGACACCGGGCGGCTCGAAAATGCCCGGCTTGCAAACCGCTGCTTGATGACGCTGTCGACGGCCTCCCGACGAAAATCGTCGTCGCCACGTGATGCAGCCGGAACAGCTACTTTCCGCTCAACAGAGGACATCCGCCCGTCTCCTGAGGTTTGAAAGCTTCGTCACCCGGAATCGTCGCCAGGTATTTGTAATAGTCGAACTTGTATTTGGACTCTTCCGGCGACTTCACCCTGAACAGATACATGTCTCGCACCAGACGGCCGTCCGGGCGGATCCTGCCGTTCTTGGTCATGAAGTCGTTGACCGGCAACTCCCGCATCCGGCCCGCCACCGTCGGCCCGTCCACCGTGCCGACACTCTGGACCGCTTTCAGATAGTGCATCACGGCGCCGTAAGTGCCTGCGTGAATCATGGTCGGCACCTTCTGCGTTCGCTCGATGAAGCGCTTTGACCAGGCTCGCGTCTCGTCGTTCAGATCCCAGTAGAACGCCGAGCTCAGGATCAGGCCCTGGGCACTCGACAATCCCAGACTGTGAATGTCGGCGATGAACACCAGAAGACCGACCAGCTTCTGCTTCCCCGTGACTCCGAATTCGCTGGCCTGCTTGACGGCGTTGATGAAATCGCCCCCCGCATCCGCCAGGGCAATGGCATCTGCCTGCGACGACTGGGCCTGCAGCAGGAAGGACGAGAAGTCCGAGGTGTTGATCGGATGCTTGACCGCACCGACCACACTGCCACCTTGAGCGGCGATCACCGCCCGACTATCCGCCTCGAGCTGGGCGCCGAAAGCGTAGTCCGCCGTCAGGAAATACCAACTCTTGACGCCGAGCTTCGAGACGGCCTTCGTCGTTGCCTGCGACAGGGCGTAGGTGTCGTACGTCCAGTGGATCCCTGTCGGCGAGCATTCCTCACCGGTCAGGCGTGAGGTCGCCGCACCGGTCGCAAGAAACAGCTTCTTCCTGTCGCGAGTGATGCCCTGGACCGCCAGCGCCACCGCGGAATTTGGAACATCGAGAATCACCTCGACGGCTTCATTGTCGATCCACCGCCGCGCCGTCGCGCCGCCGACGTCGGCCTTGTTCTGGTGATCTCCCGAGACCAGTTCGATCTTTCGTCCAAGGACGGCACCCCCGAAGTCCTCGATCGCCATCTGGGCGGCCACGACCGAGCCCGGACCGCCGTTGTCGGCATAAAGCGAGGACATATCGGTGAGAACGCCGAGTTTCAGCGGCCCGGTCTGCGCATCGGCCTCCCGCATTCCACTGAGCGAAGCGGCAAGGATGGCAAGAACGGCAACCGCCCTGACTGCTCTGGCACTGCGTGCTTCCGCTGACATCGTCGCTCCCTCGGTTGTCGGCTTCCGGTATTCCCGGAATCCGCCCCTTGCGGAAGTGAAACTCTTTCAAGGTCGGAATGCGCCGGGTTCAGTTCGCCCGAAATGCGCGCAGAACCAGCACGGTAACGGGCACTCAGCGGTTAGCTCGGGCATGACATTGGGGCCGACCCGATGTAGCTCTATGCCCTGTGCCACTCGAGTGTCCTTCCCGGACGCTGCAAGATGGACGTTTGCGCGATGTCTGCTTCATGACCGTGTCATTCAGCACTATCGATCTGAACCTGCTTCGCGTTTTCGACGCGGTCATGGAGGACCGCAGCGTTCTGCGCGCAAGCCAGCGGGTCTTCCTCAGCCAATCCGCCGTCAGCCATTCGCTCGCCCGTCTGAGGGAAATGCTCGACGACGAACTGTTCGTCCGCACCTCCGCAGGCATGCAGCCGACCGCCCGCGCGCGCGCCATGGCGCCGCTGGTCCGCGAGGCCCTGAAAACACTGGAAGCGGCGATCGGACCGCCGAAGTTCGACCCGGGCAGTTCGACCAAGACATTTACGATCGCCGCGAACGACTTCACGACGGCGATCGTGGCGCCGCACCTGCTTCGGATTCTCAAGGCCGAGGCCCCTTCCGTCGATATCGTCATCAAACCGGTCACCCGCATCGACTTGGCGGAGCAGATCGACCTCGGCCGAATTGACGCCGCCATCGGGACGTTCTCCGGCGCGCCGCAACGCTTCAACTCCAACCTGCTGTTTGAATACGACGATGTCCTGATCGCGGGCCGGGCGTTTGAGACCATGACGATCGAGCACCTCTCTCGCCTCTCGATCGTGGTGGTATCGTTCGGCGGCGAGCAGGAAGGCGCCATCGACGGCTTCATTTCGGAGCGTGGACTGGCGCGAAGGTCGGAGATGTACGACCGCCGCGCGTTCGAACGCGCATTTGCGGCATCCGAACGCTTACCGCGGCTCGCGGTTTCACTGCCGCATTTCCTGGCGCTTCCGTCGCTCCTCGAAGGGTCTGATCTCGCGGCCATCGTGCCACGCCCGTTGGCCGATTCTTTCGCGCGCAACCATTCGATTTCGATCTACGAACTGCCCTACCCCACGGCCCGTCTGGAAGTGCGCTCGTTGTGGCACGAGCGGCACGAAGGCGAGGCCTCTCAGGAGTGGCTGCACGGCATCATGCGGCGCGCAACCGAACACCTCCCAATCGGCTCGATCAAGGGCGGCCTCGCCTGACCAGGCGGCGGCGACCGTCATTCCGGGGCGATACGAAGCATCGAACCTCAGGTGCGCAATTGCGCACCGGGGAATCTCGAGATTCCGGGTTCGCGCTTTCGCGCGCCCCGGAATGACGGACTAACGTCCGTCAGTTCAGCTTCTCGATCGCGATCGCGACGCCCTGACCGACGCCGACGCACATGGTGGCGAGCGCGAGCTTGCCGCCGCGCTTCTCCATGCCGTGCACGGCCGTCATCGCCAGCCGCGCACCGCTCATGCCGAGGGGATGGCCGAGCGCAATTGCGCCGCCATGCGGATTGACGAAGTCGGCATCGTCCTTGACGCCGAGTTGCCGCAGGCAGGCGATGCCCTGCGAGGCGAAGGCTTCATTGAGCTCGATCAAATCGAAGTCGGAGATCTTCAGGCCCAGCCGTTCCATCAGTTTGCGGGTCGCCGGCACCGGGCCAATGCCCATGATGCGCGGCGGCACTGCGGCCGAGGCGAGGCCGAGAATGCGCGCGCGCGGCGTCAGGCCGTGCTTCTTCACGGCGGCCTCGGAGGCGAGGATCATCGCGGCGGCACCGTCATTGACGCCGGAGGCGTTGCCTGCGGTCACCGTGCCGGGATTGCGCACGATCGGCTTCAGTTTTGTCAGGGCTTCGAGCGTGGTCTCGGGGCGCGGATGTTCGTCCTTGTCGACCGTGATCGGGCCGGCCTTGCCGCCGGGCACCGACACCGCCGTGATTTCCTCGGCGAAGTAACCCGATGCGATCGCCGCCCCCGCGCGCTGCTGCGAGCGGATCGCGAATGCGTCCTGATCGGCGCGCGACACCTGGAATTCCTCGGCGACGTTCTCGCCGGTCTCCGGCATCGCATCGACGCCATATTGCGCCTTCATCAAGGGGTTGATGAAGCGCCAGCCGATCGTGGTATCGTAGATCTCGGCCGAACGCGCGAACGCTTCCGGCGCCTTGCCCATCACGAACGGCGCCCGCGTCATCGATTCGACGCCGCCGGCAATCGCGAAATCGATTTCGCCGGCGCGGATGGCGCGGCCGGCAGCGCCGACCGCATCGAGGCCCGACGCACAGAGACGGTTCAGCGTCTGGCCGGGAACCGAATCCGGCATACCCGCGAGCAGTAGCGCCATGCGCGCGACGTTGCGGTTGTCTTCGCCGGCCTGGTTGGCGCAGCCGAAAAACACCTCGTCGACCTGGGACCAGTCGAGGCCCGGATGCTTCGCCATCAACGCCTTGATCGGGGCCGCGCCCAGATCGTCGGCGCGCACCTTGGCGAGCGAGCCGCCGAAACGGCCGATCGGGGTCCGGACGGCATCGCAAATAAATACATCACCCATTGAATCTCTCCCTGAATGCCGCGTTTCGGGCATGGACCCGCTTGAATTGATGGCGAGTTTTAGGAGCGCGCTTGCGGCAGGTCAATTGAGGCTTCACCCGCTTTAGCCGAGGGCCACTCATGCTCCCACCGCGGGCATGATCAATTAGTGCGCTCTGGGCGTGGAAAACCCGGAGAAAACAGGCAAAGCGATAGGACCGGACGGTGAAATTTTGTAGCTTCCGGCGCCATGACGATCCAGCAATCCATCCCCCTGCCCCCTGAGGCCACGCCAACCCCGGAAGCCACACCGGCGACCGACGACAACGCGCGCGTCACGCCGATGATGGAACAGTACCTTGAAATCAAGGCCGGCCATCCCGGGCTGTTGCTGTTCTACCGGATGGGCGATTTCTACGAGCTGTTCTTCGAGGACGCCGAGATCGCCTCCAAGACGCTCGGCATTGTCCTGACCAAGCGCGGCAAGCATCAGGGCATGGATATCCCGATGTGCGGCGTGCCGGTGGAGCGTTCCGAAGATTACCTGCACCGGCTGATCAATGCCGGCCATCGCGTCGCGGTATGCGAGCAGACCGAGAACCCGGCCGAAGCCCGCGCCCGTGGCAACAAGAGCGTGGTCCGCCGCGGCGTGGTGCGGCTGGTCACACCCGGCACGCTGACCGAAGACACGCTGCTGGATGCCCGCACCAACAATTACCTGCTGGCGATCGCACGCGCCCGCGGCTCATCCGGCGGCGATCGCGTTGGCCTCGCCTGGATCGACATCTCGACCTCCGAATTCATGGTGACGGAATGTTCGACCGCGGAACTCGCGGCGACGCTGGCGCGCATCAATCCGAATGAAGTGATCGTCACCGACGCGCTCTATAGCGATCCCGATCTCGGGCCACTGCTGCGCGAACTGCAAGCCGTGACGCCGCTGACCCGCGACGTCTTTGACGGCGCCACCGCCGAACGCCGGCTTTGCGATTATTTCGCGGTTGCGACCATGGACGGCCTCAGTGCGATGTCGCGGCTGGAAGCAACGGCCGCCGCCGCCGCCGTCACCTATATCGACCGCACCCAGGTCGGAAAGCGTCCGCCGCTGGCGCCGCCCTCGCGCGAGGCCGCCGGCACCACCATGGCGATCGACCCGGCGACCCGCGCCAACCTCGAACTGACACGGACGCTGGCCGGCGAACGCCGCGGCTCGCTGCTCGATGCGATCGACTGCACCGTGACGTCGGCCGGATCACGGCTGCTGGCCCAACGGCTCGCAGCCCCGCTCACCGACACAGCTGCGATTGCGCGGCGGCTGGATGCGATCGCGGCCTTTGTCGCCGACTCCGCCGCGCGTGACGAACTCCGCACCACGCTCAAGGCTGCCCCCGACATGTCGCGCGCACTGGCGCGGCTGTCGGTCGGACGCGGCGGCCCGCGCGATCTGGCAGGTTTGCGCGACGGCGTCCTCGCCGCCGATCAGGCGCTGGCGCGACTAACGCAACTGGAAGCCCCGCCGGCAGAAATCTCCGCCGTAATGGAGGCGCTACGCCGCCCGTCGCGCGATCTCGCCGGCGAATTCGAGCGCGCGCTGGCGGAGCAACTGCCGCTGATCAAGCGCGACGGCGGCTTTGTCCGCGAAGGTTACGAACCGGCGCTGGACGAAACCCGCAGCCTGCGCGATGCCTCGCGCCTCGTGGTCGCAGCGATGCAGGCGCGCTACGCCGATGACACCGGTATCAAGGCGCTAAAAATCCGCCACAACAACGTGCTCGGCTATTTCGTCGAGGTCACCGCGCAGCATGGCGACCGCTTGATGGCGCCACCGCTGAACGCGACCTTCATCCATCGCCAGACGCTGGCGGGCCAGGTTCGTTTCACCACCTCCGAACTCGGCGAGATCGAAGCCAAGATCGCCAATGCCGGCGATCGCGCGCTCGGGTTGGAACTCGAAATCTTCGAACGGCTCTGCGCCATGGCGCTCGCCGCCAGCGATGACCTGCGTGCGGCCGCGCACGCGTTCGCGATGCTCGATGTCGCAAGCGCATTGGCAAAGTTGGCGGTCGACGACAACTATGTGCGGCCCGATGTCGACGGCTCGCTCGGCTTTGCGGTCGAGGGTGGCAGGCATCCGGTGGTTGAGCAGGCGCTGAAGCGCGACGGCCAGCCGTTCATCGCCAATGCCTGCGACCTGTCGCCGGGACCAGGCCAAAAATCCGGCCAGATCTGGCTGATCACCGGTCCAAACATGGCCGGTAAATCGACCTTCCTGCGCCAGAACGCGCTGATCGCGCTGATGGCGCAGATCGGCTCCTACGTGCCGGCGTCGCGTGCGCGGATCGGCGTCATTGACCGGCTGTTCTCACGTGTCGGCGCGGCCGATGACCTCGCGCGGGGCCGCTCCACCTTCATGGTGGAAATGGTCGAGACCGCTGTCATCCTCAACCAGGCCAGCGAACGTTCGCTGGTGATCCTGGACGAGATCGGCCGTGGCACTGCGACCTTCGACGGTCTCTCGATCGCCTGGGCCGCGATCGAACATCTGCACGAAGCCAACCGCTGCCGCTCGCTGTTCGCGACGCATTATCACGAGCTGACCGCGCTGTCGGCGAAGCTGCCGCGAATGTTCAACGCCACCGTGCGCGTCAAGGAATGGCAGGGCGACGTCGTGTTCCTGCACGAAGTGCTGCCGGGCTCCGCCGACCGCTCCTACGGCATCCAGGTCGCCAAACTCGCCGGTCTGCCGCCCGCCGTGATCGCGCGCGCCAAATCGGTGCTGGCGAAACTCGAGGCGCAGGACCGCGGCCAGACCGCGCGCGCGCTCGCGGATGATTTGCCGCTGTTCGCCGTCCCCTCCCGCGCCGCCGCCGAACCGGCACCGCCGACCGAGGCCGAATTGCTGCTGGAGGCGGTGAAGGCGCTGCACCCCGACGAGATGTCGCCGCGGGAGGCGCTCGAGGCGTTGTATGCGCTGAAGGCGAAATTGCCGAAGGGGTGAGAACCCTCCATTCGTCATTGCGAGCGAAGCGAAGCAATCCAGCGAGCCGCCGAAAGAAAGACTGGATTGCTTCGTCGCTTTGCTCCTCGCAATGACGAACTAGGGCGCCGCTTTCCGTCGCCCGTTCCACCACAGCGTCAGATTCCAGCAGATGCAGGTCGCAAGCCCGAGGCTCAATCCGATTACCGAACCGAACTGCAACGCTCCGACATGCAGCACGGCGATCGCCGATCCAAATCCCATCAGGCCCCAGGCGCCGTTGGCGATCACAGCCGCGGTCGGCGGGCCGCCGATGCGCGGGTGCAGGATGAGCATCATCGAGGTGAACACGATCGGAAACAGCGCCAGCATGCCGCTGATGCTGGGGCCGACCCAGCCAGATAATGTGACGACGGTGGCGACCAATGTCGCCACCAGCGAAGCTCGCAGCGGAATGTCGAACCAGCGGCGCGTGATCGGCGGCATCCGGACATGACGGTAGCGCGCCAGCAGCGGAATGCAGATCGCGAACGTCACTGCATTTGCAATCAGGCCCGCCAGCAGCGACCAGTGAAACTGACGGATGATCGATGCCAGCGCGATCCAGACCGCGATTGCGGCGCCGGCGCTGAGCCACACGCTGCGCCGTTGTGCAAGCACGACGTAAGTGAGCCCAAGCAGGATGGTCGCGGCATTGACCGGCAGGCTTGCGAGCGCGCCTTCGGCGATGAACGCCGCATCATGGTCGAGCGCGAGGAACACATAGGACGGCCCCGCCGAGATCGGCAAGGTCGCGACCAGCGCGCCGATCACGGGTCCGGATTTTTCGGTGATGATCGACGACGTCACCACGAACGCCGCCGTGATCGCCATCCGCAGCGCGAGCGTCAGCAGGAAGGTGAGTTCGGGGGACATGGCGGCGCTCTCTTACCCTCCCCTGAAGGGGGAGGGTCGACGCGAAGCGGCGGGGTGGGGTGACGGTCTCTCGTCACAACAAGTGACCGGGCTGAGAGACTGTCACCCCACCCCGTATCGCATTTCGCTTCGCTCATGCGATCCGACCCTCCCCCTCCAGGGGAGGGTCAAGATCAAATCCGCTTCATCGACACCGAAACCTTCGGGCCGTTCTTGATGGTCTGATAGACCACGCAATAGCGCTCGGTGAGTTTCAGGAGCAGATCGAGCTTGTCCTGCGGCGCGTCGGTCTCGACGTCGAAGCGCAAACGAATCTCGGCAAATCCAACCGGGGCTTCCTTGTCGACGCCCAGCGTGCCGCGAAAATCGAGATCGCCTTCGGCGGTGACGTTGCCGGTCTTGAGCGGAATCTCGACGGCGGTTGCGACCGACTTCAGCGTTACGCCGGCGCAGGCGACGAGGGCTTCCAGCAGCATGTCGCCGGAGCACAATTCCAGCCCCGAGCCGCCGGTGGCCGGATGCAGGCCGGCCATCGCCAGCGCGCGGCCGGTTTCGACCTTGCAGGCAATGCCGTCGCTGTCGATCGAGCCTTTGGCTTTCAGAGTGATGATCGCAGCCGAAGGATCCGACTTGTAGCGTTCCTTGATCGGGGCCTGCATCGCGCGGAGATCGGCGGCGTCCATTTTTTCTTCTCCCGGTTCTTTGTTTAGGCCGATTTAGTGCGAAATCAGCCCGCTGTCACCACCACATCGCTTCGCCGGCGGTCGATTTGGGGTCGGCATCGGGCACGTTGCGGTCGAGCGAGCGGTCGAGCGCGGTCAGCACCCGGCGCTTGAAATTGTCGAAATGGGGAGAATTGCGGTCGCGCGGCCGCGCCAGGTTGATCTTGATCTCCTCGAACAGCCGCCCCGGCCGCGGGCGCATCACAAGCACGCGATCCGCCAGCACCACGGCCTCGTCGACATCATGCGTCACCAGGATGAGGGTCGGCCGCGTGTCGTTCCAGAGATCGAGCAGATGGTCCTGCAAATCGCGGCGTGTGAAGGCATCAAGCGCCGAAAACGGCTCGTCCAGCAGCAGCACTTCCGGCTGCGGCACCAGCGCGCGGGCAATCGCGACCCGCTGCGCCTGTCCGCCGGAAAGTTCGCGCGGCCAGGCCTTGGCCTTGTCGGCAAGGCCGACCCGCGCCAGTGCGCGCAACACCTTGCCGCCCCTGACATTCGCCGGCTGGTCCGACAGGCCGAAGCCGATATTGTCGGCAACACTCAGCCACGGCAGCAGCCGCGGCTCCTGAAAGATGATTCCGATTTTGGCATGCGGCGAGACGATCGTCTCCTCGTCGAGCCTGATGGTGCCAGCGGAGGCGCGGTCGAGGCCGGCGATGGCGCGAAGAAGGGTCGACTTGCCGCAACCGGAGCCGCCGATGATGGCGACGATTTCGCCGCGCCGGATTTCGGCCGAAAAACGTTCCAGCGCATGAACGCCGTTCGGATAGGTCTTGCCGACGCGGTCGAGCGCGAGCATCAGCTACCCCCGCTTTGGCGGCCGAACGCATCCTGCCAGCGCAGCAGCGGCGCGGTCGCGACTTCGATCAGCCAGTCGGTGGTCTTGCCGAGGATCGCGAAGATCACGATCGCTGCGAGAATTTGCGCGGGCTTGCCGAGCTGCTGGCCGTCGAGCAGGAGATAGCCGAGTCCCTCGGAGGCGCCCATCAGTTCGGCGGCGACGACGAACATCCAGCCCAGGCCGAGGCCGACGCGCAGCGCGACCACATAGGCCGGCAACACCGCCGGCAACAGGATGCGCCGGATCATTGCCGGGCCAGTCAGACGAAAGGTGCGGCCGACCTCAACGATCTTGCGATCGACCGAGAGGATCGCGCCCATCACGCCGAGATAGACCGGGAAGAACACGCCGGCCGCGATCAGCGCTACCTTCGAGGTTTCAAAAATGCCGAGCCAGAGAATGAACAACGGCACCCAGGCCAGCGACGGGATCGCGCGCAACGCCTGCACCGTCGGATCCAGCAGCCGCCGCGCCAGATCCCAATAGCCGGAGACGGCGCCGAGCAGCGTGCCGGCGACGACGCCAAGGCCGAAGCCCGCGCCCACCCGGCTCAGCGTCGCGATGACATGGCGCGACAGCTCGCCGCTTTTCGCCATCTCCATGATGGTGGCGAAGATTTTGGTCGGCGGCGGCACCAGCCGGCCGTTGGAATAGCCGAGCCAGACCACGATTTCCCAGCCGACCGCGAGGCCCACCGGCAGCAGCAGCCCGAGCGCCGGCCGCGCATAGCGCCCAAGCCGCGACGACGACGCGGGCTGTGTCCTCGCATCGGTCTGTTCCAGCGCTGGCAGTTCAACCGTCATGGCCATAGCAAGAACGCTTCTGGAAGGGGATTGCAAGATGGGCGCTTACCCTCCCCTGGAGGGGGAGGGTCGGCTCACATGGAGCGCAGCGAAATGTGAGACGGGGTGGGGTGACGGTCTATCAACTTGGATACCGTTCGCGAGGAGAGACCTTCACCCCACCCCGCCGCTCATTTCATGAGCGTCGACCCTCCCCCTCCAGGGGAGGGTGAAGAAACTTAGTTCGTCGGCAGCGGAACCTGATCGTCGATCAACGCATCCAGCGTCGCTTTGACGTCGACCTTGGCGTCGATGACGCCGGCCTGCTGCAAAGCGACGCCGGCGGCGAGGATGGACTCGCGCTGGGGCGCGCCGATGCGGCTATGGGTCAGCTCGGTGCGTTCCTTGAGCTGCTTGTCGACCACGCTGTCCGGCAGCTTGGTGACGCCAATAAACGTCTTCTTCAGATCATCGTAATTGGCCAGCGAGTATTTGCGGGCTTCCTCGTAGACCGCGAGGACGCGCCGGACCACGTCCGGATAGTCCTTCAAAAACTGCTCGCGCACATTGAGGATGCCCCAGGTGTTGGCATCGGCCTTGCGGTAGAAAAGTTTGGCGCCGTCCTCGACTTCGGCCTGCGCCATCATCGGGTCGAGACCGGCCCAGGCGTCGACGTCGCCGCGGATCAGCGCGGTCTTGCCGTCGGCATGCTGCAGCAGCACCGGCGTGATGTCTTTTTCGGTCAGGCCGGCGCCGAGCAGCGCGCGCACCAGGAAGATGTGCGGATCGGTGCCGCGCGTCACCGCGACCCGCTTGCCCTTGAGATCCGCCACCGAGGCGATCTTGGAATCCTTCGCCGTCACCAGCGCGGTCCATTCCGGACGCGAATAGACGTAGATCGACTTGATCGGGTTGCCGTTGATTTTCGCGACCAGCGCCGCCGAGCCCGCGGTCGATCCGAAATCGATCGAGCCGGCGTTGAGGAATTCGAGCGCCTTGTTGGAACCGGCCGACTGCACCCAGACGATGCTGATGCCGTCCTTGGCGAATTCCTTTTCCAGCAATCCCTTTTGCTTGAGGACCATCGACACCGGGTTGTAGGTCGCCCAGTCGATGTGAATTTCCTTGAGTGCGTCGGCCGCGAAGGCTGTTCCCGGCAGCAAGGCCGAAACCGCAATCGCCGCAGCCATCGTCCGCCGTGTAATTCCTGACATGGTCCGGTCTCCCCTCAACTCAAAAAAACATCTTGTTATTTCAATGAGTTAAACCCTGAGGTCAACGAGAAAATACGTGCCGCCCAAGCACGCTTGCGAGAACAACTTAGTCGAAAGCAAAGAGAATCCAGCATAGAATCACCACGGCCCTACAATCCTCCGTGACAGCGTCTGCGCCGTCCGATATCGGGTTAGATCATGGACAGCGTCGTCACAGAGACCCGCCCCACGGCGGATGAACGTTTCGATACCGCGCGGATCACCACCGCGGTCGATGCCCTCGCCGAAAAGCATGCCGGCCGCGAGGACGTGTTTCGCTCGGCGCTGGCGCAATTGCTGAAAACCGAGATGATCGCCGCGCGCGCCACCGCGCAGGCCGTGCTGCTGAAGGACCGCCACGGCCGCCGCTGCGCCGAGCGGCTCTGCTTCATGCAGGATGAAATCATCCGCATCCTCTATTCGGCGGCGACGCGTCATCTCTATCGCTCGCATATCCCGTCCGGCGCCGAACGCATGGCAGTCGTCGCGACCGGCGGTTACGGCCGCGGCCTGATGGCGCCGGAGTCCGACATCGATCTGCTGTTCATCCTGCCCTACAAGCAGACTGCCTGGGGCGAGCAGGTCGCGGAAGCCATCCTGTATTGCCTGTGGGACATGGGGTTGAAGGTCGGCCACGCCACGCGCTCGGTCGACGAATCGATCCGGCAGGCGCGCGGCGACATGACGATCCGCACCGCGATCCTCGAGACAAGGTTTTTGACCGGCGACCAGCCGCTATACGACGAACTGGTCGCGCGCTTCGACAAGGACGTGGTGCAGGGTACGGCTTCCGAATTCGTCACCGCCAAACTCGCCGAGCGCGAGGAACGCCATCGCCGCGGCGGCCAGTCGCGCTATCTGGTCGAGCCCAACGTCAAGGACGGCAAGGGCGGACTGCGCGACCTGCACACGCTGTTCTGGATCGCGAAATATGTCTACCGCGTGCGCGAGACCGATGAACTGGTCGAACGCGGCGTGTTCGACGCGCAGGAATACCGCACCTTCCGCCGTTGCGCCGATTTCCTGTGGTCGGTGCGCTGCAACCTGCATTTCGTGTCCGGCCGCGCCGAGGAGCGGCTGTCGTTCGACATGCAGCGCGAGATCGCGGTCCGGCTCGGCTATACCTCGCATCCCGGCATGCAGGATGTCGAACGCTTCATGAAGCACTACTTCCTGATCGCCAAGGACGTCGGCGATCTGACCGCGATCCTGTGCGCCAAGCTCGAAGACGAGCAGGCCAAGCCGGCGCCGGTGCTGAGCCGGGTGGTGGCGCGGCTGCGGCCGGGCGGCACGACACGGCGGCGGGTGCCCGACAGCGACGACTTCATCATCGATCACAACCGCATCAATCTCGCCACCCCCGACGTCTTCAAGCACGATCCGGTCAACCTGATCCGGATCTTCCGGCTGGCGCAGAAGAACAGCCTCGCCTTCCATCCCGATGCGATGCGCACGGTGACGCGCTCGCTGAAGCTGATCAACACCCAGCTTCGGGAAAATCCGGAAGCCAACCGGCTGTTCATGGAGATTCTGACCTCCGACAACGCCGAGAGCGTGCTGCGGCGGATGAACGAGACCGGCGTGCTCGGTCATTTCATCCGCGCCTTCGGCAAGATCGTGTCGATGATGCAGTTCAACATGTACCACCACTATACGGTGGACGAGCATCTGTTGCGCTGCGTCGGCTTCCTGCAGGAGATCGAGCGCGGCGGCAACGACGAGTTCACCGTCGCCAGCGACCTGTTCCGCAAGATCCATCCCGAGCATCGCGCGGTGATCTACATCACCACGCTGCTGCACGACATCGCCAAGGGCCGCCTCGAGGATCACTCGATCGCCGGCGCCAAGGTGGCGCGGCGGCTGTGCCCGCGGCTCGGCTTCAACGCCGCCGATACCGAATTGATTGCGTGGCTGATCGAGGAACATCTCACGATGTCGACGGTGGCGCAGTCGCGCGACCTGTCCGACCGCAAGACCATCGAGAATTTCGCCGCCGTGGTGCAGTCGGTCGAGCAGATGAAGCTTTTGACCATTCTCACCACCGCCGACATCCGCGGTGTCGGCCCCGGCGTCTGGAACGGCTGGAAGGCGCAACTCTTACGCACGCTGTATTACGAGACCGAGCCGGTGCTGACCGGCGGCTTCTCGGAAGTGAACCGCGCCCAGCGCATTGCGGTGGCGCAATCCGAATTCCGCGCCGCCTTCACCGAATGGCCGGAAGCGGAGCTCAACGCCTATATCAGCAGGCAATATCCAGCCTACTGGCTCAAGGTCGAACTGCCGCGCAAGATCCGCCATGCGCGTTTCCTCCGGGCCAGCGAACAGGCCGGCCACAAGCTCGCGATCAATGTCGGCTTCGACGAGGCGCGCGGCGTCACCGAACTGACGATACTGGCAACCGACCATCCCTGGCTGCTGTCGATCATTGCGGGCGCCTGTGCATCCGCCGGCGCCAACATCGTCGATGCCCAGATCTACACCACCACCGACGGCCGCGCGCTCGACACCATCGCGATATCAAGGGAATACGACCGCGACGAGGACGAAGGCCGGCGCGCCACCCGGATCGGCGAGATGATCGAACAGGTGCTCGAAGGCAAATTGCGGCTGCCCGAAGTGGTGGCGCGCAAGGCCGCCAGCCGCGGCAGGGTGCGTCCGTTCGTGGTGGAACCGGAAGTCACCATCAACAACCAGTGGTCGGACCGTTACACCGTGATCGAGGTCTCCGGCCTCGACCGTCCGGGCCTGCTGTATCAGCTCACGACCGCGATCTCGAAGCTCAACCTCAACATCGCCTCCGCGCATGTCGCGACCTTCGGCGAGCGCGCCCGCGACGTGTTCTATGTCACCGATTTGTTGGGTGCCCAGATCAACGCGCCGACCCGGCAGGCCGCGATCAAGAGCGCTCTGATTCATCTGCTGTCGAGCGAAGAGAGCGTTGCTGCGTAGTGATCTTCGTAGGGTGGGTTAGGCGAAGCCGTAACCCACCGATTTGAGCGTGGTGAGAGATGGTGGGTTACGCCTTCGGCTCCCACCCTACGAAAGCGTCACCCCTTCGTGCTGCAGCAGCCAGCGCTTCCGCTCCAGTCCGCCGCCGTACTTGATCAGCGAACCGTTGGCGCCGATCAGGCGGTGACAGGGCACGACCACGCTGATCGGATTGGAGCCGTTGGCGTGACCGACGGCGCGGATAGCTTTGGGCAGGCCGATCTTCTTAGCCAGCGCGCCGTAGCTCATCGTGGTGCCCGCCGGAATCTCCGGCAGCGCTTTCCAGACTTTTTGCTGAAACGGCGTGCCGGCGACGCGCCATTCGATCTGCCGCAGGCGATCGAGGTCGCCCTTGAAATAGCCCGCCAGTGCGGTCCTGAGATCGCGCGGTGCCCTCGCCTCCTTCAGCACCACTGCACCATATTGCAGCCGCAGCAGTTCCTTCATGCGCGGCTCGTAATCTTCCCAGTCGAGCGCGCGCAGCACGCCGTCGGCGTCGCTGACCAGCAGCGCCATGCCGATCGGCGTGTCCAGCCGGTCGAGGCCAAAGGTGTCAGGCAGCTTGGCGCGGGTCATATCCACATCATCCCATATAGCCGGTAGCACGTCCCGCAATTTCCATGGTTGGCGGCTCAGGTTGAAAGATCAGGCACGTCGTCGTGCCGTGGGCAAGCAGCCGGCCGTTGCGATCGGTGATCCGTCCCTCGGCGGTGCCGACCCGGCGGCCGCTGGTCAGCACGACGCCTTCAGCCCTGATCTCTCCGGTGTCAGGTGTGATCGGCCGCACCAGCGAAATCTTGAACTCCAGTGTGGTCTGGCTGACACCTGCTGCCAATGTCGACTGAACAGCCAGTCCCATGCAGCTATCGAGCAGCGTGGCGGCGAGCCCGCCATGCACGGTGCCGGCCGGGTTGAGATGAATGTCCCGCGGCTCCGCGGTGACCACGACGCGCCCGGACGCTGCTTCCGTGACATCGTAGCCCAGGGTTTGCGCGATGGTGTTGAGCGGCAACGTCCCGTCGGCAAGGCCCTGGACGAATTCGAGGCCCGTCATCTCCTTCTTGCGATCGTCGCTGACGGTCCCATAGGTTCTGCTGGCGCTGCGGTCTGGCATAATTCATTTCCCTGCTGCGATTCGTCGATCGCGCTGATTGATATGTCGCAGCGAAAATATCCGACTGCGTCAGCACTTTTCCGATGGCGCATGCTAGCGTCCACCCGATTTCCGAAATGGTTGGGGGACCACATGATCTTTATCGCCAACATCCTGGTCGCGATCGTCGCGGCGCTGCATGTCTATTTCCTGGTTCTGGAGATGTTTCTCTGGACCAAGCCGCTCGGCCTGAAGACATTTCGTAATTCAATTGAGAAAGCGACGGAATCGGCGGTGCTGGCCGCCAATCAGGGGCTCTACAACGGCTTCCTCGCCGCCGGGCTGATCTGGGGTCTGATCCATTCCAATCCGGGCTTCGCGTTCCAGATCAAGACCTTCTTTCTGCTGTGCGTGATCGTCGCCGGCGTTTATGGCGCTGCAACCGTGAGCCGCCGGATTCTCTATGTGCAGGCCGCGCCTGCGGCGCTGGCGCTGATCCTGCTCTGGCTGGCATAACGGGCCGTCGATTGCCGAGGCATTGCCTTGCAATGCCAGAACCGTTCCTCCAAACTTCGGGCAACGATGACGTCCGGCCATCCAACGAGACAGCCGGACCAGATCATCGGCCAACAGCATTGGAGGCAACAAAATGAGAAGCGGAGTTTTTAGTCTGGTCGGCGGCGCCGCGGTTGCGGTCGCAGGCGCCGCACTTGCGGTCGCATTGTCGGCATCATCAGCCCACGCACAGAAGAAATACGACACCGGCGCGACCGATACCGAAATCAAGATCGGCCAGACCGTGCCGTTCTCGGGCGCCTATTCGGTCTATGCCAATATCGGCAAGACGGAGGCTGCCTACCTCAAGATGATCAACGAACAGGGCGGCATCAACGGCCGCAAGGTCAGCCTGATCCAGTATGACGACGCCTATTCGCCGCCGAAGACGGTCGAGCAAATCCGCAAGCTCGTCGAAGGCGATGAGGTCCTGTTGACGTTCCAGATCATCGGCACCGCGGCTAACTCGGCCGTGCAGAAATATCTCAACGCCAAGAAGATCCCGCAGCTATTGGCCTCAACCGGGGCTGCGAAGTTCACCGATCCGAAGAACTTCCCCTGGACCATGGCCTACAACCCCAACTACTTCGTCGAGGGTCGCATCTACGGCAAGTACATTTCGAAGGAGCACCCGAACGCCAAGATCGGCATCCTCTATCAGAACGACGATCTCGGCAAAGACTACATCGCCGGGCTGAAGGCCGGCCTCGGCGACAAGGCTGCGAAAATGATCGTGGCCGAAGCGTCTTACGAAGTGTCCGATCCCACCATCGACTCACAGGTGCTGAAGATCAAGGACGCCGGCGCGGACCTGTTCTACAGCGCGTCAACGCCAAAGCAGGCGGCGCAGGCGATCCGCAAGATCCACGAACTCGACTGGCATCCGGTGCATATCATCGACATCAACGCCAGCCCGGTCAGCGCGACGCTGCAACCCGCCGGCCTCGAAGCCTCCAAGGGCGTGATCAGCGTGCAATACGGCAAGGATCCGGCCGATCCGACCTGGAAGGGCGACCCTGGTCTGCAGAAATACCTCGACTTCATGACGAAGTATTTCCCCGAAGGCGACAAGATGAACACGGTCAATACCTACGGCTATTCGGCCGCCCAGCTTCTGGTGCAGATCCTCAAGCAATGCGGCGACGATCTGACCCGCGAGAACATCATGAAGCAGGCAGCCTCGCTGAAGAACGTCGAGCTTGACCTCGCTCTGCCTGGCCTGAAGATCAACACCGGCCCCGACGATTACCGCGTCAACAAGCAGTTGCAGATGATGAAGTTCAACGGCGAACGCTGGGAACTGTTCGGCCCGATCCTTGAGGACGCAGGCCCGGCCGGCTAGCGAGCCGTTCCGACCCGATCAACGAAATGATGGCCGGCGCAGGGTTGCCACCTTGCGTCGGCCAATTCGTTTTGACGGGTGATGGGCGGTCAGACTTTAGTCTGGCCCTGACGCCCTGAAATCGTTCAACTTTTCAGCACCTCGCCACCTTGCATTGCAGCATCCGTTCCGCCAGTATCCGCCGCAGCGATGGCACCCGGCTACGACCGGACGAGATCATCGGCACAATCACAGCACATGAGGAAATTAGCGATATGAGGAAGGGTATTCTCCATCTGGTCACCGGCACCGCGCTTGCGATGGCGCTGTCGGTCTCCGCGGCCTCCGCGCAGAAGAAATATGATACCGGCGCGACCGACACCGAGATCAAGATCGGCCAGACCAATCCATTCTCGGGACCTGCCTCGGCCTACGCGACCATCGGCAAGACCCAGGCCGCCTACATGAAGATGATCAACGATCAGGGCGGCGTGAACGGCCGCAAGATCAACTTGATCCAGTATGACGACGCCTACTCGCCGCCGAAAGCCGTCGAGCAGGTGCGCAAGCTGGTCGAGAGCGACGAAGTGCTGCTCACCTTCCAGCTGCTCGGGACGCCTTCGAACGCCGCGGTCCAGAAGTACCTCAACTCGAAGAAGGTGCCGCAACTGTTCGCCGCCACCGGCGCGTCGAAGTTCACCGACCCGAAGAACTTCCCATGGACGATGGGCTTCAACCCGAACTACTTCGTCGAGGGCCGCATCTACGGGCAGTACATCATCAAGACCTATCCGAATGCCAAGGTCGGCATCCTCTACCAGAACGACGATCTCGGTAAGGACTATCTGAACGGCATCAAGGCCGGCCTCGGCGACAAGGCGGCCGGCATGATCGTGGCCGAGTCTTCCTACGAAGTCTCCGACCCGACCATCGATTCGCAGATCCTCAAGATCAAGGACAGCGGCGCGGACCTGTTCTTCTCGGCCACGACGCCGAAGCAGGCGGCGCAGGCGATCAAGAAGATCTCCGAACTCGCCTGGCATCCGGTGCAGATCCTCGACATCAACGCGACCTCGGTCGGCGCCGTGATGAAGCCGGCCGGGCTTGAGGCCTCCAAGGGCGTGATCAGCGTCAACTATGGCAAGGATCCGCTCGATCCGACCTGGAAGGACGACGCCGGCATGAAGAAGTATTTCGAATTCATGGCGAAGTATTATCCCGACGGCGACAAGGATTCGAGCTTCAACTCCTACGGCTATTCGACCTCGCAGTTGATGGTCCATGTGCTCAAGATGTGCGGCGACGACCTGACCCGCGAGAACGTCATGAAACAGGCCACCAGCCTGAAGAACGTCGTGCTCGACCTGGCGCTGCCGGGCATTCTGGCCAACACTTCGCCGACCGATTATCGCGTCAACAAGCAGTTGCAGATGATGAAGTTCAACGGCGAGCGTTGGGAACTGTTCGGCCCGATCCTCGAGGACGTGGGTCCGGCCGGCTAGTAGCGGCTTTCATTGATACGAACGATCGGCGGCCTCTCGGGGCCGCCGATTTGTTTTCACCGTAGGGTGGGCAAAGCGAAGCGTGCCCACCATTCCTGGCGACGGTTGGACAGATGGTGGGCACGGCGCAAGTGCGCCTTTGCCCACCCTACGCGTTCCTACTTCGGTATCTCCCCAAACGTCTTGCCGACCGGCAGCACCGCGTGCCGGATCAGGCGGGAATCTTCGACGCCGGCCTGGCGGTGTTTGACCGCTTCCCGGTAGACGGGATCGCGGATCATTTCGGCGAACGCTGCGACGGACGGATATTCGGCGATGAAGCAATGGTCCCAGCGCTCTTCCTGCGGCCCGATCAGCATTAATTCGAAGCGGCCCTGCCAGACGATCTTGCCGCCGAGCCGCTCGAACACCGGCCCGCTTTCCCTTCCATAGGCCGCATAGGCTTCCGCGCCCGTCGCCTTGCGGCCGTCGGGATAGGCGGCCTCGGCCCGCAGCCGGACCAGGTTGAGCATGTGGATCGGTCCCGGCCGGTCATTGGCCTTGAATTGCGCGAAAACTTCCTTGGTCGGATCGATGTGGCCCATTCGGCTCTCCTTTGAAAACGCGCTCTTATTACCACGCGCCGCCGCACCTCCTAATCCCGCGTTAACCTCTCGGTAACCGCCCCTTAAACTGCCGGCGCTAGCGTGCGACGGGACCGGTGTGAGCGGCGTTTTGCGTATGGCGTTGGGGCGAAAAAAGAGCGGCGGACGCAAGGAGCCGCTATTCGGGCTTCCGGCCGCGCTCGCCGATCTGCGCCTCTCGCCGGAAGATCGCGTCCCTGATGCCGACGACCGGCCGAAGAAATCATCCAAGCCGAGGTCCGACGACAGCGACGACGAACCGCCACGCGAGCGCAAGCCGCGCGCCGGCCGCAGTGGCGGCAAGCGGCGGTCGAAATCGCGCGGGCGCTTCTCGATCGGCCGGCTGTTCTACTGGACCGCCGTACTCGGCCTGTGGGCCGCGATCGCGGTGATCGGCCTCGTGATCTATGTCGGCGCCCACCTGCCGCCGATCCAGTCGCTGGAAATTCCAAAACGGCCGCCGACGATCCAGATCGTGGGCCTCGACGGCAGCACGCTGGCCTCGCGCGGTGAAATGCCCGGCGCCAATATCGCGCTGAAGGATCTGCCGCCCTATCTGCCGAAGGCTTTCATCGCGATCGAGGACCGCCGCTTCTATTCGCATTACGGCGTCGATCCGGTCGGCATCCTGCGCGCGGCGGTGACCAACGTCCTGCATCGCGGCGTCTCGCAAGGCGGCTCGACGCTGACGCAACAGCTCGCGAAAAACCTGTTCCTGACTCAGGAACGCACCATGGCGCGCAAGCTGCAGGAAGTTGAGCTCGCGCTCTGGCTGGAGCGCAAGCATTCCAAGGCGGAGATCCTCGAACTCTACCTCAACCGGGTCTATTTCGGTTCCGGCGCCTATGGCGTCGAGGCCGCGGCCCAGCGCTATTTCGGCAAGTCGGCCAAGAACGTCACGGTCGCGGAGGCCGCGATGCTGGCCGGCCTGGTCAAGTCGCCGTCGCGGCTGGCGCCGAACCGCAACCCCGAAGGCGCCGAACAACGCGCCAAGATCGTCCTCGCCGCAATGGCGGACGCCAAGTTCATCACCGATGCGCAGGCGCAGGCTTCGATCGGCCATCCCTCCTACAATGTGAAGCCGGTCGGCGCCGGCACCGTCAATTACGTGGCCGACTGGATCGGCGAAGTGCTCGACGACCTCGTCGGCCAGATCGACCAGAGCATCGTGGTCGAAACCACCATCGACCCGAAACTGCAAAGCGTGGCGGAAGCCGCCATCATCGACGAACTGGCGGCGAAGAGCGTGAAGTTCAATGTCAGCCAGGGCGCGCTGGTGGCGATGACCCCCGACGGCGCGGTGCGCGCCATGGTCGGCGGCCGGAACTATGCCGAGAGCCAGTATAACCGCGCCGTCACCGCCAAGCGCCAGCCCGGCTCGGCGTTCAAGCCGTTCGTCTATCTCACCGCCATCGAGGCCGGCCTGACGCCGGAGACGGTCCGGCAGGACGCATCGATCGACGTCAAAGGCTGGAAGCCGGAGAACTACACCCACGAATATTTCGGGTCAGTGACGCTGACGCAGGCGCTGGCGATGTCGCTCAACACGGTGGCGATACGCGTCGGCCTCGAGGTCGGGCCGAAGAACGTGGTGCGAACCGCGCATCGGCTCGGCATTTCATCCAAGCTCGACGCCAACGCCTCGATCGCGCTCGGCACTTCGGAGGTCTCGGTGATCGAACTGGTCGGCGCCTATGCGCCGTTCGCCAATGGCGGGCTCGGCGTCTCCCCGCATGTCGTGACCAAAATCCGTACCAACGAAGGCAAGGTGCTGTACGCGCGCTCCGACGACAATCTGGGCCAGGTGATCGACCCGCGCAGCGTCGCGATGATGAATACGATGATGCAGGAGACGCTGATCTCGGGCACCGCGCGCAAGGCCGAAATTCCGGGCTGGACCGCCGCCGGCAAGACCGGCACCAGCCAGGATTACCGCGATGCCTGGTTCATCGGCTACACCGCGAACCTCGTCACCGGCGTGTGGCTCGGCAATGACGACAATTCGCCGACCAAGAAGGCCACCGGCGGCGGCTTGCCGGTGGAAGTCTGGACCCGCTTCATGCGAACCGCGCATCAGGGTGTCCCGGTGGCGAGCCTGCCAAAGTCACAACCGGGCAACCCGTTCTCGAACCTGATGCAGGCCGCTTCACAAGTAAGCCCGCCCTCGCCGTCCTATACGCCGTCACCTTCGGCCTACCCACAACCGGCGCAGTCGCAGGCGCCGATGCCGCCGGTGCCATTGCCATCAGGCGGCGGCTATCGTCCGCCGCAGCCGGTACGGACCTCAGCGCCGCCAAATCCCTCCGCACGCCCGGAGGCGGCGGCGGGACTGGACGGCTGGCTGATGGAGCGGGTGTTCGGCGGCAACAGGTAGCTGATAGGCTTATCGTTCAGCATTGACCGTCACAGGCTTCGCTAATCCTGAATCCCGTAACGGTGCAGGTCGTTGCCGTGGGTGTCGA
The DNA here is from genome assembly GCF_900103365.1 of Afipia sp. GAS231. Taxonomy (NCBI): domain Bacteria; kingdom Pseudomonadati; phylum Pseudomonadota; class Alphaproteobacteria; order Hyphomicrobiales; family Nitrobacteraceae; genus Afipia; species Afipia sp. GAS231. Next base: position 3,383,893 of record NZ_LT629703.1, read on the forward strand.
GCCAGCTCTTGGCGCGCTCGACATGGTGGCAAATTCTGGCGACGACTCGCCAGAACCGCGCCGAATGGTTCATCTCGACGAGATGCGCGACTTCATGGGCGGCGAGATAGTCCAGCACATAGGGCGGCGCGAGGATCAGCCGCCAGGAAAACGACAGCGAGCCGGCCGAGGTGCACGAACCCCAGCGGCTCGATTGATCGCGCAGCGACACCCGCTTGACCTTGACGCCGAGCTGCTCGGCATAGGCGAACGAGGCCTTGTGCAGGTCCTTTCGCGCTTCACGCTTGAGAAAATCGTGAACCCGCCGGTCCATGTGTTCGGCGCCACCGGCGACGCAGAGGATCCTCTCACCGGAGTCGCGGGTTTCCGTCCAGACCGTGCCGCGCTCGCCGGCGCGATGCACCAGCCGGTGCGGCACACCGCGGAGCGGCACCAGCGTGCCGGCCTGAAACGGTGCTGCCTTCGGCAAACGGCCGAGACGGGCGGCGATCCAGCCACCGTGAAGCTGAGCAAACTCCCTGGCTTCGACCAGATTGCCACGCGGCGGCATGGTCAGGATGGCTTCGCGATCGGTCGGATGAATTCGCAAGGTGTAGCGCCGCGCGCGGCGATGCCGGCGCAGCCGGATCGCAAAGAATTGCGAGCCGTGCTTGACCATAAGAGTCGCGGGTTCGGCGGGCCGCCGATAGAGGAGCGCACGAGTAGCCATGTCTGACAGTCCGGGGGGCAGGAGATCGCCCGGATTCTGCCATATCCGCCGCCAGTGAAATCGCTCCGCGCAAAAACAAATCATTTGCCCAATATACAGGGGCTGGCCGGTAAACGGCCTCTACCGGCAGGGGCTGGAACCAAGAATTTTAGAGGGAACCGGCACCGCCGGATACCCTCAAAAACTGAGGTCATACTCATTCCTTGATTCGCCTGCGAATCTTGATTCTTTTAATTAATTCAGGGGGTTGGACACCGGCCAGATTCGATTGGCGGAATCCCGCGATTCTTCTTTGAATCAGAAACGAGCGCTGATTTCGGTACGAACGTGTCGTCTCAATGCGAAACGACATCCGCTGCGCTCGAAAACGCGCGCGGCTTGTTGTTCAGACGCGATTTTTGACGCTGACCACATCGACTTCGCGCGAAAACGCAGTCGAACCGCCGCTATTCAGCGGCGGCAGCGACCAGTTTCGGCTTGGTATCGGCCGCCGACAGCATGAAATCGGAAATGCGCGGCACGATTTCGGAACGGAACCGCGAACCGTTGAACACGCCGTAATGTCCGACGCCCTTTTGCACGTAATGCACGCGGCGATGGTTGGGAATAGCGGTGCACAGCGCGTGCGTGGCTTCGGTTTGGCCAATGCCGGAGATGTCGTCGTTCTCGCCTTCGACCGTCATCAGCGCCACGCGGCGGATTTTCGACGGATCGACCGGCTTGCCACGATGCATCATCTCGCCTTTCGGCAACGCATGCTTGACGAACACGACATCGACGGTCTGCAGGTAATATTCGGCGGTCAGATCCATCACCGCGAGATATTCGTCATAGAATTCGCGGTGCTTGTCGACCAGGTCGCCGTCGCCCTTCACCAGATTGCTGAACAACGCCTTGTGCGCGTCGGTGTGGCGATCGAGGTTCATGGTGATGAAGCCCGAAAGCTGCAGGAAGCCCGGATAGACGTCGCGCATCACGCCGGGATGCGGGAACGGCACCTTGGTGATGACATGGTTGCGGAACCACTCGATGCCGCGCTCGGCGGCCAGATTGTTGACCGCGGTCGGGTTGCGGCGGGTGTCGATCGGGCCGCCCATCAGCGTCATCGACAACGGCACAAAGGGATCGTTGGCGGCTTCCATGACGGAGACCGCCGCCACCACGGGCACCGAGGGCTGGCACACCGCGACGACATGCATGTTGCCGCCCAGCACGTGCAGCATCTCGATGACGTAGTCGACATAATCGTCGAGGTCGAAACGGCCTTCCGCCAGCGGCACCATCCGCGCGTCGGACCAGTCGGTGATGTAGACTTCGTGCGTCGGCAGGAAGGCTTCGACCGTCCCGCGCAGCAGCGTCGCATAATGGCCCGACATCGGCGCCACGATCAGCACCCGCGGCTGCGGCGCGCGCAGCGGCCGGGTCAGCTTGCGATCGAAGTACAGCAGACGGCAGAACGGCTTTTCCCAGATCGAGCGGACTTCGACCGGCGTACGCACGCCGTTCACTTCGGTGGTGTCGAGGCCCCATTCGGGCTTGCCGTAGCGGCGCGTGGTTCGTTCGAACAATTCGCAGCCCGCGGCGATCGATTTGCCGAAGTCGGTGTGCGACCACGGATTGAGCGGGTTCTGAAACAGGATCTTCGTGGCGTCGGTCACGGCGCGTGCCGGATTGAGCGACGCGTGGCCCATTTCGTACATCCAGTACATCGGCGTCGTAAGCGCCGGACTGCCTTCGGCCACCAGTGGCGGTGCTCCGCCAAACTCACCAATCGGCATTGATTTCAGACCCCTGTTTTGCGCCGCAGCATACTGCCGAATGCGTAATTAAGCGTCAATGCACAGATCGGTAAATCTACGCGGATAAAGGGCCAAAAACCCCGGAAATCCACGGGGAATTGGACCTTATTCACCGCCACCCAGCAGGGAGCCGTGGCGTTTGGCGCTGCGCAAAAGGGCAAGGAAGATCGCAAATGAGGCAGCGAACAGGACGGCGTTGATGAGAAGCGCAGTGACCATCAGATCGGCCCGAAACACATGATCGATCAAGAGCGCCCGCATTCCCTCGAACACGTAGGTCGGCGGCAGCACCCAGGCCACATGCTGCAGCCACGCCGGCAGCACCGCGACCGGATAATAGATGCAGGCCAGCGGCATGATCCCGAACATCAGCGTCCAGACGATGCTCTCGGCGCCGAGACCGTTACGAAGGACCAGCCCCGACACAAAAATCCCGACCGACCAGCTGGTGAAGATCAGATTGCAGAAGAAGACGATCAGCGGCAGCCCGATCGCGAAGAAGTTGAACTTGAAGAAGAACAGCGCCAGCAGCGTCATCGGGATCACGCCGATCGCAAGCCGGATCAGGCTCATGATCATCAGCGAGATCAGGAATTCGATCGGCTTCAGCGGGCTCATCATCAGGTTGCCGAGATTGCGCGCCCACATTTCCTCGAGAAACGAGATCGAAAAACCGAGTTGCCCGCGGAACAGAATGTCCCACAGGATCACCGCGCCGATCAGCGAACCGCCGGCGCGGGCGAAAAACCCTGATGTCTGCGAGATGTAGCTCTGCAGAAAGCCCCAGGTGATGACCTGCAGCGCCGGCCAGTAGATCAGCTCCAGCAGCCGTGGCCAGGACGACATCAAGAGATACCAATAGCGCAGCACCATCGCCTGGATGCGATGCGGCGAAATCCCGCGATGCGTGGCGACCTCGCTCATGGCGCGCCCTCCGCCACCCGGCCGCGCGCGACGTCGAGAAACACCTCCTCCAGCGTGGAGCGGTTGTAGCGCGCCATGATCTGGTCGGGGCTGTCGTCATCCTCGATCCGGCCGCGCTTCATGATGATGACGCGGTCGCACAGCCGCTCCACCTCCAGCATATTGTGCGACGCCAGCAGGATGGTGGCGTCATGGGTCTTGCGATAGTCGGCAAGATGCTGGCGCACCCAGTCGGCCGTGTCGGGGTCGAGCGAAGCCGTCGGCTCGTCGAGCAGCAATAGCTCCGGCTGGTTGATCAGCGCCTTCGCCAGCGCGACGCGGGTCTTCTGTCCGGCCGAGAGCTTGCCATTGGCGCGGTCGAGGAAGTCGTTGAGGTCGAGGTCGGCGGCGAGCTGTTCGATCCGCTCGCGCAGGTTCGCGACTGCATAGAGCCGGCCGAAAATGCCGAGGTTCTGCCGGACCGTCAGCCGCATCGGCATATCGACATAGGGGCTTTCGAAATTCATCCGGCCGAGCACTTCGGCGCTCTTCTCCGGCATCGGATGGCCGAGCACCTGGATCCGGCCCGAGGTCGGCAGCACCAGCCCCATGATCATCGCGATCGTCGTGGTCTTGCCGGCGCCGTTGCCGCCGAGCAGGCCGGTGATGCTGCCGCGGCCGATCCGGAACGTGACGTCGTCGACCGCCCGCGTGGTCTTGTAGAGTTTTATCAGATGCGCGACGTCGATCGCGGCCGTCTTGGTCGGAGCGGCCGTGGACGATGGGGCAGTTATGGCGTCGCTATTGACCATTTCGATCCGAATCCTTGCGGCATCGCGGCGGCCAGCGCAAGGCGTGGGCAACCGCCGGGCGTGACACACTGCCCTATCCCGCGAATTTGTGATCGCGCCCCCGCACGGCTAAACTCGCGTGATGACCGACATTGCCGCCTCCGACTTCCGAAATCCGCACCGCTATGTCCGTCTGGATACGATATTGCGGCTGCGCTGGCTGGCGGCACTCGGCCAGCTCGCCGCCATCTTCATCGTCGCCCAGGGGCTGGAATTCGACGTCCCCATCATTCCCTGTGTCGCCATCATCGGCCTCTCGGCGCTGCTCAATCTGGCGCTGCAGATCGTGTTCAACCCGATGCAGCGGCTGGAACCGGTCTATGCCGCGGCCCTGCTCGCGCTCAACATCGTCGAACTCGCCGGATTGCTGTTCTTCACCGGCGGGCTGCAGAACCCGTTTTCGTTCCTGTTCCTGGCGCCCGTTCTGATCTCGGCGACGGCGTTGCCGATCCGGCTGACGATCGCGCTCGGCGTGCTTGCGGTCGCCTGCGCCTCGGCGCTGGTGTTCTTCCATTTGCCGTTGCCATGGGACAGCGATGACCCGCTGGTGCTGCCGCCGATCTATCTGCTCGGCGTCTGGCTCTCGATCCTGCTCGCGATCGGCGTCACCAGTCTCTACGCGTTCCAGGTCACCGAGGAGGCGCGCAAGCTTTCCAATGCGCTGGCGGCGACCGAACTGGTGCTGACGCGCGAGCAGCATTTGACCCAGATCGACGGCCTCGCCGCCGCCGCCGCGCATGAACTCGGCACGCCCCTGTCGACGATCTTTCTGATTTCGCGAGAGCTGGAGAAGACCGTTCATGACAACGACCATCTTGCCGCCGATCTGAAAACCCTGCGCGAGCAGGCGCAGCGCTGCCGCGACATTCTGGCCAAGATCACCCAGCTTTCCTCCTCCGGCGCGCCGTTCGACCGCATGCCGCTGTCGACGCTGATCGAGGAAACGGTGGCGCCGCATCGCGATTTCGGCGTTGCGATCAAGGTGCGGCTTGCTGTCGCAGCCACGCGCGAGCCGGTCGGTGCGCGAAACCCGGCGATCCTCTATGGCGTCGGCAACATCCTGGAAAATGCCGTCGATTTCGCGCGGAATACGGTGGAGGTGAACGCGTGGTGGAACGCCGACAGCATCGAGATCGTGATCTCCGACGACGGCCCGGGTATCGCGCCCGACATGCTGAAACGGATCGGCGAGCCCTATTTATCGCGGCGTCCCAGCGCAGATGAGGCCCAAAACGAGCATTCCGGGCTCGGGCTCGGCGTGTTCATCGCCCGCACGCTGCTCGAGCGGACCGGCGCCAAGGTGTCGTTTACCAACCGGATCTTTCCCGATCACGGCGCCGTGGTGCAGATCGTATGGCCGCGTGACCGCTTCGAGACGGATGAAATTTCGGGCGGAACCGAGACTTAGAACGGTTCTTGGAACGGTTCTTGGCATTCAGGATGGCAAAGCCCGTCCGACTATAGGCGGCCTTGGCAGCGCCACCTTGCCACGCCATATCTTAAGCGTCCGCAACACAGGGATACCTGACCTTGAACGCCATCGCCGAACTGAACGATCACACCGACCGCTCGCTCTTGATCGTCGAGGATGACAAGCCGTTTCTGGAGCGCCTGTCGCGCGCGATGGAGACCCGCGGCTTCGCGGTGACGTCCTGCGACACCGTATCCGACGGTCTGGCCCAGATCGGCCGCGCCGCGCCTGCCTTTGCCGTGGTGGATCTGCGGCTCGGCGACGGCAACGGCCTCGACGTGGTGTCGGCGCTGAAGCGCAAGCGCCCCGAGGCGCGCGCGATCGTGCTGACCGGTTATGGCAACATTGCTACCGCAGTTACCGCCGTGAAGATGGGTGCGGTGGATTATCTCTCGAAGCCGGCGGACGCCGACGATGTCGTCGCGGCGCTACTCGCCAGCGGCACCGAGAAATCCGAACTGCCTGCGAATCCGATGTCGGCGGACCGCGTGCGCTGGGAACACATCCAGCGCATCTACGAGATGTGCAACCGCAACGTCTCCGAAACCGCGCGGCGCCTCAACATGCACCGCCGCACCCTGCAGCGCATCCTGGCCAAGCGCGCGCCGCGCTGATCGGCTTCGCGTAAATCTACGAAAAGTTTCCGTCATGCCCGGGCTTGTCCCGGGCATCCACGTCTTGCGGTCTTCGCTAAGACAAGGACGTGGATGGCCGGGACAAGCCCGGCCATGACGACGTTAGATGTTGCCCTAAAACTCCCCGTGCCCCTGCGGATCGACCAGCCGGTTGATCCGTTGCGCCGCAGCCATCGCGAAGCGCACCGTCATCAATTTCCGGGTCGGCGCCGGCAGCCGGTGCTCGGGCGCCTCGCACTGCAGATGCGCGCCATAGGCGTCGGCGATGATCAGGCCGGTGTCTTGGGGAAATATCTCGCACGGCAGGTCCTGCGTGAAGGCAAAGAACAGCCGGTCGCAATGCATCCGGTAGTCCTGCCACTTCTGGTCGGCGCGCAGATCTTCCACCGACGACTTGATCTCGACGATCCAGATTTCGCCGCGCTCGTTCAGCGCCACCAGGTCGGCGCGCCGGCCGGACGGCAGCGGCAATTCGCTGATGCAGGAAAAGCCCAGCGATCGTAACAGCCGCGCGGTGCCGCGCGCGACCGCCAGCGCGGTTTCCGACTGGCGGCCATCCGACGGAGGCACGAGTGAGATCTGGCGGGCGGGCGATTCCATGCGCTCGAACCTTAACCGATTCCGGACCGTCCAACAGCCGTCCACTCGCTCTGTTTGAGCCTGATCTTTCAGAAAACCGGTGCCGGAGCACGTCCGGGCCAGCCACAAATCCGACCCCGCCCCGCCTTGTTTTGGACCACACGCCACCGCGAAGCCGGGGGAACTTCGGTTCCAGGGGACGAAACACTGGAGGAGAACCATGAAGTCATCCACCACGCTTCGCTCACTCGCTTTCGCCCTCGCAGCGCTTCCCCTTTCCGCCGGCCTTTCGGCGGCATCCGCCAAACCCACGGTCGAAGTCGCGTTCGTGCTCGATACCACGGGTTCGATGGGCGGCCTGATCGAAGGCGCCAAGCGCAAGATCTGGTCGATCGCGACCGCGATCGTCGATAGCAATCCCGACGCTGATATCCGCATGGGCCTCGTCGCCTACCGCGACATCGGCGACGACTATGTCACAAGGAAGGTCGAGCTCACCACCGACATCCAGGATCTCTACGCCAACCTGCTGGAGCTCAAGGCACGCGGCGGCGGCGACTGGCCGGAAAGCGTCAACGAGGCGCTCGATGTCGCCGTCAACAAGCTGCAATGGACCCAGGGCGGCGATACCAGGCGGATCGTGTTCCTGGTCGGCGACGCGCCGCCGCACATGGACTATGCGCAGGACACCAAATATCCGGTGACGCTGTCGGTGGCGAAGCAGAAGGACATCATCGTCAATGCGGTGCTGGCCGGCAACGCCGCCGATACCGAGCGGGTGTGGCGCGACATCGCCCAGCACGGCAACGGCCGCTTCATTCCGATCCCGCAGGACGGCGGTCAGGTCGTCGTGATCGAAACACCATACGACGAGGACATTATTATCCTGCAGCGGGAGATCAACGGCACCGTGATCCCCTACGGCCCGCGCGCCATGCAGAAGCGCACTGAGGACCAGACGCAGCAATTGTCGCGGGTCGCGGCCGCCGCTCCCTCACAGGCGTCGGAGATGGCGAGCTATATCAACAAGCGCGCGCGATCGACCTCGGAAGCCGTCACCGGCGGCGGTGACCTCGTCGCCGACATCGGCGCCGGCCGCAACAGCTTTTCCGCGATCAAGGACGAAGACCTGCCCGATAATCTGCGCGCGATGAAGCCGGAGGCGCGTCTCGATGAAGTCAACAAGCAGATGAGCCAGCGCAAGGCGCTCAACGAGAAGCTCGGTGCGTTGGTGGCGCAGCGCGACAAATACGTCGCCGAGCAGCGCGCCAAGGCGCCGCCCAAGGCGTCTTCGTTCGACCGCGTGGTCGAGGATACGCTGAAGGCGCAGATCAAGCGGTGAGCTAGCGGCGGTAAATCGTCGTCCCCGCGAACGCGGGGACCCATAACCACCAATGACTGTTGTTAGACCGGCTGGTGGCCCCACCGTCGCACAACGCAAATTTTGGTGGCTATGGGTCCCGGCTCGCGCTTCGCTTGGCCGGGACGACGGCATCCTTGGAACACGCAATTTTCCCTTGGCGAGAGGCCAAAAATCGGCAATCTGCCGCCATGACCCAGCAAACCGAGACCCCTTCAGAGACCCGCACCGAAACCCAGCCGAAGGCCGGCGCGATCATCGTGCCGGTGACGCTGTTCGAGCAGAATTGCACCATTATCTGGGACGAGCCGTCCAAGAAGGCCGTGGTGATTGACCCCGGCGGGGACGTTCCCAAGATTCTGGAAGCGATCAAGCAGACCGGCGTCACCGTCGAAAAGATTTGGCTGACCCACGGCCATATCGACCATGTCGGCGGCGCCGCCGAATTGCGCGACGCGCTGCAGGTGAAAATCGAGGGTCCGCACATCGCCGACAAATACCTGCTCGACAATGTCGTCTCGAGCGGCGAGCGCTTCGGCATGACCGACGTGCGCAATTTCGGGCCCGACCGCTGGCTCGACGAGGGCGAACAGGTCTCGATCGGAGACCTAACATTTGACATCCTGCATTGCCCCGGTCATTCGCCGGGCAGCGTGGTGTTCTTCAATAAGGAACTGCGCTTCGCCCATGTCGGGGACGTACTGTTCAACGGCTCGGTCGGACGCACCGACCTGCCCGGCGGCAGCCACGCCACGCTGATCAACTCGATCAAGGAAAAGCTGCTGCCGCTCGGCGACGATGTCGGCTTCATCTGCGGCCATGGCGCCGGCTCCAGCATCGGCCAGGAGCGGCTGACCAACCCGTTCCTGACCGGCGAGATGTAAGGGACAGCCAGCGCCGTAACGGCGCTGGCTACTCCGCCGCGACCATCTCGGGCGCGTTCGTCTCTGCAAGGTGGCGCGTTCCCCAGTCCTTGATGGCGGCAACGACCGGCACGAAAGTCTTGCCCTTGCGGGTCAGGCGGTATTCGACCTTCGGCGGCACCACGCCGAAATCCTTGCGATCGATCAGTCCGCTCCCGGTCAGCGCTTTCAATTCGCGGCTCAGCACCCGCGGTGCGATCTCGGCGCTGCCGACCATGCCGCGCAGCAGGCCGCTGCGGATTTCGCCGTAGCGCAGCGGACCATCCTTGAGGTCCCAGACGATGCGCAGCTTGTATTTGCCGCTGATCAGCTTCTGAAAAGCCGCGACCGGACAACCGCAGGCCGGCGCCATCCTTGGCTTTGCCATTGCAGATCTCCTCCGAGCGCTCTTTGTTTTGACGCGTTTTCTTCACGCGAACCGGTATCCGCTTCGCTTGAAAACGCTATGTCGCCGTGAGGTCAGGATAGGAGCCGCAAAAAGAAAGTCCATACTGACATTTTTGTCCGTACTTGCGCTGGTGCGCATAAGCGCACCAGATGATCCGATGCAGCCCGAAAGACCCATCCAGGAGGCATCCGTGAAGCATTTCATGATCAGATATCGGTTCGCCAACGGCACCACCGAGGCGTGGCACGGTGAAATTGCCCGCTTCATTGCCGCCCTCGACAACGATCCGGAGCTGAAGGGGCGGATCGTCTACCGCTGCCTGAAAGTTCGCGACGACGCGAGCTATTTCCATCTCGCTTCGGCGGCCGACGACCAGGCGGTCAAGACGCTGCAGCAGCGCGACTTCTTCAAGCACTATACGGAACGGACGAGGCAGGTTGCCGAGGGCGGCGACGTCGCGGTAACGCCGATCGATTGGATCGCCGAAACGGCTGCAGCCTGAGTGCTGCGATCGCGCGTGGCTATTTCATCAATCCCGCGGCCGTCAGCGCGCGCGTGATGACGCTGCCGACGTCGATGCTGTTGCGCTTTCGCGGGCGCGGCGGGATGACCGGACGACCTATCGCCGTCCGCGGCCACAGCGTGGCGGCGAGGTCCGGCGACTGCAGCGATGCGGTGGCGGCCGACGGAATGACCGGCTTTGGCGCCGGCTTGGCGACGACTTCGTTGGGTTGGCTGACGCGTTCGGTCAGGCCGAAAAAATTCGCGATGTGATAGGACGACGAAATCCCGGCCTCGATCAGGAACGCGCCTGCGGTGCCGTAGCTTTCGTCACTGCCGCTGGCGATCCCCAGCGGCGTGCCGTGGGCCATGTCGGTGATGGTGTAGGATTCGACCACGGTCTCGCCGTCTTCATTCCACCAGACATCGCGCGGATAGCCGTCGACCTCGGACGTCGACATCGGAGCCGTCGGCAACCCGTGCACGTCGAGCCATTGCTTGACGATCTCGTCGGCGTTGGCCGGATTGACCGTGCGGTCGGCGCTGCCGTGCCACACCGACAACTTCGGCCACGGGCCCTTGTGCTTCGAAGCCTTGCGCACGAGATCGCCGAGTTCACGCGCGGAACGCGGCGACGACTGCATCATGCCGCTGAGCGCTTCACGCACATTGCTGGCGATGCCGAAAGGAAGACCGGCGATGACGGCACCGCCCGCGAACACCTCCGGATAGGTCGCGAGCATCACCGACGTCATGGCGCCGCCGGCGGAAAGTCCGGTGACGTAGATGCGACGCGAATCGATTTTGTGCTCGGCGACCATCCGCGCGATCATCTGCCGGATCGAGGCCGCCTCGCCGCGGCCGCGCGCGACGTCGCCCGGATTGAACCAGTTGAAACAGGTGTTGGCGTTGTTGGCGGCCTGCTGTTCCGGCATCAGCAAGGCAAAGCCGTAGCGCTTCGCAAGCGTCGACCATCCCGCGCCGAGATCGTAACCGGCCGCCGTCTGTCCGCAGCCATGCAGGACGACGACCAGAGCGGGCGCGCGCTGGAGGTGTTCCGGTACGAAGGCAAACATCCGGAGTGCGCCGGGATTGGTACCGAATTGGCCGATTTCGACCAGCGGGCTCGGCGCGGCGGGGCTCCGTCCATAGGCACTCAAGCCATTGAACCCGCTTAGCTTCGAAAATTGCCGCATGAATTCGACGTTCTGGGCGAGGGACAATTGCAGCTCCTGGAGGGGCGACCGTTTTGGCAACGCCACTCAGACCAGATAGTTGCTGCACTGCAAAATGAAAAGGCCGTGTGCTGTCATTCCACTGAATCATATTTTCGTCGTTGACGTTAATTTGTCACGGTCGCGTGCCGCATCCAGGTCAGAAATGCGGCACAGATCATGATCGACGCCGCAAACAGTGCGGATGCGGCCAGCAAGGCCAGCCGCGCCGATTGACTGGATTCAACCGCAAAGAATACCGCGCCAATCGCTGCAACTCCGGCTGCATTGGCGATATGTGCTGTCGTGCCGTACATGCCGGAGCCGGCGCCGGCGCTCGCCGGCTTCACGGACGCAAGCACCGCGCTCGACAACGGCGCCATCACCAGCCCCTGGCCGTAACCGAAGATCGTCAGCACCAGTGCGAGCAGCGTTGCCGACGGCGCAGCGGTCGATTCGATCAGCGCCACCAGTGCCGCGAGACCGGCGATCTGCACCCCGCAGCCCTCGATCAGCACCCGCGTGCCGCGATGACGGGCCCGCGCGCCGGCATGGCGTGACGCCATCACAAAAGTCAGCGCCAACGGCACGAACACGAGACCGGCCTGCAGCGGCGGAATATGCAGCGCCCGCTGCATGAAGATCGTCATGACCAGATAGAACGACAGGTTGGCGAAGAAGAAAAAGAACACGGCGGCGAGACCGCGCATGAAAATGGCATCCGACAATAGCGAAAGATCGATCAACGGCATGCCGCCGCGGCCGGCCACCGCCCGTTCGAGCTTCACGAAAGCAAACAGGATCGCAACGCCCATTGCCATCGCCAGCCAGACCCAGGCCGACCAGTGCACATCATGGCCGAACAGCAGCGGACCGATCAGGCACAGCAATCCGAGAAACAGCACGATCGAGCCCGGAATATCCAGCCGCGTACCGGCGCGACGCGGCGCCATCGGCATGATCCGCAATGCCGCTGCGATGATAACTGCACCGAACGGCACGTTGACGAAAAACACCGCGCGCCAGCCGAGCCCGGCCAGATCCAGCGTTACCAGAATGCCGCCCAACATGAAGCCGGCGGCGCCGGCCAACCCCAGCACGATGCCGTAGATGCCGAAGGCGCGGGCGCGCGAGCCATCCGCGAACAACAGATGAATCGTCGCCAGCACCTGCGGCACCATCAGCGCCGCGGTAGCCCCCTGCGCTAGCCGCGCCACGATCAATTCAGGACCTGATTGCGCGAGCCCGCACCACAGCGAGGTGGCGGTGAAGCCCGCAACACCCGTGACGAATATGTTGCGGGTGCCGTAGATGTCGCCGAGCCGGCCGCCGGTGACCACCAGCGTCGCATAGGCGATCAGGTAGATGGCGATGACCGCCTCGATCTGCGCCGCGCTGGCGTGCAGCTCGGTTGCGATGGTCGGGATCGCCACGTTGACGATGAAGGCATCGACGCCGAACATGAATTGCGCGGCGACGACGGTGGCAAGCACCCACCAGCGGCGCGAGGAATCCACGGGAGCTGAAACGATCTGATGCATGACGAAGAGCCTTGTCCGAAATCTGTTGCATCCGACGGTTACAGATTCCGGTCATCCCGGCGATTACCCCGCAGGTAAGAGGATTTGGCCCGATTGCTGCATAGGAATTAGGGATTACTGCAGACTATTCGGCCGTTGACGCGTTCAGGACTGCCTTCAATGTACGACTATGACATGCTGGTGATCGGCTCCGGCCCATCCGGGCGCCGGGCTGCGGTGCAGTTTGCAAAACTCGGCAAGTCGGTGCTGGTGGTGGAAAAGGGCCGCCGGGTCGGCGGCGTCTCCGTCCACACCGGGACCATCCCCTCCAAAACCCTGCGCGAGACCGTGCTCAACCTGTCGGGTTGGCGCGAACGCGGCTTCTACGGCCGGTCCTACCGGGTGAAGCAGGACATCGCCGCCAACGACCTGATCGTGCGGCTGCAGAAGACGCTCGATCACGAGGTCGAGGTGCTCGAACATCAGTTCAGCCGCAACCTGGTGCGAACCGCGGCCGGCGAGGCGCGCTTTGTCGGGCCGAACCAGATTGAAATCACAGCGGCGAACGGCGAGGCCCGCATTGTGTCCGCCGCCCATATCCTGATCGCCTGCGGTACGCGACCATTTCGTCCCGACTACGTGCCGTTCGACAACAAGACCGTGTTCGACTCGGACGAGATCATCGACCTGCCGAAACTGCCGCGCAGCCTCGCGGTGATCGGCGCCGGCGTGATCGGCGTCGAATACGCCACCATCTTCTCCGCGCTCGATGTCGCCGTGACCTTGATCGAACCGCGGCCGACCTTCCTCGACTTCATCGACAAGGAATTGATCGACGAGTTCATGCACGAGCTGCGCGACCGCAATGTCTCGTTCCGGCTCGGCTCCGCCGTCAACTCGATCGAGCACGGCGGGAACGGTAGCGGCATTCACACCAAACTGGCCGACGGCCGTGTCGTCCATTCGGAAATGCTGCTGTTCGCAGCAGGCCGCGTCGGCGCCACCGACCGCCTCAATCTCGACGCCGCTGGGATCACTGTCGATCACCGCGGCCGCATCACGGTCGATTCGCTGACGTTGCAAACCTGCGTGCCGCACATTTACGCCGCCGGCGACGTGATCGGATTTCCGAGCCTCGCTTCGACCTCGATGGAACAGGGCCGGGTCGCTGCCTGCCACGCCCTCGGCATGGAGCCGCTGGCGCCGCCGGAATTCTTCCCCTACGGCATCTATTCGGTGCCGGAAATTTCCACCACCGGCCTCACCGAAGAGGAAGTGCGCACGCGCGGCATTCCCTACGAGGTTGGTGTCGCGCGTTTTCGCGAGACTTCGCGCGGCCACATCATGGGGCTGAACAGCGGCATGATGAAGATGATCTTCTCGACCAAGACCCGGCGACTGCTCGGCGTGCACATTCTCGGCGAGGGCGCCACCGAACTGATTCATATCGGCCAGGCCGTGCTCAACCTCAAAGGCACCATCGATTATTTCATCCAGAACACCTTCAACTATCCGACCTTGGCGGAAGCTTACAAGATCGCCGGGCTGGATGCCTGGAATCGGATGACGCGGTAGCTCGAACGAGCCAAAAGCAAAACAAGAGACGCCGTCTGAGAACGGCGTCTCTCTGAAATATCTTCAAGGAAAAGAAGATTCCGGCTCGACCGCCACATTTGGCGCCGGGCTCTTCGCGCTCTGTTCTAGAATGCAGACGTAACAGCTAATCAGGTTTTCTTAAATCTTTATGCACCGAGCTCCGTAGTATTACGAAGCCACCGGCTCTAACGAACCGGTGAGCGAAGCGCGCTGCGACAGCTCGATCCAGTTACCATCGGGGTCGCGCACCATCGAGATCCGGGCCGTCGTTCCGAGCGTCACCGGCGCGCGCGCCTCGCGGCCGCCATGAGCCAGCACATGCGCGTGCTCGCGATCGACCTCGAAGACCTGGAAGGTGATATAGCGCCAGCCTTTGCCCTCGAAGGCGGCATCATCAGGCGCATCCGCTGACCGCTCGACGATCAGCACCGTGTCGCCGGCGAGAAACACGGCGCCGCCGGTGTCTGTGGCTTCACCCGGCACGAGGCCGAGCGCTTCGGTGTAGAAGCGGCGATGCGCCTCGACGTCGCGAACGCCGAGACGGATGCCGATGCGCTCGATCCCGAACATTCCCTTCGGTACCAGCGCGACGCGGTTGCCCTCCGGATCCGCCATCGGTTGCGGCGCAGTGATGCCGTCGCGCGCAATCAACAGCTCGCGGTAACCCGACGGCGGATTGTCGGGCAGGGGCTCATAGACCTGGTTGATTTTCAGAATCGAGCCGCAGAGGTCGTGACGATGCTGCTTGTAGCCGCGGCGGATCGGCTGGGTGTGGTCGAACGGCAGGCCGATCTCGTTCTGCCAGAAGGCGAGCGCCGCCGGCGCGTGGTTGGTCGCAAAGCCGATATCGATGCGGGGTTTTGCCAGTTTCATATGCTGCCTCTCGCCCCTGACCTGCACTGCCGGGAAATTCCGGACGACGGTAGGTCACCCGCCTTCGCGCGACAACCATGCGCGGGCCGCGGGCTTGCAGGATTGCCTTGCTCTCCCCTACCCCGTAGTTTGGCCCCGAGCCCTTTCAAAGAACAATAAATCCGGAGAGAACCCCCATGGCGCGCCTCAAATTCGGAGCCTTCCTCGCCCCGCATCATCCGATCGGCGAGCATCCGATGCTGCAATTCCGCCGCGACCTCGATTTCGTCGAGCAGATCGACGCGCTCGGCTTCGACGAGTTCTGGTGCGGCGAGCATCATTCCTCGGGCTGGGAAATGATCGCCTCGCCGGAAATGTTCCTCGCCGCCGCCGGCGAACGCACCAAGCGCATCAAGCTCGGCACCGGCGTGATTTCGCTGCCCTATCATCATCCCTTCAACGTCGCCCAGCGCATGGTGCAGCTCGATCACATGACCGGCGGCCGCGCAATCTTTGGTTCGGGCCCAGGCGCGCTGGCCTCCGACGCCCACACGCTCAACATCGATCCGATGACGCAGCGCGACCGTCAGGACGAAGCGCTCGGCATCATCCGCCGCCTGTTCAAGGGCGAGCGCGTCACCGCCAAGAGCGACTGGTTCGTCATGAACGACGCGGCGCTGCAGCTTCTGCCGTTGCAGGAAGAAATGCCCTGCGTGGTGGCGTCGCAGATCTCGCCGTCGGGCATGACGCTGGCCGGCAAATACGGCATCGGCATCATCTCGCTCGGCTCGATGTCGACGCAGGGCCTGATGGCGCTGCCAACGCAATGGGGCTTTGCCGAGGATGCCGCCAAGAAAGCCGGCACCACCGTGAGCCGCGCCGACTGGCGCGTGCTGCTCTCCTGGCACATTGCCGAAACCCGCGAACAGGCCGAGCGCGAGGCCGGCCCCGGGCTGATGCGCTGGCACAACGAATATACCGTCAAAACGTTGCAGCGGCCGGGCGTGGAGCCGTTCTCCTCGCCGGAAGACGCCATCGAGAAGACCGCCGGCGGTCCGGCCGCCGCCTCCACCATCGGCACGCCTGACGATCTCGTCAAAACCATCAAGAACCTGATCGACGTGTCCGGCGGCGTTGGCACCATCGTCGGCTTCGTCCATGACTGGGCCAATCCGGAAAACACCCGCCGGAGCTGGGACATGGTGGCGCGCTATGTGGTCCCGGAAATCAACGGCTATGTCCGAAAATTGCGCGAGTCGCAGACATTCCTGAGGGAGAACCGCGCGGTGTTCGAGCGCGCCGGCCAGGCTGTAATGGCCAAGATCATGGAGAACGAAAAGGCCGCAGCAGCGCTGCCGCTCACCGGCCCCGGACGGTTGGCGATCCCCGCCGTCAACGCGCCTGATTTGCAGAAGGCCGCGGCGAAGCAGAAGGCTTGATCGAAGCGGCCTTCAAACAAAAGCGGACGGCGCGGATGCACTCCGCGCCGTTTTCATTTGGTCCAGGGCTTAAGGCCTATTTCGCGTAATAATCCTGCACCGTCTCCCAGGCGACCGTCTGCAGGAATGCCGCCGTCGGCGGATCGATGCCGGCAAGATAGCTGTTGCCAACGGGCGAGCGGCCGGTGAGTGCCGCGAACGTCACACATGACGCCAGATAGGTTCCGGGCAGGCTCGGATGACGCTTGTCTGCGACATAGAGATTGAGTTCAGGCTGCTTTGCTATCGCGCGGGCGAAGGCAAGGCCGGCCGGGATCACCAGCGCGTTGTTGGCGTTGCCGGCGACCGTGTAGGCTTCGGCCAGTTGCGCCGTCATCTCGGGCTTGTCGGCATAGGCCCAGGACATGAAGAAGATCGGCTTGGCGCCATGGGCGCGGACGATGTCGCTGTTCTTTTTGGCGTATTCGGTGAATACCGATTTCAGCTTGGGATGGATCGGGCACTGGCTGCAATCCATCATGACGGCCGCGTCGGCAATCTTGTCGCGATTGTTGAAGACGACGTTGTTGTGGTCGTCGAACGAATAAGAGCCGATGGCATTGGGCCGGAAATAATTCTCGACGTCATGCCAGTCGAAGCCGGAACCGCCGATCGTAACCATGGTGGCGTGGTAGTCCTGCTTGTGCTCGGGATCGGCGGCTTTTTCCATCAGCGACACATGGCCGGGCAGGCCATTGTTGTAATAAAAGAAGCTGTTGCCGATGAACATCTCGGCCTTGGGGAAATCGGGTCCCAGCGTCGTCACGATCGGCTTGGTCTGCGCCAGCGCCGTCGAACCCGCCGATATCGCCACCATGGCGACAGCCAGCATCCGAAAGATTCCCGTCATTCCCGTTCTCCCTGACCGGTGTGATTTTTGGGCACTCTATCACGGCCTCGCGACTTTGTGACGCGATTTGGGTCTTCGCGCCGCGCTTTGCGGCGAGAGAACAAAGAGTTGTTTACCTCACCGGGCTATCACGCGCCGGCGCGGCAATATTGGCCCGCGACAAAGCCGCCATCCGGGTGGATAATGTTCGCGGCCCGAGTTAACCGGAGCAATTGCCATGTCGATGCAGTCTGTGGCTTCCCCCGCCTATACGTTCACCCCGCCGCGGCGCAATTCACTGACGCATATTCCGGGTGACGAGGGCTGGCCGCTGATCGGCAAGACGCTGGAAGTGCTCGCCGACCCCAAGGGGCAGGTCGAGCGGCAATCCGCCAAATACGGCCTGTGCTATCGCAGCCATCTGTTCGGCGAAACCAGCCTCGTCATGCTCGGGCCCGACGCCAATGAGCTGGTGCTGTTCGACCAGGCCAAGCAGTTCTCCTCGACGCTCGGTTGGGGCCGCATTCTCGGCCTGTTGTTTCCGCGCGGCCTGATGCTGCTCGATTTCGAGGAGCATCGCCTGCACCGGCGCGCGCTGTCGGTGGCGTTCAAGTCCGGCCCGATGAAATCCTATCTGAGCGAGCTCGACACCGGGATCGCGGCGCGGGTGGCGCAGTGGAAGGCCAAGCCGGGGCCGATGTTGTTTTACCCCGCGATGAAGCAGCTCACGCTCGATCTCGCGGCGACGTCCTTTCTCGGCGCCGGCATCGGCCCTGAGGTCGACGAAATCACCAATGCCTTCGTCGACATGGTGGCCGCCTCGGTCGCGGTGATCCGCAAGCCGCTGCCCGGCACGCCGATGGCCCGCGGCGTCAGGGGCCGCAAGCGCATCGTCGCCTATTTCTCCGAACAGATCCCGATCCGCCGCGCCAAGGGCGGCGGAGACGACCTGTTCTCGCAGCTTTGCCACGCGACCCACGAAGACGGCGCGCTGCTGACGACGCAGGATATCGTCGATCACATGAGTTTCCTGATGATGGCGGCGCACGATACGCTGACCTCGTCGCTGACGTCGTTCATCGGTGAACTGGCTGCGCACCCCGAGTGGCAGCAAAAGCTGCGCGACGAAGTCTCCAGCCTCGGCATTGCCGCGGACGCGCCGACCAGCTTTGACAATCTCGAAGCCATGCGGCTGACTGAAATGGCTTTCAAGGAAGCGTTGCGATTAAAGCCGCCGGTGCCTTCGATGCCGCGCCGGGCGGTTCGCGATTTCACCTTCAAGGGCTACGCGATTCCGGCCGGCACCATGGTCGGCGTCAACCCGCTGTTCACCCACCACATGCCTGATGTCTGGCCCGAGCCTGAAAAATTCGATCCGCTTCGCTTCACCGACGAAGCGCAGCGCAACCGCCATCGCTTTGCCTGGGTGCCGTATGGCGGCGGCGCGCATATGTGTCTCGGTCTGCACTTCGCCTATATGCAGGCCAAATGCTTCGCGCGGCATTTCCTGCAGAACCTCAGCGTCTCGCTGGAGCCCGGCTACAAGCCCGACTGGCAGATGTGGCCGATCCCGAAGCCGCGCGACGGACTGCGGGTTGTGATCAAGCCGGTGTAAGCTGCAGAGCCGGCATATCGATGCCGACCACATCGATGCCGTCGGCCCGCCCGCGGATCGGGAGCTGCCCCAATTCGCGAACGGGAAATGGCGGCGCTGAACCGAATTGCTCCATCGCCGCGCGGGACGCGAGAAAGCCGCCATCGACGTTTCGGCTGAGTTCTTCCAGCCGCGCTGCCGTGTTCATGACATCCCCGTTGAAGACGATCGCGCGTTTGACGTCGCCGATCTCGCCGACGATCACCGGCCCGAAATGCAGACTGCCGCGAATCCGGGGCACCGCGCCAAATTCGCGTTCAAACTGCCCGGCCGCACGCGACAGATCCTCCCGCATCGCTCCGAAACAACGTAGCGGACGGCAATCGACCGTCCCCGCGCGTTCCCGCCATGTCACAATGATTTCGTCGCCGATATAATTGAGCACCTCGCCGCGGTAATCCTCGACCGAAACGGTTAGCAGACGAAAGGTCCGATCGAGAAAGCGGTGAATACCAACGCCGCCGAGCTGCTCGGCGAGCCCTGTCGATCCCGCAATATCGACGAACAATACGAAGCGATTCTCCTCTACGGGCGTATGATAGCGTCCGGTGATGAAGTTCAGGAACGCCCGGCCACCGATCAAGTTCGTGATGCTGAAAACGAGGTTGAAAAGAACCGATATGACGGCCGAATAGATAAAGCCGTACCAGTATGCCGTACTGGACATTACCCGCGGCAGTCCAGCCACGGCCTCGCCGAGCTGAAGCCATTGCAGGATACCGATGATCGTGACGTAAATGACGCTCCTGATGGCCAGGTTGACGGTAAAGGAAAGGCCGTTGAGCCAGGCGCGCATTAGCCCGTCCAGCACGAACAGTTCGATGGCGGCGAGCGTCCCGCTCATCATCACCCCGTAAGTGACGCCCACGACGGCCAAACCACCTTTCGGGAGGTTAAAGGCGAGCCCCGCGATTGCGCCGCCGGCCACGACCACGGCAAATGTTCGCAGTCTTCTTTCCAGTCCCGCATTCATCCCGACCACTCCGCGCCGCGTCGGCCCGATCATACACCTGCCAGATCGGCATATCGGATTTCATTCGCAAGCGGCGGTACGCCGGGAGGTTGCTATTCCACGAACGTCGTGAGCTGCGCGCCTTCGTCCGCCACGAACACCGCGATCAATTCCGCCGGCTCGGTGTTGCTGGCATTGGCCGAGACCAGATGCGTGGCGCCGGGCGGCTCGAAGAAGGACTGGCCGACCTTGAAGGTCTCGACCGGGCCGCCGGCGAGCTGGGAGCGGATTTCGCCCTTGGTGATATAGGCAGTGACGGAGCCGGCATGCCGGTGCGCGCGGGTAAAACCGCCGGGACCGTAGAACACCCGCACGATCGTCACGCGCTTGCCCGGCACGTTCGGCAGCGCGTGGGAAGAGATCGGCTCGACGGTATCGAGCGTTGAGCCGGCCGGATCGCTGGAGGCACAGAGCGGTTCGATGACCGCCGAGATCGCGTCCATGGTCGACGGCAACGCCTTGCCGATCACGACGGCGCAAGCGAGGCCGGCGATGACGGCGAGATAGAAGGGACGGGAGTCGGCTTGTTGTTTGAAGATCGCGGACATTTTCTTCTCCCTTCAATGTCGATTTTTACGACCGTCATTCCGGGGCGATGCGAAGCATCGAACCCGGAATCTCAAGATTCTCAGATGCGCAATTGCGCATCGTAGTTCGTTTCGCGCGCCGGAATGACGACGTTCCCTACCCCGCGCCCTGATCGAACGCCTTGCGCAGCGCGACATAGCCCTGCTGCTGCTGGCTCCAGTTGCGGCCGCCGGTGATCGCGCCATCGACCACCAGATCGTGGCCGTTGATGAAGGAGGATTCGTCGCTGGCGAGAAATACCGCGGCGTGGGCGATATCCTCAGGTAAGCCGGCGCGCGGAATCGGCTGCGCTGACTTGTAGACCTCGCGCATCACCGCCGGGGTCCTTTCGGCGGCTTCCACCGACAGGCCCAGCGCCTTGCCAAAGATGCCGGTCGCGATCGCGCCGGGTGAGATCGAGTTGACGCGAATATTGGACTCGCCGAGTTCCATCGCCGTGCACTTGGTGAGATGGATCACCGCCGCCTTCGCTGCGCCATAGACCATCGACGACGAAAAGCCGGCCAGCCGGCCGGCGATGCTGCCGTTGTTGATGATGCTGCCGGAACCTTGTTTGCGCATCTGGGGCGCTGCGTGTTTCATGCCGAGCATCACGCTGCGAACCAGCGTCGCCATCGCCGCATCGAAACGGTCGACCTCAAGCCCCTCGATGCCGCCGGTCTGCGCCGGACCGCCGGCATTGTTGAACAGGCAGTCGATGCGGCCGAATTTTTCGACCGACAGCGCGATCAGCGCCTGCATCTGCGCTTCCACCGTAACGTCGGTCTGGCGAAAAACGCAGGTAGCGCCGAGCTTCTTGGCCAGCGCCTCGCCCTCCGGCGCGCGGCGCCCGGCGATCACGACTTTCGCGCCCTCGGCGACGAAGATTTCCGCGGTATGCAATCCGATACCGCTGGTCGCGCCGGTGATTACCGCGACCTTGCCGTCCAGCCGTCCCATGTCGTCATCTCCCGTTGATCGTTAGAGCCAATATTCCCGTCCGCCGCCAACAACGCAAGCGAGCTGGTT
Organism: Afipia sp. GAS231; assembly: GCF_900103365.1. Classification (NCBI taxonomy): domain Bacteria; kingdom Pseudomonadati; phylum Pseudomonadota; class Alphaproteobacteria; order Hyphomicrobiales; family Nitrobacteraceae; genus Afipia; species Afipia sp. GAS231. Next base: position 3,405,763 of record NZ_LT629703.1, read on the forward strand.
CCAGGCCGGATCATCCGCCGCCATCGGCTTGCTGCGCCCGATCAAGGTGAAATCCCGGATTTCCGTCAGGGTCGGCCTTATTTTGGATTCGCTGATCACGTGAAGTGACAACAACGATGACGAAATTGATCAACGAGTTCAGGCACGGCTGGCAGGGAATTTCCCAACCCTCGCCGCTTTTCAGCATGGGTTTTGCGGTGTCCTGTCTGGCGCTGGCGACCGTGGCGCGGTGGGGATTGGCTCAGCTCCGCCCCGATGTCTTCTTCACGCCGTACTTCCCGGCGGTATTCTTTGCGACCGCGGTCGGCGGATCGCGGATCGGCATCGGCGCCGCGATCGCGAGCGGCATGCTCGGCGTTATCATCAATTTCAGCGGCGCTTTGGCCGATTCCGCCAGGTTTGCCCTGTTGCTGATCTTCTGGGCGGTTTGCGGCCTCACCATTTGGGGGGTCGAGCACTACCGGACGATCGTGGCCCAGCAACGCGAGATCGCAAAACGCCTGATCGAGGAAGAGGAATACCGCAAACTCGTCGTCGACGAGTTGCAGCACCGGCTGAAGAACAAGACATCGACCATCCACGCCGTGCTGCACCAGGTGCTGCAGGACCAGCCGCAGATCTGGGACAGCATCGATCACCGCATTCGCGCACTGTCGGCGACCGACGACCTGATCGCGCGGGTCGACGGCAGCGGCTGCGATATCAAGGACTTGCTTCGCTCCGAGCTTGGACCTTACGGCCATGTCCGGTTCAATCTGAACGGCGATCCGCTGTTTCTTCCGGCCAAGCTGGCGGTCAGTCTGGCGCTGATCTTTCACGAATTGGCCACCAATGCCGGAAAATACGGCGCGTTTTCCTCCCCGCGCGGGATGCTGCAGGTGTCATGGTCGGTGTCGGACGATCGCCTCAACGTAACTTGGGACGAGACCGAGGGACCTTCGATCGAACAGATCGGAGCGGATGGCTTCGGCACCCGGCTGTTGCAGTCGGCACTGCGCGCGTTCGACGGCAAGACCGAAATCAATTTCCTGAAGACCGGGGTCCACTGCGCGATGCAGTGCCATATTCCGGCGGACTGAGCGCGGCTGCGGTTCTGGCCGGAATTGCTACAACAAACACGCGAACCGCAACTCCAATCGCAAGCCCAGGGTGAGGCGCATTGACGTTCTGTTAATGACGATCGACGCGACTTGTTTTGAATGCGGCGACCAGCGTCCCCGTCATGGCTTTTCCCGGTTCCACTTAACGAAAGCTATATGGGACTTTGCCAATCTCGGTCGCCATGCACAGTGCCAACAAACATGCCTTTCAGGCGGCCGCGATCGCGGCCGAGAATGAAAGCGCCATCGACTCCGAACTGAACATCCTGCGCGATGTTTTCAGGCTGCTCCCGGCCGGCGTGACGGTTCAGGACGAGCGCGGCGAATTCCTGCTGGCGAACGATGCCGCCATGACTTTGTTGCAACCCACTTTGCTGCAGATGACGGCCGCCGAGCCGGCGCCATCACAAGCCGGCGACCGCCGCGAAACCTGCCTTGAATTGCTCCGCTCCGGCCGCGCGGCGGTTCTGGAGGAGGCCGTTACAAGCGGCCAGACCAAACAGATATTTCTGACCTCGCACCGGCCGGTGCGGATCGCCGACCGCAACTTCCTGCTGTCGAGCTCCGCCGACATCACCGAGCAGAAGGCGTTCGAGGATCAGCTGTTCCGCTCGGCCTACTACGACGAACTGACCGGCCTGCCGACCCGCCGCGTGATCGAACATCGCGTCAACAGCCTTTTGCAGCGCGACGACGGACAGGGTCATTTCGCGCTGGCGTTTCTCGACGTCGACAATTTCAAGCACATCAACGATTATTACGGCCACACCATCGGCGACTCACTGCTGGTGGAAATGGCCAAGCGGCTTGGGCTGGATCTTCGCGAATCCGATATCCTGTCACGGATCAGCGGCGACGAATTCGTGCTGCTGTTGAACCCGATCCAGAGCGAGAGCGAGGTCGCGGAGTTCATTGCCTTCATCCTGCAGCGGATGAAGGCGCCGTTCTTCATCGACGATTCCGAAATCTTCGCCTCGACCTCGATCGGCGTCAGTCTCTATCCCGAACACGGGCGCAGCTATGACGTGTTGCGCCAGAACGCCGACATCGCGATGTACCGCGTCAAGAACAGCGGCAGGGGAGCCGCGGCATTCTTCGATTCCAGCATGGAACGGGAGGCGCAGGCGCGGACCAAGGTCGAGCAGTCGCTGCGACTGGCCATCCTGGAAAAGCGCTTCTGCTGCGCATTCCAGACCAAGGTCGACATCAGGACCAAGGAGGTCAAGGGTATCGAGGCGCTGGTGCGGTTGAGGGACGACGAGGGCGTGATTCAGGCACCGGGCACCTTCATCAATCTGGCCGTCGAACTCGGCCTGATCGACGAACTGACCCATCTGGTGCTGGCCGAGATCGTCAAATCGATCGACCTGATCAACGAGACCTTCGGACCCGACACCACGATCAGCATCAACGTCGCGGCCAAGCAGGCCGGCAATTCCGAATTCATGCGGCCGTTTGCCCAGGCGATCGAGGCCACCGGATTTCCGAAGCGCTTCATGGTCGAGGTGACCGAAGACGCCTTCGTCACCAAGACGCATTTCCAGGACGAGATCCTGCCGATTTTCCGCAGACTTGGCGTCGGCATTTCGATCGACGATTTCGGCATCGGCTATTCGTCGCTGTCGGCGCTGGCCGACATTACCGCCGACGAGATCAAGATCGACCGCTCCTTCATCACCGACATCCATAAGCGCCCGCGGAGCCAGGGTATCTTGCGCGCGATTGAATCCCTGAGTGAAGCACTCGGCATGACCGTGGTGGCCGAAGGCATCGAAACCTTCGAGGAACTGGCCTATCTGCAGGCCGCGACCAAGATCCGCTACGCGCAGGGCTATTATTTCTCGAGGCCGATTTTCCTGGAAGACCTCAAGCCGGCGATCCCGCTTGCCAGCGAAGCGCGCGCCAGCCTCAGTAGCCGCCCGGCCCAGGAAAGCCGCCCGGTCTATTCGCGTAGCGGCGGCTATCGGCGCTGATGTTGGACAGTTACCGCCGTCATGGCCGGGCATGACGGATCATGTCACTTCGTCAGCACCGGCAGCGGCTTCACGCTGTCGTTGGGCGATCCGGCCTGCATGGTGATCAGCGTCATCGAGACCAGGTCGTAGTAACCGATGATGCCCCCTTGGCCGTTGGGGCAAGCCGGCAGCCTCATGGCCGGCGCGCCCGGTTGAGCCTTTAAGTCTTAAGCCTTGGGTAACCGGTTTTCCTAACCGCTTATGACATCCTTACATTGTATGCATATTCCCGGGAGAAGGGGGAATGCGCGATCTCTTTCATTACGTGCGGGGCATCAGCTCCCGGGCCCGGGCGGTCGGACGGCATCTGGCCGCGACGATCCGGGGGCCGGTGCTGTGGCTGACCTTTTGCGGCGGCCTTCTGGTCGCGGCGATCTTCGCCGGCACCATCATGATGACCGCCGAATTCCGCGAGCGCGCGCTGGTCAACGGCGAGCGCGAACTGGAGAATACCGTCCAGTTGCTCGCCCGCCACTTCGACGAGCAATTCGAGGATTCCGACGCGATTGCCGCCGATACGATCGCGCGGCTGCGCATTTCCGATATCGATTCGCCCGTGATGTTCAGGTACCGGATCGCGAGCGTCGATGCGCAGGAGATCCTGAGGTCTAAAGGCGGCGCGCTGTCGTATCTGGGCGACATTTCAATTTTCGACTCTGACGGCGCGATCATCAGCTGGTCGAGGCCCTCACCCCCGCCCAAGCTGGACATTTCCGGCCGTGCCTACTTTCAGACTTTCAAATCCGATCCCTTGGCGCCGTCGATCCTGACCGAGGCGGTGCCAAGCCTGATCAATGGCAATCTGAATACCGTGATTGCGCATCGACTGACGGGGGCCGACGGGATCTTTCTCGGCGTCATGACGCGGCGCATCAATCCCGCCAACTACGAAAAATTCTTCGCCACCATTGCACTCGGAAGTGGCGCCACCCTTTGCATGTTCCACAACGACGGGACATTGCTGACCCGCTATCCGCGCGTCGACGCGATGATCGGGCAGAAGTTCAAGAACGCGCCGCTGCTGGAGCGCGTCCAGACCCGCGGCGGCGCCCAGACGCTACGCATGATGAGTCCGATCGATGGCACGGACCGGCTTGGCTCCGCGGCGCCCCTGGAGCATTTCCCGGGGGTCGTGATCGCGACCAACACGGTCTCGGCCGCGCTGGCCGACTGGCGCGCGCAAACCAGATTCCTGGTTGTCGCCGCAGCGCTGTCGGCGATGGTGGTCGCAGTTATTCTGTTTCTGATCATCCGGCAGATCACCCGGCAGAGCCGTGAAGCGCAGCAACGGCTGGAGTCGGAGCGGCGCCAGCTCGACACCGCGCTGAACAACATGATCCAGGGCCTGGTGATGTACGACGCTTCGGGGCATGTCGTCACCTTCAACCGGCGCTACATCGACATGTTCGGGCTGTCGAACGAGATCGTGAAGCCGGGCGCGCATTTGCGCGACCTGATGCAGCACCGCAAGGACACCGGATCCTTCTCTGGAGACGTCGACGAATTCTGTTCCAGGATCATGCAGAACATCGCACGCGGCAGAATGGACCAGACCACCATGCAATCCGCCGACGGAAGCTCTTACCTCGCGATCAGCAAGCCGCTGGCGCATGGCGGCTGGGTCGCCACGATGGAAGACATCACCGAGCGCCGCAAGCTCGAACAGGAACGCGACCGCAACCAGGCCTTCCTGAGCGAGATCATCGATCACATTCCTTCGCAGATCACGGTGAAGGGCGTGCAGGATCGCCGCTATCTGCTGGTCAACCGCGTGGCCGAGGCTCAGTTCGGCATTTCGCGCGACCTCATCGTCGGCAGGACGGCTTTCGAGCTGTTTCCGAAGGCCGGCGCCGACACGATCCTGGCCGACGAGGAGAAGGCGCTGCAATCCACCGACGGCCTGTTCAAGGACGAGCACGCCTGGGAAAGCCAGGCCAAGGGCACGAGCTACATCACCTCCAAGCGGCTGGTGATACGCGACGCCGCGGGCGAACCCAGCTACATCGTCAATGTCGTCGACGACGTCACCGAACGCCGCAACGCCAACGAAAAGATCGCGCATCTCGCGCATTACGATGCGCTCACCGACCTGCCCAACCGGGTGCTGTTCCGCGAGCAGATCGAGCGCGAGCTGCAGAACGCCATTCGGGGCGAACAGTTCGCCCTGCTCTACATCGACATCGACGAATTCAAGGGCATCAACGACTCGCTGGGACACCATGTCGGCGACGAATTGCTGAAAGCCGTCGCGGCGCGCATCAGGGGCTGCATCAAGCCGACCGATCTGATCGCTCGCCTCGGCGGCGACGAATTTGCCGTGATCCAGACCGCCGTCGGCGACCGTGCCGACGTGGTGGAATTCGTGACGCGAATTCACGAGGCGATCCGCCAGCCCTATCAGTGCCTCGGCCACCATCTGTCGACCGACGCCAGCATCGGCATCGCGCTGGCGCCGCAGGACGGCACCGAACTCGACCAGTTGATCAAGAGCGCGGATCTGGCGATGTACGGCGCCAAGGCCGAAGGGCGCCGCACCCACCGCTTCTTCGAGCCGGCGATGGACGCCCGCGCCAAGGCCCGGCTCACCATGGAGCAGGATCTTCGTCAGGCGATGATCGATGGCGGCTTCGAAATCCACTATCAGCCGCTGGTCGATCTCGCGAGCAACGAGGTGAGCGGCTGCGAAGCGCTGCTGCGCTGGCGGCATCCCGAACGCGGCATGGTGTCGCCGGCGGAATTCATTCCGCTCGCCGAGGACACCGGCCTGATCAACGAACTCGGCGATTGGGTGATGCAGACCGCCTGCGCCGAAGCGGCCGCGTGGCCATCCCCGATCCGGCTTGCGGTCAACGTCTCACCGGTGCAGTTGAAATCCTCCACTTTGGCCTTGCGGATCGCCCGCGCGCTCGCCGCCTCAGGGCTGTCGCCGGACCGGCTGGAGATCGAAATCACCGAGGCCGTGCTGATTCATGATGACGAAACCGCACTCGCGATCCTGCATCAGCTCCGCGGCATCGGCGTGCGCATTGCGCTCGACGATTTCGGCACCGGGTTCTCGTCATTGAGTTATCTGAAACGGTTCCCGTTCGACAAGATCAAGATCGACCGCTGTTTCGTCAGCGACATCGAGGTCGACGGTTCGGCGGCGATCGTGCAGGCGGTGGTGAACATCGCCACGGCACGCAATATGACCACCACCGCCGAAGGCGTCGAAACCGAGGCGCAGCGCGAGGTGTTGCGCAAGCTCGGCTGTACCCAGATGCAGGGTTATCTGTTCAGCCGGCCCAAGCCGGCCAGCGAGATCCGCCCGCTGCTCGGCGTTTCCAGCGAAAAGGCGCGCGCTTCGGCCTGAGCCGCCGGTCCGGTCATCGCAAACCTTACGCGGCCCAGCGGCCGCGGTTGTTCTCGGCGAGAATGGGCCTGATCAGTCGCCCAAAGCGCTCGGCCTCCTCGTCGTGCAGATAACCGGACAGGCAGAACGAATGGCAACCGGCATCGATGAATTGCTGCAGCGTTTCGGCGCATTGGGCGGGATTGCCGACCACGGCGATACCCGCACCTGGGCGGACCTTGGTGATCCCGGTCCATAGATGCGGCAGCAGCAGGTCGCCGTGTTCGCGGGCGAGCTGCTGCACGCGCTGGTTCGCCTCGGACCTGTTGTAGAGCGTCTTCATCTCCTGCTTCTGACGCTCGGTGGCGTGGCGCACCAGCCGGTCCGCGGCCTCCCAGGCATCCGCTTCATCTTCACGGCATATCACCTGCAACCGCATGCCGAAGCCGATATCGTTTTCGCGGCCATGTGGGCGCGCCATCTGCCTGATCTCGGCGATATTGGACGCGATCTTTTCCGGCAGGTCGCCCCAGAACAGATGCACGTCGGAATGCTTGGCCGACAATTCCCAGGCCTGACGCGAGCCGCCGCCGAGATAGAATTTCGGAAACGGCTGCTGCAACGGGCGCGGCCGGATATGGGCGCCGGACAGCTTGTGAAACTTGCCCTCGAAGTTGAGCGGGCCGCGCGTGGTCCACAGCGCCTTGAGGATCGAGACTTCCTCCTCCATCAGGGCGTAGCGCTCCTCCTTGGGATAGCGCACGCCCTCGCCTTCGACTTCGCTTTCATTCTGGCCCGCGATCAGGTTGACGCAGATCCGTCCGCCCGACATCTGGTCGAAGGTCGAGATCATCTTCGCCAGCAGCACCGGATTGATGTAGCCGGGCCGCGCCGCGATCAGCGGCTTGATGGTCGACGAACGCGCCGCCATGAAGGCGCCCGATATCCAGGCCTCCCAGCACGTCGAGCCGACCGGGATCAGGAGATATTCGAAGCCGGCCTTTTCCGCCGCCTGCACCACGCGGTCGCAAAGTTCCGGAGAGCCGGCAATCTGCGCCTCCATCAAGCCGTATGCGGTGGTGTCGCCATGGGTGGGCAGGTACCAGCCGAATTCGAGCGGACGCATGAACGCTTCTCCCCGGGCGTGCCTGTCGCTTGATCGTCTTATGACAGGTTCCAGGGAGGAGTTTAACGGCTGCGCCGGCCGCGGCAATCCGGTTCACGGCGCCGCACGGTTCTGATTTGTATCAATGCGGCCTCCGGCGTATTCTGATTTCCATCCCGTCCTTGCCAGATAGAGATTACAGCCATGTCCCCGGTCTCATTGCTCCTGAATGTTCTCTGGATCGTGCTTGGCGGCGCGTGGATGGCGTTCGGCTGGCTGGTCGCCGCCGTCGTCATGGCGATCACGATCGTCGGCATTCCCTGGGCGCGGGCCGCATTCAACATTGCGGCCTACACGCTGTTCCCGTTCGGCTCCCGGGCGGTGTCGCGTGCGGTCTACACCGGACAGGAGGATGTCGGCACCGGTCCGCTCGGCGTCATCGGCAACATCATCTGGCTGGTGCTGGCGGGATGGTGGCTGGCGCTCGGGCACGTCATCACGGCGGTCCTGATGGCGGTGACCATCATCGGCATTCCCTTTGCGTGGGCGCATCTGAAGCTTGCCGGCATCGCGCTGTGGCCGATCGGCAAGGTTATCGTCCCCGCGTGATCTAAATGGGAGATCCAGCCGAGGCCACCTTTTCGGGCGGCTTCAGCCGCTCGAATTCATCGTCGCTGATCTCGGTCTGACCGACCAGCACGCTGCAGCGCAGGCGCTTGACCAGGTAGCTGCCGATCGAGCCGAACCAGCGCGCCAGCGGCCCTTGCGGGCGATGACCGACGACAACGAGATGGGCGCCGATTTCCTCGGCGACTTCGGCTATTTTCTGGCCGGCGTCGCCGACCTCGAGACGCGAGGTGGGGGAGAAGCCCAGCGCCCTCAGGCGGTCCGCGCCTTCATTCAGGATGGCCCGGTAGTCCTCGGTCTGCAGCTCGATCGGTATCGTCAGCCCGGCCTCGGGCGTCATGATCGAGGAAACCTCGACGACAGCCAGCAGAAAAACCTCGGCCCGGCAGAGCTGCGCCAGCTTCGCACCCTCGCGCAACGCACGCCGTCCCTCAACGGATCCGTCATAGGCGAGAAGAACCTTCTTATACATCGGACGTCCCCATCGATGGTGAGAAGATCAACGCGCCAAGCCTAGCACCAATTGGCCGGAACGGATGCGTTTTTTGGCAGGAAACGCGCCCCGAATAGTGCCACCTTAGTCGTCCCCACCCCCGGAAGGGCCGTTGCCCCTGCCGGGCCAATCGGCTAAATGATGCCCTGTTGCACCCGTAGCTCAGCTGGATAGAGCGTTGCCCTCCGAAGGCAAAGGTCACACGTTCGAATCGTGTCGGGTGCGCCATATTTCATCGTTACGCCGGGCCGCCGCGGGCTCCCGCCAAAAATATCGAAAACAACCCCATGCAAAGTAGCCGGGCGGTCGCCGGAACCGGCGCTTTGAGCCGATACTTGACACGTCGGGCAAATCAGCGGCACGACTTCATCATCGCAAAATCCGTTAAAGCGACCATGGGCGCGCAACGGCCGCGGTTCGGTGACGTCATGCGAAACTCCCTCACCTATGATTGGACGCTGCATCGTGACAGCTTCAATGCATCGATGGGATCATATTCCGCGAGGGTACACCATTGAGGACGAGCTGCCGATGGAAATTGAAGGCAGCCAGCAGGTGAAAGGCGGGCGGCGGCTCGTCGTCGAGCCGTGATTCACAATAGTTTGGTGCACTGTCACCGTAATTTCCGCGCCAAGTTCAAGTTCCGGGCCCTGTCTAGATTGCGGGTCTGGGCCAGCGCGGCCGCGCTCGGCAAGAGGGCCGACGCAAGGTCGGTCCCGGTGAAATCGGCGCCGGCGAGATTGGCGTCGGATAAGTCGGCTCCCGCAAGGTCAGCGTGGTTGAGATCGCAATTCGCCAAATTCGCGTTCTGCAGCTTCGCGAATTCGAGATCGGCGCGCGAGAGATTGGCGCCGTTCAGATCCGCATTCCTAAGATCGGCGGATTTGAGTACGCCACGCATCAGGCCCATCGATTGGTTGCGCATGTCAGCGCTCAAATCGGCGCCCGCAAGCTTGGCCCCGATCAGGCTGGCACCGGAAAGATCTGCGGTTATGCGAGCGCCGCTCAAATCGGCGCCGCCAAGCCTGGCGCGCTGCATCTGTGTGCCGAGCAGCGATGCCTTTGCGAGAGACGCCTCCGTCAAATCGGCGTCGATCAGCCAAGCCTGGTTCAGGATGGCCCGATCGAAGCGCGCGCCTTTAAGGCTGGTCCCGATGAACTTTGCGAGGCGAAGATTGCCGCCGGAGAAGTCGAGGCCCGAGAGATCGAGGTGCGAGAGCCGCTTTCCTTGCAAATCTGCAGAGCGTTGGCCCGCAGCGTCTTGAGGCGCCGCCTTGAGAAGCGCCTCGACCTCGGCGCGCGTCATCTCCGATGTCGACATTTCGGGACTGTTGAGATCGACGCTGCGCAGCATGTCCTGCGACACGGCGTCAATCGGATTGACCAGCAGCGCCGTCATCGACACAAGAGCAAATGCGAGACGAAACAGCATCGCCGTCTCTCCGCTTTCCAGTAGCCCGGTATTGTCTCTTGCATTTGGTCGGGTTGGTCGCACCGTCAGGTTGGCTGGTCGAGGTGCGCCTCCGGCTCATGCCAGAGTATGAAACCCGATCATGATCCTGGCAATGCTCGTGACCGCCCCGTCCGAGGCAAAAGCTGCCCGCGAGGGCGAGGTGCCAGATCGCAGTCCTGGCGATTTGGAGCGCGCAACCAGGACGCTGCATCATAGGGCTACGGCAAAACAATAGTGCCCATCTTCATCGGCCGTGGTGCGCCATTTTGTTGCGGCGAAGACCTTGCCGGCCTATGCGCCTTCACGCGGGGTGTCTCACTGTGACGCCGTAGCTCTCGCCCAAAAATATCGAAAACAACCCCACGCAAAGCAGCCGGCGACCGCCGGAACCGGCGATTTGAGCCGACACGCGACCCGTCGGGCAAATCAGCTGCACTTTTCAATTATCGCAAAATGAGAACGGCTACCGCGCTGCCCGGTTTGGCAAGCACTCGCGGAAGGATTCCACGCACCCGCTTAACGATGAGACAAGGACGGCAGCGCGTCACACCGCGCTGGATCCGCCCACCACGATCTTCTCGTTCAGCTTCTGATCGACGATATCGACGGTGCGGTCGATCTCGGCGCTGGCCGCGCCGAGCTGATGCGAAATCAACTTCACCAGCAGGTCGACCCGCTCGATGAAGGGCGCGCCGCTGGCGACGGCCCGGGCCGCCGACGACGGCTTGAGCAGGCTTTCCGCCGCCTTGGCGTATTTCGCGAACGGCACCTGATCCTGCGGATCGGCGCCCAAACGCCGGGCGACCGAGTCGACATGGTCATAGATCGATTGCGACAGCTTCAGATCGCCATGCACGGCATCGCGGATCGACTGCGGCTCGTGCGGGGTGATGCAGCGGTAATTGCCGGTCAGCAGCATCGACCACTTCGCCAGCGGCACGAACAGCGAATCGAACACCTTGAGCTTGACCGGAACGTCGTGGCCGTCCAGCCGCACCGCGTCGATATCGGCTTCGAGTTCGCGCAGCAGCTTGTTGTGCGCCGCGTCCTCGAATATCGAGGCCTTGAAGTTGGTCGGCAGGCCGACGTGAAGCACGTTCGCGGCCTCTTCCGGCGGGCGGAACGCCTGCGGATCGGGCGAGCACAGCGACACCAGCCCCGGCGTGAAGCGCTCCCACACCTGGGCGTTGGTATAGGCCTCTTCCAGATCCATGCCCGCCAGCGCCGGGATGCGCTTCAGATAGGGCAGTGGCGGCATGTTCATGATCGACAGGCACGGCAGCTTGGCCGCGGCGATCTTGACCATCAGCACGCGGACGGAGTGGTTGGCGTATTGCGGCTCCTGCATCGCCAGGCAAACCAGATCGTAGCGGGACACGTTGACGTCCTGAGGCGTAACCGCATCGAGTTTGCCGGGCAGGTCGCGCGAGAAGATGGCGCGGTGGACGGCTTCGTCGCGCAGCTTGATGCGGACTTCGGTGCCGTCGCGGTTGATCAGTTCGGCGGTCTTGCTGCGGCAGACCAGCGAGACGTTATGACCGGCCATCAACAGCTTGGTCGCCAGCAACGAGCCGTACGAGGCCCCAAGGATCAGAATGTTACGCGCCATGATCTCTCTTCCAAAAACAGAGCTCGATTTTCAGTGCCGGAATTTTCAAGGTCACCCCAAACCTACCGGAAGTCCGCCAAAGGTCCGCGTGGGCCGCGGAACGAAAGAGGTCGGGACTGACGGTCCAGGACTGGCCCCACCACGAGGGTACCGCCCGGTCAGTTCAGGAGTTGGGCGCGTTTATCGCAAATTGCGAGGCAGTACAATCGTACGACCGTTCTCGTTTTATCCCGCCGGATACCTGCGTGCCGCTTGCCGCGGTGGCGAAGCGAAGCGGCGATATTGCCCATTTCTGCCGAACGTGGCACGGCAGTGCTCAACGCCCCCTAAGGACGGTGCGGCAAGGAGTGAGTAGCAATGGCTGAAGCCGATCTCGACGTCATCATCCGGCAAATCGCAAAGGCGCAGAGCAAGAGCGTGATGGCGGCCGCCAAGAAGCGGCGCGGCCAGATCATGGCCCGCGCGGCCAAGGCCAAGACCAGGGAAGCCCGGGATCAATTCCGGCTGGTCGCCAAGAGCACGATGCTGCTCGGCGCCGCCGCGGCCAAGCGGCTGCAAATCTCGGCCGAGAACACCGCCGACAGCTATGCCCGGGCGATCAAGAACGCCGAGGAAGAGGCGGCTGAAGCCGCGAAGAAGGCTGCGGCCGCGAAGAAGCCGGCCAAGAAGGCCAAGAAGACCGCGAAGAAAGAGGGCTGACAGCCAGTCATTCTCCGTCATGCCCGGCCTTGCCGCCTTCGCTAAAGCTTCGGCGAGCCAGACAGACAAGGCCTTGGCGTAGCCGGGTGCCGGGCATCCACGTCCTTCTCTTTTGCAAAACAAGACGTGGATGGCCGGGTCAAGCCCGGCCATGACGACAGGGGGGGGGTCCGTTTTCAGTCAGACCACCTGGTCGCTCAAGCCGGCCTGGCGCCGCGGTAAATGCCGCGCTCGAACTGACGATAAACGTTCAGCGCACGGCGGTCGGCGAATGGCAGGATCTGCATCATGATCACGCCGGCGATGCGCGACGCCGGATCGATCCAGTAATAGGTGTTGTAGAGACCGGCCCAGGTCTGGCTGCCGGCCGCACGGCCCTCGCGGACCGGATCGATGTTGATCATGCCGGCAAGGCCCCAGCGCAGGCGAATGCCTGGAAAGAAATCAACGTCATTGGACAATGCCGGACTGGTCGTCCTGAGGATTCCGGCGGCGATGTCGCCGATCTGATTGGTGGACATCCCCTCCACGGTCTGTGGCCGGAGAATCCGTTTTCCCGGAAGCCCGCCACCGTTCAAGATCGCCTGCAGCAAGGTCAGGTAATCCGGCGCGGTCGACTTGATACCACCGCCGCCGGAAAACTCTTTCGGCTCGGCCTGCTTCACCAGAGGCTGCGCCGCGAGTGTTCCGTCCGGTTTGCGAATGTGCAGGTTGGCCTGACGCGCGCGCTGCGCGTCCGTGGTCGCGTAGGCCGTGTCGCGCATGCCGAGCGGATCAAGGATATTGTCGCGAAAATAGCGATCCAGCGTTTGGCCGCTGACGATTTCCACCAGGTGCCCCACCCGGTCGAGACTGCCGCCATAGGCCCATCGCGTGTCCGGATCGAACATCAGCGGCGTGCGCGGCAGCGCCGGATCGTTGCGGGCTATCTTGCCGTAGCGAAGGACGTTCGCGTCCCACAATTGATAGCTGAAGCCGGAGGTGTGGGTCAGCAGTTGGCGCAGCGTGATCGGCTTTCGCGCAGGCCGCAGTTGCGGGGTGCCCTTTGCATCGAAGCCGTCGAGCACTTGCGGCGCGTCGAGCGTCGGATCGATTCGTGCTGCGGGTTCATCCAGCGTCAGCTTGCCGCGTTCGACCAGTTGCATGGCCGCGACGGAGGTCAGCAGTTTGGTCATCGACGCAATAGCAAAGACGGTGTCGAGCGACATCGTCGCAGACGTGCCTTTCGCCCGAACGCCGAACGCGCCCTGGTAGATCACGGAGTCTTTCGTCGCCGCCATGGCGACGACGCCCGGCGCGTCGCCGGCATCGACCCGCGCCTTCAGGATGGCGTCGATGTCGGTGGTGCGAGGGGCAGCGGCAATGGCCGGCGCGGAAACGCGGGGAAGCGCGCTCGCAGCGGCAACGGCTCCCGTGAACAACAGCGTGTCGCGCCGGCTGAGCCGCATCGCGTTTCCCCTGGTTTTTATTTGGGCATGATCTCTCCGGAAAACCGGTACCCACTTTTCCGGATCATGCTCTAACGAACCCCGAGCATTTCCTTCAGCTTCATCACCGCGCTGTCGGGCGTGGTCAGCACCGGACGTCCGGTTGCCGCGGCGACCTGTTCCGCCGCGGGCGCCATGCTGTATTGAGCGAGCGCGATCAGGTCGCAGTCGCGCAGCTCCTTGGAGGCTTCCACGACCAGACGATCATGCGTGGCGCGGTCGCCGCGGTCGAGCGCGGCCATGGCGCCTTCCGCGAGTTTTGGAACGATCTGGATCGAGGGTGGAAACTCGCGCGGCATCGACGCCAGGGTCGGCGGGAACGACGACAACAGGCCGATCCTTTTCCCTTTGGCGGCGGCCTGTTCGATCATGGCCTCGTTGGGCTTGAGCACCGGCATCGGCGCATGCGCGCGGGCGACGGCTTCGATGCAGGGGCCGAAGGCCGAGCAGGTGAACAGGATCGCGTCCGAACCGGTACCAACAGCGTAACGCCCGAGCCCGAGGAAGCGCTCGGTCATGGCGTCGGAAAGCCCGCCGTCGCGCGCAAGGTCGGCCGACAGGCTGTCGTCCATCAGGTTCATCAGCCGGGCTTCCGGCCAAAGTTTCATGAATGAGGCCTCGATCGGCACAATCGAATGCTTCAGGGCATGGACGAGGGTGATGCGCATGTCGGCATGTAATGGCGGCGGCGCAGCGGGTGTCAACCCGTTGCGCTATTAATGGGCTCGTCATTCCGGGGCGCGAAGCGAACCCGGAATCTCGAGATTCCGGGTCTGGTCCTTCGGACCATCCCGGAATGACGGGCTTCTCAGCTCGTCAGCTCACTTGAACGGGAGGGCGTACATCAAGCCGCCCTTGGTCCAGGTCGCGTTCAGGCCGCGTTCGAGCTTCAGCGGGCTCGCTTTGCCCACATTGCGTTCGAACATCTCGCCGTAATTGCCGCCGGCCTTGATCGCCTGCAGCATCCACTTGTTGTCGAGGCCAAGGCGCGATCCGAGATCGCCGGCGGAACCGAGCAGGCGCTGGATCGCGGGTGTCGTGGACTTGGTCATTTCGTCGGCATTGGCAGCGGTGACGCCGAGTTCCTCGGCCTCGATCAGGCCGTAATGCAGCCAGGCGATGATGTCGGTCCAGACGTCGTCGCCGCCGCGGGTAAACGGCCCGAGCGGCTCCTTGCTGATGGTCTGCGGCAGGACGGTATAATCGGCCGGATTTTGCGCCTGGGTGGTGACCGAGCCGGCGAGCGCCGAAGCATCCTGGGTCATGGCATCGCAGCGCCCGCCAAAGAAGGTCTGCAGCATCGTGTCGGTGCGATCGAATACCAGCGGCTTCCACTCGATTCCGTTGGCGCGGCCGTAATCGCCGAGCGTCACCTCGTGGGTAGTGCCCTGCGCGACGCACACCGTGGCGCCGTTCAGCCCCTTCAAGTCCTTGACGCCGCTGTCGGCGCGCACCACGAAGCCCTGGCCGTCATAGAAATTGACCGGTCCCTGCCGCAGGCCGAGCGTGACGCCGCGCAGATAAGTCTGCGTGGAATTGCGGTAGAGCACGTCGATTTCGCCGGACTGCAACGCCGTGAAGCGGTTCTGCGCCGTCAGCGCGACATAGCGCACCTTGCTGGCGTCACCGAGCACGCCGGCAGCCAAAGCCCGGCAGTAATCGACGTCGAGCCCCTTGTAATTGCCCTGGGAGTCCGGCGTGGAAAATCCGGCGAAGCCGGCGCTGACGCCGCACACCAGCGTGCCGCGCTGCTTGATCGTATCGAGCGTTGCCGCCGACGCCGCCAAACTGCACGTGGCGAGCAAACCTGTAGCGATGAAAATTCTCTTCATTCTGCTCCTCCTAATGACCAATACTTTTCAACGCAGCGTCGACGGCCTGGCCAAGCCGGTCAACGATCATGTCGATATCCTCGGATGTCGAAATATAAGGCGGCGCCAGCAACACGTGGTCGCCGCGGCGGCCATCCGCCGTTCCGCCCGCGGGATAACAGGCAAGGCCACGCTCGAAGGCGGCCGCTTTGATCCGCGCGTTGAGTTTGAGCGCGGGATCGAACGGTTCACGGCTGGCGCGATCGGCCACCAGTTCGATCGCCTGGAACAGGCCGCGTCCCCTGATATCGCCGACATGCCGGTGATTGCCGAAGCGTTCGGTCAGCCGCCGCTCGAGCTGGCCGCCGAGATCCTTGACCCGCTCGAGCAGGTTTTCGTCATCGATCACGCGCTGCACTTCCAGCGCCGCCGCACAGGCCAGCGGATGCGCCAGATAGGTATGGCCGTGCTGGAACGAACCCGAACCCTGCCGGATGGTGTCGATGATGCGATCGCTGGCGAGCATCGCGCCGATCGGCTGATAGCCGCCGCCGAGGCCCTTGGCGATGGCCTGGATATCGGGCGCAATGCCTTCCTGCTCCCACGCATGGCGCGTGCCGGTGCGGCCCATGCCGCACATCACCTCGTCGAGAATGACGAGCGCACCATGCCTGCGACAGATCTCGCTGACGGCGCGGAAATAGCCTTCCGGCGCCGGCACGCATCCGGCAGTGGCGCCCACCACGGGCTCGGCGATAAATGCCGCTACCGTGTCGGGGCCGAGCCGCTGGAATTCCGCCTCCAGTTCGGCGGCCAGCCGGGCGACGAAATCCGCCTCGGACTCGCTGTCGTGTTTCTCATGGTAGGCGAAAGCCGGCGTCACATGGCTGAACGCCTGCGACAACAACGGCGCATAGGGCTCGCGCCGCCAGGCGTTGCCGCCGGCGGCCAGCGCGCCCAGCGTATTGCCATGATAGCTCTGGCGTCGCGCGATGAAGCGCTGGCGCTGCGGCTGACCACTCTCGATGAAATATTGCCGCGCCAGCTTGATGCTGGCCTCGATCGCTTCCGAGCCGCCGCTGACGAAATAGGCGTAAGCCAGGCCGCCGGGCTCATCGCCGACGATTTTTTCGGCCAGCGCCTCGGCCGGCTCCGACGAGAAGAAGCCGGTATGGGCATAGGCCAGCTTCGAGGCCTGCCGGGACATCGCTTCGAGCACGCGCGGGTGCTGATGACCGAGACAGGACACGGCGGCACCGCCGGACGCATCGAGAATACGCCTGCCATCCTCAGCGATCAGCCAGACGCCCTCGCCGCCGACGGCTTTCGGCGGGGTTTCTCGCAGACTACGGTGCAGCACCCGGCTCTTGGCGGCCATGATGATCAACCTTTCTCGGCAACATATTGCGACATCGCAGCCAACCGGCCTTCGGTCTCTTCGAGACGCCGTTTGGCGCCCGCGCCGCCCAGCACGAAGGTGACGGCGGCGAGCGACTGCGCAATGGCGACGGCGCCGGTCAGGCTGGGGAAGAACCCCGGCGACGAGGCCGCCTCGTACAACAGCACATGATCGGCCCCCTCCGCCATCGGCGCCGCGATCGTATCGGCAATTGCGATCAGGGTAGCCCGAGACTCGTGCGCGGCGCGCGCCGACAGCACGCTTGCGGTGGAATAGGGCGCAAAACCAATCACCACGACCGCGTCGCCGGCGCGGAAGGCGCCGAGGTCGAGATCTTCCGGACCGGAGCCGCCGACCAGTTGCACCTCGTCCGCGCGAAACAGACGAAGCTGATAGTTGAGCAGTTCAGCCACGCTGCGGCAGCTGCGAAAGCCGGCGATCCAGATCCGGCGCGCGGCGTGCAAAGCCTTGGCGGCATTGGCGACGGAGCCGGCCGAGATCCGCGAAAGACCCGCCGCCTCCGCATCGAGCTTGCCGGTGATCAAGGAGACATCGGAATGCGGGCCGCGCCGCCGCTCCCGGGTCCGCGCTGAAAAGGGCGAAGGTTGCGCGGGCCGGCGCGCCTCGGTGAGCGCGGCGCGCAACTCATCCCAACCGGAATAACCCAGCGCCTTGGCCAGGCGGGTAAAGGACGCTGGATCGGCGCCCGCTTCGGCGGCCAAATCGCGCATCGAGCGCGTCGTCGCGTCGTAGTCGTTGGCGGCGACGAAGCGCCCGACCTGCTGCAGCCGCATTGGCAGCGACGGCAGGGCACTGCATAATTCGGTCAGGGGCGAGGTTTTCGGAAGCGGCTGCGCCATGAAACATATGTTGCACAAGCCTCAGTTTGGTGCAACATATGAAACACGCGTAAAAGCGTATGGCCGAAGATCGCTGCTTTCAAGAAGGATCCTTGTGCTGTGACGACATCCACGCCCAAACTGCCTCGCCGCAGGTTGCCGCACCTCTCGCTGAACCGCCATCAGGTCACGGGGCTGGTCTGGCAAATCGTGGTGGTCGGGATCGCCATTGCGGTCATTGCCTGGCTTTGGTCGAACGCCCTTCATAATCTGTCGGTACGCCGGATCTCGACCGGATTTGCCTTTCTCGGCCGCGAGGCGGGGATGCCGATTGCGGATTCCTGGCTCGCCTACAGCCCGAAGAATACCTATCTGCGCGCCTTCCTCGTCGGCATCGTCAACACGCTGCGCGTCGCTGTCATCGGCATCGTGCTGGCGACCGTGCTCGGCACCCTGATCGGGATCGCACGGCTGTCGAAGAACTGGCTGTTGTCGCGACTGGCCGCGGTCTATGTCGAGATGCTCCGCGACATTCCGCTGCTGCTGCAACTGTTGTTCTGGTACGTGCTGATGCAGGGCCTTCCGGCGGCGCGCGCCGCCTGGAAGCCGATCGAAGGCGTCTTCCTTTCCAACCGGGGCCTGGTGCTGCCCTCGATTCCGATCGACGAAGCGAACCTCTGGGTGATCGCCGCCGCCGTGGCCGGGCTGGTTGCGCTCTATCTGGTGCGGCGGCAATTGATTGCGCGGCAGCTCGTCGACGGCAAGCCCCGCCATCTCTGGCCCTACGCGCTCGCGCTGGTCGTGGGATGGCCGGCGCTGGTGTCGGTGGCGCTCGGCGCCTCCTGGACCATCTTGATGCCTGAACTGCGCGGCTTCAACTTCGTCAACGGGCTCACCTTGGCGCCGGAATATTTCGCGCTGCTGATCGCGCTCGTCACCTATACCTCGGCCTTTATCGCCGAGATCGTGCGCAGCGGCATCCAGGCCGTTCCGCGGGGGCAGTGGGATGCCGCCAATGCGCTCGGCCTGAAGAAGAGTTTTGTGCTTCAGCGCATCGTGTTGCCGCAGGCGTTGCGCGTCATCATTCCACCGATGACAAGCCAGTACCTGAACCTGACCAAGAACTCGTCGCTGGCGGTCGCGGTCGGATACCAGGACGTGGTGTCGATCGCGAACACGACGCTGAACCAGACCGGCCAGGCCATCGAGGCGATCGCGCTGATCATGACGGTGTTCCTGACCATCAGCCTCGGCATCAGCTTCTTCATGAACTGGTACAATGCGCGCATCGCGCTGGTGGAGCGCTGATCCCATGACCGCGGTCACGGATATTCCGCAAAGCCCGCTCCCCGTCGACCGGCCGCGCACCCGCAGGCCGCCGCCGGGGGGCCCGATCATCTTCTGGTTACGCGCCAATCTGTTCGGCTCGATCCCCTCGACCATCGTTTCCCTGCTGCTGATTGGCGTGCTGGCAAAGGCGTTCGTCAGCCTCGTGCAGTGGGGATTCTGGAATGCGGTCTTTACCGTGCCAGGCGACCAGACCGCCGCCTGCCGCGCGATCCGCGGCCTCGGCGCCTGCTGGGCGGTGATCCCGGAAAAATATCGCTTCATTCTGTTCGGCACCTACCCCTTCGATCAGCAATGGCGGCCGGCGCTGGCGACGCTGACATTCATCGCGCTGTTCTTCGTGTCGAGCCGGCGCAGCTTCTGGCGCAGGGAGCTGGTGCTGGTGTGGGCGGCCGCGCTGGTCGTGATCGGCCTGTTGATGTGGGGCGGCGTCCCCGGACTGCCGTTTGTTTCCCAGGACCGCTGGGGCGGCCTGCCGGTGACGCTGATCCTCGCTACCTTCGGGCTCGCCTTCGGCTTTCCGCTCGGCATTTTGGTCGCGCTCGGCCGCCGCTCAAAACTTCCGGCGATCCGCTCGCTCTGCGTCCTCTATGTCGAGTTGATCCGCGGCGTTCCCCTGATCAGCCTGCTGTTCATGGCCAGCGTGATGTTTCCGCTGTTCCTGCCCGACGGCGTCAACATCGACAAACTGCTGCGGGCGCAAATCGCCTTCGTGCTGTTTGCCGGCGCCTATCTGGCGGAAGTGATCCGCGGCGGGTTGCAGGCGGTGCCGAGAGGGCAGCACGACGCCGCCGACGCGCTCGGGCTCTCGTACTGGAAGAAGAACGGTCTGATCATCCTGCCGCAGGCCATTCGCCACGTGATCCCGCCGCTGGTGAATACGTTCATCGCCTTCTTCAAGGATACCAGCCTGGTGCTGATCATCGGCATCTTCGATCTGCTGACGACGGCCAAGACCTCCATTATCGATCCCGCCTGGCAACCCTTCAGCGTCGAGGTGTATTTGTTCGTCGCGCTGATCTATTTCGTCTTTTGCTTTGCCATGTCGCGCTACAGCCGGCATCTGGAGGCGCAGGCGCAGCCGAACTGACCGGAACGCTGCAATCAGTGCAGCTCGATGCCGGCAAAAGGGATTTTCGAATGCTCACCGTCCACCACCTCGGCAGATCGCAATCGGAGCGGATCGTCTGGCTGTGCGAGGAGCTCGAGATTCCCTACGAGCTGAAGTGCTACACGCGCGATTCCGTGACCATGCTGGCGCCAGCCGACTACAAGGCGTTGCACAGAATCGGCTCTGCGCCCGTCATCACCGACGGCGATCTGGTGCTGGCCGAATCCGGCGCCGTGGTCGAATATGTCATCGCGAAATACGGCAACGGCCGCCTCGCGCTGAAACCGGATCATCCCGATTTCGCTGTTTATCTCTACTGGCTTCACTTCGCCAACGGCACCCTGCAGCCGAGCATGGGACGCTGCATGACCCTGAACCGGCTGAAACTCGCCGACGACAATCCGGTGCAGGTCGCCATGAGAGCGCGGCTCGACCGCGCCTTCGACCTGGTCGATGCGCGTACGCGCGAGGCGCAGTATCTCGCAGGCCCCGAATTCACCGCAGCCGACATCATGATGGGCTTTTCGCTCACCACCATGCGCTACTTCCTGCCCTACGATCTCGGTCGCTGCCCCAACATTGTCGGCTATCTCGCGCGCATCGGCGCCCGCCCGGGCTACCGCCGGGCGATGGAAAAGGGCGATCCGGGGATGGCCCTGCTGCTGACTTGATCGTCTCTTTGTTTAGCCGGCCTCTACTTTTGCTTGGAGGCACTTTCCTCGCGCACAGCGCCATCGCCCGAAAGCGCGATGGGAGCCGCCAACGCGGCATCTTGCCGGCGTTGCCGCCGGCTCCTGAACCGATAACCGACCACAATGAGTTCACCGGGCGGGCGTCCGGCAGCTTCGAGCGGGCGCGATACCGGCAGCTCGATTTCAGCAGCCTGATTATCCTGGGTCACGGCTTCGAGCGTGCGCAGGAAATCCCGCCCCTCGGCCGTGATTTGCCAGCCCTCGTCATCGCGAAGCACATAGAAGCTGCCGAAGATATCGATCGACGGAACCCGGCCTGCGAGGCGCTTGAGACGCGCGCTCCAGTCACCGCCGCTGGCGGTGAGGATCACGATGTCCCGTTTGAGTGAAGCAAGCGTGGCTCGGCCGTTGCCGTGACTAGCCAAGATCTTCAGAATAGCAACCTGTATGCTCAAGCCAACGCCTTCGGACCGCAACGCTTTTTGTTATTCTGCGCAGTCGTTGAGGTCAGGATATTGCGTTGCGGGGGTGGCCGTCCAGCAACCGCGGACAGTTATCCGCAGGCTTGAGAGGTTGGTGGCGCTTCACCGCCCCGCGATATCAAGGGCCGGCGCCCGGTAGTCCGGCGAATCCTCGTTCCGGATCGGGCCGGCGTAACCGAACTCGACCATGTGGACGGTCACATAGTCGTCGCCCAGGAACACGACACCATAGGCTTCCGGCAGATCGGCGGCGCTGGTGACGTCCGTTTCCGTGAAGTCCGGATAGCTCGCATGGTTGGTGCCGCGCAGCGACGAGACCGGCACACCGGAGACCGAACCGGCCAGCGGTATGTGGCAGTGTCCGAAGAAGATATGGCGGATCTTGTCGCGATGGCGGCCGACGATCCGCCGGAACGCGACGTCGTCGAGCAGCATGATATCGTCGGTCGACGCAATATGCGTCGGCATCGGGTTGTGATGCATGAACAGGAGAAACGGCCCGGGATGTTCGCGCAGGCGCGCTTCCAGCCAGGCTTGCCGCGGTTCGCAGTAACGGCCGGCATGGGTGTCCGGTTCTGCGGTGTCGAGAAACAGGCAGCGTCCGGCCGCGGTGTCATGCGTGCCCTGCGCAAAGCCACCGGGCCCGGTGTAGTCGGGAAAGACGCTCAAAAATGTCGCGCGCCGGTCGTGGTTGCCGATGCACAGCCGGGCCGGAATCGGAAACCGGTCGAGGCGAGCCTTGAGCCAGTCATAGTC
This sequence comes from Afipia sp. GAS231, assembly GCF_900103365.1. Classification (NCBI taxonomy): domain Bacteria; kingdom Pseudomonadati; phylum Pseudomonadota; class Alphaproteobacteria; order Hyphomicrobiales; family Nitrobacteraceae; genus Afipia; species Afipia sp. GAS231. The sequence continues at coordinate 3,428,119 of NZ_LT629703.1, forward strand.
GGCGCGGTCGCCGCAATCCGTCAGGTCGCCGGTGATGACCAACAGTTCGGCATCGTGATGGTGCTTGAGGATATCCGCCAGCGCACGCTCGAAATTGATCCGCGGATCGCGGCCACCGATCGTGGAACCGGCAGCCGTGAGATGGATGTCGGTCAGATGGATGAGCTTCATGGCTCCCTCAGTCATCACGTTCCGATACCGTCCGTTGCGTGAGCGCCACAATACCCGCAACAATGAGACAGTAACGGCCCGCAGACTGATGAAAAGTTAACGCGCCGAGCCAATTGCTTCAGCTTTCTGCCCGCCGGCTGCGCGATCCGAGGCTGTCGCCGGGAACGGCACGACCGGCCTACAGTGACACCAGGCTTTCGAACCCGCCATAGATCAGCCGCTTGCCGTCGAACGGCATCGCCTTCGGATCCATCATCGGTTTGGACCTGGGATCGGCCATCACCTTGGCGTTGACCCGGTCGCGCTGCGCGCGCGACTTGTAGGTGACCCACGCGAACACCACGGTTTCACCGGGCTTGAGTTTGACGGCACGCGGGAACGACGTCCGCTTGCCGACCTTGACGTCCTCGGCGACCCATTCGCGGTAATCCAGCGCGCCATGCTCGCGCCAGATCTTGCCTACCTTCTTTGCCATTTGGACGTAGGCTGCGAGCTTTTTCTTCGGCACAGCGACGATAAAGCCATCGACGTAAGGCATCCGGGTTTCCTCCACAGCTTTTCTTGACGCATCAATAGTCTCGATAAGGATCGTAGACGCGGCCACGGCGCCGCTGCTGCCCGAACGCGACGCGCGGATTGACGTTGCAGTAGAGCGCGCGCCCGGACGCCGACGCCATGCATTGGGCATAGCTGCTGTAGGCGCAGTCGCCGGGGATGCCGACGCCACGGCCCTGCAGACAATAGGGATAGTCGTAAGCCGCTGCCGGCGAAGGGCCGGCGAGCGTGGCGGCCAAAGCCGCAGACAAGGTCAAAATCGCCAACATCGCGTTGCGCATGATCGATCTCCTTTGCCTGAAGCAGGACAGCCGCGGGGCCTATGCTAAAACCCCGCGGCCGTCGTAATGTTCCCCGGTAAGGTCACTCCACCTTGGCGATGTTGGCGCCTTCGATCACTTTCTTCCACTTCTCGGTCTCGGCAGCGATATCGGCGCCGAACTTCTCCGGTGTCTGGATCAGCGGCTCGCCGCCGAGTTCGACCAGGCGCTTCTTCATGTCCGGCTCGGCCAGGATCGCGTTGATCTCGGTGTTGAGCTTGGCGATGATTTCCTTCGGCGTATTCTTCGGCGCCCCCATGCCGAACAGTGCGCTCGCCTCGTAGCCGGGAACGGTTTCGGCGACCGTCGGGGTGTCCGGGAGTTGCGAGGATTTCTCCGTCGTCGTCACCGCCAGCGCCCGCAGCGTACCGGACTTGATGTGCTGGATGATCGAGGGCATGTTGTCGAAGATCACCTGCACCTGGCCGCCGATCATGTCGGTGATCGCCGGCGCGGCTCCACGATACGGCACGTGCTGCATCTTGACGCCGGTCATCGCCATGAACAGTTCGCCGGACAGGTGCACCGAGGTGCCGTTGCCGGAGGAAGCCATGTTGACCTTGCCCGGATTGGCCTTCGCATAGGCGATGAACTCGGCGACGTTCTTGGCCGTGACATCCTTGTTGACCGTCATCACGTTCGGCACGCGATTAAAGGACGCGACCGGCGCGATGTCGCGGACGAAGTTGAACTTCAGATTGGCGTAGAGCGAGGCGTTGATGTAGTTCGCCGGGTTGACCAGCAGCACGGTGTAACCGTCGGGCTCGGCGTTGACGACGCTTTCGGTGCCGATGTTGTTGCCGGCGCCGGGCTTGTTTTCGATCACGAATTGCTGGCCGAGCTTCTCCGACAGCCGCTGGCCGATCAGCCGCGCGATGATATCGGTGGCGCCGCCCGGCGGATATCCGACCACCCAGCGCACCGGCCGCGTCGGATAATCCGCAGCCGGAGCGCTGCCGATGGAGGCGAATGCCGAAAGGCCGAGTGCCGTCAGGCCAATCGCGGCGCGGCGTGAAATCATGAATTTTCTCCCTAAAAACCGGGTTTAGAGCCCGGTCCGTTCTATTGAATTGATCGCGGGCCGCGTTGTAACAAACAAACCCAAACGCGGCCAGTGCGACACTTGCGCCTGCGACCGCGACGAAAGGATAAGTCATGTCCGTGAAGGTAAATGCACTCGACCATCTCGTGATCAATGTGACGGATGTGGCGCGCTCCACCGAGTGGTATCGCAAGATTCTCGGCATGGAGGTCAGGGTGTTCGACCCGGGTGCGGGCAAGACGCCGCGCACCTCGCTGGTGTTCGGGAACCAGAAGATCAACGTGCGCCCGCGTGGTGCCGACAAGGTCGAGTGGTTCACCGCCGACCATGAGACCGCCGGCAGCGACGACCTGTGCTTTCTGACATCAAGCACCCCGGACCAGGTGGTCGCGCACCTCAACGCCAACGGCGTCGCGATCGAGGAAGGCCCGGTCGCCAAACAGGGCGCCCGCGGCACGCTGCGCTCGGTCTATTGCCGCGATCCGGACGGGAGCTTGATCGAGATTTCGTCGTATGAGGGTGGGGTGGGCTGAGGCGACCTTCACACCTGCGCACACCACCACTACTCGTCATGCCCGGGCTTGACCCGGGCATCCACGTCTTCGCCCAGCCACTGAAAGTAAGACGTGGATGGCCGGGTCAAGCCCGGCCATGACGGAGATGGCGGCGCATCGCCTCAACAATTTGCTCCCCGCGCGATCCAATGGCAGAACTACTCCCAAGCAAATCCAAGGCAGCCCGCCAAGAAGCTGCACGGGAGGAACCATGGCCATTTCACAGCCAGCGCCGGGCGTCGTCGGACCATTCGCAGGGCTCGACGTGCCATGGCTGCTGCGGATGCGCAGCGAGAGCCGCCGCAACCATCCCTTCCTGATCTGGGCGCCGTTCGAGGCGCCGGCGCGGAGCTGGTCGTACGGCGAATTTCACGAGCGTGTCGGCGCACTGGCCGCCGGCATGGTCAAGCGCGGCATCAAGCCGGGCGAGTATGTCCTGATTCATCTCGACAACTGCATCGAGGCGATGCTGGCGTGGTTTGCCTGCGTCGAGCTCGGCGCCATCGCGGTCACCACCAACACCCGCTCGGCGGCGGCGGAAATGGAATATTTTGCCGGCCATTGCTGCGCGGTCGCCGCGATTACGCAGCCCGCTTATGCCGAACTGATCTCGGCCCATTGCCGCGATCTCCGCTGGATCGCCGTGATCTCGCATGATGCCGGCAGCGCGCCGGCCAGCAGTGCGCCGCGCGGCGACAGCTTCGAATCCCTGTTCGCCGACAGCGCCGACCGGCCACGCCGCGCCACCGATCCGATGGCGCCTTGCAGCGTACAATATACTTCCGGCACCACGTCGCGCCCCAAGGCCGTGCTGTGGACCCATGCCAACGCGCTGTGGGGCGGCAAGATCAACGCCGCGCATGAGGATCTGCACGCGACCGACGTGCACCAGACCTACCTGCCGCTGTTTCACACCAACGCGCTGGCCTATTCGATGCTGGCAACCTTGTGGGTCGGCGGATCTTGCGTGATCCAGCCGCGGTTTTCCGCCAGCCCGTTCTGGAGCACCGCCCTCGAACACAACTGCACCTGGACCTCGACGATCCCGTTCTGCATGAAGGCGCTGCTCGAGCACGAGATCCCCAGGAACCACAAATTCCGGCTCTGGGGCACGGCGGTGAACGATCCGCCGCCGTTTGCCGCGTTCGGCATCAAGACCATCGGCTGGTGGGGCATGACCGAGACCATCACCCATGGCATCATTGGTGAAGTCGACCAGCCCAACACGCCGATGTCGATCGGCCGCGCAGCGCCCGAATATTCGATCCGCGTCACCGACGACGACGGCAAGCCGACGGATGTCGGCGACACCGGCAATCTCCTGATCAAGGGTATTCCCGGCCTGTCGCTGTTCGCGGAATATCTCCACAATGAAAAGGCCACGACCGAGAGCTTCGACGAGCATGGCTATTTCATCACCGGCGACCGGGTCACACTGCTTGACGATGGCTTCCTCAGGTTCGGCGACCGCGCCAAGGACATGCTGAAGGTCGGCGGCGAGAATGTCGCAGCCTCCGAGATCGAACAGGTGATCGCGGTGGTGCCCGGCGTGCGCGAGGCCGCGGTGGTGGCCAAGAAGCACCCGATGCTGGACGAGGTGCCGGTGGTCTTCATCATCCCGGCCGCGGGCGTGGCAGATGCGCCGCCCGGCCTCCATGACTCTGTCATGGCGGCCTGCCGTAATTCGCTGGCGGATTTCAAAGTGCCGCGCGAGATTCATTTTGTCGATGAAATGCCGCGCTCGACCTTGGAGAAGGTGGCGAAGGCGGAACTAAGGAAGATGCTGGGGTAGCCGAACAATCCACCGTCATTGCCTGCAACAAACGCGAAGCGTTTGTGCAAGGGAGCGAAGCGACGAAGCAATCCAGCGCTTCTTCTAGTGAAGAACTGGATTGCTTCGCTTCGCTCGCAATGACGGAGCAAAAAAACAAATAGCCGGTGAGGAACAATATGCGCCAACTGCAATCATTCACGAGACCTTTCGCCATCGCCCTCTCCCTCGCATGGCCCGCGTCTGCCCTCGCCCAATCCGCCGACACCGTCCTGTTCAACGGAAAAATCCTGACCGTCGACAAGGACTTTTCGGTGCAGCAGGCGCTCGCGATCGGAAACGGCCGCATCGTCGCCACCGGCTCATCGGCCGCGATGAAGAAGCTCGGCGGCGACAAGGCCAAACTGGTCGATCTCGGCGGACGCACCGTGATTCCCGGACTGACCGACGGCCATATCCACGGCATCCGCGCGGCGCTGACCTTCGGCACCGAAGTGAACTGGATCGGCGTGCCGACCCTGAAGGAAGCGCTGGAGAAAATCCACGCCGCCGCGAAGACCCAAAAGCCCGGCTCGTGGATCGTGGTCGCCGGCGGCTGGACCGAGGAGCAGTTCGCCGAGAAACGCCGGCCGACGCCGGCCGATATCGCAGCGGTTGCGCCCGACAATCCCGTCTACATCCAGCATCTCTATGACTGGCTGCTGCTGTCTCCAAAAGCCATGGAAGCCCTCAATATTCGCGACGACGCCGATGTCGCGCCCGGCGGCAAGCTCGCGCGCGACGGCGACAGACCGACCGGCGTGATCGACGCCAACGGCAACGCGCTGGGCAGGATTTTCGACAAACTGCCGAAGCCGACCATGGAACAGCAGATCGACGGCTCCAAAAAATTCTTCAGCGAGATGAACAGCCTCGGCATCACCGGCATCGTCGACGGCGGCGGGGTCAGCGTCTATCCGTCGACCTATCAGGCCGTGTTCAAGCTGTGGCAGGACAAGGAACTGACGGTCCGTGTCGCCTATCATCTCTGCTCGCCTAAGCCGGGTACCGAACTCGCCGACCTGCAGAACCTGACGCAATTGCTGCCGCCCGGATTCGGCGACCCGATGCTGCACTTCAACGGCCCCGGCGAGATCCTGATCTGGGCCGACTGGACCGACGGCGACATCACACCCGACGGCAAGGCCAAGCTCGCCGAACTGCTGCGCTGGGCGGCATCGAAGCGATACACGATTCAATTGCACTGGAATCCCGATCGCACCGTCCACGACCTGCTCGACGTGGTCGAAGACATCAACAAGGATTTTCCGGTGCGCGACCTGCGTTGGGCCGTGCTGCATCTCTACAACGTTTCGGAAGACAGCCTGAAGCGGATGAAATCGCTGGGGCTGGTCTGGGGCGTGCAGGACGGACTGTACTTCGGCGGCGAGCGGTTGCAGCGCGAGGTCGGCGTCGAGCAGGCCAGGCTGATGCCGCGGATCGCGACCGCGATGAAGCTCGGGCTGACGGTGGCCGGCGGCACCGATGCGCACCGGGTGTCGTCCTACAACCCGTTCGTCTCGCTGCAATGGTATCTCGACGGCACCACCATCGGCGGCACCCAGACGCGCGCGCCTGAGGAAGCGCCGAGCCGGCGCCAGGCGCTGGAAATGTACACCCGCAACTCGGCCTTCATGGCCAATGACGACGACAAGCGCGGCACGCTGGAAGCGGGCAAGTTCGCCGACCTTGCAGTGCTGTCGGCGGACTACCTGACCGCGCCGGTGAAGGAGATCGGCAAGATCAGGTCTGTCATGACGATGGTGGGCGGCAAGGTGGTGTATGCGGCGGCGCCGTTTGGGAAGTGAGGGGGCGCCCCCGTCATTGCGAGGAGCGTAGCGACGAAGCAATCCATCGTGCGGCAAACGAAGTCTGGATTGCTTCGCTTCGCTCGCAATGACGGCTAAAACGTAGGGTGGGTTAGGCGAAGCCGTAACCCACCATCTTTCTGTTGCGGTGGATTACGCTTCGCTAATCCACCCTACACTCCTCGCAATGACGGCTGAAACCTAGTTCACCTCAAACCTAATCGGCAATTTCTTCGGCCCATTCACAAAATACGCCTGCGTCATCCTGACCTCGCCGTCGAGCGCGACCGATTTCAGCCGCGGCAACAATTCCTCGAACAGGATCTTCATCTCCAGCTTCGCCAGATACTGCCCGAGGCAGAGATGGGCGCCGTAGCCGAACGCAACATGACGGTTCGGCTTGCGGTCGCAGCGGAACTTGTACGGCTCCTCGAATACGTCCTCGTCGCGATTGCCTGAGGCGTAGCACAGCATCAACCAGTCGCCTTTTGCAATTTTGCGGCCTCCGAGTTCGGTATCAGCGGTAGCAGAACGCATGAAGTGCTTGACCGGGGTCATCCAGCGGATCGCCTCGTCGACCAGCCCCGGGATCAGGTCGGGATTGGCCTTGACCCGCTCAAATTGCGCGGGGTCTTCCGCCAGCGCCCACAGCGCGCCGGCGGTAGACGACGAGGTGGTGTCGTGGCCCGCGGTCGCGACGATCATGTAATAGCTTGTCGCGTCGTGGTCCGGCATGTAGTCGCCGCCGATCCTGGCATTGGCGATCACGGTGGCGAGATCCTCGCGCGGGTTGCGGCGGCGGTCCTCGGTAATCGCGCGGAAATAGGCGCCGAAATCGTTCACCACGGACTGCATCATCATCGAGAACTGTTCCGCCGACAGCGCCTCCCTGATCCGCGCCGTATCGGGATCCTGCGGGCCGAACAATTCCTGCGTCAGCTTGAGCATGCGCGGCTCGTCCTGTTCGGGCACGCCGAGAATTTCCATGATGACATGCAGGGGATAGCCGAGCGCGACGTCGGCGACGAAATCGCACACGCTGCCCTTGTCGAGCATGCGCTGCACCGTGGCGCGCGCGATCTCGCGCACGCGGGCCTCGAACTTTCCGAGGTTGGCGGGCATGAACCAGCCCTGGGTCAGCGCGCGGTATTTCGGATGGTCGGGTGCATCCATCTGCACCAGCGAGCGCACCAGGTTCGGCCCGCCGGCGATCTTGCGGACGCGCTCCTCGACCGCTCGCGTCATCAGCGTGGTCGGACGATCCGCGTTGTGGAACAGCTCGTTCTGGCGGCTGACGGACTGGATATGCGCATGCTTGGTGACGACCCAGAACGGGTCGAATTTCTCCGGCCGCGCGATCCCGAGCGGGTTGTTGGCGCGAAGCCAGCGGTAGCTGTCGTGGATGCGATGGTCGGCGTAGGCGGCCGGATCGACCAGGGTCGCCGCGATGTCAGCGGGAATGTCGACATTGCCGCTCAAGGTCGCCGTCGTATCCATGGGTTTTCCCCGTCTGCCATCATCCGCCACGGCGCGATGCGCGCCGATGATTCCAGATAGCTAGCCGGGTGAAAAGCCGAAATACTTGCGTTGAGCGGCTGGTAGGCGCTGCGGGAACAGGCCGAAACCCCATCAACCGTCATTGCGAGGAGCGAAGCGACGAAGCAATCCAGACTTTCTTTGTCGCTCTGGATTGCCTCGCGGAGCCTGTCATCGGGCGCGCATTCGCGCGACCCGTTGGCTCGCAATGATGGAAGAGAGAGAGTTCAGTAGTGTCCGAACGCCACCGGGCGGAACGCGTGCAACAGATGCTGGTCGAGCTTGTCGCCCATCTCTTCCATCGTGGCGAACGCCTTGGCGTGGGTGAACTGCAGACGGTAGGCGCGTTTCTCGACCAGGGCTGCGTAGATATCCACGATCGTGGTCAGGCGCACGATGTCGCTGATTTCCTTGCCGCTGAGGCCGTCGGGATAGCCGGTGCCGTCGAGGAATTCGTGGTGGTGCAGGATCACGTCGAGCATTTCCGGCGGGAAGCCACCCTGCGCACTCAGCGCCTCGAAGCCGCGGCGCGGATGCTGGCGCATGAGTTCCATTTCTTCCAGGGTCAGCGGATCCGCCTTGTCGAGGATTTCGACGGGAATGAACGCCTTGCCGACATCGTGCAACAAGGCGGCGCGGACCAGGCGGCGCTGGTCGTCCTCGCGCATGCCGAGATGCTGCGCGAACGCCACCGCAAAGCCGGTGACGAACAGGCAGTGCCGGTAGCTGTCGGCGTGGTGGCAGCCGACGGTCGTCAGCCATTCCCGCAGCGAGGAGTGCTTGATCGCCTTGAGGATCTTGTTCTCGGCCTCGACGACGTCGGCGAATTTCAGCGGCTCGCCGGCCGGAAGCCGGTTGAATATCTTGACCAGAACGGCATGCGCCGCCTCGACGCCGCGATTCAGCGCCTTGCCGCGATCGGTTTCGTCGTAGCTTTCGGTGTCCGGAAACGCGGCACGGATGCGCTGCAGGATCCCCTGCGCGTCGAACGGCCGCGCAATCGTATCGGTGGCGCCGAGCGCCCAGGCCTGCATCGATCCGTGGTGAAGCGCGTCCGCCAGCACGAACAGCCGCGGCATCTGGCGGTAGGCATCGGCCCGCAGCTTGTTGCGCACGAGCTGCACGCTCTCGGCGGAGCGCAGGTTGATGTCGACCACGATTCCGGAGAGATCGTGCGAGGGGGAATCGGGAATAGCCGAGGTCGCAATGGTGTCGACCTCGCCGACCGCCTGCAGAATGGTGGCCAGTTCGCTGCTTTGATCGCTCCGATCCGAGGCCAGCAGGAGCCGGCGCTTGGTCGGAATCTTGTTCGGTAGAGCTGACATGGGACCCCAGAGCCTCACGGTGATGACCGAGTGGGAGGCTACCGGACAAGGCGTTCCCTGCGGCTTAAGAGGCATCGTCAACGGGAGGATAGCGAAATCGTTACAATTTTAGGGAACTTGGTTCCAAACCCTCCCCGTCATTGCGAGCGAAGCGAAGCAATCCAGACTTACTTTACCGCGACCTGGATTGCTTCGTCGCTTCGCTCCTCGCAATGACGGCTGCGGCACAAAAAAATCCGCCGGAGAAAATCCCCGGCGGATCGTTGTTGTTCAATACAGCGTCGCCTTACGCCTTCATGTTCGCCTTCACCGCTTCCGCGGTGATCGGCAGCGAGCGGACGCGGGCGCCGCAGGCGTTGAAGATGGCGTTGCCGATCGCGGGCGCGACCACGGTGACGGCGGGTTCGCCGACGCCGGTGGCCTTCTCGCCATTGGCGATGACGTTGACGGCGACTTCCGGCATCTGGCTCATCCTTAAGGGGGTGTAGGTATCGAAGTTGGTCTGTTCGATACCGCCATCCTTCAGCGTCGCCTTTTCAAACAGCGCGAGCGACATGCCCCACAGCGCCGCACCCTCGACCTGGGCGCGGATGTTGTCGGGATGCACCTGGGTGCCGACGTCGGTGGCCACGGTCAATTTCTTGACCTTGACCTCGCCCGACGGCGCCACCGCGACATGCGCGACGCACGCGGTCCAGCTTGCGGTCGCCCGCTCCTGCGACGAGACGCAGGCCACGCCCATGCCTTCTCCCTTGGGGAGTTGCTTGGTGCCGTAGCCGGCCAAACCCATCGCCGCCAGCAGGGTGTTGCGCAGGCGTTGCGCGCCACCGTCGTTCTTGCCCTTGCCGTCCAGCAACGCGATGCGGTACTGCGCCGGATCCTTGCCGGCGGCATTGGCGAGTTCGTCGATCATGCTTTCGATGGCCCAGAAGGTCCAACCCGGCGCCACCGACCGCAACTGACCCGACGGGGTGGCGTTGTGCGCCATCTCGTTCTTGATCGCACGGACGTTGTGATTGGGCACGGAATAGAAGAAGTCCGCGCCATTCACGGTGAACGCATCGAGAGGACCTTTCTTGTCGACCGACGGCGACAGGAAATCGGGGATTCCCCAGCGCTGGGTCGGCCACGCACTGACCACGTCGTGGTTGAGCGCAATCAGTTTGCCGTCGGCATCCAGGCCCGCCTTCACCTTCTGGAATGTCAGCGGCCGCGAATAGTCCATCGTCATGTCGTTTTCGCGGGAGTAGATGATCTTGACCGGCTTGCCGACCGCTTTCGCCGCCTGCACCGCCGGCACCATCATGTCGGCGTCGAGACGCCGGCCGAAGCCGCCGCCCAGCCACATCTGGTGCATCACCACGAATTTGGGATCGACCCCGGCCGCACCCGCCGCGATCGCGCCGGAACGCGTGGCGAACTGGTTGCCGGAATAGATGTGCCAGATATCGCCTTTCAGTTCGGCGGTCGCGTTCATCGGCTCCAGCGGCGCATGGATGTTGATGCTGGTGGTGTATTCCGCCTCCATCACCTTGGCCGCCGTCCCGAAGGCGGCTGCGGTATCGCCGTCCTTGACGAAGAACTGCCCGGAATCGTCCAGCGCCTGCAGCCGTTTGGCTTCGGCCAGCAGCGACTCGCTCGACAGTTTGGCGTTGGGACCACCGTCATAGGTGATCTTCAGCGCGTCCGCCGCCTTGGCCGCGTTGGTATAGGTGTTGGCGACCGCCACCACCCAGCCGGTGGTGCTGCCGGTCTTGTCGTCGAGCGTGACGGCCTTGACGAAGCCCGGCACCTTCTTGGCTGCGCTGTCGTCGACCGCTTTTACGGTGGCGCCATAGCGCACCGGCGGCGTGACCACGCGGCCGTACAACATGCCCGGGAGCATGACGTCGATGCCGTATTTGGCCGTGCCGTTGGTCTTCGGGGGAATGTCGAGCTGCGGCACCGAGACGCCGATCATGGTGTACTGATCTGCTGTCTTCAGCTTGATCGCCTTGAGCTCGTCCGGCGTGAAGGTCTTGGTGATCTTGCCGCTCTTGACGATGTCGGCAAAGCTCATCGTCTTCTTCGACTTCGGATGCGTGATGGTGGAATTGCGCACCACGAGTTCACTCGCCGGCACGCCCATCGACGCGGCCGCGGCTTCGGTCAAGGCGATCCGCCCCGCGGCACCCGCGCGGCTCATCGCCTCGAAATTCATCATCGTCGACCAGCTACCGCCGGTGATCTGCGCGCCCAGGACCGGATCGTTGAACTTCGGATCGTTGGAGGCGAGCTGAACCCGCATGTCCTTCCAGTTCGAGCCGAGTTCCTCGGACACGATCTGCGCCATGGTGGAGGCGATGTGCTGGCCCATGTCGGCCTTGCCGCAGGTCACAGTGACGATGCCGTCGGGGGCGATCGAATACCAGACGCTGGGATCGAAATTGCCGGCGGCGGCCAGCGCCTGATCGGCGCCCAACAGGCCGGGTACGGCCGAATAGCCGAGCGCAAGGCCGGCGGCGGCAGAGCCGACCAGGAACGAGCGGCGGCTGAGATCGGCGGAGACGCTTGAGGTGATTTTCACGTGCGTATTCATGTTGCCCTCCGCTCGGTGGCGTTGGACGCGGTGCGCATTTCGGATGCGGCGCGCATAATCGCCTTCTGGATGCGCGAATAGGTCATGCAGCGGCACAGATTGCCGTCCATATGCGCAACCACTTCATCCTTGGTCGGATTGGAATTCTTGGAGAGCAGCGAAGCCGCCTGCATGATCTGGCCGGACTGGCAGTAGCCGCATTGCGGAACCTGCTCGGCAATCCAGGCCTTCTGCAACGGATGATCGCCCTTGGCGCTGAGGCCTTCGATGGTGGTGATCTTCTTGCCGACGGCGTCGCTGACCGAAGTCTGGCAGGAACGAACCGCTTCGCCGTTGACGTGAACTGTGCAGGCGCCACACAGGCCGGCGCCGCAACCGAACTTGGTGCCGGTCATCTGCAGTTGCTCACGGATGACCCAGAGCAGCGGCGTATCGTTGGCCGCTTCGACGGACATATTCCGCCCGTTGATATTCAGATTAGGCATTTGCGCTTCCCCTGCCGGTGTAGGAAGCCGCTTACGGCGGCAACTCACTGTTGGGTATTGGCTGGCGTCCACCGGGTAAGCGCCAGTTGGCGCGCAGAATGATACCGATCCCACCCCGAGGCAATGCAATTTGGAATCGTTCGAAGAGAATATAATTTTGAAATTATGGTTGTGCGCTGCGGCAAGATTTTGTCACGCGCTTGTCGATAAAATCCGCCAACGCACGCACCGTCTTCCGTTTCTGCATTTCCCAACGGCGAAGGGATCGCGCTAGGATATGGCAGGCCAGGAATGATCCGGAAAAAATTGGTGAGAACGCGCCATGCCGAAGCTCAACCGTGACGGGGTCAACATCTATTACGAGGTGCACGGTTCCGGCCCGCCGCTGTTGCTGACACATGGTTATTCGTCGACCTCGGGCATGTGGCAGGGCCAGATCGAGGCCTTGTCGAAACATCACAAACTCGTGTTGTGGGACATGCGCGGCCACGGCCAGTCCGATTACCCCTCAGATCCCGCGGCCTATAGCGAAGCGCTGACGGTCGGCGACATCGCAGCCCTGCTCGACGAAGTCGGCGCCAAGAAAGCCATCGTCGGCGGGCTTTCGCTCGGCGGCTACATGTCGCTGGCGTTCTACCGCGCCCATCCCGATCGCGTCCGCGCACTCCTGATCATCGACACCGGCCCCGGCTTCAAGAAGGACGACGCCCGCGAGGTCTGGAACAAGCGCGCCCATGACACCGGTGACCGTTTTGACCGGGAAGGCCTCGAGGTTCTGAAATCCGCCAGCCGCGAACGTTCCAGCGTCACCCATCGCGACGCATCCGGCCTCGCACATGCCGCGCGCGGCATGCTGACCCAGCGTGACGCCCGCGTGATCGAATCGCTGCCCGATATCAAGGTGCCTTCATTGGTCGTGGTCGGCGCCGACGACACGCCATTCCTTGCCGCCTCCGACTACATGGCGGCGAAAATTCCGGGCGCGCAGAAAGTGGTGGTCCCGGCCGCCGGCCATGCCGTCAACATCGACCAGCCGCAGGCTTTTATCGCGGCGGTGCTCCCGTTCCTCGACGGGCTCGACACCGAAGCTCCCGTGAAGGCCGCATCATGAGAATGCTTGCCACCGCTGTGCTGCTGATCGCAGGGAGCTCCCTGCCCGTCTCCGCGCAACAACTGCCGCCGGTCGGCGGCCCCTATCCACCGCCCTTCACCGCGACGCTGTCGAACAACACGCCGCTGGCGTTCGGCATGGACGAGGAAACCGCGGCCCGCGCGCTCGGCACCCCGCTTAATTACGTCAGCGGCCGTCCCGGCGAGGAAATCTACCTGACGTTCCGCAATATCGGCGGCAGCGGATTGTTCTACAAGAAGGACCGGCTCTATCTGCAATTCCGCAAGGGCAGGCTCGCCGGCTGGAAGGGCGACTGGGGCCATAACTGGATGTGGCAATAGCCCCGCTCCCCAAAACCTCACCCGCAATCGACTTCGTGCAACTCAAACGCAAATGGATGACCCGTGGGACAAGATATCAGGCTGAAGGCTTCGGACGGATTTGAACTGGGCGGCTATCGCGCCGATCCCGCAGGCACGCCGAGGGCGGCCATCGTGGTGATCCAGGAAATTTTCGGCGTCAACCACCACATCCGCTCGGTATGCGATCGCCTGGCTGCCGCCGGCTATGTCGCGATTGCGCCGTCGATCTTCGACCGCATCGAGCCGAACTTCACCAGTGGCTATACGCCGGACGAAGTCGCCAACGCGCGCAAGTTCGTCGCCAATCCGGACTGGGCCGCGATGCTGCTCGACACCCAGGCGGCGATTGATGCGGTCAAAAGCGTCGGACCGGTCGGCATCGTCGGCTTCTGCCTCGGCGGCAGCATCGCCTATGTCGCAGCCACCAAGCTGTCGGGCCTGTCGGCCGCCGTCGGCTATTACGGCGGCGCCATCGTTCGCTTCGCCGATGACAAGCCAAAGGTGCCGACGCAGCTGCATTTCGGCGAGAAGGATGCCGGCATTCCCCTGGCCGATGTCGAGACCATCAAGGTCAAGCGGCCCGATGCCGAGGTCTTCATCTATCCCGGCGCGCAGCACGGTTTTCACTGCGACGAACGGGCGAGCTACGACAAGGCCAGCGCCGATATTGCCTGGCCGCGCAGCCTGGAGTTTTTTGCCAAGCATTTGAAGAAGTGACGACGAAGCGTACGCGGGTCATCTCACCATTGTCATTCCGGGGCGATGCGCAGCATCGAACCCGGAATCTCGAGGTTCCCCGATGTGCAATTGCACATCTGAGGTTCGCGCTAACGCGCGCCCCGGAACGACGGGGCAATCAGAACCAGCGCTCGCCGACGAGCACGGTATCGCCGGGGCTGATCGAGGTGCCGGGCGGGACCACGAAGCGGCCGGTGCCGGATGCATCGGAGTGGGTGACCGTGACGCTGTCGCGGCGGGCGCGCGGCGAGAAGCCGCCGGCGATTGCGACTGCGCTTTCGACCGTCATGTTCGGCACGTAGGGATATTGCCCGGGGGCCGCGACCTCGCCGAGGATGAAGAACGGCCGGTAGGATTCGATTTCGACGGCCACTGAAGGCTCGCGGATGAATCCGTTGCGCAGCTTGACCGAAATCTCTGACGCCAGTCCCGCCGTGGTGCGGCCGCGCGCCGGCACCGAGCCGATCAGTGGCATCGTGATCGAGCCACCGGCGTCGATCGCATAGGTATTGGTGAGACCTTCCTGGCCGTAGACCACGACGCGCAGCTTGTCGCCGGCATCGAGATGATAGACCGCGTCGTATCGCGCCGGCATGGCCACCGGCATCGGCTCGACATAGGCCACTTGTGCGGGCGGGGGCGCCGAAACACCGCGCGGGGAAGCCGCAAAGGCGGAGCGAAGCGCGCCGATGGCGCCGCCGCCGGAATCCGCGGCGACCGCCCGCGGCGGCGCGCTGTAGGGCTGGCCATAAGCCATGGAATCGAGATCGCTTTGCGGCGCGACCGCGACCGGTCCGGTCGTGCGCATGCATCCTGACAGAGCGAGCGCGGTCATGGTCGCAGTGATCGATAATCGAAACGCGCGCGCAACCCGCACCGGTGCCATCCCTGAAAGCGAGACCGCTGTAGTCTTGCACCGGTTATGGTTAACAAAGGGTTTTTACGGGCGGTTCGGGGGGCTTAGCTCCCTCGCCCCGCTCTTGCGGGGAGAGGGTTGGGGTGAGGGGCTCTTCAGCGAACTCAGAACATCGTGAGACCGGTACCCCCTCACCCGGATTGCTTCGCAATCCGACCTCTCCCCGCAAGCGGGGCGAGGTAAAACAGAACCGATCAGGCGGTGACGCCCACACCGATCGGGCACGACACGCCGGTGCCGCCCAATCCGCGATAGCCCGCCGGATTCCTGGCGAGATATTGCTGATGATAATCCTCGGCGAAATAGAATTCGCCGGACGGTGCGATCTCGGTGGTGATGGCGCCGAGCCCCTTGGCCGCCAGCGCCTTCTGATAGACGGCCTTCGACGCATCCGCCGCTTGGCGCTGCGCGTCACTGAGCGTGTAGATCGCGGAACGATACTGGGTGCCGATGTCGTTGCCCTGGCGCATGCCCTGCGTCGGGTTGTGATTTTCCCAGAACGTCTTCAGCAACCGCTGGTAGGAGATCTTCTTCGGATCGAACACCACCAGCACCACTTCGGTATGGCCGGTACGGCCCGAGCACGTCTCTTCATAGGTCGGATTGGGGGTGTGACCTCCGGCATAACCAACCGCCGTCGTATAGATGCCGTCCCCGAGCTCCCAGAACTTGCGCTCCGCGCCCCAGAAACAGCCGAGCCCGAACACCGCCTGCTCGAGGCCTGCGGGATAGGGCGGCTGCAGCTTGCGACCGTGGACGAAGTGGGTGGTGGCGGTCGGGATCGGCGTGGCGCGGCCGGGCAATGCTTCGGCGGCGCTCGGCAGCGCGGTGGTCTTGCGCATGAACAACATGGCGCACCTCCAGGCGGCACATCGACGGACGCGGCAACCGCGTCGGCAAGCTGACTTCTATATGGTGTTTACGTCTTTTCGGCAGCCACGTTACACGAGGTTCGTGACGTCAGGTCAGTCCCGCGAATAGCCGATCAGCGGCTTGCGGGGCCGGAACAGGATCATCAGCAGGATGCCGACCACCCCCAGCACGGCGAAAACCGGCTGGTCCAGCAGGACCTTGACGACGCTGTTCCAGAGCCAGGGCGCGTGACCCTCGACCCAGGTCCGGAACGCCTGCTGGCTCGACTGGTGAATATCGTTCCAGAACTGGCCAAACCGGGTGAAACGCAGGGTCTGGTCGGCCACGAACCGGGCCCCGTCATAGACCATGAAGATGAATCCGCCGGCCAGAAGCAGCAGGCCGATAAGCCGGAAGAAACCGCGGATCATGCGTCACCTTATATCTGTCGCGCCGGGAGGCTTGCAGCCCAATACCGGGTGACCCAAAGAAATTCAACCTCATCAGCATCTTATGCCCCGTTTCCGGCCGGATTCCCATGTCCAGCGGAAACCCGGAAACCGTTGACGGTGCAGGACGCGCCCTCTATAAGACCCCCAATGGCGGCGGGCGCAATCCCGCCGCCGCTGTTCTTTGAGCAGCGCCGGTCGGGAAGCATTTTGGCTCCCGCGCATGGCATCCTCAAGAACGCCTTGGAAAATACAACCAGAGACCATCACCATTTGAACGGCCGGCGCGCTCCAGCCCGACCACCCGAGCGATGACAGCCGAAGGATAGTTGAGAACATGGCCAATACCACCTCCGCCAAAAAGGCGACCCGCAAGATCGCCCGCCGCACCATCATCAACAAGTCGCGCCGCACCCAGATGCGTGGCGCGGTGCGCACCGTCGAGGAAGCGATCAAGAGCGGCGACCGCGATGCAGCGTTGAAGGCGATGAAGCATGCGGAGCCCGAACTGATGCAGGCAGCGCAGCGCAACATCATTCACAAGAACAACGCGAGCCGGAAGGTGTCGCGTCTGTCGCACGCGATCGCCAAACTGGCGAAGTGATCGCCGAGCCGGCGAGATGATCGCCACGCTCGTGACGTGAACTGACAAAAATAAATATTCGTCAAAGCCCGGCTTCGCCGGGCTTTTCTTTTTTCAAGAGATTGTTTCGTTGCTGCGCCGCTGGTGGCGTGTCATATTTCTCTCGCTCCCGTATTTTTACGAGGTGCATCTTCTGCACCGGCTGTGCTGTGCGCACATGCAGAAAAAATCGCGTGCCGTTGCCGCAATTGATCAGCGCCCGCGGCCGACAACCCAGCAATGCACTGGCGGGGGTTACCCTGAAAAACAATCGCGAAAAACTTCGTCTCGCTAGTCACTTATCCACATAGCGGCTTCAAGCGTTTCGAAAACCGCTCCCGGTAACCACGATTGTAACGGTTTCTTAAAATTTTTTGCGAGTGCGACGAAAATTGTCACGATCGCTGACGGCGCGCGATTCTGTGCGCTGATTCAAAAACTTGGTGTGGATGCTCGCAATTGCAGCGTTGCAACACCGGCGAAGAGTCGAGCGACAACGTCGAATCACGGATTGTCAGAAATCGTGCTTGGTGTATTCCTTACTCGTTCGCGACGCTCAAGGCTCTCCTGACCAGCGCGGTTTGGGACCCAAGAGCGGACGTGCAAATCGGCGGCGGTGTGCGCGTTAGCGACGCTTTCCAAGCGAAGCTAAGTTGATAACTCATAGCAATATGAGGGCGGCAGTTCTGTGTCTAAATTTCTCGGGCGTGGTCCGCAGTTCGCGTGCTCCGGACAAGAGAAATAAGTCACGCGAAGAATGGCACTCGGAAGCTACTGCCGACGACAGGTGCGACTGGAAGCGCGTAGCTCGTGAACGTGTTGAAGACGACAGACTGAGGTTACGCGGCGGCGGCAGTGCCGGACGATCTTCGTCCGGTAGCGGCAGACTGACTTTGAAAACACTTGCGATCTGATAGCTCGCCGCGCGTTCTCGCGGCGAGAGGGGGAGGTAGTATGCTTTACGGAATCATCGCGGCATTCAACATGCTCATTTCGAGCGGGACCGTTTCAGAATCCTCGGACATTGTTTTCAATCAGCCACCGGCGCGAACTCCGGAAAGACCGTCGAGTACGCGCTGACCCAGCGGACGCTTCTTCTCCAAGCATAAATCTGAGCAACGGCGTTTTCGCCGAGCGCTAGAGCTATGTCCGGAGACAGCCCCGCTCGCGGTCGCGTCTGGCAGGAACCCTGCAAGGAACCTGTGAGGCGATTTGGCATTCACTATTTACTCTTTCAGAAAAGTTCTCAGGCAAATGACAAATACGGAACAGGATCGCTGGACACGCGTGAAGGGACGGCTGCGGACGACTGTGGGCGAAGACGTCTACACGAGCTGGTTTGCCCGCATGGACCTGGAAGCGGTGCAGGATGAAAGCGTTCACCTGTCGGTTCCGACCCGGTTCCTGAAGAGCTGGATCCAGGCGCATTACGCCGACCGCGTGCTGACCTGCTGGCAGGCCGAGATGCCGGAAGTGCATCGGATCGATCTCACCGTGCGCACGGCAATGCGCTGCGCGGCTCCCGTCAAGGAGGTTCCCGCGCCGTCCGACCAGCGCCGCGTCGAACGCGCCGACGGCCGTCCCGCGCCGGAATTGCGTTCGACCGCGACCGCGCCGGTGTCCGCCAACCATGATGCGCTCGGCGGCTCGCCGCTCGATCCGCGCCTGACCTTCGCCAGTTTTGTGATCGGCCGCTCCAATACGCTGGCCCACGCGGCGGCACGCCAGGTCGCCGAAGGGCGTCGCGGCGATGCCGTGATGTTCAATCCTCTCTATATTCACGCCGGCGTCGGCCTCGGCAAAACCCATCTGCTGCAGGCCGTGACCTGGGCCGGCAACTCCGGCAGCGAGCGCAAGGTGCTGTATCTCACCGCCGAGAAGTTCATGTACGGCTTCGTCGCCGCGCTAAAGACCCAGACGGCGCTGGCGTTCAAGGAGGCGCTGCGCGGCATCGACGTGCTTGTCATCGACGACCTCCAGTTCCTGCAGGGCAAGTCGACCCAGGCCGAGTTCTGCCACACGCTGAATGCGCTGATCGACGCCGGCCGTCAGGTCGTGATCGCCGCCGACCGGCCGCCGTCCGACCTCGAAAGCCTTGACGACCGCGTCCGCTCGCGGCTCGCCGGCGGCCTTGTCGTCGAGATGGGATCGCTCGGCGAAGAGCTGCGGCTCGGCATCCTGAAATCGCGTGTCGCCGCGGCCCGCGCGCATCATGCGAGCTTCGACGTGCCGGAAGCGGTGCTGGATTATCTCGCCCGCACCATCACCCATAATGGCCGCGACCTCGAAGGCGCCATCAACCGCCTGCTCGCACACTCCAAGCTCAACGCCACCCCGGTGACCCTGGAAATGGCCGAGCGCGAGGTCCGCGACCTCGTTCGTCCGCAGGAACCGAAGCGGATCAAGATCGAGGACATCCAGCGGGTGGTGGCCCGGCAATACAATGTGAGCCGTTCGGACCTGCTGTCCTCTCGGCGCACCGCGAACGTGGTCCGGCCGCGCCAGGTCGCGATGTATCTGGCGAAAACCCTGACCTTGCGCTCGCTGCCCGAAATCGGGCGCCGGTTCGGCGGCCGCGACCACACCACGGTGCTGCACGCCGTGCGCAAGATCGAGGCGCTGGTTTCCAAGGATGTGTCGCTGTCCGAAGAGGTCGAGTCGCTGAAGCGGCAGCTGCAGGAATGAATTCTTCTCCCGCCCCCCGAACTCGGGTAAACCCGAGTTCTGGGGGACGGGAGATATTTTTCCTTGCCGGTTTCCCTACCGGTTTCCTTGCCGATTTTTCGCCCCAAAAGTGGGGAATGGGGCTCGCTTTCGCTTGCACCGGCTGGCCATCCGCGCCACCTTGCGGTCCCCCGGAGGCTTGATCAGATCCGACATCGATCGGGTTTTCCGGGTTTCCAACGCCGCGGCGTGCCTTGAGGGCCGCCCGGCTTTTCCATCTTAGGTATCTGGCGGGTATTGCAATGAAGGTCACCGTCGAACGCGCGCAACTCCTGAAATCGCTGGGCCACGTCCATCGCGTGGTCGAGCGCCGCAACACCATCCCGATCCTCGGCAACGTGCTGATCCGCGCCGAAAACGCCAAGCTGTCGCTGAAGGCGACCGACCTCGACCTCGAGGTGACCGAGACGCTGGCGGCGGAGACCGCAACCGGCGGCTCGACCACGGTTCCGGCGCACATGTTCTACGACATCGTCCGCAAACTGCCCGACGGCGCGCAGATCGTGCTGGAAGCCGACGGCGATCGTTCGGTGCTGGCGATCAAGGCCGGCCGCTCGCGCTTCACGTTGCAGACCCTGCCCGAGAGCGACTTTCCCGATCTTGCCGCCGGCGACATGACGCATTCGTTCGCGCTGGCCGCCAGCGACGTCAAGCGCCTGATCGACCGCACGCAGTTTGCGATCTCCACCGAAGAGACCCGCTATTATCTCAACGGCATCTACCTGCACGCCGCCGGCAGTGCCAAGGCGGCGACGCTTCGCGGCGTGGCGACCGACGGACACCGTCTGGCGCAGATCGATCTGGTGCTGCCCAAGGGCGCCACCGGCATGCCCGGCGTGATCGTGCCGCGCAAGACCGTCGGCGAGGTACAGCGGCTGATCGAGGACAACGAGGCCGAAGTCACCATCGAACTGTCGCAGGGCAAGATCCGCTTCACCATCGGCAATGTGGTGCTGACCTCGAAGCTGATCGACGGCACCTTCCCGGATTACGGCCGCGTCATTCCGCAGAACAACGACAAGGAACTGATCGTCGACAAGAAGGATTTCGAAGCCGCCGTCGACCGCGTCTCGACGATTTCGAGCGAACGCGGCCGCGCGGTGAAGCTGGCGCTTTCGCCCGGCAAGCTGGTGCTGTCGGTGACCAACCCGGATTCCGGCAGCGCCACCGAAGAGCTCGAAGTCGAATACGCCTCCGACGCGCTCGATATCGGCTTCAACTCGCGCTACCTGCTCGACATCGCCGCCCAGATCGAAGGCGAGGTCGCCGTGTTACGTCTGGCCGACCCCGGCTCGCCGACGCTGGTGCAGGACAAGGAAAACAAGGGCGCGCTCTACGTGCTGATGCCGATGCGGGTGTGAGACGCCACTGTCATTGCCGGGCTTGACCCGGCAATCCATCCAACCAAATGACCTATTGGGTGTACATTCTAGCCAGTAAGCCCGGCGGAACACTGTATATCGGTGTGACGAACAATCTGGTTCGGCGTGTCTATGAACACCGGGAAGGTCTGGCAGACGGCTTTACCAAGCGATACGGCATCAAGACGCTGGTATATTTCGAAGCGCACGAATCGATTGCCGTCGCCCTTCAACGCGAGAAAAACATCAAGCATTGGTCGCGCGAGTGGAAAATCGATTTGATCGTCGCGGGCAATCCCGATTGGCGAGACTTATACGAAGAAATTGTCCGCTAACGCGGACGATGGATTGCCGGGTCAAGCCCGGCAATGACACGTGACATGACCCCCTCCCGCATTCACAAGCTGACGCTGACGCATTTCCGCAATTATCGGGCGGCGAGCGTGCAGGCGCGGGGCGACGTGGTGGCGCTGGTGGGACCGAACGGCGCCGGCAAGACCAATTGCCTGGAAGCGATCTCGTTTCTGTCGCCGGGGCGCGGCCTGCGGCGCGCGACGCTGGAGGATGTCGCCGACAATCAGGGCGACGGTTCCTGGGCGGTATCCGCCGAAGTCGAGGGCGCGCTCGGATTGGCCACGCTCGGCACCGGCATCGATGCGCCGGCAGCGGAGGCGGCGTCATCGAGCCGGCGCTGCCGCATCGACCGCGAGCCGGTCGGCTCAGCCACCGCCTTCGGCGATCACCTGCGCATGGTCTGGCTGACGCCGGCGATGGACGGGCTGTTCATGGGCGCTGCGTCCGAGCGGCGGCGGTTCTTCGACAGGCTGGTGCTGGCGATCGACTCTGAGCATTCCAGCCGGGTGTCGGCGCTGGAGCGCTCGTTGCGCTCGCGCAACCGGCTGCTCGAGGTCCGCAACTACGACGACCACTGGTGCGACGCCATCGAACGCGAAACCGCCGAACTCGCGGTCGCGGTCGCCGCCACCCGCGGCCAGACCGTGACCAAACTCGCGGCGATGCTGCGCGCGCGCGGCGCAGACTCCGCCTTTCCGTCGGCGCAGATCATGCTCGACGGCTGGATGGAAAATGCGCTGGTCAGCGAGCCCGCCACCGCGGTGGAGGATCGTTACCGCGAGATCCTGCGCGCCGGCCGCGCCCGCGACGCCGCTGCCGGCCGCACGCTGGACGGTCCTCACCTCACCGATCTCGAAGTGGTCTACGCGCCGAAGAACATGCCGGCCCGCGATGCCTCGACCGGCGAACAGAAGGCGCTGCTGATCGGGCTGGTGCTGGCCCATGCCACGCTGGTCGCCGAGATGACCGGCATCGTGCCGCTGCTGCTGCTCGACGAAGTGGTGGCGCATCTCGACCCGAACCGGCGCAAGGCGCTGTTCGACGAGCTCGCAAAACTCGGCGCACAGGTCTGGATGACCGGCGCCGACCCCGCGGCCTTTGTCGACATCGGCGCTTCCGGCGAGACTTTCGACGTGGAATCCGGCCGGGTCACCCGCCGCGCGTAAAAGCCGACAGCTCCGCACCACTTGAACCGAACCCAGCACCACGGCGACTAGAGTAAAGCCGTTGCGCCATTCGCGTCGCCGCCATGTTTGCCGCGCGATCCACCCCAGGCGTCGACACATCCCCGGAGATCACGAATGTCTGGAACCACGCACGGGATGCAACTCCTGGCACGACAATTTCTGCTGGCCTGCCTTCTGGTGTCGATGGTCGGCGTACCCGTTGCTCGCGCCGACGACGGCATGGTCGACGTTCGCACGCTGCCGCGTCTGGAAGGCGCGGTGGAAGAGACTTCCCGCACCGAATCCTATCGGCTGAACTACGGCGTCCCGACGGTGGTCGCAGTCACCAGGGCCGCCACCCAAAAACTGCTCGCTGCCGACGGCTGGGTGCCGTATCTGCGGCCGCTCGAGGAGACGAGCCCTTCGCTGACCTTCAAGAGGGCCCAGCAGGGGTTGTATGTTTCCTTCAGCCAGGGCCTCGGCCGGCCGGACCAGTCGACGGTGTACTATTCCGCAAGCCGTATCACCGCGAACGTGCCGTTCCCGCCGGAGGCGACCGACATCGTCTTCGACGAGCGCCGGCCCTATCTCGGATGCATTGCGCGCGCCGCGCTTGACGCAACCCTCGACTTCTACCGCAAGGAGATGGCCGCGATCGGCTGGAAGCCGCTCTCCGCCGCCGACGCCGCTGCGCGCTGGCCCAATGCGCAACTCAGCGAAACAATCGAGAACGGCGCGCGTGCCTACTACACCCATGACGACAGCGCCGGCTTCTACCGGCAGGAGCCCGTCATGATGACCCTGCTGCGCCGCGACGACGGCCGGACCGCTGTGGAAATCCGCGAGGCCCCATTCGCGCTGCCGCAGACCTTGGAAGCCGACTCCGAGATGGCCGGCCTGCCGCGGCCGAAGCCAAGCAAGACCGCGATGAGCACGGGCGATTCCAATTCGCCGCGCCGCAAGCTCGACGTCGCCGTGATGGCCGAGCTTCCGGCAACGCTGGCCTTCTATCGCAAGGAGCTCGCCGCCCGGAATTGGACCGAGGACAGCAACGCCACCGCCGTCGCACCCGACAGTGTGACGCTGAATTTCTCCTCCGCCGAGCAGACGGCATCGCTCAAGCTCGGCCGCAAATACGACCTGACCCTCGTCAATCTCGTCACCCAGATGAAGGAATCCGCCATCGCCGCCCGCGCCAAGGCCAAGAAGGACGCTGACGACAACTTCTTCAAAAATGCCGAAGCCGCCGCCAAGCAGATCATCGCGGCCGATGAAGTGCGGCGCGCAGCCCAGGCGGCCAACCTGTCGGACGCGCCGTTGCACGCGCTCGCCGACAGTTCGAAGCCGGTGCCACTGCCGGAGAACGCGGAAAACGTGAAGTTCGACGGCGACAAGGGGCAACTGGAATTCGATTCCGGCTCCAGCGTGAAGGCGATTGCGGCGTTCTACCGCGGTGCGTTGAAATCGCAGGGCTGGAAGGAGCAGGCGTTGGGCATCAACAAGCCAAATATGGTGACAATGGATTTCTCCCGAGCCGGCAAAGCGCTGTCGTTCACCGCCATGCAGATGGGCCCCAAGGTCAATGTCAGCGCCGATGGTTCGGGGCTGATGATGGCCAGCGCCAAAGTGGCGGGCAAGCCCGCTGCGGCTAGCGCTCAGCCCGCCGGCGAACCGGCCGCCAAGAGAACGGATAAGGCAGCGGAGGTTCTCGAAGCCGATGCCGATTCCGCATTACCGGTGCCGAAGCAGCATACGATGAGTTCGATCGGTACCGGGAAGGTCCCCGGCAGCAATGCGCCGATCCGCAAGGAGCTTGAGGCCAGCATCCCGGCCGAACTCAACAGCGTGCTCGGTTTCTACCGCACCGAACTCGGCAAACTCGGCTGGAAAGAAGCAACCGATGGCGCCGTCGTGAAACCGGACCAGGTGCAACTGGCATTCGTCTCTCCCGACGGGCCGGCCACGCTGAAACTCGGCCGCAGCAATGGCGAGACCTCGGTCAGTCTCGCGCAGAAATATCCTGATGTGGCCGCCAAGGCCGATTTCGTGCCGAAGCCGGGTCAAGCCAGACTGGTGTTCGGCAATCTCGGCGGCGGCGAAGCTACCGTTTCCATCAACAAACAGACGATCAAGCTCGCCGCAGGTGCCGGCGGACCGCAATCGCCGAAACCGCCGATGCTCGATCTGCCGCCGGGCAAGTATCAGTACACGCTGAAGGTCGCCGGCGGGCCGGCACGCAGCAACCAGATCGAGATCGAGGCCGGCGATACCTGGGGTTTGATGGTGGCGCCGAGCGGCGACGTGCTGCCGCTGCACATGTATTGATGCCGCTTCGTCCGGCCGTCGCGGCTGCCTCCGGCGACGGCCGGCGTTTCCGCAAATCGAGCTCCGGAACCCGTAGAATCAGTGCCCGAATCACGCTTTTCAGAGCCCTCAGAATCGGCCTTTTGGCGCCTTGAAAAACGGCAAAATAGTCTTATTTATTCAAAGACTTGTGGATAGAGACTTTGCGCTAGGCGCAATGCCCCTTTCATGGCACAAATACCCTCATCAGCGCCTCGTGTTGCGCAGCTGATTCGGGATACCCTCGAAGGCCTCACATGACAGAACCTGCCCGGCAGACCCCTGCCGACCCTGAGCATTCCATTCCCGTTGAGTATGGCGCGGAATCGATCCGGGTGCTGAAGGGCCTCGATGCCGTACGCAAGCGGCCCGGCATGTATATCGGCGACACCGATGACGGTTCCGGCCTGCATCACATGGTCTACGAAGTCGTCGACAATGCGATCGACGAAGCGCTCGCCGGCCACGCCAGCGCCGTCGAGGTGATCCTCAACGCCGACGGCTCGGTGACGGTGCGCGACGATGGCCGCGGCATTCCCGTCGACATTCACAAGGGCGAAGGCATTTCCGCAGCCGAGGTCATCATGACCCAGCTGCATGCGGGCGGAAAATTCGACCAAAACTCCTACAAGGTTTCCGGCGGCCTGCACGGCGTCGGCGTCTCCGTCGTCAACGCACTGTCGAGCAGACTGGAACTGCGGGTCTGGCGCGACGGCAAGGAACACTACATCCAGTTCGCCCATGGCGATGCGGTCGCCCCGCTGGTGGAAGTCGGCGACGCCAACGGCAAGCGCGGCACCGAGGTGACGTTCCTTGCCTCCACCGAGACCTTCACCAACGTCGAATATGATTTCGCGACGCTGGAGCATCGGCTGCGCGAGCTCGCGTTCCTGAATTCCGGCGTCAAGATCCTGCTGTCCGACATGCGCCACGCGGTCGAGAAGCGCGAAGAGATGCTCTATGTCGGCGGCGTCGAGGAATTCGTCAAATATCTCGACCGCAACAAGAAGGCGATCGTCCCCGCGCCGATCATGGTCCGCGTCGAGATGAACGACATCGGCGTCGAGGCCGCGCTGTGGTGGAACGACAGCTACCACGAGAACGTGCTGTGCTTCACCAACAACATCCCGCAGCGTGACGGCGGCACCCATCTCGCCGGCTTCCGCGGCGCGCTGACCCGCCAGGTCAACGGCTATGCCGAAGCCAACGCCAAGAAGGAAAAGATCGCGCTGACCGGCGACGATTGCCGCGAAGGCCTCACCGCCGTGCTGTCGGTGAAGGTGCCAGACCCGAAATTCTCCTCGCAGACGAAAGACAAGCTGGTTTCCTCGGAAGTCCGTCCCGTCGTCGAAAACGTCCTCAACGAGGCCTTGGCGGCATGGTTCGAGGAACATCCGTCCGAGGCCAAGGTCATCGTCGGCAAGGTGATCCAGGCCGCGGCTGCGCGCGAAGCCGCCCGCAAGGCGCGCGAACTGACGCGCAAGAGCCCGCTCAGCGTTTCCTCGCTGCCCGGCAAGCTCGCCGACTGCCAGGAAAAGGACCCCGCGAAGTCCGAACTGTTCATCGTCGAGGGCGACTCGGCAGGCGGCAGCGCCAAGCAGGGCCGCAACCGCGAATTCCAGGCGGTGCTGCCGCTGCGCGGCAAGATCCTCAATGTCGAGCGCGTCCGCACCGACAAGATGCTGTCCAGCGAGCAGATCGGCACGCTGATCACGGCGCTCGGCACCGGCATCAGCGACGACTTCTCCGCCGACAAGCTGCGCTATCACAAGATCATCGTGATGACGGACGCCGACGTCGACGGCGCCCACATCCGCACGCTGCTGCTGACGTTCTTCTACCGGCAGATGCGCGAACTGATCGATCGCGGCCACCTCTATATCGCCCAGCCGCCGCTCTACAAGGTCAACCGCGGCAAGTCCGAACAGTACCTGAAGGACGAGCGCGCGCTGGAGGATTACCTGATCTCGACCGGCCTCGACGAATGCGTGTTCAGGCCCGCTTCAGGCTCGGAACGCGCTGGCCAGGATCTGCTGTCGCTGGTGGAAGAGGCGCGCATCATCCGCGGCATTCTAAAGAATCTGCACAGCCGCTATAATCGCGACGTGGTCGAGCAGGCAGCGATTGCCGGCGTGCTGAGTCCAAAAATTACGGGCGACGTCGCCACCGCCAATGCCGCCGCCGAATATATCGCCGTTCGCCTCGACACGCTGGCCGACGAGGTCGAGCGCGGCTGGGTCGGACGCTTTACCGAGGGAGAGGGCTTCTTCTTCGAGCGCACCGTCCGCGGCGTCAAGGATGTCGCCATCATCGACGACGCCCTGCTCGGTTCGGCGGATGCCCGCAAGCTCGACGATTACGCGATCAGGCTGCAGGAAGCCTATCCGAAGGCCGGCGTGCTACGCCGCAAGGACGCCGAGACCGCCATTCATGGTCCGGTCAGCCTGTTCGAGGCGGTCACCGACGCGGCCCGCAAGGGCGTGACGCTGCAGCGCTACAAAGGTCTCGGCGAGATGAACCCGGAGCAGCTCTGGACCACCACGCTCGACACCAACGAGCGCTCGCTGCTGCAGGTCAAGGTCAAGGAGGTCGACGAGGCCGACGACATCTTCACCAAGCTGATGGGCGACGTGGTCGAACCGCGCCGCGACTTCATCCAGGAAAATTCGCTCAACGCCACCATCGACATGTGAGGCAGCGAGTACCCGTGGCGCCTGTTCAATACATCGTTGAAGGCGGCCACCGGCTTTCGGGAACGATCGAGCCGTCCGGCAACAAGAACGCCGCACTGCCGATCATCGCCGCCGCCTTGCTTACCGAGCATAAGGTTACGCTGGAGAACGTTCCACGCATCCGCGATACCGAGACGCTGGTCGAACTGATCCGCTCGGTCGGCGCATCCGCCGAATGGCTGGAACGCAATACGCTGGAAATCCACGCCAAGGACGTTCGCGCCGCCGATCTCGATCCGGAACTCTGCGCGCGCATTCGCGCCTCGATCCTGCTGGCCGGGCCGCTTTTGGCCCGCTGCGGCGAGGTCGCGCTGCCGCCGCCCGGCGGCGACGTCATCGGCCGCCGCCGTCTCGATACGCATTTTTTGGCCTTCGAACAGCTCGGCGCGACCGTCACCGCGACCCACCGACTTGAATTCCGCGCCACCCGCCTGAAGGGCGCCGACGTCTTCCTCGACGAGCCCAGCGTCACCGCCACCGAAAACGCGCTGGTCGCCGCCGTCGCCGCCCACGGCACCACCCACCTGCGCAACGCCGCCTCCGAGCCGCATGTGCAGGACCTTGCCCATTTCCTGGTCGCGCTCGGCGCCAAGATCGAGGGCATCGGCACCAACACCATCATCGTGCACGGCCCGGCGAAGCTCGGCGGCGCACGTTACGTGATCCAGCCCGACCATATCGAGGTCGGCTCGCTGATTGGCCTCGCCGCGGTCACGCGGTCGCCGCTCAGAATTGCGCGCGCCGGCGTCGAACATCTGCGCTCGATCCGGATGGGCTTCGAGCGGCTCGGCATCGTCTGCGGCGTCGAGGGCGACGACCTCATCGTGCCCCCCGGCCAAACCATGAAGATCCACGACGATTTCGGCGGCCATGTGCCAAAACTCGAGGATCAGCCCTGGCCGGCATTCCCGGCCGACCTGATGTCGATCGCGATCGTCACCGCGACCCAGTGCGACGGCGTCATCCTGATGTTCGAGAAGATGTTCGAGTCGCGGATGTTCTTTGTCGACAAGCTGATCTCGATGGGCGCCCGCATCGTGCTGTGCGACCCGCACCGGGCGATCGTGGCGGGCCCGAGCCGGCTCCGTGGCGCGCTGATGACATCGCCCGACATCCGCGCCGGCATGGCCATGCTGCTCGCCGCCGTGGCCGCGGAGGGCACCTCGACCATCAACAACGCCGACCAGATCGAACGCGGTTATGAACGGATCGAGGAGCGGCTCAATGCGCTCGGCGCCCGGATCACCCGCGTGCCCGCGCGCGACAGCCGGTAGACCGCGGCCACGAATACCGGCAAATGCCCGCCAAATGCCGCTGCAGCGGAATATTCCCGCCTTAACTTATAGGGATTCTAAGTAACGAACCGGGCGCGGTCGTACGCCGCAGCCGGAATTGGCTTATCTACGCTTCAGATCCTCCATCGAGATCGAGCCCACTCCATGACCAAGACCTTGTCGCTCGGACAGGCCCAGCGCGGCTTCATCGGCCGGATACGCGCCATCGACGCGGCAGCCAGCGCGTCCGTGCTGCTGCCGGTGGAACTGGAGAGCCGCCTGATCGAAATGGGTTTCGTGGAAGACGCGCGGGTCGAGGTGCTGCACGAGGGCATGTTCGGCCGCGACCCGATCGCGGTCCGCGTCAATAACGCAACCGTCGCGATCCGCCGGCGCGAAGCGATGGCAATCCTCGTCGACTGATCCGATGGACGCGCAACTCACGACACCGCTGAATCTCTCTCTGGTCGGAACGCCGAACAGCGGCAAGACTGCGCTGTTCAACGCGCTGACCGGCAGCCGGCAGCGCTCCGCCAATTATCCGGGCGTGACCGTCGAACGTAAGTCTGGCGCGTTCGTCACCCCGGCCGGGCGCAGCGTCGCCATCGTCGATCTGCCCGGCACCTATTCGCTCCGCGGCCGCAGCCCGGACGAGGAAATCACGCGCGACGTGGTGCTCGGCGTGCGCGAGGAGGCGACGCCCGACTGCATCGTCTGCGTCGCAGACTCCACCAATCTCCGCCTCAGCATTCGCCTGGTTCTGGAGCTGAAGCGCGTCGGCCGGCCGATGCTGCTGGTGCTCAACATGTTCGACCTGGCGCGCCACCGCGGCATCGCCATCGACACCGATCGGCTCGCGTCTGAGTTGGGCATCCCCGTGACGACGGCGGTTTCGGTCCGCAAGGGCGGCACCGCCGAGCTGTTGCAGCGCCTCGACACGTTCTCCCCGGCAGCACCTGTCGGCGTCACTTCCAATACCTGGCGACCGTTGTCGACATCCGAGCTCCGCGCGATGCAACGGGACGCCGACCGGATTATCGCAGGCTCCGTCACCGCGCCGGCGAAGCCCGATAACCTGACCAACCGGATCGATTCCGTGGTGCTGCAGCCGGTCGCCGGCCTCGTGATCCTGCTGGCAATCCTGTTCGTGATGTTCCAGGCGGTGTTCAGTTGGGCGCAGCCGCTGATGGAATTGCTGTCGGACGGCTTTGCGACGCTGGGTCAGATGGCGCATTCGATCCTGCCGGACGGCCTGCTGCAGAGCTTCGTGCAGAATGGCGTCATCTCGGGGGTCGGCAGCGTCATCGTGTTCCTGCCGCAGATTGTCATCCTGTTCTTCTTCATCCTGATGCTGGAAGATTTCGGCTACATGGCGCGGGCCGCGTTCCTGATGGACCGCATCATGGGCGGCGCCGGGCTGCATGGCCGCGCCTTCATCCCGTTGCTGTCGAGCTTTGCCTGCGCGATTCCCGGCATCATGGCCGCGCGCGTCATCGACAACCGCCGCGACCGGCTGACCACCATCCTGATTGCGCCGCTGATGACCTGCTCGGCCCGCATTCCCGTCTACACGCTGATCATCTCCGCCTTCGTTCCGCAGCGTGAGGTGTGGGGCTGGATCAATCTCCAGGGCCTCGTGATGTTCGGCCTCTACGCCGCCGGCATCGCCAGCGCGCTCTCGGTATCGTTCATCGCCAAATTCGTGATGGGACGGGATTACGAACCGTCGCCGTTCATGATGGAGCTGCCGGACTACAAGTTGCCGCGCGCCAAGAGCATCGCGCTCGGCATCTACATGCGCGCCAAGGCGTTCCTGTACCGCGCGGGAACGACGATCTTCTCGATGATGGTGCTGATCTGGTTCCTGGCGTCGTTCCCGCAGCCGCCGGCGGGCGCGGAAGGACCGGCCATCAATTACAGCCTCGCCGCCATCATCGGGCATGCCCTCGAGCCCGCGCTGGCGCCGCTCGGCTTCAACTGGCAGATCGCAGTCGCGCTGATCCCCGGCATGGCCGCGCGCGAAGTCGCGGTCGCGGCGCTCGGCACGGTCTACGCGATCGAAGGCGGCAAGGAAGCCGCCGACAAGATCGGCGAGGTGCTCGCCGCCAACTGGACCCTCGCCACCGCGATCTCGCTGCTGGTCTGGTACATTTTTGCGCCGCAATGCGCGTCGACGCTGGCGGTAATCCGGCGCGAGACCGGCAGCTGGAAATGGATGGCCGTTACGTTCGGCTACATGCTGGCGCTGGCCTATGCCGGGTCGTTTCTCGCCTACCATGTCGCCCTGGCGCTCGGGGCGGGTTGATCAAGGCGGCATCGACGCGCCGGCTGGTTCAAGTTTTCAGAGCTGCTGCTGGATGCTTTCCGGCCCGCTGCGGCAGCAATACAATCAACCCCACGATCAGAGCTGCAAGGATCGCTGACGCATAGAAGCGTCCGAAGGCCAATCCCCCATTCGCGAGCGGCTTGTCGAGAAAGTCGCCGACGGTGGCGCCGAGCGGCCGCGTCAGGATGAAGGCGGCCCAGAACAGCAGTGTTCGAGAGGCGCTGGTCAGGAAGTAGGCGGCGGCGACGGCCATCAATCCGACCGCAAAGACCAGCGCGCCGCGTTCATAACCCAAGCCATTGGAATCGGCCATCCAGTCGCCGAGCGCCGTGCCAAGCGTTTGCGAAAACAGGATTGCGATCCAGTAGAACATTTCGATTCCAGGAGAGGCGACCGTTTCAACCGCGATCGATCCGGCCTGCCGGTACCAGACACCGAGAGACACCATCAGACAACCGAACAGGATCAGCGCCCCGCCGGGATATCCGATGCCGAGCGAGCGGTCGGCGAAATCCGCCACCGTCGTCCCCGCCGTGGTCGTCGCGATGATCACCGCCCAATACAGGAATGGATGGAACCGCTTCGCGGCAATCTGGGCGACGACGGCAACAACGAATATGCCGATGAACAGGGCGCTGCTGAGCGCATAGCCCCAGTTCAGCGTCATCGAAACCGCATCGCCGCCCGTCTCTCCAAGAGTCGTCGCGATGATCTTGATGATCCAGAAGCCGAGCGTGACGGCCGGAACCTTGGTGATGGTGTCGCTATTTTCAAATGGCATCGGATATCCTGTTTGCATTGCCCGTCCGCCCGGTCTTCAACGCCGGCCGGCTCAGCTTTTTCCGGCCGAATCCATCACAGTCAGGAGATCGGCCAGTGCGGCCTTGCACTTCGCCGCATCCGGCGTGCTGGCGCGAAGCTCGGAAAGCACCCGGTCGATCGCCTTGTCGACCGTGTGCCAATCGGCGGCCGAACGCGGCTTCAAACCTGCTTCGGCGTCGTCCCATTTGGTTTCGAGATCCTTGACCCGCGTCTTGGCGCCGGCCAGATCGCCCTTGTCGACCAGCGCCGCGGTGTCGACCGCGATGGCCCGGAACGCGGTCAGATCGCCGAGTTTCGACGACATCGCCGCTTCGACCTCTGTCATGAAGGTTACGCGCTGCAGCGGCGGCTTCGAGAAATTCACGTTCATCATCGACACGATGACGGTCGCGGCCACGAGACAGGTCTTTTTCATTTGGCTTCTCCTTTTTTGAGACGTTCAGGCATCACAGCGATAGCCGTCGCCGCGCGACTCGACTGCGGGCGTTTGCCAGCTGATCCAGGCCACGAGCACGACGATGATGGATAGAAAGAAGGCACTGGTGGAGACCGTACCGAATCCAAGTCCGCCATATTCGCGCGACTGCGACAGCAGGTCGCCGAGCGACGCACCCAGCGGCCGCGTGACGATATAGGCCAACCAGAATGTCAGAACCGGATTGGCGCCGAGATACCAGGCCGCGGTGAGTACGGCGATAGCGGCGCCGAACACGATAACGCCGACATTGAACCCCAGGCCGAGCGCTTCTGTCGCGAGGTCGCCGGCAGCCGTGCCGAGCGCGAAGGTGAACAGGATCGCCGCCCAGTAGAACAACTCACGCCGGGTCGTAACAATCGTGTGGATCGACAGCGTTCGCTCGCTCGCGTACCAGACCGCAAAGGTGGCCGCGAGCGCCAGCGCAAATACCGTGGTGCTGAGATACAGACTGACCTCGAGCCCATCCGTCAACGCATCCGTGATCTCCGTCCCGACCACACTGACCAGGACGACCGTCAGCCAGTAGACCCATGGGACATAGCGCCGTTTGAGCAATTGAACGACCAGCATCACCGTCAGCAGACCAGCCATGATTCCGCCGGTCATCGCCGTCCCAAGACCGACGTTCTTCGCCAGATAGTCCGCGCCGGTTTCTCCGACGGTTGTGGACATGATCTTGATGATCCAGAATGCGAGGGTGATAGCCGGAACTTTGTTCAGCATCGGCTCTCTCGCAATTTTCGGTTCCAGCACGCCGGCTCTCCTTCAGGAATGACTCGCGCATTCGCTGCAGCAACCTGGAGGGGGCGACTTAGGAGCAACTTAGCGGCCGGTCTTTTCCGGGAATCGCTCCAGCCGGCCTTACAGGCGACGCTAAGTTCCTCCTAAGTATCGCACTGGACACTGACGGGTTGATGGAAAGGCCTCTGATGCGCGTGCTCGTCGTCGAAGATGACCGGATGGTCGGTGCCGCCGTGGTGCAGGCCCTCAAGGACGCCGCCTACGCGGTCGATTGGGTCACCGACGGCGCCACCGCGATCGAAGCTGCGGCGATCGAGAGCTACGACGTCGCGCTGCTCGACCTCGGACTGCCTCTTGCCGACGGTCGCGAAGTATTGCGTCACTTGCGCTCGAAGCGCGAACGCCTCCCCGTGATCATCGTGACAGCGCGAGACGGGGTGGAGCACCGCATCGATGGGCTCGACCTCGGCGCCGACGACTATCTGGTGAAGCCGTTTGAAATCCGCGAGTTGCTGGCGCGGATGCGCGCGGTGCTGCGCAGGCAGGGCAGCGGGGCCTCGCCTATCCTGAGCAACGGCGAAACGACGCTCGACCCTGCTACACACACGGCGTCGCATCGGGACGAAACTGTCGCGCTGACGGCGCGGGAGTTTGCGCTTCTTCAGGCGCTGTTGATACGACCCGGCAGTATATTGTCACGAAACGAACTGGAACGGACGATCTATGGCTGGAATGAGGAGGTCGAAAGCAACGCAGTTGAGTTCCTGATTCACGCCATCCGCAAGAAGCTCGGATCGCAGGTTATCCGCAATGTCCGGGGCGTCGGATGGATGGTGGACAAACCTTCATGATCGCCTCGCTTCGTGGCCGCCTTTTCGTCGGCCTGACGGCCATGGTCGCGGTGACCTGCGCCGCGGCTGGCTTTTTCGCCTTCCGCTACGCCTTCGACGAGGCGATCGAAATGCAGGACGCCGCGCTGACCCAGATTGCAGCGCTGGCGATCGACGGTCGCTTTGAAACGAAGATGACGCCAAGCGCGCCAGGCAACGGCGTCGATGCCGAGAACCGGCTGGTCATCGAGGAATTGGGAAGGCGCAACGACACGGCGCCTGCCAGCGGGCCGCTGCTGATGCTCGACGACGGGCTGCGCGATGTCGCGCGTGGACGCGAGCGATGGCGGGTATTGATTCGAACCAGGACCGACGGCAGCCGGGTCATGGTCGGCCAGCCCACCTCCGTGCGCGAGGAGATCGCAACGGCGAGCGCCCTCCATACCGTTGTCCCGCTGGTACTGCTTGTTCCGCTCATGCTGTTGGTGACTGCAATCCTGGTCCGGCAGTCGCTACGTCCCATGACTGACATCGCGGACAAACTCGACGCCCGGCGCGCAGACGATCTCGAGGAACTGGCGCTTGACGACGTGCCACAGGAATTGCGGCCCTTCATCGCGTCGATCAACCGCCTGTTGCGACGCATTCATGTCATGGTCGAGCGACAACGCCGCTTCATGGCCGACGCCGCCCACGAATTGCGAACGCCCATCACCGCCTTGACGTTACAGGCCGAAAACCTCGAACAGGTCGTTTTGTCGCAGGAGAGCGCGGGCCGTCTCGCTGCGCTCAAGCAAGGGGCACGGCGCACCAGCCGCCTGCTCGAACAACTATTGGCCCTTGCACGCCACGACTTCGATCCAGCGATGCCGGCGGCTGTGGTTGAGCTGGACCGATGCGCGCGCGACGTTGTCGCCGACCTGCTTCCGGAATCGGCGGAAAAGGGAATTGATCTGGGCTTCGATGAAATTCAGCCGTGCCGGATTGAGGCCGAGCCGCTGATGATTGAAATCCTGATTCGAAATATTCTCGACAACGCCCTTCGGCATACGCCTCGCGGCGGAAAGATCGATATTTCAGTACATTGCGGCAGCGACGGGGCCACGCTCACGATTGAGGACACCGGACCGGGAATCCCATCCGAGGATCTCGACCGTATTTTTGAACCCTTCTTCCGCGGGACAAGGCATCTGGGCGACGGGTCAGGGTTGGGCTTGTCAATCGTCAAGCGGATTGTCGACAATCTTGGTGGCGTCGTGACCGTTCAAAACATCGCTTCTGCTGGCGCGACGGGTCTTCGTGCATCGGTCCGAATTCCTGCTGCAATTCCCTAGTTTCACAATTATTCGTGATTGCACGCTTTGCGCCATCCGTTAAACAGACCAGCACCGGCGGGATGAACGGCGGAGGTACCGCGCGACAATGCTGGTGTTTATCGTATGGCTCTATCCGAAAAAATCGATCCCGCATCGATCGCGCCGCCGGCGATGACGGGCAGCCATCATCTCGCCGCCGAACTCGGCGAGACGCTGAAGCTCGCCGTCCCGATCGCGCTGACGCAGCTCGGGCAGATCGCGATGATGACGACCGATATTGCCCTGATCGGCCGCTTCGGCAGCGAAGCCGTGGCCGCGGCGTCGCTCGCGCACACCGTCTACTTCGTCAGCTTCACCTTCGGCATGGGGCTGGTATCCGCCGTCGCACCACTGGCGGCGCAGGCGTTCGGCGCCCGCAATCCGCATCGCATTCGCCGTTCGTTTCGTGTCGGCCTGTGGGCCGCTTTGTTCATTGCGCTGCCGATGATGGCGCTCTCATTCCGCGGCGAGCCAATCCTGTTGATGCTGGGTCAGTCACCGGTGGCCGCGCATCTGGCGCAGGAATATCTGCTCGGGCTGACATGGAGCATCCTGCCCGCGCTGTGGTTTCTGGCGATCCGCGGCTTCATGAGCGCGGTCAACCGGCCGGAGCCGATCCTGTGGATCACGCTGGCCGCGATCCCGGCCAATGCGCTGCTGGTCTATCTGCTGTTGTACGGGGCGTTCGGCCTGCCGAACCTCGGACTGTTCGGCGCCGGACTCGCGACCTCCATCGTCAATTTCGGCACACTGCTGGCGGCGCTGTGGTTTGTCGCGCGCCGCCGCCCGTTCCGGAAATTTCACGCGCTCGGACATGTCTGGCGCATCGACTGGAGCCTGATGCGGCAACTCGTCGTGATCGGCGCACCGATCTCGATCTCCTTCCTGCTCGAATATGGCCTGTTTGGCGCCGCCGGTCTCCTGATGGGCGTGATCAGCACGACGGCGCTGGCGGCGCATCAGATTGCGCTGCAGGTTGCCGCGATCCTGTTCATGGTGCCGTTCGGCATCAGCATCGCCGCCACGGTGCGGGTCGGCCACGCCATTGGCCGCCGCGATGCGAGCGGGGTTCGCCGTGCCGGGCTGGTGGCGACATGGCTCGGCATCGCCATCGGCGCAGCTCTAACACTGGCCGTGATCCTCAGCCGGTTCGGGATCGCGACAATTTTTCTCGGCGAGAGCACCGACGCCACGGCGGAGCTGTCCGCGACATTGCTGCTGGTCGGATCGACCTTCTTTGTCGCCGACGCCATCCAGACCATTGCCGCCGGATCGCTGCGCGGCATGAACGACACCCGCCTGCCGCTGGTGTTCGCCACCATCAGCTATTGGCTGATCGGCTTCCCCTGCGCCTGGTGGCTCGCCTTCCACACGCCGTTGGGCGCGGTCGGCGTCTGGATCGGGTTGTCGGTCGGGACCGCGGTTTATGCCACGCTTCTGCTCTTGCGGTTTCGCTTCCTGGCGCGCAAGCTGGACTTCCAATGACAGTCCAGGAAATCACACCGGCCGTTGACACCGATGCGCTGCTGGCCGGCGCGCAATTCGCCGATGCCTTCCGTGTCGAAACCGGAGACCGCAATCTGGATGCGCGGCATGCCGCGGAGCGCATGCTGGCGCGCCAGCCGCGCTGGGTGGACGCGCTGGTGTCGCTGCGCAATTTTGTGGTGACGCCGCTGGGGTTGAAGCCTTCCGGCGAGGGCGCGCCGGCGCCAAGGGGCATGATCGGGATCTTTCCGGTGCTGAGCGAAACCCCGGATCGTCTGATCGCCGGCTTCAACGACAGTCATCTCGACTTTCGCGTCGTGATCGACGTGACCGCCCCCGAAGGCGTCCGGCAGGTCACCCTCACCACACTGGTCAAGACCCATAACTGGTTCGGCCGGACCTACCTTACCATCATCATGCCGTTTCACCGGCTGATCGCGCCGACCCTGCTGCGTCAGGTCGCCGCCTGAGGCCGGGCTGTTACTCTAATTAGCTCTTCGCGCCGGCCTGCTTCGTCATCATGTTCGCGCACCACTCATCATGACAGCGGTCGAGATCGTTCAGATTCTGTCGCATCTGCTCCAGCGAGAATCCAAGCGCGAAGAATCTCTCCGCCACGTCGCCGGGCTGGCCACGGATCAGGCCCTCGCTTCGCACGGCGGCCACTTCCGTCGCATAGGCCTGTAGCGCATCGTCGACCCGCTGGATATCGACATCGCCGCCGCTGTTGCGCAACGAGGCGGCAACCGCGCGCATAAAATCGACGATCGCCTCGCTGACTTCGGCCAACGGCCGCGCCAGCCGCGTCTGCACATTGGCCGGCAACGGTCCGCCGCTGGCGCGACCGATCATCACGACATCGTGGCGCAGCCGCAGGATGGTGCGCAACAGCGGCCCGGTGTCCGGACCGCTCGACAGATGTGCGGAACGCTCGCGCTCGGCCTCGGCGCCGGTCGCCTGCAGGCCGGTCACCGCAGCCCCAATGCCGTCCTGAATCCGGTGCAGCGCGTCGTTGTCGAGGCCGCGCGTCAGCCCCGCCAGCAATTCGGCGAAGGCGGCGGCGAGCAGTTCCAATAGCGCCGCCGCGTTGACCCGGATCTGGCTGATCGCGCGCGACGGCAGCACCACGAACGACACCAAAAGGCCGGTGAGCGCACCGACGGTAACCTCGAGAACCCGATCGAAAGCCGAGTCGAGCGGGTTGGCGCCTTGGTGCATGGTCGGAACCAGCAGCACGATCACGGCGGTCACGGTTGCAGAATTCAGGCTCGGATTGATCGCGGCGATGAAGGCCAATGGCGTCACCGCCAGCACCAGCAGCGCCAGCAGACTGCCCTCGCCGGAATGCGGGATCAGCACCGCGATGGCGCCGCCATAGATCGCGCCGCCGATGGTGCCCAGCATGTAGTCCCGCGTGGCCTTCAGCGAGCGGCCGACGCTCATCTGGCTGACGATCAGCGACGTCAGCACCGCCCAGAGCGGCAGCATCAGATGCAGCGCGATCGCGACCGCGTAGGCGGCCACCGCCGCCACCGCGATCCGGATCGCGAGCGCCAGTTGCACCTTGCGGGCCCGAAGTCTCCCGTGCATGCGTTTTGCGAAGGCTATCATGCGCCGCCGTCCAGAATCCTTTGGCCTCATCCATGGTAGAGGACCCCAAGCATAGCTGATGCCCGGGGCCAATGGCGGCTTGAAAGGTCGATTCAGCCCGCCTACCCTGTTCGGTAAAATCGAGGAAACACGATGGCCCATGAAACCGCAACGCTGGCAGCCTATGTCGCCGACCTGAAATTCACCGAAATTCCGCGTGAGGTGCTGGAGCGCGCCAAGGTGCTGACGCTCGACTTCCTCGGCAGCACGATCCGCGCCCGGCGCGATGCCGAATCGACGGAATCTCTCTTGAAAATGCTCGAGGCGCTGGCGCTCGACGGCAAGGGCGAGGCCACCGTGTTCGGCGACAGCAAGACCTGGACGCCCGCGGTCGCAGCGCTCCTCAACGGCGCGCTCGGCCACTCGCTTGATTTCGACGATACCCATGCCGATTCCTCGCTGCATCCGAGTGCGCCCGTGGTGCCGGCGGCATTCGCCGTCGGCGAAATGGTCGGCGCTTCCGGCCGCGACGTACTGACCGCGATCGTGGCGGGCTATGAAGTGTGCTGCCGGCTCGGCAACGCGCTCGATCCGACCTCGCACTATGCACGCGGCTTTCATCCGACTGCGACCGCGGGGACCTATGGCGCGGCAGCGGCCGCCGCCAAGCTGTTCGGCCTGTCGAAGGACCAGATCATCGCCGCCTTCGGTGTGTCCGGAAGCCAGGCCGCGGGCTCGCTGCAATTCCTGGTCAACGGCGGCTGGAACAAGCGCTACCAGGTCGGCGCCGCCGCGATGAACGGCGTGATCGCCGCTACCTTGGCGCGCAACGATTTCGTCGGGGCGACTGAATCGGTCGAGGGCAAGCACGGCCTCCTGGTCGGCTACACCGACAACGCGCATCCCGACAAGGCGACCGCCGGGCTCGGCAAGACCTATGAGACGCTGAAGATCGGCGTAAAGCCCTATCCGAGCTGCCGCTATACCCATGCAGCCCTCGATGCGATCATTGCGATGCGCCGGGAGCACAACCTGACGCCGGACCAGATCAAGCGCGTCGAGATCGGCCTGCACCGCAACGGCATCACGCTGACGGGCGACGCTGCCACCAAGCGCCATCCGACCTCGATCGTCGGCGGACAGTTCTCGATGTTCTTCACCGGCGCGCTGGCGCTGGACCAGGGCCGGTTCGGCTGGGACGACTACGAGCGGCTCGGCGACGCCGCCGTCAATGCGCTGGCCGACAAGTTCGACGTGGTGCAGGACGACCGCCTCGAGATCGGCCGCACCCACCCGTTCGGCGCCCGCGTCTCCATCACCACCGATGACGGCGTGCATGAGCGGCTCTATGCCGACCCGTCCGGCGAGCCGGATTCGTTTCCGGACGCGCAGGCGATGCAGCAGAAGTTTCTCACGCTCGCCCGCCCGGTGCTGAACGGCCGCGCCGACCAGCTTGCGGATGCGATCCTCTCGCTGGAGAGATTCGACAAGGTCGAGACGGCCACGCAGCTCGGCCGGCAGTAGACACTAGACGACGGTATTTCCCTCTGGGTCGTCATGCCCGGCCTTGTGCCGGGCATCCACGTCTTTCTTCCTCGATCTAAGCAAAGACGTGGATGGCCGGGACAAGCCCGGCCATGACGGAATAACTCTCAGGCAGGGCCGTCGATGATGATGAGGTCGGCGTCCGAATATTTCTGCCGGATTCGGACGGCCGCCTGATATTCCGGGCTCTGATAGCAGGCCACCGCGGTGGCGTGATCCCTGAATTCGATGACGAAATTGCGCTCCCGCTCGCTTCCCTCCATCACCTGATAGGCGCCGCCGCGCACGACGAAATGGGCGCCGAACTTTTCGAATACCGGCATCGCCGCCGTCAGATATTCGGGGTAGCGCTCCGGATCGTGAACCGACACGTGCACGATCCAATAGGCTTTGGTCATGATTTTCTCCGGCTGAACACGCTTGCAGATGGGCGAAGATGGAGGGATCGTGCCGTCATCGATCGATGGCGGTGCGATAGCATGACAAGCCGGTCGCTGCGCGTGATTCAATTCACATTCGCGCGGATCCGATCACAACCTTCTCAATTGCCGCCTGCGAGCTTCGCCTTGTTGTTGGTGGCTGCCACAACGGCACGCACGAGGTCGAACACGCCGTCGACCTCCGGCGGCCAGTTCGGCGAGCGGCCGAGCCGCACGATCACGAGTTTTTCCGACGGGATGATGATCACATACTGCCCGATCGTGCCCTTGGCGAAGAAGGCATCGCGCGGCCAGCCATGTTCGACGCGGTAGGTTGCGCCAAGGCTGTCGCCGAGGTTGGTCCAGAAGCCCGCGCTTTGGCCGACCCAGGCGTTGGGCGTCGCGGAGGCCGAATACTTCACCCAGCCCTCGGGTAGGATGCGCTTGCCGCCGGCCATGCCGTCGTCAAGATAGAGCTGGCCAAACCGCGCCCAGTCGCGTGCGCTCGCCAGCATCTGGGTCGATGCTTCCGGATTGCCCGAGGCATCGAACTCGATCGCGACATTGCGCATGCCGAGCGGATCGAACAATTCCTGCCGTGCAAAGCGCATCATTTTCGACGCGCTGCCGCCTGAAGCCTGACGTATCACGTGACCGAGGATGACGGTGTTGCCGTCGTTGTAATTCCATGCGCTGCCTGGCGCAGTCTCCAGCGGCATGCTCTCGGCATAGGCCGCCATGTCGGATTCCATGAACTTCATGCGGTTGACCGGTTCCAGCGCCGATGCGAGCGAGGCCGAAAGCGAACTGCCCAGTGCCAGCCCCGCGGTATGTCGCAACAGATGATCGAGCGTGATCGCATGCCTGGGATCGCCGGGGCCTTGCCACGCCGCGATGGGCGCGGGTTCGTCGAGCTTCAGCGCGCCCTTGCGCACGAGGATGCCCGCCAGCGCCGACATCACCGACTTGGTCGCGGAGAAGCCGAGCAGCGGCGTATCGATGCCGATGCCGTCGGCGTAACGTTCGGCGATGACATGCCCATTCTTCACCACCACAACCGCCCGGGTGTTGCGGAGCGTCGCCCTGTCGGGCTCGGCAAACGCGCGGTCGAGTGCGGCAGCCAGTTGCGGCGTTTCCGGCGCGACGATGGATGAAGCGGCGATGTCAGGCAGCAGCGCCGCCTTTGCATCGGGCGTCGGCACTGAGATGTCGGCAACCACGGTGCCGTGATCGAGGTAGCAACCAAAGCCCTCGCCGCGATAAACGGCGTGGCTCTTGCCGAGCCCCATCAGCGTCACCGTGACATCCTTGCGCGTGCGGTCGACGCTGTAGCTCAGCGCCCACGAAATCAATCCGACGCCCGGCATCGCCGAAAGGGTCTCCGAAAATACCCGCGCGGGATCGAGGCCGGAGACGAAGGTCTCGGTGCAGACCAGGTTCGCAACGAAGCCGGTTGCGACATCAGGCACGTCGCGGGCCCGTGCAGCCGACAGCGCCAGTGCGCTGAGCGCCGTGGTGGCGGCGAGGATCAGGATCAGTTTTCGTCGGGTCATTAGGGCTCTCCGGCATGACGCATCAGCGCGTGCCGGTCATTGACGACGAACGCGTCTCGGCCTGCTCGCCGGATTTGGAATTCGCCTTGGCCGGAATGTCGAACGGCCTGGCCGATTCCGAAATAATTCAATATTTACAAGGAATATGGGTTAGGCGGCGCTGGCCTTGAGCTTGCGATATTCCGATGGCGTCACGCCGGTGGTCGCCTTGAAGGCGCGGTTGAACGGCCCGAGCGACTGGAAGCCGGCGTCCATCGCGATGGTAATGACGGGGACTTCGGCTTGGCTGGGATCGGCGAGCGCGGCTTTCGCCTCCGCGATCCGGTGCGCGTTGAGGAACACATTAAAGTTGCGATAGCCGAGCCGCTGGTTGATCAGCCGCCGCAACCGGTATTCGGGAATTTTGAGTTTCGTCGCCAGCGTGCCGATCGAGATGTTGTCGTGACGGTAGATGCGTTCATCCGCCATCAGCCGCATCAGTTCGTCGACCAGCTTCTGGTCCGCGCCGGCATCCGCAGCGACCGGGTCGGTCTGCACCGCAGGCGCGACCGGAAACAGTTCGGCGCCGTCGACGCGCATCATCGCAAACGAGATCGCGGCGACCACCGCGACGAGCGCCGCCGAATTCACGGTGTTGGCGGCCTCAGAGCCGCCGCCGGACCAGAGAATCTGCAGGATCGCATTCACCCCGCCATACAGCGCGGCGGCGCCGACGATGAAGACGCGGACACCACGGCGGCGCTCGACCAGATCCGACGACCATGAAGCGATGGTCTGCGCCACGGCCAGGACGATGAAGCCGAGCGCGATCAGGTTGATCGCAATGATCGACAGCCGCACGCTGCCGCCGGGCGCCGGCGCGATCCACATGCAATTAACGAAGCTGAACGCAGCGACGGCCGCCCACACCAGCGCATGCCACGCGCGCAGCTTGAACGTCTCGTCGAACAACGCACGCGTGAACAGCCAGAACACCACGACATTGCCGGTCGACAGCGCGATCAACGGCGCATGCGCTGGTGTGACCGGTGACGTCGATCCGATCGAATAGCTCACCGCATGCGCCACCGAGCCCAACGCAAAGGCCGCGGCGAGCCGCCCGGCGAGCACGGTGCCGAACCCGCGAAACAGCGATGCGGCAAGCACCAGCAGCAGCGCCACGGTGGCGCCGCGAAGTGCGATATCGAGGGTCGAAAGCAGCATCAGCATGTCCATCGCGGCGATCCGCGCACCCGGAATTTAGTGCAGAACGCCATGCAGTTCAATTTGACTAGCCTTTTCGACTAGCCTTTTCGACTAGCCTTGCCACGTCGCGCGGTGCGTCACCCAGACGTCGGCGACATGACCGAACAATTCGATCTCGCCATCCGGCTTGGCCCCGAGCTTGCGCGCCACGCCTTGCGAACCC
Organism: Afipia sp. GAS231; assembly: GCF_900103365.1. Classification (NCBI taxonomy): domain Bacteria; kingdom Pseudomonadati; phylum Pseudomonadota; class Alphaproteobacteria; order Hyphomicrobiales; family Nitrobacteraceae; genus Afipia; species Afipia sp. GAS231. The sequence goes on from NZ_LT629703.1 coordinate 3,471,859, forward strand.
GCATTTTCGCGGTCGATGCAGTGGACGATGCGCTCGATGTCATAGGTTGCGAACGACCAGTCGATCGACGCCCGCGCCGCCTCCACCGCATAGCCCTTGCCGCGAAATTCCCTGGCGATGCCCCAACCGACCTCGAAGCCGGGCCAGCCCGGCGGCCGCCACGGCCCGACCCGCCCGGCAAATTGGCCCGACGATTTTTCCTCGACCACGAACATCCCGGCGCCGTGGATGACCCAGTGTCCGGCCATCACCACCGTATGACGCCAGCCGGTCATCTCGTCGATGACAGGCTTGCCGTCGACGGTGATGAAGCGCGCGGTTCCGGGATCGGACAGCATTGCGGTGTACGGCGCCATGTCGCTGCCTTGCCACTGCCGCAGCCGCAGGCGTTCGGTTTCGAGGAGGGGGCTGCTTGCTTGCGCCGGCGTGACGCCGGGCCTGAGCGGGGCGATCATGGGTTTCCTGCCTCAATTTTAGAGATTGCTTTGTTCCTACGTGCTTACCGCCGTCATTGCGAGGAGCGCAAGCGACGACGCAATCCAGGCCTTCTTTCCGGGCTTCTGGATTGCTTCGCTGGCGCTCGCAATGACGCGGCGGGGCGGGTATAATTTGGCGAAATCAAAGGAGCCCCCCATGAGCTGGCAACCTTCCGAAGATCCCGTGCTCGGCGATCCCAAAACCTGCGACGCGCTCGATCTCATCATCGTGCCGCGCACCCGCGATCTCGGCGACGGGTTCGTGGTGCGGCGCGCGCTGCCGCATGGCAAGCGGCAGATGGTCGGGCCCTTCATCTTCTTCGATCATTTCGGCCCGATGCAGTTCATGTCCGGCAAGGGCATGGACGTGCGCCCGCATCCGCATATCGGGCTCGCCACCGTCACTTACCTTTTCGATGGCAGCATCATGCACCGCGACAGCGAGGGCAACATCCAGGAGATCCAGCCCGGCGCGATGAACCTGATGACCGCCGGCCGCGGCATCGCGCATTCCGAACGCACGCCGGAGGTGCAGCGTCGCGATGGCCAGCAGATGCTGGGCCTGCAAAGCTGGATCGCACTCCCTGCGGGTTCGGAGGAAATCGCGCCGTCGTTCCAGCACTACGCCGCGGAAAGCCTGCCGACGGTGAAGGAGAGCGGCTTTACCGCGCGCATCATCGCAGGCTCGTCGTTCGGGCTGAAGTCGCCGGTCAGCATGGTGTCGCCCTGGTTTTATACCGAAGTGACGGCAAGCGCCGGCACCAGCGCGCCGCTCGACCCCGATCACGAAGAGCGCGCAATCTACCTCGTCGACGGCGAGGTCGAGATTGCGAACGAGCGCTACGAGGGGCCGCGGCTCCTGATCTTCCGGCCCGGCGACCGCATCACGGTGAAGGCGGTCAAGCCGACGCGAATGATGTTCCTCGGCGGCGACGCGCTGGAAGGCCCGCGCCATATCTGGTGGAATTTCGTTTCCTCGAGCAAGGAGCGGATCGAACAGGCCAAACAGGACTGGAAAACCGGCCGTTTTGCCCATGTTCCCCAGGAACACGAGTTCATTCCGCTGCCGGAGTGAGCTAAAGCTCGGCCTTCTCGCCACAATCCGCGCGTCCGCGCGAGGTTCTTCTGAAAGCATGACCCGATGAACGCGATGCTCGCCAGCGACCTGCCGTTGCCCCGGATCGGACGCGGCAAGGTGCGCGATATCTATGCTGTCGGCGACGACCGCGTGCTGCTGCTGACCACCGACCGCATCAGCGCGTTCGACGTCGTGATGGGCGAGACCATTCCGATGAAGGGCGCCGTGCTGACGCAGATCAGCGCCTGGTGGTTTCGCCAGCTCGAAGGCGTCGTGCCGCATCATATGATCAGCGCCGACGCGGATGAGATCATCCGCGAGGTGCCGGCGTTGAAAAATCATCGCGCCGATATCGTTGGGCGTGCGATGCTGTGCCGACGCACCACGGTGTTTCCGGTCGAGTGCGTGATCCGTGGCTACATCTCCGGCTCGGCGTGGAAGGAATATGCCGCGTCGGGCACGCTGGCCGGCGAGAAGCTCAGGGCTGGCCTGGTCGAGAGCGAGAAACTCGAGCCTTCGATTTTCAGCCCGGCGACCAAAGCCGAGACCGGCCATGACGAGAACATCACGGTCGCGCGCGTGCGCGAGGTGCTGGGCGCAGACGTCGCGACCGCGCTGGAAGGCATGGCGCGCACGGTCTACACGTTCGGTGAACAGACCGCCCGCAAGCAGGGCATCATCATCGCCGATACCAAGTTCGAATTCGGTCGCGACAAGGATGGACGCATCATCCTGATCGACGAGGTGATGACGCCAGACTCGTCGCGGTTCTGGGCCGTCGATGTGTACAAGCCGGGCCAGGGTCAGCCGAGCTTCGACAAGCAGCCGCTGCGCGACTATCTCGACAGCGAACGCAAAGCCGGCCGCTGGAACGGCGACGCCCCGCCGCCGCCGCTGCCGGCGAGCGTCGTGGATGCGACCAGCAAGCGCTATCTCGAAGCATACAAGCGCGTGACGGGACATGAGCTGAAGGTGTGATCTTGTAGGGTGGGTTAGGCGAAGCCGTAACCCACCGGCGGACCTGTCCGCTTTGCACGACCTTGGTGGGTTACGCTTCGCTAACCCACCCTACGAAATCGGCGAACGGTGAATCCCCCTCACCTCACTTGAGCACAAACCTTTTGTCGCTGCGCCATCGCTTCTGCAGTCTCCGCGCAACGCGGAGACGACGATGCGCCAACTCACCTATGTCGGCGGCAGCACCATCGAATGGTGGGATGTGCCGGAACCGAAACTGCAGGACGACCGCGACGCGCTGGTGCGGCCGCTGGCGGTGACGCGGTGCGATCTCGACCTCACCATCGTCGGTGGCAAGGCCGGACTGCCGGGACCGTTTGCACTGGGCCACGAGACCGCCGGCGTCGTCACCGATATCGGCGGCGCGGTGACGAATTTCGTGCCCGGCGACCTCGTCATCGTGCCGTTCCAGATCAGTTGCGGCGAATGCGAGCGTTGCCGGCGCGGCCATACCAATGCCTGCACCTCGGTGCCATTTCGCTCCTCCTACGGACTCAAGCCGGTGTGCGGCGTCGAATATGGCGGCGCGCTGTCCGATCTGATCCGCGTCCCGTTCGCCGATCACATGCTGGTGCGGCAACCCGCGGGCCACGCGCTGTCGCAGACCGCTGCTCTCGCCGACGGCGCCACCGACGCGTTCAGCGCCGTCGCGCACTGGCTGCGGCAGCGGCCCGGCGTGGAGGTTCTGGTGATCGGCGGCTTCGGCCAATCGCTCAGCATGTTCTCGGTGCAGGCCGCGCTCGGCTGCGGCGCGCGCCGCGTCGTTTATGTCGACGACGACACCAAACGGCTGGCGAAGGCCAAGTCGCTGGGTGCGGAAGTTCACGAGGGACCAAAAGGCCTGGTGATGGACCCGATCGGCCTGTTTCCGATCGTGATGGATGCGGCCGCCACCGATGCCAGCATCTTGCTGGCAATCCGTTCGACCGAGCCGAACGGCGTTTGCCAACGCATGTATGGCGACTTCAAGGAGATCACGCCGGTGCCGCTGCGGCATATGTACGGGGTCGGCGTTACGCTACGGATCAGCCGCGTCAACGTGCGGGCCGAAATGCCCGCCTGCGTCGATCAGGTCGTATGCGGGCATTTTCATCCCGAACATGTCATCACGCGGAAAATTCGCTTCGAGGATGCCCATGAGGCGATCGGCGATCCGACCATCCGGGTCGCCTTTGTTCGCGATGGCGTTGAATAAGCCAATTTGACTCCGTCATTCCGGGATGGTGCGTTAGCACCAGACCTCAGGGGTGCAATTGCACCCCGGGGAATCTCGAACTTCCGGGTTCGATGCTGCGCATCGCCCCGGAATGACAAAAAACGGAGGACGCCTGACATGACCGAACCCGACGCCGTGCTGGTCGAACGCGATGGCCCCGTGACCATCGTCTCCATCAACCGCCCGCATTGCCGCAACGCCGTTGACGGCGCGACCGCGCGGAAATTGTACGACACGTTCCTCGCGTTCGATGCCGATGACACCGCCTCGGTCGCGGTGTTCACCGGCACCGGCGGCTATTTTTGCGCCGGCGCCGACCTCAAGGCGGTGGCGGCGGGCGATCCCAACAAGAAGCGCGAGATCGGCGGCCATAACAGCATCGCGCCGATGGGGCCGAGCCGGTTGCGGCTGTCGAAGCCGGTCATCGCTGCGATCGAAGGGTTTGCGGTGGCCGGCGGCATGGAACTGGCGCTGTGGGCCGACATGCGCGTGGTCGCGGAGGATGCCACCTTTGGTGTGTTCTGCCGTCGCTTCGGCGTGCCGCTGATCGATCTCGGCACCATCCGGCTGCCGCGCCTGATCGGCCATTCCCAGGCGATGGACCTGATCCTGACCGGACGCCCGGTCGGGGGACCCGAGGCGTTGCGGATGGGGCTTGCCAATCGGCTGGTGGCGAAAGGCGAGACCCGCCCGCAGGCGATTCAATTGGCAAAGGACATCGCGCGCTTCCCGCAAACCTGCATGCGCGCCGACCGGCTGTCGGCGCTGCGGCAATGGGATCTGGAGGAAGCCGACGCCATCGCCAACGAGATGCGCGGCGGCCTCGACGTGATCGCGTCAGGCGAGACGCTGTCGGGCGCAACGCGATTTGCCTCCGGGATCGGCAGGCATGGCGCTTTCGGTGGCGGCGGCGAGATCGGCCATGGGTAGAGCCGTATCGTTCGTTTAACGCGTTTTCATCATGCGAACCGGCATTCACCCCCGGATCAAGTCCGGGGCTTCGCTCGAAGACGCCGTACCGGTTCCGCCGCTGTCATAAAAATGTTGTTGTCGCATCGCGCTTCCGTCGTCTACCAGTAAAGGCTGACGTTTGGGGCAAGCGCTGAAGTGATCAGCCGATCCAGTAAGTTCAGTCCGGGAATGCGCGGCGCGCTTAACGACGTGCTCGGCGGCGGAGCCGCCAGCGTTCTCACTGTCACCTTCGGCCTTTCCTACGCGTTGCTGATTTTCTCAGGCCCGTTGTCGGAACACCTGTCCTACGGCCTGGCCGCGACTTTTATCGCGTCGGCGGTGCTGGCCACGATCCTCGCGCTCGGCAGCTCTCTGCCATTTGCGATTGCGGCTCCCGACAGCTCAACTGCAGCGGTATCCGCGATCCTGACGTCGTCGCTGGTGGAGCGAATGACGGCGGCCGATCCCTCGACGCCGCTGCTGGCGCCGGTTCTGATCACGCTCGGCCTTTCGACCATCGTGACGGGGATCGTGCTGTGTGGCTTCGGCATCTCCCGCATGGGCCGGGCCATCCGCTACGTGCCGTATCCCGTGGTCGGCGGCTTTCTCGGCGCCACCGGCCTCTTGATCGTTCTCGGTGCGATCCGGGTCATCACCGGACATCGCCTGCAATTCGCCACGCTCGGCCAATTTGCCAATCCAACGACCTTGTCGGAACTGGGTGCTGCCTGCGTGATGGCGCTGGTGTTGTATCTGACCTGGCACCGGTCGCGCACGTCGTTCGGTTTGCCGGTCATCCTGGTCGGCGGCGTGATCGCGGCGCATCTTGCCTTCTGGCTCGCGGGCATTTCACCTACCGAGGCCCAGGCGGTGGGTTGGACTTTTCAGCCGCCGCCATCGATCACCTTCATGCTGCCATGGCACCCCACCGCGCTCGAAGCCTATCCCTGGCATCTGCTGCCGGACCTCTCGGGCGACCTGATCGCCGTCATTTTCGTGACGGCCACGAGCACGCTGTTCAATACCGCCGGGATCGAAGTGGCGGCGCAACGCGAGGCCAATCTCGAGCAGGAGCTGAACGTCACCGGCCTCGCCAATATCCTCGCCGGCGCGCTCGGAGGCTATGCCGGCTGTATTTCGGTCAGTCGCTCGATCCTCAGCTTCAACTCCGGCGGCATCGGCCGTTTCAGCGGCCTGACGGTCGCGGCGGTTTCCGTGCTGATGCTCGCGGTGGCGCCGGTGCTGCTCGGTTACATGCCGAAATTCGTGCTCGGCGGCCTTTTGATCTATCTCGGCGCCGACCAGTTGCACCAATGGATCGTCGAATCGCGGCGCCGGCTGTCGATCGTGGAATATCTGTCGCTGCTGGCGATCATCGTCATCATCGCAAAATGGGGATTCGTTTCCGGCATTCTGATCGGCGTCGTGATCGGCTGCGCGACCTTTGCGCTGAGCGCGGCGCGGATCGAATCGATCAAGTTCAGCTTCAACGGCACGGAGTATCGCAGTTCGCTCGATCGCTCGCGCGACGACCAGGTGCTGCTGACCGAGCATGGCGGCAAGATCCAGGGCCTTAACCTGCAGAGCTACCTGTTCTTCGGTTCGGCCAACCGGCTCTATCAATACGTCAAGGCGATGCTGCAGCGGCATCCCGAATGCCGCTATCTGGTGTTCGACTTCAAGCTCGTCACCGGCATCGATTCGTCGGCGGCTTACAGCTTCGCCCAGATCAAGCGCAGCGCCGACGACCGCGACGTCAAACTGCTGCTGGTGCATCTGGCTCCGGCCGCCGAAAAAGCGCTGCGGTCGAGCGGCTTCGTCAGCGGCGAGGTCAGCATCATCCCCGAGCTCGATCATGCGCTGGAGCGCTGCGAGAACGAGATCATCAGCGAGCATCAGGGCCTCGAGCAGGAAGAAGCCAACCTGCGCGACTGGTTCACCCAGATTCTCGGCACCGAGGATGACGCCACCACGCTGATCCATCACTGTGAGCGCATCGAGGTCGACTCTGGCGACATCATCGTCAATGCCGGCGATGCCGCCGATTCCATGTATTTCATTCTCGATGGGCGGGTCGGCATCATGATCCCGGCATCGCAAGGCACCACCACGCGGGTACGCAGCCTCGGCCGCTACACCACGATCGGCGAGATGGGCCTGATCGCGCACGTGCCGCGCAGCGCCACGATCCAGGCCGAAGTCGCCAGCGTGCTTTACGCGCTGAACACCCATCAATTCGACGCCATCAAGGAAGACGACCCGGCGCTGGCGCAGAAGCTTCTGACCTATTTCGTCGCCGTGATGGCAGAGCGGCTGACGTTTGCCAATCGCACCATCGCGGCGTTGCGAAGGTAGTCGCGACGCGTAGCCCGGATGAGCGAAGCGACATCCGGGGGGTGCCAATGCGAATCCCGGATATCGCTTCGCTCATCCGGGCTACGGGCTTTGCGTATCGACGCCGGCATGCTCTGATATCTCTTCCACCGGGTTCAAAGACATGGCCGACGCCGATCTGAAGACGTTCACCACCCGCGACTTCCGCCTGCAAAGCGGCACCGTGCTTCCCGAGGTGACGATTTCCTACCGCACCTTGGGCACGCTCGCCGCCGACCGTAGCAATGCCGTGCTGATCACGCATGGCAACACTTCGGGCCCGCAAATGATCGATCCCGGCGGCTCGACCGGTGAAGGTAGCTGGAACGAGATCGTCGGTCCCGGCAAGGCGGTCGATACCGTCAGGTTCTTTGCGATCTGCCCGAACATGCCGGGGTCATCATATGGGTCGACCAACGGCGCCAGCATCGATCCCCGCACCGGCTCGCCTTACGGGCCGCGCTTTCCCGATATCACCGTCAGCGACATCGTCGGCACGCAGCGGCTATTGATCGACCAGCTCGGCATCAAAAAACTGTTCGCGATCGTCGGCCCGTCCTATGGCGGCTTCCAGGCGTTTCAGTGGGCGGTCAATTACCCCGAGATGATGCGCGGCATCGCGCCGGTCGTCACCTCGCCGCTGGTGCCGCGCGAACGTTCCGAAGGCAATGTCGCGCGGCTGCTCGCCACCTTGTCGAAGGATCCGAACTGGAACGGCGGCGATTACTATGATGTCGGCGGCGTTGCGGAGACCATGACTGCGATACGCATGGCGACGCTGAAGACCTACGGGATCGAGGACCGCCTCAAGGCCACGCTGTCCGATCCCGCCGAGATCGAGGCCGCGATCCGCGACGAAGCGGCGCGATGGGCAAGCGGTTTTGACGCCAATTCGCTGATCATTCTGGCCAAGGCGCTGCGCGGATTCGACGTCACGGCGCAGCTTTCGCGGATCAAGGCCAAGGTTCTGTTCGTGCTGTCACGGACCGACAAACTGTTCCCGCCGGACATCGCGCCCGGCGTGATGCAAGGATTGAAGGCCGCCGGCGTTGATGCGGACTATTTTCTGCTCGACAGCGAACTCGGACACTCGGCGTCAGGGCTCGACGCGCACAAGTGGGCGCCGCGGTTGAAGGTGTTTATGGAGAGTTTGTAGGTTGCGTTCCCCGGATGCTGCGCAGCGCGCCGCACTTGCGGCGTGGTGCGCTGCTGGTCCGGGCTCCACACGAAGACGCGTGGGTCCCGGCCCTGCGGCGCAGCGTTACACGCTGCACCGCGTCCGGGACACGATCCCGATCAAACCCCCGCCATCATCACGTATTTGATCTCGACATATTCTTCCATGCCGTGATGCGAGCCTTCGCGACCGAGGCCCGATTCCTTGACGCCGCCGAACGGCGCGACCTCGGTGGTGATCAGCCCGGTGTTGACGCCGACCATGCCCGATTCCAGCGCTTCGGCGACGCGCCAGACGCGGCCGAGATCGCGGGAGTAGAAGTAGGACGCGAGGCCGAACGGCGAGTTGTTGCACAGCGCAATCACCTCGGCCTCGTCCTTGAAGCGGAACACCGGTGCCAGGGGCCCGAACGTTTCCTCATGCGCGACCAGGGCGTTCGGGCTGACATTGGAAAGCACGGTCGGCTCGAAGAAGCTGCCGCCAAGCGCATGGCGCTTGCCGCCGGTGACGATCTTGGCGCCGCCCTTGACCGCGTCGGCGATGTGCTTCTCGACCTTGTCGATCGCTTCCATGTTGATCAGCGGGCCCTGCGTCACGCCGGCCTCGGTGCCGTCGCCGATCTTCATGGCGGCGACTTTGGCTGAAAGTTTTTCGACGAACTGATCGTAGATCTTGTCCTGCGCGTAGAGGCGGTTGGCGCAGACGCAGGTCTGGCCCATGTTGCGGTACTTCGAAACCATGGCGCCCTCGACCGCGGCATCGATATCGGCGTCATCGAACACCACGAACGGCGCGTTGCCGCCGAGTTCGAGGCCGAGCTTCTTCACGCCGACGGCGGCCTGCTGGTACAGGATCTTGCCGACCTCGGTCGAGCCGGTGAAGCCGACGAAGCGCACCGCGGGATGTTCGCACAGCACCTTGCCGATCGCCGACGAATCGCCGGTAATAATGTTGAACACGCCCTTCGGCACGCCGGCCTTTTCGGCCAGCGCGACCAGCGCCAGCGCGGTCAGCGGCGTCTCGTTGGCGGGCTTGAGCACCACGGTGCAGCCGGCCGCCAGCGCCGGTGAAACCTTTCGCGTGATCATCGAGCACGGGAAATTCCACGGCGTGATCGCGCCGCAGACGCCGATCGGCTGCTTGATCGCGAGCAGCCGCGCATCGGCGCGCTGGGTCGGAATGGTTTCGCCATAGACGCGGCGAGCTTCCTCGGCAAAGAACTCGACATAGGCGCCGCCGATATCGACTTCGCCGAGCGCTTCCGCCAGCGGCTTGCCCTGCTCCGAGGTCAGGATCAGCGCGAGATCCTCGCGGTTGGCGATGATCAGGTCGAACCATTTGCGCAGGATGTTGGAGCGCTGCTTGGCGGTGAGCTTGGCCCAGGCCGGGAACGCACGCTCGGCGGCTTCCACCGCCTGTGTTGCTTCCGCCGTGCTCATGACCGGAATTTTTGCCAGCTCGACGCCATTGACCGGATTGGTCACGGCTTTCGCCGCGGTGCCGACCCAGGCGCCGTCGATGTAGCACTGCTCGCGCAGCAGCGACGGATCCTTCAGGCGGTCGTGCAGCGAAGGCGTTTTGGCATGCGAAGCGCGTGCGGCGACGGGTGGGTTCATGGCGTTACTCCTCGGAGTTTCTTAGGGTGTTGGTCCGAGTATAGGCCCAAACGCGCCGCAATGCATCGGCCGCAAAAGCGGCCCTGCATCAAGCAATGTTGAGAGCTGTTTGTTGTTTGTCATTCCGGGATGGTCCGAAGGACCAGACCCGGAATCTCGAGATTCCGGGTTCAATGCTGCGCATCGCCCCGGAATGACGGTGTTGCGGCGGTTATCAGGCCGCGCCGCTCATATAGGTCTCGCGGCGGCCGATCATGCGCTCCGCGGCGGCCTTGGCGTCGGCCTTCGAGGAGGTCGCGCAGGTGCGGTATTCGAGATCGGGCGATGACGCGGTTTCGCGGCGGCCAAACCAGGATTTGGAACCGACCGACAACTGGGCCAGCGCCACCGCGACATTTTCGACCGCCTCGAACGAATGCAGCGCGCCGGTGGCGGCAATGCGAACCTCGAACAGGCCGGGCGTGATCGGCGCCTCGATGTTTTCGCCGCGTCCGGGCTTCGGATAGCGCTTCCATTCACTCCAGGTCGAGATCATCGCCGAGCCCTCGCAACTGCGGGAACTGCCCGCATTTTCATCAAATCACTCAGTCCAGGGGATTATTTCTCGCTGGAATCTGAACACGTTAGTGCAAAAAAATCCGTCTCGAAAATCGTTCTAAATTAACGTTATCGCGGATGCCCCGTGGGGTCACCGAGTTTGCGGTTCATCCACCGGAAAATGTGGCGAAGTGTTGCCGTTTTGTGGCTTTCCGATGCTTAGCATCCAGACCTCTCCCTCCGTCATCACGAGATCGCGACATCGCCGGCGGGGATTTTGTCTGTTGTTGCGGGATCGCGCCGCCGGGAGGAAGATTGCTGCACTCCATAAAATCAAATCGGGAGGTGACCCATGCAAAGCAAAGCCCAGATCGATCAGATTCTGCGTCAGAAATGCGAGGCCAAGGAAATTCCCGGCGTGGTCGCGATGGCTGCAACCGGCAATGAGACGATCTACCAGGGTGCGTTTGGCAAACGCGACCTGTCGAAGGACGATCCGATGACGCTCGACAGCGTGTTCTGGATCGCTTCCATGACCAAGGCCGTCACATCAGCGGCGGGCATGCAGCTCGTCGAGCAGGGCAAGCTCTCGCTCGATGATCCCATCGGCAAGGTGCTGCCGGATCTCGCCAGCCCGCAAGTGCTCGAAGGTTTTGACGCCAAGGGCGCGCCGAAACTACGCCCGGCCAAGAAGCCGATCACGCTGCGTCTGCTGATGACCCATACCGCCGGCTTCGCCTACGACATGTGGAACGGCGACATGGTGGCGTATCTGGAGAAGACCGGCACGCCGGGCATCACCACCTGCCAGAACGCGGCGCTGAAGACGCCGCTGATGACCGATCCCGGCACGCGGTGGGAATACGGCACCAATATCGATTTCGTCGGCAAGGCGGTGGAAGCCGTCAGCAGCAAGCGGCTCGATGCCTACCTGCGCGATCACATGTTCGCGCCGCTCGGCATGAACGATACCGGCTTCAAGATATCAGACGCGATGCGTAAGCGGCTGGTCGGCATGCATGCGCGCGGTGAGGACGGCACGCTGGCGGCGATCCCGTTCGAACTCGAACAGGCGCCGGAATTCCACATGGGCGGCGGCGGGCTTTACGGCACGGCCGCCGACTACATCAAGTTCACCCAGATGATCCTCAACAAGGGCCGCGGCAACGGCAACCAGTTGCTGAAGCCCGAAACGGTGACGCTGATGGGCCAGAACAACATCGGCGACCTCACCATGGGCAAGATGACGACGGCGATCTCGTGGGCCACCAACGACGTCGATCTCTATCCCGACATCGTCAAGAAATGGGGATTGAGCTTCCTGATCAACACCGCCAAAACCGCGGAAGGCCGCAGCGCCGGCAGCCTCGCCTGGGCCGGCCTCGCCAACACCTACTTCTGGATCGATCCGGCACGCAACGTTAGTGGCGTGATCCTGATGCAGTTGTTGCCGTTCGCCGACAAGAAATGCCTGGAAGCTTTTGCGGGCTTCGAGCGCGGGGTTTATGCCGACCTCGATGCCGGGCAGAAGGCGGCGTGATAATTCGTCATGGCCGGGCTTGGCCCGGCCATCCACGCCTTGCTTCGTCGCAACATTGAAAGGAAGACGTGGATGCCCGGGTCATCTAGTGCGAAGACGTGCTTCGCACTTCTGCCCGGGCATGACGGAATACACTACACCGGCAATCCAGCCTGCTTCGCCAATTCCTGCAACGACACCTGCGGCCGCGCGCCGATGTGCTGGATCACTTCAGCAGCGGCGAGTGCGCCGAGACGGCCGGCGTTTTCATGACCGGCGTTGCGGACCAGACCGAACAGGAATCCGGCCGCGAACAGATCGCCGGCGCCCGTGGTGTCGACCAGCTTTTGAATCGGAGATGCCGGCACCGCGACCACGCCGTCCTTCGAGGCCACGACGCAGCCCTTTTCGCTGCGGGTGACGACGCCGAGTTTGGTATCGGCGCGCAACGCTTTCAGCGCAGTGTCGAAATCCGAGGTCTGGTACAGCGAATGCAGTTCGGCCTCGTTGGCGAACACGAGGTCGACGGTGCCCTTGCGCATCAGGTCGAGAAACTCATCACGATAACGATCAACGCAGAACGAATCCGACAACGTCAGCGCCACCTGGCGACCGGCGCCATGCGCGATTTCAGCCGCCTTGACGAAGGCGTCCTTGGCGCTTTTGGGATCCCAGAGATAGCCTTCGAGATAGACGATGTGCGACGCCGCGATCTGCGCTTCGTCGATATCGGCAGGCGTCAGCTCCTGCGCCGCGCCGAGATAGGTGTTCATGGTGCGCTCGCCGTCTGCCGTCACCAGGATGTAGGAGCAGCCGGTGGCGGGCCCGCCGGAGGCGGCCTTGGTCTCGAATGCGACGCCGGCGGCGCGGATGTCGTGAGTATAGAGACCGCCGATCTGGTCGGCCTTGACCTTGCCGACATAGGCGGTGCGGGCGCCGAGGCTGGCGACCCCGACAATGGTGTTGGCGGCCGACCCGCCGGACATTTCGGTCGCCGGTCCCATATCCTTGTAGATGGCGGCGGCGCGCGCCTCGTCGATCAGCGCCATGCCGCCCTTGGTCATGCCATGCCGGGCGAGAAAGCCCTCGTCGGTCTGCACCAGCACGTCGAAAATCGCATTGCCGATCCCGAGAACGTCATATTTTGCGTCAGTCATCATCCGTCCTGTTTACGGCAATGTGGGCAAGAAAGCCGGGAGAAGGCTGCGGCCTACCAGATCGGCTCCGCGCCAGCAAGCGAACCTCTCTAACGAAATGACGTTTCTACGAACCGTCATCCCGTTCTATCTTTTTGTTTGAGCATGATCTTTTCGGAAAACCGGTGGCCACTTTTCCGGATCATGCTCTATAGACACACGATGATCCGCTCTTTCTTAACGGTATCGACGGGAACGCTGGCCTCGCGGCTGCTCGGATTCGCGCGCGATTCCATCATCGCGGCGCTGCTTGGCGCGGGGCCGGTCGCGGACGCGTTTCTCGCCGCCTTTCAACTGGTCAATGTCGCACGGCGGCTGTTGACCGAAGGCGGCCTGAACGCGGCGCTGGTGCCGGCCTGGCTGCGCGTTCGCGACACCGGCGGCGCGGTGGCCGCCGCAGCGTTCGCCGGCCGCGTGCTCGGCACCATCACCACGGCCCTGATCGCCGCCACAGCGGTGCTCGCTTTGTTGATGCCCCTTGTTATCACGGTGCTGGCGCCGGGATTCTCGGGCCACGAGACGCTGCAGATCGCCGTCGACGATGCCCGCCTGATGCTGCCTTATCTGGCCTTCGCAGGACCCGTGACGGTGCTGATGTCGCTGTTGAACGCGCAGGGCCGCTTCGCGCTGACGGCGTTCTCGCCGCTGCTGTTCAACATCGCGCTGATCGCGGTGATGACCGTGCTGCTGCTGCTGCGGCGGCGGCAGGATGCCACGGGTGCCGCAGAGATCATCGCCGCGACCGTCGCCATCGCCGGACTCTTGCAGCTCTCGATGCTGGTGCTGCGCCGTGGCGACGCCATCGCCACGCCGCTGCGCGTTTCATTCGACGCGGAAATCCGCGGCTTTCTCGCCAAGGCAATCCCCGGCATGGTCGCCACCAGCGGGCCGCAGTTGTTAATGGTCGCCGGCGTGATCATCGCGTCAACCTCGCCGTCGGCGGTGTCCTGGCTCTATTTCGCCAACCGGCTGATCGAACTGCCGCTCGGCATCGTCGGCGTCGCCATGGGCACGGTGCTGATTCCGGAACTGACGCGCGCGCTGCGCAGCGACGATCGCACGGCGGTCGCTTATGCGGAATCGCGCGGGCTCGAACTGGCCGTCGGGCTGGCGTTGCCGGCGATGCTCGGACTGATGGTGCTGAGCGAACCCGTGGTGCGGCTACTGTTCGAACACGGCGCCTTCACCGCGGCAGATACCAACGCCACCGCGCAGGCGCTGACATGGCTGGCGCTCGCACTGCCCGCCCATGTGCTGGTCAAGGCGCTGTCGCCGGCGTTCTTCGCGCGCGAGGACACACTGACGCCGCTGCTGGCGACGCTGAAGGGCGTCGTGCTCGCGCTGGCTTTGGCGGTCGTGCTCGGTCATTTCTTTGGCTCTGGCGGCATCGCGGCCGCCATCGCGCTGGGAGCCTGGAGCACCGCTGTGACCTTGATCCGCCGGGGCGCCGAGACGTTCGGGTTTTCGATCGACGCCGATGCGCGCCAGAGGCTGCCGCGCATGGCTGCCGGAGCGCTGGCGATGGGCGCGCTGTTGTGGCTGACGACGAGATTTGTGTTGCCGCTGGCGGCCGGCGCGCATGGCCTCACCCAGGCGGCGATTCTGGCGATACTGATCGCCGGCGGAATTGCGGTTTACGGCCTGTTTCTGCGGCTTTCCGGCATTACCGGCTGGCGCGAAGCGGTTAACGCGCTCCGGCAAAAAACGCCCGCCGACTTGCGCGAATAGGCCTGAAGTGGCAAACGACGCGCCACAGCGGCACACCTTCTGGGAAGCTAACCATGGCCATGGTTGAACGGGTTTTTTCGGGCGTCCAGCCGACGGGCAATCTGCATCTCGGCAATTACCTCGGCGCGATCGTCAATTTCGTCAAACTGCAGCAGACGCATAATTGCATCTACTGCGTCGTCGATATGCACGCGATCACCCAAGGCGTCGATGTCTGGGGCGGCCCGGCCGAACTGGCGCGCAACACCCGCGAAGTGACGGCGGCGTTCATTGCCTCCGGCATCGATCCGAAGAAGCACATCGTGTTCAACCAGAGCCAGGTCTCCGGCCATGCCGAGCTGGCGTGGATCTTCAATTGCGTGGCGCGGATGGGCTGGCTCAACCGCATGACCCAGTTCAAGGACAAGGCTGGCAAGGATCGCGAGGCGGCATCGGTCGGATTGTACGACTATCCGGTGCTGATGGCGGCCGACATTCTGGTTTACCGCGCCACCCATGTTCCGGTCGGCGAGGACCAGAAGCAGCACCTGGAGCTGTCGCGCGACATCGCGCAAAAGTTCAACAACGATTTTGGCGACTCGATCCGCAACCACGGCTTCAGCGAGGGCGTGTTCTTTCCGCTGCCGGAGCCTGTCATCACCGGACCGGCGACGCGGGTGATGAGCCTGCGCGACGGCACCAAGAAGATGTCGAAGTCGGATGCGTCGGATAATTCGCGGATCAACTTGACCGACGACGCCGACACCATCGCGGCGAAGATCCGCAAGGCGAAGACCGATCCGGAACCGTTGCCGTCGGAAGAAAAGGGACTGGAGCCGCGCCCCGAGGCCGACAACCTCGTCGGCATCTATGCGGCGCTGTCCGGCCGCACCAAGGCCGATGTGCTCGGCGAATTCGGCGGCGGACAGTTTTCCAGCTTCAAGAACGCGCTGGTGGAACTTTGCGTCGAAAAACTCGCGCCGATCGCGTCCGAGATGAAGCGGCTGGTCGCCGATCCCGGTCATGTCGATTCGATCCTGATCGACGGCGCCGAGCGCGCTGAGGCGATTGCCCAGGAAACCATGAACGCGGCCAAGGACATCGTCGGCTTCATCCGCAAGCGCTAAATAATCGCACCGCGGCAATCGGCGACGCCGCTTGTCGAAAGCGGCCGCGCCGTGGCAGCATGCATCGGTTTGGCGCAGCACCGGGATATGCATGACCACCCAGCGACGAAGCTACGAGACGGGTCACAAGCCAAAATGTCTTGTCATCGTTGACGACACCGCGGAGTGGGACCGCGCGGTCTATTACGCCAGCCGCTGGGCGATCCGGGTCGGCGGCGGGGTGGTGATGCTGCGCATCATCGAGATCGAAGACCAGAACCAGCAATGGCTGGGGGTGGCCGACATCATGCGCGCCGAGGCCGAAGAAGCCGCCAATGAAGCGCTCGACCGCGCCTCCGGCCGCGCCAACGGCATTGCCGCGATCACGCCGGAGCGGGTGATTCGCGAGGGCGATCCGACCGCCCAAATCCTCGACGTGATCGACAAGGACGTCGACATTACGACGCTGGTGCTGGCGGCCAACCCCGGCGCCGAGGGTCCCGGTCCGCTGGTCACCCTGATTGCCGAAGCCGCCGGTTCGTTCCCGATCCCGCTTACCATCGTGCCCGGCGATTTGAGCGACGCGGATATCGACGCCCTGTCCTAGGTCGTCCCCGCGGACGCGGGGACCCATACGCCGTGCCGCCTCTGGTTAACAACGGCTAGCCGGGCCACCGAAAACGACCGATTCTGCCGGGATTACGGGTCTCTCGTGCGCAGGAACGACATGCATAGGGGCTATTTCCCCCTTGATCGTGCGTTGGCTGTCGCCATCTGCTAAGCGTAGCCCACGCGCCGGCCTTGAACCGGCGACGCCGGAGAAAGCCCATGTTTATCCAGACCGAAGCCACACCCAATCCCGCCACCCTGAAATTCATTCCGGGCCGCGCCGTGCTCGACACCGGCACGATGGAATTCGCCAACCGTGAAGCCGCCGCGCGTTCGCCGCTCGCCGAACGGCTGTTCGCCGTCAATGGCGTCACCAGCGTGTTTTACGGCTCGGACTTCGTTACCGTGACCAAGGACGACAGCGACTGGCAGCACCTGAAGCCCGCGATCCTCGGCGCCATCATGGAGCACTATATGTCCGGTGCGCCGCTGCTGGCAGACGGTACGGCCGGCAACGACGAGGCGCTCGACGAGGACGACGAGTTCTTTGACGAGGCCGACGCCGAGACGGTCGAGACCATCAAGGACCTGATCGAGACCCGCGTGCGCCCCGCAGTCGCCAATGACGGCGGCGACATCACCTTCCGCGGCTTCAAGGACGGCGTCGTCTATCTCAACATGAAGGGCTCCTGCGCCGGCTGCCCGTCATCGACGGCGACGTTGCAGCACGGCATCCAGAACCTCTTGAAGCACTTCGTGCCTGACGTGGTTGAAGTCCGTCCGATGTAGTTCGGCTGCCGTAGGGTGGGCAAAGGTGCTTCGCGCCGTGCCCACCATCTATCGCAAATCACTAACTTGAATGGTGGGCACGCTTCGCTTTGCCCACCCTACGAAGTCTTTGTCGTGGCCGGGCATCTGTGACTACATCGCCACGCGCTGCAAAGCAGCACTCGATTAATAAATAACAATATCAATGCCTTAGTGGTCCTGGAAATCTCCAGCCGCTACGCCGGCTTCAAGGCATCGCGCCGGGATTTCTCCAGCCATACACATCCATTGAAATTCATCCCCAGCGCCGCATTCAAACGGAACCAAAAAACCTCTAGGTTGGCGCGATGCTGATCCTCGCCATCGATACCGCGCTTGATGCCTGTGCTGCGGCCGTACTCGACACCAACGCCAACAAGATCCTCGCGCACGAGTCGCTGCCGATGAAGCGCGGCCATGCCGAAGCGCTGATGCCGCTGATTGCGCGCGTGATGAAAGCTTCAGGCATTGCATTCGACGCGCTGGATCGCATCGCGGCGACCACCGGTCCCGGCAGCTTTACCGGATTGCGCGTCGGCCTCTCCGCCGCGCGCGGCATTGCGCTCGCTGCCAACAAGCCGGTGGTCGGATTGACGACGCTTACGGCCTACGCCGCGCCCGTCGTCAGCGAGAACGGCGAGCATCCGATCGTCTCCGCGATCGATGCGCGGCACGACCATGTGTATTTCCAGGTGGTGAGCGGCGACGGCGGGTCGCTGGTCAAGCCGAAGGTGGCGCCGATATCGGAGGCGCTCGAGGCCGCGCGCTTCGGCGCACCGCATCTGGTCGGCAATGCTGCAACGATTCTCGCCGACCGCTGGCCGAAGGATTCGCCGCCGCCGTTCAAGGTCGATCCGCTGCCGGCGCCCGACATCGGCTGGGTGGCCTGGCTGGGCGCTGCCGTCAGTCCGGAAAATTCGCCGGCCCGTCCTTATTATCTGCGCGCGCCCGACGCCAAGCCGCCAAAGGATCCGCTGCTCAGCCCGGCGCCGCCGGCGCCATGATGGCAGGCCTGCTGCAATCCTGGCTTTCCAGGTTTTCCGGATGGCGTGGCGGCGGTATCGCTTTGGTCGAACCGGCCCGCGCGCGTGACGCCGCGCGGCTGGCGCAATTGCATGGCGCCTCGTTTCATCGCGGCTGGGGCGAAGGCGAATTCGAGACCATGCTGACCGAGCGCAATACGCTGGTTGACCGGCTGCGACAGGGACGCCAGATCATCGGCTTTGCGGTGTCGCGCATCGCCGCCGACGAAGCCGAAATATTATCCATCGCCATCGACGCGAGGGAGCGCGGCCGCGGTCTGTCGCGCAATCTTCTGATGACTCATTTGGGCCATCTCGCCGGCCGCGGGGTGCGCACCATATTTCTCGAAGTCGAGGAAAATAACCGCCCGGCGCGGCGGCTGTATGAATGGGCCGGTTTCGGCGTCGTTGGGCGCCGGGAACGCTATTATCAGCAGCCCGGCGGGGAGCAATTGAATGCACTTCTGATGCGGCGCGACTTGTCGTAACATGCGCCCGGTGGCACAACGCCGCGACCTGTTCTCCAAGGCCCGAGATCATGCCCGTACTGAAATCCCCGCCCGCGCACAAGAATACCGGTATCGAGGCCCGCTGTGCCGCTACCGGCATGCGTATGACCGAGCAGCGCCGCGTCATCGCGCGCGTGCTCGCGGATTCCGTCGACCATCCCGATGTCGAGGAACTCTACCGGCGTTGCGTCGCGGTCGACGACAAGATCTCGATTTCGACGGTGTACCGCACCGTCAAGCTGTTCGAGGATGCCGGGATCATCGAGCGGCACGATTTCCGCGAGGGCCGCGCGCGTTATGAGCAGATGCCCGACAGCCATCACGATCACCTGATCAACCTGCGCGACGGCAAGGTGATCGAGTTCACCTCCGAGGAAATCGAGAAACTGCAGGCCGAGATCGCCCGCAAGCTCGGCTACAAGCTGGTCGATCACCGGCTGGAACTGTACTGCGTTCCGCTCGACGACGACAAAAACTGAGTGCGTGCCTCGATAGCGTTTTCAAGCGAAGTGGGGACCGGTTCGCGTGAAGAAAACGCGTCAAAATAAAAGCTTGAACGCGAACATCGATCTCGTCATTTTCGATTGCGATGGCGTGCTGGTCGACAGCGAAGTGATTTCATGCCGCGCGCATGCGGAAACGCTCACGCGCCACGGCTATCCGATTACACCTGAACAGGTGTTCGACCGCTTTCTCGGCCAGTCGATGCGCAAAGCGACGCTCGAAGTTGAAGCGGAACTGGGCCGTCCCCTGCCGGATGACTTCCATACCCAGGTGTACGCCGAAATTTTCCAGTTGTTTGCGGCGTCACTCGAAGCCACGCCCCACATCGACGCGGCGCTGGCCGCGATCGTGCTTCCCGTGTGCGTCGCTTCGAGTGGGCCGCCCGAGAAGATCAGCACCAGCCTCAACCATGTCGGACTGTACGACCGCTTCGCGCCCCATGTTTTCTCCGCCGTGCAGGTCAAAAACGGCAAACCGGCGCCGGATCTGTTTCTGTTCGCCGCCGAGCAGATGCGAGCGTCGCCCGCGCGATGCCTCGTGATCGAAGACAGCGTGGCCGGCGTCACCGGCGCACGGGCCGCCGGGATGACCGTGTTCGGCTATCACGGCGGCAGCCATTGCCGGCCGAACACCGCCGACACGCTGCGCGCCGCCGGCGCCGCGGCGACCTTTGACGATATGCGGCAATTGCCTGACTTGATTGGGCGGGTCGGGGCGGCGGCGCCCGTGACTTGACCCTAGTCATTCCGGGGCGGTGCGTCAGCTTCGAACCCGGAATCCAAGGATTCCCCGGGGTGCAATTGCACCCCTGAGGTTCGCTTCGCGCCCTCAGGTGCGCGATCGCGCACCGGGGAATGACCGTATCGGCTGGATTTCCTGTGGTTTAGCCTATATTTGACCCCTTAACAGACGTCCGCGCCGCATTGGCGCCGCTCCAACCCTTTATCCAGGTTCCATGAAGCCGCCGCGCAAGCTGCATATCAAGTCATATGGTTGCCAGATGAACGTCTACGATGCGCAGCGCATGGTGGACACGCTGGCGCCGGAAGGCTTTGTCGAGACTGCCAGCGCCGAGGATGCGGATCTGGTGATCCTCAACACCTGCCATATCCGCGAGAAGGCTTCCGAAAAGGTTTACTCCGAACTCGGGCGGCTGCGGGTCGCCAAGGACGAGGCTGCGCGCAATGGTCGCGAGATGCGCATCGCGGTGGCGGGCTGCGTCGCGCAGGCCGAAGGCGAGGAGATCATCCGCCGCGCGCCTGCCGTCGATGTCGTGGTCGGCCCGCAGAGCTATCACCATCTGCCGCAGCTATTGGCGCGCGCCAAAAGTCATGGCCGTGCGCTGGAGACCGAATTTCCGGTCGAGGACAAGTTCGGCTTCCTCCCCGCCCCAAAACCTGCGGCGATCCGCGCGCGCGGCATTTCTTCGTTCGTAACCGTGCAGGAAGGCTGCGACAAGTTCTGCACCTTCTGCGTGGTGCCTTACACGCGCGGCGCAGAAGTCTCGCGGCCGGTGGCGAAAATCGTCGACGACGTGATGCGGCTCGCCGACAATGGCGTGCGCGAGATCACGCTGATCGGTCAGAACGTCAACGCCTATCACGGCGAAGGCCCGGACGGAAAAACCTGGTCGCTCGGCCAACTGCTGCACCGGCTCGCTGAAATTCCCGGCATCGTGCGGCTGCGCTATTCCACCAGCCATCCCCGCGACGTCGATGATTCGCTTGTTTCGGCGCACCGCGATCTCGCCGCCCTGATGCCGTTCGTGCACCTGCCGGTACAATCCGGTTCCGACCGCATCCTGGCCGCCATGAACCGCAAGCATACCGCCGATGATTATCGCCGCGTCATCGACCGTTTTCGCGAAGCCCGCCAAGATATTGCGTTTTCATCGGATTTTATCGTGGGCTTCCCCGGCGAAAGCGCAGAAGAATTCGCCGCGACCCTCGCGCTTGTCATGCAAATCGGATACGCTGGCGCTTATTCGTTCAAATATTCGCCACGGCCCGGCACGCCGGCGGCGGACATGCGGGAGACGGTGTCAGCGGCAGAGATGGACGAGCGATTGGTGCGGCTCCAGGAATTGATCGACAGTCAGCAATCGGCCTTCAACAAGGCCATGATTGGCAACACCGTCGATGTGCTGTTCGAGCGCGCAGCGCGCAATCCCGGCCAGATCGTCGGCCGCACCGCCTACCTGCAGCCCGCGCATGTATTTGCCTCGTCGGACATCATCGGACAGGTGCTGCCGGTCAGAATCGACAGCCTGGAGCGCTACAGCCTGCTCGGCGAACTCGCCGGCCACGCCGCGCCGCCGATATCATCTCCGCTTTCACCAACGGCTAATTCTTCTCCAATGATCACGGGAGCCTGAACCCTTGCCCAAAAGCGCATCGGATTCACCTTCACTCGCTCCCAGCCGCAAATTTGAACGCGACATGCAAATTCCGCCCGAAACCCAGGTCGTCATCGATTTCGACGACAACCGCGCCGCTTCCGCTTTGGTCGGTCCCTACGGACAGAACCTCGCATTGGTCGAACGTCGGCTCGGCGTTGTCGTCGATTCCCGCGGCAACCACATCACCATCGCCGGATCGCGCGACGGCTGCGACGCCGCGCGGCGCGTGCTGGAGACGCTCTACGGGCAGGCCACGAAGGGCCAGGATCTGGCGCAGGGCGACGTCGAAGGCGCCATCCGCGCCGTGATCGCGCAGGGCTCGCTGTTCGAATTCGATCCCAAGACGGCCAAGAACCAGTTCGAGACCATCAACCTGCGCAAGCGCCCGGTGCGCGCGCGCACCGCCGCGCAGGATTCCTACATCCGCGCGCTGAAGCGCAGCGAACTGGTATTCGGCGTCGGCCCGGCCGGCACCGGCAAAACCTGGCTCGCGGTGGCGCACGCCGCGCAATTGTTCGAGCGCAAGGAAGTCGACAAGATCATTCTGTCCCGTCCCGCGGTCGAGGCCGGCGAGCGGCTCGGCTTCCTGCCCGGTGACCTCAGAGAAAAGGTCGATCCGTACCTGCGGCCGATCTACGACGCGCTGTACGACCTGATGGATTCGCGGATCGTGGAACGGGCGCTGCAGTCGAACGAGATCGAGATCGCTCCGCTCGCCTTCATGCGCGGGCGCACGCTGACCAATGCCGTCATCATCCTCGACGAGGCGCAGAACACCACGTCGATGCAGATGAAGATGTTTTTGACCCGGCTCGGCGAAAACAGCCGCATGATCATCACCGGCGATCCGTCGCAGGTCGACTTGCCGCCCGGCCAGACCTCGGGACTGGCCGAGGCCGCGAGATTGCTCGACGGCGTCGAGGGCATCTCGCAGGTGAAATTCACGGCCGAGGACGTCATCCGCCATGAATTGGTGGCGCGAATTGTCGCCGCCTATGAGGGATTGCCGCAAAAGCCGGCAACCGGCCGATCTTGATCGAACCATTTTCGCGCTCGGACCTGCCGCTGGCAGATCCGGGCCGCACCCTGAACGATGGAATGCAAAACCCAACTACGCAATCGTCTGGAACGCTCGTGTCTTCCGCCCTTCCGCTTACTGAAGTTCTGGTCGTCGCCGATTGCTGGCAGACCGAGCCCGACGCCGAGGCGGTGATCCATCGTGCCATCGAGGCCGCGGCCGAATTCGCCGATGCCGATGTCGGCGAGGCCGAACTCGCGATCATGCTGACCGACGATTCCGGGATTCGCACGCTCAACAGCAACTGGCGCGGCATCGACAAGCCGACCAACGTGCTGTCGTTTCCGGCGCTGCAGCCACCTGCCGGCGCGCCGTCCGACGCGCCGCGCATGCTCGGCGATATCGCGATCGCGTATCAGACCACGCGCAAGGAGGCCGATGACGAGCAGAAGCCGTTCGACCATCACCTCAGCCATCTTGCGGTCCACGGCTTCCTGCATCTGATCGGATACGATCACGAGAACGACGGCGACGCCGAAGCGATGGAAGGTCTGGAGACGGAAATTCTGGCGCAGCTCGGCATTCCCGATCCTTACCAGGATCGAGATCCCGATGCGGACCGGAAACGGATGGACTGACATGCCGGATTCCGACCCCGTTCAGGACAACCCGCGCAACACGCCGAACTTGCCGGCCGTGGTGAAGGACGGCGAGGTGCTGCGCCCGTCCGCCGACAACTGGCTGCTGCGCGCGATCCGCACCTTGTTCGGCTGGAAGCCGGGATCGGTCCGCGACGACCTGCAGGTCGTGCTCGACACATCGACCCCCGACGATGTCGGCTTTTCCGCCATCGAGCGCACCATGCTGCGCAATATTCTCGGCCTGCACGAGCGGCGGATCGCCGACGTGATGATCCATCGCGCCGACATCGTCGCGGTCAAGCGCGACATCCCGCTCGGTGAATTGATGAGCCTGTTCGAAAGTGCGGCGCATTCGCGCCTCGTGGTCTACAACGAAACCCTCGACGATCCCGAAGGCATCGTTCACATCCGCGATCTGCTGGCGTTCATGACCGTGAAGGCGCGCGGCGGCGTGGTTGGCAAGGCCAAGCGAAAGAAGCCGTTTCCAGCCGGCCTCGATCTGCGCGCGGTCGATCTGGCGCTGCCGCTTGCCGAGGCCAACATCATCCGCAAGCTGCTCTACGTGCCGCCCTCGATGCGGGCGATCGACCTGTTGGCGCAGATGCAGGCCTCGCGCATCCATCTCGCGCT
This sequence comes from Afipia sp. GAS231, assembly GCF_900103365.1. NCBI lineage: Bacteria > Pseudomonadati > Pseudomonadota > Alphaproteobacteria > Hyphomicrobiales > Nitrobacteraceae > Afipia > Afipia sp. GAS231. The sequence continues at coordinate 3,495,966 of NZ_LT629703.1, forward strand.
GGTGGTCGACGAATATGGCGGCACCGACGGACTGGTGTCGATCGAGGACATCGTCGAGCAAATCGTCGGCGAGATCGACGACGAGCATGACAGCGACGAGCCGCCGGACATCGTGCGACGGGAGGACGGTTCTTTCATCGCCGACGCCCGCGCCAGCCTCGAGGACGCCCGCAAGGTGATCGGCGAGGATTTCATCACCGGCGAGGCCAGCGACGAAGTGGCGACCCTCGGCGGCTATCTGGTCTCGCAGGTTGGCCGCCTGCCGGTGCGCGGCGAGGTGATCTCGGGCCCGGGCAATTTCGAAATCGAGGTGCTCGACGCCGATCCGCGGCGGGTCAAGCGGCTGCGCATCGCGGTCCGCAAGGAGCGTCCTGTCGCCCGCACCCCACGCGAAAGCCGCCGCCGCGAGCCCGCGCCCGACGCCAATACGCCGCAGGCAAATGACAATGCGCCGCCGACAAATGACAGTGCGCCGCCAGCGCCCGGCGATGGAGCCGGCTCGCAGTGAACTCAACCAGCAAACTCCGCGTCGCCGGTCTGGCGATCATCCTGGCCTGGGGATGGAAACGCGCTGGCCTGGCGCTGTTCGCCGGTGCGCTGTCGGCGCTGGCGATGGCGCCGTTCAATGCATGGCCGGTGCTGTTCGTGACCTTTCCGATCGCGGTCTGGCTAATCGACGGCGCCGCGGCCGGAAAATGGCGCGGCGTGCCGGCGGCCGCGATGTCGGGCTTCTGGTTCGGGCTCGGCTATTTCGTGCCCGGCCTGTATTGGATCGGCAACGCCTTCCTGGTCGATGCCTCGACCTTCGCCTGGCTGATCCCGTTCGCGGCACTCGGCCTGCCGGCCTATCTGGCGCTGTTCACCGCGTTGGGCTTCGCGCTGGCGCGCCTGCTGTGGACCCGGGATGCTTCTCGGCTGCTGGCGCTCGCGATCGGCCTGACGATCAGCGAATGGCTGCGCGGGCATCTGTTGAGCGGATTTCCGTGGAACGCATTCGGCTACGCGCTGTCGGAGCCGCTGGCGCTGGCGCAGACGGCGTCGCTGATCGGGCTGTGGGGCATGACGTTCCTCAGCGTGGCGATCTTCGCCAGCCCGGCAGTGCTGATCGACGGCAGTTCGCGCGGCCGCAAGCCCTGGATCGCACCGCTGGCGGCCGTGCTGCTGCTCGCCGCCATGGGCGTCTACGGCGCCGTCCGGCTGTCGCTGCAGCCGACCGTGCTCACCAAGGTCAAGCTGCGCATCATGCAGCCGAACCTGGAGCAGGACGCCAAGTTCAACTATTCCGCCAAAGCCGACGTGATGCAGAAATATCTGACGCTGTCCGACCGCGCGTCCGGGCCGCAGTCGACCGGCGTGCGCGACGCCAATATCCTGATCTGGCCGGAGTCCGCCTTCCCGTTTTTCCTGACGCGCGAAGCGGATGCGATGGCGGAGATCGCCGACCTCCTGCCCAAGGGCACCGTGCTGATCACCGGTTCGGTGCGGGCGCCCGAGGGGCCGCCCGGCGCCCGGATCACGCGGGCCTATAATTCGATATATGTGATCGACCATGACGGCAGCGTGCTGTCGGTTTATGACAAGCTGCATCTGGTGCCGTTCGGCGAATATCTGCCGTTCCAGGACTGGATGGAAAAGCTCGGCTTCGTCCAGCTCACCAAGATACAGGGCGGATTCATTCCGGGCACGCGCCGCCGCGCGATGGACATACCGGGTGCGCCGCGCGCGTTACCCCTGATTTGCTATGAAGTGGCATTCCCCGGCAGCATCGCGACCCGCGACGACCGTCCCGGCTGGATCGTCAACCTGACCAATGACGGCTGGTTCGGCATTTCGACCGGCCCCTATCAGCATCTGCAGCAGGCCCGCCTGCGCGCCATCGAAGAAGGGCTGCCGCTGGTGCGCGCCGCCAACACCGGCATTTCCGCCGTCATCGATCCCTCGGGGCGAATCGTCGCACGCCTCGGCCTCGGCCTCGAAGGCGTGCTGGATGCCAACCTGCCGACGGCGTTGCCGCCGACGGTTTATGCACAACTTAGAGACATTCCAATCGTCGTCATTATGGCTATTGCGCTGCTGTTGGTCATCCGACGCCGCCTCGTTAGGCGAACCGCCTGAAATTTGCATCTTGCATAATGTTTACTGTTGCCGGTTTGCCGCAACGGGAAGGTATGCGCAATTCCACCAGTTGACAGATTGACCGTGCACTTCGCATTCTGGGTTCCACGATCAAGAACAAGAACCAGTCAGCTCAATGCTCAACTTTTCTCCATTTCCACCCGATCCTCCGAGCAGGATTTGACGGTACCGGCGCCTGAGGCAGTTTAGTCTTGCCTCATCCCCCGGCGCGCAATCCCGAGGAGTGTTGAGATGTCCACCAAAGCGCCCAACCCTGTTGACAAGTATGTCGGCAGCCGCGTCCGCATGCGCCGCATCATGCTGGGCATGAGCCAGGAAAAACTGGGCGAGGCGTTGGGGCTCACCTTCCAGCAGGTCCAGAAATACGAAAAGGGCACCAACCGCGTCGGCGCCAGCCGCCTGCAGCAGATTTCAGAAATTTTGCAGGTCCCGGTTTCGTTTCTGTTCGACGGCGGACCGAGCGGTGCGGTGAATACCGACGGTTTTAGCGAAGGCTCCTCGCCCTCCTATGTTTCCGATTTCCTCGCCACATCCGAGGGTCTGGCGCTGACGCGTGCGTTCACACGCATCACCGACGCCAAGATGCGCCGCTCCATCGTCGATCTGGTCGAGCAGATCGCAACGCGCGAAGGCCCCGACAAGCGCTGAATGCGAACCTCGGTTCACACAGAACGATTGACGCGCCCATCGGCGTGAGCGCATGACATCGGGCGAATTCGCCCGATAACCACCATGCGCCGATGACCGACATCAATCCATTCGATTCCAAAACCATCCTCGACGGCATCCGCCGCTGGGTCGAGATCGAGACCCCGACCGAAGCGCCCGCACAGGTCAACAAGCTCGCCGACCTCGTCGCGTCAGGCTATCGCGACCTGCCGGCGACCGTCGAGCGGATCGCGGGCCACTCCGGATGCGGCGATCATCTCGTCGCGCGTTCGTCATGGGGACAGGACGCACCGGGAATCCTGGTGCTGAGCCATCTCGATACGGTGCATCCGATGGGCTTCATCGAGCGGCTGCCGTTTCGAATCGAGGGCGACAGCGCGTTTGGCCCCGGCATCTACGACATGAAGGGCGGCGCCTATCTCGCCTATCACGCGTTTCGCCAGGTTTGCGCGGATCCTGCGCACTCGCCGCTCGGCGTCACCCAGCTCTACGTCTCCGATGAAGAGATCGGCAGCCCGACATCGCGGGCGCTGATCGAACAGGAAGGCCGCAAGGTAAAATACGTGCTCGTCACCGAACCGGCGCGCGACGGCGGCAAGATCGTCACCGGACGCAAGGGCGTTGCGCGCTTCGAGATCTTCATCAAAGGCGTGCCCTCACATGCCGGCACAAGGCCCGAGGACGGCCGCAGCGCGATCCGCGAGCTCGGCAACGTCATCCAGACGCTGGAGGCGATGAACGACCTCAAGCGCGGCGTGACCGTCAATGTCGGCGTTGTACGTGGCGGCACCAAGCCGAACGTGATTGCGGAAGAGGCCTATGCCGAAGTCGACATGCGCGTGCCGACGATTGCCGATTCCGAAGAACTGGTTCCAAAAATCCTCAACCTGAAATCACGCACCGAGGGCGTCAGCGTCAAGGTGGTCGGCGAACTCAACCGGCCGCCCTACGAAAAGGGCAACGCCGGCGCAGCACTCTACGAGCACGCCAAAACCCTGGCGGCCGAGATCGGCTTCGATCTGGTGGACACCGCGACCGGCGGCGGCTCCGACGGCAATTTCACCGCGCCGCATACCGCGACCCTCGACGGTTTAGGCGTCGACGGCCAGGGCGCGCATACCCATTACGAGCAGATGTACATCTCGTCGATCGAGCCGCGGGCGCGGCTATTACACCGGCTGTACCAGACGCTGCGATGATGGCCTCCGATCACGAGCCCGACGATCAGGAAACGCCGCCGGACGACGGCGCGTCGGCGCATGCGCGCGGCTCGTTCTTCGGCCGCCGCAAGGGTCACAAGCTCCGCAATCATCAGGCCGACCTGATCGACAATTTGCTGCCGCATCTGGCGCTCGATATCGGCGGCGGCCCTGCGCCTGCCCGTCTCGCCGAACTGTTCGAAGGCGAGATCAGCGATGTCAGGCTCGAAATCGGATTTGGCGGCGGCGAACATCTGATCGCCGAAGCGCAAGCGTTTCCGCATATCGGGTTCATCGGCTGCGAGCCGTATGTGAACGGCATGGCCAAGATCCTGACGCAGATCGAAGCCCTCAACATCTCCAACATCCGCCTCTACGCCGGCGACGCCGCCGAATTGCTGGCCTGGGCGCCGCCGCAATCAATGCCGCGGATCGACCTGATCCATCCCGATCCCTGGCCGAAGCGGCGGCACTGGAAGCGTCGCTTCGTGCAGGACGCAACCGTCGCGGCGATGGCGCGCATCATCAAATCAGGCGGCGAGTTTCGTTTCGTCAGCGACATCGACGATTACTGCGCCTGGACGCTGGCGCATCTAAAACGCTCGCCGGATTTTCTCTGGACCGCGGAGCGCGCGATCGATTGGCGCCAGCCATGGGACGGCTACACCATGACCCGCTACGGCCGCAAAGCCGAACGCGAGGGCCGCGTCGCGGCGTATTTGAGATTTCGGAGGGTTGGGTAACTGTCATTCCGGGGCGATGCGAAGCATCGAACCCGGAATCTCTCGAGATTCCGGGTCTGGTCCTTCGGACCATCCCGGAATGACCGCATAAATTTTACCCCTTCGCCTCTTCCATCCGCGCTTTCCTCGCGTCGGTGGCTTCCCACACCATGCGCTTGCCGCGCTCGCGGCCGAGCAGTTCGATCGGGTCGTGGTTGTCGATGTGACCGAACTGTCCCTTGTAGACGCTGTAGCCGCAGAGTTCCTGCAGGCGCCGCGGAAATCGCTTGGCGGTCTCCTGGGGAATGCCGAGCTGCAGGTTTTCCTGCTGCCGCATCCAGCCCCAGCAATAGGCGCAGGAGAACGCGAACCGCCTCGCATCAGAGGTGTTGGCGCCGCCGCCGTGCCAGAGCGCGCTGTCGAACAACATCACGCTTCCCGCCGGCATGGTCGCGGTGACGGCGTCATATTCCCTGCCGTATTCCGGCGAGGAAGCGAACTTGTGGCTGCCCGGCAGAATCCGCGTCGCGCCGTTGTCGTCCCTGAAATCCGACAGCGCCCAGATCGCGTTGATGGTGATCGGAATGTGCGGACGCGGCAGCGGAATCAACTGGGTGTCTTCGTGGATCGGCTGCGCTTCCTGGCCGGGCCCGAGCACCAGCGAGCAGAACGAGGACAGCAGACATTCCTTGTCGAGCACACGCTCGACCACCGGCAGTACGTTCTCGTGCAGCGGCACTTCCCAGAACAGGTCGTCGTAGGTGAGAAGATTATTGATCCGCACGGTCTTGAAACCCTCGAACGAGGTTTTCGCTGGACCGAGATGATGTTCGCGCTCGACGCGCTCCAGCGCCTGCTTCAGGCCTTCGACCAGTTCACGGCTCGCCGCCTGCTCGATGACGGTGAAGCCGTCGTCGCGGATCCGGTCGGCATGGGCTTGAACCTCGACGTCCGTCAGCATTTTTTTGGGCTCCCTGTCGTGACGCTGTTCCGCGTCTTCGGGACACAGGATAGCGCGATCGTCAGAGATTGGGCAATTCCGTCAAGCTAGCGGACGGGTCTTCCAGAAGCCGACCACGCGTTCGGCGGTCGAAGGCATCAGGCGCGCGAAATTGACGCGCGCGTTTTCAATATCCGCCGGCGATGCCACCCGGTTCGGGCCGAGCCGGAGCAGGATCAGGGCGCGCACGGTCGCCCATTCCAGGTTGACCGCCTTGCCGGCGATCAGGATCGGATCGTAGCGGTCGCCGGTAATCAGGCGATCCAGCGTCGCAATCTTGACACCGGTCATCGCCGACAGCGCCGCGATCGATTCCTCGTATTTGTGGGATTTGGCAAAGCCGAGCAGCGCGCTTTCGTTCAGTTCGCCGGCGCTATGCAGCGCGAGAACGGTGCGCTGCGCCGGCGCGAAGTCGCGGCTGCTCTCGACCCGATCCGCGATGCCGGAGATCTCGTTCATCGCCCGCTTGATCGCCATTTGCCGGGCTGGCTTGACCACCTCGAACAAGCGGCGGCGGATCACGTCGATCGATCCGGACAGCAGATCCTTCAACTGCTCGGCCGAGAGATCGTCGCGCTGGCCGACCTTGAGCGTCAGCACGCCGTCCTGGCCGGCACGCTTGATCAACGTCGAATAACCGTCAGACGAGAAGGCCGCGCCGGCATTGCTGGCCGCGCCCCTGACGACGTCGCGATTGCCGCGGAGAACCATGACGTCGGTGAGGCCGGACGAGAGCGCGGGCCGTTCCGTCATCGCCAGCAGATGGCCCTGACCTTTGGCCTGGGCAATCTCGATCAGCGTCGGCTCGTCGATCACGGACGATCGCCGCAGCAGCGGTCCCGCGATCGCAATTTCGTCCTCGTGCGCGAGCTGGCCGACCAATCCGCGCGGCGCGTTGGCCAGCAACGATAGCCGCTCGGCCAGATTGGCGCGCGCGGCAAGTTCGGCATGCGGGACGAGGCTGGTCAGCACACCGTCGAACAGATCGACGTGATCGGCGCGGAAACTCGCGGCACCCTGCAGGAATAATTCGCTGATCCGCCGCGCGGCGTCAGCCCGCCGTTTCGGGTCGCCACGCCGGACGATGTCGTCAAGTTCCGGGATCAGCGTTGCCGCGGTGGTCATCAACCCATCCAAACCGGCCGAACTGGCTGGTTTTCGGGCAATCTAGGCATCGTAGGTGAATGAAGGGTTAGGTTTTGCGGTACCCCGGGAAACCCCGCAAAATCGCCCGCTGACGGCGCGCAGGCCTTGCCGGATTGCGGGAAAACGGCTATATCCGCGGCAACTTAAAGTTCTCATACGATCGCGTATCGAGAGTGGGCCCTTCCGGACCCGCTCTTTTTTATTACCTGAACGACCCTAGCCCGCAAACGGGCGAAAGGCTAAATTCAGGGAGCCGGCCGGGTGCAATTGAGCCCGACGTAAACCCTTGTAAATAAGACGCTTTTGACCCTAGACATGACCGATCCAACTACTGGTTCCGTGGATATCGACCTGTTGGCCGAGCCCCGTCTCGTCGTCGAGCCGGGCGTGGCCGCGCGGGTGTCCGCGGTTGCCGGACCGGTGTTGCAGGGGCTGGGCTACCGGCTGGTCCGGATCAAGATCTCCGCCGAGGCCGGCTGCACGGTCCAGATCATGGCCGAACGGCCCGATGGCACCATGCAGATCGAGGATTGCGAGGCGATCTCGCGGGCGCTGTCGCCGGTGCTCGATATCGCCGACCCGATCGAGAAGGCCTACCGGCTGGAAATTTCGTCGCCGGGCATCGACCGCCCGCTGGTGCGCCGGTCCGACTTCGAGCGCTACGCCGGTCATCTGGTCAAGGTCGAGATGGCGGTCGCCCATCAGGGCCGCAAGCGTTTTCGCGGACACCTTGCCGGCGTCGAGGGCGACGCCGTGCGGCTGCATCCCGATGGCGTCCGCACCAGCGAAGATGATGATGTGCTGCTGGTGATGGAAGACATCTCCGATGCACGCTTGGTGCTGACCGACGAGTTGATCGCGGAATCAATGCGACGCGGCAAGCAGGCCGAGCGCGAGTTGAAGCAGAGTCTTGGAATCGCGCCGCCACCTCCGCCGCATGCGAAGCGCAGCGATCCGACCAAGAGCAACAAGCCCAAGCCGAAGCCGCTGAAGAAGCCGCTTCCGAAGAATACCAAGAAACACCGCCTCGCCGCGCAAGGTCTGCCCGGCGGCGAATTCGATCCTACCGAAGGAGACTAGGTCATGGCAGTCAGTGCCAACAAACTCGAACTGCTGCAGATCGCGGATGCCGTCGCCCGCGAAAAATCGATCGATCGTTCGATCGTGATCGCCGCGATGGAAGACGCCATCGCCAAGGCGGCCCGTGCCCGCTACGGCAGCGAGACCGACGTTCACGCCGAGATCGACGCCAAGAAGGGCGAGCTCAGGCTGTCGCGCCACATGCTGGTGGTCGAACTGGTCGAGAATTCCTCGAACCAGATCTCGCTGGCGGACGCGCAGCGCGCCAATCCCGGCGCCCAGGTCGGCGACACCATCGCCGACACCCTGCCGCCGCTGGAATACGGACGCATCGCCGCGCAGTCGGCCAAGCAGGTGATCGTGCAGAAGGTGCGCGAGGCCGAGCGCGACCGGCAGTACCAGGAATTCAAGGACCGCATCGGCGACATCGTCAACGGCGTGGTCAAGCGCGTCGAATATGGCAGCGTGATCGTCGATCTCGGCCGCGGTGAAGCCATCGTGCGCCGCGACGAAATGCTGCCGCGCGAAGTGTTCCGCAACGGCGACCGCGTTCGCGCCTACATCTTCGACGTCCGGCGCGAAACCCGCGGACCGCAGATTTTCCTCTCCCGCACCCATCCGCAGTTCATGGCGAAGCTGTTCGCGCAGGAAGTGCCGGAAATCTATGACGGCATCGTCGAGATCAAGGCGGTGGCCCGCGATCCCGGCTCGCGCGCGAAAATCGGCGTGATTTCAAGGGATTCCTCGGTCGATCCTGTCGGCGCCTGCGTCGGCATGCGCGGTTCGCGCGTGCAGGCGGTGGTCAACGAGTTGCAGGGCGAGAAGATCGACATCATTCCGTGGTCGCCCGATATCGCGACCTTTGTCGTCAACGCGCTGGCGCCTGCCGAAGTCGCCAAGGTCGTGATCGACGAAGAGCGCGAGCGGATCGAGGTCGTGGTGCCCGACACCAACAACCAGCTCTCGCTGGCGATCGGCCGCAGAGGCCAGAACGTACGGCTGGCTTCGCAGCTGACCGGCTGGGATATCGACATCCTCACCGAGCAGGAAGAATCCGAGCGCCGCCAGGCCGATTTCGAGAACTCCACGCGCGTCTTCATGGAAGCGCTGAATGTCGACGAAGTGGTCGGGCAGTTGCTGGCCTCGGAAGGCTTCACTTCGGTCGAGGAACTCGCGCTGGTCGACGCCAAGGAACTGGCCGGTATCGAGGGTTTTGACGACGAAACCGCCAACGAGCTGCAGAGCCGGGCGAGAGAATATCTGGAACAGCTCGAGACGGAGCTGGAAAACAAACGTAAGGAACTCGGTGTGGATGACGCTTTGAAAACGGTGCCCGGCGTAACCTCGAAAATGCTGGTGAAATTCGGCGAGAACGACATCAAGTCGGTCGAGGATCTGGCGGGCTGCGCCACCGACGACCTGGTCGGCTGGACCGAGCGCAAGGAAGGCGGCGAGCCGACCAAGCACCCCGGCATTCTCGACGCCAACGAGACCTCCCGCGACGATGCCGAGCGCATGATCATGCAGGCGCGCGTCATTGCCGGCTGGATCACCGAGGCCGACCTCGCCAAGCAGGCGGAGACGGCCGAGGCTGCTGAAGACGAAACGGCGTAGGGCTAAGTGTTCCGCAACATCCGATACCGTTTCTGCGCGCATCCCGTGCGCAGATGACCGGAGTGACCGAACAGGCATGCTCGCTTTGGCTGACCCCGATCTCGACAATGGGCCGCGGACCGACAGGTCCGCGACCATGCGGATGTGCGCGGTCAGCCGCGAGGTACGTCCGATCGACGAACTGATCCGGTTCGTCGTCTCGCCCGCGGGCGAAGTGATCCCCGATTTGAAGCGCAAATTGCCCGGCCGCGGCCTGTGGGTCTCGGCGTCGCGCCAGACCGTTGCGGAAGCGGTGCGGCGTAACCAATTTAGCAAGGGGTTCAAGCGCCAGGTCCGGGCTGCTGCGACCCTCCCCGCCGACACCGAAGCGTTGCTGGTCCGGAGCTGCACCGACGCGCTGGCCATGGCCGCCAAGGCCGGTCAGGTCGTTTCCGGCTTCAGCAAGGTCGAGGGGGCGCTCCAGCACGGCCAGGCCGCAGCCCTGATCCACGCTTCCGACGGCGCCGCCGACGGAATCCGCAAATTGGACGCGATCGCCGGGCAGAGAAGCGGAAATTCCGGTGAATCGCCGGTTTTTCCGATCGTTACTGTTTTAGCGTCCGAACAATTGGATTTGGCACTGGGGCGGTCAAATGTGATACATGCTGCCCTGCTCGCGGGCCCGGCGAGCAAGACGTTCCTGTCGCGCTGCCAAATCCTGGTCCGATACCGGATGGCCGATGACGACAAGACCGCCAATGCGGCCAGAAATTCTGACTAACGAAGACAGCTTCAAAGACGGTGCGTACGCACCACGCAACAAGATTAGGACTGCTGAATGGTTGATACCAAAACGCCTGGCGACAAGACTTTGAGTGTCAGCAAGACCCTGACCCTCAAGCCGCGTGTCGAAACCGGCACCGTGCGCCAGAGCTTCAGCCACGGCCGGACCAAGCAGGTCGTGGTCGAAAAGCGCGGCAAGCGCCGCGTCGGCGGCGACGCGCCGGCGACCGAAACCCATGCGCCCGAGCCGGTCGCAGCCGCGCCGAAGCCGGCCGCGGCTCCCGTAGCAAAGGCGCCGCTCTCCCGCCCCGCACCCGCAGCCCCCCGCGGCGGTTCCGGCGTCGTGCTCCGCACCCTGACCGAAGACGAGCGCTCCGCGCGCGCCAGCGCGCTGGCCGACGCCAAGGTCCGTGAAATCGAAGAGCGGCGGATCGCCGAGGAAGAGGCCAAGCGCCGCTCGAGCAAGGAAGGCATCGAGCAGGCCGAACGCGAAGCCGCCGAAGCCCGCCGCAAGGCCGAGGAAGAACGGCACCGGATCGAAGAGGAAGCCAAGCGCAAAGCCGAGATCGAAGCCAAGAAGCGATTCGGCGAGGCCGAAGCCAAGACCGCTGCGGCTGCAGCTCCGGCGGCGGCGCGCCCCGGCGCAGCCCGCCCGGCCGGCGCCCGTCCGGCTACCACCGCGGCAGTGCCGCCGGCGCGTGCGCCTGGCGTCGCGGCCGATGGGTCCGACGAGGATGAAGGTCCGCGCCAGGTCCGTCGCGGTCCCGGCGGCGCCATGCGCCCCGTGGTCCCGCCGAAAACGACCCACACCAAGCCCGGGCCGCAGAAGGACCGCGGCCGCCTGACGCTGGTCACCGCGCTCACTGCCGACGACGTGCGCGAGCGTTCGATCGCCTCGTTCCGCCGCCGCACCCAGCGCCTGAAGGGACACGCCGCCAACGAGCCGAAAGAAAAGCTCATCCGCGAAGTGACGATCCCGGAAGCCATCACGATCCAGGAACTCGCCAACCGCATGACCGAGCGCGCGGTCGACGTCATCCGCCTGCTGATGAAGCAGGGCGCGATGCACAAGATCACCGACGTGATCGATGCCGACACCGCGCAGCTGATCGCCGAGGAAATGGGCCACAGCGTCAAGCGCGTCGCCGCCTCCGACGTTGAAGAGGGCCTGTTCGACATCGTCGAAGATTCCTCGGATACCGAACCGCGTTCGCCGGTCGTTACCGTGATGGGCCATGTCGACCACGGCAAGACCTCGCTGCTCGACGCGCTGCGCCACGCCAACGTGGTCTCCGGCGAAGCCGGCGGCATTACCCAGCATATCGGCGCCTATCAGGTGACCTCGCCGGAAAGTGGCAAGAAGATCACCTTCATCGATACGCCCGGCCACGCCGCGTTCACCGCGATGCGCGCGCGCGGCGCCAAGGTCACCGACATCGTGATCCTGGTGGTGGCGGCCGATGACGGCGTCATGCCGCAGACGATCGAGGCGATCAACCACGCCAAGGCCGCGAAGGTTCCGATGATCGTGGCGATCAACAAGATCGACAAGCCCGACGCCAAGCCGGAGCGCGTGCGCACCGAATTGCTGCAACATGAAGTGCAGGTCGAATCGTTCGGCGGCGATGTCGTTGACGTCGAAGTATCAGCCAAGAACAAGACCAATCTCGACAAGCTGCTCGAGATGATCGCGCTGCAGGCCGAACTGCTCGACCTCAAGACCAATTCGGAACGTCCGGCCGAAGGCACCGTGATCGAAGCCAAGCTCGATCGCGGCCGCGGCCCGGTCGCAACCGTGCTGGTCCAGCGCGGCACGCTCAAGGTCGGTGACATCATCGTCGCCGGCGCCGAAATGGGCCGCGTCCGCGCGCTGATCTCCGATCAGGGCGAGAACCTCACCGCGGCCGGACCGTCGGTCCCGGTCGAAGTGCTCGGCTTCAACGGCCCGCCGGAAGCCGGCGATCGCCTCGCCGTGGTCGAGAACGAAGCCCGCGCCCGTCAGGTCACGAGCTATCGCGCCCACCAGAAGCGCGAAAACGCCGCCGCCTCGATTTCCGGCATGCGCGGCTCGCTCGAACAGATGATGTCGCAGCTCAAGACAGCGGGCCGCAAGGAATTCCCGCTGATCGTGAAGGCCGACGTGCAGGGTTCCCTGGAAGCGATTTTGGGATCGCTGGAAAAGCTCGGCACCGACGAAGTCGCAGCGCGCATCCTGCATGCGGGCGTCGGCGGCATCTCGGAATCCGACGTCACGCTGGCGGAAGGCTTCAACGCCGCGATCATCGGCTTCTCGGTTCGCGCCAACAAGGAAGCCGCGGCGGCTGCAAAGCGTAACGGCATCGAGATCCGCTACTACAACATCATCTACGATCTCGTCGACGACATCAAAAAGGCGATGTCCGGCCTGCTCGCACCGACGCTGCGCGAAACCATGCTCGGCAACGCCCAGATCCTGGAAGTGTTCAACATTTCCAAGGTCGGCAAGGTCGCCGGCTGCCGCGTCACCGACGGCACCGTGGAACGCGGCGCCAATGTGCGCCTGATTCGCGACAACGTCGTCGTGCACGAAGGCAAGCTGTCGACGCTGAAGCGCTTCAAGGACGAAGTGAAGGAAGTGCAGTCCGGCCAGGAATGCGGCATGGCGTTCGAGAATTACGGCGACATGCGTCCCGGCGACGTTATCGAGTGTTATCGCGTGGAAACCATCCAGCGCAGTCTGTAAGTCCAAATCTTACAGGCGCTGGATATTTCGAACTAAACCGTCATGCCCCGCGAAAGCGGGGCATCCAGTAGTCACCGCAATTAAATTTGAGCACGGAATACTGGATCACCCGCCTTCGCGGGTGATGACGACAATTGGGATTTTAACAATGCCCCGTCACCACACCAAGAGTTCCGCTCCCGGCGGCTCGCAACGGCAATTGCGCGTCGGCGAGACCGTACGCCATGCGGTCGCCGATATTCTGTCGCAGGGTAACGTCCACGACCCCGATCTCGAAGGCCACATTATTACGGTTCCCGAGGTACGCATGTCGCCAGACCTGAAACTCGCCACCGTTTACGTGATGCCGCTCGGCGGCCGCGACACCGACGTGGTGCTCGCAGCACTCGAGCGCAACAAGAAATTCCTGCGCGGCGAGATTGCGCACCGCGTTAACCTGAAATTTGCGCCTGATCTTCGCTTCCGCACCGACGAACGATTCGACGAAGCGGAACGTATCGAGAAATTACTGCGAACACCTGCGGTGCAAAGAGACCTCGCACCCGATTCGGACGACGAATGATGATTGTGACGACCGCTGACAGCGTGATCGGTTCGGAAAATGCCGAATCGCACGACATTGAGAAAAATATTTTTTCGAGCGAGACGCGCGGCGACGATCGCCGCGTCAACAACGATCCGCGGCAGGATCAGCGTCCTGGCAAGCAGCAACGCCAGAACAACCAGCCGCGGCGCGACAAGCGCGACGTCCATGGCTGGGTGATCCTCGACAAGCCTGTTGGCATGACCTCCACGCACGCGGTCGCCGTACTCAAGCGCCTGTTCCAGGCCAAGCGCGCCGGCCACGCCGGCACCCTCGATCCCTTGGCCTCCGGCGGCCTGCCGATCGCGCTGGGAGAGGCCACCAAGACGGTTCCCTTCGTGATGGACGGCCGCAAGCGCTACCGCTTCACGGTCGCCTGGGGCGAGGAACGCGATACCGACGACACCGAAGGCCGGGCGACCCAAACCAGCGAGTTGCGGCCCTCGGCAGACGCGATCCGGGCACTTCTCCCCCGCTTTACCGGCGTGATCGAGCAGATCCCGCCGCAATATTCCGCCATCAAGGTCCAGGGCGAGCGCGCCTACGACCTGGCGCGGGACGGCGAAACCGTGGAATTGAAGCCCCGGCCGGTCGAGATCCACGAATTAACCCTTGTAGAACATGAAGATAACGGCCTGTCCGTGTTCGAGGCCGAATGCGGCAAGGGCACCTATGTGCGGGCCTTGGCCCGCGATATGGGCCGGATTCTGGGCTGTTTCGGCCATATCTGCGCGCTGCGGCGGACCCTGGTCGGGCCATTCCGCGAGGCGGACATGATTCCGCTGGAACAGTTGGAGGCTTTATGCAATAGAGCCGCGTCGGGCGAGGGCAGCCTCGCCGACGCGCTTTTGCCCGTTGAGACCGCGCTGGACGACATCCCGGCACTGGCCGTCACACGGGCTGATGCGGCAAGGCTCCATCGGGGCCAGGCCGTTTTGTTGCGCGGACGGGATGCGCCCAATAGTAGCGGCACAGTCTATGTCACGGTGGCAGGCCGGCTTCTGGCCCTCGCCGAAATTGGCAATGGCGAACTCATCCCCAAGCGCGTGTTCAACCTGACCGGACTGACTGCCAGTTCCGGTCGCAACAACGAGAGAGTTTGACGATGTCGATTACCGCCGAACGCAAAGCGGAAGTCATCAAGACGAATGCCAACAAGGCCGGCGACACCGGCTCGCCCGAGGTCCAGGTTGCGATCCTGTCGGAACGCATCAACAACCTCACGGGCCACTTCAAGACCCACGTGAAGGACAACCATTCACGCCGCGGCCTCTTGAAGCTCGTGTCGACGCGCCGTTCCCTTCTCGATTACATCAAGAAGAAGGACGAGGCGCGGTACAAGGCGCTGCTCGAAAAGCACAACATTCGTCGTTGATCAGTTCACGCGCGCAAGGTTTGCGCGCGTTTTCGCATGGTTTTCCGAAAAACCGGACTTCAGATTTCCTGGAGACGACCATGCGCAATAACGTTCAGCAGCAATCCGGCCGCTGGACGGGGCAAGATGCCCGTGACTACCGAGAGGATGGACGCCATCCGAAATATAAAGACCATGGCAGGATCGCCGGACGCTGATCTCGATCAGCGTCCCGCAATCTTGCGCATGGTCTTTGTGTTTTGAGGGCGTCGTTCTCTCGTGAACCCATGAAAGAAGACCACTATGTTTAATGCTCATTCAGTCGAAATCGACTGGGGTGGACGTCCCCTCAAGCTTGAAACCGGAAAGATCGCGCGTCAGGCCGACGGCGCCGTGATGGCGACCTATGGCGAGACCATCGTGCTCGCGACCGTGGTTGCCGCCAAGTCGCCGCGCGAAGGCGTCGACTTCCTGCCGCTCACCGTCGACTATCAGGAAAAGACCTATGCCGCAGGCCGCATTCCCGGCGGCTATTTCAAGCGCGAAGGACGCCCGACCGAAAAGGAGACGCTGGTCTCCCGCCTGATCGACCGCCCGATCCGTCCGCTGTTCGTCGACGGCTGGCGCAACGAAACTCAGTTGATCGTCACCGTGCTGTCGCACGACATGGAAAACGATCCCGATATCGTCGCCCTGGTGGCGGCGTCCGCCGCGCTGACGATTTCCGGCGCCCCGTTCAAGGGTCCGATCGGTGCTGCCCGCGTCGGTTTTGCCAATGACGAATACGTGCTCAACCCGACGCTCGACGAGATGGTCGACACCCAGCTCGACCTGGTCGTCGCCGGCACCGCCGACGCCGTGCTGATGGTGGAATCGGAAGCCAAGGAGCTCAACGAGGACATCATGCTCGGCGCCGTGATGTTCGGCCACCGTCACTTCCAGCCGGTGATCAAGGCGATCATCGAACTGGCCGAGAAGGCCGCCAAGGAGCCACGCGAAGTCAAGGTCATCGACGACAGCGCGATCGAGAAGGAAATGCTCGGCCTGATCGAGCAGGAGCTACGCTCGGCCTACGCCATCCCGGTCAAGCAGGACCGCTACGCTGCGGTCGGCAAGGCCAAGGAAAAGGTGATGGCGCACTACTTCCCGGAAGGGCAGGAGTCGCCGCACAACAAGCTGCGCATCGCCGCCGTGTTCAAGGAACTCGAGTCCAAGATCGTTCGCTGGAACATCCTCGACACCGGCAAGCGCATCGACGGCCGCGACGCCAAGACCGTCCGCAACATCGTCGCCGAAGTCGGCGTGCTGCCCCGTGCCCACGGCTCGGCGCTGTTCACCCGCGGTGAAACCCAGGCGATGGTCGTGACCACGCTCGGCACCGGTGAGGACGAGCAGTACATCGACGCGCTGTCGGGAACCTACAAAGAGACGTTCCTGCTGCACTACAACTTCCCTCCCTACTCGGTCGGTGAAACCGGTCGCCTCGGCGGCACCAAGCGCCGCGAGATCGGTCACGGCAAGCTCGCCTGGCGCGCGATCCACCCGATCCTGCCACCGCACCACGAATTCCCCTACACGGTGCGCGTGGTGTCGGAGATCACCGAATCCAACGGATCGTCGTCGATGGCGTCGGTCTGCGGCGCCTCGCTGGCGCTGATGGACGCCGGCGTTCCCCTGAAGCGGCCGACCGCGGGTATCGCGATGGGCCTGATCCTTGAAGGTTCGCGCTTTGCGGTTCTGTCCGACATTCTCGGCGACGAGGATCATCTCGGCGACATGGACTTCAAGGTGGCCGGCACCGAACAGGGCATCACCTCGCTGCAGATGGACATCAAGATCGAGGGCATCACCGAGGAGATCATGAAGGTCGCCCTCGGCCAGGCCAAGGATGGGCGTATCCACATCCTCGGCGAGATGTCGAAGGCGCTCACCAACGCGCGCGCCGAGCTCGGCGAATACGCGCCGCGGATCGAGACCTTCAAGATCCCGACCGACAAGATCCGTGAAGTGATCGGCACCGGCGGCAAGGTAATCCGCGAGATCGTCGAGAAGACCGGCGCCAAGGTCAACATCGAGGACGACGGCACCGTCAAGGTCGCCTCCAACGACGGCGAGGCGATGAAGGCCGCGATCAAGTGGATCAAGTCGATCGCCTCCGATCCGGAGATCGGCCAGATCTACGAAGGCACCGTGGTCAAGGTGATGGAGTTCGGCGCGTTCGTGAACTTCTTCGGCGCCAAGGATGGCCTGGTCCATATCAGCCAGCTCGCTTCGGCGCGCGTGCAGAAGACCTCCGACGTCGTCAAGGAAGGCGACAAGGTCAGGGTCAAGCTGCTCGGCTTCGACGATCGCGGCAAGACGCGGCTGTCGATGAAGGTGGTCGATCAGGCCACCGGCGAGGACCTCGAAGCCAAGCAGAAGGCGGCCGAAGCTTCCGCCCCGCGCGAAGCCGCCGGCGAGTAAGCCTCGACGTCATCATGAACAACGAAGGGCGGCCGAAAGGCCGCCCTTTTGTTTGCCGCGATGTGTCGGATTGAAGTCGAGAGGACCGTGGCGATAGTATCGCGACGAGATTTCTTTGAGGACAACCGATGCCGCCGATCATTCGCCCCGCCCGCCCCGACGAATATGACGAGGTCGCGCGGGTCTGGATGGAGAGCTGGGTATCGACCGGGCTCGAGGACGCCAGCAATTTCCTGCTGGCCAAATTGCGCGCGCGGGTACCGACGGAGGTCGAGGGCGGCTGGAGCCTCTACGTTGCCGACGACAACGGCAGACTGGCGGCGATGCTCGCGATCCATCTGCCAAAACGCTATCTCGACCAGTTGTTCGTAGCACCCGGATATCAGGGCCTCAGCGTCGGACGCCAGTTGCTCGCCTTTACGCGGCAACATTTGCCCGATGAAATATTCCTGCGCTGCGTGCGCGAGAATGAAAAGGCCTGGCGCTGGTACGAGCGCGAAGGGTTTGTCTTCGAGCAGGAGCAGGTCGAGCCGATGACCGGCTTTGTGATGAAATATTATCGCTGGACGAAGATGGAAACGGCATAGCCGTGAGGAGCGGTGCAATGGCCTTGCCGCGCCCCTTTGCACGCTCTAGTTTACACTCCCCGCCGCCGCTATCTCAGCCGAGTTCCCATGATTCGATCGTTCGCTGTTGCGATTGTTCTGTCGTGCTTCGCCCTGTCTGCATGGGCGCAATCCCAGCCTGCGCCAGGCGCGTCGACCACGAAGCCCGCCGCCGCGCGGCCAACGCCCAATTCCAGGCCTGCCGCGCCGGCGGCGGAAAGCGGACGGTGCCAGATCGGCGTCATTCCCATTGCCGGCAATCTGTTCATGGTCGAGAACTTCGGACCCTTCACATTTACCGATAAGTATGCGCGGGTGTCTGTCGACGGATGGGCGCTCGACGAACTGGTCGTCTCACGCGTTCGGGCCGCGGCTCCCGGCGTGTCGGTACGGCGACTCCCCTTCACCAGGGAGGAACTGGCGCAGCATCGAAGACCCGTTTCTCTGTTTGAACGCGACGACAATATCCGGGAGTTTGCCCAATACGTTGCCCGCGGAACGAACTGCGAGCGCTACGTCCTCGTACACCGCCACGGCGGCACCCAGCGAGAGTTCGGCATCGGCATCTCGAAGTACTACCACCCGAATAAAGTCTTCCTTTTTGCCATGATGTACATCCGGGTCTATGACGGACGAAGCTTCGAATTGATCAAGAAAGCGCCCGCATTGACGACCGAGGACACATTCTTCAACCGGTTGACGCATGACCACCTCGGCGGCCCTACGCGCGAACTGGATCCGGCAATGTTTCCGGACAAGCCTGCAGACGCCGCAGCCAATCCGGTACTCCGCGACGGCGTCCGCGCG
Organism: Afipia sp. GAS231; assembly: GCF_900103365.1. Lineage (NCBI taxonomy): Bacteria > Pseudomonadati > Pseudomonadota > Alphaproteobacteria > Hyphomicrobiales > Nitrobacteraceae > Afipia > Afipia sp. GAS231. The sequence continues at coordinate 3,514,828 of NZ_LT629703.1, forward strand.
CTGCTGACGGCGGGCCTCGACAAAACGCTGCCGGCAATGCTTCGGCAATGAAGCGGTAGCGACCCCGCGTGCGGCGCTATCGACGGTCTTCGCCTTGCGAAGCAGCATTGCACGCTCTAGTCTACATGCTCCGTCGCCGCCATCTCAGCAGAGTTTTCATGATTCGATCACTCGCCGTCGCGATTGTTTTGTCGTGCTTGACCACATCCGTCCTTGCGCGGGCGCAACCTGCCCCGGAGACGGCAGCAGCGCCGCCGCCGGCAAAACCCGCGGCGAAAAAGCCGGCGCCGAAGGCCAAGGCCGCCGCAAGGCCGGCTGGGCCTGCGGAAAACGGGCCGTGCGACATCGGCGTCATCACCGCGTCCGGGAGCCCGGTCGGGTGGAGAAAGATCGGGATCACGGTCTTCGGCAACGAGACCGCCGAAACCGCTTCCGACGCATGGAGCATCGACGATCTCTCTTTCGCGCGAATCAAGGCCGCGGCCGGATCGGGGATCTCGATACGGCGCATCGCTTACGCCAAAGATGCGTTCGACCCCTATTACAAGCCCGAGAAGAAGCTCGCGGGCGATTCGAAAGAGAATTTCAAGATCATGATGCGCGGGATAATCGGGAATAACCGCTGCGCCCGCTACCTCGTTGTCGTCAGATATACGGGGGTTTTGCCCGGCACCAACCAGCCGCTCTCCGGCGTCGGCGTCTTGACGCAGGGCCCGTTCGGAAAAGCTTCCGTATTCGCCTTCACGCGCATGATCCTGCTGGACGGAGAGACCCTTGACTTTAAGGATCCTTTCGGCGGCGCCGGAGGAAGGTTTGCGGCCGCCTTGTCGGCGATCGGGCGCGATGACTACATTCGTTCGGCCAACACCGAGTTTCCTGCCTCGCCGGAAGAAGCCGCAAAAAACCCGATACTGCGCGATGCCGCGCGCGCCCTTGTCACCGAGCGGATGGACAGAATCCTGCCGAAGTATCTTGCGCCGTGACGACCGGGACAAACGGCCTTCGACGCATTCGTTGATGCCAGCTTCGCCCGAAAACGCTATAGACCGCCGTTACAGGCAACAAAGGAAGCCTCCGATGATGCAGCTCTACTGGTCGCCCCGCTCGCGCTCGTTCTCGTCGCTATGGCTGATGGAAGAAACCGGACAGCCCTATGAGCGCGTGCTGACCGACATTTCGACCGGCGCGCAAAAGCGGGTCGAGTATCTTGCGATCAATCCGATGGGCAAGGTTCCGGCCTTGAAAGACGGCGAGACGGCGCTGGCGGAGGCCGCGGCGATTTGCGCCTATGTCGCCGAGCGCTACCCCGAGGCGAAGCTGGCGCCGCCGCTCGGCGACCCCCTGCGCGCACGGTATCTCTACTGGCTGTTCTTTGGCCCGGGCTGCATCGAGCCGGCGATGGTGCAGATCGCGACCAAGATCGAAATGAATCCGGTTGCCGCCGGCTGGGGCGACGCCCAGCGCGTCATCGACGTGCTCGACAACGCGCTGGAGAAAGGCCCGTGGATTCTCGGCGAGACGTTTTCGGCGGCCGACATCGTGATCGGCTCGGGCCTGAACTTCGCAGTAAGGCTGTTCAAGATGATCCCGTCGCGGCCGTCGTTCGACGCCTATATCGCCCGCTGCATGGAGCGTCCGGCATTCCAGCGCGCGGAGAAGATCGCGGCTGGCTAGCTGGCGGCTTCCGCACGTCAATAAAGATGCACGGGAAGCGCAATGCCATCCGGACCAGCCTGCAGGCCCCAGGTCTCGTCGGCAGCCACCTCGAACTGACGGCTCTCCGACGCACCGCTCGCGAGCTTGAGGGTGACGTTGTATTTGCCGGCCGGCAGATTCATTTCGGGGATAGCAGCCGATTTGTTTCCGGTTTCTGGCACGCTCCTGAAGCCGTCTCCGGTGCCAGCCGCCAATTCGACGCTCTGCCCGTTGATGGTGATGACGGCCTCTTCCTCGGTGGCGTTGCCGAGCATCAGCCTCGCCTTGCCTGGCGCCGGCAAGATGCCGGCATTCGCTGTGGCAGGCTTGCGCCGCGATAGATCGACGATCGTCCTGCCGTCCTGACGGACGAGCCGTAGCTGTGCCGGTCCATCTGATGTCGTGAACGCGATGACGGCCCGGTCCGCCTCGACGACCGCACCATCGGTCTCGGCCCAGCCGCGCTTGAGCAGCTCGGCGCGATAGAAGCCAAGCGTCGGTGCGAGATCGAGCGGCGTCTCGACGTGAACAGATTCGATGAAGGGTGAATTCTTCGCCGTCGTGATCAGCCAGGGTTTTGGCCGCGGCAGGCCGGTGACGCGGTCGTCGCTCGCAGCCTCGGCGGGCGATGCGGCCGATGGGACGGCGCAGAGCAAGCGGTTGGCGATGGTATTGCGCGGGCATTGAGCCACGGCCCATGCGGTTGTTTCGCTGGAGAGTAGCTTCGGAGTGTCTGATGCGTTCGACGGGGTGTCGCTTGCCGGGCTCGAGGGCGTGGCGAAAACTGGCGTCGATTGGTGGGTCGTTCTCGACACCCAGTGAAGGGTGCAACTGCTCAGCTTTGAAAAGCCGGTATTGCAATAACCTTGCGGATCCAGCACTCGTACGAGCGCTACCGACAGCATGACGTAGGTCGCAACTACCGTTGTGACGGCCAGGCTGCTGATCAGCAAAACAGCTTTCGTTCGACGCTTCATCACCGGATTCCAGGTCTCACTGAGCCCTGCGATCAGGCGCTCTTCAGGACCTTAGTGGCGGTGACCCGGTCAAACGTTCATCGCTGGTCGGCGGGGTAGGCACGATGGGGCGGCTCCGACACAAAATATCGAAAACAACCCCATGCAAAGTAGAAATGGGCCCCTACGGAGCGCTGCCGCCGGTCGTCCTAGCCCGGGACGACGCGCGGATCGACGTCCTGCGCGTAATCGACGCCGTCGATGCCGAAGCCGAACAGGCGCAGGAACTGGCTTTTGTATTCGCCGAGATCGGCCAGTTCGCCGAGCGTTTCGGTGGTGAGCAGCGGCCAGCGGCGCGACACTTCCTTCTGCACTTCGGGTGAAAGCTCCCAGTCGTCGACCCGAAGACGCATCGCCTCGTCGACCGCGGCATCCTTGCCGAGCTTCGTCCGGAACAGGCGATCGATCTGTTCGATGCAGCCTTCGTGCAGCCCGAGCTTTTTCATCACCTTGAACAGCACCGTGCCGTAGAGCGGCACCACCGGAATCGCCGAACTCGCTTGCGTGACCACGGCCTTCAGCGCGACGATGCGGGCGGCGTCCGGGCCGAGCCGGCCGCGGATCGCTTCCGCCTTGTGGTCGAGATCGACCTTGGCGCGGCCGAGCGTGCCGTTCCAGTAGATCGGCCAGGTCAGTTCGCTGCCGATATAGGTGTAGTTGAGGGTTCGGAAGCCCGGCGCCAGAACACCGGCGTCCGCGAGCTGATCGATCCAGCGCTTCCAGTCATCGCCACCCATCACAGCGACGGTCGCGGCCGCTTCGTCCTCGCTCGCCGGCGAAATGGTGGTCTCGTAGACCTCGCCGGTTTCGGTGTTGAGGGTCTTGATCTCGACCGGCGCGCCGAGCGGCTTGATCGCCGAACGATAGGTCTTGCCCGTATCCGGATCGGTGCGGACCGGAGCGGCCATGCTGTAGACCAGCATGTCGAGCTGTCCGAATTTTTCGCGCACGGCGTCGATGAAGGTTTTCTTCAGTTCGTTGGAGAACGCGTCGCCCTCCAAAGTGAGCGGCGATCGTCCGATCTTCCTGGCCTCGATCTCGAAGGCGCGATTGTTGTAAAAGCCGGCGCTGCCGGATCTGGTGGCCGTGGGCTCGCGCTCCAGTGACACGCCGATGGTATCCGCGCCGCCGGCGAAGGTCGAAACGATGCGGCTGGCGAGACCATAACCGGTCGAACAGCCGAGCACGGCAACGCGCTTCGGGCAATCCGCAATCGAACCCTGGCGTTGGACGTAGGCGATCTGCTCGCGGACATTGGTGGCACAGCCGACCGGATGTGCCGTCGTGCAGATGAAGCCTCGCACGCGCGGTTCGATAATCATGCCCACCCCATTTCGGATTGTTGAAAAATCTCCGTCCGCCGCACGCCGGTCTCACGGCGCACGCAAGCGAGGCGAAGTAAGAGCGAACTACGCATCCAGCCGCTTGAACACCAGCGTGGCGTTGGTGCCGCCGAAGCCGAACGAGTTCGACAGCACGGTGTTGAGCTTGGCGTTGTCGATGCGCTTGCGCACGATCGGCATGTCGGCGAACACAGGATCGAGTTCGGTGATGTTGGCGCTCTCGCAGATGAAACCGTTGTTCATCATCAACAGCGAGTAGATCGCTTCCTGCACGCCGGTGGCGCCGAGCGAATGTCCGGTCAGCGCCTTGGTCGCCGAGATCGGCGGACACTTGTCGCCGGTGCCGAACACTTTGCGGATCGCCTCGATTTCCGGCGGATCGCCGGCCGGCGTCGAGGTCGCGTGCGGGTTGATGTAGTCGATCGGCGTGTTCACCGTCGACATCGCCATGCGCATGCAGCGCTCGGCGCCTTCGCCCGACGGCGCCACCATGTCGTAACCGTCAGACGTCGCGCCGTAGCCGACGATTTCGCCATAGATCTTGGCGCCGCGCGCCTTGGCGTGTTCGAGTTCTTCCAGCACCAGTACGCCGGCGCCGCCGGCAATGACGAAGCCGTCGCGGCTGATGTCGTACGGACGCGAGGCGGTCGCGGGCGTCGCGTTGTATTTCGAGGACATCGCGCCCATCGCATCAAACAGCACCGACATCGACCAGTCGAGATCCTCGCAGCCGCCGGCGAAGATGATGTCCTGCTTGCCGATCTGAATCGTCTCGTAGGCATTGCCGATGCAATGGTTCGAGGTCGCGCAGGCCGACGAGATCGAATAGTTCACGCCCTTGATCTTGAACCAGGTGGCCAGCGTCGCCGACGCCATCGACGACATCGCCTTCGGCACGGCGAACGGTCCGACCCGCTTCGGTCCCTTGGTGCGGGCGGTATCGGCCGCCTCGATGATGGTGCGGGTCGACGGGCCGCCGGAGCCCATGATGATGCCGGTGCGGACGTTGGAAATATCAGATTGCTCGAGACCGGAATCCTGGATCGCCTGCTCCATCGCAACGTGATTCCAGGCTGAACCCTCGGCAAGGAAACGCATGGCGCGGCGGTCGATGATATCAGCAGGATTGAGCGTCGGCGCGCCCTGCACCTGGGAGCGGAAGCCAAGCTCCGCGTATTTTTCTGCCCGGGTGATGCCGGACTTCGCCTCGTGAAGGCTCGCCAACACTTCCTGGGTGTTGTTTCCGATGGATGAGACAATCCCCATCCCCGTGATGACAACCCGCCTCATGATCGCCTCGCCCTGCCGTTATGTTCTTCTGTGATGATGTCGTTGACCGCGCTGCTCAAGTAGGAGCGGAGCCCTGCTTGAACAGCCCGACCTTCAGGTCCTTGGCCCGATAGATAATCTCGCCATCCATGGAAAGCCAGCCATCGGCAACGCCGAGCACCAGCTTTGAGCGCATCACCCGTTTCATGTCGATGTTGTACACAACCTTGCGGGCCTGCGGCAAAACCTGGCCGGAGAACTTCAACTCGCCGAGACCGAGCGCCCGGCCGCGTCCCTCGCCGCCGATCCACCCCAGGTAGAAGCCGACCATTTGCCACATCGCGTCGAGGCCGAGACAACCCGGCATGACCGGATCGTTCTTGAAATGGCAGCCGAAAAACCAGAGATCCGGCTTCACGTCGAGTTCGGCGCGGATCAGGCCCTTGCCATACTCGCCGCCCTTCTCTGAAATATCCGTGATGCGGTCGAACATCAGCATTGGCGGCAGCGGCAGTTGCGCATTGCCCGGGCCGAACATCTCGCCCCGGCCGCACGCCAGCAAATCCTCGTATTCGTAACCGCTGCGCCGCTCCAGCATCGTATTCAGCCTCTGGTTAGATATCCCGATGGAGCGCTTGCGAGTGAACCGGACCGGTCTCCCCACGGGAAACCACTTGTTTCCCGCAAATTGGCGCTACTTAGGGTGCTATCGGCAATTGCCTCTGCCGAAATCGCATATGTGGTCCGCGCGCTCTGTAACATAGGCCTTGGCGGGCGGCAAAGCGCTGGAAAGGGCCAAAACGCCGCGTTGCCGTGCCGTTCCCCCTTAACCTTGGGTCCGTTCTAGTTGCGAAAAACTTGCATCTGGAATATTTCGTCCCTATATTGGGTAAGAATATTACCCGAGTTAGCGCGTACGGTGCCCGAAGTGGATATAAACGAGCAGACCTTGAACGACGACGCCGTTGAGCCGGCCGCCCACGGCACCGGTCATCAACCGGCGCTGACCGGCTGCCCCTGGCATGACGTCAACGAAATGCTGCAGGCGGCCGGCCTGCGGCCGACCCGTCAGCGCATGGCGCTCGGCTGGCTGCTGTTCGGCAAGGGCGCGCGCCACCTCACCGCGGAAATGCTGTACGAGGAAGCGACGCTGGCGAAGGTCCCGGTATCGCTCGCCACCGTCTATAATACCCTCAACCAGCTCACCGATGCCGGTTTGTTGCGCCAGGTCAGCGTCGACGGCACCAAGACCTACTTCGACACCAACGTCACCGCGCATCATCACTTCTATCTCGAGAACAATCACGAGCTGGTCGACATTCCGGATCCGCACCTGGTGCTGACCAAGATGCCGGACGTGCCCGAAGGCTACGAGATCGCCCGCGTCGACATGGTCGTGCGGCTGCGCAAGAAGCGCTGAGCGCTTTCACATTTTGAAAAAATCGTAGGGTGGGCAAAGGCGCATTTGCGCCGTGCCCACCATTTTTCGCAGTCTGCGCTGGTTAGTGGTGGGCACGCTTCGCTTTGCCCACCCTACGAAGCTATCGTCATTGCGAGCGAAGCGAAGCAATCCATAGGCTCGGAAAAAGCTGGATTGCTTCGTCGCTGCGCTCCTCGCAATGACGGTAAAATCAATGCGCGGCTCGGCTATTCCACCTTCTCGTCCGCATACACGCCCCACAGCCGCTGCTGCTCGATCCAGCCGTCAAAGCCGCTGCCGATGACGCGGCACCAGCCGCTGGTGCATTTCTTGACCTGGGCGACGACGCCGGCCTGAAGGCGGGCCGCGACCGCGCTGTCCGGATCGGCGCGATCATAGAGCGGCGCGAGGTCGTCCTTGGTCTTCATGGTGACGACGGCGGTGCGGCGGCCGGACAGCAGGGAATGATAGACCCAGCCTTCGGCGCCCTCGGAGTCGCGCACGCGACGCCAGTTCTCGAATTCGGCAGTGATTTCGACCGGCAGGCCCGAGCGGGTATAGACCCAGGCCACATCGTTGTCCTTGGTCGGGCCGGCCCTCACATTCACATGATCGGATTTGAGGCTGACATAGCGCGGCACTGGCAGGCCGCTGCTGGTCGTGGCTGTATCCTTGGCCGAAAATCCTGTGCTGACCGATGCGCCCAGCCAGCACCCCGCCAGCACCGCCACCGAACAGAAACGCCCCAACGCCATCAACCCGTCTCCTGCCGAGATACTCCCAACCCGAATTCTTCGAGTTGAAACGCCCCGCTTACGCCCGAAAAACCCCAATCCCCGTGCCGCGCGGTGGTCGCTCCCCGGATTGTGCTTTCCCGAGGATTCCTTGGAGGTTCTTGTCTTGGCCCGGCCTTCTGATAGAGAGGACGGAACGATTTAGAACCAGAACGCCCGGATTTCCCAAGGAAACTCAAGTAAACCCAAGGAAGCCGAAGGGCTTCGGTGGAACCCAGGGAAACCGGAGCGGCGCAGCATTCGCAGTGTCGAACAACCGGGTTAATGAGGTCTGAACGGCAGGTTCATGCGAGCCTTCGCCTCATGAGAGCAGAACATGTCGGTTAAGAAAAAACCTCTCGTCGTCGTCACCCGCAAGCTGCCGGACTCGATCGAGACCCGGATGCGCGAGCTGTTCGACGCACGGTTGAATCTCGACGATACGCCGATGACCCCGGAACAGATCGCCGAGGCCGTCTGCAGCGCCGACGTGCTGGTGCCGACCGTCACCGACATGATCACGGAAGAGGTCCTCAAGCATCCCGACTGCAAGCTGCGCATGATCGCCAATTTCGGCAACGGCGTCGACAATATCGACGTCACGGCAGCGCATGCGCGCGGCATCACCGTGACCAACACGCCGAAGGTTTTGACCGAAGACACCGCCGACATGACCATGGCGCTGATCCTCGCCGTGCCGCGGCGGCTGATCGAGGGCGCGTCCATTCTGACCGAGGGCAAGAACTGGCCGGGCTGGTCGCCGACCTGGATGCTCGGCCATCGCATCGGCGGCAAGCGCCTGGGCATCATCGGCATGGGCCGTATCGGACAAGCCGTGGCGCGCCGGGCGCGGGCGTTCGGCTTGCAGATCCACTATCATAACCGTCGTCCCGTCGCGCCCAAGATTGCCGAAGAACTCGGCGCCACCTATTGGGAAAGCCTCGACCAGATGCTGGCGCGGATGGACATCATCTCGGTGAACTGTCCGCACACGCCGGCGACCTATCATCTGCTCTCGGCGCGACGGCTGAAGCTGATCCGCAAGGAAGCCTATATCGTCAACACCGCGCGCGGCGGGGTGATCGACGAGGACATGCTGATCAAATTGATCGAAGCCGGCGACATCGGCGGCGCCGGTCTCGACGTCTACGAGCACGAGCCCGCGGTCAATCCGAAACTGGTGCGGCTGGCCAAGGCCGGCAAGGCGACGCTGTTGCCGCATATGGGCTCGGCCACCATCGAAGGCCGCGTCGAAATGGGCGAGAAGGTGATCATCAACATCCGAACCTTCCTCGACAACCACAAGCCGCCGGATCGCGTGCTGCCGAGCATGCTGTAGCCGAAGCTCGGTGTCGTCCCCGCGAACGCGGGGACCCATACCGCGTGATCTATCGATAAGTCGAGATAGCCGACACCGTCCTTCAATTACTATCGACGGTGGCTATGGGTCCCGGATCGCAGCGGAGCCTGTCATCGGGCGCGCATTCGCGCGACCCGTTGGCTTGTCCGGGACGACGGAGCCCTTCCTTCGCTCCTGCTTCCGCCACTCCGCGACAAAGGCCACGAACGCCGCAAGCGCCGGCGGGGGCTGACGGCGGCTTGGGTAATACAGAAACGGGCCGGGAAACGGCGCGCACCAGTCTTCGAGCACGCTGACCAGCTCACCCGACTTCACTTCGTCGCGCACGTAGCCCTCGAAGGTCGGCCAGAAGCCGACCCCATCGAGCGCCGCCTGCCGCGCCAGTCCCGGATAGTTCGCGATCAGCCGCCCCGTCGGCGCCACCTTGACGACGCGGCCGGCTTTCTCGAACTCCCAATCGCGGATCGCGCCGCGGCCGAACCGGATCCGGATGCCGACGTGATCGAGCAGGTCCTTCGGGTGCTTCGGCCGGCCGTGCTTCTCGACATAGTGCGGCGACGCCACCACCGCGTAGCGTTGCGGCGGACCGAGCGAGACCGCGATCATGTCCTGCGCCAGATGTTCGCCGTAGCGCACGCCGGCATCGAAGCCTTCGGCGACGATGTCGACGAAGGTGCTGTCGCTGACGATTTCAAGATCGATCTGCGGATGCGCCTCGAGAAATGGCGCGACCATCGGCGCCAGACATAGATCGATCGCCGGCGGCGGCGCGTTGATGCGCAGCCGGCCCGAGGGCACTCCGCGCAGGCCGCGGACCTGATCGAGCGCGCTACCGACATCCGATATCGCCGGTCCGACGCCGGCCAGCAGCAATTCGCCGGCTTCGGTAAGCCCGACGCTGCGCGTGGTGCGGTTCATCAGCCGGACCCCGAGCCGCTCCTCCAGTTCGCGCAGCCGCTGGCTCAGGCTCGAGACCGAAACGCGTTGCTCCAGCGCCGCACGGCGGAAGTTCCGGGTGCGGGCGACGGCGACAAACGCGTCGAGATCGCGAAGATCGATGTCTTTCATGATTCAATCGCTTTGCATTGTTCGATATATTGAACAAGCTCTTAAGCATTGTCCAGCTTATCGCTGCAATGGAAAGGCCCCATATCAGCCCCGTCATCACGGCGCGGACTTTTCGCCGCCGAATTTCGGGAGAACCACCATGGACAAACGTCAACTCGGCACGTCAGGCCCAACCGTCTCCGCCATCGGCCTCGGCTGCATGGGCATGTCGGACTTTTACGGTCCCGCCGACCGCAGCGAGAGCATCGCCACCCTGCATGCCGCGCTCGATGCCGGCATCACGTTGCTCGACACCGGCGACTTCTACGGCATGGGCCACAATGAAATGCTGATCGGCGACGCACTGGCGACGCGTGGCCGCGACAATCTGCAGATCAGCGTCAAATTCGGCGCGCTGCGCGACCCGGCAAAAGCCTGGTCCGGCTATGACAGCCGCCCGGCGGCGGTGAAGAATTTCCTCGCCTACTCGCTGCAACGACTGCGCGTCGACCATATCGACATCTACCGGCCGGCTCGGCTCGATCCCTCGGTGCCGATCGAGGAAACCGTCGGCGCCATGGCCGACATGATCAAGGCCGGCTGGATCCGGCATATCGGCCTTTCCGAAGTCGGCTCCGAAACCATCCGCCGGGCGCATGCCGTGCATCCGATCGCCGATTTGCAGATCGAATATTCGCTGATCGCGCGCGGCATCGAGAGCGATATCCTCAAGACCTGCCGTGAACTCGGCATCGGCATCACCGCCTATGGCGTGCTGTCGCGCGGGCTGATCAGCGGTCACTGGTCGAAGGATCGCACGGCGGCAAAGGATTTCCGCCAGATGAGCCCGCGTTTCCAGGGCAGCAATCTCGACAGCAATCTCGCGCTGGTCGATTCACTGCGCGCGATCGCAGAGGACATCGGTGCCTCCCCGGCCCAGGTCGCAATTGCCTGGGTCGCAGCCCAAGGCAACGACATCGTGCCGCTGGTCGGCGCCCGCCGCCGCGACCGTCTCACCGAGGCGCTCGGCGCGCTCGAGGTGAAATTGACGGACGCGCATCTGGCTGATCTCGCCAAAGCGTTTCCGCCCGGCGCCGCCGCCGGCGCGCGCTATCCCGAAGCGCAGTTGGCGCATATGGACAGCGAGCGGAAGCTGACGGCGTGAGAGAGTCGGCTTGTAACTGACGTTCGGGTTCGCTGAGGCACCCCCACCCACCCCACCCTCCCCCACAAGCGGGAGAGGGAGACGAGAGAGCGTGCGCAATGACGATGTAGTACTTCCGAGCTACACGACGCGCTCCATCAACTCCCTCTCCCGCTTGCGGGGGAGGGTTGGGGTGGGGGCAGCCACACGGGAAGTCTATGAATATGCGCGCAGATCGGTGATCGTCGGCGTGTCGCCATTCAGCGGATTGGCGGGATCGCGCGCATAGCGCAGGGTTTCGAACCGCATCGCGCGCGCATCGACCATCACCAGCCGCCCGACCAGACTTTCACCGAAGCCGACGATTTCGCGAATCGCTTCCAGCGCCATCATCGAGCCCAAAATGCCGGCCAGCGCGCCCATCACGCCGGCTTCGGCGCAGGCCGGCACCGTGCCCGGCGGCGGCGCTTCCGGAAAAAGACAACGATAGGTCGGATTGAACTGACCATCCGCGCCGCGCTCATGCGCGCGGATCGTCGTCAGCGAGCCGTCGAACTGGCCGAGTGCGGCCGTGATCAGCGGCTTGCCGACAAGGTAGCAGGCATCAGACACCAGGTAGCGGGTTTCGAAATTGTCGGAGCCGTCGAGCACGAGGTCATAGCCGCCGATCAGCGACATTACATTTTTTGCATCGAGCCGCACCGCATGCGCCTCGAAATGGACATGGGGATTGAGCGCGTGAATCTGGTCGGCGGCGCTGTCGACCTTGCGCCGGCCGATATCGGGTGTGGTGTGGATGATCTGGCGCTGCAGATTGGACAACGACACGATGTCGTCATCGACAGCGCCTAGCGTGCCGACACCGGCTGCCGCCAGATACATCAGAACCGGCGCACCGAGACCGCCGGCGCCGATCACCAGCACGGAGGCCTCCTTCAGCGCCGCCTGGCCGGGGCCGCCGACGTCGCGCAGCACAATATGGCGGGCGTAGCGTTCGAGTTCGTCGGCCGTCAGCATGGTCAGTATGGTCCTTGCGCGGTTCCCTGAACCGGCGCGCTGTTGTTGCCGACCAAGCAGATGTGCTTAGTTGGCCCAAGGTCAATGATCGCTCCAAACATCTACCAGGGTTTGTCATGAGATCGGTGCTACGGGCAACATGGATGATCGCGGCCTCGATCCTTGCGGTTTCGGTGGTATCCGCGCAGGCGCAGTTGACGCCGCCCTCCACCGCCGGCGCCAAGCCGAAACCGGTCACGACCATCCCGATCCGCCCCGCGCTGCAAAAACCCGAGGACACGGCGAATGCGATGGCGCAAGCCGAACGGCTGGCGCTGCAGTCCGACCTCGCCTGGGTCGGCGAGTATAACGGCGCCATCACCGGCGACGTCAGCGAGCGCTTGGTCGCCTCGATCAAGGCATTTCAGAAATCCCGCGGCGGCCGGGAGAGCGGCGTGCTCAATCCGCAGGAGCGCGGCACCCTCGCCGATACCGCGAAGCGGCGGCAGGAGAATGTCGGCTGGAAGATCGTCTCAGATCCCGGCACCGGCGTGCGGCTCGGCATTCCGACCAAGCTGGTGCCGCAGCAAAGCAGCGACGCCAACGGCGCCAAATGGACCTCGCCGACCGGAACGATCCAGATCCAGCTGGCGCGGCGCAAGGAGGCCAATCCCACCACGGCCAAACTCGCCGAGCGGGAAAAGAAAGAGGCTAACCGCACTGTCGACTACACCGTCGTCAAGCCGGATTTCTTCGTGCTGTCCGGCCTGCAGGGCCTGAAGAAGTTTTACCTCCGCGGCACCTTCAAGGGCGACGAAGTCCGCATCCTCACCATCCTCTACGACCAGGCGACCGAAAATACCGTCGAGCCCGTCGTGATCGCGATGTCGAGCGCGTTCAACGCGTTTCCATCGGCAGCCCAAGCCGCGGGGCCGCCGCCGCGCAAGACCGTGGAATACGCTACCGGTGTCGTCGTCAGCGACGACGGCGCCATCATTACCGACCGGCAGATCATCGATGGCTGCCTTGCGGTCACGATCGCGGGTTTCGGCAATGCCGACCGCGTCGCCGAGGACAAGGACCATGATCTGGCGCTATTGCGCATTTACGGCGCGCGCGGGCTGAAAGCGCTCAATCTCGCCAATGCTGCCAGCAAAACAGCACTCGATCTCACCGGCATTGCCGATCCACAGAACCAGGGCGGCAATTCAGCGGTGACTGGCCTCAAGGCTTCGGTGGCCCAGCTTGGCGGCAATAGCGACATCGCGCTCTCGCCACCACCGGCGCTCGGTTTCTCCGGGTCCGCCGCGCTCGACAGCGACGGCAAATTCGCCGGCATCGCGCTGTTAAAACCGGTGCTGGTCGCGGGGCCGGCCAGCACCACACCCGGCGCGCAGGCGGTGTTGGTGACGTCGGATACGGTGCGGGATTTTCTCAAGGCGAATGGCGTGAATGCGACGGGCGCTTCGACGGATGCGAAGGCATCCGTGGTGCGGGTGATCTGCGTGCGCAAATAGCACCGGCTGTCGTCACCCGCGAAAGCGGGTGACCCAGTATTCCAGAGACGTCAGCGATAGAGTCGATAAGCCGCGGCGTACTGGATACCCGCTTTCGCGGGTATGACAGCGGTGGGTGCGGCTCGCTCCCCCTTAAGCCAACCCAAACCTCACGCCCGCTCGCGCGAGGCCGCCGGCGATCGCGACCGGCGTACCGTCGGCGCGCCAGCAGGCCGCGCCCGACATCCGGCCGTCGTCGTGGAACTGGATGCCGTTCATGCCGCCGGCGACCGTCGGCACCGCCAGCACCTTGTGGCCCATCGCGGTGAGTTTGGCGCGAACGCCGTCGGGCACGGTGAGTTCGACTTCAAGCGCATTGCCTTCGGTCCAGACCCTGGGCGCCTCGACCGCTTCCTGCAGGCTCATGCCGTGGTCGATCAGATTGACCAGCGCCTGCATGGCGCTCGGAAAAATCCGTTTCCCGCCGGGCAGGCCGAGCGCATAGACCAGCTTGCCGTCGCGCAGCGCCATCATGGGCGACATCGAGGTGGTGACGCGCTTGCCCGGCGCCAGCGACAGCGCGTGGCCGGGCCTGGGATCGTAGAGGTTCATGTAATTGTTCGGCACGGTACCGAGGCCGGGGATCAATATTTTCGCGCCGAACAGGTTGTTGATGGTCTGCGTGGTCGCGACCACGTTGCCGAACGCATCCGCCGCCGTCATGTGCGTGGTGTGGGCGCTTTCGAGCTGGGCAATGCCGGCGCCCCAGGCTTGGGCGCGGCCGGAATCGATGGCGCGGCGGCGCTCGTCGGCATAGGCCTTCGAGGTCAGCCGCTCCACCGGCACGTTGATGAAATCAGGATCGCCGCTCGCCGCCGCGCGATCGGCAAAGGCGATCTTCAGCACTTCGGCGAGATAATGAATCGTCTCCGCGGAGCCGAAGCCGAGTTTTTCGATATCGTAGCCTTCGAGAATGTTGAGCATCTGCGCGATATGCACGCCGGACGCCGCCGGCGGCGGCGGACCCAGAATTTCCCAGCCGCGATAATCGGCGCGGATCGGCTGGCGCTCGACGGTCTTGTAGGACGTGAGGTCCTGGCGGGTGATGAAGCCGCCATTGGCTTTCATGTAATCGACCAGGATGTCGCCGAGCGGCCCCTGATACAGCGCCGCCTCGCCATGCTGCGCGATGTGCTTCAGCGTTTCCGCATATTCCGACTGCACCACGCGCTCGCCGGCCTGCAGCGGCAGCCCGTTCGGCAGATAGATCGCCGAGATCGCTTTGTCCTTCAGCATCTCCTCCGCGCCGTCGGTGATGCATTCGTGCAAGTAAGGCGTTGCTGCATAGCCGCGCGAGGCGTGCTTGATCGCGGGCTGCATGACGTCGGCTAGATTCATGGTGCCGAACCGCTGCAGAGTCTCGCACCAGGCTTTCAGCGAGCCCGGCACGGCGACCGCTTTCGGGCCGTTCAGATTTTCATCGCCTGTGGTGTCGAACACGTCATGCGCCGAACCCGGCTTCGACGTGTAGGTGTCGGGACGAACCACTGAGGGCACCGTGCTCTGGCCGTCGATGAAACGATGGCTGCCGTCGGCAAGCCGGATATGCGCCATGCCGCCGCCGATGATGCCGACCATCATCGGTTCGACCACCGTCAGCGTGAACAGGGTCGCGATCGCCGCATCGATGGCGTTGCCGCCGGCCGCCAGCATTTCCGCGCCCGCAGCCGAGGCCAGCGGATGATTGCTGACGACCATGCCGCGGCTTCCCACAGCCTGCTGCTTCTGACATTGAAAGGTGGTGGCCGCGCGATCCCGCCAGTTGCCGCTCATCGTTATTCCTCCTGCTGCTTTTTTATTTCTGGCATTTCGGGCACCAGAACGTCGAGCGGCCGTTCTGGACGAAGCGCCGCACGATGCCGCCGCAACCGGCCGTGTGACAGGTCTCGCCCTCGCGGTCGTACACCCTGAACGAATGCTGGAAATAGCCGAGCTCGCCCGAGGTCAGGCGATGATCGCTGATCGAGGAGCCACCGGCCTTGATCGCCTGATTCAGCACGGCATGGATCGATGTTACCACGCGCTTGGCATGATCGGTGGGCTCCGCCGTTTTTTTGGTGGCCAGCGTCGCCGCCAGCCGCCGCGGCGACAGATGCGCGCGGAACAGCACTTCGCAGACATAGATATTACCCAGCCCCGCGACCACGCGCTGGTCGAGCAGCGCCGCCTTCAGGCTGGTCTTCTTGTTGGCGCAGGCGCTTGCCAGCATCGCCGCATCGAACTCGTTGCCGAGCGGTTCGGGGCCGAGGCCAGAGAGCAGCGGCTCGTCTTCCAGCGCGTTGCGGGCGATGATCTTCATGTAGCCGAAACGGCGCGGGTCGTTGAAAACCACCGCCGCGCCCGACGACATGTGGAACACAACGTGGTCGTGGGCGCGGTCTTCGCTGCGCGGATGGTGGAATTGGCCGGGCGTGTTACCGGCCTCCCCCTGGAGCACCCGGAACGAACCGGACATGCCCAGATGCATCAGCAGCACGTCGCCGGAGGCGAGATCCGCCATCAGGTATTTGGCGCGACGGCCGAGCCCGGTCACAACCTGGCCTTCCAGCCGCGCGATAAAGTCTTTTTGAAAGGGAAACCGCAAATCCTTGCGCCGGGCTTCGGCTTTGAGGATTTTTGACCCCTCCATGGCGGGCTGCAGGCCGCGGCGGACGGTCTCAACTTCGGGCAATTCAGGCATGCAGGTATTCACCTTATGAAGGTGACGTGATAGCGCCATTGCGGCGGGCGCGCTATGGTCCGGCATGGAGTTGAGTTGATGGATCGGCCGGACCAAACCACGCATTTTGGCTTCAGGGACGTGCCCCTCGGGGACAAGCAGACGCTGGTGAACGAGGTGTTTCACAGCGTGGCTGCGCGTTACGACCTGATGAACGACCTGATGTCGGGGGGCCTGCACCGGATCTGGAAAGACATCATGATCACGGCGCTCAACCCGCCGAAGGGCGATGCGCCGTTTGCGCTGCTCGACGTCGCCGGCGGCACCGGCGATATCTCGTTTCGCGCCGCCAAGGCGGCAGGCACCGGCTTCCACGCCACCGTCTGCGACATCAACAGCGATATGCTCGAGGTCGGCCGCACCCGCGCCGCCGCGCGCCACCTCGACCAGCAGGTTTCGTTCGTCGAGGGCAATGCCGAAGCGCTGGCATTCGCCGATCGCGCCTTCGACGCCTACACCATCGCGTTCGGCATCCGCAACGTGCCGCGGATCGATGCCGCGCTGCGCGAGGCCTATCGCGTGCTGCGGCCCGGCAGCCGATTTCTGTGTCTGGAATTTTCCACCGTCGACGTGCCCGGGCTCGACAAGATCTACGACCTGTTCTCGTTCAAGGTGATCCCGCCGCTCGGCCGCGCCGTGACCGGAGATGCCGAGTCCTATCAATATCTCGTCGAATCGATCCGCAAGTTTCCCAAGCCCAATGCCTTCGCCGAGATGATCCGCGCCGCCGGCTTTTCGCGGGTGAAGTGGGAAAGCCTCTCCGGCGGTATCGTGGCGCTGCATTCGGGCTGGCGTTTGTGATTTCTGCGACGACCCACATCGCACGATTGGTCCGTGCCGGTTACGTTTTCGCGCGCGAAGGCGTGTTCGGCGTCGTCGATCCCTCCCTGGTGCCGCCGCCCGGCCAACTGGCGTTGCGGCTGGCGCGGCTGATCGAGCGGCCCGGCGCCAAATCCGGCCCACGGCTGTCGCGCGCGTTGACGCGACTGGGACCGGCCTATCTCAAGCTCGGGCAATTTCTGGCGACCCGGCCCGACGTGGTCGGCGTCGCGATGGCGCGCGATCTCGAAGCCCTGCAGGACCGGCTGCCGCCGTTCTCCGCGGCCGAGGCCGAAACCGTGATCGCACAATCGCTGGAACGCCCTGTGGCGCAGGCGTTTGCGAGCCTCGGCCCGGCGGTGGCCGCCGCCTCGATCGCGCAGGTGCATCGCGGCGAGGTCGAACGCGACGGCGAGCGCAAAAACGTCGCGGTGAAAGTGTTGCGGCCGAACGTTGCCGCGCGGTTCCGCCGAGATCTCGGTGACTTCTTCTTTGTCGCGCACAACGCCGAGGCGCATTCGGCCGAAGCGCGCCGGCTGCGGCTGATCGAAGTCATCAACACCATGTCGCGTTCGGTCGCGATGGAAATGGACCTGCGGCTGGAAGCGGCTGCCATGTCCGAGATGGCGGAGAACACAAGCGACGATCCGGATTTCCGCGTGCCCACCGTCGACTGGGATCGCACCACCCACAACGTGCTGACGATGGAGTGGATCGACGGCATCGCATTGAACGACCATGCGCGGCTCGAACAGGCGCAGGTCGACCTGCCCGACCTCGGCCGCAAGGTGATCCAGAGTTTCCTGCGCCACGCGCTGCGCGACGGCTTCTTTCACGCCGACATGCACCCCGGCAATCTGTTCCTCGACGATGCCGGCCGGCTGGTGGCGGTCGATTTCGGCATCATGGGCCGGCTCGGATTGAAGGAGCGGCGCTTCCTCGCCGAAATTCTGCTCGGCTTCATCACGCGCGACTATCGCCGCGTCGCGGAAGTGCATTTCGAGGCCGGCTATGTGCCGGGCCATCACTCGGTCGAGAATTTCGCGCAAGCCATCCGCGCCATCGGCGAACCGATCCACAACCGCACCGCCGAAGAGATCTCGATGGCGAAGCTGTTGACCTTGCTGCTCGAGGTCACCGGCCTGTTCGACATGCAGACCCGGCCCGAATTGATCCTGCTGCAGAAAACCATGGTGGTAGTCGAAGGCGTGGCGCGCGGTTTCGATCCCAAGCTCGACATCTGGAAAGTCGCCGATCCCGTGGTGCGCGAATGGATCGAGCGCAACCTCGGACCGATCGGACGCATCCAGGGCGCGATGTCCGGCGCCGGCGAACTCGGCCGGGTCGCGGCGAGCCTGCCGGCGATTGCCTCGCGGGCCGTCGCGGTGCTGGAAAATCTCGAAAAGATGACGCGCGAGGGCGTCACGCTGTCGCCGGAGACGATCGCGGCAATGGGCCGGACCGAGCGCGCTAAGAACCGCTGGCGCACCCTGGCGCTGTGGATCATTGCGGCGACGTTCATCGGAATTTTGATCGCCGTTCGGCAACTTTGATTGCATTGATATCATATCTTTGATATCAATGCTGTCAGTTCTTGCCGGAGCCGCCCATGGCCAGCATTACCATCCGAAAACTCGACGACACCGTCAAAGCCTATCTGCGGCTCCGCTCGGCCAGCAACGGCCGATCGGTCGAAGAGGAAGTCCGGGTCATCCTCGGTGAGCTGATCCAGGGGCGCCCCGAGCTGCCAGGCGCTCCACAGCTCGCTGTAGCCTCTACAGCATCTCCGCAGGCGGCCGGCACCACGGGCGAACCGCGGGTCACCCTGATCATCGGCGGCGGCATCGCCGCCTTCAAGGCGCTGGAGCTGATCCGGCGCCTCAAGGAGCGGCACATCCATGTCCGTTGCGTGCTGACCAAGGCAGCCCAGCAATTCGTCACGCCGCTCTCCGCAAGCGCGCTGTCGCATGAGCGCGTCTATACGGATCTGTTCGACGCCGAGAGTGAATTCGACGCCGGCCACATCCGCCTCGGGCGCGAATGCGATCTGATCGTGGTGGCGCCTGCGACCGCGGACCTGATGGCGAAGATGGCGCAAGGCCATGCCGACGATCTCGCTTCCGCGGTCCTGCTCGCGGCCAACCGGCCGATCCTGCTGGCGCCTGCCATGAACCCCGAGATGTGGAACAACGCTGCGACCCGCCGCAACGTGCTGCAGCTTCGCCGCGACGGCGTCGCCATGATCGGCCCCAATGCCGGTGAAATGGCCGAGTCGGGTGAAGCCGGCGTCGGACGGATGTCGGAGGCTGCCGAAATCGCCGCAGCAGCGGCAGATATCCTGCGTCCACCGCGGCCCCGGCCGCTCGCCGGCAAGCGCGTGCTGATCACCGCAGGCCCGACGCATGAGCCGATCGATCCGGTGCGCTATATCGCCAACCGTTCCTCCGGCAAGCAGGGGTTTGCGATCGCCGCCGCGGCACAGGCCGCCGGCGCCGACGTCACGCTGGTCTCCGGTCCGGTCGAATTGCGCGATCCCGCTGGTGTCACCGTGATCCGGGTCGAATCGGCGCGCGACATGCTGCACAAGGTCGAAGCTGCCTTGCCGGCGGATATCGCGATCTTTGCCGCGGCGGTCGCCGACTGGCGCGTCGCCAATGAAGGCGAACAGAAGCTGAAGAAAACCGCGGCCGGCATGCCGCCGCTGCAACTGGTCGAAAATCCCGACATCCTGGCGACGATCTCGAAGCTCAGAGACAAGCGCCCGCCGCTGGTGATCGGCTTTGCCGCCGAGACCGAGCATCTGATCGACAACGCCAAGGCCAAGATCGCGCGCAAGGGCTGCGACTGGATCGTCGCCAACGACGTCTCGCCGGCGTCAGGTGTGATGGGCGGCGACCGCAACACCGTGCATCTGCTGACGCGCGAAGGTACAGAGGTCAGCGTCGACAGCATTAACGTGGAGTCCTGGCCGGTCATGACCAAGGAGCAGGTCGCAACCGAACTGGTGGCGAAGATCGCCAAGGAAATCGGCAAGACGGTGGAGAAAAAGTCGTGAGCACAACGGTCAAGGTCAACATTCGCCAACTCGCACACGGCGAAGGTCTCGCATTGCCGGCCTATCAGAGCGCCGACGCGGCCGGGCTCGATCTGCTGGCCGCGGTTCCCGCCGAGACACCGTTGATTTTGCCTCCGGGAAAATACGCGATGGTGCCGACCGGGCTTGCGATCGCGCTGCCACGCGGTTTTGAGGCGCAGGTGCGGCCGCGCTCCGGCCTTGCCGCCAAGCACGGCGTCACGGTGCTGAATTCGCCCGGCACGGTGGATGCGGATTACCGCGGCGAGATCAACGTCATCCTGATCAACCACGGCGATGCGCCGTTCCCGATCAAGCGCGGCGAGCGCATCGCGCAAATGGTGATCGCGCCGGTAATCCAGGCCCAGCTTGTTGCCGTGGCCACGCTTTCGGAAACCGACCGCGGCGCTGGCGGCTTCGGCTCGACCGGGCGCTGATCGGTTCGAGCCGGATCGGCGCCTGAGCGGTAATCCGCTCATTTTTACACAAGCCAATTCACGTTCACGGTCTGGACTCTTACCGGCCGAGTCCCGAAGCAGATAATGTCAGTCGATTCGTGCACGGCGGGGGTTCGCGCCGCGCGCTGGAGTCGTGCGTTCTGGGGCAAATTATGTCGGGCGTAGTCGCGGCAATGCGTCGAAACCTGCTGTCGTGCACCTCACTGGCGCGCCACGGCCTGCTCGCGCTCGCCACCGCTTTGTCGGCCGCATCGGAACCCGCTTTGGCCGGCGAGTTGACCGTTGAACAGGCGATTTCGACCTGGTTCGACTTCAATCATCAGGAATTCGCGGTGCTGACGGCGTCGCTGGCGCTGCTCGGCTTTTCCGTGGTGGCGGCGATCCTGTTGATGCGCACCCGGGTTCGGGCCACCCGCATCGAACTCCGCCTGCGCGCCAACATCGCCGGCCTGCAGGATCAGGCCGACCGGCTGCGCGCGCTGCTGTTCGCCGAGCCGCAAATCCTGATTGCCTGGGCCGCGGGCGAAAACCGGCCGCAGATCTCTGGCGACACCTCGCTGTTGATCTCGGCGGACGCCGCCCAGAGTTCGCCGCAGCGGATCCTCGCTTTTGGAACCTGGCTGCCGCCGGAACCGGCGTTGCAAATGGACCATGCGGTCGACGCGTTGCGCGAAGCCGGCGAAGGCTTTCTGCTCAACCTCTCCACCTCGAACGGCCGCGCAATCGAGGCCATGGGCCGCGCCATCGGCGGCCAAGCCATTGTCCGGATTCGCGAACTCGGCGGACTGCGCCGCGAACTCGCCGAATCCAACCTGCGCTACAAGACGCTGCAGGAAGAGACCGAGCTGTTGCGCGACTTCGCCGCCGCCGCGCCCTGGCCGATCTGGGCCAAGAGCACGGAAGGCAACCTTCGCTACGCCAATACGGCCTATGTGCGAGCCACCGAGGGCGCCAGCGTCGCAGATGCGATCCAGCGCAACCTCGAACTGCTCGAAACCGAGCAGCGCAGCGACATGAGCCGGACGCTGCACGGCCATTCCACCTTCAACGCGCGGCTGCCGATCGTGGTCGGCGGCGAGCGGCGCATCTACGACGTCCAGGCCGTGAAGCTGGCCGGCGGCAGTGCCGGCATCGCGATCGACGCCAGCGAGGCGACCTCGCTCCGCGCCGCCATGGACCGGATGGCGGAAGCGCATCGCCGCACCCTCGACCAGTTGTCGTCGGGCGTCGCTGTGTTCGACGGCCAGCGGCGGCTCGCCTTCTACAACGAATCCTACCGGCGGCTGTGGGGCCTCGATCAGGCGTTCCTCGACGCCAACCCCGACGATTCCAGCGTGCTCGACCGGCTGCGCGCCGCGCGCAAATTGCCAGAGCAGCCGGATTTCCGGGCCTGGAAGGCGAAACTGCACGAAGCCTATCGCGCCGTCGAACCCGAGACCTACACCTGGTTCCTGCCGGATGGTCGCGCGGTCAGCGTCGTCACCACGCCGAACCTCGAAGGCGGCGTCACCTATCTGTTCGACAATGTCACCGAAAGCCTCGATCTGGCGCGGCGCTTCGACGGCCTCACCCGTGTGCAGCATGAAACGCTCGACAACCTCAACGAAGCGGTTGCCGTGTTCGGGAGCAACGGCCGCGTGCAGTTGTTCAACCCGGCTTTTACCAAGATGTGGAAGCTGTCGACCGATTCCTTACGCGAACAGCCGCATATCGAAACCCTGGAAGCGCTGTGCAAGCCGCTGTTCGATGACGATCTGGCATGGCGAACGCTGCGCGAGGCGATCACCGCGATCGAGAACCGGGCGCAGGTGGCGCTGAAGCTCGAGCGCAAGGACGGCAGCGTGCTGGACTGCATGACCATGCCGTTGCCCGACGGCGCCACCATGCTGACGTTCCAGGATATCACCGACACCGAGAACGTCGAACGGGCGTTGCGCGAACGCAACGAGGCGCTTGAGACCGCCGACCAGATGAAGGTCGATTTCGTCCACCACGTGTCCTACGAATTGCGCGCGCCGCTCACCACCATCATCGGCTTCGCGCATTTCCTCAGCGATCCCTCGACCGGCCCGCTGACGGCAAAGCAGGCCGAATATCTCGATTACGTCACCAAATCGACCAACGCGCTGCTGGCGCTGACCAACAACATTCTCGATCTCGCCACCATCGATGCCGGCGCCATGAAGCTCGAGCTCGGCCCGGTCAATATCGAGAAGGCGATCCACGACGCCGCCGAAGGCATTCAGGACCGGCTCGCGACCGACCGCATCGAGCTCAAGGTCGACATCGATCCCAATATCGGCGTCTTCATCGGCGACGAACGCCGGGTCGTGCAGGTGCTCTACAACCTTCTCGCCAATGCGGTCGGCTTCTCGCCGCATGATGCGGCCGTCACGATCAGCGCACAGCGCAACGAGCATCGGGTGACCTTCACCGTCACCGATTCCGGCCCCGGCATTCCGGCCGACGTGAAAGACAAGGTGTTCGACTGGTTCGAGAGCCATTCCAACGGCTCGCGGCACCGCGGCGCCGGCCTCGGCCTGTCGCTGGTGCGCTCCTTTGTCGAACTGCACGGCGGCAAGGTGCGGGTCGATTCGGCGGTCGGCCACGGCACCACGGTCTCCTGCGACTTTCCGATCGACCAGCACGCCCATCGCAACGCCGCCGAATGACCGCGCCAGCGACATTCTCCGTGGCGCTGGCGAACGAGACGGCAACCGCGCATCTGATGGCGGACCTGGCCCTGCTGGTCGGTCCCGGCGATGTGATCACGCTGTCGGGCGATCTCGGCGCCGGCAAGACCGCAGCGGCGCGGGCGATGATCCGCTATCTCGCCGACGATGCCGCGCTGGAAGTACCAAGCCCGACCTTCACGCTGGCGCAGAGCTACGACCTGCCGTTTCCGATTGTTCACGCCGACCTCTATCGCATCAACGATGCCAGCGAGCTGGAGGAGATCGGGCTGTCGCCGCTGCCGGAGGCCACGCTGGTGCTGATCGAGTGGCCGGAGCGCGCGCCGGATGCGCTTCCCGCAGATCGCATCGACATCGCGTTCACGCATCGTCCCGCGTTCGGATCCTCGGCGCGCGCCGCCGAGATTACCGGTCATGGCAAGGCGGCCGCACAAGTCGAGCGACTGAACGCGCTGCGCAATTTCCTGGGCGATACCGGCTTCATGGATGCCCGGCGCGAACGCATGCCCGGCGATGCCTCAACCCGCTCCTATGCCCGGCTTGCCCAGGACGACGGCACCGCCATCCTGATGAACGCACCACGGCGTCCAGATGGACCGGCGATCTATGACGGGAAATCCTACAGCGCGGCGGTGCATCTGGCCGAAGACGTCAAGCCGTTCGTCGCCATCGCCAGCGGCCTGCGCCGGCACGGCTTCTCGGCGCCCGCGATCCGGCACACCGATCTCGAACAGGGTTTCCTGATTACCGAGGATTTCGGCGGCGCGGGTGTGATCGAGGGCGAGCCGCCGCGGCCGATCGCCGAGCGCTACGAGGCCGCCACCGACATGCTGGCCGCGCTGCACCGTGAGACGCTGCCCGAAACCCTGCCGCTGACGCGAGAGCTCGACTACGCCATTCCCGTGTTCGACGTCGACGCCTGGCTGGTCGAGATCGGGCTGATGACCGAATGGTATTTCGTCGACCGCGGCGTCGAGCTGAGCCGGGAAGCCCGTGAGGAATTCGGCGCGATGTGGCGACAGGTGCTGGCGAAGCCGGCGGCGGCGCCGCGGACCTGGGTGATGCGGGATTTTCATTCCCCCAACATCATCTGGCTCGGCGAACGCACCGGCATCCTGCGCGTCGGCATCATCGACTTCCAGGATGCGGTGCTGGGGCCTGCCGCCTACGACATGGTGTCGCTGCTGCAGGATGCGCGGATCGACGTCCCGGAGCAGCTCGAACTGTCGCTGCTGACCCGCTACATCAAGGCGCGGCGCGCGGCCGACAGCCAGTTCGACGCCGCCGATTTCGCCGAGCTCTACGCCATCATGTCGGCGCAGCGAAACACCCGCCTGCTCGGCACCTTCGCCCGGCTCAACCGCCGTGACGGAAAGCCGCAATATCTGCGCCACCAGCCCCGGATCTGGACCTATCTGAACCGCTCGCTGGCGCACCCCGCTTTGGCAGGTTTCCGCGACTGGTATGCCGCCCACGTCCCCCCGCCGGTTGCCTGATTTACCTCTTGTTAGCCACCCTGGCTTTAAGCTGGGAAAGGCTGTGCCCGGTATTTGGGGCAGCCGTCTTGGAAGCGGGAACTCGGCCATGGCGACAGCAGAACGGCGGAAGGGCGATCGCGTCACATTCGAGCGCGGTTTTGCCGCGCACATGATGGGCATCGACGGCACCTGGCGGCGCGACTGCGTGATGGAGGACGTCTCCGAAACCGGCGCCAAGCTGACGGTCGAGGGTTCCGTCGAAGGTTTGCATCTGAAGGAATTCTTTCTGCTGCTGTCGTCGACCGGGCTCGCCTATCGCCGCTGCGAACTGGCCTGGGTCAATGGCGACCAGATCGGCGTCAATTTCCTGAAGCTTTCCGACAAGAAGAAGAAGGCTTCGGCCAAGCGCGCCGACGCCGAGGTCTGACGTCTGGTGTGCCGGCGCCGTCTTACAGCCGTCATGTCCGGCGACTATCGCCTCACAGTCGCTTTAAGCGGCGAATCGCCGTGATATGATCCTTGAAATAGTTCTTGGCGCGTTGGCGCGCCTTTGATGGTTAGAGAATTCCCGACATGTCCGTAGTACCCAGCAAAGCCATGGTCCTTGCCGCCGGTCTTGGCCTGCGCATGCGCCCGTTGACCGACAACATGCCGAAACCGCTGGTGCGCGTGGCCGGTCAGCCCTTGCTCGATCATGTGCTGGACAAGCTCGCCGCTGCCGGCGTCGTTGAGGCCGTGGTCAACGTGCATTACCTGCCCGACCAGATCATCGCGCATACCGCCGCGCGCAGCCACCCCCGCGTCATCATCTCCGATGAGCGCGACCAGGTGCTCGGCACCGGCGGCGCGGTGGTGAAGGCGCTGCCTCTGCTGGGGAGCCAGCCGTTCTTCCACCTCAACGCCGATACGATGTGGATCGACGGCGTGCGGCCGAACCTGACGCGGCTCGCCGAAACCTTCGATCCCGATCGGATGGACATCCTGCTCCTGATGGCGCCGACCACGACCAGCATCGGCTATGCCGGCCGCGGCGACTACGCGATGCTGCCGGATGGCGCGCTGCGCAAGCGCAAGGAGCATCAGGTGGTGCCGTTCGTCTATGCCGGCGCCGCGATCATGTCGCCGTCGCTGTTTCACGACGCGCCCGCGGGCGAGTTCTCGCTGACGAAACTGTTCGACCGCGCCAACGAACAGGAGCGGCTGTTCGGCCTGCGGCTCGACGGCGTCTGGATGCATGTCGGAACCCCCGATGCGGTGCACGACGCTGAAGAGGCGTTTCTGGAGAGCGTGGCGTAGGCGCGCCAATCTATCGTCGTCCCTGCGAACGCAGGGACCCATAGCCACCGTCGCTTGTTGTTACCCACGGCGTCAGCCATCCTGCCTTATCGCCATATCACGTGGTATGGGTCCCGGCTCGCGCTTCGCTTGGCCGGGACGACGGAGAGAGGTGCAAATCCTCCTCGCCCCATGACCAACCCTGAATCCCCCCCTATATTGGCCCCTGACCTCGAATCAGGAAGCCCATGCGCGTTTTCAGCGTCCCCGTCTCCGTGCCGCTGTTGCGCACCGTCATCGCCGCTCTGGTCGATGGCCGGCTGGTCGATGGATTCGAAGCGCGCAGCAATCCGCTGAATCTGGCGCGGGCGACACTCTACCTGCCGACCCGGCGCGCCGGACGGCTGGCGCGGGAAATTTTTCTCGACGAGCTGAAGACCGATGCCGCGATCCTGCCGCGCATCGTTGCGCTCGGCGACATCGACGAGGACGAACTGGCGTTTTCGGAAAGTTCCGAACAGTTCGGCGGCACAGCGCCGCTCGACATTCCGCCGCGGCTCGGCGAACTCGAACGGCGATTGACGCTGGCGCACCTTGTTGCCGCGTGGGCGAAAGGTCCGGTACTGTCGCCGCTCGTGGTCGGCGGCCCGGCTTCGACCCTGGCGCTGGCCGGCGATCTGGCCCGGCTGATGGACGACATGGTGACGCGCGGCGTCGCCTGGGAAGCGCTCGACAAACTGGTGCCGGACCAGCTCGACCAATACTGGCAGCACTCGCTGGAATTTCTGCGCATCGCGCGCAAAATATGGCCGGATCATCTGAAGGAAATCGGCAGGATCGAGCCCGCGGAGCGGCGCGACCGTCTGATCGACGCGGAAGCCGCGCGCCTCGCGGCGCATCACGACGGCCCGGTGATCGCGGCGGGCTCGACCGGCTCGATGCCGACGACCGCAAAATTCCTCGGCGTTGTCGCCAACCTGAAGCAGGGCGCGGTGGTGCTGCCGGGGCTCGATACCGATCTCGACGACGAAGCCTGGCAGATCATCGGCGGCGTCAGGGATGCGCAGGGTAAATTCACCACCCAACCCTCGTCGAACCATCCGCAATTCGCGATGCAGGGACTGCTCGACCGTTTCGGTATCAAGCGCGGCGATGTCGAAATCCTCGGCACGCCGGCCGCAGGGGGACGCGACGTGCTGGTCTCGGAGACGATGCGCCCCTCAAGCGCGACCGAGCAATGGCATGACCGGCTGGCAGAGCCGGACGTATCGCTAAAGATTTCCGCCGGGATGGCCAACCTCGCGGTGGTTGAGGCGCCGAATTCCGAAATGGAGTCGCTGGCGATCGCGATTGCGATGCGCGAGGCGCGACATCTCGGCAAATCGGCCGCCTTGGTGACGCCGGACCGTGCGCTGGCGCGCCGGGTGATGGCGGCGCTGACCCGCTGGAATCTCGAATTCGACGATTCCGGCGGCGACGCGCTGACGGACACCTCCGCCGGCATTTTTGCGCGCCTCACGGCGGAAGCCGCCGCCAAGGGGCTGGAGCCGCCGACCTTGCTGGCGCTGCTGAAGCATCCGCTGTTCCGGCTCGGTGGCGCACATGGTGCGCTCAAGCGCGCCATTGAAGTGCTCGAACTGGCGGTGCTGCGCGGCACCCGGCCGCAAGCCGGCAGTGGTGGCCTTGCGCGCGACTTCGATCGTTTCCGGAGCGAGCTCAAAAAACTCAACAACAAGGAAACCTCTTCGCTTCATCGCTCCGAGCAGCGCGCGAAGTTGAAAGAGGATGAACTCGATCTGGCCCAGTCGCTGATATCAGCTCTGCAGAAGGCGTTTGCGCCGCTGGAGAGCATGGCGACGTCAAAGCCGTATGATTTCGCCGAACTGGCGCAGCGCCACCACGAGGTGCTATCAGCGCTTTCATCCGACCAGGACGGCATCGCCGTGGTATTCGAGGGCACCCAGGGATCGGTCCTCGCCGCAGCATTCGACGAGCTGCTTGGCGAACAGAAGCAGAGCGGGCTTGCGGTCCAGCTCGGCGACTACGCGGAAGTGTTTCAGACCGCCTTTGCCGACCGCATGGTGCGGCGGCCGGAACATGCCGATGCGCAGCTGCAGATCTACGGCCAACTCGAAGCGCGGTTGACGGAATCCGATCGCGTCATCCTCGGTGGGTTGGTTGAAGGCGTGTGGCCGCCGGCGCCGCGGGTCGATCCATGGCTGAGCCGGCCGATGCGGCATGAACTCGGCCTCGATCTGCCGGAGCGGCGCATCGGCCTCTCCGCGCACGATTTCGCGCAACTGCTCGGACATGGCGAGGTGATTCTCAGCCATTCGGCAAAAGTCGGCGGCGCGCCGGCGGTCGCCTCGCGCTTCCTGCACCGGTTAGAGGCCGTCGCCGGCGAGGCGCGCTGGAACGCGGCGAAGCTGGCCGGCGCAAACTATGTCCGTTTTGCCGATGAACTGGACCGGCCGGACAAGGTCCAGCCGATCGAACAGCCCGCGCCCAAGCCGCCGCTTGCGACGCGGCCGCTCAAACTGTCGGTCACCGCGATCGAGGACTGGCTGCGCGATCCCTACACCATCTACGCGAAGTATATTTTGCGGCTCGATCCGCTCGATCCCGTCGACATGCCGCTGTCGGCGGCCGATCGCGGTTCGGCGATCCATGATGCGCTCGGCGAATTCACCCAGACCTATGCCGAAGCGCTGCCCGGCGACGTCGTGCAGACGCTGCGCGGCATCGGCGCCAAGCATTTTGCGCCGCTGATGGAACGGCCGGAGGCAAAGGCGCTGTGGTGGCCGCGGTTCCAGCGCATCGTCGGCTGGTTCGCCGATTGGGAGCAGGCGCGGCGCGATAACCTCGCCAAAATCTTCGCCGAGACCCGAGGCGAAATCGGAATTCCGCTCGACAACGCGCGGACCTTCACCCTTTCCGCCCGCGCCGACCGGATCGAACAGCGCCGTGACGGCAGCTTTGCGATCCTGGATTACAAGACCGGGCAACCGCCGACCGGCAAGCAGGTGCGCATGGGCCTGTCGCCGCAACTGACGCTGGAGGCCGCGATCCTGCGCCAGGGTGGCTTTGCGAATATCGACGCCGGCGCGTCCGTCGGCGAACTCGTTTATGTCCGGCTCAGCGGCAACAATCCGCCTGGCGAGCAGCGGACGCTCGAGCTGAAAATCCGCAACAACGACACGCCGCAGCCGCCGGATGCCGCGGCCGACGAGGCGCTGCAGAAGCTGGAAGCCCTGATCCGCGCGTTCGAGAACGAGGATCAGGCCTACACCTCGCTGAATCTCTCGATGTGGTCGAACCGCTACGGCGCCTATGACGACCTCGCCCGCATCAAGGAATGGTCCGCGGCCGGCGGCCTGGGGATCGAGGAATGGTGAAGGCCCCGCGCACGATTCCATCGGCGGTCCGCGCGACGCAAGCGCGCGCGTCCGATCCGGCCGCCTCCGCCTTCGTTTCGGCCAATGCCGGTTCCGGCAAGACCCATGTGCTGGTGCAGCGCGTGATCCGGCTGCTGCTCGACGGCGTGGCGCCGGAAAAGATCCTCTGCATCACCTTCACCAAGGCCGCGGCCGCCAACATGGCGGAACGGGTGTTCACGACGCTCGGCCATTGGGTCACGCTCGATGACGCGGCGCTTGATGCGGCGATCAAGGACGCTGGCATCGCCCATCCCGATCGCGGCTTGCGCAAATCGGCGCGAAAGCTGTTTGCCTGTGCGCTGGAAACGCCGGGTGGCCTGAAGGTGCAGACCATCCACGCGCTGTGCACGCGGCTGCTGCAACAATTCCCGTTCGAGGCCAATGTGCCGGCGCGCTTTGCCGTGCTCGACGACCGCGACCAGACCGAGATGATGGAGCGCGCCAATCTCGGCGTATTTCTCGAGGCGTCGCGCCATCCCGACAGCGCCACCGGGCGCGCGCTGATGACGGCGATGGCGAGCGCGGCCGACGTCACCTTCAAGGACGTGGTGCGCGAGGCCTGTCTGAGCCGCGATCATTTCATGGCCTGGACCGACGCCGCCGGCAGCGCGCATGCCGCCGCGGCGCAAATTTCCGCAGCCCTCGGCGTTGATCCGGATGACCGCATCGAAGATGTCGAGCGCGCCATCGTCGATGGACCGGACCTGCCGCGATCGCGCTGGCCGGAGATCGCCCGTGTTCTGGATACCGGCAATAAAACCGACCAGGAGCAGGCGCGCCGGTTGCGCGACGCCCTGATCTTTACCGGCGCGGCGCAGGTCGATGAATATTTCGGCGTGTTCCTCACCGAGGCCGACCGGACGCCGCGCAAATCGGTGGTGACGAAGAAGTTTATCGATAACAATCCGGCCCTGGGCCGGCTGTTCGATTCAGAATTCTCCCGCATCATACCGCTGATCGAGCGACGTCGCGCCGTCACCGCCCGCGACCGCACCGAGGCGCTGCTGCATATCGCAACCGCAGCGGCTGCAAATTACCGGCGCGAGAAGCAGGAACGCGGCCTGCTCGACTATGACGATTTGATCGACAAGACGCTCGCGATGCTCGACCGCGTCTCTTCCGGCTGGGTGCACTACAAGCTCGACCGCGGCGTCGACCATGTGCTGATCGACGAGGCGCAGGACACCAGCCCGCGTCAGTGGGACATCGTCGCGCACATCATTTCGGAATTCACCTCGGGCGCCGGCGCGCGCGACGGCCTGGTGCGAACGGTGTTCGCGGTCGGCGACGAGAAGCAGTCGATCTTTTCGTTTCAGGGCGCGGCTCCCCGCGAGTTCGACCTGCGGCGCCGGGAACTACAGAAGAAGTTCGAGGGTGCCGGGCTGAAGTTCGATCCGGTGTCCTTCACCTATTCGTTCCGCTCGGGCCCGGCGATCCTGAAGTCGGTCGACCACGTCTTCCGCGAGCAGGATATTTTCCGAAGTATCCATTCGGTCGAGACCGGTCATCCCGTCCACAACTGGCTCGCTGATGCCGGTCCCGGGCAGATCGACCTCTGGGATCTCGCCGTCGCCGACGACCGGCAGGACATCGAGGGCTGGCGCGCGCCATTCGACGGCGTCTCGCTGACCAGCCCCGAAGTGAAGCTGGCGCGGCGCATTCAGGCCGAGATCAAGTCGCTGGTCGACGGCGGCACGATGACCGGCAGCACGGGCGCGCGCCGGCCGCTGCGCTATGGCGACATGCTGGTGCTGGTGCGACGGCGCGGCAACGCATTCGACGCCGTGATCCAGGCGCTGAAGCACGCCAATATCCCGGTCGCCGGCGCCGACCGGCTCAAGCTGACCGAGCATATCGCGATCATCGACCTGATGAACCTTGCCGACGCGCTGCTGCTGCCGCAGGACGACCTGGCGCTCGCGGTGGCGCTGAAGAGCCCGCTGTTCGGCCTCACCGACAACGATCTGTTCAAGCTGGCGCGGGACCGCAAGGGCTCGCTGCGCGCGGCGCTAACGATGCGCGCCGCGACCGACGGCCTGTTGCGGGATGTGCTGTGGCGGCTCGAACAATGCGAGCGCCGCGTCGTCCACGAGACGCCGTTTGCATTCTACGCCTGGCTGCTCGGCGGCGACGGCGGCCGCGCGCGCATCCTGCAACGGCTTGGGCATGAGGCCAACGACGCACTCGACGAATTTCTCGAACTGGCGCTGAACTACGAGCGCAAGGCGCCGGCTTCGCTGCAGGGCTTCATGGCGTGGCTGCGCGCGGCCGACACCGAAGTGAAGCGCGACATGGAAATCTCGCGCGACGAAGTCCGCGTCATGACCGTGCACGGCGCCAAGGGCCTGGAAGCCTCCGTCGTGTTCCTGGTCGATACCACGACGTCGCCTTCGGACACGCAGCGGCTGAAGCTGATCAACCTCTCCCAGGGAAACGCCGATCCGCATGCGCCGGGCGTGGTGGTGTGGGCCGGCCGCAAGGCCGAGGATCCCGCCTCCGTTGTCGCCGCGCGCGCGGCCATGATCGCGGATACCGAGGATGAATATCGCCGCCTGCTCTACGTCGCGATGACGCGTGCGGCGGATAGATTAGTCGTTGGCGGCTGCCTGCCCGGCAACATGAACACGGTGCGGAAATTGTCCTGGTACGACCTGATCACCAAGGGTCTGGCGAGTTCGGACCTGCAGATGCAGGAATTCGAAACGCCCAACGGCAAGGTGACGCGCTACACGCTGGCGGAGGAAGCCGCTCCCGCTACTGGCTCCGCTGCTGCTGCGCCGACAGCCGCACCGATCGCGCTGCCGACCTGGCTGCTGACGCCGGCGCAGCCGGAGAAGTCGGCAGAAAGCGCGCTGCGGCCTTCTGAACCCACCAACGAACAAAGCCATCCGGTCCGCACCGGCGAATCCATCGCGCAGCGGGCCCGCGCGCTCCAGCGCGGCACGCTGGTGCACCGGCTGCTGCAATCGCTGCCCGATATCGCGGCTTCAAGCCGACGCGATGCAGCCCTCGCCTATCTCGCCCGCAACGCCGATGGCTGGACCGAAGACGAACGCGAGCGGCTTACGGAAAACGCGCTGGCCTTGATTGCCGACCCGCGCTTCGCGGCGGTATTCGCGGACGGCAGCCGTGCCGAGGTGTCGATCGTCGGCCGGCTGGAGCGGCCGCACCGGCGACCGGCGCTGGTTTCCGGACAGATCGACCGTCTGGCGGTCAGCGATCACGAGGTTCTGATCGTCGATTTCAAGACCAACCACACCCCGCCGACTGAAGTAGCCGAGGCGCCGAAGGGATATATCCGCCAGTTGGCGCTGTATCGGGCCGTGCTCGGCCAGCTTTATCCCCAGCGGCCGGTTCGCGCCGCGCTGGTTTGGACCGAAACGGCTGAATTCATGGAGATTTCAGCCCCTGCGCTGGACGCGGAGCTGGCCGCCATTATCCAAAGGGATGACCGTGCTTGACCCGGCAAGATCGCGTTCATAGGTTTGCCCCATCATCCGATGGCGCGATTCTCTCCGCAGCGCGCCCTAATCCAACCGAACGAGGTATTCCCATGGCCGTTGGCAAGGTTTCTGACGCCGATTTCGAAGCCGAAGTGCTGAATGCGACCGGCCCGGTGGTGGTCGATTTCTGGGCCGAATGGTGCGGCCCGTGTCGCATGATCGCCCCCGCACTCGACGAGATTTCCGGCGCGATGGGCGACAAGGTCAAGATCGTGAAGCTGAACGTCGACGAGAGCCCGAAGACCGCCTCGAAATACGGCGTGATGTCGATCCCGACCCTGATGATCTTCAAGGGCGGCGAGATGGCCTCGCGCCAGGTCGGCGCCGCGCCGAAGCAGAAGCTGCATCAGTGGATATCAGCTGCGGTCTGATCGGCTGACGATTGTTGTAATGAAAGCGGCCGGCTCATCGCCGGCCGTTTTGTTTTACCCGATCCATCCCGTCGCCAGCGCCGACGCCAGTTCAGGTTGCCCGTTTTGCCGCGCCAAAGCGGCCATGGTGCCGTGATCGTAAGGCACGTGCCGAAACGTGACGCGCCAATCGCTGCCGACAAGTTCTAAAATTGCATAGCGCGCGTCCGGCGTGCCGGCTTCGATGACATGCGGATGCGGATGGGTATCGCGATAGCCGGGCGAACCGACGCTACCGGGATTGACGATCAGGCGACCGTCGCGAAGCTGCACCGCACGGGCGACATGGGTGTGGGCGCAGAGGATCAATGATTGCGTGATCCCTTTGGCCCGCTCCTCGATCGCGTCGAGCGATGACATCCGCACCACGCCGTCGGGCTGCACCGTCTCCAGCCAGTAGATCTCGTCATGCTCGGGCGTGGCGTGGCAGAGAAAGACTTTTTCGCGAAACACCGATGTCGTCGGCACCGTGCGCAGCCAGTCGAGATGGCCTGCATTGAGCTGCGCGTGGGCCGGCCGGTCCCACGAACCCATCTTCTCCGGCGGCCGGTCGATCAGATAGCGGTCATGGTTGCCGAGCACATGCGTGGCATCGAGCGTCATCAGCATGTCCATCGTGCGCCGCGCATCAAGCGGACCGCTCGCCATGTCGCCGAGATTGACGATCCCCTCGACGCCCTGCGCGCGGATGTCGGCAAGCACGGCCTCCAGTGCCAGATAATTTCCGTGCACGTCGGCAATCGCGGCAAAACGCATGGTGATTCCAATTTCTCTCGGCGAACGTGCCCCGGATGCTGCGCAGCGCGCAAGCGGTGCGCTGCTGGTCCGGGGTCCATCTTCCATGGACGAATGGGTCCCGGCTCTGCGGAGCAGCACTTCGTGCTGCTCCGCAGAGCCGGGACCCGAGAAATCTATGCAGGAGGCGTGCCGTTGACGGCGAGGACATGGCCCGCGAGGTAGAGCGAGCCCGTGATCAGGATGCGCGGTGGAATTTCATAGGCAAGCCGCGACAGTGCCTGCAACGCGGCTTCGACGCTTGTCGCATTCTCCACGCGCATACCGAGCGCGCGCGCGGCATCGGCCAGCCGGTCCGGCGGCATCGCGTTGCCGCGGCCGGGGATCGGCACCGCCATGATGTGGCGCGTCAGTCCGGCGAAATTGGCGAGGAAGGCGCCGGCATCCTTGTTCGCCATCATGCCCGCGATCACGACCAGCGGGCGCGATACCCGCTCCTCGAGATCGCCGAGTGCCGCGGCCGTGACGCGGCCGCCCTCGGCATTGTGGCCGCCATCGAGCCAGATCTCGCACCCCGGCGGTCCCTGATCGACCAGCGCGCCCGAGACCAGGCGCTGCATTCGCGCCGGCCATTCGGCGTTGACGATCCCGGCCTCGAACGCCGGCATACTGATTTTGAACGCGTCGATCGCGCGCAGTGTCGCAATCGCGAGGCCGGCATTGTCGAACTGATGCCGCCCGAACAGTTTGGGCGCCGCCAGATCCATCAAGCCGCGCTCGTCCTGATAGACCAGCCGGCCGCGCTCGACGCTGACATGCCATTGCTGGCCGGCCGCATGCAGCGATGCGCGCATGCGGTTAGCCTGTGCCTCGATCACCGCCATCGCTTCGCCCGCCTGTTCGGCGCACACCACCGGCACGTTGCGCTTGATGATGGCGGCCTTCTCGCCGGCGATCGCGGTCAAGGTGTCGCCGAGAAATTCGGTGTGATCCATGCTGATCGGCGCGATCACGGCGGCCAGCGGTGCCTCGATCACATTGGTCGAATCGAGCCGGCCGCCGAGACCGACTTCCAGCAGCACGACATCGGCCGGATGCCGGGCAAACAGACAGAACGCCGCAGCGGTCTCGATCTCGAAGATCGTGACCGGCTCGCCTCTGTTGGCCCGCTCGCAATGTTCGAGCGTCCCGCGCAATTCGTCATCGTCCACCAGCACGCCGCCAGCCTTGCGGCCGAGGCGAAAGCATTCGTTGATCCGCACCAGATAGGGCGACGTAAAAACGTGAACGCGCAAACCCGCGGCTTCGAGGATCGCGCGCAGATAAGCGACGGTGGAGCCCTTGCCGTTGGTGCCGGCGACATGGATGACCGGCGGCAGCCCGCGTTCGGGATGATCGAGCGCCGCCAGCAGCCGGTGCATGCGATCGAGGCTGAGATCGATTTGCCGCGGGTGAAGGGCCGACAACCGCGCGATCAACTGATCGAGCGGTTGGGGTTTGGCGGCAGGCGCGTTCACGCGTGGGGAGCGGCCGGCACCGCATCCGGCGCCGAAACGATCTGTGCCGGATCGGTGATGACAGGCGCAGGCTTCGAAACAACTTCAATTGCCGGCGATTTGGTCAGCAGGCGGCAGAGACGCGCAAGGGTCGGGCGCATCTCGTGGCGATGCACCACCATGTCGACCATGCCGTGATCGCGCAGATATTCGGCGCGCTGAAAACCTTCCGGCAATTTTTCGCGAATGGTCTGTTCGATCACGCGCGCGCCGGCAAAGCCGATCAGCGCACCGGGTTCGGCGATCTGCACGTCGCCGAGCATGGCGTAGGAGGCGGTGACGCCGCCGGTGGTCGGGTTGGTCAGCACCACGATGTAGGGCAGTTTCGCCTCGCGCAGCATCTGCACGCCGACGGTGCTGCGCGGCATCTGCATCAGCGACAAAATGCCTTCCTGCATCCGCGCGCCGCCGGAGGCTGCGAACATGATGAACGGCGATTTCTTTTCGACCGCGAGCTCCATCCCGCGCACGATCGCTTCGCCCGCGGCCATGCCGAGCGAGCCGCCCATGAAATCGAAGTCCTGCACCGCGACCACGACACCGGCGCCTTCGAGCTTGCCGTAGCCGACCTTGACGGCGTCGTTCAGCCCGGTCTTGGCGCGCGCATCCTTGATGCGATCGGCATATTTGCGCTCGTCGCGGAATTTCAGCGGGTCGGCTGTCACGTCGGGCAGCGCGATGTCGTACCAGGTCTCGTTGTCGAACACCGATTTCAGCCGCGCCGCCGCGCCCATGCGCATGTGGTAGTTCGAGCCGGGAATCACAAACTGGTTGGCCTCGACGTCCTTGTAGAACACGAGCTGCCCGGAATCCGGGCACTTGATCCACAAATTCTCCGGCGTCTCGCGGCGGAGGATGCTGCGGATCTTCGGCCGGACGACGTTGGTGAGCCAATTCATGTTTCGCTCCGAAATGCGGTTGGACGCATCAGTGAGAGTATATGGCGGCCCGGACGGAGCCCGGCAAGCCGCGGATAACGCGTAGTTTCACGCAATTAGGCTTATTCTGCGGCCTGTTTTGCTCCCCGCACGCCCTGTGCCAAAGCGGCGACCAGATCGGCGACGGCGGTGACGGTTTTGGCCGTCGCGCGGCCCTCGGCGTCGAGGCTGCCGCTCAGGGCATCGACCAGCGCAGTGCCGACCACGGAGCCATCGGCTTTCTCGGCAATCGCACGCGCCGCTTCCGGGGTGCGGATGCCGAAGCCGACGCAAACCGGCAATTTGGTATGCCGCTTGATGCGGGCGACGGCTGCGCCGACCACGTTCGAGTCGGCGCTGGCGCTGCCGGTGATGCCGGTGACCGCGACGTAATAGACAAAGCCCGACGTGTTCGCGAGCACCGCGGGCAGGCGCTTGTCGTCGGTGGTCGGCGTCGCCAGGCGGATGAAGTTGAGGCCCGCCTTCATCGCGGGGATACACAGTTCGGTATCTTCTTCCGGCGGCAAGTCGACGATGATCAGCCCGTCGACGCCGGCGGTCTTGGCATCGCCCAGGAATTTATCGACGCCGTAGATATAGATCGGATTGTAGTAGCCCATCAGCACCAGCGGCGTGGTGTCGTCGTCCTTGCGGAACGCGCGCACCATCTCCAACGTCTTCTTCAGGGTCATGCCGGCCTTGAGCGCGCGCAAGCCCGCCGCCTGGATCGACGGGCCGTCGGCCATCGGATCGGTAAAGGGCATGCCGATCTCGATCATGTCGGCGCCGGCCTTTGGCAGCGCCTTGATGATGTCGAGCGCGGTTTTCGGATCGGGATCGCCGGCCATCACGAAGGTGACGAAAGCCGAGCGGCCCTGTTTTGCCAACTCGGCAAAGCGTGTGTCGATACGGGTGGTCATGGTGCGATACCTGAAATGCTGTGGCTCTTGCCGAGGCCTGCATGCGCGGAGAGACCCCCACCCCAACCCTCCCCCGCAAGCGGGAGAGGGGGCAGAGCTTGCCGTGTCGATAGTCTGTGCAAAACACCCGGCCGCCATGTGACCGAGACTCGCGCAACAAACCCGGTGGATTCCCTCTCCCGCTTGCGGGGTCCGAGGCGAGCGGAGCTCGCTCTCGAGGTTAGGGTGGGGGTGCTCAATCCGAACGCGATGCCAGTTGCGCCCCTCACTTCTTCTTGCCCTTCAGGATATCGCCGACCTGCGGCACGTCCTTGTCGCCGCGGCCGGAGAGGTTGACCACCATCAGATGATCCTTCGGCCGCTTCGGCGCGAGGTCCATGACTTTGGCGATGGCGTGCGCCGGCTCCAGCGCGGGAATGATGCCTTCCAGCCGCGACAGCAATTGAAATGCCGCCAGCGCCTCGTCGTCGGTCGCCGACAGATACGTGACGCGGCCGGTTTCGTGCAGCCAGGAATGCTCCGGGCCGATGCCGGGATAATCGAGCCCCGCCGAGATCGAATGCGCGTCCTGGATCTGGCCGTCGTCATCCATCAAGAGATAGGTGCGGTTGCCATGCAGCACGCCCGGCCGGCCGCCGGCGATCGACGCCGCATGCAGCTGCGTGAGACCATGACCGGCGGCCTCGACGCCAAAGATTTCGACGGAGGGATCGTCGAGGAAGGGATGAAACAGGCCCATCGCATTGGAGCCGCCGCCGATGCAGGCGATCAGCGAATCCGGCAAGCGTCCCTCGGTCTCCTGCATCTGCTTGCGGGTCTCGATGCCGATGATCGACTGGAAGTCGCGCACCATCATCGGATAGGGATGCGGGCCGGCGACGGTGCCGATGCAGTAGAAGGTATTGTGCACATTGGTGACCCAGTCGCGGAGCGCGTCGTTCATCGCATCCTTGAGCGTGCGCGAGCCGGACTGCACCGGGACCACCTTGGCGCCCAGCATTTCCATGCGGATCACATTGGGCTGCTGCCGTTCGACGTCGACCGCACCCATGTAGACGATGCATTCGAGCCCGAACCGCGCGCACAGCGTCGCGGTGGCGACGCCATGCTGGCCGGCGCCGGTCTCGGCGATGATGCGCTTCTTGCCCATCCGGCGCGCGACCATGATCTGGCCGAGCACGTTGTTGACCTTGTGCGAGCCGGTATGGTTGAGCTCCTCGCGCTTGAAATAGATCTTCGCGCCGCCGAGATGCTCGGTCAGGCGCTCGGCGAAATACAGCGGCGAGGGCCGGCCGACATAGTCCTTGAGATAGCCGTTCATCTCGGCCTGGAACGACGGATCGGCCTTGGCGTCGGCATAGGCCTTTTCGAGATCGAGGATCAGCGGCATCAGCGTTTCCGCGACGAAGCGGCCGCCGAAGATGCCGAAATGTCCGCGCTCGTCGGGACCGCTGCGGAAGGAATTGGGCAGGTTTGGATTCATCGGACCATCAGCTCTTCGGTGGCGCGCGCGGCGCGAATAAATTTCAGGATCATCTCGGGATCCTTGATGCCCGGCGCACTTTCGACGCCGGAGGATACGTCGACGCCGCCGGCGCGGGTGACGCGAATGGCCTCCGCGACGTTGTCGGGGTTAAGGCCGCCCGAGACCATGAAGGGCAGTTTGAGATCGAGCTTTTCCAGCACGTGCCAGTCGAACACGGCGCCGAGCCCGCCGGGGCGGGTGGCGTCCTTTGGCGCGCGGGCATCGAACAGGATTCGGTCGGCAACGCCGGCAAAGCCTGGCAGCACGGCGAGATCGGCCGACGTCTCGACCGCAATCACCTTCATGACCGGTAGGCCGAACCTGGCCTTGATGTCGCGCACGCGTGCGGTGGTTTCCTTGCCGTGCAATTGCAAGAGATCCGGCTGCAGGGTTTCGACGATATTGGAAAGCGTCGCGTCGTCGGCATCGACCGTCAGCGCCACCTTGGTGGCCCGGCCCTTGGCCTGCTTGCCGAGCGCGCGCGCGACCTCGAGGCTGAGGTGGCGCGGCGACGGCGGGAAGAACACGAAACCCACCATGTCGGCACCAGCCCCCAGCGCGACGTCGAGCGTCTCGCGCGTGGACAGGCCGCAAATTTTGACAAGCAGGGACATGGTCTCTCGGGGTGGCTTGCAAGCCGCGATGGCCGGTTTGGAACGGAGCTTAGGGGGCGGGTTCTACAACGTCGCGCCCTGCTTGTCTCGCCCGGCGGCCCCGTAAATCCCGCGCGGAGCCAGCGCCGGAAGCCGCTCGGGCTGGCCCCGGGAGGCCGCTGCAGCTGCCCGCAAATCGGCGGCCTCAGACCGGGCCCTGCGGGCGTCGGCCTCGTGCTGGCGCGCTGCGCGGCGCCAGTGGCGCTGCCGGAACCAGGTCGCCATGCCGCCCGCCGCGACCCCCAGAATGGCGACCACAACGATCACCAAAAATAGCGGCAGCGTCACCGCGACCGAGGGATCGGCGGAATTGAACGGATCGAACGACACCGTCACCAGATGGCGATTGGCGACGGCGAAGACGACAAGGAGGATGAATATCGGAATGACGACCAGCGCCGTGAAGAACTTTCGCATGACCATCTCTCGTCGTGATGGAGATCGGCAGAGCCGGCTCTCGTCAGGCCCCGCAACGCGGCTACAGATCGTCCAGGCCCAGCGAGCCTTGAGCCTGAGCCTTACGCGCCGGCCTCGGGCGAGGAGCCGCCCTCGCGGTTCAGCCGCTCCCGCATTTCCTTGCCGGTCTTGAAGAACGGCACGCTCTTCTGGTCGACCGGCACATGCGCGCCGGTGCGTGGATTGCGCCCCGCGCGCGCCGGACGATGCTTGACCGAGAAGGCGCCGAATCCGCGCAGTTCGACACGGTCGCCGCGCGCCAGGGCAGCCACGATCTCATCGAGGATCGCGTTCACAATGTTCTCCACATCCCGCTGATAGAGGTGCGGGTTGTGCTCGGCGATGCGCTGAACAAGCTCGGATTTGATCATCGAAACTGGGATCCACGGTCGTGCGGTTGTCCATTTCCGTGAAAATGCCTTGAACTGTCAAGACGCTAAATCAATTTTGGACGTCGCGAAATGACGTGACAAACCGCCCGGAAGGGGGTTGGGGCAATACTCGCAATGCGGGAGAATCGTCCCGCACTGCTCCCACACGGCTCAATTGGAGGCCGCGGGCCGCCACAAAGCCAGCATCCCGTCGAGCCGGAGCTGGTCGACCGCCTGGGCTACACCGGCCTGCTCGATTTGCCGCGCGACGGTGCCCAGACCGAGGGCATCGAGCGCGATGGAGGCGGCGGTCCGCAGGAAGGTCAGGTCGCCGAAGCGCGGGCTGAGCTTGAAATCGCGTACCGGCAGGTCGCTCTTGACCTTCTTTTCGGCCACCAGCCAGGCGACCGCGGCTTTTTCGTCGCCGAGCTGATCGATCAGCTTCAGTTCCACCGCCTGGCGGCCGGTAAAGACACGTCCGTCCGCGACCTTTTCGAGCAATTCGTCATCCATGCCGCGCCGTTCCTTCACGAGGCCGCGGAACCAGGCGTAGGAGTCCTTCACCAGCGCGTCGAGGGCCGCGCGCGCTTCCGGGCTGGTCGGCTCAAACCCGTTCGGCGCAGCCTTTAGCGGCGAGGATTTCACTTCCTCGACCTTGACGCCGACCGTCTTCAGCAACTCGGTGAAATTCGGGAACTGAAACAGCACGCCGATCGAACCGACCAGCGAACTCTGTTGGGCGATGATTCGATCGGCCGCGATCGCCGCGATATATCCGCCGGACGCCGCCAATCCTTCGACCACCACGACCAGCGGCTTCTTGGCCTTCAGGCGCACCAGCGCATCATAGAGCTGCTCGGAGCCGGCCGTGGTGCCACCGGGCGAATTGATATGCACGATGACGGCGGCGGCCTGCGACTTTTCCAGCCGCTCCAGCGCCTCGACGCGCTCCTGATCGCTGCGGATCAGACCCTCGATGTTGACGCGCGCGATCGATCCCGACGAGGTCAGCGAAGCGCGGCCGCCCGGTGTCGCGACCAAGCCTACGGCTATGACCGCCGCGATTGCGACCACGGCGGCGAAGACGCGCCAGAACGTCAGCTTGCGGCGGATCCTGCGGCGATCGACGATCACGTCTGAATCGAGCGACATCGAAATTCTCCCAAAGTATCCCGCGCGTTTTGCATTCGCAGCGCTAGCGAAGTGTTATCCAGATACATCAATTGCGATGCAATATGAAGAAAACAAGGCCCTCTTACTTCCTTCTCCCATCGAAGTCGGATCTATCCGACTTCGACATTTTAGGACGCCCAACTCGGGTATACCCGAGTTGGGATGGGAGAAGGTGGCGCGAAGCGAAGGCGGATGAGGGGTCTCTATCCGCGGAGACAGACCCCTCACCCATCGCCTCACTGCGTGAGGCGCCACCCTCTCCCACAAGGAGAGAGGGGAAGAGCACACCGCCACCCCCAAAAACAAAAAGGCCCCGGTCGAAACCGGGGCCTGATGTCTTGGACAATAAGCCTGACGCTTACTTGTCGCGGTTCTTCAGCGCGGTGCCGAGGATGTCGCCCAGCGTCGCTCCCGAATCGGAGGAGCCGTACTGCGCGATGGCTTCCTTCTCTTCGGCTACTTCCAGCGCCTTGATCGAGACCTGCACCTTGCGGGCCTTCTTGTCGAACTGGATCACGCGGGCATCGACCTTTTCGCCGACGGCGAAACGTTCGGCACGCTGATCGTTGCGATCACGGGCAAGCTCGGAGCGCTTGATGAAGGTGGTGAAGTCGGTGCCCGAGATCTTCACCTCGATGCCGGCTTCCTTCACTTCGAGCACTTCGCAGGTCACGACCGCGCCCTTCTTGACGTCGCCCGGCTCGGCGAAGGGGTCGCCTTCGAGCTGCTTGACGCCGAGCGAGATGCGCTCCTTTTCGACATCGACGTCGAGCACCACGGCCTTGACCATGTCGCCCTTCTTGAAGTTGTCTATGACCTGCTCGCCCGGAAGCTTCCAGTCGAGGTCGGACAGATGGACCATGCCGTCGACGTCGCCTTCGAGGCCCAGGAACAGACCGAACTCGGTCTTGTTCTTGACTTCGCCTTCGACGGTGGAGCCGACCGGGAACTTCTCGACGAAGACTTCCCAGGGATTGCGCATGGTCTGCTTGAGGCCGAGCGAGATGCGGCGCTTGACCGAATCGACTTCGAGAACCTGCACTTCGACTTCCTGCGAGGTCGAAACGATCTTGCCGGGGTGCATGTTCTTCTTGGTCCACGACATTTCCGAGACGTGGATCAGGCCTTCGATGCCCGGCTCCAGTTCGACGAACGCGCCGTAGTCGGTGATGTTGGTGACGCGGCCGGTGAAGCGCGCGTTCAGCGGGTACTTCGCCTCGATGCCCTGCCACGGATCGTCCAGCAACTGCTTCATGCCGAGCGAAATGCGGTGGGTCTCGTGGTTGATCTTGATGATCTTGACCTTCACGGTCTGGCCGATGGTGAGCACTTCGGTCGGGTGGTTGACCCGGCGCCATGCGATATCGGTGACGTGGAGCAGGCCGTCGATGCCGCCGAGGTCAACGAACGCACCGTAATCGGTGATGTTCTTGACCACGCCGTCGATCACCTGACCTTCTTCGAGGTTCTGCACCAGTTCCTGGCGCTGCTCGGCCCGGGTCTCTTCGAGAACCGTGCGGCGCGACACCACGATGTTGCCGCGGCGGCGATCCATTTTCAGAATCTGGAACGGCTGCGAGTTGTTCATCAGCGGTGCGACGTCGCGGATCGGACGGATATCGACCTGCGAGCGCGGCAGGAACGCCACTGCGCCGTCGAGGTCGACCGTGAAGCCGCCCTTGACCTGGTTGAAGATGACGCCGTGAACCTTCTCGTTGTTGTTGAAGGCCTTCTCGAGCTTGCCCCAGCTTTCCTCGCGGCGCGCCTTGTCGCGCGACAGCACGGCTTCGCCGAGCGCATTCTCGATCCGGTCGAGGAACACCTCGACTTCGTCGCCAACCTTGAGATCGCTTTCGCGGCCGGGTCCTGCGAACTCGCGCAGCGCCACGCGGCCTTCGGTCTTCAGGCCGACGTCGATGACGGCCATGTCCTTTTCAATTGCAACTACCTTGCCCTTGATGACGGAGCTTTCCTGCAGATTGCCGCCGGCGAAGGACTCGTCCAGCATCGCAGCGAAATCGTCGCGGGTAGGATTATAAGAAGCAGCAGTCGAAGCCATTTGTTCTCCAGATGCGGGGATCGCCGGCCAGTCGGGTTAAGGGCATATCGCGCGTGAAGTGTCAGGGATCCGCAAACCCTGACGACCGCTCTTTGCGGGAGTGCGCAAAAGCGGGCCGGCAGCTTGCCTGCACGTTCGATACGTTGATTTATCCGGGGCCTGAATATCGACTTCAAGAACCTGGAGCGGGACATTCCTCCAATGACGGCAGGGGCTAAAACCTCCTGCCGGCCCGCTCGGACAGCCCTGATCTCATCGATGGCGGCCCGGATGGCGCTGGATATAGCCCCAAGGGCCATTTTCGGCAAGCCGGAAATGGCCGATTTACGGGCCCTTAAGGCTGACAGGGGCTGAACATCCGCGGCATTAACCGGTCGTTTCAACGGCTTGTTGACCGCATTCCGCGAATGGCAGGGGACCTGGGATTTACGGAACCCGGCCTTAAGCACGCCCCCACACAATGGCACCGTTATAAAAACAGGGGGAGTACCGTTATGAAGAGCTTTATCGTGCTGACGGCCGTCGCCGTCCTGACTATCGGAAATGCCATTGCCGCGATGCCCGGCGCCGCCGGCTCCATGCGCACCTTCTCTGCCGACCAGCCCATCGTCAGCATGGCCGAGCAGGAACTGCCGTTCGACCGCTACTGGTCCAAGAACTGATCAGCGACTGATCAGCGCGCTCCGCGCTTAGCGCGGACGGCTTCGACGATCGCGATGGCGGCGGCAACGCCGCCTTCGATGTCGAGACTTGAATTGTCCAGGATATGCGCGTCGGCGGCCGCCTTCAGGGGGGCCGCCGCACGATTCCGGTCCCGCTCATCGCGGCGGATGATGTCGGCCAGCACCAAG
Source organism: Afipia sp. GAS231 (assembly GCF_900103365.1). Taxonomy (NCBI): domain Bacteria; kingdom Pseudomonadati; phylum Pseudomonadota; class Alphaproteobacteria; order Hyphomicrobiales; family Nitrobacteraceae; genus Afipia; species Afipia sp. GAS231. Next base: position 3,559,528 of record NZ_LT629703.1, read on the forward strand.
GCTTCGTCGGCCTCTTCGCCGCGCCCGCGCGCTTCGAGCGTGCGGCGACGTGCGCGCACCTCGGGGTCCGCGACCACAAAAATCTTCACATCGGCATTCGGACAGATCACCGTTCCGATATCGCGCCCGTCGAGCACCGCACCCGGCGGATCGGCCGCGAACTGCCGCTGAAAGCTGACCAGCGCATCGCGCACGCCGGGAATCGCCGACACCACCGACGCGGCATCGCCGATCCGTTGCGACTTCAATTCGGGATGACCGAATGCCTGGGGATCGAGCGCCATCGCGGCGGCCACCGCGCGGGCTTCGTCGGTCAGTTCAAAACCCTGGTCCAGCAGCATCTTGGCGACCGCGCGATAAATCACGCCGGTGTCGAGGTGGCGATAACCGTAGTGAAGGGCGAGCCGCTTGCCGAGCGTGCCCTTGCCGGACGCAGCCGGTCCGTCGATGGCGATGATCATGCTGTCCTATGACTCGGATGAATGAAGGCCGCGCGCCCGTCGTAGCGGTCTTTCTTCGGTGAAAATGTTGCGCGAGGCAAATTCAGCGGGGCTACTGAAACTCAGGAATTCGCGCATCGCATCCGTGGGATTGGCTACCGTGAACCACGGCTGATCGAGGTATCGCGCGCGATCTCCAACCCAATGCGGTACACGGCCCAACTTTCGTTGCTTCGCCAGATATTCAGCCATCGCACCCACTAAGGCATCCAGTTTTTTATCGCCCGTCAACGCCGGCTCTTGTTCGATTGTGATGTAACGCGCCTCGATTGTTTGTGCGAGATCGAATGTATCGACAAACTGCGCCAGCACGACATCCTGTGAAGCGCCGCTCTGAATTCTCGCAACGGCTTCGGCAAGCGTGTTCGGACGCATCAAAGCCTCCTCAGCTAGGAAAAATCAGCCCCCAGCGATCGCATCATCGGGATGAAATCCGGGAACGACGTGGCGATGAAGGCGGTGTCGTCCACCTTGACCGGCTTGTCGGAAGCAAGCCCCATCACCAGTGCCGACATCGCGATGCGGTGATCCATGTGGGTGGCGACAATGCCGCCGCCCGGCACATGGCCGCGGCCTTCGACGATCAGATCGTCGCCGGAAACCTCGACCTTGACGCCGTTGACGCGCAGCATGTCGGCGGTCGCTTCCAGACGGTCGGATTCCTTGACGCGCAATTCCTGCAGGCCGCGCATGATCGTTGTGCCTTCGGCGAACGCGGCCGCGACCGCCAGCACCAGATATTCGTCGATCATCGAAGGCGCGCGCTCCGGCGGCACCTCGACGCCGCGCAATTTGGAGGCGCGCACGCGCAATTGCGCCATCGGCTCACCGGCGTCGCCGCGGACCTCGCTTTCCTCGATCGACGCGCCCATCTCGCGCAGCGTCGTGAACAGACCGGTGCGCAGCGGGTTGGTCATGACGTCTGTGAATACGATGTCGGAGCCTTCGACGATCAGCGCCGCCACGATCGGGAACGACGCCGACGACGGGTCCGCGGGCACCACGACCTCGGCGCCGTGCAGTTCGGGCTGGCCGGTGAGCGCGATTTTGCGCCCGTGGCTGCCTTCATTCGTGGAGACGATCTCGGCGCCGAAATGCTTGAGCATCAGTTCGGTGTGGTCGCGGCTGGCTTCCTGCTCGATCACGGTGGTGACGCCGGGTGCTGCGAGTCCCGCCAGCAGCACCGCCGATTTGATCTGGGCGGACGCGACCGGCGTCCGGTACAGGATCGGCAGCGGATCGCGGGCGCCGTGCAGCGTCAGCGGCAGGCGGCCACCCTCTTTGGCCTCGCCGGTTTTGGCGCCCATCAGTTCGAGCGGATCGAGAATCCGCCGCATCGGACGGGTGCGGAGCGAAGCGTCGCCGTCAAACACCGCCGTAATCGGGCAACCGGCCACCGCCCCCATCACCAGCCGGCACCCGGTGCCGGAATTGCCGAAATCGAGCGGTGCAGCCGGCTGGGCGAAGCCGGCGACGCCGACGCCGCGGACCGACCAGGCAAACGGCCCTGTTCGTTCGACCTTGGCGCCCAGCGCCTGCATCGATTTGGCGGTATTGAGGACGTCTTCGCCCTCGAGCAGGCCCGAAACCCGGGTTTCGCCGACCGAAAGCGCCCCCAGAATGAGGGCCCGGTGCGAAATCGACTTGTCGCCGGGAATGCGGACTTTACCGGTCAGGGCACCGCTGGCGCGGGATTCCAGCGGGGTCGGGGCGGTTGAATGGGTCAAGATTGTGTCCTCTGCGCCGGGGGCAGTATCACATGAGCCACACGGCGTCACGCGGCCGGCAAATGCTTCAAACCGCTATTGACACCGGCCCCTCAACTAGCCAAGTGAAGCACCGTTTTTCAGAAATTCCCAGGATTCCACACGTGGCCAAATCCGATCTCGGAACCAAACGTATTTGCCCGACGACGGGTAAGAAGTTCTATGACTTGAACAAGACTCCGGTGATTTCGCCCTATACCGGCGAGGTTGTGCCGATCGCGCCGGTGGCGCCGCCGCGGGCCGCCCGTGGCGATGCCGCGCGCGCCGCTGCCGCCGCCAACGCCGCTGTCGACACGCCGGAGCCCGCAGAGGCCGAGGAATTGGTGTCGCTGGAGGAAGCCGACGCCGAGGAGACCACCGGCAAGGTCAAGGCCGTGGTTCCCGAATCGGAAGACGATATCGAGATCGACGAGACCATCGAGGACGATGACGACGACGATTCGACCTTCATTGCCGACGAGGAAGAGGGCGATGAGGACGTGACCGACATCATTGGTGACGTCGGCGGCGACGAAGAGACTTGAGATCGGCCCTGAACTGTGGTTCAGGGTCATGCCCGCACGCCAACTGATTTGAGGCGTGCGACAGGTTACGGGGCCATAGCTCAGCTGGGAGAGCGCTTGCATGGCATGCAAGAGGTCGGCGGTTCGATCCCGCCTGGCTCCACCACGCTTCGCCCTTCGGGCTTCGCGTGGCGCAGCCACGAGATGCCCGAAGGGCGAGGCGTGGTGCCCGGCGTAGCCCGAAGGGCGAAGACGGGCTGGTAAACGTACCCTGATCTAGTTTCGCCCTCGGATACGATGCGCACGTATGTGGTACGTCTACATCATCCGCAGCATCAATTTTCCCGAGCAAGAGTACATCGGCGCCACCGCGGACTTGAAACGCCGACTACCGGAACACAACGCCGGCAAATCGGCGCACACCGCGAAATTCAAGCCTTGGGAATTGGTGTGGTACTGCGCCTTCCCAGACAAGTACAAAGCGCTGGCCTTCGAGAAATACCTCAAATCTCACTCCGGCCGCGCCTTCGCCAAAAAACGCCTCTGACCGGCCCGCCCTACTCCCCCAGCGCCGCATTCAACCGATCACGCAACGCCACGATCTCATTCTTGATCGCCGACAATTCCCCGAGCGAACAGGCCGAACTCGCCAAAATCCCCTCCGGCACCGCCCTGGCTTTTTCCTTCAACGCCTGCCCCTTCGGCGTCAGCGCGATCAGCACCTGGCGTTCGTCCGCGGTGCTGCGGGTGCGCTTGATGAGGTCGGCCGCCTCCATTCGTTTCAGCAGCGGCGTTAGCGTCCCGGAATCCAGAAACAGCCGCTCGCCGATGTCCTTGAGCGGCACGTCGTCACGCTCCCATAACACCAGCATGACCAGATATTGCGGATAGGTCAGCCCCAAGCGATCGAGCAGCGGCTTGTAGACACGGTTGAACGCATGCGCGGTCGAATAGACCGCGAAGCAGATTTGATTGTCCAGTTGCAGCGGCCAGTCCGCCGCCGGTTTCCGTGCCATGATGTATCCTCGAACCGCCCGATCAGCCTTGCGGCCCATTGTGGGCCAGGGCGTCCCGGCATTCAATTGCGAACAATTAAATGTGAGCCAATGATTTATATATTGCACACAATCTAATTGTCTGCAATATATACGGCGTCGAAACGGCAAACCCAAAGGGAGATGACCATGTCCGTGAACGTGCTCTACAAGACCAGCGCCAAGGCGACCGGCGGCCGCGATGGCAGCGCTGCGACCCTCGACGGATCGCTCAACGTCAAGCTGACCACCCCGAAGGAACTCGGCGGCGGCGATGGCGCCGGCAACAATCCCGAGCAACTGTTCGCGGCCGGCTATGCCGCCTGCTTCATCGGGGCGATGAAATTCGTCGCCTCCCAGGGCGGCCCCAAGGTACCTGCTGACGCCTCGGTGACCTCCACGGTGGGAATCGGACCGCGTTCGGCCGGCGGTTTTGGCCTCGACATCGACCTCGCCGTCTCGCTGCCCGGCCTTGCCCGTGCGGACGCGGAAGCTCTGGTCGAGAAAGCCCACCAGGTGTGCCCCTATTCCAACGCCACGCGCGGCAATGTGGATGTGCGCCTGACGGTTGTGTAACGACATTCCGGATGGCCCGCCGCTGATAGCGGCGGGCCATTTTCCGCGTCGCGGATCGGCGCAGCATAGGGCCGTGCGCCCGAAACCATTGCCGCCACGCGCGAAGACCGCTAGCTCAGGAATTCCATTATTGTCCTGAGCGAAGGTTGTTTCCATGAGTTCTGAAGCGGCTCCCGGCGCGATGACCGGCCTGCGCGTGGTCGATCTCACGCGCGTGCTCGGCGGCCCCTATTGCACGCAAATCCTGGCCGACCACGGCGCCGACGTGATCAAGGTCGAGCCGCCCGCCGGCGACGAGGTGCGCGACTGGGGCCCTCCGTTCCACGACGAAGACGCGGCCTATTTCGTCGGTATCAACCGCAACAAGCGTTCGATCGGGCTCGACCTCGCCTCCGAGGGCGGCCGCGCGGTGCTGATGAAGATGCTGGAGACGGCCGACGTCCTGATCGAGAATTTCAAGCCGGGCACGCTCGACAAGTGGGGCATCGGCAACGACGTGCTGCGCGCGAAATTTCCACGGCTGGTGCACTGCCGGATTTCCGGCTTCGGCGCCGACGGCCCGCGCGGCGGCAATCCCGGCTATGACGCGATTATCCAGGCCATGACCGGCATGATCGCCGCCACCGGCTCGCCGGAAAGCGGCCCGATGCGCATCGGCGTGCCCGTCGTCGACATCACGACAGGGCTCTATGCCGCGATCGGCATCCTGATGGCGCTGTCGGAGCGGCAGCGTTCAGGGCTCGGCCAGTTTCTCGAGACAACCCTGTACGAGACCGGGCTTGCCGTCATGCATCCGCATGCCGCGAATTATTTCATGCACGGCAAGCCGCCGAATCTTACCGGCAACGAGCATCCCAACCTGGTGCCGTACGCGACCTTTCCGACCAAGACCGACAACATCTTCATCGGCGTCGGCAATGACGGCACCTTCCGCAAGCTGGCCAAGGAGATCGGCAAGCCCGAACTCGGCACCGATCCGCGCTTTGCCCGCAACAAGGACCGCATCGCCAACCGCGATGCGCTGCGCGCCGAACTCGCGGCGGTGTTCAGCCAGTACGAGGCCGAGCCGCTGTGCAACCGCCTGCTGGCGGCCGGCCTGCCTGCAGGTCCGGTGCAGAAGATCGACCAGGCATTGACCAATCCGCACACCATCCATCGCGGCGACGTCATCGCCAAGGATTGGTACAAGGGTGTCGCCTCCCCGATCCGGCTCGACCGGACCAAGGCGAGCCTGCGCCGCACGCCGCCGAAATTCAGCCAGCACACATCCGAGGTGCTGGGCGAGTTCGGCTATTCCAAGAGCGAAATCGAGTCCCTGATCGCCAAGGGCGCGGTCTGCGGATCCGAGCGCAAGCGCTGATCGTTGTCGTCCCTGCCTAGTGCGCAATTGCGCACGGGGGCAGGGACCCATACGCCGAGGCTTTTGCTTTGGGCACTATGGCAATCGCCTCTGCCCACACGCCGGCCGGTGGCTATGGGCGCCTGCGCCCGTGCGCAATTGCGCACTAGGCAGGGGCGACAGGGACTTGGCCTATTTGACGGCTTCCCTCGCCGCCCGCTTCCCCAATACTGTGCTTTCGCTTATACGGTCATTTATACGTCATCCGGCGCTGTTATCGCGCGAAACGAAGATGACGGCCCCAACCCGGAGGAATTTGATGGCATTTCGACAATTCGGCGCAGCTGCGGCAGTTACTGTTGCGCTGGCGCTCGCAACGCCGGCCTACGCTGTGACCGAAATCCAGTGGTGGCACGCCATGACTGGCGGCAACAACGACATCGTCAACAAGCTTGCCGCGGATTTCAACGCCAGCCAGCCCGACTACAAGGTCGTCCCGACCTTCAAGGGTAGCTATCCCGACACCATGAATGCCGGCATCGCCGCGTTCCGCGCCGGCACCGCGCCGCACATCATTCAGGTGTTCGAAGTCGGCACCGCCACGATGATGAGTGCCACCGGTGCCATCAAGCCGGTCTACCAGTTGATGAAGGACGCCGGCGAGCCGTTCGACCCCAAGAACTATCTGCCGGCGATCACCGGTTACTACTCGACCTCGAAGGGCGACATGCTGTCGTTCCCCTTCAACTCGTCGTCGATGGTGATGTGGATCAACAAGGACGAATTGAAGAAGGCCGGCGTCGCCGAGATTCCGAAGACCTGGCCCGAAGTGTTCGACGCCGCCAAGAAACTGAAGGCGGCCGGCCACGCCACCTGCGGCTTCTCCAATGCCTGGGCGACCTGGGCACATATCGAGCAGTTCTCCGCCTGGCATAACGTGCCGATCGGCACCAAGGCCAACGGGCTCGACGGTTTCGACACCGTTCTCGAGTTCAACTCGCCGCTGCATGTCAAGCACCTGCAGAATCTGATCGATCTGCAGAAGGACAAGACCTACGACTATTCCGGCCGCGAAAACAAAAGCGAAAACCGCTTCGCTTCCGGTGAATGCGCGATCTTCCTGACCTCGTCGGGTTATTACGCCACCGCCAAGAGCACCGCCAAGTTCGACTTCACCTCGGCGCCGATGCCCTATTATCCCGAAGCCAAAGGCGCGCCGCAGAACTCGATCATCGGGGGTGCCTCGCTGTGGGTGATGGGCGGCAAGAAGCCTGAAGAATACAAGGGCATCGCAAAGTTCTTCACGTTCCTGTCCGACACCGACCGCCAGGCCAAGCTGCACCAGGAATCCGGCTACCTGCCGATCACCAAGGCGGCCTATGAAAAGACCGTCAAGGACGGCTTCTACGACAAGAACCCGACGCTGCAGACGCCGCTGAAGGAACTGACCAACAAGGAACCAACCACGAATTCGCGTGGCCTGCGCTTCGGCAACATGGTGCAGATGCGCGACCTCTGGGCCGAGGAAATCGAGGCGGCCCTGGCCGGCAAGAAAACCGCCCAGGAAGCGCTGGATGCGGCGGTCGCACGTGGCAATGCCATGTTGCGCACGTTCGAAAAGACGGCAAAGTAACAGCAGGCCAAAAGCTCCCTCTCCGCCCGGAGAGGGAGCGTCTCCTTGCATCACACAGCGTGTTGAATGGAAAAGTCCGTCGTCTTCAACAACAAGCTGCTTCCCTATCTGCTGCTGGTGCCGCAGCTCATCATCACGTTCGTATTCTTCTACTGGCCGGCGAGCCAGGCGGTCTGGCAGTCGTTCCAGCGCGAGGACGCGTTCGGCCTCAATACCGAATTCGTCGGCCTGGAGAATTACCAGACGCTGTTCGCCCAACCCGAATATTACGCTTCGATGCTGACGACGCTGGTGTTCTCCTCGCTGGTCGCCGCGTTGTCGCTTTCGATCGCGCTGCTGTTCGCAACCCAGGCCGACAAGAACCTGAAAGCCGCCGGCGCCTACAAGACCCTGATGATCTGGCCTTATGCGGTGGCGCCCGCGGTCGCCGGCGTGCTCTGGATCTTCATGTTCCACCCCACGCTCGGCACGCTGGCGCGGCCGCTGCGCTGGATGAATTTCGACTGGAATCCGCTGCTGAACGGCAATCACGCCATGGTGCTGGTGGTGATGGCCGCGGTGTGGAAGCAGATCTCCTATAACTTCCTGTTCTTTCTCGCAGGCCTGCAGTCGATCCCGAAGAGCGTGCTGGAGGCCGGCGCGATCGACGGCGCCGGCCCGATGCGCCGGTTCTGGACCATTGTTTTCCCGCTGCTGTCGCCGACCACCTTCTTCCTGCTGGTCGTCAACGTTGTCTATGTCTTCTTCGATACGTTCGGCATCATCGACGCCGTCACCAGCGGCGGCCCGGCCGGCGCCACCACCACCATGGTCTACAAGGTGTTTGCCGACGGCCGGCTCGGCGGCGATCTCGGCGGCTCGGCCGCGCAGTCGGTGGTCCTGATGGTGATCGTGATCGCGTTGACTGCGGTCCAGTTCAAGTACGTCGAACGCAAGGTGCAGTACTGATGGTCGAGCACCGCCCGCTCACCGACATCATCGCCTATGCGATCCTGACGCTGGGCGTCTTCATCGTCGCCTTTCCGGTCTACGTCGCGCTGATCGCCTCGACCCATGACGCCGCCACCGTGGTCGGCGGCAACATGCCGCTGACGCCGGGCGGCCATATGCTGGAAAACTACTACCGCGCGGTTTTCGTCGGCGGGTCGCGCGCCAGCCAGGAGCCGGTCGGGCGCATGCTGCTGAATTCGTTCATCTCGGCAACCGGGATTGCGCTCGGCAAGATCTTCATTTCGGTACTCTCGGCCTATGCAGTGGTGTATTTCCGCTTTCCGTTCCGGAAAGCCGCGTTCTGGATCATCTTCGTCACGTTGATGCTGCCGGTCGAAGTGCGCATCTACCCGACCTACAAGGTGGTCGCCGACCTGCACATGCTCGACACCTATGCCGGGCTGATCCTGCCGCTGATCGCATCAGCCACCGGCACGCTGCTGTTCCGGCAGTTCTTCATGACGATCCCGGAAGAGCTGCTGGAAGCGTCACGCATCGACGGCGCGGGGCCGTTCCGGTTCTTCTGGGATACGTTGCTGCCATTGTCGGTGACAACGATCGCGGCTTTGTTCGTGATCCAGTTCATCTACGGCTGGAATCAATATCTGTGGCCGCTTTTGATCACCACGCAGGATTCGATGCAGACCATCGTCACCGGCATCAAGAGGATGCTGTACACGACAGACGAACTCGCCGAATGGCAGCTCGCGATGGCAACCGCCATTCTGGCGATGCTGCCGCCGGTCGCCGTCGTCGTGTTCATGCAGCGGCTGTTCGTGCGCGGATTGGTCGAGACGGAAAAATGAGGAAGCGAGTCGCCGCTCATGGCTAACGTAACGCTGCGCAACGTCCGCAAGACCTATGCCGGGGGTTTTGAGGCCATCAAGGGCATCAACTTCGACGTCGGCGACGGCCAGTTCTGCGTGCTGGTCGGCCCGTCCGGCTGCGGCAAGTCGACGTTGCTGCGCATGGTCGCGGGACTCGAAACCATCTCCGGCGGCGAGATCGATATCGGCGGTCGCGTCGTCAACCAGATCGAGCCGGCCGAGCGCGATATCGCGATGGTGTTCCAGAACTATGCGCTGTATCCGCACATGACGGTCTACAACAACATGGCCTACGGCCTGCGCAACCGCGGCATGAAGGAGCCCGAGATCGACACCCGCGTGCAGGAAGCCGCGCGTATTCTCGAACTCGGCGCCATGCTCGACCGCAAGCCGCGGCAATTGTCCGGCGGCCAGCGCCAGCGCGTGGCGATGGGCCGCGCCATCGTGCGTCAGCCAAAGGTATTTCTGTTCGACGAGCCGCTGTCGAACCTCGACGCCAAGCTGCGCATCGCGATGCGGGTCGAGATCCGCAAGCTGCAACGCCGCCTGAGCACGACCTCGATCTATGTTACCCACGACCAGCTCGAAGCGATGACGCTGGCCGACATTCTTGTCGTCATGAACGGCGGCCAGGTCGAGCAGATCGGCAATCCGCTCGACATCTACCAGAAGCCCGCGACCACCTTCGTCGCTTCCTTCATCGGCGCCCCGCCGATGAACCTGATGCCGCTGCGATCGGATGAACTCAAATCGCAACTGGCCGGCGACAGCCGTCTCAATGAGGCCGGCATCCTCGGAATCCGGCCCGAGGATTTTGTCATTTCGAACGAGAATGTGGCCGGCAGCGTCGTGCTCGGCCTCACCGTGGAAGCGATCGAGCGCGTCGGCGCCGAAACCTTCATCTACGGCACGCGGCAGAAAGACGCGCCGGAGATCGCCGCCAACCCCGGCGAACTGCCGCCGGGCGAGGTGATCGTGCGGATTCCCGGCGCGATCGGCCCTGCCATCGGCGAGCGAATCAGGGCGGTGGCCGCACCCGACAAGTTGCATCTGTTTACCGCCGACGGCCGCAAGCGGGTGGGCGGGTAGACAGGGAATCTTAGGGTTCCGGGTTTATCGCTGCGCGATGCCCGGAACGACGGAAACCGCCATCCGCGGCTGATTTACGCAGCTTCCTGAGGGACTTGAAGCCTCCTCAAATCACCCCCATATTGCTCATTGACCGGGTAGCAGATCCGCCGGCCGGTTGCATGGGGTGCCGCAAGGGCCCCTCAAAGTCGCTTCGAGAGGACTTTGTGATGTCTCGTGTTCCTTCGTTATCTAGTCCGTTCCTGCTTGGGTTCGACGAAATCGAGCGTGCGCTCGATCGCGTCGTCAAAGGCGCCGACGGTTATCCTCCCTACAACATCGAGCGCTGTGATCGCGCCAACGGTCAGCCTGAACGTTTGCGCATCACGCTGGCGGTGGCGGGATTTACCCGTGACCAACTCGATGTAACCATTGAGGAAAACCAGCTCGTGATCCGGGGCCGCCAGCAGGACGACAAGGCCCGGCAATACATCCATCGCGGCATCGCCGCGCGCCACTTCCAGCGCACCTTCGTGCTGGCGGAGGGGATGCAGGTGCTGGGCGCGGATCTGAAAAACGGGCTGTTGTCGATCGACCTGGCCAGGCCGGAGCCTGAAAGGGTCGTTAAGACAATCGCTATCAATGAGCACGAATAATAGGAACCAGTAGCGGACTCGACCGCTTAATCTGACTGAAGGAGTCGAGACCATGAGTGAAGTGAGTGTGACGTTCGAACCGGAAAGGGTTTCCATCGAGGCGCTGGCCCATCTTGGTGAAGGCCATATCGCCTACGTGAAGCAGGTCCGTTCCGAGGACGTGCCGGGGCTTTTCCCCCAGGCGCCGAAGATCGCGCCGGGACTGAAGCTATTCGCGCTGCATGCCGCCGACGGCACCCCGATCATGCTGACCGACAGCCGCGAAGCGGCCGTCGCCAACGCCTGGAGCAACGAGCTTCAAGCCGTCAGCGTGCACTGAGGGTGGCTGCGGCGCCTAGCGCCGCGACAGGAATTCGCGATACGCGGGCATGCTCCCTTGACCGGGAAGCGCCCGCGTATTTTTTTGCCTTCGTGAAGGCTACCTACACGCACGGTAGACCTGTCGCCAAGAGATCGCATGAATCACGAAATACATTCCGTCGCCGCAGCGGAGGTTTCGCAAACGCAGCCGCTGGGACGAACGCTGCTCGCGCTCAACAACGCGCATGCGCGAGAGCTATCCTGGCTGGAGCCGGCACGGCTTGAAGACCTCGTCCGCGAGGCGTTGGTGGCGCGACGCATTGGGGAGCTCGACGCCTTCCTGCTCGCGTTCGACCAGGACGCCCGTTACGACAGTCCCAACTTCCTCTGGTTTCGCGCGCGCTATCCGCGCTTCGTCTACGTGGACCGCATCGTGGTCGCTTCGTCAGCGCGCGGACGCGGCTGCGCGCGAAGGCTCTATGACGACCTGTTCGAACACGCCAGTCGCATGGGGCACGACCGCGTCGTCTGCGAGGTCAACCAGAACCCGCCAAACCCGGCATCCGACGCTTTTCATGCGGCATTGGGTTTCGCCGAGGTCGGCGTCGCGAGCGTCTACAATGGCAGCAGAACGGTACGGTATCTGTCGCGCGATCTGACCGGGTAGCGGCACCCGCCGGTTCGCTTTGCGCCGCTCGCCGACGGCACATGCTGACCGACAGCCGCGAGGCGGCCCGCGCTTTTTTCAAAGCCCTTATGAGGGCACGCCCGGGCTGCCTGATCGATCGGCCAGCCGCGCGCGAATGTCCGGCTTCAGGGGCGGGCTCAATTGGTCAGCGCAACACTCTAGTCTTTTAGCAAAGATGGAGTGTGGACATGAAACAGCGACGTCGCATTTATTACTCGGCGGCTCAGCGGTCCGAGATCTGGGATCGCTGGCAAGCCGGCGAGCCAATGAGTTCAATCGGGCGCCGGTTTGACCGGGAGTCCTCTTCTGTCTTCTCTGTGATCTCGCCAACGGGTGGCATCCGCCCTCCGGATCGGTGCCGAGCCAAACAGGCGCTCAGCCTTTCTGAACGAGAGGAGATCTCTCGATGGCTTAGCATGCGCTGCTCGCTGCGATCGATCGCGCGCCACTTGGGACGATCTCCGTCAACCATCAGCCGTGAAGTCCAGCGCAATGGCGGGGCGGATCGCTATCGGGCTGCCGGGTCCGATCAGGCCGCCTGGGATCGGGCGCGGCGTCCGAAGCTTTGCAAGCTGGCTTGCCGTCCGTTCCTGAGGCGGACAGTATCGACCCTGCTGCGGCGGCAATGGTCACCCGAGCAGATTGCCGGCTGGCTAAAACGCACATATCCGGTGGAGCCTCAAAAGCAGGTGTCACACGAGACGATCTATCGCAGCCTGTTCATTCAGGCGCGTGGCGTGCTGAAAAAGGAGCTTCTTGAGCACCTGAGGGCGAGGCGCACGGTCCGCCGATCCAGGCACGCCAGCATGAAGCGGAACGGGCTCGGCCAGATCAAGAACGCTGTATCCATCAGCGAACGACCGCCGTCGGTCGACGATCGTGCGGTCCCCGGTCATTGGGAAGGCGATCTGATCGGCGGGTCGAGAAATAGCTATATTGCAACGCTTGTGGAGCGTCATTCGCGCTACGTGATGCTGGTCAAGGTTGCTAACAAGGATACAGAAAGCGTCGTCTCGGCACTGATCAAGCAATCGCAGCGATTGCCTGGCGAACTTTACCGGTCGCTGACCTGGGACAGAGGCAAAGAGCTTGCCGACCATCAGCGCCTGACATTGGCCACCGAGGTCGAGGTCTATTTTTGTGACCCTCGGTCTCCTTGGCAGCGCGGCTCAAGCGAAAACACCAACAGATTGCTGCGCCAGTACCTTCCGCGGGGTACCGATCTGTCCTTGCACAGCCAAGCCAAGCTCAGCGCCATCGCACGGCAGCTCAATGAAAGGCCTCGAAAGACCTTGCTCTATCAGACCCCAGCTGAGAAGTTCGCAGAATGTGTTGCAGCGATCAGTTGAACCCGCCGGACTTTCCCGACCTTGGATCGCGGAAGGTCGTCCCAGATTTCGATCTGCTTCGGCGTCTTGATACTGCCGACCCGCTGCTTGACGAAGGCGGCCAGCGCTGACGCATCGATGCTGTGGCCGGCGCGAGGCTGCACCACCGCGACGATCCGCTCGCCCCATTTGTCATCGGGCAGGCCGATCACGGCGCAGTCCTGCACCGCCTCATGGGCCCGCAGCGCGTTCTCGACTTCGATCGAGTAGACGTTGAAGCCACCAGTAATGATCATGTCCTTGGCGCGGTCGACGATATACAGGTAGCCGTCGCCATCGATGTAGCCGATGTCGCCGGTGTGGTGCCAGCCGTGCGCCGAAGCCTCCGCCGTGGCCTCGGGATTTTTGTAGTATCCCTCCATGACCAGCGAGCCGCGCACCACGATCTCGCCGCGCTCTCCCTCAGGCAACAGATTGCCATCGGCATCCATGATCCCGGCCTGGACCAGCGGGCTGATCCGCCCGGCCGAGGACAGCCGCTCCATCGCGACCGTGCCGTCGGGATGGTAGTGCGCGTCGGGCGCCATCATCGAGATCATCATCGGCGCTTCGGTCTGCCCGAAAAGCTGTGCCATCGGCCCGATTCGCCGCAACGCCTCCGCAAGCCGCGCGGCCGATATCGGCGCCGCGCCATACCAGAAGCATTGCAGCGAGGAGAGTTTCGCGGAATCGAGCTTCGGATGATCGAGCAGCATGTAGATCACGGTCGGCGGCAGGAACGTGTGGGTGACGCGATAGCGCTCGATCAATTCGAGGAATTCGCCGATATCGGGGTGGTGCATAATCACGATGCGGCCGCCGAGCGCCATGATCGGGAAACAGAGCACGCCAGCGGCATGGGTCAGCGGCGCCAGCGCGAGATAGACCGGGCGGCCCTTGAACGGGTATCCCATCAGCGTCAGCGCGGTCATGGCCTCGATGTTGCGCCCCGACAGCATGACGCCCTTGGGCTTGCCGGTGGTCCCGCCGGTGCCCGGGATCATCGCGAGGTCGTCGACCGGCGCGCGCTGATAATGGTCGTCGGCGACGCCGGACAGCCAGCTTTCGAATGAGCGCGCGAACGGCAGCTCGGCATCGAGGCAGACCAGCGCGCGCAGCTTCGGCAGTTCGGAGCGCACCGCTTCGACCATCGCGGCGAAGCTCGAATGAAACAGCAGCAGGCTGCAGTCGAACTGGTCGAGGATGAACCTGTTCTCGGCTGCCTCGTTGCGCGGATTGATCGGACACCAGACCGCACCTGCGCGCGAAATGCCGAACACGCAGGCAAAGGCGAGCGGGTCGTTGCCGGAGAGGATCGCAACTTTCTCCCCGGCCGCGATATCAGATCCAGCGAGCCCGCGCGCGATCCGGCAGCTCAGCCGCTGCACCTCGCGATAGCTGAGGTCGCGTCCGTCCATGGTCAGGCAAGGCGCGTCGGCGCCCAGCGACGCGCCTTTGTCGAGGTAATCGATGAAGCGCATGATCAATCCTGTTGGGCAAAGGCGGGTGGCGCGGGGCCGCACCACCCGCGATCAACTCAGTCGTGCACGGTCACGATCGGCTTGCTGACCAGCCCGAAGCTGCGCAACTGGCCGAGCAGTTCGCGATACCCGAACGCCTGGCATCCCGATGCAAAGCCGGTCCGCTTCGGCGGCTGTTGCAGCAGCGCGAACGCCGCATAGGCCTGCAGCATGCCGGTCTGCTTGTAGTTGCAGTTGCCGTGGATCACGCAATGCGCACGACCGAGCGGCCCGGACGCGTAGACCGAATCGATCGAGGTGTTGATGCGCGGATTCTCGCGTGGCGGCATCGAGGCCTGCAAGGTGGCGGCGATGTCGGCGAGCGCCTTTTCCTGCTCCGCCGGCGGCAACGGCTTGATCTTCTCCTTCACCATCTGCGTGGTCTGCACCACGCCTTCCATCACCGGGCGGGCGAGAACGCCGCCGAGCACCCGGCAGTTGCTCACGCGCGGATCGTTCTTGAACCAGACTGGATGCGCGGTGCCGCCCCACGGCACCGCGATCGCGGTCTCGTGCTGGCCGGGCACCACGACGTCGGCGCGCGCGGTGACGTCCCATTCGACGAACTTGTTCTGCTCGAGGTAGTACCAGTTCGCCTTGAGGATGGTGAAAATCGTCTGCGTCGAGGCGTAAGTCGGAAAGCCCTTCCAGAACACCAGGATGTCGAGGGTGTCGAGGCCCGGCGTTTCCAGGCAAATGTTGGCGGCGATTTCGCCGGTGGTGTACATCTGCGCGAGGTTCGGCGACAGCAGCAGGCCTTTCTCGGCGAACTTGGCGCCCCAGCGCTCCTGCGCGTGCAGGACCCAGTCCTGCTCGCCCGTCGTGTCGGTGTAGTGGCAACCAGCCTGCAGCGCGGCCTCCACGACCTCCGATCCATGCTTGATGAACGGGCCGACCATGTTGCTGACGACCCTGGCTCCCCTGAACAGTTTTGTCAGTGCCTCGACCGTATGCTCCACGCCTACGACTTCGTAGTCGGCGGTCTCGATGCCGGGGATCTTCTCCACCACCGCCTTCACCTTGGCGGCATCGCGGCCCGCGGCAATGAAGGGGATGTTGTACTCGCGCAGGTACTCGCAGACCAGGCGGCCGGTATAGCCGGACACGCCGTAGACGACGACGGGCTTCTTCTCACTCATGTCGTATCCTCCGAAATGATTTTCTGTTTGGCTCGTTGTTACATGCCCATGCCGCCGTCGACCGGCAGTCCGATGCCGGTGATGAAGCGCGCCTCGTTCGAGCACAGGAACACTGCGGCGTCGCCGATGTCGCTGACCTCAGCGAGGCGGCCGAGCGGGGTTTGCTCCACCACCGAACCCACCGCTGCGTTGACGTCAGGCGCGAGCCCGACCTTGACGATGTCATTGGCGAGCTGCAGGCCCATGTCGGTCGGTATCAAGCCCGGATAGATGCAGTTGACGCGCACGCCGTAGCCGAGCTTGCCGGCTTCCATCGCCCCGACCCGCGTCATGCGGTCGACCGCGGATTTGGTGCCCGAATAGACCGCGATGCTCGGAAAGGCGATCGTTGCCGCGACGGAGGCGATGTTGACGACCGCGCCGCCCTTGCCGGCGGCGCCGCCGGGCCGCATCGCGCGGAAGGCGTGCTTCATGCCGAGCACGGTGCCGACGATGTTGACGTCGCACATCCGCCGCGCGTCCTCGGCCCTGACCTCGCTGACCAGAGAGGTGATCTCGATGCCGGCGTTGTTGATGAGGATGTCGTAGCCGCCGAGCGTGGAGACCGTCGCGGCCACGGCCCTCTCCCATTGCGCGTCATCGGTGACGTCGAGCTGGACGAATCCTGTCGCGACGCCTTCCTTGGCGATGGCCGCAGCGCTGGCCTTGCCGGCGTCGTCCAGGATGTCGCCGATCATGATCGAGGCGCCGGCCCGTGCCAGCGCTTGCGCAATCGCAGCGCCAATCCCTCGGGCGCCACCGGTGACCAGGGCTTTCTTGCCTGCAAGGCTCTTCCCACTCATGACGTACTCCTCCGTTGCTGGTGATTGATCGTTGCTGGTGATTGATTGGTGCTGCGGCTGATCCGCGGCGCAGCCCGGCACTGCACGGCTTCGCGCGGTCGCGGCCATCGGTGCGGGCCTTGGGCCGCACCCAGCGAAACATTCCTCCCCGATCGGACATCTTGACGACTGTCCAAATTATTTTTCCGAGCCTCGGCCAAAATCTTGACACTTGTCAAGAACGAATTTGACAGTTGTCCAAGGAAGTGGTTGTGAGGAGATGGAGCTATCAGCCGTCGGCGCGGTATAAGCCGTTGAAAGATCGGGGCTGAGGAAAGGGATGTGATGGCGCGGCAGGCGACGGGGGCGGCCCAACGGGTCGCGGTGGCGGCCGAGACACTGCGCGACGAGAAGTTCAATGCGCGGCGGATCGAGCTTGCCGAGGCCGCGCTGGAAACACTCGGAGAGCTTGGCTTCGCGCGCACCAGCCTGCGCGAGATCGCACAGAATTCCGCGTTCACGCACGGCGTCTTTCACTACTATTTCAGCGACAAGCTCGACCTGATCTGCTGCTGCGTCCGCCACTACAAGGCCAAATGCGTGACGCGATATGACGAAGTGGTCACTACGGCAAAGAGCCGCGACGAATTGACCGAGGGCTTCCTCGCCAAGCTTGCGGCGACGCTACGGGACGAAGCCCGCATGCACCGGCTTTGGTACGACCTGCGCTCGCAGGCGATGTTCGAAGCCGCGTTTCGCAAGGACGTGCTCGAGATCGACAAGAGCCTGGAAGCGATGATCTGGCGCATCGCTTCCCGCTACGCCGAGCTCGGCGGCAAACGGCCGGCGTCGTCCCCCGCCGCGCTCTATGCGCTGCTCGACGGCCTGTTTCAGAGTGCGTTGCTCAAGCACCTCGCAGGCGACGAGACAGCGGTCCCCGACATGCTCGACGAAGTCAGGCGCCTGCTGCCGACGATCTGCTAGAGCGTTTTCAAGCGAAGTGGTCGCCGGTTCGCGTAAAGAAAACGCGTCAAAGCAAGAGAGTTGAGCCCGGTTCTGATTCAATCAGAACCGATAAGGCTCTAATGACTGCGACCAGCGGGCTGCGAGGAAACGCGCGGACGCGTCGCGGCTGGCTTCTCTTTAATGGTGATCGCACCGAACGCGAAACGTTACGCCGCGCTGGCCGGCGGCAGCGCCAGCACCGAATAGATCGCCTGGGCGTCGCGCGAGGCGCGCAGTTTCTTGGCGACATCCTGGTCGCGCAGCAGGCGTGCGATCCGCGCCAGCGCCTTTAGGTGGTCGGCGCCAGCGCCTTCCGGCGCCAGCAGCAGGAAGATCAGATCGACCGGCTGGCCGTCCATGGCCTCGAAGTCGATCGGACGTTCGAGCCGGGCAAAGAATCCGAACAGCTTTTCGAGTTTGGGCAGCTTGCCGTGCGGGATGGCGACGCCATAACCGACGGCAGTGGTGCCGAGCTTCTCGCGCTGCAACAGCACCTCGAACACCGAGCGCTCGTTCTGCCCGGTCAGGGTCGCAGCCCGCGCCGCCAGTTCCTGCAGCGCCTGTTTCTTGCTGATGACCTTCAATGCGGGGAGAATCGCCTCGGGTGCGACCAGATCGGTAATCGTCATGGGGCGTTCCGAGGTGAATTGAACCGTCAGGTTGCGAGATAGGATTTAGAACCGTGGCGTCAAGAAGATGAGACGGGAGGCGGGCTTAGGCCCGGGTCCCGATTTGGGGGCTTCTACTCCAACGCATGGCCGGTGCCAACTCCCGAAGGGCTCGTTCTTGCACCCTATGCTTAAGGCGGCGGACCATAGGTAGGGCGGCCGGGGGCGTCAATGCTGTCCGGCATATATGTCAGGGGGTAACCGCCGGGGGGTCGACCCAGCCGACATTACCGTCGGTGCGCCGGTAGATGATGTTCAGCCGGCCGCTGGAACCGTGCTGGAACACGATGCAGGCAGCCCCCGTCAGATCGAGCTCCATGACGGCCTCGCTGACCGAAAGCCGCTTCAGCGCCGTGGTCGCCTCGGCGATGATGACGGGGCTGTAGGCGGCGACCTCGTCGTCCTCGGCGGGCGCCTCGATCACATAGCTCGGCGCGTCGAGCGTCGGCGCGGTCATCTCGGCGAGCGCGGCGGAAGCCGCATAGGTCTTGCGGGCGGAGCGGTCCTTCAGCCGGCTCTTGTAGCGGCGCAGGCGCTTCTCGATCATCAGCAGCGCCTGGTCGGCGCTGGCATAGGCGTCGGTGGCGTTCGAATCGGCTTCCAGCGTAATCCCGGAATCAAGGTGCAACGAGCAGTCGGTGCGGAAGCCAAAACCGTCCTTGCTCAGCGTGATGTGGCCGGAATAGTTGCCGTCGAAATATTTTCGCAGGACTTCATCGGTGCGCTCGCTGACGCGCGAACGAAGCGCTTCGCCGACGCTGATGCTCTTCCCGGAGATTCGAAGGGTCATTGGATGCCTCGCTGGATGCCCACCACGCTGACGTTGCTAGTGGAGCATGATCGATTCGGAAAACCAGTACGTGGTTTTCCGGATCGCACGCACTCTACGGGGATTGAGACTATCGCGATTTGACGCGAACGCAATCAGGCTGGAGCTGTATCGCGGGAGCGATCGGAGGAGGTGGCGGGGGCGGAAAGGGCATTACCGAGCATGCTCTGTTTGTCGCGGCGACGCTGCACCGACGATGGAATACGCATCGCTTCGCGGTACTTCGCGACGGTGCGGCGGGCAATATCAATGCCGGTCTCGCGCAATCGTTCCACGATGGTGTCGTCGGAGAGGATCGCGGCCGGGGCTTCTGCGTCGATCAGCCGCTTGATGTGATGGCGGACGGCCTCCGCCGAATGGGCCTCGCCGCCGTCGGCGGATGCGATCGAGGCGGTGAAGAAGTATTTTAATTCAAAGCTGCCGCGGTTGGTCGCCATATATTTGTTGGCGGTCACCCGCGACACCGTCGATTCGTGCATCTGGATCGCGTCCGCCACCGCCTTCAGGTTCAGCGGCCGCAGATGCGCGACACCATGGGTGAAGAAGCCGTCCTGCTGGCGCACGATTTCGGTGGCGACCTTCAGAATGGTGCGGGCGCGCTGGTCGAGCGCGCGGACCAGCCAGGTCGCATTCTGCAGGGCATCGGTGAAATAGGATTTGTCGCCGTCCTTGCGGATCGTCTTCGACAGCTCGGTGTAATAGACCTGATTGACCAGCACGCGCGGCAAGGTGTCGCTGTTGAGCTCGACATGCCAGCCGCCATCGGGACCGGGCCGCACATAGACGTCCGGCACCATGGTCTGCGTCCGCGCCGAGCCGAACTTCAGGCCGGGCTTCGGATCGAGCCGACGGATCTCGCCGATCATGTCGGTGATGTCCTCGTCGTCGACGCCGCACAGCTTGCGCAGCGAAGCAATGTCGCGCTTGGCGAGGAGATCGAGATGTTCGACCAGCGCCTGCATCGCGGGATCGTAGCGATTGAGTTCGCGCAGCTGGATCGCGAGGCACTCGCTCAAATTGCGCGCGCAGACGCCGGGCGGATCGAATTTCTGCAGCACCGCGAGCACCGCGTCGACATCTCCTTGCGGGGCGCCGAGCCGTTCGGCGGCCTGCCCGAGATCAACAGGCACGTAGCCGGCGTCGTCGACCAGGTCGATCAGGTACTGGCCAATCATCCGTTCGGCAGGCGAGGCGAACGCGACCGCGAGCTGCTCGGCGAGATGGCTGCCGAGCGTCACTTCGGCGGCGACGAAAGCTTCCAGATTGTAGTCTTCGTCGTTGGAGGCGCCGCCGCCCCATTCCGTATAGGCGGTGGGCGCGGCGTCCTGCGCCACGCGCGCGGCGGCTTCGGCGGGTTCTTCGGTGAAGACGTTGTCGAGCGGGGTGTCGAGCGTCTGCTCGATTTCGGTGCGGGTGCCGAGATCCCGGTTCAGCCATTCTTCCTGGCCGGGCTCGAACGAATCGCCGGCGGAACCGCCGGGCATGTCCGACGCCTCGCCGCCGGAATCGTCGCCATAACTGGCGGAATCACCGGAATCGGAGAATTCGGCGCGTTCCGGGGCCGCTGCCTCGCCCGCGACAGGGGTTTCGGGGCCGTCGCTGGCGCGCTCCAGCAGCGGATTGCGCTCCAGTTCCTCCTCGACAAAGGCCGAAAGGTCGAGATTCGACAGCTGCAGCAGCTTGATCGCCTGCATCAGCTGCGGCGTCATAACCAGCGACTGCGACTGGCGGAATTCTAATCTCTGCGTCAGAGCCATGGAGGCGAGAACCGATCCCGTGAAACTTGGTCCGATTCTTGCTTATCTTAGTCCACAGCCCTTGTACACGGCTTGACGCCGACTAAAAATGGGCTAGAGGCGGAATTCCTCGCCAAGGTAAAGGCGGCGGACATCGGGATCGTTGACGATCTCCTCCGGACTGCCTTCGGTCAAGATCTGCCCCGCATAGACGATATAGGCGCGATCGGTCAGGCCGAGCGTTTCGCGCACATTGTGGTCGGTGATCAGCACGCCGATGCCGCGGTTGGTGAGGTGGCGGACCAGATCCTGAATGTCGCCGACCGCGATCGGGTCGATGCCGGCAAACGGTTCGTCGAGCAGCATGTAGTTCGGACGCGTCGCCAGCGCGCGCGCGATTTCGACGCGGCGGCGCTCACCGCCGGACAGCGCAATCGACGGCGATTTACGTAAGCGCGTGATGTTGAATTCCTCGAGCAGCGAATCGAGTTCTTTCTCGCGCTTCTTCTTGCTGGGCTCGACGACTTCGAGCACCGCGCGAATATTCTGCTCGACGGTGAGGCCGCGAAAGATCGAGGCTTCCTGCGGCAGGTAGCCGATGCCGAGCCGCGCACGCTGGTACATCGGCAACTTGGTGACGTCGTGGCCGTCGAGTTCGATGGCGCCGCGATCCGCCTTGATCAGCCCGGTGATCATGTAGAACACCGTGGTCTTGCCGGCACCATTTGGACCCAAGAGACCGACCGCCTCGCCACGCCGGACATAGATGCTGACGCCGCGCACGACCTGGCGGGTACCAAAACTCTTTTCCACGCTATGCACAGCCAGATAGCCCGGCCGCTTGATGAAACGCGGGGCGGCGGCGCCATTGGTCTTGGGGGCCTGCGCCTTGGGCGCCTGAGCCCTTGGCGCTTGGGTATTGGGGGCCTGGACCGGGGCCCGGGCGCGCGGCGGCTCCTCGTGCGAAGGCTCCACGGCCGGCCGCGGCAGTTCCAGCCCCGGCACCGGCGCCGCGCGCACGATCGGCGGCGCGTCGCGCACCGGGCTCGTCAGCATGTTGCCGAAGGAGTCGCCGAGCGCGGTAATGTCCTCCCGCGACCGCGCAAACCCTGCCGGCCCGCGTTTCGCGGGGCGCCGACGGAACATGCCAAGTAAATCCACCATCCCGCTTCGCTGAGCCCTTCGCGATGATCCGCGATGCGTGCGCCGGCGAATCAGATCGCCTGCGAACCATGAATGGATGTCCCCAAACACCCCATCGTGCCAGCCGTAGATACAGGCTCGCACCATCAGCTTCAACCATAGACGGCTTAAATATTATTTAAGCCATTGATATATCTTATTTTTTCCCGGGAATCAGCGAAGGAATACCCGGTTTTGCACCACCTGCTCCCGATCCGCAGTCCTGTCCCTGAAGGAACATGCCCTGCACCTTACCGCTGTCGGATTCGACCCGTGACACGCCGGTCGTCATGTCGACCAGCAGGCGATCGCCGCGCAGTACGTTCTTGCACTGGGTCAGCACCACCTGACCTGCCCCACCCGCCATGGTGATCAGATTGGCGCGCGTATCGAAGATCGCGCTGTCGCCGGTCACGACCTGCTCCTTCTGCGTCACAACAACGTTGCCGCGCGCTTCCAGCTTGCGGATCGACGAACTGCCGCCGGGACCCGGCGTCGCGGCCGGCAGCGGCGCGTTCTTCGCGCCCTTCGCAGCGGGCGCCGGCGACGCGGCCGAACCACCGGAATCGTAAAACACCACCAGCGACTTTGACGTCATGGTGGTGTCGCCCTGCACCACCTTCACGTTACCGGAAAAGGTCGCTTCCTTTTTCTTGTCGCGCATCTCCAGCGACGCCGCCTCGATCTGGATCGGCTGGTCACGGTTCTGCGAAAAGCCCTGCATCGCGTTCGGCACGCCAGACATGGCGCCTTGCGCATGGGCGCCATTGCAGGCGCCGATCACGAGCGCGAACGCCATCGTTGCAAAACTGCGCGAGAAAAATTGCATCATCGAAATCACTTCGTGTTGCCGGACTTGGCCGGTGTGGACCGCTGCTTCGGCGCCGGCGGTTCGGGCTCGGGAGCGGGAGCGGTCGGTTGCTCCATGACCAGGTTCATCACCACATTGCCTTCGAAGCGAACCACCTCGCCGCTGTTGATGATCCTGAGCCTGTCGGCGGTCAGCGTGCCGTTCAGCAGTTTGACGTCGACATGCTCATCTGACGTCACCGAGCCCTTGTTGATGTCGACATAGGCCTGGCTGAGGTTGGCCTCATACCCTGTGGAAGATTGCAGGAAGATATCCTTTCGCAGGTCCAGCATTTGCGACTTGCTGTCGTAATAGCCGGTACGTGCATCCAGCGTCACGGTGCTCTTGTCTTCCATCGCCACTTTGGCGCGCAACTGGCCGAGTTCGACATGATCGGGATCGGTCAAATCCTGGGTCGCGGTCTTGGCCCACATTTCATAGGGACGCTGGTCGTTCGAAAAGCCGGCGAGATGCGGCGTTTCCATCGTGATCTTGGTACCGGACACTACGAGATTGCCGATGTCGACCGGCAGCTTCAGCTCCGGAATTCGGAAAGGATTGAAGGTCGCCACAAACACGATAACTGCCATCGCGACGACCACTGCCGCCGGAACCGCGACCCGCAGTATCCGCACCAAGCGGCTGTGGCGGGCGGCCGCGGCAAACCGCGCCTCCATGCCGGCAACATAGGCTGGGTTCTGTACCGAGTTCACCGCCGCTCCAGAGCGCGAGATTTGCCCGTGATCATACCCGGGATTGCCTCAAAACGCAGCCCGGACGTGGTCGCACCAGTGTGACCGAAACAGGGCGAAAGCGGGTTAACGCGCGCTCCATAGCGTTTTCGAGCGAAAGCCTGTCCCGGACTTGATCCGGGATGGGCCCCGGTTCGCGTCAAGAAAACGCGTCGAAACAGAAAACCAGAGCCCTGATTATGAATGCGCGAAAATGTCCTCGGCCTCCCAGCCGCCGAGGTCGAGCTTCGCCCGGAACGGCAGAAAGTCGAAACAGGCCTGCGCCAGTTCGGTGCGGCCCTCGCGCGCCAGCATGGTATCGAGCCGTTCCCGCAAGGCATGCAGATGCAGCACGTCGGAAGCGGCATAGGCGAGCTGCGCCTCGCTAAGGCTCGGCGAACCCCAGTCGCTCGATTGCTGCTGCTTCGACAGGTCGATGTTGAGCACCTCGCGCACCAGATCCTTCAGGCCATGACGGTCGGTATAGGTGCGGGTCAGCCGCGAGGCGATCTTGGTGCAGTAGACCGGATGCGGCATCACACCGAAGGCGTTGTAGAGTGCCGCGAGATCGAACCGCGCGAAATGGAAGATTTTTGTGATCTTCGGATTGGCCAGTAGCGCCTTCAGGTTCGGCGCGTCGGTGTGGCCCTTCGGAATCTGGATCACGTCGGCGCTGCCGTCGCCGTTCGACATCTGCACCACACAGAGCCGGTCGCGATGCGGATTGAGCCCCATGGTCTCGGTGTCGATCGCGACCGAATTGGTGTAGCGGGACAGGTCGGGCAGGTCGCCGCGATGCAGGCGGATAGTCATTACGTTCAAAACCTCGTCGAATCGATGCGGGCTTAAACTAACGTCGAAATCGCCAACAAACGAGGGGCGCGGGGCGCCGGCAGGCTTATTTTCTTCAGTCTTTCCAGGACAGGTGGAATCGCGCCAATATCGGCCGGCCGTCGCCACAACCGGGGGTGCCCTGTGAAAGCCGAACAGCAACGACTGCCCCGTTTTGCCGTGTTGATCGACGCCGACAACACCTCGCCGCAGATCGCCGGCGGGCTGTTCGAAGAGGTGGCGAAATTCGGCGAGGCCAGCGTGCGCCGCATCTATGGCGACTTTTCAACGCCTCAGCTCAAGTCCTGGTCCGACATCCTGCAGAAATACGCCATCGATCCGTACCAGCAGTTCGCCTACACCAAAGGCAAGAACGCCTCGGATATCGCTTTGGTGATCGATGCGATGGACCTGCTGCACAGCGGACGGTTCGACGGCTTCTGCCTGGTATCATCCGACAGCGACTTTACCCGCCTCGCTTCGCGCCTGCGCGAACAGGGCGCCGACGTCTACGGTTTTGGCGCGCAGAAGACGCCGGAGAGTTTCCGGCAGGCCTGCCGCCGCTTCATCTACACCGAGAACCTGGTGCCGCGGGCCACAAGCAGCGGCGCCAACGCTACCGCGAAGCCGAACTCGTTGGAGCCGCCAAGCGCCGCAATCCCGATTTTGCAAAAAGCCATTTCGCAAATCGAAAGCGAAGATGGCTGGGTCCTGCTCGGCACGGTGGGCGAGCAGATTTCGAATCTGTTCTCGGACTTTGACGCGCGGACCTACGGCTCGAGCAAGCTCAGCGATCTCGTGCGAAAAACCGACGCTTTCGAGATCGAGAAGGTTGGCGGCGACCGCATGCGCATCAGGGCCAAACCTGTCGGCGGCAGCCCGAAGGCCAAGGCGCGGTAGTCAAGGCATCGAAATAGGCCCGAACCACTTTTATGTGATCCCAAGGCGTATCGCCGCACCGATAGACCGCTTGATCCGGCGGCGCTGCACTGCTTGAACGCGCAACCCGCGGGCGCCTCCTGACGATTCTGCCCCCGGGCCCCATGTGAATGGACATCATGACCGATCAAATTGCCGATCAGCCGCCGTCGGATCGCAGCTTCACGCGCTACCAGTCGCTGCTGGTCGCGTTGCTGGCGTTCGTCCAGTTCACGGTGATTCTCGATTTCACGATCATGTCGCCGCTCGGCGCCATCATCATGCCGGCGCTCGAGATCACGACCGGACAGTTCGGCGTGGCGGTCTCGGCCTATGCGTTCAGCGCGGGCATCTCCGGCATTCTCAGCGCCGGATTTGCCGATCGGTTCGACCGCAAGCGCCTGTTGTTGTTCTTTTATGTCGGCTTCACCCTCGGGACCGCGCTGTGCGCGCTGGCGCCGAACTATCACGTGCTGTTGCTGGGTCGAATCGTAACCGGATTGTTCGGCGGCGTGATCGGCTCGGTCGTGCTCGCGATCACCACCGACCTGTTTTCGCTGCAGCAACGCGGACGCGTGATGGGATTCGTGCAGACCGCATTCGCCGCCAGTCAGGTGCTCGGCATTCCGGCTGGACTTTTTCTTTCCAACCACTGGAGCTGGCACGTTTCGTTTGGCGCGATCATCATCCTGTCGATCGCGGGCATGGCCGCGGTCATGCTGTTGATGAAGCCGGTCAATGCCCACCTGCTGCTGAAACAGGAAAGGACCGCGTTCCGGCACCTGATCGCAACCGTCGCGCAGACGCGCTACACGGTGGCGTTCCTGGTGACGACGTTGCTGGCGACCGGCGGATACATGCTGATGCCGTTCGGCAGCGCCTACACCGTGCACAACCTCGGCATCGACATTCTGCACCTGCCGACGATCTATCTGGTCTCCGGCCTGTTCAGCATTGTCACCGGGCCTCTGGTGGGACGCGCCAGCGATGCCTTCGGAAAATTTCCGACCTTCGCGTTCGGCAGCGCCATGTCTGCTGTCATGGTGCTGATCTACACCCATCTCGGTCAGGTCTCGTTGACGACCGTCATCGTGGTCAACGTGCTGATGTTCGTCGGCATCTTTTCGCGCATGATCCCGTCGCAGGCGCTGATTTCGGCGATCCCCGATCCGAGCCAGCGCGGCTCCTTCAGCGCGGTCAGCGCTTCGCTGCAACAATTCTCCGGCGGGCTCGGCTCGGTGCTGGCGGCGGCGATCATTGCGGAAAATGCCGACGGTTCGCTCCGGCATTTCGATTGGCTGGGATACATCGTGGTCGCGACGGCGACCGTCTCGCTGGTCGGAATGTACTTCGTGCAGAAGTCCGTGGCCCACCGGGCCGGCCGGCGATTCGTCTGAGACGAATCAATCGCCGGCGGTGGAGACGCCTCCGCGATTTACTTTTGCGCGTCCGGCTTCGGCGGCTGCAGACCCGCGCTGTTGGCCCAGCGCTCGAGATTTTCGATGACGTCGGCGTGGCTCGGTCGCAGCGGCGGTCGCGGATTGGACTCTTCGGACAGCTTGCGTGGCAGCCTGACGGTCTCTGTCATGGTCATGGGCTGGCTCCTGGCCTTCCAAATATGCGCCCGCGTTAACCCAAAATCAATACCTAAGTTATTGTTTTTATTATAGTATTTAACTAATTTAGCGACTGAATCTGGTTTTGCGGAACCCGCGCCAAGGACGGACGTTGAGTAAACTACTCAATGATCTCAATTTGGGTGTTTCCGATGGCTGACCTTCGTGACGAACGACTGCAGGTGATGCTCTCTCCGGAAGAACTCTCGGCGCTCGACGATTTTCGCTTCAAGCACCGGATGCCGACCCGCGCGGCCGCCGTGCGCGAGCTGTTGAAGCTGGGGTTGACCGTTCACGGCACCACCAATGGCGGCGGCGGGATGAAGTCGAGCAATTACGGCGTGTTCAGCCGCGGCCCGGATGGCCACACCCAAGGCGGCTCGGATCCCGAGGCCGCGGGCTAATCGTGCCCGGGCGGGACGCGCGAGCGCGACCCGGCGCAGCACGCCAAGCCGGATCGCAACGATGTTTGGGCATGGGCAAATGGTGCCCAGGAAAGGACTCGAACCTTCACGGCCGTTAAGCCACTGGCACCTGAAGCCAGCGCGTCTACCAATTCCACCACCTGGGCCCGGGCGGTTTAGTAAGGTTCGGTCGCACCGTTGTCAAATTGCTTCAATGCGGTCCAATTACGCTGTAAGCATAAAGCGTGTTGGCGGGCCACGAATCCGCTAACTATCGCCGCGACCTCCCGAATTTGACCCGCAGGATTGGACCGAACATGGCATCGGACTTGGCATCGAACCAGGAAACCCTCGTCACCGTCTTTGGCGGATCGGGCTTTCTGGGGCGAAACGTGGTCCGGGCGCTGGCCAAGCGCGGCTTCCGCATCCGGGTGGCGGTGCGGCGGCCCGAACTCGCCGGGCACCTGCAACCGCTCGGCCGGGTCGGCCAGATCCACGCCGTCCAGGCCAACCTGCGTTATCCGGCCTCGGTACAGGCCGCGATGCGCGATTCCCACGTCGCCATCAACCTGGTCGGCATCCTGACCGCAAGCGGCGCGCAGTCGTTTGACGCAGTCCAAGCCAAGGGCGCCGAGACCGTCGCCCAGGCCGCCGCAGCCGCAGGCGCCCGGATGGTGCATGTGTCCGCCATCGGCGCCGACGAGAACGCGCTGGCGGCCTATGCCCGCTCCAAGGCGGCCGGCGAGAAGGCCGTGCTGGCGGCGGTGCCCGCGGCCACCATCCTGCGGCCGTCGGTGGTGTTCGGCCCCGAGGATCAGTTCACCAACCGCTTTGCGGCGCTGGCGCGCATATCTCCCATGCTGCCGCTGATCGGCGGCGGCGCGACCCGGATGCAGCCGGTCTATGTCGGCGATGTCGCGACCGCGGTGGCGAAAGCCGTCGACGGCAAGGCGAAGGCCGGCGCGACCTACGAACTCGGCGGGCCGGAAGTGCTGACCATGCGCGAGATCATGGAAATCATCCTCGCCATCACCGAACGCAAGCGGATGCTGATCTCGCTGCCGTTCGGCCTCGCAAAACTGCAGGCGCGGTTCCTGCAGTTCGCACCCGGCGCGCTGAAGCTGACGCCGGACCAGGTCGAGCTACTCAAGTCCGACAACGTGGTGTCGGATGCGGCAAAGACAGCCGGCCTGACTCTGGAAGGGCTCGGCATCACGCCGGATTCGATGGAAGCGGTCGCCCCGCAATATCTCTGGCGCTTCCGCGCCGCCGGGCAATTCCAGCGCAAGAGCGCGTGAACTTCGTAGGGTGGGTTAGGCGAAGCCGTAACCCACCTCTTCTCTTTCCACGGAGAGATGGTGGGTTACGCCGGAGCCTGTCATCGGGCCGCGCTTTGCGCGGACCCGTTGGGCTAACCACCCTACAAACGCCGCCCTACTTCCCCAGCGCCAGCGCGATCAGGCCGAGCGTGCCGACGATGACGCGCCACCAGGCAAAGAACGTAAAGCCGTGGCGGGTGACGTAGTTCAGGAAACTCCTCACCACGATCATCGCCGTGATGAACGAGACCACGAATCCGATCGCGATGATGCCGAGGTGATCGGTCGTCATCTCCGCGCGGTTCCTGTAGAAATCATAGGCAAAGGCCCCGACCATGGTCGGGATCGCCAGAAAGAACGAGAACTCCGCCGCCGCGCGCTTTTCTGCGCCCAGCAACATCGCCGCGACGATGCTGGCGCCGGAGCGCGACACGCCGGGAATCATGGCGACGCATTGCGCGATGCCGATCCACAGGTACATCAGCAGCGGAAATTTGGTGGCGTCGTCCTCGTGCGGATTGAGCTCGAGCTGATCGACCCACATCAGGATCCCGCCGCCGACGATCAGCGTAAAGCACACCACCCACGGATTGAAGAGAAATTCCTTGATGTATTTGCCGGCGATCAGGCCGATGACGACCGCGGGCAGGAACGCCACCAGCACGCCGATCACGAACCGGCGGTCGTCCGGGTTCGAGAACATGCCGAGCGCGACCCGCCACAATTTGGCGAAGTAGAGCACGACGATCGCGAGAATAGCGCCGAGCTGAATCAGCACGACAAAGCTGTTCCAGAAATTGCCCTCACCGAGGCCGAAGAAGCGCTGCACCAGCAGCATGTGGCCGGTCGAGGACACCGGCAGAAATTCCGTGATGCCCTCGACGATGCCGAGAATTACCGCCCGTACTGCATCAGACATCATGATGTGGTCCATTTTTGCTGCAAAAGCCGCGTTCTTCTCGCTTATTCGCAACCGGGCCGCAATCGCAAAAAAACGCCAAAACACAGGTTGCCTCGTGCCTCCGCTGGGCTATAGCGTCCGGATTCGCACCGCGCGCCCGGTTGAGGCTTCGTTAAGCGCCGCGTGGCTAGCTTTTTGTTTGACGCGTTTTCTTGACGCGAACCGGTGCCCACTTCGCTCGAAAACGCTATAGAGACTTCATGTACACGCTGTTTCATCATCCGTTCTGTCCGCACTCGCGCTTCGTTCGCCTGATTCTCGGCGAACACGGCCTCGATCTGCGTCTGGTGGAAGAGCGGGCCTGGGAGCGGCGCGAGGCGTTCCTCACGCTCAACCCGGCGGGTCACACGCCGGTCATGATGGTGGAAGGCCGGCCGCCTATCCCCGGCGCCGGCATCATCGCCGAATATCTCGACGAGGTGCATGGCGCCGACGCCGACGAACGGCGGCTGCTGCCGACGTCGATGGGCGAACGCATCGAGGTGCGCCGGCTGATGGCGTGGTTCAACGACAAGTTCTTCGAGGAAGCCTCCAACCCGCTGGTGACCGAGCGCATCTACAAGCGCTTCATGAGCGAGGAGAACGGTGGCGGCGCGCCGGCGACCGACGTGATCCGCGCAGCCAAGGTCAATGTGCGCTATCATCTGGCCTATATCGGCTGGCTGGCGCAGACCCGGAACTTTCTCGCCGGCGACAGGCTGACCTACGCGGACCTCGCCGCCGCGGCGCATCTTTCGGCGATCGATTATCTGGGCGACGTGCCATGGAGCGAGGACGACGCGGCAAAGGCGTGGTACGCGCGGGTGAAATCCCGCCCGTCGTTCCGCCCGCTGCTGAGCGAATGGCTGGCGGGGGTGCCGGCGTCGCGGACCTACGTGGATCTCGACTTCTGAACATCGCTCGTATCGTGCCCCGGATGCAGCGCAGCGTGAAACGGTGCGCTGCTGGTCCGGGGCCTATCTATTTATCGGGCACGCTTCTGGGTCCCGGCTCTGCGGAGCAGCGCAAAGAGCGCTGCACCGCGTCCGGGACACGCATCAATCGCACGGTGTCTCAGTGAACTCTCTCCTCAAAGAATCACTCAAGCAGCAGGCCCGCACTTTGGGCTTCGACTGCATCGCCGTCACCGATCCGGATGCGATCGCAGAGGCCGGACATCACTTCCGCGAATTCCTCGAAGCCGGCGCCCATGGTGACATGGACTGGCTCGCGGCCAATCCCGAACGGCGAATCGATCCGCAGGCGTTGTGGCCCGGCGTCCGCTCGATCATCATGCTCGGCGTCAATTACGGACCGGATGAAAATCCGCTGGCGATGCTGGAGAAGCGCAGCCATGGTGCGATCTCGGTTTACGCCCAGGGCGACGACTATCACGACGTCATCAAGAAGCGCCTGAAGGTGCTGGCGCGGTGGTTTGCCACCGCATCAGGCGAGGAACTGAAAGTCTTCGTCGACACCGCCGCGGTGATGGAAAAGCCGCTGGCGCAGGCGGCGGGACTGGGTTGGCAGGGCAAGCATACCAATCTCGTCTCGCGCGAATTCGGTTCATGGCTGTTTCTCGGCGCGATCTACAGCGCAGCCGACCTGCCGCGCGATGAGCCGGACGTCGATCATTGCGGCTCGTGCAACGCCTGCCAGGAGATCTGCCCGACCGCGGCGTTTCCGGCGCCCTACAAGCTCGATGCACGGCGCTGCATTTCCTATCTTACGATCGAGAACAAGGGACCGATCCCGCACGAATTCCGCAAAGCCATCGGCAACCGCATCTATGGTTGCGACGATTGCCTCGCGGTGTGCCCGTGGAACAAGTTTGCGCAGGAAGGCCGCGAAGCAAAACTTGCCGCGCGGGCGGAATTGCGCGCGCCGCCGCTTTCGGAATTGGTGCGGCTCGACGATGCCGCGTTCCGGACGCTGTTTGCCAAATCGCCGGTCAAGCGCATCGGCCGCGACCGCTTCATCCGCAACGTGCTGATCGCGATCGGCAACGCCGGCGATGCGTCGCTGGCGCATGAAGCCGAGCGCCTGCTCGATGACACAAGCCCGCTGGTGCGCGGCGCTGCGGTGTGGGCGCTGTCGCAGTTGATGGCGCGAGATGCCTTTGCCGCGCTGGCGAAGCGAGCCGATGCCGGCGAGACCGACGCGGCCGTTCGCGGGGAATGGAAGGATTGCGCCGCGCGCCCTTGATTTCATCGCACGCTTTCCGTCATGTGCCCCGGCCATGACAAATCAGCCCTTCTTCGCCAAGCGCGAAAACACCTTCATTCCCAATCCGGTCTCGAACGGTCCGTGGGACCCGAACTCGATGCATGGTCGCGTCGTCATCGGTCTGCTGGCCCACGTCATTGAGGAGCAGCACGGCTCCGCGGAATTCGTGCCGGCGCGGCTGACGGTCGACATGTTTCGGCTGCCGAACATCCAGACGCCGGTGGAAGTCACCACCAGGCTGATCCGCGGCGGCAAGCGCATCAGGGTGGTGGAGGCGGAGTTTTTCTCCGGCGGCACCAGCATGGCGCGCGCCTCCTGTCAGTTATTGCTCCGGACGGAAAATGCGCCCGGGAACGTCTGGTCGCCATCGAACTGGGACGCGCCGTTGCCCGACACGATCACAGCGCCGACCGACCCCCGGCTCGGCATGAACGGCAAATGGACCACGCGGCCGATCGTCGGGAAAATGGGTTCGCTCGGGCCGCGGCGGCTGTGGATGAGCGAGGTCCGCGAGATGGTCGAGGGCGTGCCGATGTCGCCATTCGTCCATGTCGCGACCGGCGCGGATTTTGCGAGCCCGTTTGCCAATGCCGGCGACCAGGGCCTCGGCTACATCAACAGCGACGTCACGCTGTATCTGCACCGGCTGCCGGTGACGCGATGGGTCGGTTTCGACGTCGTGAACCATCACGCCAGCGAGGGCATCGCGATCGGCGAGTGCTGGCTCTATGACGAGAAAGGCCCGATCGGGACTTCGACGGTCGCGGCACTGGCGCAGAAGAAGCCGATGACGGACGTGCCACCGCCGTAGGCTGCGCGCGCCGCAAATTTTCTTCGTCATGCCCGGGCTTGTCCCGGGCATCCACGTCCTTCGTAACGTCGAAGCAAGACGTGGATGGCCGGGTCAAGCCCGGCCATGACGAGTGCGTGGACGCAACGCCCGTCACTCCACCAGATGCCGCTTCATCTCCGGCCGCGCCTTCAGCGCGGCGCCCTGCCTGGCGATGATTTTCGCGATACGCTCGGGCGCGAACTTGATGTCGACGAAGGCTGGCGCGGTGTTAGCGACCTCGTGGTACTCGGTGATCTTGCCGTCGCGGAGCTGCATGATCGCGACACCCTCGAACATCGCCCGTGCGCCTTCCGCTTCCTGCAGTGTCGAGCGGTAGCTGAAGGTGTAGCGCGCATAGAGCGTGCGGCCGTCGCTGACCGGCGCATGCATGTCCCAGCGAAAATCGGTCGCGGTGCGGTAGAACCAGTCGTCGATCATCTCGGCGATCTTGGCGTGGCCTGTGAACGCGCCATAGAACACGTCGTGATAGACGCCGTCTTCCGTGAACAATTCCGCAAACGCCTTGCCGTTGCGCTGCTCGACGGCATCGCAGAAGGCGCGGAGCATGGTGGCGGTGTTCATGGCAGTGTCTCCTCACCCATTCTTGTCATGCCCCGCGAAGGCGGGGCACCCAGTATTCCAGAGAGCGCGAGATAAATCGATATGGCGCGGCGTTCTGGATCGTCCGCCTTCGCGGACGATGACACCGGGAAGCGTAGCGATAGCTCACCCGATCTCCGCGACCGCCGCGAGAATCCGCGCGAGGTCCTGCGGCCGCGACAGGCGATGGTCGCCGTCCTGGATCATGGTCATCACCACGTCCTCGGCCGGCAGCCGGTGCGCCAGCGCAAAGGCGTGCTGCCATGGCACGTCGGGGTCCTGCGCGCCTTGCAGGATGCGCACCGGACATCCGACCTCGATGGCGCTGCCGAGCAGCAGATGATTGCGGCCCTCCTCGATCAGCGCGCGCGTGATCGGATAGGGTGTGCCGTCACCATATTCGGACGGCCGCATCCAGACGCCCTTGGTCAAAATCTCTTCGCGGATCTCAGGCGAGAAGCCGTTCCACATCAATTGTTCGGTAAAATCCGGCGCCGGCGCGATCAGCACCAGGCCGGCCAGCGACGCACCCGCCGCCGCGCGCTTGGCGATCGCGCGCGCCAGCAGCAGCGCCATCCAGCCGCCCATTGACGAGCCGATCACGACCTGCGGCCCGCGGCAGAACTGCTCGAACACCGCCACGCTCTCTTCGAGCCAGCGCCCGATGGTGCCGTCGATGAAGGCGCCGCCGGATTCGCCGTGGCCGGAATAATCGAACCGGACGCAGGCGCGGCCACTTTTGGCGGCCCATTCGTCGAGCGCGAGCGCCTTGGTGCCCCGCATGTCGGAATTGAACCCGCCGAGCCAGAACAGCCCCGGCGCACGACTTGTGCTGCCGGGCGCACCACTTGTGCTGCCGGGCGCATTGCCTGCACGGGCACGTACCGCGATTCGACGGCGGCCGTTGCCTTCGCCGACCTCGATAAAGGCCGGTTTCTGATCTGATAACGCTGAATTGGTCATGGTTCCGCTGCTCTCGCCCGCTGCTTTGTCCGTGAGCACGCCCGATCGGTCAACGGTCGACCGGATCGGACCGTCCTTGCGGATCATGCGGTCGCGCTATATTTGCCCGGCGTGACCAAAATGCCTCGCATTTGACGGTTTTCTAGCGCAGACAGCGAGTTCGCTTGCTCGTCAACGCGTATTGCTTCAAAATAAGGCCTTCCTTCACAACTTTGGAGAGTTACCCATTCGCCGTCCCAACAGAGCCCCGCCCGCCGCGACCAAAGACGGGCCGCGCACCAATGATGAAATCCGCAACGCGCAGATCCAGCTGATCGATCAGACCGGCCTCAACCACGGAACGGTCGAGACTGTGCTTGCCGTCAAGATGGCCCTTGAAGCGGGCATGGATCTTGTCGAGATTTCGCCGAACAATAATCCTCCCGTTTGCAAGATCATGGACTACGGGAAGTTCAAGTATTCCGCGCAGAAGAAAGCCGCCGAAGCCCGCAAGAAGCAGAAGGTCGTCGAGATCAAGGAGATCAAGCTGCGGCCGATGATCGACGATCACGATTACGACGTGAAGATGCGCGCGATGCAGCGGTTCTTCGAGGAAGGCGACAAGGTCAAGATCACCTTGCGCTACCGTGGCCGCGAAATGGCGCACCAGGAGATCGGCACCAAGCTCCTGGACAAGGTCAAGGCCGACGTCGCCGAATACGCCAAGGTCGAGCAGGATGCGCGTTTCGAAGGCCGCCAGGTCGTGATGGTACTGGCGCCGCGCTAGTTCGAATTTGTGAGATGACAGACGGCCCGTCAGATGATCTGGCGGGCCGTTTTCGTTGTGCAGGTTGGTAGCCGCGAGGCCTGGACACAGGGTCGGACAAAAATTGCGAAAACAACCCCATGCAAAGTAGAGCCGGCCGCGCTCCCTCGCTCTAGCTTCGCGTCGCCTGCCAGGTGCCGCTGCAGCGGTCGCCGGTGATGACACCGCTCCAGGAGCCCGCGCCGCTGTTGCCGACGAGTCGGCCGCCGCCACTCGCCCTGGACGCGCCGACCGATACCTGGACCGCAACCGCGCCGCCGCGGTTGACCGATCCGGCGACCCGGCCGCCGCCCGCCGAGGAAACCCGGCTGCCGTTGACGGTGAAGGGAACGCTGTAGCCGGAGCTGCAATTGCCGCGCGTGGTGGCGAACACGGTGTTCCAGGTGCCATCATAGGCCCCTGGCCTTCCCGCCGCATCAGCGGTACCGGGTACCGCTGCCGTGGCCAAAATGGCCAGAACGGGCAGCCAGCGCAGAGCGCGGTGGGATAAACGGGTAAATCGGGCAAGGGATTGAGCAGAATGGGTCATTTTCGTCCTGTTCCAGGGTGAGCTGACGACATCATGCCCTTTGTCAACGAAGACCGTTTGACGGTTCATCGTTGCCATTTCCCGCTTCCTCTGCCATAAGCCCAGCCTTCATCGCCCGGCTGATTAAGGGCTGCCGTGTCGATGACCCGTGCGGGTTTGTTCGTTTTCGGAAAAACCTGAGCACTTCCAACGCTCTAACGAGCATTTTAAGCCGCAAAAGCGCCCCTCGGGCGCGTTTTTCTGTGGCAACAGGAGAGCCAAATGCCCAAGCTGAAGACCAAGTCGGGCGCTAAAAAGCGCTTCAAGGTGACTGCCACTGGCAAAGTAATGGCCGCCCAGGCCGGTAAACGCCACGGCATGATCAAGCGGACGAAGAAGCAGATTCGTCAGCTCCGCGGCACCCGCGTGCTGTTCAAGACCGATGGCGACAACATCAAGAAGTATTTCTTGCCGAACGCCTGATCGCGCACGCGGTCCAAATTAGCCGAGCCGCGTTCGCGCGGCGATCCGTCACCCATTTAAAATTCAAGGATAGCAGTCATGTCTCGCGTCAAACGCGGTGTGACCTCTCACGCCAGGCACAAGAAAGTCTACAAGGCCGCCAAGGGTTTCCGCGGCCGCCGCAAGAACACCATCCGCGCCGCCAAGGCCGCGGTCGAGAAGGCCGGGCAATATGCCTTCCGCGATCGCAAGCGCAAGAAGCGCACCTTCCGCGCGCTCTGGATCCAGCGCATCAACGCGGCCGTCCGTCCGTTCGGCATGACCTACAGCGTGTTTATCAACGGGCTGTCGAAGTCGGGCATCCTGGTCGACCGCAAGGTGCTGTCGGATCTCGCTATTGCCGAACCGGCGGCGTTCCAGGCGATCGCCGAGAAGGCCAAGGCCGCGCTCGCGGCCTGAGGGCGGCGCTCCCTTTGGGGCACAAGCGAAACTTTTGGAGTCGTCATGGCCGGGCTTGTCCCGGCCATCCACGTCTTCTCACTCGCAAACGCCGTAAGACGTGGATGCCCGGGACAAGCCCGGGCATGACGGACTAGGAGCGCCGGCTTAGCATCCTAGTCAAAAGGGATTGCCATGACCGACCTTGCAACACTCGAACAGACCATTCTCAGCCAGATCGTCGCAGCCTCCGACGAGGCCGCGCTCGAAGCGGTGCGCGTTGCGGCGCTAGGCAAGAAAGGCTCGATCTCCGCGCTGCTCTCAACGCTCGGCAAGATGTCGCCGGACGAACGCAAGACGCAGGGTGCCGCGATCAACCTCGCCAAGGACAAAGTGACGGAAGCGCTGACCGCGCGCCGCGACATCCTGAAATCGGCGGCGCTCGATGCGCGGCTTGCTTCCGAGACCATCGACGTCACGCTGCCGCTGCGCGAAGCCCCGGCCGAAGCCGGACGCATCCATCCGCTGAGCCAGGTATTCGAAGAGGTCAACACGATCTTCGCCGACATGGGTTTTGCCATCGCCGAAGGCCCGGATATCGAGACCGACGATTACAATTTCACCAAACTGAATTTCCCCGAAGGCCATCCGGCGCGGGAAATGCACGACACCTTCTTCTTCAATCCGAAGGAAGACGGTTCGCGGATGCTGTTGCGCACCCACACCTCGCCGGTGCAGGTGCGCACGATGCTGAGCCAGAAGCCGCCGATCCGCGTGATCTGCCCGGGCCGCACCTATCGCATCGATTCCGACGCGACGCATACGCCGCAGTTTCACCAGGTCGAGGGCCTCGTCATCGACAAGGGTTCGCATCTCGGCCATCTCAAATGGATCCTGCACGAGTTCTGCAAGGCGTTCTTCGAGGTCGACCACATCAACATGCGGTTCCGGCCGTCGTTCTTCCCGTTCACCGAGCCATCGCTCGAGGTCGACATCCAGTGCCGCCGCGACAAGGGCGAAATTCGCTTCGGCGAAGGCGAGGACTGGCTGGAGATTCTCGGCTGCGGCATGGTGCACCCGAACGTGCTGCGCGCCTGCGGCATCGATCCCGATGTCTATCAGGGCTTTGCCTGGGGCATGGGCATCGATCGCATCGCGATGCTCAAGTATGGCATGTCGGATCTGCGGCAGTTGTTCGAAAATGACGTGCGCTGGCTCGCGCATTACGGCTTCAAGCCGCTCGACGTCCCGACCTTGGCCGGAGGCCTGAGCACGTGAGTGCCGTCCCTGCGAAATATCAGGGTCTGCGGTCGTTCGCGTTCGGCGACGGGCCGGCGTTGGCCGACGAACTGCTCGACCTTGTCGTTCGCGAAGTGAAGACGGCGACCTGTTCCACCGAGGACGAGCCCAACACGTCGACCCCGGGCGAATGCTGGATCGTGCTCGACGGACGCGGCGTGCCGGCCTGCGTGATCGAAACCCTCGAAGTGACCTACCGCCGCTACAACGAAGTCGACGCCGCCTTTGCCTATGAAGAAGGCGAAGGCGACCGCAGCCTCCGCTACTGGCGCGAAGCGCATCGCAACTATTTCGGACGGCTGGGCCGCTTCAGCGAAGACATGATGCTGATGTGCGAACGTTTCCGTCTGGTCGAGGTTTTTGCGGAGCAGGCGTCATGAGCGGCGCGGCGCATCTCAGCACTGTTTACGCGGAGAGAGCCCCCTCCCTAGCCCTCCCCTGCAAGGGCGGAGGGAATGGTGAGGACGGCGCAAGTATCAAAGAGAACAACAGCAATATCCGAGGCCAGTCATGAAATTCACGCTCTCCTGGCTGAAGGAACATCTCGAGACCGACGAGCCGCTGGAAAAGCTGGCCGAAAAGCTCACCATGATCGGGCTCGAGGTCGAGCATATCGAGGACAAGGCCAAGGCGCTTTCGCCGTTTTCGATCGCGCGCGTCATCTCGGCCGAGCAGCATCCGAATGCGGATCGCTTGCGCGTCTGCATGGTCGATACCGGCGACGGCGGCGCGCCGGTGCAGGTGGTGTGCGGCGCGCCGAATGCGCGCGCCGGTCTCGTCAGCGTGTTCTCGCCGCCCGGCACCTTCATTCCGGGCAAGAACATCACGCTTGGCGTCGGCACGATCCGAGGCGTCGAAAGCCGCGGCATGCTGTGCTCGGCGGCCGAGTTGCAGATTTCCGAAGACCATGACGGCATCATGGAGCTGCCGGCCGATGCACCGATCGGAGCTGGTTACGCGCAATGGGCCGGCCTCGGCGATCCCATGCTCGAAATCAACCTGACGCCCAACCGTCAGGACTGCACCGGCGTGCACGGCATCGCGCGCGATCTTTCCGCCGCCGACATGGGCAAGTTCAAAGACCACGGCATCAAACCGATCAAGGGTGAATTCCCCTGCCCGGTGCAGGTCAAGGTCGAGGACGCCACGCTGTGTCCGGGCTTTGCGCTGCGGCTGGTCCGCGGCGTCAAGAACGGACCTTCGCCGGAGTGGCTGCAGAAGCGCCTGACCTCGATCGGGCTGCGCCCGATCAACGCGCTGGTCGATATCACCAACTTCATGACCTACGACCGCGCCCGGCCGCTGCATGTGTTCGACGCCAAAAAGGTGACGGGCAATCTCACCGTGCGACGCGCCAAAGACGGCGAGACGCTGCTGGCGCTCGACGGCCGCACCTACACGCTCGACAGCGGCGTCTGCGTCATCGCCGACGACCACGGCGTCGAATCGCTCGCCGGCATCATGGGCGGCGAGGCTTCCGGCTGCGACGAGAACACCACGGACGTGCTGATCGAATCCGCGCTGTGGAACGAGATCAACATCGCCCAAAGCGGCCGCAAGCTCGGCATCAATTCGGACGCACGTTATCGCTTCGAGCGCGGCATCGATCCGGCCTTCATGGTGCCGGGGCTGGAGATGGCCACCAAACTGGTGATGGAGATGTGCGGCGGCACGCCGTCCGAGAACGTCGTCGTCGGCAAGGCGTTTGGCGAGGATCGGGTGATCGAGTTTCCGCTGACCGAGGTCAAGCGGCTCGCCGGCATCGAGGTGCCATTCCCGGAAGTGAAACTGATCCTGGGCCGTCTCGGCTTCATGGTCGCCGGCTCTGGTCCGGTGGTGAAAATCGCGGTGCCGTCGTGGCGCACCGACATCAGCGGCAAGGCCGATATCGTCGAGGAAATCGTGCGCATCGTCGGCGTCGACAAGGTGCCGATGACCCCGTTCGAGCGTGGCGACGCGCCGCGCAAGCCGGTGCTGACCCAGATCCAGCTCCGCACCCGCCGCGCCAAGCGCGCACTCGCCGCGCGCGGCATGGTCGAGGCCGTGACGTGGTCGTTCATTTCAAAACCCGCGGCCGAATTGTTCGGCGGCGGACAGGCCGAACTCGCGGTGGCCAATCCGATCGCATCCGATTTGTCCGACATGCGGCCGAGCCTGCTGCCAGGCCTGGTTGCGGCCGCGCAGGCCAACGTCAATCGCGGCTTCGCCGATGTGGCGCTGTTCGAAGTCGGACAGGTATTCAAGGGTGACAAGCCCGAGGACCAGATGGTCGCGGCCTCAGGCGTGCGGCATGGTTTTGCGTCCTCGAAAGGCATGGGACGGCATTGGTCCGGCGCGGTCATGGCCGACGCACTCGATGCCAAGGCCGACGCGTTCGCGGTGCTCGCAGCGGCCGGCGCGCCGATGCAGGCGCTGCAGATCGTGTCGGGTGGGCCTTCATGGCTGCATCCCGGTCGTTCCGGCACCATCCAGATCGGCCCGCAAAACGTGCTCGGCTATTTCGGCGAATTGCACCCGCGCGCATTAGAGGCGCTTCGCGCAGATGGCCCGCTGATCGCCTTCGAGGTGACGCTAAATCGTATTCCCGACGCCAAGCAGCGGCCGACCCGCGCCAAGCCGGTGCTCGACCTCTCCGCCTTCCAGCCGGTGTCGCGCGACTTCGCGTTCATCGTCGATCGCAGCGTCAAGGCCGGCGATATCGTGCGCGCGGCGCAGGGCGTCGACAAGAAGCTGATCACGGATGTGACCGTGTTCGACGTCTACGAAGGCAAGGGCATCGACGACGGTAAAAAGTCGATCGCAATCGCCGTCACGATCCAGCCGCGCGAGAAGACGCTGACCGATCAGGAAATCGATGCAGTGGCGGCGAAGGTCGTGGCCGAAGTGACGAAGAAGACCGGCGGCCTGCTTCGGGCATGATCATGCCGAGCATGATGCCGAAAAGTGTAAGCGGTTTTCGGATAACATCATGCTCAAGATATAAAGCATGAATCTGACCAGCCTGATCCCCACCGACGTCAGCCTCAACGTGGCGATCGCGATCTGCGCGATCGCGCTCATCTCGGGCATCGCGCGCGGATTTTCCGG
Source organism: Afipia sp. GAS231 (assembly GCF_900103365.1). Lineage (NCBI taxonomy): Bacteria > Pseudomonadati > Pseudomonadota > Alphaproteobacteria > Hyphomicrobiales > Nitrobacteraceae > Afipia > Afipia sp. GAS231. Next base: position 3,600,504 of record NZ_LT629703.1, read on the forward strand.
CTTCGGCTCAGCGCTGATTTTCATGCCGCTGGCAAGCTCGATCGCCGCTCCGCGGCTGGTCGCGGCGCTGCTCTTGATCATCGATTTCATCGGCTCAGCGCCGCTGATCCCGAATGCCTGGAAGCAGGCCGACCGCAAGGCGACCGCGATCATGGCGCTTGGCGCACTGGTCGGCGTCCCCATTGGAACCTGGTTGCTCAGCCGGCTCGAGCCGGTCACCACGCGCTGGATCATTTCAGCCTTCGTTCTTGCCTTGCTGCTGTTGTTGCTGTCCAGCTGGCGCTACCGCGGCAAGGATCACGCGGCGATTTCGATCGGTATCGGCGGGCTCTCCGGCTTTTGCAGCGGCCTTGCCCAAACCGGCGGCCCGCCGATCGTCGGCTACTGGCTCGGCCGCCCGATCGCTTCCGTGATTCAGCGCGCCAATATCGTGCTGTTCTTCGCGGCGTCGGATTTCTTCTCGCTCATCAGCTACGCGCTGAGCGGACTGATCACGATGGACTCGATCCGCTTCTCGATGGTCGTCGGCCCGGTCTACGCCATCGGAGTCGGGCTCGGCGCTTTGCTGTTCGGCCGCGCCAGCGAAAAACTATTTCGCGCGATCTGTTACGCCCTGATCGCCGCCGCCGTCCTCATCGGACTGCCCGCGCTGGACGGTATACTGCGCGGACGCTAGGCTGACTTCAACGAAAAAGGAAACCAGGGAGAGTCTTGTGATCGACCGCCGCACCGCGCTGAAACTGACGCTGGGCAGTGTCGCTGCGCTGACCGCACCTGCCGTCTTTGCACAGACGCAAGCGAAGCCGCGTACCAAAATGGTGTTCCTGGGCACCAAGGGCGGCCCGCGCGTCGGCGTCGGGCCTTCCAACCCAGCCAATCTGGTAGTGGTGAACGAAACGCCATTCGTGATCGACTGCGGCATGGGGGTTAGCCACCAACTCGCCAGCGCCGGCGTGCCGCTGGAATCGGTGAAGTATATTTTCATTAGCCATCACCATTCCGATCATAACCTCGAATACGGCAATCTGGTTTACAACGCTTGGGCCACCGGCCTCTCGACGCCGATACATTCGTTCGGCCCCAAAGGTCTCGAGGCCATGACCAAGACCTATTGGGAGCTGAACAAATTCGACATCGAGACCCGGATCGAGGACGAAGGCCGGCCCGACCTGCGCAAGCTTCTGATCGCGAAAGACATCACCGAGGATGGTGTGGTACTGCAGACGCCCGACGTAAAGGTGACGGCGTTCCGGACCCCGCATCCACCGATCATGGACAACTTTGCCTACAAGTTCGAGACGCCAGACGGCGTTATCGTGTTCTCCAGCGACACCTCCTACAATCCGAAGCTTGCGGAATTCGCCAAAGGCGCCGACGTGCTGGTGCACGAAGCGATCTATCTCCCCTGGGTCGATCGTCTGGTGACCAGGGTCAAGAACGGCGCCACGCTGAAGAAGCACCTGCTGGAGAGCCACACCGCGCCCGAGGATGTCGGCCGCATCGCCGACGCAGCAGGGGTCAAGGTGCTGGTGATGAGCCATCTGGTCCCCGGCGAACTCGACGTCACGGACGAGGACTGGCGCAACGAGGCCAAGAAGGCCTTCAAAGGCCGCATCATTGTCGCGCGGGATCTGATGGAGCTGAAACTGCCGTTGTGAGCTTCAACGGCATCGCCGCCCTTACGAAGACAGGAACGACGTGGGGTTACGTATTCCCGTCGCCGCACGCCGTGGATCGACACCCGGCTGGACGTCCCGGTCACCGTCGTCAGCATCCCCACCACCTCTAACGCGCCGGTGCGCTGCGGTAGCTCTGACTTCGCCTCTCCCGTTTGCGGGTGGAGGCTCTCTAAGCAGGCAGTCCCGATGTGGAGGCACCCCCACCCCAACCCTCCCCCGCAAGCGGGAGAGGGAGCGCAGCGCGGATGTCGCTACACATCAATTGATCGGCGAAAACGGTGCCGCCTGCCGCGCCGGCGCGCGCCGTTGCGGCCGCTGCGCGCGCACCGGCGCTACCGGTTCGGCATCCTTCAACGCACCGATCCGGCGCAATGCGGCTTCGGCGGCACGCTCGCCGCTTTCCCAGGCGCCGTCGATCGTTCCCCACAGCGTTTCGTGGGTGGCCTCGCCGGCGAGATACATGCAGCCGATCGGCTCGGTCAGGACCTTTCGCGACGCCTGTCCGCCGGGTCCCGCCACCGACATCGCGCCGAGCGCGAACGGCGCGGCATTCCAGCGCGTCGCGCTCGATTTCTTCACCGCCGCCGCGGCATCGCTGCCGAACAGTTTGCCGAGCCACTCAGTCGCAAACGCAACCATCGCCGCTTCGCCCTGCGCGGAAAGGTCACGGCCGAACGATCCGGCGACATCGATCGAACACAGCGACGAACCGCCCATATTGGCAAACATCAGCGCGGTTCTGGTCGAATTGCTTTGTTCGATGACGACGTCGTCGCGGGCGAGGCCGAGCGGATTGCCGGGCATCTGCAGCGCGATCCGGTCGTAGCTGCCGAGGCTCAACTTCGCCGCGGCATCGAGCGTGCGCTTGGGAATATCGGGATTGAATTTGATGTTGCCCGCCGCCAGCACGTTGCTCGACACCGTGATGATGGCGGCGCGTGCGGCGATCTTGCCGGAAGGTGTTTCCACCGTGACGTCACGGCTGCCCCACGCGATGCGGCTGGCCGGGGTCGACAGCGACAGCGGCACCTGCTCGCCGAGCTTGGCGACCAGGGTGCCGAGCCCCTGACGGCAGGCGATCGCGGTGTTGCGATCCTGTGCGCGGGCTTTGTCACCGACGGAGACGTCCTTGAGGTCCTTGCCGGAAAAGTTGGCGCCGAGCACGAACTCCGCGGTACCGGCCCAGTCGCCAAGATCCTTTGGCAGCACGGAGGCGCAGGCAACGTCGCCTTTGCGCGAGGCTTCGTCGATGGCGCGGTTGGCGCGCACGAGCGCTGCCAGAAATTCCTCGGTCTCGCCCGGGCGGGCGTAGCGGCGGCCGATGCGGATCTTCTGGCCCGACGGCGCGGTGGTGATTTCAAGACCGGCGGCGCGCGCCAGCCTGATCATCGGATTGGTGTCGGGGTTGTGCATCCAGCGCGCGCCGCGGTCGAACGGCACGTCGAAACTCGTACTATCGGTCTGGCAGCGGCCACCGATCTGGCTTGCCGCCTCGACCACGATCACCTTGCGGTTCGCCGCCATGATCCGCCGCGCCGCAGCAATGCCGGCCGCGCCCGCGCCGATCACGACAATGTCGGCTTCGCGCGGCAACGGCGCGGCCGCACCCCGCCCCGTAAAAACCGGGGTGACCGCGAGAGCCGCGGACGCCGACAGGAAATTGCGGCGGGTCATTGTCATGTCATGGTTTCCGGAGACTTGCAGGAAATCGAGCGAAATGAGAACAGCTAGCGAACTGTGCCGCATCTCACGGTGGGCAGCAACACTCATGGTAAATCAATCATGATTGATCCGATTCACGCATGAACTAAATTGAAACGGCTTCGGACCATGCTAAGGGAACAAAAAAAGGCGGACGAACAAGCCGCTCTGGGAGAATTTGATGGGCGTAATGCTCGATACCATCGGCCAGTTGATTGCGGGGTACCTTCAGAAGGAAGTCCCGGGCTATGAGCCATTCACGCCCAGCGATCCCGAACATCTGCGCGGGGTCATCGAATCCGGCGACGTACTGCTGGTCGAAGGCAACAACCGGATTTCCGGCATCATCAAATACCTCACGCAATCGACCTGGTCGCATGCCGCCCTCTTTGTCGGGCCCATCGACGGCGCGACCGAGCCCGACGGCGAGCCGCATGTCCTGATCGAGGCCAATATCGGCGAAGGCGTGACTTCGGCGCCGCTGTCGAAATATTATCCCTATCACACCCGCGTCTGCCGTCCGGTCGGACTGTCCTACGAAGACCGCACCACGGTATGCCGCTACGCCATCAACCGGATCGGCTTCGGCTACGACACCAAGAACATTGTCGACCTGATGCGCTTTCTGATCCCGCTGCCGGTGCCGCAGCGCTGGCGTCGCCGCATGATCGCCTTCGGTTCCGGCGATCCGACCAAGATCATCTGCTCGGCGCTGATCGCGCAGGCGTTCGACGCCGTGCGCTACCCGATCCTGCCCAAGATCACTCGTGCGGCCTCGAGGAAGGCCCGGCGCGAGATCCTGCATATCCGCGATTCCTCGCTCTACATGCCCCGCGACTTCGACATCTCGCCCTATTTCGAAATCGTCAAACCCACCATCGTGCACGGCTTCGACTACACCGCCCTGCATTGGGCCGACAAGCAGAAGCCGCTCCCGGAGGTAGCCGGCGAATTCGGGGTGTTTCCATCGAGCGAGTCGCCGCCGCTTGTTCCTGAAGAAATTGACGAAGCGGCGCCGCTTCCGGCTGCGGAAGTAACTCCTGCCGCCGTTGAACGCCGCGCCCGTCTGCGCACGAAGGCACCGGGGCTGGCGGCTTAGCGCGCAATTCCTAGGGTGGTCAAAGCGAAGCGTGCCCACCACCTCATTCGAGTGCAGGATAAATGGTGGGCACGGCGCAAGAGCGCCTTTGCCCACCCTACGGTTTCGTCAAAACCTCGCCGCCAATGTCAGCCGCACCAGGAGCGGCAGCGCAAGCATCCCCACACGACTGATTACCTGTCGGAGCGGCCGATCACGGCCATCAGCTCCGCGATCTTCTCGCGTTGATCGGTCTTGTTGCCACTGGTGATGGCGTGTTCGACGCAATGCGAGACGTGATCGCGCAGCACTTCCTCCTCGACACGCCGCAGCGCCGCCCGCACCGCCGATATCTGGGTCACGATATCGATGCAGTAGCGGTCCTCGTCGACCATCTTCGAAAGCCCGCGAACCTGGCCCTCGATCCGGCTGAGACGTTTCTGACAGGATGCCTTGATGTCTTTTCGCATGCAGCCTATATACCCCCATAGGGTATAGGTTTCAAGGCCGGAGACGTTGATGACAAAAGCCGAACACGGCGACCATGACGGCGGCGCGGGAAAATCCACCTGCTGTGGCGGGCATGATCATTCCGGCCACGACCATCACGTCAATCATGCCGACAACGGCCCCCAGACGGACGATACCGTCCGCGTGCTCGACCCCGTCTGCGGGATGAAGGTCAATCCGGCGACGAGCAAGCACCGCTTCGACGATCGCGGCGAGACCTTCCATTTCTGCTCGGCCGGCTGCCGCACCAAGTTTGCGGCCGACCCGCAAAAATATCTCGAGAAGGACAGCACCCCGCAGGCGCCCGTGCCCGAAGGCGCGATCTATACCTGCCCGATGCACCCCGAGATCCGTCAGGTCGGGCCCGGAAGCTGCCCGATCTGCGGCATGGCGCTGGAGCCGGAGGTCGCGAGCCTCGACGACGGCCCCAACCCCGAACTCGCTGACATGACGCGCCGGTTCTGGATCGGTCTCGTGCTCGCGTTACCGCCGATGATCCTGGAGATGGGCGGGCACCTCATTGGCGGCCATGGCCTCATCGAGCCTGCGCTGTCGAACTGGATCCAGTTCGCGTTCGCGACGCCGGTGGTGCTGTGGGCCGGCTGGCCGTTCTTCGTGCGCGGCTGGCAATCGCTGGTGACGCGAAATCTCAACATGTTCACGCTGATCGCTGTTGGTACCGGCGTGGCCTATCTCTACAGCGTGGTGGCGACGGTCGCGCCCGGAATTTTTCCAGAGACGTTTCGCGGCCATGGCGGCGCGGTCGCGGTCTATTTCGAATCGGCTGCGGTCATTACCGTGCTCGTGCTGCTCGGCCAGGTGCTGGAATTGCGCGCCCGCGACGCGACGTCGGGCGCGATCAAAGCGTTGCTGCAGCTTGCGCCGAAAACCGCGCGTCGCGTCGGCGACGATGGCGCCGACCACGAGGTCGAGATCGACAGCCTCGCGGTCGGCGACCGCCTGCGCGTGCGGCCGGGCGAAAAGGTGCCGGTCGACGGCGTCATCCTCGAAGGCCGCTCCGCGCTCGACGAATCGCTGGTCACGGGCGAATCGATGCCGGTCACCAAGGAGAGCGGCGACAAGGTCATCGCAGGCACGCTGAACCAGTCCGGCGGATTCGTGATGCGTGCCGACAAGGTCGGCCGCGACACGCTGCTATCGCAGATCGTGCAGATGGTCGCGGATGCGCAGCGCTCGCGCGCGCCGATTCAGCGGCTCGCCGATCAGGTTGCCGGCTGGTTCGTGCCTGCCGTGATTGCGGTAGCGTTGCTGGCGTTTGCTGCATGGGCATATTTTGGGCCGGAGCCGCGCATGGCGTATGGCCTGGTCGCGGCTGTCAGCGTGCTGATCATCGCCTGCCCATGCGCGCTCGGTCTCGCCACGCCGATGTCGATCATGGTCGGCGTCGGCCGCGGCGCGCATGCCGGCGTCCTGATCAAGAATGCCGAATCGCTCGAGCGCATGGAGAAGATCGACACCTTGGTGGTCGACAAGACGGGTACTCTGACCGAAGGAAAACCAAAAGTCGTCAGCGTGGTGACGACCGATGACTTCGAGGTCGCCGATGTCGTAAGATTCGCGGCCAGCGTGGAACGCGCCAGCGAACATCCGCTGGCCGACGCGATCGTGCAGGCGGCGAAAGAACGAAATCTTGAATTGGGCACGGTCGAGGAGTTTGACTCGCCGACCGGCAAGGGTGCGACCGGCAAGGTCGACGGCAAAACCGTCGTGCTGGGCAATGCGAATTACCTCGCCTCACTCGGCATCGATACCAGTTCGTTGCAAGCCCAGAGCGAGCTGATGCGCAGAGACGGCGCCACCGTCATCAACGTCGCCATCGACGGCGAACTGGCTGCGCTGTTCGCGATCGCCGATCCGATCAAGGTGTCGACACGGGATGCGCTGAAGGCACTGGCAGCCGAAGGTATCAAGGTCATCATGCTGACCGGCGACAACAAGACCACCGCCGATGCGGTGGCACGGACGCTTGGAATTAGCGATGTCGAGGCCGAAGTGCTGCCCGACCAGAAGAGCGCGGTCGTGACCAAGCTGCAAAAGAGCGGGCGGATCGTCGCGATGGCCGGCGACGGCGTCAATGACGCACCGGCGCTGGCCGCCGCCGAAGTCGGCATTGCCATGGGCACCGGCACTGACGTGGCGATGGAAAGTGCTGGGATCACGCTGCTCAGCGGCGATCTCGGTGGCATCGTCCGCGCGCGAAAACTGTCGCAGGCGACGATGCGCAATATCCGCCAGAACCTGTTCTTCGCGTTCATCTACAACGCAGCCGGGATTCCGATCGCCGCCGGCATCCTCTATCCCGCGTTTGGCTTGCTGCTGTCGCCGATCATTGCGGCGGCGGCGATGGCGCTGTCGTCGGTGAGTGTGGTCGGGAACGCGTTGCGGTTACGGGTGACGGAGCTGTAGATCAAAACAAACTCCGTCATGCCCGGGCTTGACCCGGGCATCCACGTCTTTTTGCCGCATCCACGATAAGGAAGACGTGGATGGCCGGGTCAAGCCCGGCCATGACCAAAGGGAGCGATCAAGCCGCCTTCGCTGCTGTCCCGCGCGGCAGGCCGGCGCGGGCCATGCCGCCATAAAGCGCTTCGCCCGGCATTTCCGCTTTCAGGATCGACCGCACCGCGACCAGTTTCTCGATATCGATACCGGTCTTGAAACCCTTGCTCTCGCACAGGAACGCGAGATCCTCGAACACGACATTGCCGGTCGCGCCCGGCGCGAACGGGCAGCCGCCGAGGCCGCCGAGTGAACCGTCGAGCACGCGGGCGCCGGCATCGAGCGCGGCAGATGCATTGGCGATGCCCATGCCGCGGGTGTCGTGCAGGTGAATGCAGATCGGCTTCGAGCCCGCAATCTTCACCGCGCCGGCGGTCAGTTCACCCACTTGCTTGGGCCCGGCATAGCCGACGGTGTCGGCGATCGCGACCATGTCGACACCGGCCTCGAACAGCTTTTCGGTGATCCGCAACACTTCCTTCGGGTCAACCGCGCCGACGATCGAACAGCCCAGAGCCATCGAGATGGCGGCGTTGACAACAGGCTTGTGTTCGGTGGCGTCGCGCAGTTCGCACAGACGCTTGACGTTGGCGATCGCCGATTCGCGCGTGCGGTTGGCGTTGGCCTGGCTGTGCTCTTCAGTCGCCGAGACCACGGTCGCGACTTCGGCAACGCCAGAGGCCAGCGCCTCGTTGACGCCGCGCTCGTTTAGCGCCAGCGCGATGCCGTAGGCGCCGGGCAGCGATCCGACAGTCTGGATGATGTCGCGCACGTCGACGAACTGCGGAAAGGTTTTGGCGGGCAGGAACGAGCCAACCTCGAAATGCCGCACGCCCGCGGCATATTCCTCGCGGATCCAGCGCTGCTTGGCTGATGTGGACGGAAACGACTTCACCAGTTGCAGGCCGTCGCGCAGGCCCACTTCGCGCAGGATGATCTTGTTCTCGGGATAGACATCTTGAAGACGGGTCATGATGGCCTCACGCAGCGTTGTCGGTTGAGGAAAGCTTGTCGAGTTCGGCGCGAACAGCATCGGTGTCGGCGCCCAGCACCGGCACCTTCAGCCCTTCGCCGATATTGCCGCCGTTCCATTCGATCGGCAACGCGGGAACACGGAACGGCGCGCCATTGGCGTTGAAATTCTGCACCAGTCCGCCAGGGCGCAGCACATGCGGATCCGTCAGCAAATCCTCGGGCCGGTTGATCGGCGAGAAGCAGATGTTCAGCTCATCGAGCTTGGCCGAGAGGTCGGCCATCTTCCATTGCCGCACCACTTCGGCGACGCGCGGAATGATCCGCCCGCGCGCCAGAATCCGTTCCGTGGTGTTGGTCAAGGTCGGGTCCTCGGAAAACTCCTTAAGCCCGAACTCCCTGCAGAAAATCGCCCAATGGCCCTCGGTGACCACGCCGATGAAAATGCGGTCGCCTTCGGCAGTGTCGAAAATATCGTAGATCGGCCATGCATGCTCGCGCTCCGGCATCGAGCGCGGTCTGTTGCCGGTCATTTCATATTCGACCATGTGCTGGGCAACCAGGAACAGGCAGTTTTCGAACAGCCCGATGCGGATGTCGACGCCGTCCTTTTTGCCGCCGCGCTTCTGATACAGCGCGGCCAGGATCGAGATCGCGCCGAACATGCCACCCATGATGTCATTGGCGGACGAGCCGACTCGCTGCGGCTTGTCGCGCGTCCCCGTCATGGCGGCGAGGCCCGACATCATCTGCACGACTTCGTCGAGCGCCGGGCGATGCTCATAGGGACCGGACAGAAAGCCTTTGTGGCCGGCCACGATCAGATGCGGATGCTTGCGGCGCAATTCTTCGGGGCCGAGCCCCTGTTTGTCGAGTTGGCCGTCGCGAAAGTTTTCCAGGAATACGTCAGCGCTGGCGAGCAGCCGGTCCATGGTCTCGCGGTCTTCGGCCTTGGCGAAATCGAGCACGATGCTGCGCTTGCCGCGATTGAACAGCGGGAAGAATGAGGTCCCCATGCCGCCGAGCGAGCGGGTCTTGTCGCCGTCCGGCGGCTCGACCTTGATGATCTCGGCACCCAGCTGCGCCAGAACCATGCCGCAGGTCGGGCCCATCACCATATGGGTCATTTCGACGACCCGCACCCCCTCCAGCGGCAGTCCCGTCCCGGTCATCGCGCATCTCCCGTCCCGATTGGCTCGTTGGCCATTACGCTTAAGGCTTCACACGCCATCTGAAAAATATAATCTGTCGAATAGTGCATTCGTCCTTTTAGAACGCAACCTTCATGGATTCACGGCAGCTCCGCTATTTCATCGCCGTTTACGAGCAGCGCAACCTGTCGCGGGCGGCGGATCAGGCCAATGTGGCCCAATCCGCGCTCAGCCATCATATATCCAACCTCGAATCCGAGTTCGCGATGCCGCTGTTCGAACGCAAGCCGCGCGGGATGGAACCGACCGCGGCCGGCGAACGGCTCTACGAGCACGCCCGCATCATCCTGCGCGCGATGGCCGAGGCCGAGCGGGAAATCAAGCAGGGCGGCAGCGTCATCGCCGGCGACATCTCGATCGGCATGGCCAATTCCGGGGTCAAGGCGATCGGCGTTCCCTTGATGCGCACGGTGCTCGCCAAATATCCAGATCTAAGACTGTCGCTGACCGAAAGCCTGTCGGGCGCGACGCTGCTGCGTCTGATGGCCTCCGAGGTCGATCTCGCGCTGGTCTACAATCCGCCGTCGGAAAAGGACCTGTTCGCCGAACCGGTGCTGGAAGAAGAGATGTTCTGCGTCGGCACGCCGAAACTGATCGGCAAGAGCAAGGCGCCGATCACCTTCGAGGAATTGACGCGGCTGCCGCTGATCCTGCTGCTGCACGGATTGTCCTCCCGCGCGCTGCTCGACGATCCCGTGCTGCTGAAGCGGCTGGAGGCCAATGCGATCCTGCATCTGAATTCGATCACCGGCATGTCAGGCGCCCTGCAGGCCGGACTGGGCTGCGCCATCGCGACCAAACTGTTCGCGCAGGAGCAGCTTGCCGCCGGCACCCTGGTGGCGCGGGAAGTGATCGAGCCGAAACTGACCCGCACGCTCTATCTCTGCCGTTTGCGCAACCGTCCCATGACCTATGTGATGGAAGAAATGCGCCGCCTGATGCTGGCGCTGATCGCCGAACAGGTCGGGCGCGGCGCCTGGGAGGCGACGCTTTTGATCTGAGTTCGAAATTATCGAACACTCTAATCGATATGTTCGTCTGGATTTCTGGCTCGCAAACGCCAAACATGCTCCAGTAGCGTTTTCAAGCGAAGTGGATACCGGTTCGCGTCAAGAAAACGCGTCAAAATATAACGGCACCAACGTCTTCAATAGAGAGACGGCCAAGGGACCTTCAGGGGAGGACTTCATGAGCGCGCTCGAGATCGACGCCGGCACCCGTCTTGCGGCCAATAGTAGTGGCGCGGACGCGATATCGCAGCGGCTCGAAGCGCTGCCGGCCTCATCTTATGTCTGGAGACTCGTGATCCTGCTGTCGCTCGGCGGCTGCTTTGAAATCTACGACCTCTTCTTCACCGGCTATATCGCGCCGGGCCTGACCCGCAGCGGCCTCCTGACCACGACGACCCAGGCCTTTTTCGGCTTTTCCGGAATCGGCGCGTTCGTCGCCGCGACCTTTGCCGGGCTGTTCGTCGGCACGTTCTTCCTGGGGTTTCTCGCCGACCGGTTCGGGCGGCGCGCGATCTTTACCTACGCGCTATTGGGCTATTCCGCGGCGTCGGTGATCATGGCCTTCCAGTCGACATCCGAAGGGCTGTTGCTGTGGCGCTTCATCGCCGGCATCGGCATCGGCGTCGAGATCATCACCATCGACGCCTACATCACCGAACTGGTGCCGAGCCGGATGCGCGGCCGCGCGTTTGCGGTCAACCAGTCCGTCATGTTCATTGCCGTGCCGATCGTGGCCTTTCTCTCCTGGTGGCTGGTGCCGCTCAAACCCTACGGCCTCGACGGCTGGCGCTGGGTGGTCTTGATCGGCGTCGCCGGCAGCATGGTGATTTGGGTGCTGCGATTGTTCGTGCCGGAAAGCCCGCTATGGCTGGCGCGCCACGGCCGGACCGATGAGGCCCTCAAAATTCTGGCAAAACTGGAAGCCGCCGCCGGTCGCGCCACGGCGCCTCCGAAGCCGGCACCCCGCATGGTGCCCGCGAGCGCACCCGTGAAGGTCGGCTTCAGCGACCTGTTCCGCCCGCCCTATTTGCCGCTGGTCGCGATGTTCATGGTGTTCAACTTCTGCCAGGCGTTCGGCTTCTACGGCTTTGCCAACTGGGTGCCGACGCTGCTGGTCGAGAAGGGCATCACGGTCACCAAGAGCCTGGAATATTCCTTCATCGTGGCCTTCGCCTATCCGATCGCGCCGCTGCTGGCGGCCAGCTTCGCCGACAGGCTCGAGCGCAAATGGATCATCTGCGGCGCCTGCGTCGCGATCATTCTGTTCGGCGCGGCGTTCTCGCAGCTGACGGCGCCGGCGCTCCTGATCCTGAGCGGCGTGCTGCTCACGGCCGCGAACATGACGATGTCCTACGCCTATCACGCCTACCAGACCGAGGTGTTCCCGACCGCGATCCGCGCGCGGGCGTCCGGGATCGTCTATTCGATGAGCCGGGTCAGCGCGATGTTCTCCGGCTTCATCGTCGCCCATATGCTGAAAGTGGGTGGCGTCGGCGGCGTGTTCGGCCTGATCACCTCGGCGATGATCCTGGTCATCCTCGTGATCGCGACCTTCGGCCCCAACGTCCGCGGCAAGCCGCTGGACGCCTGAGACGGCCGCGGCCCTTGCCGAAGTCTCGCTGCATCTCTACCTCTCGCGAGGGCTTTTTCACGAGAGGTTGAACCACCATGTTGGACGCGGCCGTCAAGGCGCTATCGCAGATCCTGTCGCCGCCGATGCGTTCCATCCTGTGGCGCTCGATCGGGCTGGCGCTGATACTGATCACGGTGCTGGCGTTCGGGTTGCAGCGGCTGCTGACCTGGTTCGCCGAATATGGCGAAGGCTGGGCGGAAGCGATGCTCGGGCCGGGCTTTCATACCCCGCTCAACGTGCTGGCCTGGATCGTCTCGATCGCGGCGGGCCTTGGCGTCGTGCTCGGGGGTATTTTTTTAATGCCCGCG